>NZ_JBIAJD010000005.1:0-306870 GCF_042871765.1 Micromonospora sp. NPDC005553 | reverse complement strand
GGGGGGCCACCACCGGGGGGGGGGGGGGGGGGGGGGGGGGGGGGGGGGGGGGGCGGCCCCCCCCCCCCCCCACGGCCGCTGGTCAGAAGCCGACGAAGACCCGGCGCAGGTCGTCCAGGGTCACCGGGCCGGTCACCTGCACCCCGTCGGGGGTGTGCTGAGTGCCCAGCCGTCCGGTGGCCAGCCGCAGCCACGCCTCGGCCGGGGCCACCAGTTCCCCGTCGGGGCGCTCCGGCGCGTCGACGATCTCGACCTTCTCGCCCAGCCGCAGCCCGAACGTCCGCTCGGGCGCGTGCAGCCGGACCAGCACCGTGGCCTCCCCGCCGGCCAGCTCCTGGGGCCGGCTGGTCCAGGCCAGCATGCCGCCGATCTGGTCGAGCAGCAGCGCCACCGCCCCCGGCGTCACCGCCGCGAACGGGTTGAACGCCACCTCGGCGTCCCACTGGTGCAGGGCGAACTCGCTGAGCCGGAAGCGGGCCGCGGTGGCCACGTCGACCGGCTCCGGCAGGAAGCCGAGGTCGATCCGCATCGAGGCCCGGGTCTCGGCGTCCAGCGCCTCGTACGCCTCGACCAGCCGTTCGTTGGTGGCGAGGAACCCGGCGGCGTGCTCGGCCGGGGACATCGCGTCCCAGCGCGCCCAGACGCCACGGTTGAAGTCCCCGTCCGGGCCGGGCGCGCCGGAACGGGCGGCGTCCAGCGTCGCCAGGTTGATCTCGGCGCCGCTGCCCAGGTGGCTCAGCACCTGGGAGACCTGCCACTCGCTGGCCCCCGACGGCCGCAGCAGGTCGTCCTCCTTGAGGTCCCGTACGAGCGCGGCGAGCTCCTCGTGGCCCGCGCGCAGAGCGGTGATGATCTGGTCAGCAGGGGTCGACATGGATCTCCTCAAACGGATTCTCGACGATGGTCCGGACGCTACCGGACGTGGCCGCCGGCCGGCCCGCCCCGGTGTCGGGCGCGTTCCGGGCGGCGGCCACGTCGGTCAGGCTCAGCCCATGTGCACTGTGTTGCCGGTCGGGATGTCCTCCTTGCGGACCTTCACCAGGACCAGGGTGGCCAGTCCGGCGAGCACGATCAGCGCCGCGCCCCAGGCGAAGGCCACTCGGTAGCCGTGCACCAGCGCCTCGACCTGGTTGACCGGGTTCGGCGCCCGGCCGACCAGATAGGCGGCGACCGCGCTGGTGTAGAAGGTGTTCAGCAGCGCGGTGCCGAGCGAGCCACCGATCTGCTGGGTGGCGTTGAGCGTCGCGCTGGCCGCGCCGGCGTCGTGCTCCGGCACCCCGACCAGGGCGAGGCTGGACAGCGGGACGAAGGTGAAGCCCAGCCCCAGGCCCAGGACGACCTGTGCGGGCAGCAGGTGGGTGAGGAACGAGGTGTCCACGTCGATCTGGGTCAGCACCAGCATGCCCAGGGCGGCGAGCACCGAACCGGCGACCATCAGCGGCTTGGCACCCAACCGGGGCATCAGCTGGCTGGCACCACCCGCGGCGATCAGCACACCGGCGGTGACCGGCAGGGATGCGAGACCGGCTTCGAGGGGCTTGTACTGCAACACCACCTGGAAGTAGAAGGTCAGGAAGAGGAACGCCCCGAACAGGCCGGCGCCGATCAGCGTCGAGGTGAGGAACGCCCCACCCCGGTTGCGGTCCAGCAGGATCCGCAGTGGCAGCAGCGGGTGGCTGGAGCGCAGCTCGACCACCACGAAGGCGGCGAGCAGCACCACGCCCGCGGCGATGAAAGCGAGCGTCGCGGTGGCGTCCCAGCCGTCCTCGGCGGCCTTGGTGAAGCCGTAGACCAGGGAGACCAGGCCGGCGGTCACCAGGATCGCACCGGGTACGTCGTAGCGGGTGTTGCCGTGGGCCCGGCTCTCCGGCACCAGTGGCAGCGCGAACGCGATGGCGATGGCGGCGACCGGGATGTTGACCAGCAGGCACCAGCGCCAGTCGGCGTACTCGGTGAGCACACCGCCGAGCAGCAGGCCGACCGCCGACCCGCCGCCGGCGATCGCGCCGTACACCGCGAAGGCCTTGGCCCGCTCGGTGGCCTCGGTGAACAGGACGGTGAGCAGCGCCAGCGCGGCCGGGGCGAGCAGCGCGCCGAAGGCGCCCTGCAACGCGCGGGCGGCGAAGAGCATCCCACCGGTGGTGGCCAGTCCGCCCAGGGCGGAGGCGAGCGCGAAACCGGTCATGCCGACCAGGAAGGTGCGCTTGCGCCCCCAGTAGTCCGCGATGCGACCGCCGAGCAGCAGCAGACCACCGAAGGCCAGCGTGTAGGCGGTAATCACCCACTGCCGGTTCGCGTCGGTGATCCCCAGGTCGGACTGGGCCTGCGGCAGCGCGATGTTCACGATCGTGGCGTCCAGGACGACCATCAGCTGTGAGACCGCGATGACCGCCAGCGCGATCCAGCGCCGCGGGTGCGGTGCGCCAGTCGACGGCCCGGCGTTGGGCGCGCCGGGCGCGGTCGAGGTGGTTCCGGGCATGGTGAAGCCTTCCGTGTTGCGAATATCGGTGAATCAGGCCGGCGAGGGACGGTCGTGCTGATAGCGGAGTACCGGGATCAGCACCTGGTCGACGACCTGGGTGAGGAACGCGTCATCGGCGGGTAGGCCGTGCGCGACGATGCGGGACATGGTGAGCGCGGGCGCCAGATCGTGGAACAGCTCCCGCTCGCCGGCCTCCGGCGGAATCTCACCGCGGGACGCGGCCCGGACCAGGATGGCGGTGGTCGCCACCCGCCCGGCCGGCAGCACCTGGTGACGCACCAGGCGTTCCAGCTCCGGGTTGGTCCGCATGGCGAAGGTCAACGCCTGCATGAGGTCGCAGTCGGCCGTGCAGATCGCGGCCGTGGCCCGCAGCAACTCGATCAGGTCGCCGCGAAGGGAGCCGGTGTCGGGCGGGTTGTGAACACCCACCTGCCGTTCGCGCAGGGCGGCGACGACCAGCTCGGCCTTGCCGTCCCAGCGTCGGTAGATGGTGGCCTTGCTGACGTGGGCGCGGGCGGCGACGGCGTCGATGGTCATCCGGTCGAAACCGACCTCGCGCAGGGTGTCGATGACGACGGTGAACAGATCGCTGTCGGTGCAGCGCGGCGCCCGAGCCGCCGGCACCCCGGCGCCCGCGCCCACCTGTTGACCACCCAGCATCTCGACCCCCCGCGAAACGATGTCGTACTGACCATAGTTCGCGGTTGGCTGGCCGTGCAGGGTTTCGTGAGTTGCCTCGCACTCGGCCGACGAAACGGTGACGTTTCACCTGGAGTCAGCCCGGGTGTCAGGATCGGCCCGGGTCGTGGTCAGGAACCCAGCGCCACTTCCACCTTCTTGCGGGTGCCCCAGCCGGTGCGCCAGCAGGTGGCGACGCCGTACCAGCGGATCGCCCGCAGCACGACCAGGGCGAACACCACAGCGACGGGAGTGAGGAGCCAGGTGCCCCACTGGTACGCGGTCGACTGGTCCGATCGTCGCACCGTCATGTAGCGGAGCGCCTGCCCGTACCCCACGATCAACGGCACAGCCACCAGCCACGGAATCGCCCGCGGATCGGGGTCGATGATCGGCGACAGGACCGCCACCGCCACGAACAGCACCGTCGCGACCACCGTGGCCGCCCAGCGCAGCAGATGCAGCCACCACGCGATCGACCGCAACGACAGGTACCGGACCCGCCACCAGGTCCTGATGAAGCTGCCGCGCATCCAGCGCAGGAACATCCGGCAGAAGTGCCCGGTGTTCTCCGGCATGAGGGAGAACGCGAACGCCGACGGCTGCTGCACGGTACGTCCCCGGACCATCGCGAAGAGGGTGAGGAGGGAGTCGTCGGAGAAGGGCACCCGCTGGCCGAAGAACGTCTCCGTCAGATACGCCCCGAGGTTGTCGCGAACCACCTCCGCGCGGTATGCGGCGATCGGGCCCGAGTTCACCCACACACACCCGAACACCGACAGCGACGACCGGTCGGTGAGCTGCCCGGTCACCAGCCACAGGTCGGTGAACCGGGTGAGGAAGCTGCTGCGCACGTTCGCGGCCATCACCACCCCCGCGACGGACTGCACCGCCGGGTCGGCGAAGGGCTTCAACAACTCCCGGAGGGCGTTCGGGTCCGAGATGGTGTCCGAGTCCACCGTCCAGTAGACGTCGGCTGCCGGTGTCGACCGCACCGCGGCGGCCTGGGCGTGCCGCTTCCCGGCGTTGGGTTGGATGTGCCAGGCGGCGATGATCCCGTGTACCGGGGCGACGTCGAGAAACCACCGCTTGATCGGCTGGTAGCCCTCGGTCAGCTTCGACCCGTCGTCCACGACGTAGATGGTGTCTGGTTTGCGCGTTTGAAAGATCATGGATTCGAGGCAGGCCCGCAGCGCGCCCGGATCCTCGTTGTACGCCGGCACGACACCCACCACGTGCAGAGCGTCGAGGTGCCCCTGCATCCGGTCGGTGACCACGGCGGGCTTCTCCAGATAGGAGGTGCCGAGCTGCCAGATCAGCAGCAGAAACATGACGGCGTACGCGAAGGTGAAGCGGTGACCGCCTCCGTCGATGGCGCCGATCACGGCGAGGACGTGATGGGCGGTCCACGCCGCCGCGGCGGCCAGGACGACCGCCGCGGCGAACAGGACACGACCCCTCGTGACGCTCGCGGTCACTGTCCGACCGACTGCTGACGACGGAACGTCATTCGGATCATGATGAAGCCGACGAGGACGGCGGTCGCTCCGGTGAGGGCGATGGTGAGCGGCAGGGGGAGGGCGTAGCCGCCGATACCGGCCGCGCCGCCGATCGTGACAACGCCCATACCGGTACGGGGAAGGCTGCCACCGGACATGATGTATCTCCGCTCTGTGAGGGATGGTGAGGCTGTCGCGGCGACCGACGCGACTCCGATACGGCCGGTCACCACAGCGCTGAACAGCGAATATGACTCTGCGCAACGACGCGCTCACGTTGGCAAACATGTCTGTGCAGGTCAATCTCCAAGTTCACGGGGACGGTCGTCCGGTCCGGTCCGGCGTACCATCCCGCTGCCGGCGTGTCGGAGACGTTCTCACCGGCTCCACGGCGTGTGACCTGCGCTTTCACCGATTGGCCGCGCCAGCTGGGAAAACGCCGACGAGGAGCCGCTCTGTCGGGTAGACGTCAGGCCCGCACGTCGATGTCGACAAATGGATGACGCACCGGGTTAACACCCTCTCGGGCAGGGCGGTCAGTCGCGAGGTGCCAGGACCACCGGCACTGCCATCGTGTGGATCCGCTCGCCGTTCTCGGCCGACACCTCGTACACCTCGATGGTGCCCTTCTGTTCGCGGACCGTGCGCCAGCCGACCACGACGCGGTAGCCGCCCCGGCAGCCGCTGCCGCAACTGGCGGTGCCGAAACCGGTGGCCACCTGCCGGCCGGCGGCGTCCAGCACCCGGACGCTCACCGTCGCCTCGAACACGGTGGCGGTGCCGGTGACGACGAGGGGAGCGGAGACGCGCTCACCGGGGATCGGGCCGGTGACCACGATCGGTGGCAGCAGGTCCGCGTAGTCCGCCCGGTCGACCGGGGCCGCGTCGTCGAGGCGGACCTGACGCACGCTGGGGAACTGGGTGAGCGTCCACACCACCTGCGCCTCGCGCAGCCGCCGGGTTGCCGGGTCGCCGACGGACGGCACCCGCAGCGTCGCCATGCCGTCGGCGATGCGGGTGACCTCGACCCCGGCCGGAAGCAGGGTGATCATCCCGGTGGCGGCCTCGGCCGGGCTCGGCCCGGCGGCCAGTTCCGTCAGCGCCAGCCGGGACGTCGCGACAGTGCCCGGCCGCGTGCGCCGGGTCGGCACCAGCAGCCCGGCGCGGACGTACCACAGCTCCACTGTCACCGGGTCCAGCCGGCGCGTGCCGGTGGACGCCGTCGTCGACGGACCCGGCGGCCGGTTCGTGGGTGGTGGTGTCGTTGCCGTGGCCCGGGTCGGGGTGGGTTCCGGCCGGTCGGTGGGTGCGACGCTCGGCGGCGGCGCGGTGGGCGCCAGGCCGAGGTCACCGGAGCGGGACGTGCCGCAGCCGCTGAGCAGGAGCGCCGCGACCAGCGCCGGTGCGCCCAGCCCGACCGCACCGCGGCCGGTCACCCCACACCGCCCGGCGTGCCGGCGGTACGCCCAACCGGACCCGGGTGGGCGGGATCGTCCGGGTCTCGCAGGTCATCGCGCGGGCCAGCGGGCCCGGCGACGGGCAACTCCAGCCGGAACCGGGTGCCCTCGCCCGGTTCGCTGCGCACGCTCAACGCGCCGCCGAGCACCTCGGTGTGCTCCCGGGCGATGGCCAGCCCGAGCCCGCTGCCCGGCGCGGAGCGGGATGGGTCGACCTGGTGGAACCGGTCGAACACGCGGGGCAGGTGCTCGGCCGGGATGCCCGGCCCCTCGTCGGTCACCTCGAAGACGACCAGGGGCCCGGCGCCCACCACGCTGGCCGTGATCTCGCCACCGCCGTGCTCGACCGCGTTGGCGACAAGGTTGGCCAGCACGCGCTCCAGCCGACGCCGGTCGGTGCGCGCCGCGACCGGAACACCGGTGACCCGTACCCGGGGCGACCAGCCGCGCGCCGCCACGATGTCGTGCAGCAGCGCCAACGCGTCGACCGGCCCGACGGCCAGCTGCTCCTGCCCGGCGTCCAGCCGGGAGATCTCCATCAGATCCTCGACCAACCGGCGAAGTCGGACCACGTCGCCGACCAGCAACCGGGCCGCCGGCCGGGCGTCGTCGGGCAGTTGGTCGAGGTGCTCGCGCAGCAGCGACGCCGCGGCCACCAACGCGGTCACCGGGGTACGCAGTTCGTGCGCGACGTCGGCGGTGAAGCGCCGCTCGCGGGCCTGCGCGGCCGACAGCGCCGCGATCTTCGACTCCAGTGCCTCGGCCATCTCGTTGAAGGTCGCCGCCCAGGCGCTGAACTCGTCGCGCCCCCGTACCGGCAGGCGGGTGGCGAGCAGCCCTTCGGTGAGTGCTCGGGCGGCCCGGCTGGCCCGGCCCACCGGTTCCAACGTCCGGCGGGCCAACGCGTGACCCACTGCGGCGGCGAGCAACACCACCAGCACCCAGCCGGCCACGAGGGCGGTGCGTAGCTGACCCAGGTCGGTGGCGACGTCGTCCTCCACTGTCAGGACGTACAGCTCGGCGGTCGAGCCGGGGATGCGCCCACCGATCACCAGCAGCCGAGGACGCTCCGCCAGCGCGGAGCGCTGATAGCCGAGCCGCCCGTCCGCGACGACGGCCCGCAACCGGGTGCCCAGCACCGGGGCGTACGCGGGGTGCGAGGCGCGGGTCGGGCCGTCGACGAGCAGCACGTGTCGACCGCTGGCCTCGAAGCTGGTGAGCAGTTCGGTGCTGCGCTGCTCGGTCAGCGGCAGGAACTGCCCAGCGAGAACGAGCTGGTAGCGGGCGTCGGCGGCGGCCTCGTGCAGCGAGGCGTCCAACCAGGACTGCCGCAGCAGCAGCCCGGTCCCGCCGGCCAGCAGCCCGGCCGAGACACCGGCGACCAGGACGAACGCGATCGTCAGCCGGCGCCGCAGGCGCCCGGGCAACACCGCGCGTCCGGCCATCGCCGCCCCCGTCAGCCCGTCGACAGTTTGTAGCCGGCGCCGCGTACCGTCCGGATCAGCAGTGGCTGCGCCGGGTCGTCCTCGACCTTCGCGCGTAGCCGCTGCACCGCCACGTCGACCAGTCGGGAGTCGCCGAGGAAGTCGTGGTTCCAGACCAGGTCCAGCAGCAGCTCCCGGGTGAAGACCTGACCGGGCCGGCGGGCCAGCTCCAGGAGGAGGCGGAACTCGGTGGCGGTGAGCACCACCTCCCGGCCGTGCCGGCGGACCACGAAGCCGCCCGGGTCGATCTCCAGACCGCCGACCTCGATGACGGTCGAGGGGGTCGGCAGGCTGACCCTGCGCAGCACCGAGCGAACCCGGGCCACCAGCTCGGGCAGGTCGAAGGGCTTGCGCAGGTAGTCGTCCGCGCCGCACTCCAGCCCGACCACCACGTCGATGGTGTCGGTGCGCGCGGTCAGCATCAGGATCGGCACCTGGCTGGTGCGCCGGATCTCCCGGCAGACCTCCAGACCGTCGAGGCCCGGCAGCATGATGTCGAGCACGATGAGGTCGACCGGGTGGGCGCGGAACGCGGCCAGAGCCTGCCGCCCGTCCACGGCGGTGTCGACCCGGAAACCGGCGCGGCGCAGGCCGAGGGCGGTGACCTCCCGGATCGAGAAGTCGTCCTCGACCACCAGCACGCGGCCCTCCATCACCCGAGGGTAGACCCGGCGCCACAGTGCGTAGTCCTGGCGGAACGGCCGACATCGGCGGCCGGCTGGCCCCCTCCGGGCGCCGCCGAACCGCTACCGTCAATGCCTTTGGCACCCCCCTGAACCAGCTCACACGAAAGGGCACGACGTGAAACGTCATGGCTGCGTGATCCGACTCCGCCCCGAGCAGCGGGAGACCTACCTGAGGTTGCACGCGGCCGTCTGGCCGAGCGTGGAGAAGACGCTGCGCGAGGCGAACTTCCGCAACTACACCATCTTTCTCCACGACGATCTGCTCTTCGGCTACTACGAGTACGTGGGTGAGGACTACGAGGCCGACCTGCGGCTGATCGAGGCGGACCCGCAGACGCAGGAGTGGTGGAAGCTGACCGACCCGTGTCAGGAGTCGATCGCCGAGCCCGGCTCGGGGGACTGGTGGGCCCCGATGCGCGAGGTCTGGCACCTGGCCGACGAGGCTTAGGTCAACGGTGTCGATCATGGAGTTGTGGTGCCCGTTCCGGGGGCTGGCGGTCGCCTCTGTCACCCACCACAACTCCATGGTCGGCGAGGCGGCGAGGTCGCCTCGAAAAATCGCCGACAAGAATTCTGGGCGTGCTGTCGATTGGGATCGGTTCGGTTCGTAGCCCTGGTGAGAGCCCGGCATCGCAACGGGCCGCACACCCACTGGAGGGCACGATGACCGCCACTGCGAACACGACCCGCGCCACCACGTCGAACGTCGGTGCGCTGATCCGGACCGGTGTCGCCGCCACTGTCGCGGCGAGCGTCGCCACCATGGCCGTCGCCGCCGTCGGACACCTGGCCGGGATCAGCCTCGCGCTGGGCGGCGCCCCGATCCCCGTGACGGGGTTCGGTGTGCTGACCGCTGTCTTCTCGCTGATCGGTGTGCTGATCGCCGGTGTGCTGGCGCGTTTCGCCCGGCGCCCCCGGGTCAGGTTCGTCCGCACGACCGTGGTGCTGACCGTCCTGTCCCTGGTGCCGGACGTGATCGTCGACGCCGGGATGGCCACCAAGGCGCTGCTGATGCTCACCCACCTGGTCGCGGCCGCGATCGTGATCCCCGCCGTCGCGCGCCGCCTGGCCGCCTGACCTGCACCCGTCCCACCATCGAGGTACCGGAGGATCGTCATGAAGCAGTACCTGCTGTCCGTGCACTCCGTCGAGGGCGCGCCGACGCCGTCCGACGAGGAAACGCAGACCATGTTCAGGGAGACCGGCCGGATCAACGACGACATGCAGGCCGCGGGCGCCTGGGTCTTCGGCGGGGGACTCACCTCGCCGGAGAGCGCCACCGTCGTCCGGGTCGAGAACGGCACCACCGCCATGAGTGACGGACCGTTCGCCGAGACGAAGGAGCACATCGCCGGGTTCTGGGTCATCAGGTGCGCGGACCTGGACGCGGCGCTGGCCTGGGCCGAAAGGTGCGCGGCGGCCTGCGGCCCGGTCGAGGTGCGCCCCTTCGACGACCTGTCCCAGGCCTGACCGGCAGCAGGTCTTCCGACATGGACCTGGCGAGCATCTACCGCGCGGAGTACGGCCGGTGCGTCGCCACGCTGGCCCGCCTCCTCGGTGACATCAACCTCGCCGAGGAGGCCGTCCAGGACGCCTTCACCACGGCGCTGCAGAAGTGGCAGACACTGCCGCCGAACCCGGGCGCCTGGATCGTGACCACCGCACGCAACCGTGCCGTCGACCGTCTCCGCCGGGAGTCGACCCGCGAGGCCCGCCACGCTCAGGCCCTGCTGCTGTATCACCAGGATGATCCCTCGGAGGTGGGACCGGTGCGGGACGACCAGCTGCGACTCATCTTCACCTGCTGTCACCCGGCGCTGGCACCGGAGGCACGGACGGCGCTCACCCTGCGCCTGCTGGGCGGTCTCGACGTACCGGAGATCGCCCGCGCCTACCTGGTTCAGGAGGCGACCGTCGCCCAGCGGATCGTGCGCGCCAAGAGGAAGATCCGCGACGCCGCCATCCCGTACCGGGTACCGGCCGAACATGAGCTGCCGGACCGGCTGCCGCCCGTCCTCACCGTGCTCTACCTGATGTTCAACGAGGGCTACGCCTCCACTGCCGGCCCGTTGATCAGAACGGACCTGTGCGCCGAGGCGATCCGGCTGGCCCGTGAACTCGCCGCGTTGATGCCCGACGAGCCCGAGGCCCTGGGCCTTCTCGCCCTGCTGCTGCTGACCGAGGCGCGCCGCCCGGCCCGGCTCGGCCCGACCGGCGACCTGGTGCTGCTGGCCGACCAGGACCGGTCACTGTGGAACCGGCAGCTCATCACCGAGGGCCATGACCTGGTCCGCCGATGCCTGCGCCGCAACCGGCCCGGCCCGTACCAGATCCAGGCCGCGATCAGCGCCGTGCACACCGACGGCGCCGCAACCGACTGGCCGCAGGTCCTGGCACTGTACGACCAACTCCTCACGCTCGCGCCAAACCCTGTGGTGGCGCTCAACCGTGCGGTCGCCGTCGCCGAGGTGCACGGGCCGGCGGTGGCCCTCGCCGCGCTGGAGGGCATCGACCTGCCGGGCTACCACCGGCTGCCCGCCACCCGCGCCGAACTGCTGGCCCGGCTCGGACACAACGAAGAGGCACGAGCCGCCTACGACCAGGCCGCGGCTCTGGCCACCAACGCGACCGAGCGGGCCTACCTGGAGACCCGTCGCAGCGAACTCACCAGTGAATGGAGAGCATGATGACCGCCACCTACACCGTCGACGTCTTTTCCAGCCTCGACGGCTTCGGCACCACCAGTGGGAACTGGGGCGGCTACTGGGGAAAGCAGGGCCCTGAACTGCTCGCGCACCGCCTGTCCGTCTACAGCGTGGATCAGCGGATGGTCTTCGGGGCCAACACGTGCCGGGTGTTCGCGCAGATGCTGGCCGCGAGCACCGAGGAGTCCGGGGTCCGCGACGCCTGGGTGACCCGGATGAGGAACCTCCCGGCGACAGTGGTGTCGAACTCGCTGGAAGGCCCCCTCGACTGGCCGGACGGGGCCGTCGAGCGCGGTGACGCGGTCGACGTCGTCGCCCGGCTCAAGGAGGAGTCCGCCGTCCCCCTGCGATCACACGGCAGCCTGTCGTTGAACCGGGCGCTGATGGCCGCCGGACTGGTCGACCTCGTCCAGGTGACGCTCTTCCCGGTGATCACCGGGAAGACCGGTACCGAGCCGATCTTCCAGGGAGCGGCCGACTTCGACCTGGAGTTGATCGAGAGCCGGACCCTCGACGGTCGCACCCAGGAACTCCTCTACCGGCCCACCCCGCACGTGTGAGTCGGCGCGTCGCCTGGCCATCCACCTTGTCCGGCGAATGGCCAGGCGGATCGGCCGGTTCCGGTCACCACTGGTGGGCGACGTCGAGCACCACCCGGCTGTGGGTGCCGGGACCGGCGAGCACGAGCACCCGGAACGGCAACCGCGCCCGTACGCCGACGGCGAAGGTGCTGTAGCCCTCGAAGCTGCCGCCGAAGACCACGTCGCGCAGCGTCTGGTAGCGCAGCAGATTCGCCACGTGCTCGCCGACCGCGTAGGGCAGGGTGCCCAGGTGGTCGTCGTCGTACGCCGGGGCCCGCAGCGAGACCCGCAGCAGCGCCCCGCCGGCGGTGTACGGCGACAGCGCCAGCCCTTCGCCCTCGGTCCACGTCTCGCCGTAGCCGACCGCGTAACCGTCGACCGGGCCGTTGAACTCGAAGACGACCCGGTCGTAGCAGTCGTGCCGGCCGGTGCGCACATCGATCAGCGGGGCGTCGCTCAGCGCGCCGGCCGCCTTCTCCGCGCTGCCCCAGGTGATCCCGCAGTACGCCGCTGTGGTCGTGGTGCCCTCGGCGGCGCTGCTGCCCGCGCTGGCGACCAGCCCGGCGAGGACGACCGTCAACGCCGTCAGTGTGCTCCTGATCCTCATTGTGGTTTCTCCGTTCGGTACCGGGGTCACGTCGCGGCGGCGCTGCCGGTGACCCTCTGCCGCCACCGTCGTCCTGCCCCGGCACAGGAGCTTCGCTGTGACGTAACCGCCGAGTAACGGCAGGCGGTCCGACCGTCAGCCAGGTCGGCGGACGCCTGGTGCTCGGCAACTGATAGGCACTGATCCGCCGCCGGTATGACGCTTCCGCTATGCCGAACATCGACCGCCGTCACATTAATATCGGCATACTTCGATGACCGACGGCTGACGGCCGCCGGACGACAGCAGGGAGTACCCGATGTTCCGAGGACAACTGAGACGCGCGGCGATGGCCATGCTGGTGGCGATCCTGGCGGCGGCCGGGATGCAGCTCGCCACCGGCACGCCGGCCGCCGCCGTCCGGACCGTCTACTACGACGCGAGCCGGACCGGCGAGTTCCGCACCAACTTCGACCAGGCGGCGCAGATCTGGAACAGCCGGGTCAGCAACGTCCGACTCCTGGCCGGCACCCCGGCCAGCATCACCATCTACGTCGACGACGGCTGGCCCCGCGCGCAGCCGACCGGCCTCGGCTCGGGCCGGATCTGGATGGGCCGCACGGCCGTCAACCAGGGCTACGACCGCACCCGCATCGCCACCCACGAAGTCGGCCACATCCTGGGCCTGCCGGACCGGCGCACCGGCCTCTGCTCCGACCTGATGTCCGGGAGCAGCGCACCGGTCTCCTGCCGCAACGCCAACCCCAGCGCCGCCGAGGCGAGCCGGGTGAACTCGCTGTTCGCCGGCACCCTGGCCGCGCCGGCCAGCACGACGTACACCTGGAACGGCGACTCGGACATCGCCCCGTTGGTGGTCGGTGGCCGGCCGGCCACCGAGAACTACCCCTTCATGGTGTACGTCTCCGGCTGCACCGGCACGCTGATCAAGGGCAACTGGGCGGTCACCGCCAAGCACTGTTCGACGCCGTCCTCGGTGCGGGTGGGCAGCGTCAACCGTTCCAGCGGCGGGACCGTGGTGCGGGTGACCCGGGCGGTCAACCACCCGAGTGTCGACGTGAAGCTGCTGCAACTGGCCAGCTCGGTCACGTACGCGCCGGCCCCGATCCCGAGCACCTCCGGCGCGGTCGGCACCGCCACCCGGATCATCGGCTGGGGTCAGACCTGCGCCCCGCGGGGCTGCGGTTCGGCCCCGACCGTGGCCAACGAGCTCGACACGTCCATCGTGGCCGACAGCCGGTGCTCCGGCATCAACGGCCCGTACGAGATCTGCACCAACAACACCAACGGAAACTCCGGCGCCTGCTACGGCGACTCCGGTGGCCCGCAGGTGCGCCGGGTCAACGGAGTGTGGAACCTGATCGGCGCCACGAGCCGGGCCGGCAACAACAACTCCACCTGCGCCACCGGCCCGTCCATCTACGTCGACCTGCCGTCCATCCGGTCCTGGATCAACACCCAGGTCGGCGGCCTACCCGTCTGACCAGCTCGGACGCTGCGGGCGGAGGACGCGACAGGCGACCTCCGCCCTCGGCGCGTGCTCTAGGGGACCGGGCCACCTGCGGCGGCGAGTGCCTCCAGGAACTCCCGGAGGCGGCGCGCGCGGCGGAACCGCCCCTCGAAGAGACCGATCTGCCACGCGGCGGGGCTGTCGACGCTGCTGCGCCAGTGCTCGGCGAGCTTCTGCGTGTCAGCGTTCGCTGTCAGCGCCTCCGCTGCCGCGGGTGGCAGGTCGAGGACGAGGAGCGGGCCTCCGGGGCTGTCGCGCTCCACGCGAACGCCGCTGAGCGCACGGACCGGCAGCCGCAGGTCCCACCACGCCGGGTCATCCGGGTCGGCGTCGGCCAGCTCATCGGCCCACACTCCGCGCAGTCGGCCGCGGACCTCTCCGTCGGTGACCGACAACATCGGAAGCCCGGCGCCGCCGCCATACCAGGTGACGGCACCGATATTCACCATCAGCAACAGCAGGGGGGCGGCCACCACCACGGCCGGCGCGGCGGCGAACGGCAGCCACGGCACCTGGGAGGCCAGCGGCGCGGTCACAAAGGGAGCCAGGAGCGCGGCGACGGCCACACCGAAGACCCCGCCGACAGTCACCGGGCGCATCTGATAGCCGGCCCTGATCGGTCGCAGCGTGCCGAGCACCCGCAGCAGGCGTCGACGCATGCGCAGCTCTGGCGCCCCGGTGCTCACGGCTGGCCGAGGCCGGCGCGCAGCTGCTCGAGTTTGTCCCGCTGCGCGTCGACGAGCCGCCGGTACTGGGCGACCTGTTCCTGAGCCTGCCGTACTGCGTCGGCGCCGTACATGTCGGTGCTCTGAGTGACCTGCGAGACCGCGTCCGCCAGGCTGGCGCTGGCCGCGTCGGCGGCCCGGCCAGCGGCGGCAAGAATCGCCTCCCGCAGCTCGTAGGTCTGCATCCGTCGGGTGCCCGCCGCCAGGTCGATGTCGACGAGGCGACCGCTCGCGTCGCACGTCGCGCGCACCAGCTCCGCGTCGTCGGTGCCCTCGCCGGTGAGGTTCTGCATGGCGGCGGCGAACCGGGTCGCCTGCTCGGCCATTCCCTCGATCCGGCGTTGCACGTCTGGGTCGATCACGAAGGCTCCTTGTGGCGGAGGTCAGGCGAAGTTGTCGCCGACGCGGAACTCGGTCAGGTCCGGTGTGCCCGCCGCACCGTCGTCCGGCAGCGCCATCAGCTTGAGAAAATCCTTGGCGAGCCCGTTGATGAGCGCCAGGACCAGGCTGCCCAGCGCGGTCGCGCCGGCGATCATGGTGGTGACGGAGCCGGCCATAGCGGCGCCGGACACCTGGATGATCGGCTCCAGCGCGGGTGCGGCAAAGGGTACGAGTTGGGCGGCGCGCATGGTGATCAGCCAGACCAGGAACGGCCCCGCCATCGCACCCAGGGCGAGCCACAGACCGGTGAGGGCGATATCCAGAGAGTGCAGGGTCTCGCCGAGGGTGCGGATGTATGCGCCAAGCTCGTCGAGATGCGCCTTGAGCTTGGTCGACATGATGACGAAGCTGTCCTTGCCCTGGCCCTTCCAGGTCGCGGTCGCCGCCGAGCAGATCTTGTCGAAGTTCGCGTTGAGCGCCTTCTGCAGATTGTCGCCGTGCCGAATCAGATCGGCACCGGCCTGGGCGATACCGACGGGGTTGGCCACGAACAGGGCCGCGCCGGTCACACCGACGATGAACGTCGGGCACAGCGCGGCGCAGGCCGACAGGCCAGCCATGATCGCGCCAATCTCCGCCAGTGTGATCGAGGCACCAGCGGCGACGAGCAGCGCCGGATCCTGGGCGAGCTGGGCAGCACTGGTCTTGCCGTAGGCATCGCCGAAACTGCTCGTCGGCACCGGCGTGCCACCAAACCCACCCACGTGCAGGTTCTCCGCGCGCTCGTACTGATCCGCGACGACGCCGAGTTTCTCGCCGATCTGCCGGCACACGTCCGCAGCACCCCGCACGTCCTTCACGAGGAATTCGACGCGCTGGATGTAGAGCGCCTCCACCGGCGACAACGCGATGCCGAAGCCGGGCGCATCGATGGCGGAGTTGCGGGCGAACTCGTCCGCCTCGGTCGCGTAGTCCTCAGCGATCGTGGTGCCGAGGGTTCGCGCACGCTCGCGAATGTCAACCGGGTCCACCGCGAAATCGACCATGCCGCCCCCTCGCTGCCCGCCGCGTTCCTGGCATCGTAGGCGAGGAGGGCGCAGCCGGCTGTCCTCGAACGTGACACGCGTTCGTCGCCCCGGTGTGCGGTGTCACCCACGCGATCCCACTACGCGGTACGGTGCGTGGCATATCGGCACATCGGAGGTGGCGTCATGCCTACCGTAGTCGTCCTCGCGCTGACCCTCGCCCTCGCGCCCGCGCCGTCCCCGTCGACCACCTCGAACCCGCTCGGTGACATCGTCGGCGGCGTCGGCCAGATCGTCGACGACCTGCTCGGCGGCGGCACACCGAGTGCCGCTCCGACGCCGAGCGCCACTCCCACCGCGGCGGCCACGCCGAGTCGGCCGCCGGTCGCCGGTCAGCCCAGCCCGGTGAAACCCGTCGCGATCCCCGGGCCGGCCGGGTCGACGAGCGGCGTCCCCGCTCCCGCCGCACCGGATCGCCGCACCGCCGGCGAGGGCACCGGCACCCGCGAGGCCGCCGTGCCCTGGCGCGACGGCGACACCCCCGCACCGACCCCGCCGCCGGCCCTGGCCAACCCCACCCGGAATGCCTGGCCACCCGCGTCGTACCTGCTGGTCGTGGGGGTCCTCGCGGTGCTGGCACTGCTGCTCCTGCGCCGCCGGGCACCGGCCCCCGCCGCCGCACCCGACCCCGGTCCGGTGCCGGACTCCGGGCCGGCGCCGGATCCCGGCCCGGTGCCGGACAACGTCAGTCGACTGCCGACCAGCCTCAACGCCATCTACGAGATGGGCCGGCAGGACGAGCGCCTCGAGCAGGAGCGTCGCCGCCGTACCTGACGGCATGCCGTCCTCATGATGCCGAGTAGGCGCCCTCCCGCCGGGGGACCGCGTCGTCGTAGGCCCCGACCGGCCCGCTGTAGCGGGCCTTGCCCTTCGGGTACGGCCAGGCGTTCGCGGTGCAGCCGTGCAGGCCCAGCGTCTGCTGCTGCATCACCGGCGCCGGCCGGCCCCGCCCGGGGCACCGTTCGTGGCCGTGCCCGAGTTTGTGCCCCACCTCGTGGTTGACCATGTACTGCCGGTAGGTCTCCAGTGTCGCGCCGTAACCCGGCACCCCCTTGACCCAGCGCGCCACGTTGAGCACCACCCGGCCGCCGTTGCGGCAGGAGGTGTAGGCGTCCGGCACGTCCTGGCAGAGGGTGTCGCGGGTGCCGGGGGTCGCCAGGTAGATGGTGAAGTCGGTCGGTTCGCCGGCACCGACCCGGCGCAACCGCCACGCCCCACCCGCCGTCCACCCGCGTGGGTCGTTCAACGTCGCGGTGATCGCCGTGGCGATGTCCTTGGCCGGCAGGCCCCGGATGTCGCGCTCCACGGCGACCCGGTAGCGCAGCAAACTGCCGGCCGTCGCGCGTCCGGGGGCCGTCTCGCCGGGCGCCACCGACCAGCGGTTACCGCCGGTGGCGGGGTAGCTGACTCCGATGACGGGCGCGGAACTGGGTCGGACCTCGGCGGCCACGGTCGGCCGCACGACGGATGTCGCCGGTCCACCGGGCGGCGGCCCGGCGGCGACCGGGTCGGTGGCGGGTTGCCCGGCGGCGGGCAGGCCGCACCCGGTGAGCAGCGCCACCACCAGCAGTGACGCCATCGAGGCGGGACCCCAGCGGCGGGTAACCTTCGTCGACATGTCTCTCCCCTCGCGCGTCGCTCGGCGGCGGCGCGGAGGAGAAGACGGGTGACAGTGGCGAAAAGTTGATGTGACCCAGCGCTCAACCTTTTGCCGACCTCGCCCGTCTCTAGCTCTGTGGCACGGGGAGGGTTCGCGGTGGCGCGGGGTGACGCCGATTTCGTCGAGTTCGCGCGGGCGGCTTCCGCGCGACTGGTGCACGCCGCGTTCCTGATGACCGGTGACCACCACCAGGCCGAGGACGCCGCGCAGACCGCGCTGGTGCGCACCTACGCGTCGTGGTCGCGCATCCACGACGACGACGCCTACGGGTACGCCCGCCGCACGCTGGTCAACCATCTGGTCGACGGGTGGCGACGGCCGATGCGGGAGTACCCGACCGACGAGGTGCCGGAGCAACGGCGTGGCGACGTGGCAGACGACGTGGCAGACGACGTGGCCACCCGGCGCTGGTTGATCACCATCCTCGGCGCGCTCAGCCCGCGGGAGCGCGCCATCGTCGTCCTGCGCTACTACTTCGACCTGCCCGAGGCGCAGGTGGCCCGGGAACTTTCCGTATCCGTCGGCACGGTCAAGAGCACCAGCTCGCGAGCTTTGGAGAAGTTGCGCACCGCCGCGCCCCGCACGGCCGACGAGAGGGCGCGCCGATGAGCGAGCTGGAACGGCTCCGCGACGCCATGCGGGCGACCGAGCGCCCCGACGCCGTGCTCGATCTGGCCACCGTGATGCGCGAGGGACGTCGGCTGCGTACCCGTCGACGCGTCGCCGGAGCCGGGGCGGCGACGTTCGCGACCGGCCTGGCCGCCGTGGTCGTCGTGGTGGCTGTCGGCGCGTCCGGGCCGGGCGATCCGGCGCCGATTGAGCGCCCGCAGCCGGTCGCCGTCGCTCCACCGTCGGTCGGTGTCTCGCCGCGGGCGGAGAAGTCGCCGGGCTCCACGCTGCCACCGACGGTGGGCCGCGACGTGCCGCAGCCGAAGCCGATGGGCCAGATCGTGGACTCCCAGGTGCGGCACGGCGCCGACCGGCGGGTCTACTACTTCGTGTCGGTGTCCGTGCCCGGCGAACCCAAGGTGTCGATCGGTCTGGCCGCCGGTCGTCAGGCTCCGGACGGCTCGCTGAGCACGGACATCCTGGTCAACGACGTCCGCGGCAGTGACCGCAGCGCCGGGTTCCACCAGATCGGCTACGACGAGGGCGCTGCCGCGCCGGTGCCCACCTTCGGCTACTTCGTCGGCCCCGCCAAGCGGATCATCGGCACCGTCGACGATCGGCAGGTCGATGCCCGAGTGGTGCCATGGAGCGCCGACAAGCAGGTGATGATCTTCTGGTTCGACCCGGCGCAGCTCAGTCCGGGGGAGCGGCTGGACGGCATCGTCGCCCACGACGCCAGCGGCCGCCGACTCTGACGCGCTGCTGCCGCTCAGGCCAGCCGACGCTCGATGGTCACCGTCGTCCCGTCGGCGGTGGAGACCAGCCGCACGTCACCGTAGGCGTTCATCAGCAGCGCGCCGCGTCCCCGGTCCATCGCCGGCCGGCGGTCCCGCCAGGTACCGAAGTCCCGAATCGAGATCCGGATCAGCCCGCCACCCACCTGGACGCGCACCCGTACCTCTGGACGCCTGGGTCGCTGTGCGTGCTCGACGGCGTTGTTCACAGCCTCGGAGGCGGCGAGCAGGAGATCTTCCAGCACGTCCGGGTCGACGTCCAGCTCGACCAGCGCGCCCCGGACGTCCCGACGCATCGCGGCGGCCGAGGTCGGCGCGGACGGGAATGTCCACCCGACGTCCAAAAGGTCGCCCAGCCCGTCGGGCTCGGCCGGCGCCGGCTCGATGACGACCGCGTCGCGGACGGGGTCGACCGTCGGGCTCGGCGTGCCGGGACCGACCGGGGCGGTTCGGGCCGGGGGAGCTGCGGCAGCGACCGCCGGAGGGTCGCCGACGACGGCCACGGCAGGGGTACGGTCGCCGGCTCGGCGGATGCTGGCCCTGATCCGGGCGATCAACTCGGCTGCGGCGAACGGTTTGACCACGTAGTCGTCGGCACCCAGGCTCAGGCCCTCCACGCTGGCCTCCCCACCCGCACGGGCGGACAGCACCAGCACCGGCAGCGCCCGGGTCGTCGGGTCGGCGCGTAGTCGGCGCACCAGGTCGAAGCCGTCCAGCACCGGCATCATCACGTCGGTCAGGACCAGGTCGGGCAGATCACGGTGAATCTCGTCGAGGGCCTGCCGGCCGTCGGTGACGGCCCGCACCCGCCAGCCCTGCCCGGTGAGCAGCCGGGTGAGGTACGCCCGCATGTCGGCGTTGTCGTCGGCGAGCAGGATCCGGGCCCCGGCCAGCTCGTCGGTGGCCGCCCCGGACGTGGGATCGGGCTCGGTCGGCGCGTCGTCCGGTTCGGTGAGCCAGCCCATCGTCTCCGCGACTGCGGCGCGGGCCGCGTCACCCCGCCCGTCCACCGCCGGCCCGGTGATCGCAGTGCGGTGCGCCGCCGACCAGGGCAGCGTCACGGTGAACCTGCTGCCGACGCCCACCTGGCTGGTCACGCGCACGTCGCCGCCCTCCAGCCGGGCCAGTTCGTGCACCAGGGCCAGGCCGATGCCGGTGCCCTCGTGACTGCGCGAGCGGGCGCCCTGCACCCGGTGGAAGCGTTCGAAGAGTTTCGGCAGGTCCCGTTCCGCGATGCCGATGCCGGTGTCCGCGACGGTGAGGCGTACCCCCTCGTCGTCGGTGTCCAGGGTGACCCGGATACGGCCGATGAACGTGTACTTCAGCGCGTTGGAGAGCAGGTTCGTAACGATGCGTTCCCAGTTGACCGGGTCGACCGCGACCGGCCGGGGCAGCGGCGGACAGCTCACCTCGAGGGTCAGCCCGGCCCGCTCGACGGCGGCCCGGAACACCCCGGCGAGTTCGGCGGTCAGCGCGGCCAGATCCACCATCCGGGCGTCGCTGCGCGCCCGCCCGGCCTCCAGGCTGGAGAAGGTGAGCAGGCTGTTGACCAGCGTCAACAGTCGGGTGGCGTTACGCCAGCCGGTCTCCACCCGCTCCCGCTGCACCGCCGCCAACGGCGCGGTGGCGTCGGTGAGGGCGTCGGTCAGCGGGCCGAGGATGAGGGTCAACGGGGTACGGAACTCGTGGCTGACGTTGGCGAAGAAGTCGGTCTTGACCCGGTCCAGTTCCGCCATCGCCTCGACCCGACGCCGCTCCTCCTCGTACTCGCGGGCGTTTCGCAACGCCACGGAGATCTGCTGGGCGAGCAGTCGGTGAAAGGAGTGGTACGCCTCGTCGAGCCCTCGGCTGGGGCTGACCCCGGCGAGCAGGACGCCGAGCGGCTGATCCTCGTCGGCGGAGGGCAGCGGCAGCGCCAGCGCGGTGCGGACCGGGTCGTTCCACGGGCCGGCGGGCAGCGGCAGCCGGTCGGCGACGTCGGTCACCGGGGTAGCCCGGCCCTCGGCGGCGTCCGCCAGCCCCCAGGTGTACGAAGGCGGGCCCGGGTCGGTCAGCTCGACGGCGTCCGGCAGGGCCCGAGCGTGCCGGTGGTCGCCGCCGGTGCAGCCGACCCGGCGCAGCGCCGTGCCGTCGCGCAGGTAGATGGCGGCGAACGGCACGTCCAGGGGGTGGCCGTCGATCACGTCGATCAGCCGGGCGGCGGTGGCGTCCACGTCGACGGTGCGCCCGTCGCCGAGCACTGACAGGTCACGCAGGAGGCGGAGCCGGCGTTCGCCGATCACCTGCTGGGTGACCTCGCTGCACACGGTCAGGACGCCGACGGTGCGGCCGTCGTCGTCGCGGGCTGGGGCGTGCGAGACGCTGAAGTACGCCTCCTCGCGGTAGCCGGCCCGCTCCAGCAGTAGTTGCAGCGCGGGGACCCAGCTGGCCACCCCGGTCGCCATGGCCTCCTCGATCAGCGGGGCGAGTACGGGCCAGCCCTCGGCCAGCGTCACCCGTACGTCGTCGCCGAGCGCGGCGGGGTGCTTGTCGCCGATCAGCGCCGAGTACGCGTCGTTGTAGAGCTGGGAGTAGCTCTCACCCCAGAGCAGCAGCATGGGGTACCGGGAGGAGAGCACCATCCGTACGGCGGCGCGCAGGCTCTGCGGCCAGCCGCCGACCGGGCCCAGCGGGGTGTCGGCCCAGTCCAGTCGGGCCATCAACAGCCCGGTGTCGCCGCCGCCGAGGAACAGGTCAGTGCTGGGTCGCGTCACGCTCGATCCGACCCCATCGCAAGCCCCCGTTCCGGGCCCGACGACCCCTTCCGTGTTACCTACCCATCCTGACACCTCTACTCACCTGTGCCGACGCCGGTACCCACCGTCGAACCGGCGGCGGTTCGGGACGAACGACCGATGCTCAAGAAATAGAGATCTGTCAGTGTCTCGGGTATCTCTCCAACCCCGAGGAGCCCCCATGAGAGGCAGAACGCTGAGCGCGGGAATCGCGCTTGCCGTGTTCGCCGGAATGACGGTGACGCTGGCTGCCCAGCCGGTAGCCGCGTCGCCCATGGCCACGATGACGGAGGCCCGGCCGATCGCCGCGTCCGCCGCCGCGTTGGCCGCGCCGGACATCTCCGTCACCAACGTCCAGGCGCACCTGACCCAGTTCAACAGCATCGCGACCAGCAACGGTGGCAACCGGCGGGCCGGCTCGGCCGGCTACACCGCCTCGCTCAACTACGTGAAGACCAGGCTCCAGTCGGCCGGCTACACCGTCAGCGAGCAGTACTGCTCCAGCTGCACGTACCCCTCGAACAACCTGATCGCCGAGTGGCCCGGCGGCCCGACCGACCAGGTGGTCATGTTCGGAGCGCACCTGGACGGCGTCTCGGCCGGTCCGGGCATCAACGACAACGCCACCGGCTCGTCGACCCTGCTGGAGAACGCACTGGTCCTGGCCGCGCAGAACCCGACCATGACGAAGAAGGTGCGGTTCGCCTGGTGGACCGACGAGGAGCAGGGGCTCAACGGCTCCCGGTTCTACGTCAACTCGCTCACTACCACCCAGCGCGGTTACATCAAGGGTTACTACAACTTCGACATGGTCGGCTCGACAAACGGCGGCTACTTCATCAACCGGGTCACCTCGACCACTGCGGCTCCGCTGAAGGCGTACTGGGACTCGTTGGGCCTGCAACCGGAGGAGAACGTCGAGGGTCAGGGCCGCTCCGACGACTACTACTTCCAGCAGGCCGGCATCCCCACCTCGGGCTACGCCGCCGGGGCCAGCGCCCGCAAGACCAGTTCCCAGGCGGCCAAGTGGGGTGGCACCGCCAACTCCGCGTACGACCCCTGCTACCACCGGTCCTGCGACACCACCGCCAACGTCAGCGCCACGGTGCTGAACCGCGCGGCCGACGGGGTCGCGTACGCGCTGTGGCAGCTCGCCGTGAGCGGCGGCACCCCGTCCTGCACCGGCGGCCAGGTGGTCGGAAACGGTGGCTTCGAGAGCGGCAGCACGCCGTGGACCGCGTCCTCCGGCGTGATCACCAACGCCAGCGCCCAGCCGGCCCGGACCGGGTCGTACAAGGCGTGGCTCAACGGCAACGGCCGCAGCGGCACCGAGAGCCTGACGCAGTCGGTGACACTGCCGGCCGGGTGCGCCAGCTACACGCTGTCCTTCTGGCTGCACATCGACACGGCCGAGACCACCAGCTCAACGGTGTACGACCGGCTCACCGTGCAGGTGGGGTCGACCACGCTGGCGACGTACTCGAATCTGAACAGGGCGTCCGGCTACGTCCAGCGCAGCTTCTCGGTGGCCGGGTTCGCCGGGCAGACGGTGACGCTGCGCTTCACCGGCACCGAGGACTCGTCGTTGCAGACCAGCTTCGTGATCGACGACGTGACGCTGGTGGCGAGCTGACCGCGTACCGCGAAAAAGGGCCGCCGCCGGCAGCGTCCGGCGGCGGCCCGTCACGTCGTGGGTCAGGGGAGCCGGGGGTCAGGGGAGCTGTGGGTAGAGCGCGGCGACGCCGCCGGGGAACCCGGCCTGCACCCGCCGGCTGACGTCGTCGGCCACGATCTCGTAGGCGTCGGCCTCGATGCCGTCGACCGCGAGCCGGGCGATCGAGGCGGGGTCAGACTTGGGGCCGGTGATGGTCGCGGCCATGTCGGTGTCCAGGTAGCCGACGTGCAGGCCGGCGACGCGGACGTCCCGCTCGGCGAGCTGGAGGCGCAGCGCGTTCGTCATCGCCCACTCGGCGGACTTGGCGGCACCATACGACCCGTGCAGGGGGAAGTTCACCCAGGACAGGACGGAGAGCACGTTGAGGATGGTTCCGCCGCCATTGCCGGCGATGACCGGCGCGAACGCCCGGATCGTCGACAGGGTGCCGATGTAGTGGGTCTCCAGCTCCAGCCGGACGAGGTCCAGGTCGCCGTCGAGCAGGTCGGTCCGGGTGTCGAT
Organism: Micromonospora sp. NPDC005553; assembly: GCF_042871765.1. Taxonomy (NCBI): domain Bacteria; kingdom Bacillati; phylum Actinomycetota; class Actinomycetes; order Micromonosporales; family Micromonosporaceae; genus Micromonospora; species Micromonospora sp. NPDC005553. The sequence continues at coordinate 282,980 of NZ_JBIAJD010000005.1, read as the reverse complement.
GCCCGCGTTGTTGATCAGCAGGTTCACGCCGCCGGCCAGCTCGGCGGCGGCGGCCACCGAGGCGGGGTCGGTGATGTCGAGGCGGACCGGCGTCACGCCGGGCAGGTCGACGCTGTCGGGGTTGCGGGCGCCGGCGTAGACGGTGGCGCCCCGGGCGAGGAGTTCGGCGGCCAGGTGTCGGCCGAGGCCACGGTTGGCGCCGGTGACGAGGGCGGTGCTTCCAGCGATCTTCATGGCCGTCACGCTATCCGGCCTGACTTCTGCTAAGCAAAGTCAGCTATGTCACGGCAGTGGTCGACGGGATCGGGAATACGACCCGGACGCGCCCACACCCCCGGCGGTGACGACTCGTATCCTTTCCGCGAACCTCCGTACGAGCCGAGAAGGGAGACGGTGTGAGCAACCAGGCCGAAACGTTGGAGTTCCAGGCCGAGGCGCGTCAGCTCCTCCAGTTGGTGGTCCACTCGATCTATTCGAACAAGGACGTCTTCCTGCGGGAACTCATCTCGAACGCGTCCGACGCCCTGGACAAGCTCCGGCTGGCCACCCTCGTCGACAAGGACCTCGTCGCCGACACCGACGACCTGCACGTCGCCCTGGAGATCGACCGCGACGCCCGCACCCTCACCGTGCGCGACAACGGCATCGGGATGACCCGCGACGAGGTCGTCACGCTGATCGGCACGATCGCCAAGTCGGGCACCGCCGAGCTGCTGCGCCAACTGCGCGAGTCCGCCGACGCCCACGCCAAGCAGGACCTCATCGGGCAGTTCGGCGTCGGTTTCTACGCCGCGTTCATGGTCGCCGACCGGGTCACCCTGCTGACCCGCAAGGCCGGCGAGACCGGCGGCACCCGCTGGGAGTCCACCGGCGAGGGCACCTACTCGATCGAGGCGGTCGACGAAGCGCCGCAGGGCACCACTGTGACGCTGCACCTCAAGCCGGCCGACACCGAGGACAACCTGCACGACTACACCGCCGAGTGGACCGTCCGCGAGATCGTCAAGCGCTACTCCGACTTCATCGCCTGGCCGATCCGGATGACAGTCGAGCGCCCCGGCGCCGAGGGTGAGCCCGCCACCAGCGAGGTGCAGACCCTCAACTCGATGAAGGCCCTCTGGGCGCGGCCCCGCGACGAGGTCGACGCCGCCGAGTACAACGAGTTCTACAAGCACGTCAGCCACGACTGGGCCGACCCGCTCGAGGTCGTGCACATGAAGGGCGAGGGCACCTTCGAGTACGAGGCGCTGCTCTTCCTGCCCAGCCACGCCCCACTGGACCTGTTCTCCCCGCAGGGCCGTCGGGGCGTCCAGCTCTACGTCAAGCGCGTCTTCATCATGGACGACTGCGAGGCGCTGGTCCCGACCTACCTTCGCTTCGTCAAGGGCGTGGTCGACGCGCACGACCTGTCACTGAACATCTCCCGGGAGATCCTCCAGCAGGACCGGCAGATCCAGATCGTGCGCCGCCGGCTGGTCAAGAAGGTCCTCGCGACGGTCAAGGACCTCAAGGCCAACCACGCCGAGCGCTACCGCACCTTCTGGACCGAGTTCGGCGCCGTGGTCAAGGAAGGGCTGATCGACGACACCGACAACCGGGACACCCTGCTGGACATCCTGTCGGTGAACTCCACAACCGACCCGGACGAGCCAACCGACCTGGCCGGCTACGTGTCGCGGATGAAGGACGGCCAGACCGACATCTGGTACGCCACCGGCGAGTCCCGGGCCGCCATCGAGAACTCGCCGCACCTGGAGGCGTTCCGGGCCAAGGGGCACGAGGTGCTGCTCCTCACCGACCAGGTCGACGAGGTGTGGGTCGAGCGGGTCGGCACGTACGACGGTCGCCCACTGCGCTCGATCGCCAAGGGCGAGATCGACCTGGACACCGACGAGGAGAAGCAGCAGGCCGAGGCCGAGCGCGAGCAGCAGCGACAGGAGTTCGCCGGGCTGCTCGACTGGCTGGGGACCACCCTCACCGACAGCGTCCGGGAGGTCCGCCTGTCGTCGCGGCTGACCACCTCACCGGCCTGCGTCGTCGGCGACGCCCACGACCTCACCCCGACCCTGGAGAAGATGTACCGGGCGATGGGGCACGAGATCCCCACCACCAAGCGGATCCTGGAGATCAACCCCGGTCACCCGCTGGTGTCCGGGCTGCGCAAGGCCCACGAGCAGGGCAGCGACGCCACCGCTCTGACCGAGACCGCCGAGCTGCTCTACGGCCTGGCGGTGCTCGCCGAAGGCGGTGAGCTGACCGACCCGGCCCGCTTCACCCGGACGCTCGCCGACCGGCTGGCCCGCACCCTGTAACTGACGTACCCCGGCCGGCGGCCCGTTCGAGCAGTGGGCCCGCCGGCCGGTCACGGCCGGTCGGCGTCCGTGAGCCGACGACGGATGCGCTCCGCGTCCGGGTGCCCGAGGTCGTCGAGGAGGCGCAACGCCGCCCGCCAGCTCCGGGCCGCCCCGGCCGGATCGCCGGCCTCGGCCTGCGCCTCGGCCAGGTGCCCGAGCGTGTCCGCCTCGTAGTACCGGTCCCGGAACTCCCGGTACAGCTCCACCGCGTGCCGGTACGAGCCGACCGCCTCCGCCGGTCGCCCCGCGCGGTGCTGCGCGTACCCGAGAGTGTCCCAGGTCGGGGCCTCACCCTGGCGGTCGTCGAACTCCCGCAACAGCGCCAGGCCCTGCCGACACGCCTCGATCGCGGCATCGTGCTCACCCAGTTGGGCGCGGTACCAACCGATCGCGTTCAACGCCATCGCCTGCCCGTACCGGTGTCCGGCGGTGCGGTACAACGTCAGCGCCGCCTCCGCGTGCTGGACCACCTCTGCGCGCCGGCCCTGCCGGTCGGCCATTTCGGCCAGGTCCAGGCAGGTGTGCCCCTGGTTGGCCGGGTCGTCGAGGCCCCGGAAGAGCTCCAGTGCCCGCTGAAGCTGACCGGGTGCCTCGTCGAGCTGGCCCAGCCGGGCCTGGGCCCGGGCCAGACTGCGGTGCGCGTGCGCCTGCCCGGCCGAGTCGCCACCGCTCCGCGCGGCGACCAGCGCCGTACGCTGCACCGCCAGTTGGTCGTGCCAGCCGCCCTGCCGGTCCAGAAAGATGGTCAAACTCCAGGCCAGTTGCCAGGCGTGCCGTTCGAACCCGCCGGCCGCGCACCGCTCGACCAGTGCGATCAGCACCTCCCGCTCCCGGGTGAACCACGCCGCCGCCTCGTCGTGATCGCTGATCTTCTCCGGTCGGACCCCGGTGACAGCTGGCGGCAGCGCGATCGGGTCCCAGTGTGGGTGCAGCAGCACGGCAGCAGCGTGCGCGCTGTGCAGGTAGTGGTCGAAGAGCCGACCCCGCGCCTCAGCCCGGTCGCCGGTCCGGTCCTGCTCGCCGGAAAGCTCGGCCGCGAAGGCCCGCAGCAGGTCGTGCATCCCGTACCGGTCCGGACCACGCTCCAGCACCAGGTGCGCGTCGGCGAGTTCGGCGAACGCCGCCCGGACCTGGCGGCGCTCGACGCCGGCGAGGCTGGCCCCGGCCGCCGTACTGATTGTCAGGTCCGTGCTGCCGCCGACCAGCCGGAACAGCCGGGCCGTCGGGTCGGTCAGCAGGCGGTACGACCAGGACAGTGCCGTGCGCACGCTGCTGGCGGGGTCGCCGGCGTCCAACCCGTCCAGACCCCCGTCGGTGCGCAACTGCGCGCCCAGCTCGGCCAGGGAGAGCTGTGGCCGGACCACCGCCCGGGCCGCCACCACGACCAGCGCCAACGGCAGCCGGTCACAGAGCCCGACCAACTCGCCGATGGCAGCTCGTTCCCTCTCGGCCCGCACCCCGATCCGCGCGTGCAGCAGAGCGGCCGCGTCCCCGGCGGTGAGCAGATCCAGCACCAACGGCTCGGCGCCCTCGGTGGCCACCAGGCCGGTCAGCCGGTCCCGGCTCGTCACCAGCACCAGGCAGTGGGCGGACCCGGGTAGCAGCGGCCGGACCTGCGCGGCGTCCCGGGCGTTGTCCAGCAACACCAGCATGCGTCGACCGGCCAGCAGGCTCCGATAGAGCGCTGTCTGCTCCTGTGGGTCGAACGGCAGTTCCCGGGGCGACACACCGAGCGCCGCGAGAAAACCGCGCACCACCTGCTCCGCACTGCGCACCACGCCACCATGGCTGTAGCCCTCAAGGTTGGCGTAGAGCTGCCCGTCGGGGAAACTCTCGACCACCCGGTGGGCCCAGTGCACGGCCAGCGCCGTCTTGCCCACCCCAGCCAGTCCGGAGAGCACCGCCACCGGCACGGCGCCGGGATGCGCCTCGGCATTCGCCCGCAGGGCGCTCAGTCGAACCAGCTCCGCCTCCCGTCCCGCGAAGCCCCGGACGTCCGACGGCAACTGCGCCGGGACCGGGTGGGCTGGGGTCGGCCGCGCGACGGGACCGGCCGCACCCTGTGTCCGAGCGGGTTCGGCGCGGGGCGCCGGCACGGTGACCTCACCGCGCAGGATGGCCTGGTGCACCTGGCGAAGTTCCGCGCTCGGGTCCGCACCGAGCGCATCGGCCAACCGTTCCCGTAAGCGGGCGTAGTACGCCAGGGCCTGTGCGCCCCGTCCGGCGGCGGCCAGCGCGTGCAACAACGCGGCGGCGACCGGTTCGTCGAGCGGGTGGTCGTCGGCGAGCCGGGTCAACGGGTCGATCACGGCATCCGGCTCACCCCGGCGAAGCAGGCCGCGGGCCCACTGCACTGCGGTGTCGATGTGCCGACGGTGCCAGTCCTGTCGGATCCGGGCCGCCCACTCACCGGGCACGCCGGCCAGCGGCTCGCCGCGCCACAGAGCCAGCGCCCGGCGCAGCAGCTCCGCTTGCTCCGGGTCGTCGTCGGCCAGTTCGTCGGCCCGCCGCCGCAGCGCGTCGAAGTGGTGGCCGTCGACAGTCTCCGGCGGCAGGTCCAGCAGGTACCCACCGGAGCGGCGGACCAGCGCGTCCGGCGCCCCGGCGGCGGTCAGCACCCTGCGGATCCGAGCGAGGTAGACGTGCAGGTTGTGCCGAACCCGCGGCGGCGGGGAGTCACCCCACACCCGATCCACCAGGGATTCCGCGCGAACCGGCCGGCCCACGTCGACCGCCAGCGCGGCGAGGACGGCACGTTGCCGGGCCGCTCCCGCGTCGATCAGCTGGCCGTCCGTCCACACCTCGACGGGCCCGAGGATCCGAATCTCCATGAACCGCCGCTCGCCCCCGTGCCGCCGGTCGGCCAAGCCGGCAATCGCGACCGGATTGAGGTTCCGGCAGGAATCCGTCGACCTACCGCGCAGATCATCGTAGGCACAGCGACATCTCTCAATCCGATGTCGGCAACTCGACTCACGGCCGCCTCGGTCGTGACGAGACCCGGAGGTCACTTACGTGCGAAATATTCGGCGAAGGCTCACGTCCGCCCTGGTTGCCACGGTTGCCCTGACCGCCGGGCTCGGCGCCGCCCCGAGCCTGGCCCAGGCCGCCAACTACCCGTGCCCCACGAACCTGCTCTGCCTCTACGCCGGTACGAACTTCACCGGTGACGTGTTCTACCTCGACGGGCCGTACAACGGCTGTAACGACGTCACGCTGCCCTCGTACTTCCGCAACAAGGCCCAGTCGATCAAGAACAACCGGGCTTCCGGCACCGTCTCCACCTTCTGGGACAACGCCAACGCCACCGGGCTCCTCGGCTACCAGCACGCCTACGGCTATCGGGCGAACCTGGCGTACGACTCGGCCGCGATCGGCGGCACCTGGAACCTGCGCATCGAGGCCGTACGGGTCTGCTGAGGGCGGAAGTCTCCGGTGGGGGAGAGAAGTCGGAGACGCCACGACGGCGCCGGTCGGAATCCAACGGGGATTCCGACCGGCGCCGTCGTGCGGTCAGCCCGGGTAGTAGCAGACGTTCGGGATGACCGGACCACCGTTGACCCCGAAGGTCGCGAAGCCCATCCACGCCCGGGTCTGCGGGCCGTACTCGCCGTCCTCGGCGATGTCCGCCCACGACCAGGTGTCGTTGATCACGCGCTGTGCGTACAAGACGGCGTTGCGGGTGTTGGTGCCGTACTGACCGTCGAGCCGCAGCGACTGCGAGTAGCAGTTGTTCAGCGCCTCCTGCAACACCTTGACCGCGCTGTTGGAGTTGCCGTATTTCAGGTAGCAGGTCTTGTTGCGGTCCTGCCAGCCGACGGTTGGCACGTGCATCTCACCCGGGTAACCACCGACCTTGTAGTAGGTCAGGCTGGTGCAGGTGGTGGCGGCCTGCGCGGCGGTCGGCGCGGCCAGGGCCAGGCCGGCGCTGGCGAGCACTGTCGCGAGAATGGCGGCGGCGCTGCGGCGGCCGAGGTTGCTTCGATGGATCGGCATGCTCTCCTCCTGAGGATGGGCTACCGGGGTCGACCCCGTGTGCCTCGAAGCATCGCGACCATCGATCTACGAATTCCTGCTCGAACGTCAATTGCGAACGCTCGGCCGGATCACCGGCCGAGCGTTCCCGCGTGTGCGGTTCGGTACGCAGGTCGGGGTCATGCCGCCGAAGCGGACGCCTTCGACCCTCGGTGCGTCGCCACCGGGCCGGCGTTCCAGCCCCAGCGGGGGGCGGGTACCGCCGCCTCGCGACGCCCATCCGTGTCGATGTCGTCGCTGTCGGTTCCGTCAATGGTCCCCTCGACCGAGGCGGAGGCGCCGCGCGCCAGTCGCAGCGAGTGCTCGGCGCCGGTGCGGGCCGCGCACGGCCAGGACTGCCCGGCGCACTGGAGGTTGCGGCACTGGCCCTCGTCGTCCGGCTCGTGTGCGCTCAACACATCGATCGCCAACTGCCACAGCAGCGGGTCGGTCACGTCGTGCGGACGCTCGGCGGTGCGACTCGGTCGGTTGCTGGTGTCGTCGGACATGGTGGCCCCCCTCGTCAGGCTGTACCCCACAAGGGTCACCCGTCAGCCGCCGGCTAAACCGCCGACCTGCTGTGATGTGTCTCTGATCGCAGCTCGGCCGCGGACGCCGCACGCTTATCGGTCAATCCGGCAGAAGCGGCATCTCCACGCCCGGCTCCCGACCGAGCAACACCGCACGCGTGAGCGCCGCTGATCCGAACCGGTCGCGGACCGCGTCGACCGCAACGTCCAGATCGGACCCGGAGTCCGGCTGGAACGGCAGCTCAGGCTGGACCGGGTTGTCGTCGAGGTTGCCCACGGAGACACCGATCAACGTGATGCCACGCCGATCGATCTCGGGCAGCGCCGCGCGCAGTAGCGCACGCGCGGCGGCGAGTAGCGGCGTCGTGTCCGCCGTCGCCTTACGCACCGTGTGCGACCGGGTCGCCCGGGTGTAGTCGCCGAAGCGCAGCCGCAACACCACAGTGCGGCCGGACCGCCCGGCCGCCCTCATCCGCCGGCTGACCCGGTCGACCAGGCCGGCGAGGATGGCGTCCAGCTCCGTGGAGGCGTGCGGGGCACGACTGAGCGCGTGCTGCGCGCCCATCGAACCGCGCCGGCGCCCCACCTGCACCGCCCGAGGGTCGCGATTGTGCGCCAACGCGTGCAGGTGCCGGCCGGAGCCCGCACCGAGCAGCGACACCAGCGCCGCCTCCCCGAGGCGGGCCACCTCCCCGACGGTACGGATCCGGCGTTCGCGCAGCTTGGTGGCCGTGACCGGGCCGACGCCCCAGAGCCGTTCCACCGGCAGCGGGTGCAGGAACGCCAGCTCGGCGTCCGGTGCGACCACCAGCAGGCCGTCCGGTTTCGCCACGCCGCTGGCCACCTTGGCCAGGAACTTCGTGCGGGCCACCCCCACGGTGATCGGCAGGTGGACTCGGTCGCGGACCTCCCGGCGTAGTCGTTCGGCGATCTCGACCGGTGGCCCGACCAGCCGCCGCAGACCCCCCACGTCGAGAAACGCCTCGTCGATGGAGAGCCCCTCGACCAGCGGTGTGGTCTCCCGGAAGATCTCGAAGACCGCGCGGCTCGCTGCCGTGTACGCCGACATCCGCGGCGGCACGACGATCGCGTCCGGACAGAGCCGACGCGCCTGCTGGCCGCCCATCGCGCTGCGGACGCCCCGCGCCTTCGCCTCGTAGCTGGCCGCGAGCACCACACCACCACCGACGATCACCGGTCGCCCGCGCAGGCGCGGGTCGTCGCGCTGCTCGACCGACGCGTAGAACGCGTCCAGGTCGGCGTGCAGGATGCTGGCGCCGGGCGACACGTACACATGTTCGCATGACGCCGGCCTGGTGCGGCAGTGAGCTGGGCAGACGCCCCGTCAGTCGAGGCAGAACTCGTTGCCCTCCGGGTCGGCCATGATGAGATGACCGGCGCCCAACGGGGGAGTGGGCTCGTGCCGATCGAGTCGCTTGGCACCATGCGAGACGAGCCGTTCGGCCTCGGCCTCCAGGGCCGCCATCCGCTCGTCACCCTCCAGCCCGGGGGCCGCGCGGACGTCGAGGTGGACGCGGTTCTTCACCTGCTTGTGCTCCGGCACTCGCTGAAAGAACAGCCGTGGTCGCGAGCCCTCGGGGTCGACCACCGCTGACGCGTCGTTGCGGTTCTCCGGCGGCACACCCATCGCCTCCAGCGCCTGATCCCAGGACTCGAAGTCTCCGGGTGGGGCCTGTACCTGGTAGCCGAGCGTCTCGGCCCAGAAGGTGGCCAACCTCGCCGGGTCGGCGCAGTCGAACGTGATCTGGACGTCGCGGATCACGGCGGATCCCTGCTTCCTGGTCTGGTCGGTCATGATCCCAGCCTCTCGCGGATAGCGGACAGGGCTGTTCCGCTATCCGTGCAACGATCGACGAGTGACCGTCGAGGCGACGACCGAGCGGGTGTTGCGCCTGCTGGCGCTGCTGCAACGACGACTGTCCTGGACGGCTGCCGAACTGGCCGCGGAGCTGGGGGTCACCGGCCGTTGCGTGCGCCGCGACGTGCAGCGTCTGCGGGCGCTCGGCTACCCGGTGCACGCGGTGTCGGGCGTCGGCGGCGGCTACCGACTCGGTGCCGGCACCCGGTTGCCGCCGCTGCTCCTCGACGACGAGGAGGCAATCGCCACGGCGGTGTCCCTGCGGCTCGCCGCCGGGGGCACTGTCGCCGGGGCGAGTGAGGCCGCGTTGCGGGCACTCGCGAAACTCGATCAGGTGATGCCATCGCGGCTCCGCGCCGAGGTCCGGGCGGTGCACGGTGCCACCGACACCCTCATCGGCCCGGTCGCCGAGATCGACGCGGAACTGCTGGTGACACTCGCCCGCGCCTGTCGGGACGGGGTACGCGTCCGATTCCACTATCCCGGCCGGGGCGCTGGTGAGCAGGAGCGGACGGTCGAGCCGATCCGGATGGTCACGACCGGCCGCCGCTGGTATCTGATGGCCTGGGACGTCGACCGCGCCGACTGGCGGACGTTCCGGCTGGATCGGATCCGGGCTGCGGTCGCGACGACCTGGCGTTTCCCGGCGCGCGAACACCCGGATCCGGTCGCCTTCGTGCAGCGCGCCGTGACCGGGGCACCGTACCGATACCTCGCCCGGGTGCGGGTGCACGCCCAACCGGAGCGGTTGCGGGAGGTGGTCCCACCACAGGTGGGGCGGGTCGAGGATGACAGCGAAGGATGGTCGGTGCTGGTCGTCGGCGGCGACAGCCTGGACTGGCTCGCCGCGCACCTCGCCCGCCTGGATCACGAGATGGAGGTGCTGGAGCCTCCCGAGCTGCGCGAGGCCGCAGGCCGGCTCGCCCGTCGCCTCGCCGTGCTGGCGGGTGCGACGTCGGAGCCCGGCGCGCGGTGCCGCAGCGTGTAGTGGCGCAGCGACACCGGGCCGCCGTCGGGAGCGGTCCATGGTGCCGTGCTGGTGCCGACACACCGCCATCCCGCGCGTTCGTACAGAGCGGCGGCCGCAGCGCCGTCGGCGGCCAACTCCAGCACCAGGTCCGTCCCGCGTTTGCCCGCCCACTGGCGGGCCCGGTCCAGCAGCGCGCTGCCCAGCGCCAACCCCCGGGCTCTCGGCACCACGAAGAGACGAGCCACCTCAGCCGTCGGCCGGCCGGGCGGCCCGTCCACCTGATCGGGGATCCGATGCACAGCGACGTGTCCGACAACGGCCGCGTCGGCGTCGACGGCGACCCACGCCCGCGCCGGGTGCGGCTCGCGCAGCCAGCGGTGCGGGTCGACGGGCCAGTTCAGCGGGTACGCGTCGACCTGGTGGACCTCGGCGAGCGCCGCGACGCAGCCGTCCAGGTCGGTGGCGCGCCGCCGACGGATGGCGGGCCGGTTCACAGGTCGTCGAACGGGCCGGCGTAGCGGAACTCGCCCCGGATGGACTCGCGCCACGCGTGCATTGGCCGAGCCATGAAGTACTGCGGCCCCCACGGCTGCGGTGGAGTGACGCCCAGCTCGACGGCCGGCCGGAACCCGAAGCGCGGGTAGTAGTCGGGATGCCCGAGCAGGACCACCAGCGGTTCGTCCCGCGCGTCAGCCGCGCCAAGGACCGCGTGCATCAGCGCGCTGCCAACACCGCGCCGCTGCCAGTCGGGCAACACGCCCAGCGGCCCCAGGCCCAACGCCACCGGAGCGCCACCCACCCGGCCGCGGGTGGCCACCACGTGCCCGACCACCTGGCCGTCCGAATCGGTCGCCACCAGGGAGTACGCGGGCAGCCAGCCCTCGTCGACGCGCAGCGCGTCGACGAGGGTCGCCTCGACCGGTACGCCGTCACCGCCATCGGCCTGGGCGAAGGCCGCGGAGTGCACCGCGCGAATCGCGTCGACGTCGGCGGGTGTCTCGCGTCTGATCAGCACCGCGCCACCATAGACGCGGTGAGTTGCCGGCTCCACGCGTTTATCGCCGGCACGGGACACAACCCTGCGCTGGCCGCCTGCGCCGCCGCCGCCGACTTCTCGATCTGCCGGCGGTCGTCGCGGCTGGCGGTTGTGGTGGGTGGCGGTCGTGGTGGGTGGCGGGCGGCTTCGCGGACATGGCGGGGAAACGCTTGATGTCTGTGAGTCATCAAGATGTCGCCCAGTCATCAAGCTCATCGCGATCCGCGATCCGCGATCCGCGATCCGCGATCCGCGATCCGCGATCCGCGATCCGCGATCCGCGGGCCTGGTACGTCCCTGCTCCGCGCCTGCGGGTCTCGCAGCCGGGTGGGGCGTGATCTCAACCGACGGCAGTGGCGGAGGGCGGGGCGCTGCCGCCCTGGCGTGCCTCCGGGACCATCAGCCGGATGATCTCCGCCTGGTCGGCGGGCGAGGGCAGTCCCCATTCCGGTCGGTAGCCGTACACCTGGTGCAGTGGGGTTGAGGCGGTGCGGCCGTCCAGGATCTCCACGGCGTCGGTGCCGATCAGGCCGGGGTGTTCGACGCCGCAGGCCTCGGCGACCTTGGTCAGGTCCCGGCGTAGCGTCCGCAGGTAGTTGGCCGCCCGGACCGACTTCAACGCCGGGTCCAGCCCACGGGCGAGCCACGCGTTCTGGGTGGCGACGCCGGTGGGGCAGGTGTCGGTGTGGCACTTCTGCGCCTGGATGCAGCCGACCGCCAGCATCGCCTCCCTGCCGACGTTGACCATGTCGCAGCCGAGGGCGAACGCCACGATGGCGTTGTCCGGAAGGCCGAGCTTGCCGCCGCCGACGAAGACCACCTGCTCGTGCAGACCGTGCTCGGCGAAGATCTTGTAGACCCGGGAGAAGCCCTGCTGGAACGGGAGCGACACCGAGTCGGTGAAGATCAGTGGCGCGGCTCCGGTGCCTCCCTCGCCGCCGTCGATCGTCACGAAGTCCACACCCCGGCCGGTGTCCCGCATGAGGGTGGCCAGCTCCTCCCAGAAGCTCAGGTCACCGACCGCCGACTTGATGCCGACCGGCAGGCCCGTCTCGGCGGCCAGCAACTCCACCCAGTCGAGCAGGCTGTCGCAGTCGGAGAACTCGGCGTGCCGGGACGGGCTGACGCAGTCCTGACCGGCCGGGATGCCCCTAGTGGCGGCGATCTCGGCGGACACCTTCGCCCCCGGCAGCAGCCCACCGAGGCTCGGCTTGGCGCCCTGGCTCAGCTTGATCTCCAGCGCCCGCACCGGTGCGCCGGCGACCAGGTCCTTCAGCCGGTCGAGGCTGAACCGGCCGTGCTCGTCCCGGCAGCCGAAGTACGCCGTGCCGAGTTGGAAGACCAGCTCACCACCGTTGCGATGGTACGGCGACAGGCCGCCCTCGCCGGTGTTCTGCAGGCAGCCGGCGAGGGCTGCTCCCTTGTTGAGGGCGGTGATGGCGTTGCCGGAGAGCGAGCCGAAGCTCATTCCGGAGATGTTGACGACCGACTCCGGTCGGAACGCCCGGGCTCGTCCCCGTGCCGCGCCGAGCACCTTCGCGCACGGCACCCGTACGTCCTGTCCGGCGGTCGGTGCCGACGGCGGCACGGCACGACCGAACGTACGGTGCTTGATGATCGGGTACCCGGCGGTGTATTCGATGTCGTTGTCGGTGCCGAAACCGAAGTAGTTGTTCTCCTGCTTGGCCGACGCGTACACCCAGCGGCGCTGGTCGCGGGTGAAGGGCCGTTCCTCGTTGTTGCCGGCCACGATGTACTGCCGAAGCTCCGGCCCGATCGTCTCCAACAGGTAGCGGGCCCGGCCGAGGACCGGGAAGTTGCGCAGCAGCGCGTGGTCACGCTGGATCAGATCCCGCGCGGCGAGTGCCGCGACGGCGGCGGCGACGGCGGGTACGGCTCGACGGGCCCAGGTCATGCCGCAACTCTTTCCGCCGGGGCCGCGGATCAAACCGGTGAGCGTGCTGGTGGCGGTGCGGGTGCGCCCCCGCACCACCACCACCACTACGGGCTCAGCGGTGCCGGAACGACTCGCGGACCGACCCGCCGACGACGGTGCACCACGTGCTCGTACTGAGCTTGCCGTTGCGGGGCAGCCCGTGCAGCGCCTGCAGGTCCTGCACCGCAGTGCGGGTGGCGTGGTCGTACGCCCCGGTGACGGTGACCGCGTACCCCTTGGTGGCGAGGATCTCCTGCACGGCGGTGACCGGCGCTCCGGCGGCGTGCTGGTCCAACTCCGGCGCGAGCGTCTCCCAGGTCGGCGTGGTGAGGGTGGCGTCCACGTCGACCGCGATGCCGTTGCGGGCCTGCCAGTCCTGCACGGCCGCCACTGTCGCGGCGTCGAACGTGCCGCTGACCGTCACCGGGTAGCCCCGGTAGGCGAGCAGGTGCTGCACCACCCGGACCGAGGGGGAGTTGACGAAACGCCACAGGTCCGGCCAGCGGCGCGCCGGCACGTCACCGAGTTTGGTGCCCAGCGCGGCGTGCACCCGCCGCCGCAGCTCGGGGAACTGTCGGTAGAAGGCGGCGCCCGGGCACTCGGTGGTGCGGAAGTCCCAGTGGCCGAAGATGTCGTACGCGTGCAGCCCGTACTGCCGGCAGATCGCGACGCAGAGCTTGACCAGCGAGTCGGTCAATGCCTCCGGTGGCGTCTCGGTGACGTACGTACCCTCGTTCTCGATGCCGATGGCCCGGCCGTTCTCACCCGGACAGTGCGCCGAGATCATCTGCCGGTCGCCGGCTTCGAGGCGCTCCAGGCTGCCCCGGCGGCCCTCCAGCACGTACCCGCCACGGCTCACTGTGAAGTGCTGGCCGGTGTCCGACCAACCGTTGCCGTCCATGTGCAGGTCCTGGCAGTCGTGGGCCAGCTTGACCGCCTGCTCACGGGAGTAGTCGGTGACGTTCGGGAACGCCATGTGGTGCACGATGATCTTGTTGGTGGCGATGGCGCTCACCGACAGCGGGTCCTTCGGCGGGCGGGCGGCCCACTCGTCACAGCTGATGATCCAGTCCAGGTCGGTGCCCGGCGCGGCCTGCGCCGCGCCCGGGAAGGCGAGTTCGCTCCCGACGACGGCGACCGTGGCGGCGCCGAGACCGGCCCGCAGCAGCGTCCGGCGATCCACTTCGGAATAGTCGACGTGCATTGCATCTCCTCCTGCGGCCGACGGCGGGGGGATGAAAAGTAGCTCCAGTGGCCGCACGCACTCCGGAGAATATTGCCAAAACTCGCCCGCGCGCCAGAGGGCCGACAGGCCTGATGATCACTTGTGTTTCCGCGTGTCGGGTCGGGGGTAGGTCGGGGCGGACCGTTCCGGCTGCCCCATTTAAGGAATGACCAGATGAGTGACAACGTCAGCGACGCGGTGGGCGACGCTCTCCGCTCGGTGATGCTCTTCCTGCCCAAGGCCGTCGCCTTCCTGGCGATCCTGGTGGCCGGATGGCTGATCGCCAAGGCCGTACTGAAGATCGTGGAGAAGGTCCTCGAACGGGTGGGCTTCGACCGCGCCGTCGAACGCGGCGGCATCCGCCGCGCGTTGAGCCGCTCCCGGTACGACGCCAGTGACATCGTCGCGAAGCTCGTCTACTACGCGGTGCTGCTGTTCACCCTTCAGCTCGCCTTCGGCATCTGGGGCCCGAACCCGATCTCCGACCTTCTCGGCGCGGTGATCGCGTGGCTGCCCCGCGCCTTCGTCGCGATCGTCATCGTCGTGGTCGCCGCCGCCATCGCCAACGCGGTCAAGGACATCATCAGCGGCGCGCTCGGCGGCCTGTCGTACGGCCGGGTGCTGGCCACCATCGCCTCGGTGTTCATCCTCGGCCTCGGCGTCATCGCGGCGCTCAACCAGATCGGCGTGGCCACCGCGGTCACCACCCCCGTGCTGATCGCCGTGCTGGCCACTATCGGCGGCATCCTCGTCGTCGGTGTCGGCGGCGGTCTGATCCGTCCGATGCAGAGCCGTTGGGAGTCGTGGCTGACCCGCGCCGAGCGGGAGTCGCAGCTGATCGCCGAGCACGCCCAGGCGTACCGGGCCAGTCGCCGCGACGCCGAGGCCGCGCTGGCCCGCCGGTCGGCCACCACCAGCGACGCGGAGGCCACCCAGGTGGTGACCCGGCCCACCGACGCCGACGCCACCCAGGTGGTGACCCGGCCCACCGACCCGGAGGCCACCCAGGTCGTCCACTTCCCGGTCAGCTCCGACGCCACCCAGGTGGCCAACCGCAGCGCCGCCGACGAGCCGACGCCGACGCCGGCCCGGCCCTCAGCGACCGACCACACGACGCAGGTGGTCAGCGGCTCGGCCGATTCGGACGTCACGCAGGCGGTGGGCGCCGGCGTCGACCCCGACACCACCCAGGTGGTCACGGGCGGCACCGATCGCGCGGTGCCCGGGCAGCGCACCAGCGACGACAGCGAGACCACCACCGTCATTCCGCCGCTCGACCGGCGCTGACACCAGCGGTACGGCGGCGGGGCGGGACCGATTCGATCCCGCCCCGCCTCTCGTTGTCCGCCCCGCCCCGCCCCGCCCACCCGGCCCGGTTCGCGCTGCCCGGCGCGCCGAAAGCGCTGGCCGAGGCCGCGCCGGTTGTCTAGCATCGCGGGCATGACCTGGCGACATTGATCCAGCAGCGTCTGCCGATCCCGTGGGCCACCACGGTCACCGCACGTCCGGTGTCCGTCTCCACTCCCACGGGAAGGCCCCATGACCCTCATCGCTTCGCGCGTGCCCGAGCCGGCGGTCCGTCGGCTGACGGCGACCCTCTACGGGTACGCGTTCCTCAGTGACCTGGTCCTGCTCTACCCCCTGTACGTGGTGTTCTTCGCCGACACCGGGCTGTCGGTGGGGCAGATCGCGTCGCTCTTCGTCATCTGGTCCGCCGCCGGAATCCTGTTCGAGGTGCCCTCCGGCGCCTGGGCCGACGTGCTGTCCCGCCGACTGCTGCTGTGCCTCGCCCCGCTGGTGGCCGCCGCCGGTTTCGCGCTCTGGGTGCTGCTGCCGTCGTACCCGGCCTTCGCTGTCGGCTTCCTGCTCTGGGGCGCTGGTGGCGCACTGGTCTCCGGTGCGCTGGAGGCGTTGGTCTGGACCGAGTTGGACCGGCTCGGCGCTGTCGACCGGTACGCCCGGGTGCTCGGGCGGGCGCGGACGGCCGGTGTGCTGGGCGTGGTGGTCTCCGGAGTGCTCGCCGGCCCGGTGCTCGCCGTCGGCGGATACCCGGTGGTCGGCGCGGCCAGCGTGCTCGCCTGCCTGCTCGCCACGATCGTCGCCACCCGCTTCCCGGAACACCGCGCGCCCGCCGCCGTCGGCGTTCCGGTCGCCGAGCCGGCGGCGGTCGTCCGGCCGGTGGGTGCCGCACCACCCCGGCAGGACGAGCCCGTGAGCCCGGACGACGATGGTGACCTGGGGTGGTGGGACACGCTGCGGGCCGGGGTCTCGCAGGTCCGCACCCGTCCGCCGGTACGGGCCGCCGTGCTGCTGGTGGCCGTGGTCGCCGCCGACTGGGGTGCCCTGGACGAGTACACCCCGCTGCTCGCCCTGGACACCGGCGTCGGGGCGCAGGCCGTACCCCTGCTGCTCCTGCTGCTCTGGGTCGGAGTGACAGTCGGTGGGCTGCTCGCCCCGGCGGGGGAGCGGCTGGGCAGCCGAGGTTACGCCGGGTTGTTGGGGCTGGTCGGCGTCGCGCTGGCCGGAGGCGCCCTGTTGCGGCACCCGGCGGGGTTCGTGCTGCTGGCGGTGGCGTTCGGCGCTGCGCAGTTGGCCACCGTGCTGGCCGACGCGCGGCTCCAGGCCCGGATCGTCGGCAGCAGCCGGGCCACCGTCACCTCCCTGGCCGGGATGGCCACGGACGTGCTGATCATCGTGACGTACGCCGCCTACGGCCTGCTCGCCACGGCGGCCGGCAACGCGGTGGCGTTCGCGCTGACCGCCGGGGCGTACCTCGTGGTGGCGCTGGTGCTGCTGACCCGCCGCCGGCACCGGACGACAGTGCCCACCGTCGTGGCTGCGGCTGTGCCGGGCGGCCCGGACTGACCGGGGCCCGGCGGCGGCCTCCGCGGGCCGCCGCCGGGCCGCACGTTCAGCCGGCCATGTGCAGGAACGACCACTGGTGCCCGTCGAGGTCCCGGAAGCCGCGCATGTACATCGGCCCGTTGGCCATCCCCGGCCCGAGCGACTCCCCACCGGCGACGGCCGCCTGGTCGACCAGTTCGTCGACCTGCCCCCGGCTCGACGCCGACAGCCCGACGATCACCTCGCGGCTGGTCGCCGTGTCCGTGGCGGCGACACCCGTGTACGCCTCGAAACCCGAGCGGAGGTGCAGCACCAGCCGGGTGGTGTCGGAGATGGTGAGCACGGTGCTGTCACCGTCCGGCTGGGCCTGGTCGCTGGTGAAGCCGATCGCCCGGTAGAACTCGGTCGCGGTGGTCAGGTCGCGCACCGGCAGGTTGATGAGTGTCATGGTCATCGGTGGTCTCCGTCCGTCTCGAGCAACACCTTCAGTACGCCTTCAGCTCCGCGGCCTGCTCGGCTCCGGTCAGCTTCTCGTGCAGGACGTTGACCCCGGCCTTCGACTCGCCGACAGCGTCGATGCCGACGACGATCCTGGTGGAGCCCCCGGCCCAGTCGGCCCGGAAGCTGCGCGGCGCGGTGGCGGTGCGGACGCGCACCCGTCAGGGTTGGTCACCGTCGAGGTAGACCCAGCGGCCGTCCTCGCGGACGAACCGGCTGTGTTCGGTCAACGTGCCGGGCCGGCCCGCGTCCCGGTAGTGGGCGTGGAAGGTCACAGTGCCGGCGGTGTCGAGCAGGCCGCCCCGCTCGGTCTCCACGATCTCCAGTTGGGTCCACCGCTGCCCCGGGTCAAGCTCCAGGGAGGCGGGCCGGGTCGAGGAGTGCCAGCTGCGCAGCAGGTAACCCGAGTCGCCGAGGGCGAAGGCGCTGAACCGGGAGCGCATCAACGCCTCGGCCGTCGCCGGGGCGTCGCCGCCGTGCGCCGGCGCGCAGCAGTCCGTGTACGCCCGGCCGGAACCGCACGGGCACGCCCGTCCCGTTGTCGCGTTCGCCCGCCGACGTCCCGCACCCTTACCCACGTCGCCATCCTGCCGCACCCGCTCCAGGGCCTGCGTCAGAGCCCCTGGTCCGCCGCCGTCTGGACCCTGCCTCGGCTCGACCGACGACTGTCGCCGCACAGGGCCTAGTCCAGCGGCACCGGCAGCGGCACCGGACGCTTGGCCACCCGGTCGTCGCCCGACGACTGGCCCCGCAGGTGCCGGGCCAGCCAGGGCAGCAGGTGCCGGCGGGTCCAGGCCAGTTCGGCGCCGAACACCTCGCCGCGGCGCCGCCGGGGTGCCGGCGGCAACGGCCGCGTCCAGGAGTCGTCGAACCCGGGCAGACCCGCCGTGTACGCCAGGGCGGCGGCGATGCGCTCGTGCCCGGCGCTGTTGGCGTGCAGCCGGTCGTCGCTCCACAGCCGCGGATCGGAGGAGACCGGGTGGGCGCCCAGGTCGAGGAGGGTGGCGCCGGTCCGTGCGGTGGCGGCCCTCAGCGCCTCGTTGAGCGCCAGCATGCGACCACGCAGCGGCCGGGCCAACGGCATCACGGGCGCCGGATCCGGCATCGTGAAGGTCAGCACCGTGGCCCCCTGCTCGACCAGTGCCTGCTGCATCGCCGCCACATCCCCGGCGACCTGGTCCGCGTCGAAGGAGGGGCGCAGCACGTCGTTCATGCCGGCGACCACGGTGGCCAGGTCGGGCGCCAGGTCGAGGGCGGGCTGGAGCTGCTCGGCGCGGATCAACGCGGTGGTCCGGCCCCGGATGGCCAGGTTCGCGTATTCCAGACCGCCCTGGGCGCGGGCCACCGCCAGGGCGAACCGGTCGGCCCAGCCCCGGTAGCCACCGATGCCGTCCGGGTCGTCGAGCCCTTCGGTGGTGCTGTCGCCGATCGCCACGTACCGCTGCCACATCACCCGCGCGAGGTTAGCCCTCGGTCAGCTCGGGCGGACCACCGACCTCACAGCCAGCCGGAGCGGCGGAACAGCCGGTACAGGAACAGGGCCGCCGCCGCCATCAGGGTGAGGGCCCCGGCGTAGCCGTAGCGCCAGGCCAGCTCGGGCATGTGGTTGAAGTTCATGCCGTAGATGCCGGCGATGCCGGTCTGGGTGGCTGCGATGGCCGCCCAGGCGGCGATCTTGCGCATGTCGTTGTTCTGCTCGACGGCGAGCTGCGCCAGCCGCGACTGGACGATCGAGGTGAGCAGGTCGTCGTACGCGGCCACCCGGTCCACCGCCCGGCTCAGCCGGCCGTCGACGTCGACGAACCAGCGGTGCAGGGCGCGCGGCGGGCCGTCGGGTTCGAGCAGCGTACGCATCGGCCCCTGCAACGGCAGGACCGCGCGCTTGAACTCCACCACCTCCCGTTTGAGCTGGTAGATGTGCTGAATGTCGGCGGTGCGGTCGCGGGCGAACACCGCCTCCTCGACCCGCTCCAGGTCCCGTTCCACGTGGCCGGCCACCTCGAGGTAGGAGTCGACCATGCGGGCGCAGACCGCGTACGCCACCGCCCACGGGCCGGCTGCCAGCAGCGCGGGGCGGCGCTCGATGTCGGCGCGAACGCTGCGCAGCGCCCCGGCGGCACCGTGCCGCACCGTGATGGCGAAGCGGTCACCGAGCAGCACCATGACGTCCCCGGTGTCGATCACCTCGGAGGTCTCGGTCAGCTCGTCGTGCTCCACGTACCCGGCGGTGCGCAGGACCAGCAGCGTGACCGGCCCGTGGCGCTGCACGGTGGGCCGGTGCCCGTCGGCGAGCGCCTGTTCGACTGTCAGTTCGTCGAGGCCGAAGGTCTGGCCGACTGCGGCGAGCACTGCCGGGCCGGGATCGTGCAGTCCCAGCCACACGAAGGCGTCGCGGCCGTGCCGCGCCCGGGCGTACGCGTCGGCGTAGTGCGGTTGACCGGGTTCCCGGCGGCCCTTGACGTAGACGGCGCAGTCGACCACGGCGTCCGGGTTGGACCGGCGGAGGGTGGGGGAGTCGCCCTCGACCCGTCCGAGCAGTCGACGGGCCAGGGCGCGTACGCCTCGACCGGTCCGGTCCCGTACCGGTCGCTGATCCACCGCGTGCCTCCCCGTCGCCGGCGTACCGTCCCGATCAGGGGATGGTGCCACCGCATTCTGCCGACGAGGGTCCGGCTCCCGACAGCGGGGAGGCGGCGTGGGCGGCGTGGGTGGCTCGGGCAGGCGGTCCGGTTCAGGCGGTGCGGGTGGCGAAGACGACGACGTTGTCGACGTAGTTGCCGGTCGCCGCGTCGAACCGGCCTCCGCAGGTGATCAGGCGCAGCCCGGCGGCGTCCGCCGGGCCGTAGACCAGGGCGGTGGGGAAGTGCTCCTTCGGGTACGCCCGCACGTCGTCCACTGTGAAGGTGGCGACGCGCGCGTCGGCGCGGGTGACCTGCACCTGTTGCCCGGCCCGGAGCCGACCGAGGTCGAAGAAGACCGCCGGGCCGGACGGCGCGTCGACGTGTCCGACCAGGACAGCGTTGCCGGTCTCACCGGGGCTGACCCCGTACCGGTACCAGCCGGCGAGGGTGGGCCGGTCCAGTGGCGGCACCTCCAGCACCCCGGCGGCGTCGGCGCCGACGGGGACGATGTCGGCGCGTACATCGATGGCGGGGATCTGCACCCGGACCGGCGCGGCGGGTGGCAGCGGAGCCAGGTCCGGTGCGGGGTGGGTGCGGGTCGGCGCGTCGGCCGACGCTTGTGGTGGCCGCGCCGGATCGGCGGTGAGGCCGACGGTGATCAGCCCGAGCCCGGTCACGCCGAGCAGGGCCACCACTGCCGGTAGGGTCCGCCGCCACCGCACGTTTGCACCTCCGCACCGGATTGTCGGGGTGCCCGCGCCGGTGTCACCGGCGCGGGCACCCGTCTCAGGGATGGAACGGTCGCCGATCAGGCGACAGTGGACACCGGACGGCGCCGGCGGATCAGGATCACCGCGCCGGCGAGGGCGGTGCCGAGCAGCGTGCCGCCGGCGGCGAGAGCGCCGGTGTCACGGTTGTCGCCGCCGGAGCCGGCCGGCGCGCCGCCGATCGGGGTGACGGCGAACGTGGCGGTGCCGGCCGAGCTGCCGTCGCCGCAGGTCGCCGCCACCGTGTACGTGCCCAGGGTGAATCCGGCGGTGAAGAGTTCGGCGCTCAGCCCGCCTCCGGCGGCGGCCGTGGTGGATCGGACGTTCTGGTCGCGGTTGGGGCCGGTGACCCGGAAGAGGGCGTCACCCGACTTCGGGTTGCAGGTCGTCGCGGTGAGCACGACGGTCCCACCGACCGGGGTGGTGGCCGGTGACACAGTGGTGTCGGCCAGTGCGGCGCCTGGCAGCAGGAGCGTGCCGAGGCCCACGCCGAGCGCCGCCGAGCAGAGTGCTGTTGAGACCTTCATACGCGTCTTCCCTCACTTTTCGTCCGCTGACTGCGTGGGACGTCGTTCGGGTGGCCAACTCCGTGACTAGCACCGGTGTGCCCAACACTAGGTGGGTTGGGTCCTCGATCAGGTGAAAATGAGAAATCCTCGTTGCCGTCACGTGTCCACCCGAAGGCGGGGAGAGCTGCCGAAAGGCCCGGACGGCCCGACCGGCACCGGTGCTCCGATCGATGTCCATCCGGTCGGGCTGTCGTCGCTGGGTCGATGGCGAGGTATTGCCGGAGACGGCGGAAATGCACCGCCGGGCGGTGCGCCCTCGGGTCAGCCGGCCGGGCTCGGGTCGGGCATCGGCTCGCCGGTCTCCAGCAGGGTCTTGAGGCTGGCCAGCAGCTCCGGCCAGCCGCCGCTGCCGTCGAGTTGGCCGCTGATCGCCCGGTGCATCTCGCTGTCGGGGGAGAAGTCGTCGTGGATGACTGTCAGCCGGACGGTCGACCCGCTGTGCGGCTCGATCTCGAAGGTCACCTTCGAGCGGCGCTCACCGAGCCGCGCGGCCAGCTCCTCGTCGGACCAGCCGAAGTGCTCGGCGTGCTCGGGTTGGAAGCCGTGCCAGCCGTAGGAGAGGCGACGGTACGGCTCGGCGACGAGCACCCGCTGGCCGAGGTCGCGCGGCTCGACGTCCGGTGCGTCCTGCCACAGCACGGGTGACCCGACCTGCCAGTCCGAGACCAGCGCGACTCCACCCCAGTAGCGACGGGTGAACGCCGGTTCGGTGAGCGCGGACCACAGTCGTTGCGCGGTAGTGGTCACGTAGGTGGTGTAGACGAAGGTCGGGCTCTCCATGGCTTGTCGCTCCAATGCGGTGGTCAGGTCGGCCAGCGTGGCGGCGCGTTCGCGGTCGTAGCGGCTGAGCCACCGGTCGGCGATGGCGTTGATCGGGGCGGCGTTGAGGTAGTGCAGCTTCTCCCGGCCGCGTCGCACGGTCGTGACGAGATCGGCCGCCTCCAACACCGACAGGTGCTTGCTGACGGCCTGTCGGGTGCCGGCCAGCCCGTCGCACAGCTCCCGCAGGGTCTGGCCGTTGCGCTCGTTGAGCCGGTCCAGCAGTCGACGCCTGCTGGGGTCGGCCAGCGCCCGGAACGCGTCGTCCATCGACCCTCTCCACAACAGGCAATCATTCGGTTGCCGGTCAATTTAGGCAACCAAAGGGTTGCCTGTCAACCTGGCCGTGGGGGCCCTCACCCCAGCGAACCTGCAGGGCCGGGTGGCCAGCACGAACCTCTTCGTGGCGGCGGGCGGCAACTGCGCGGGCGCACTGCTGGGCGGGCTGCTGGCCGCCCGATTCGGCATCACAGCGCCGTACTGGGTCGGATTGGTGGTGGCGATCGGCGTCTCCGCCGCCACCTGGCGGGTCTTCAACCGCGCCGCGGTCGCGCGCGCCTATGCCGACCCGCCCCCGGTCGAGTCGCCCGCGCCGGTGGCCTGAGCGCCGTGGCGGCCCATCGGGTGGTGGCGCGCGTCGGTGTGGCAGCGTGGTGCGGGTGACCGACTCCGCGCCGCTCGACGTCGACCTCGCGCTGCTCGGTGGCGGCGGCGCCGCCTCGTTGCTGCTCGCCGCACTGGACCGCCACGGCGTCCGGGATCTGCGGGTCGCCATCGTCGACCCGGTGCGCCGACGCGGTCAGGACCGCACCTGGGCGTTCTGGGGTCACCCCGACGGCGACCTGGACCCGTTGCTCAGCGCGAGCTGGCAGCAGGTCGAGGTGGCGACGGCGGCGCGACGCCGCGTCCTGGACCTCACCCCGCTGCGGTACGCCATGCTCCGCTCCGGCCCGGTCTACGACCGGGCTGCCGACGCCGAGCGTCGCCTCGACGCCAAACGGATCGTCGCGCCCGCCGAGACGGTGCGTGACGACGGCGACCGGGTGCTGGTGGGCACCGGCGACGGGCGCGGCGTACGGGCCGGCTGGGTGCTCGACTCCCGCCCCCGCCCGCCGGCACGAGCGGGGCGAACCACCTGGTTGCAGCACTTCCGGGGGTGGTGGCTGGAGGCTGACCGGCCGGTGTTCGACCCGACCAGCGCGGTGCTGATGGACTTCCGCACCCCGCAGCCGCCCCGGGGCGTCTCCTTCGGTTACGTGCTGCCGGTGAGCGACCGCTACGCCCTGGTCGAGTACACCGAGTTCTCGCCGGACCTGCTCACCGACGCCGGGTACGACGCGGCGTTGGCCGGCTACCGGGATCTGCTCGGACTGGACCCGACCGGGCTGCGGGTGCGCGAGGTGGAGAACGGGGTGATCCCGATGACCGACGCGCCGTTCCCCGCCCGGCCCACCCCCCGCGTGGTCCGGCTCGGCACGGCCGGCGGCGCGACCCGCCCCTCCACCGGCTTCACCTTCTCCGCCATGTACCGCCAGGCCGACCAGGTGGCCCGCGCCCTCGCCGCGGGCGGCGCTCCGGTGCCCGAGCCGGCGTACCCGCGCCGGCACCGCTGGATGGACGCGGTGGCGCTGCGCGCGCTGGACCGGGGCGGGGTGGGCGGTCCTGATTTCTTCGATCGGCTCTTCGACCGCAACCCGGCCGAGCGGGTGCTGCGCTTCCTCGACGGCGGCACCACTGTGGCCGAGGAGGTCGCCATCATGAATTCGACCCGGCTGTTGCCGATGATCGCCGCGACCGCCGGCGACGCCGCAGACCGGGTCCGCGACCGGCTGCGCCCCACCCGGCCGGCGCCGGCCATCCCACCCGCGGTGGTGGGTTCGACGCCGACGGCTCGGCGCGCCGGCCCCCTGAGCGGGGAGGACGACGTCCGCTCCCGGTAGGTTGCCGGGCATGGTGGACGCGGCGGCCGGCAGGGGCGTGCAGATCTGGACCGACGGGGCGTGCAGTGGCAACCCCGGTCCGGGTGGTTGGGGTGCGCTGCTGCGCTACGGCGATCACGAGCGGGAGCTGTGCGGCGGTGAGGCCACGCCCACCACCAACAACCGGATGGAGCTGATGGCGGCCATCCAGGCGTTGGAGAGCCTGAACCGGCCGGTCACCGTGGAGCTGCACACCGACAGCACGTACGTGCGCAACGGCATCACCAGTTGGCTGGCGTCGTGGAAGCGCAACGGTTGGCGGACCGCCGCGAAGCAGCCGGTGAAGAACGCCGACCTGTGGCAGCGGCTGGAGGCGGCCTGCGAACGGCACGAGGTCACCTGGCTGTGGGTCAAGGGGCACAACGGCCACCCGGAGAACGAGCGGGCCGACGGGCTCGCCAACAAGGGCATGACCGAGGCCCGGGGCGCGCTGACCAGCCGCTGATCCCGGGTCAGCGGGCCGCGTCGGGGTGCCCCGGCATGCTGGAACCGCCGCCGCTGCTGCCGGATGAACCACCGGCGACGCCCGAGTTGTCGGGCTCGGTCACGATGTCCGGCCGGACGTCGGTGTCCGCCGGTGCGGGGACCTCGGTGTCCGCCTCGACCTGCACCAGTGGCACCTGGCCGGCTTCGTCCTCACTGTGCTGCGGGTCGCCCGGCAGCTCACCGTCGCGCTTTCGGTAGCCCACGCCGTGCCCCCCCGTCGATGCCGGTTCACGTCGGCGCTGGCTACCCGGCGTCGTCCCGGCCGAAACCTCGCGGTCAGCGACGCCGGCCCCGACGGGCGGGTGCGGGAGACCGGGCGGGCTGACGGACCGGGGTGAGCGGCAGCGCCGTCCAGTGCGCCGGCCGGGTGAGCGTCGGTGGCAGGCCCGTGTGGGTGTCGCCTCGGGCGGCGTCCAGTTGGGTCTGGTGCAGGAAGAGCGTGCGCCGCAGGTCCGCGCCCCGCAGGTCGGCGCCGCGCAGGTCCGCACCGGTGACGTCGGCCAGACCGAGGTCCGCTCCGCGCAGGTCGGCGCCGATGAGCAGCGCCCCGCGCAGGTTGGCCCGGCGGAGATCGACGCGGCGCAGGTCCACCCCGAGCAGGTGCGCGCCCCGCCGGTCGGCGCCGCCGGGGGCGCGGGCCACGTCGCCGGCCCGGGACAGCAGCGGGTTGACCCGGTTGCGTTGGTCGGCGACGTTCACCGCGCGAAGTTGCGCCGGGTCACCCTCGGTGAGCGTCAGCGTCTCGGCGCGGGCGCGTTCCAGCTCGGCGCGCAGGTCGGCCGGTGGGCGCAGCGCCACCGCCTCGGTGAGGTACCAGAGCAGCTCGTGCAGCGGTCGCAGCACCGCGAACGCCTCCGCCATCGCCGGCAACGTCTCCGGCGCGTCCCGCCAGTCCCGCCCGCCGAAGGTCACCTGGGCGACCTGCTGCCCGGCCCCGAAGCAGTCGAACACCGTGCAGCCGGGAAAACCACGCTGCCGCAGCTCGGTGTGGATGCCGCAGCGGTGGTCGGGGCGCAGGTTGGGGCAGGGCGAGCCGGCCGGCTTGTCGATGGCGAAGTCCGCCGACGCGGCGAAGGCGGGCACCACGCAGCACAGCCCGAAGCAGCGTCCGCAGTCGGCGCGCAGCTGCGCCGCCCCGGACGGCGGTGCGGTGCGGTGCAACACGCCGACGGTCCTCCTGGCGATCAGGGTGGACCACCATTGTTTCGTGTGTCGAAACCACAGGTCGGTCGGGGGGTCACCGTGCGTGTGTGTCGCCGGCCGGCGCGGTGCGGGGCGCCGGGGTACGGGCATCGCCCGGTGGCGGCACGAGCCGGCGGACGTCCCGCTCGCCGTCGTCGTGCCCGTACTTCTGGTCGAAGTGCCGTTTCACGACGGCGACCGGGGTGCGGTCCTCGTCGGCGGGCTCGGCCAGCGCGAACACGCCGGGCGTCGCCCCGGGCGCGCGGGGCGGCAGCACGGCTCGCACCGTCAGCGGACCGGTCACCCGGAACCCCCGGCAGTCGACGTAGTGCTGCCCGTCCACCGTCACGAACGGCACGCGTACCTCGACCACGTCCGACTCGTCGTGGCGCAGCGTGACCATGACCGACCAGTACCGCTCCAGGTCGAGGGTGGCCTGCTCGTGCTCCCACAGCTCCTCGAACCGGGCGTGCACGAACCCGCCCCACGGGCTGTCCATGTCCACCTCGAGCTGCGGCACGTTGAACGACAACTTCCCGATCGGGAAGAACGAGATCAGCGCCCGCCCGTCCCACTGGTAGAGCTGGATCGACGGAGACGCGTCGTAGAGCCGGACCTGAAGGCGGTGGCGCAGCCGCGAGTCGAGCGCGTCGGCGAACGCGGCCAGGTGGCGCAGGTTGGTGCGGATCTGCCGGGGCACGTCCACCCGTTGCCGTTCCAGCTCCTCGGAGCGTTGCTGGGCGGCGGTGCAGTCGGGGTCGAGCAGGAGCAACTGCACCTGGGCGCCGTTGGCGAGCGCCGCTCGCACAGCGCTCAGCGTCTCCTCCCGGTGCCGTTGCTCCAACAGGATCGTCCAGGTGTCGAGGATGCGCACCCGACGCCCGGAGCGGTGCAGCCGTGTCACGAACGCCTGCTGGTCGAAGCTGAGGTGCTCCTGCACCCGCGCCTTGCGGGCCTCCTCGAACAACGGGTCGAAGATGACGTACGAGATGGCCGCGAGGACCACGCTGGCCCCGAGGTTGAGCAGCAGGTCGCTGAGGAAGCCGGTGCTGCGCCAGGCGGCCAGCAGCATGACGACGGCGATCGCGAAGAGCGCCCCACCGACGACGAAGGCCCGTCGTTGCCGCCCGCCCCGACCAGCCCACCCGAGCATTTCGCCGCTCGGACCCGATCCACCGCTCATAGGCTGACGGTAACGGAGTCGTGCGACCACGGAGGGTGGCGGGGTGGACGAGAGTGAACGCGAGCAGGCGCTTCTTACCGTCCTGACCACCGAGCACTACGCGTTGCAGACGTCCCGCGCCGGCACCATCGCCGAGGCCACCGGTCGCGCCACCATCTTCCTGTCCGTCCTGTCGGCGGCGCTGATCGGCCTCGGCTTCGTCGCCAGCAACGACAGGCTGGTCCGGCCGTACCTTGCCGCGGTGCTGCCGACGCTTGTCATCATCGGGGTGCTGACGTTTCTGCGCCTGGTGGAGACCACCGTGGAGAACTCGTTGGACCTGCTGCGGATCCAGCGCATCCGGGCCTATTACCACCATCAGCTCGCCGGCGAGCACGACTTCTTCGCCGACGCGGTGGGGGCCGACGACGCCATGAGCACGGCGTGGAACCTGGTCGGCACGCGTCCCGGGCGGTGGGAGTTCCTGCTGACCACGGCCGCACTCGTGGGCGCGGTCAACGCCGTTCTGAGCGGTCTCGGCATCGCCCTGGTGGCCTCGACCGTCGGTGCCGGGGGCGTGTGGACGGTCCTGGTCGGGGTGCTGGTCGCGGTGGTGGCGTTCAGTGTGCAGTTCGTCTACATCCTCCGGGCGTCGGCCGCACGGATGCGCTGACGGCCCGCCGGTGCCACTGAGGTCGATCGCCAGCGCGGCGGCGTACGGTCGGCTGATGCGGATCATTCGGTTCACGCACGCCTGCGTGCGCGTCGAGCACGACGGCGGGGTTCTGGTCGTCGACCCGGGGACGTGGAGCGAGCCGCGGGCCCTGGTCGGCGCGGACGCCGTCCTGGTCACCCACGAGCACACCGACCACATTGACGTGTTGCGGCTCGCCGGTCTCGGTGTCCCCGTGTACGCGCCGGAGGGCGCCCGACTGCCGGATCTCGCCCCGCTACCGGTGACCCGGGTCCGTGCGGGCGAGCGATTCACGGCGGCCGGCATTCCGGTCAGCGCGCACGGCGGCCGGCACGCCGCGATCCACGAAGGGCAGCCCGACTGCCCGAACCTCGGCTACCTGATCGGCAACGAGCTGTACCACCCGGGCGACGCCCTGCACGTGCCGGACGAGCCGGTGCGCACCCTGCTCGTCCCGGCCCAGGGGTCCTGGCTGCGCCTGGACGAGGCGATCCGCTTCGCCGGCGCCGTGGGCGCGGCGGCGGCGTACCCGATCCACGACGCGCAGCTCAACGACCGTGGTCTGGCCAGTGTCGCGGGTTGGTTCGCCGAGACGATCCCCGGCTACCGTCACCTGCTGCCCGGCGACACCGCCTGACCCCGGTCGTCATCCGCCGCCGGGGTGCGGAAACGCGGCGTGGCGGCGGTGAGCACCGCGGCGGTCGTCGGGGCGGACCACACCTCGGTCAGCTCTGTCACGAGGTCGGCGACCAGCCGGGTCACGGCCGGCTCGCCGCCCGGGTGCAGCGCCTCGGCGACGATCAGCACCGACGAGGTGCCCGCCCGCACGGCCGACCAGCCGCTCTGCCGGTTGGTCCATCGTCGGGCGTGGGCCCGCCCGGCGGAGTCGACGAAGGTCACCTCGCCCGGTTCGGGATGCTCGGTGTCGCCCGCGAAGCTCAGGTACGCCTCGTTCCCGTGTGCCGGCCGGACCACCAGGTCGCCGTCGACCCGGTCCAGGTCGAGCGCCGCGACCGGGATGGCGTACGCGGCCGAGACGGCGTTGCAGAGATCGACGAGCGGGTGCACCCGGGGCAGTTCGCCGTCGAGGCGCAGCCGACGCAGCAGCGCCTCGGAGGCGCACCGGTACCTGGTGGGCCGCAGCCCCATCGCCGCGTACGCCCGCCGCCACGCCTGGATCTCCGGGAACCCGCTCTCGGCCCCACCGGCCAACCGCCGCCGCGCCTCGCCGAGGTGGGCGGCCGTGCGTGCCGCCACGTCGGCGGTGGCGGTGATCCCGGCGACCTGCACCACACCAGCGACCAGATCGGGGTACGCGTCGCGAAGCCGAGGAGAATGTTCGAACTGCACTGTGCTCCTATCGTTCGGTGAGGGCGAGGGTCACGCCGAGCGCGACGAAGGTGCCGGCGGCGGATCGGCGCAGCCAGTCGGTGACCCGGGGGCGGGTCAGCACCCGGTCGCGCACCCGGGCCGCGAAGATTCCGTAGCCGCTGAACACCACCATGGTGAGCAGCATGAACACCGCGCCGCAGCCGAGCATCGCCCGGGTCGAGCCCGGTGCCGTGGTGTCCACGAACTGCGGCAGGAACGCGACGAAGAACATCGTCGGCTTCGGGTTGAGCAGGTTGACCAGCACCCCGGAGACGATCACCCGGATCGCCGAGCGGGGTGGGGCGTCGGTGGTCACCGCGAAGGCGTCGCGGTCCCGCGCCATGGACCAGGCCAGGTAGAGCAGGTAGCCGACGCCGAGGTAGCGGACGGTCTCGAACGCCACGGCGCTGGTCTGCATCAGCGCAGCCAGCCCGGTCATCGCGGCCAGCAGATGCGGCAACGTTCCCAGGGTGCAGGCGAACGCGGCCAGCACCCCGGCCCGCGCGCCCCGCGACAGGCCGGCGGAGAGCGTGAAGATCACCCCGGTGCCGGGGGTGACCACCACGATCAGCGTGGTGATCAGGAACGGGATGGTCACGATCGTCCTCCGGCGGAGTCGGCAGGTCTGGCTCCTGCTCACTCTGCTGCCACAATGGTCCGATGGGCAGAGCCAAACCGACTGCGTCCGAGAGGTCCATATCGGCCGGCTCCGACTTCCTGCACCTGACCATCACCGACGCGACGCCGGGCGGGCGCGCCGACTGGCTGACCGACCGGCTGCGGCAGGCCATCGCCGAGGGGCGGGTGCCGGTCGGTGACCGGCTGCCTCCGACCCGGGTGCTCGCCGCCGACCTCGGTGTCTCCCGCGGCGTGGTCACCGAGGCGTACCAGCGCCTGACCGAGGAGGGGCACATCGCCGGCCGGGGCCGGGCCGGCACTGTCGTCGTCGCCGCGCCGGCCGCGCCCACATCCACAGCGACCGCGGCGCCGGCACCGGTCACGACCTTCCCGCCGGTACCGGGCACCGACATCTTCGAGGCGTTACGCGCGGCGCACGCGTCGATCGACCTGACGCCCGGCGTACCCGATCTGGCCGCCTTTCCCCGCGCGGACTGGCTGCGTGCCGAACGGAGCGTGCTGCGCCGCCTCGCCGCAGCCGACCTCGGCTACGGAGACCCCTGTGGCACGCCCGTGCTGCGACAGGCCGTCGCCGCCTGGCTGGCCCGCAACCGCGGCATCAGCGTCGACCCCGCCGAGGTGATCATCGTGGCCGGCGTCTCCCAGGCGCTCGGGCTGCTCGCCCAGGCACTCGCCGCTGCCGGCGTCGCCAGGATCGCCGTCGAGGACCCGGGCTCGCTCGGGGTACGCCAGCACCTGAACAACTGGCGGATGGACACCCCGCCGATCAGCGTCGACGACGCCGGGCTGCGGATCGACGAGTTGATCGCCAGCGGCGTGCCGGCGGTGATGCTCACCCCCGCGCACCAGTTCCCGACCGGCGTGGTGCTCGACGGTGACCGCCGCCGCCAACTCGTCGCCTGGGCGCGGGCCGGCGGATTGATCATCGAGGACGACTACGACGCCGAGCACCGCTACGACCGCCCTCCGGTGCCGGCCCTGCGGGGTCTGCTGCCCGAGCAGGTCTGCTACGCCGGCAGCGTGTCCAAACTGCTGGCCCCCGCCCTGCGGGTCGGCTGGCTGCTCGTGCCGGCGCGGCTGCGCGAGGCAGTGATGGCCGCCAAGCGCAACGCCGACCTGGGCAACGCCGTGCTGCCGCAACTGGTGCTGGCGGAGTTGATGACCTCCGGCGCCTTCGAGCGGCATCTGCGGCTGCTGCGCCGGCGACACATCCGCCGGCGGGACGCCATGATCGCCGCGCTGGCCCGCACGTTGCCGTCGGCGACAGTGCACGGCGCCGCCGCCGGGCTGCACCTGATGATCACGCTGGACGACACCGTTGTCGACACCGAGTTGGCGGCGGCGACGCTGGCACTCGGGGTGAAGGTGCAACCGCTGTCCTGGCACTGCCAGCGGCCGTACCGGCCCGGCCTCGTGCTCGGCTACGCGGCCCGTACTCCCACCGAGATCGATGCCGGCGTCGCCGCCGTCGCCGCCGCGCTCGCCCGCGCGGCGCCGTCGGCCTCGACCTCGATCAGCGCTTGACGTCGTAGATCACCTTGAGGATCCCGTTCGGGTAGCTCTCCGACTCCCGCAGCGTCAGCATGTGCTTGTCGCGGTCGGCCCGGCCGAACAGGCTCTTGCCGGCACCGAGCAGCACGGGGAAGACGAGCAGGTTGTACCGGTCGATCAGCCCCTCATCGGACAGCCGCCGGGCCAGCTCCGCGCTGCCGTGGATGAAGATCGCTCCGCCCTCGCCCTGCTTGAGCGCGGCGATGTCCCCGGTCGAGCGCAGGATCGTGGTCGGCCCCCACCCGTCGACGAGCGCGTCGTCGGACAGCGTGCTCGACACCACGTACTTGGGCAGCTCCTTGTAGTCGGCGTGGTCCTCCGAACCGGGCCAGACCCGCGCGAACGCCTCGTAGCTGCGGCGGCCGAACATCAACGCCGTCGTGTCGGCGAGCTCCTCGCCCTTCAGCGACCAGGCCTCCGGGACGAACTCGAGGTCCTTGAACACCCAACCGCCGCTGCGGTGCTCCTCACCCGGCCCGCCGCCGGGCGAGTCGACGACGCCGTCGAGCGACATGAAACCGGTGTAGACCAGGTCGCGCATTGTGTTGTCTCCTCAGGCTTGGAAGCAGGCTGCCGGGTTCACGCTAGATCGCTGTCGCGGCGCTGTCTTGGACGGAAGCGACAGTCGGCCCGAACGCGCCGCCGGATCTGGTGGTGCCGCGATCAGGCTCCGGCCGACCGGGCGGATCCTCAGCCCAGGAACAGCTGGACGAGGACCAGCACGGCGAGCAGCGCCGGCCCCCGTGACCCCTGACGCATCAGGTCGACCGGGATCATCCCGAAGGGTGTGTTCACCGTCGCGCCGCCGTAGTCGATCGGCGGGCGGGTGCCGGCCCGGAACGCGGCGGCCACCACCCCCAGCGCCAGCGTCGGCGCCAGCCAGGGCGGCCCCGGGTGGACTGTCGGCAGGGTCAGCAACCACCACACTCCCGCGCCGACAGCCGGCACCACCACGTGGATCCCGCGCAGCAGGTTGTCGCTGCCACCGAGCGCCCGGCGCAGGCCGGGGGAGCGACTGACCGACCGCAGACCACCGGTCAGCCGATTGGCGGCGAGGTACGCGAACACCACCTGCGCGGCACCGGCCAACCCGGGCAGGGCGAGCGCGGCAGCGTACTGCACCCCGATCAGCGCCGCCCAGATCAGCACGGCGCTCGGGTGGCGGCGCAACCGGCGTACGTCGGCCTGCAACAGCGCCCACCAGCCGGGGCCGGGCCGGAACCGGCGGCTGCGAACCCGGCCGATCCGGCGCCAGCGGCGGCTCTCCACCAGGCCGGCGAGCAGGCTCGGATCCAGCAGGATCGTGGCCGTGGCGGCGGCGTTGGCGAACTGCGCGCCGGTGGTCAGGGTGGCCCGGTCGACCCGGGGCAGCGCGCGTACCGCCAGGATCACGCCCACGCCCACGAGCGGCACCGCGGCGGCGAACAACGCGACGGTCGGCGTCGTCGCCGGCCGGGACAGCCCGTCGCCGAGGCGACCGACGAGCACCACCAGGGCGGTGATCACGGCCGCCGCCACCATCGGCACCGCCCCGACCACCGTCGGCCAGCGCCGCCCCGACCGACTGCCCTGGGCGACGACGCTGAGCGCCAGCGCGGCCGCGCCCCACCCCGCGCCGGCCGCCGCCGCCCAGCCCAGGGCGGACGGTTCGCTGACCCCACCGAGCGCCGCCACCGCCACTCCGAGCGCAGCGGTGCCGGCCGCCGAGCCCAGCAGCAACAGGACGAAACGCGGCGCCAGCCAGGCCCGTCGGTCGATCGGCGCGCTGGTCGCCCAGCTCTGCGTCGCCGGCGTGACCAGCAGCGGGCCGAGCGCGCGCAGACCACGCCAGGCCAGCCCCGCGCCCGCCAGCAGCGCGGCGACCGCCAGCCACCACCGCACGCCCGGCTCGGCCTGACCCACCGTGGGGGAGTCCAGCAGGTCACGGCTGGCGCTGATCGCGAACCAGCCGTACATGCCCACGAACAGGACCATGACGTACGCGTCGCCGAGCACGTCACCGAGGGAATGGTCGTGGTGCCGGCTGCGTGCCTTACGCAGGTGCGTTCGCACCTGCCGGGCGGTCGGCACCCCGACCGGCGTGTCGGCGATCGTGGCCGGCGCGGCGGTCACTTGCCGATCTCGATGCGCTCGTCGACCACCGCGTCGATCAGCTCCGGGTCGTGCGAGGCCAACAGCACGGCAGTGCCCGCCGCCCGTTCCCGCAGGAGTCGGTCGGCGAGCCACTGTCGCCCGCGGACGTCGAGCCGCTGCTCGGGCTCGTCCAGGATCAGCACCCGGCGGGGCCGGACGAAACAGGACGCCAGCGCCAGCCGGCGGCGCTGCCCGCTGGACAGCGTCACCGGCAGCTGGTCGCGGGCCGGCTCCAGACCCAACTCGGCGAGGACCTCCTCGACCGGCTCGGCGTCACCCCCGTGGGCGTACGCGACCAGCTCCAGGTGCTCGACCACCGACAGGTCGGGGAAGAAGTCGATGTCGTCCAGGGCAGCGGCCACCAGCGCCCGCACCTGAGGATCGGTCTCGTCGGCCCGGCGGCCCTGCACCAGCACCTCACCCGCGTCCGGCCGGTCAGCGCCGACGACACACCGCAGCAGGGTCGTCTTGCCGCTGCCGTTCGGGCCCAGCACCACCGCGATCCGGCCCGCCGGGAGCGTGAAGCTCACCTCGTCGAGCACGACCAGGTTGCCGAAGTTGCGACTGAGTCCCCGTACCGAGAGCGCGTCCACGATCACAGAGTCTCCCAGAGCCACGCCACCGACCAACCCGAGCGACCTACGTCACCCGGCCGTCGGCGTCGTTGTCCAGTCGGGCGTCGGCGGCGGCCAGCCCCTGGGCGTCGGCGACCTCCTCGGCCACGGCCGCCGCGTCCGCCCAGTGCCGCCGCGCGTCGGCCTGGTCGCCCAGCGCGGAGCAGGCGTCACCCAGGTAGAGCAGGGTACGCGCCAACCCGGCCGTCGGCCGCGTCTCCTCGCGCAGCCGGCGGCTCTCGGCCAGCAGCTCGTACGCCGTGCGCGCCTGCCCGGGGGTGCTGCTCAGCAGCGTCGCCCCGGCGTTGAGCAGCGCCGTCGCCCGGCTGGTCGGGTCGTTGACGGACTCGTACTCGCGCAGTGCGGCCCGCCACGCCTGGGCGGCGTCCAGGTGCTCGCCGAGCGCCGCGTGCACCAGAACCAGGTTCGTCAGGGCCGCCGCGTACCCGCGCGCGTCACCCACCGACCGGAACGTGTTGGCCGCCCGCACCAGGTGGTGGTGTGCCGTGTCCGGTTCGCCCCGGGCCAGTTGGGCCGCGCCCAGGCCCAGCTCGGTGAGGGCGTGCCCGGCCCGGTCGGCGCCGGAGCGGTGTCGGCGCGACATTTCCAGGTGCTCCACCGCGTCGTCGAGCTGCCCCAGGTCGAGCAGGGCCAGACCGAGGTTCATCCGCGCCTGGGCGTTGCCCCGCCGCCCCCGCTCGTTGACGGCGAGGGTGAGCGCCGCCGCCGCCCCCTGCGGGTCGTGCCGGCGTCGACGCAGCACCCCCAACTCGTTGTGCGCCCACCCGGCGATCTCCGGACGGTCGTCGGCGGTCGGGGTGGCCAGCACGGTGCGGCAGACCTGCTCCCACTCGTCGAGCCGCTCGGCGTACGCCAGCCACCCGCACAGCGCCACCGCCAACCGGAACCACCACCGGCGCACCCGCCGGGGCAGGGTCTCCTTCGCGCCGGCCGGCACCCGCACCACCGCCAGCAGCAGCTCCTGGTGCAGGTCGAACCAGCCGTACGGGTCGTCGTCCAACGGCAGCGACCACTCCCGGTCGGGTGAGGAGCCGAGCACCGCCAGGTTGGCCGCGTGCCGTTCGGCCCGACGGGCCAGGTGCCGGGTCAGCCGGGCCTGCGCGGCGACCCGGGCCCGGACCGGATCCGCGTCCCGCAGGTGCAGCCGGGCGCTGCCGGCCAGCAGGGGGCGGATCTCGTACCGGTCGCCGGGCGCGCCGACCACGAACGCCGCCGCGGCCAACCGGTCGAGCAGTGCGGTCACCAGCTCGGGGTGCCGTCCGGCCAGCGCGGCGATGCTGGGCCGGTCCACCGGGGCGGGGACCAGCGACATCAGCCGGTACAACCGTCGGGCCTGGCGGGGCAACACCCGGTACGCGATGTCCCGTTCGGTGACCAGGCGGGCCGCCGGTGAGACGGCGAGCCGCTGGTGCGGTGGCGTCTGCACCGCGCGGCGCAGCGCGTCCAGCACGTCGGAGTGCCGCCAGCCGTGCTGAGCGGTGCGGTAACCGAGCGCCCGGACGGTACGCGGTTGCCGCCCGCACAGGTCGACGATCTCGCGTACCGCCGGGTCGGTGCGTGGGTCGGCGCGACGGACCCGGGCGGCGGGCGCGGCCCCACCCGCCGTCGCGAACAGCTCCACCGCCTCGGACGTGCCCGGTTCGGCGATCCAGTGCGCGACCACACCCTCCAGACCGACCAGCGCCGGACCACCGGCGAGCAACAGGCGGCAGGTGCGCGCGGTGGGCGGCAACAGAGGTCGCACCTGGTCGGGACGGTCGACGTTGTCCAGCACCAGCACGATCTTGCGACCGTCGAGCTGACCGCGCAGCGCGTCGGCGGCGGCGGCGAGCGCGTCCGGCCGGCCGGAGGTCGGCGGGGCGGTGCCCAGGATCCGGGCCAGCGCGGTGAGCACCTGCCGGGCCGTGCGGGGTCGGCCGCGCCGCCGCAGGTCCAGGTAGTACTGACCGTCGGGGAAATCCTCCCGGCACTCGTTCGCGGCCTGCACAGCGCACGCGGAGGTGCCCACCGCACGCCGGCCCAGAACCGCCACCGCGTGCTCCCGGGCGAGCAGACCGACCAGGGCGTCGACGTGCTCCTCACGACCTGTGAACTCGGCCGTGTAGGGCAGGTTGGGAGCCCCGGCGGCCGGGGTGGTGAGCACCTCCGTCGGCTCGGGGTCGACCTCCCGGCCGGTCCGGCGGCGGCGCACCTCGTACACCACGTAACCGACGACGCCGCCGGAGGCCAGGACGATGGTCACCGGCCCGAGCACGCTGGCCGCCAGCTCGGAGAGGACATTGCCGGCCAGGTTGCTGGCCACGTTGGCGAGGACGCTGCCGACCACGCCGCCGATCGCGATCAACGCCGGCCAGCGTGAGCCGCCGCGCCCACCACCCGGCCCGGTCACCGCACGCCCCCGGAGACGAGCCCGGCGACCAGGTGCCGCCGCGAGAGGACCACCAGCACCACCGGCAGCACCGAGGCGAGCACCGAGCTGGCGGCCAGCGCGCCACTGTTGCTCACGAAACTGCGGGTCTGCTCGGCCAGGAACGGCCCGAGCGGCGAGGACCCCGACGCGCTGAACAGCCGCCCCACCACCAGGTCGTTCCAGACCTGGACGAACTCCAGCACGGACACCGCCACCACCGCCGACAGGTTGTGCCGGGCCAACCGGCGCAGTGTGTGCCACCACCGACGTCCGCCCAACCGGGCGTCGCGGACCTGCTCCACCGGCAGGTCCGCGAACGCGTTGCGCAGCACCAGCACCGCGAACGGCACGCCCAGCGCGATGTGCACCAGGGCCAGGCCCTGGGCCGTACCGGAGGAGAGCACCAGGCCCAGCACCTCGTTGACCGGCCCGGCGATGACCTGGATCGGCACGACGCTGGCCGCCAGCAGCAGCAGCCCGGTGGCCTGCGCGGCCGGACCGGTCAACCAGGCCAACGGGTACGCGGCCAGCAGCGCCACCACCAGCACCGTGGCGGTCACCGCGGTGGCCAGCAGCAGGGTGAAGCCCAGCGTGCGCCACAGCTCGGTGCCCGTGATCAGGTCGCGGTAGGACTCGCCATTCGGCGGCGCCGACCACCAACCGCGAGCGGCCGCGTCCACCTGGCCGTGGGCCGACGTGGCGACCAGCACCACCAGCGGCACCAGCCAGGCGATCGCGGCACCCGCCGCGAGCAGCCGGAACACCCGTCGGGGCGGGGCGACCGGGGCGGGCTCCGGTGCCGCCTCGACGCGCGGCGGGGGCCAGGCCTGCCGGACGAAGAGCGCGGCCACCATGATCCCGCCGATCACCGCCACCAGCCACACCACGCCGAGCGCGGCGCCGTCGCCGGTGGTGGTGCCCCCGGACGTCTGCCAGATCCGCAGCGCCAGCACCGAGGCCTCGTCGCGGACCGAACCGGGCGTCATCACCAGGATGAGGTCGAACGTACGGCTGGTGCCCACCGCCACCAACGCGAAGACCACAGCGGTCGTACGCAGCAGCAGTGGCCGCCACTGCGCGTCCCACAGCACGTGACGACGCGTACCGCCGTAGGCGCGGACCGCGTCGGCGAGGCTCGGCGGCACCGCGTCCAGCGCGGAGCGGAAGACCAGCACCGCCAACCCGACCCAGGCCCAGACGAACGCCGACATCAACGCGACGGTGACCATTCCCGGCCCGAGCAACTGCGGGGCGTCCTCGACCGGGCGGCCGGCCAGCCGGGTCGCGACCAGGGTGGCCAGCCCTCGGCTCGGGTCCGGGTCGTACATCAGCCGGAAGGTGACCCCGGTGACGACCAACGGCAACGCCACCGGCACCAGGAGGATCAACCGGACCAGGCCGCCCTCCTGGGAGCGGCGGGACGCGGCGGCGAGCAGATAGCCCAGTGCCGTCACCACCGCCGGCACCAGCAGCGCCCAGAGGACCGTCCGACCGACCACCGCGCCGGTGCCCGGGGCGGCGAGCGCGGTCCGGAAGTGCGCCGCGCCGACCCAGCGACCGTCGGTGGTGACGCTGGCGTGCATGGTCCGCAGCACTGGCCACAGCACCAGCCCGCCGAGCAGCACCGCGGCCGGCAGCAGCAGGGCCGACGTGGCCCCCGCCGCCGGATAGGCCCGACCGCGCCGGGCTGGACCGACGTCGTCGAGGACCGCCAGCTCGCCGAGGACCCGCACCTGGCTCATCGGCCGCCCCCCGCGCTGCGGGCCGCCGCGGCGAGCAGGCCGGTGGCCCGGCGGATCGCCTCGCCGGCGCGGACCCCGTCGGTGACGTCGGCGAAGAAGCCCTGCATGATCCGCCAGATGCCGACCCCGTCCGAGCCGGTGAACGCCCCGCGCAGTTGGTCGGAAAGGTCGAAACGCAGGGTGCCGGGGGCCCGCATCTCCGTGGCGAGCTGCTTGCCGACGCCGTCGGTGTAGCTGGTGATCGAGACGTTGGTGTTGGGCGACAGGTAACCGCCTTCGCGTAGCCACGGCTGGAACGAGTCGGCCCTGGCCAGCCATTCGACCAACTCGACCCCGCCCCGGGCGTCGGCGAACGCCACTGCCGCGTCCCCACCGACGATCAGGGGACCCCCGCCCGGCTGGGTGCCCGGGAACCGGAACGTGACAGGTGCCTCCGTGCCGCGCCGGAACGGACGAACGACGTCGGCGGTGAAGTCGGCTCCCAGGAGCATCACCGCCCGCTTCGTGTGCACCACCTGGATCACCGACTCCTCGTACTGGGTGAGCAGGGCACGACGGCCGCCACCGACGAACGCGCCCCCGATGCTCCACAGCCCGGCGAGGCGGTCCAGGGCGTCGCGTACCGGCGTGTCCTGCCAGTCGGCACCCTGTTGGGCGAGGGCGTAGTAGCTCCCGGGTGCCATGTCGGCCAGAACGTTCTCGAACCAGTCGGTGAGCACCCAGCCGTCCGCGGCGCCGATGGCCAGGGGCGCCGGACCGCTGTCGCGTCGGGCACGAGCGGCCAGCTCCCTGGTCTGGTGGAGCAGTTCGTCCCAGGTGGTCGGCGGCGCGGGCAACATGGAGGGCAGGTGCCAGACCAGCGACTTGTGCGCCGCCTTGACCCAGACGCCGTAGCGTTCGCCCTCGGTCATCAGCAGATCGCTCAGCTCGACGCGCACGGCATAGTCGGTGGACGGGCGCACCGGGCTCAGCCAGCCGCGCTGGGCGTACTCGGTGACCAGGCCGGGGCGCGGCAGGATCGCCACGTCCGGGATGGTGCCGGCGAGGTGCCGGGCGCGCAGGAACGCGTCGATGTCGTTGCCGGCGCTGATCACCTGCACCGGGGCGGGGTAGCCGGCGACGACCTCGCGGAACCGGTCCAGCTCGCTGGTGCTCCACACCACGGCGACCTGCACCGACCGGGTTCCGCCGGAGCAGCCGGCGGCCAGGGCGGTGGCGCCCGCGGCGGCGGCGCGCAGCAGCGTACGGCGACCCACCCGGGCGGCCGGCGTCATCGGGCCGCCTCGCTCGGCTCGGTGACCAGCTCGTGCCGCACCGGTATCTCGGCGAGGGTGGCCGGGTCGGCGGTGCAGACCAGCACCGCCACCCCGGGGGCGTCCGGCGGCGAGAGGCGAGGCATCAGATCACCGAGGCGGCTGTCGCCCGCCGAACCAGCGGGCAGGTCGACCACCAGCACCTCCGGCAGGCAGGCCGCCGCTCGGGCGAGCGCCACCCGGAACCGCTGGGCGTCGGAGATCTGGTGCGGCAGCAGGGCGAGGGAGAGCGCCAACTCGAGCCGGTCGACCACTGTGGCCGTCCAGTCGTTGGCCACCTCGTGCACCCGTTCGCGTTTGCGCTGGCCGTACTCGATGTTGCGCCGCACGGTGAGCTGCGGCAGCAGCGCGCCACCGGCGGGCACGTAGCCGATCTGCCGGCGCGGCGGCGGCAGGCTGGTGACGTCCCGGTCGCCGACGAGGACGCGGCCGGTCACCGGCGGGGCCAGCCCGGCCAGCACCCGGGCGACCGCCGTGCCGAACCGAGGCGGCGCCACCAGGGCGGCGAGTGTGCCGGCGGGAACGTCGAGGGTCACCGGCCCGGTGCCGGGGACGGCGACCAGTGCGCGTAGCCGTAACGTGGCCCTCACCTCCGGTGACCATTGATGACCGTCCCAGGGTGGCATACCGTGCCGACAACCGACGCCCCCGACCTTTCCACTGTGGAGACGGTCGGGGCTGTTCAGGCGGGGGAGTAGAGCGCGGCGAGCCCGGCCGCCGTGGCGGCCAGCCGTTCGCGCAGCGCCACCGGGGTCAGTACCTCGACGTCGGCACCGAGGCGCAGCAGGTCACCGTGGGCGTGGGTGAGCGACTCGATGGGCAGCACCGCTGTCACCCACCCCCGCGCGTCCGGTGGCCCGGCGCTGGTGTCCATCGCTGTCACCACCGGATCGCTGCCGATCTCGCGCAACCGCTCCCGCCCGGCGGGGGAGAGCCGGACGTGGGCCTCGTCGCGGTGCAGTCGGGCCCGGAACTGCACCACGTGCGCCCGCCACCAGGACGGCAGGTCGAAGTCGTCCGGGCGGTCGAACTCCTGCGCCAGCGGGGTCAACGCGAGGATCTGGTTGACCCGGTAGGTCGCCGGCGCGCCCCGGCCGGGCTGGTCGGCCACCACATACCAACGGCCGCCCTTGAGGACCAGGCCGTACGGCTCCAGGACCCGGGTCACCTCGCCGTTCCAGCCGCGGTAGCGCACCTCGACGCGGTGCTGGCGCCAGACCGCCTCGGCCGTGCGGG
Source organism: Micromonospora sp. NPDC005553 (assembly GCF_042871765.1). Classification (NCBI taxonomy): domain Bacteria; kingdom Bacillati; phylum Actinomycetota; class Actinomycetes; order Micromonosporales; family Micromonosporaceae; genus Micromonospora; species Micromonospora sp. NPDC005553. Next base: position 242,385 of record NZ_JBIAJD010000005.1, on the reverse strand, counting down.
CCAGCTCGGGGGAGGCGTCGCCGTCGGCGTACCACCCGGGAGTGTCCAGGTGGAAGCGTTGTTGCAGTCGGGTCGCCCGGTCGCGCAGCGGCGCGGGGAGCGCGGCATGCAGCTTGAGTTGCAGCGCCGCCACCACGTCGCCGTAGCCCAACTCGTCGGCGGGGCCGGGCAGACCGGCGAGGAACAGCCGGTCGGCCTCCTCGGCGGTCAGCCCGGTCAGTCGGGTCCGCCAGCCGTCGACCAGTTGGTAGCCGCCGGCGTGCCCGGCCTCGCCGTAGAGCGGGATGCCGGCGGCGTGCAGCGACTCGACGTCCCGGTAGATGGTGCGGGGGGAGACGGCCAACCGCTCGGCGAGCTGCGCGGCGGTCAACCGCCCGTGCGACTGGAGCAGCAGCAGGACGGAGAGAAGTCGAGAGGCCCGCACTTCACTGACACTAGTTGTCAGGGGACCCGTCCTACCGTCCCGGCATGGCATTTCGCGACAAGGAACTACGAACGCCCGGGCCAGTGCTGATCGGCGGCCGGCAACTCAAGCGCTACCACATGGACCAGCCGGAGCGGCCGATCGAACCCGAGGTGGAGAAGGCCGCGTACGACCTGCTGCCCGACCTGCTGGCCGACGTCGTCGACCACGGCACCCCGGCCGCCGGGTGGGTGGTGCTGCACCGGGGCGCGGACACCGGCGCCTATCTGCTGGCGTACACCTGGGTGTGGGACAACGCGCTGGAGATCCGCGTCGCCGCGGCCGGGCAGCCGGCGCTGGACTGTCCCGACGACGACCCGGCACACTTCGTCCACCTACGCCGCCCGGCGGTGGGCTGCGTCTGGGAGTTGGCGGTACTGGAACACGAGCGGGCCGCCTGGGTCCGGCACATGCTGCTGCCGGAGAGTCCGAATCTGACCGAATATCTGCGTGACACGCGAGCGGAAGGGCCGGTGGGCCGCTGATGGGCGACTTCGACTTCTTTGTGGGCACCTGGAACGTCGTCAACCGGCGGCTGCGCAAGCGGCTGGTCGGCTCCGACGAGTGGGAGGAGTTCCCCGGGGTGTCGGTGGCGCACGGCTTCTTCGCCGGCGGCGGTCACTTCGACGAGATCACCTTCCCGACCAAGGGATCCGCCGGCGCCACGATCCGGGTCTTCGATCCGGCCCGGCAGGAGTGGTCGATCTACTGGACGAGCAGCGACACCGGGGTGCTGGGGCTGCCGCCGATGGTGGGCCGCTTCGTCGACGGGGTCGGCCACTTCTACGCCGACGACCAGCACGAGGGGCGTCCGGTCCGGTGCCGGTTCATCTGGTCGGGCATCAGCGCGACCACCGCCCGGTGGGAGCAGGCGTTCTCGGTCGACGGCGAACAGACCTGGGAGACCAACTGGATCATGGAGTTCACCCGAGCATCGGACTAGTGGTCTCGCGCTGACGTCCGGTGGGTGATCCGTGAGCGACGTCAGGTCAGCGGCGTGCTCGGGCCCACGTCGCGGCGGCGCAACAGGATGGTCAACGCCACGAGGACGACCAGCAGGGCCGCCATCGCGTACACCGGGGCCGGACCGAGCGGTGCGAGCAGTGCCAGCAGCGCGACGACCGGGAAGGCGACGACCACCGCGCCGTGCTGCTGGCGGCGCACGTGCAGCATCCAGACCGTGAGCAGGAAGACGGCGATCGGGACGGCCACCGCGTACCCGGCGACCCTTCCCGAGATGTGCGCGAGGTGCCGCTCGTGGTCCACCGACACGCTCAGACCCGCGCCGACCGCGGCTACCGCCGCGAAGATCAGGTAGTGGCCGTAGCCCCAGACCAGCGTGTACGGCATACGGTCGGGCGCGTCGATGGGCCGGTCGAAGTAGAGCCACCACAGGGCGAACACGATCACGGCGGCCGCCGCCGCGAGCGACCAGAGGTGACGGTCACCGGCGTCCACTCCGGTCTGGATGGCCACCGACGTGGCCAGCACCACGTCACCGAGCACGATCAGGGTGAACAGCCCGTACCGTTCGGTGATGTGTCGCGGATGCCAGGGGGTCATGCCCGGGCGCTCGGCCACCGCCGGCACCAGCAGGTCGGCCACGACCAGCAGCAGCAACGCCGCGGTCCCCCACGCCTGCGGCAGGGCCAGTCGGAGCAGCCAGCCGATCTGGACGACGGTGACGCCGATCGCGTACCGCCGGGCCGCCGGGCGGTGCGCCGGGTCACCGGCGGCGGCCCGGCACCACTGCACGACGAGCGCGATCCGCATCACCACGTAGCCGTACGTGATGACGCTGAAATCGCCGTCGTTGAACGCGCGAGGCACGCCGGCGGCGATGATCAACGCGCCGGCGATCTGCACCAGCGTCGCGATCCGGTAGAGGTCGTCGTCAGTGTCGTAGGCCGAGGCGAACCAGGTGAAGTTCATCCACGACCACCAGATCGCGAAGAAGACCAACAGGTACCTGGTCAGCGCGTGGCCGAGCTGATCCTCGGAGACGGCGTGGTGCAGGTTGGCGGCGGCCTGCGACACCGCCACCACGAAACACAGGTCGAAGAAGAGCTCCAGCGGCGTGGCCGAGCGGTGCGGCTCGTCGCGACGACGTGGCCGCATCGGCCGGTAGAACGGCCGCACCGACCGGGGCTGGGTCACCGAAACTCCTCAGACCGCCCGCCGGGTCAGCCGCGCCGACGGCCGTGGGTCAGCCCCTCCAACACCAGGGTCAGCCCCGCGCCGACCAGCCAGACGTCCTTGGCCAGCCCCGCGCCCTGCTGGGTCGGGCGGATGCTGCCGGGTTCGCGCATCCCCGGCGTCTTCAGGTAGAGCTGCACCAGGCCCGCGCCGAACGCGGTCAGGCCGAGCCCGGCCAGGGGCGCCGGGACGAACGGCGCGAGCAGCGCGGCCCCCAGGGCGATCTCCGAGTACGACAGCAGCTTGGCGAATCGCGTCGGCTCCAGTTGACCGAGCTGGGGCATGGCGGCGACCGCCATCCCGTGCAAGCTCTCTGCGGCGGTCCCCTCCAGAGTGCGCTTGCCCAGACCCGAGTTGAGGAAGTACGCGCCGATGCTGACCCGTAGCGGCAGGTGCGCGAATTTCATTGTCACTCCCGTTGGCCGTGGTCGAATGCGGCCCGCGTACCCCGCACCGCCCGCGATAACCCGCCGGGCCGGCTGGGCTGGCCGTGGTGGTCGCGGTAGGTTCGCCAGGGGCCCACCGCCGAGCCCGTGGCACACCCGCCCACCCGGCACGCGGCCCCGCCGCAGACCACCAGCAGGAGGCGCAGTGAGCCAGGAAGTCCGGGGAGTCATCTCCCGCAGCAAGGGCGCACCGGTCGAGGTCACCACCATCGTGGTGCCCGATCCCGGGCCCGGTGAGGCGATCGTCCGGATTCAGTCGTGCGGGGTCTGCCACACCGATCTGCACTACCGCGAGGGTGGCATCAACGACGACTACCCGTTCCTGCTCGGTCACGAGGCGGCGGGCATCGTCGAGCAGGTCGGCGAGGGCGTCACCGACGTCGCCCCGGGTGACTTCGTCGTCCTCAACTGGCGCGCGGTCTGCGGGGTCTGCCGCGCCTGCCGTCGCGGGCGCCCCTGGTACTGCTTCAACACCCACAACGCCACCCAGCGGATGACCCTCACCGACGGCACTGAACTCGCACCGGCTCTCGGCATCGGGGCGTTCGCCGAGAAGACCCTGGTGCACGCCGGGCAGTGCACCAAGGTCGACCCCGCGGCCCGACCCGCCGCCGTGGGCCTGCTGGGTTGCGGGGTGATGGCCGGGCTGGGTGCGGCGATGAACACCGGAAACGTCACCAGGGGCGACTCGGTCGCGGTGATCGGCTGCGGCGGCGTCGGGGACGCGGCGGTCGCCGGCGCGGTCCTCGCCGGCGCCACCACGATCGTCGCTGTGGACACCGACAGCCGCAAGCTCGACTGGGCCCGCAAGTTCGGCGCCACGCACACAGTGAACGCGTCCGAGACCGACCCGGTCGAGGCGATCCGTGCCGCCACCGGTGGCTTCGGCGCCGACGTGGTGATCGACGCGGTGGGCCGACCGGAGACGTGGAAGCAGGCGTTCTACGCCCGCGACCTGGCCGGCACCGTCGTGCTGGTCGGCGTACCGACCCCGCAGATGCAGATCGAGCTGCCGTTGCTGGACGTCTTCGGGCGCGGCGGGGCGCTGAAGTCCAGCTGGTACGGCGACTGCCTGCCCAGCCGGGACTTCCCGATGCTCACCGAGCTGTACCTGCAGGGCCGGCTCGACCTGGACGCGTTCGTCACCGAGGAGATCGCGCTCGACCAGGTCGAGAATGCCTTCGACCGGATGCACCACGGCGACGTGCTCCGCTCGGTGGTGGTGTTCCCGTGACCGCCCGCGTCGACCACGCGGTCACCTCGGGCACGTTCTCCCTCGACGGGCAGACCTTCGACGTGGACAACAACGTCTGGGTGATCGGTGACGACCGCGAGTGCGTCGTCCTGGACGCGCCCCACGACGTGGCCGCGATCCTCGCCCTGGTGGGCGACCGGCAGGTCCGGGCGATCCTGGCCACCCACGCCCACGACGATCACGTACGGGTGGCGCCCGAGCTGGCCGAGGCCACCGGCGCGCCGGTGCTGCTGCACGCCGCCGACCGGGTCCTCTGGGACATGGTCCACCCGCACCTGCCGCCCAACGGCGAAGTGCACGACGGGCAGATCATCAAGGTGGGCGGTACCACGCTGCAGGTGCTGCACACCCCCGGGCACAGCCCCGGGGCGTGCAGCTTCCACGTGCCGGAGTTGGGCGCGGTGTTCACCGGCGACACGCTCTTCGCCGGTGGTCCCGGCGCGACGGGCCGCTCGTACAGCGACTTCGACACCATCGTCCGGTCGATCCGCACCCGTCTGCTGACACTTCCCGCGGAGACGGTCGTGCACACCGGCCACGGCGACGACACGACGATCGGCGCGGAGGCACCGCACCTGCAGGAGTGGCTGGACCGCGGCCACTGAGCCCAGCACACCGGCCTGCTGGGCGCGGTCGACGGGCTCAGCGTTCGTCGGCCGCGCCCAGCACCGGTTTGACGTCCAGGATCGGGGTGCCGTCGAGGGCCTCCAGGTCGGCCACCTCGACGCGCGACCCGTCCACCGTCAGGACCCGCACCCGGTGCAGGCCGATCGGGTTGGGCCGGTGCGGTGAGCGGGTGCTGAACACCCCGGTCTCCGGACGGTTCGCGTCGCCGCGTCGGTCAGCGGCGAGGCGACCCGGCCGACCGGGTGCAGCAGGTAGCCATCGTCACTCGCTGCCTGGACCATCGGCGCTCCCTCCTGGACGTTCCAACCTAACCCGGCCGCGACGCTAGGATCCCGCTCATGGCCGCCGACTCGCCCGTCCCCGCCGTCCGTCAGTTGCGCCTCGTGGTGGAGGCCGCCGACCACGAGGCCGCCGTCGCGTTCTTCCGCGACGCGCTGGGCCTGCCGGAGGAGGCGGCGTTCAGCGGCGAGGGGGATGCGCGGGTGGTGATCCTGGACGCCGGCCGCGCCACGCTGGAGATCGCCAACCCGGCGCAGAAACGCCTGATCGACGAGGTTGAGGTGGGCCGGCAGGTCGCGCCGCGCATCCGGGTGGCCTTCGAGGTGGACGACACGGAGGCGACGACCGTCCGACTGGTGGCCGCCGGGGCGGGCGAGATCGCGCCGCCGACGCGTACGCCATGGCAGTCGCTCAACTCCCGCCTCGACGCGCCCGCCGGGCTTCAGATCACCATCTTCCAGGAACTCCTCGGGCCGAACGAGGGCGTCGGGACGCGCGATGCGGGGCCCGCAGCCTGACCCACCGTGCTGGCCTCGACGCTCACTCACCGTAGCGAGCAACCGCCACCTGCCTGCCTCCCCAACATCCCGCACGGCCCTTTGCTCTGCTTACCTATCTGCACCACGTCGCGTCAGCTGCGCATACGCCCTTTCCGCCAGCTACCGCGGTCCGTCCTCGTGGTCACGAAACGTGACCGGTGCATATAGGTAAGCAGAGCAAAGGCTGACGTTCGCACATCGCTCTCGCGCTCCGAAAACACCCTGTGTCACGGCCGTCTGGTCTGATGCCGGCAGGGCCCCGGTGTCCGACTCTGCGCGTGACCAGGGCCGCAGCCAGCCGGGGTTCGGGCAATTCCGGAATGCCCGACACGTGAACCCGGTTGTGTCCCCCGTACCGCCGGAGCCCAAACCCGTTTCCGCGGTCATCTCCCGAGGAGTGTTCACCCCGGAGCGCTCCGCACGATCGAAAGGGCAACCATCGTGAAGGTCGACTTCACTCGATGGCTCCCCGCCATCGCTAAGGACTCGTACCGCAAGACCGCGCTGAGCGTGGCGGGTGTGGCTGCTCTCGGTGGTCTGGCCCTCGCGCCGACCGCGGTCGCCGCACCGGTCACCTCCGGACCGCACCAGGGTGCCGTCGCCGCCATCGACCGCGCCACCGGAAAGGCCGCCACCACGGCCCGCCAGGACGACCAGCCCGTCGAGTCGGGCCTCACCACCGGCTCCGCGACCGGCAAGCCGCCGGCCGGCAAGCCGAGCCGAGCCCAACTGATCCCGCACGGCATCGAGGGCGCACAGTCGCGCGTACCGCTCGACGACGCGCAGTTGGCCAACGCCCGGGCCATCGTCGACGCCGCCAAGAAGACCGGCGTCGGTGACCGGGGCGCGGTGATCGGCGTCGCCACCTCGTTGCAGGAGTCGAAGCTGTACAACCTCGGCCACCTCGGCGCGTACAACGACCACGATTCGCAGGGCCTGTTCCAGCAGCGTCCGTCGTCCGGTTGGGGCACGCCCGACCAGATCACCGACCCGGAGTACGCCGCCACGGCGTTCTTCACCGCACTCAAGAACGTCGGCGGCTGGCAGGACCTGCCGCTGACCGCCGCCGCGCAGACCGTGCAGGTCTCCGCCTTCCCCTACGCGTACGCGCAGTGGGAGGAGCAGGCGGCGGACATCGTCCAGCAGATGTGGTGACACCCGCACACGAGGCCGGCCGGCTCCCTTCGACGGGAGCCGGCCGGTTCTGTGTGTCCGCTCAGCAGGCCGGGTAGAGGCGGCGGGTGCCGACCCCGGCCGCGTACGCGTCCCGGTCGCTGAACCGGCAGCCGTAGTCGGGTCGGGCCACCACCGCCGGGTCGGTCACGGTGTCGCCGGCCGGGCGCTTGCCGGTGCGTACCCAGGAGACCAGGTCGTCCCAGGCGGTGCCGGCCTCCGCCGGGGTGAACTCACAGTGCTGCGTCGCCCGGATAGCCCGTTGAACCACCAGCCTGCTGCGACCGTTGCGCGCCACGTCGGTGGCGTACGCCTGCTCCATGCTGAACGGTACGAACAGGTCACCGAGACCGTGCAGGCTGAGTACCGGCGCGGTCGGGCGGCCGGCGATGCGCGGCACCTCGGTCAGCGTCGGCAGCAGCCGCTGCCGCAGGTTCTCCGGGGCGACCCGCTGCACCGTCGCGTTGACGTTCACCGGGCTGTTCGGGGTGTAGCGGGTGAGCAGGTTGGTGGACAGCTGGCCGGGCCGCTGGGCGGGGGAGTTGCCGCTCCCGGTGGGCACGCTGATCGAGAAGAGGAAGTCCTTCCAGACCGCGAACGCCGCGTCGGCGCCAGGACGCGGCCCGCCGGAACGGTTCACCGTGATCGCCCGCAGCTGCTTGCCCCGGTCCGTTGTGGTGTCCGGCCCGGTGGGGGTCAGCCCGGCCAGACCGAGCGCCACCTGGATGCGGGGCACCGCGTTGGTCAGATAGTCGGCCGGCGTGGGATACGCCGGCACCCCGGAAAGTGTCTGCGCGACCAGGTTGTAGTCCAGGTAGAAGTCGAGCAGCGTCTGATCACCGAGCACACCGCACATCGGCAACGCGCCGTCGTAGAAGCCGGGGTACTGCTCCAGTGAACGACCGATGACGTACCCACCCATCGACACCCCGGCGACGTAGGTGTGCTGCGGTCGGCGGACCGTCCGCCCGAAGTGGTCGGCGAGATCCTTCGTCCCCAGCACCCCGGAGCGGATGTCGAAGCCGTTCCGGTCGTACGAGGACGACGCCCACGCGTACCCCTGCTCCAGCAGGCGCTGGCGCAGCCCGAAGGCTGGCGGTTCCGGCGAGAGCACAGTGCCCTGGCCGCGGTAGCCGTGCGCCCACAACACCAGGTCGCCGTTCCACCGGGCGGGGACCTCGATGATGTACCCGGCGTGGCGGTGCACGCCCTGGCGTACCGTCGTCGGCCGGCCGCCCACCACCAGCGGCGCCAACGCCGGATTCTCGATGGTGTAGCCGGGCAGTGGCTCGCCGCCCCTCGCGTCGCGACCGGTGGCGCTGGCCGGCGCCGCACCGGCCAACCCGAATGCGAGGGTCAGCGTCGCGGCGGCGGCGAGCAGACGGCGGAGGTGACGAACGGGTGTGGACAGCATCGATGCTCCCCATCGGGCGGTTGTCGCCCGGGGGCGACCAGCGGGACGGTTGCCTACCGGTCGGTAGCGTCCTGAACCTAGAACCGCCGTCGACCAGTGTCAATGGGTTCGCTGATCCGCCGGTCAACACGACGATCCAGCCCTACCCGGTCGTTCAGGCCGGTGGGCCGATCGGGTTGACTGGTCGCCGTGGACGAGTCGATCTGGGAGGCGGCCAGAGCGTCACGCGGCTGGCTTGACGCGGCGAACGGCACCGGGCAGACCGAACTGACCTGCCGCATCCTCAAGCTCACCGAGGAGGCGGGGGAGGCTTCGGCTGCCTGGATCGGGTTGCTCGGGCAGAATCCGCGCAAGGGTGTCACCCACACCCGCGAGGACGTCGCGGCGGAGTTGGCTGACGTCGCCTTCACCGCGCTGGTGGCCATCGAAAGCCTCGGGCTGGACGCGCAGACGGCTCTGGACGCCTGCGCCACAAAGGTGCGCTCCCGCCTGACGGGGCAGTAAACCGCCCTGACGTCCGGGATGCCCCGACTTCCGTGAGCCCGAGTGGATCACGTGGTTGACCGGTGCTCCGACGCCGCAGGCCCGGTGCCGTGTGGGCGTTGTGTCCGTTTCTGGGTTGTGGCCGGGTGCACTCCCGGGCCGGAATCATGGCCGGGCCGGGGCCGTTACACACTCTGACGATCGCAGCACCACCGACCCGCCGCCCGGCCCCTGCGGGCTGGTCACGCAGGTCGGAATGACAGCCTCCACCCGGTCGTTACACATGGACCCGGCGCCACGAGCCCCCGCTCGGCAGGTCGCCGACTCCGACGCCCGATCAGGTGGCGTCACCCCCTCAGACTTTCCCCTTTGTTTGTGCAGCGCCGGACGAGGTGCTCACACCCGTAACTGCCGTTCCCCTTTGGCGGTGCGGGTGTCCTACCCCCGAAGGAGCTACCCCCATGAACACGATCATGCGTAAGAGCGTCCTGTCCGTTGCTGGTCTCGCGTTCGCCGGTGGTGTCTTCGCCGGCCCCATCGCGCACGTGGCCAACCCCGTCGACGCCAAGCCCGTCGCGGTTGCGGTGCAGGCCGACAAGCCCGACACCAGCAAGTTGATCCCGCACGGCACCCAGGGCGACCAGTCCCGGATCAGCCTCAACGACGAGCAGACCGCCAACGTGAAGGCGATCATCGCCGCCACGAAGAAGGCCGGTCTGCCGGAGCGGGCCGCGGTCATCTCGATCGCGACGAGCCTGCAGGAGTCCAAGCTGGAGAACCTGGGCCACCTGGGCGACGCCAACGACCACGACTCGCTGGGCCTGTTCCAGCAGCGCCCGACCAGTGGTTGGGGTACGCCGGAGCAGATCACCGATCCTGAGTACTCGACGACGGCGTTCCTGAAGGGTCTGAAGCAGGTTGATGGGTGGCAGGACATGGCGCTGACCGAGGCGGCGCAGACCGTGCAGGTGTCGGCTTACCCGGACGCCTACGCCCAGTGGGAGCAGCAGGCCGCCGACCTGGTCGGCCAGTACTGGAACAGCTGACCCGCGTCGCGGCACACAGCACGACAGCATCGGCCGCTGGCCGGCACCCGCAACCGGGGTGCCGGCCAGCGGCCTTTCTGCTGCCGCCAGGCGGACGACGACCTGTACCGGATCAGTGCCCCGGCCGGCTCGGGTGTGGCGGGCCGACCGGCGGTGCGGGGGGAGACCGTGCGGCTCGACCTCGTGGAGTCCGGTACGCGCGGGCCACGGGCGGTGCGGGTGTTGCTCAACGAGCGGGTCGCCTGGCGTGTCCACCTCGTTGGCGGGGTGAGCAGTCAGGTGTTGGACCTGACCCGGGCCCGTCTGCTGGGCGTGGAAATCGCCGGAGGCTCCAGCCGTACCGAGATTCTCCTGCCGCCGATCACCGCCGGCGGTCCCGGTAACCCGACCGGCCCGCGTTCCGACCAGCCCGCCAGCATCCTGACCGTACGGCTCACCGGTGGGACCAGCCAGCTCGACGTCCGGATCCCGGGGGAGACTCCGGTACGGTTCGGGCGGGAGCCGGAGCCGGCTCGGTGGTGGTACGCGACGACCGCTGGGACGGGGTGGCCGCGGGCTCGGTGCTGGGTACGCCGGGTTGGGACCGGTCGCCGGAGCGCCTGTACCTGGACCTGGTCGCCGGTGCCAACAGCGTGCTGGTCTCCTCCAGCAACCGGTGAACCAAGGCCCGGGCCAGCGCACGCCGGGCCAGCCAACCACGGGCTGGTGAACCGCGCTCGCCCTGGCTGGAAGCGCCGCGGTCGCGAGCCGGCGTGCGCGTACAGTCGGGCGGTGGAGCGTACTGAATCAATGCTGGCGCAGACCCGACCGCCTGGCGTGGCCGACGTCGATCCCGGCAGTGTGTTGTTGCCCGGCCACGACGTGCCGTTGGGCCGGTACACCACTGTGCGGCGGCTGCTTCCGCAGCGCGCGCGCCGGATGGTCGGCGCGTGGTGTTTCGTGGATCATTTCGGCCCGGACGATGTGGCGCAGCGGCCCGGTATGGAGGTGCCGCCGCACCCGCACACCGGGCTGCAGACGGTGACCTGGCTGCTCGACGGCGAGATTCTGCACCGGGACAGCCTCGGCAACGTGCAGCCGATCGTGCCCGGCCAACTGAATGTGATGACCTCCGGGAACGGTATCGCCCACTCCGAGCGCTCGCCGGCCACCCATCCGCCGGTGATGCACGGTGTGCAGCTCTGGGTGGCTCTGCCGGATCCGGCGCGGGCCGGAGCGGCCGACTTCGCGCACCACGCCGACCTGCCGCGCTGGCGGGACGGCGATCTGGACGGCACGGTGCTGGTCGGCGAGTTCGCCGGGGAGCGGTCACCGGCGGTGGTGCACACCCCGTTGGTGGGGGTGCAGCTGGAGTTGAGCGGTGAGGCGCCGGCGACGATGGCGTTGCGGCCCGATTTCGAGTACGCCGTGCTGGCGATGTCCGGGTCCGCGGAGGCGGCCGGGGTCGGGTTCGAGCCGGGGGCGCTGCTGTATCTGGGCTCGGGCCGCCGGGAGCTGACGGTGCGGGGCGGGGCCGGGGCCCGGTTGCTGCTGCTGGGCGGTACGCCGTTCGAGGAGCCGTTGGTGATGTGGTGGAACTTCGTGGGTCGGTCCCACGAGGAGATCGCCGCCGCCCGGGAAGACTGGATGGCCGGTGACGGGCGCTTCGGTGTGGTCGCCGACGACTCGGCGCCGCCGCTGCCGGCGCCCGCCCTGCCCACGACCCGCCTGAAGGCCCGCGACCGCACGGGTGGCCTGCACGGCTGACGCCCCCGCATCTCGTCGATCTTGCAGTTTCGGTCCCCGGAATGCGGAATCTGCGGGCTTTTGTCGCGACAGAAACTGCAAGATCGCCGGGCCGGGCCGGGCCGGGCGCGCCGTAGGTGACCGGTCGGCCGTGACGTGCCCTGGCCCACACTTCCCCAAATTCTGACCAAACGGAGGATGTTCTGCCGTATGGTTGGACCCGGCAGTGCTGGCCGCTCGGTTCGAGCGAGCCTCCACCGCCTGGTGACCGCGACCGGTTCGGATGCGGTTCACCGCCTGGGCAGGCTTGCGTGGCGCCCTGGGTCGCGGTTCGTGACCAGGGGCGCCCGCCTGTCCCGGGCTCTTCGGTCGGCCCCGCCCCGTGTCGCGCTCCCGGGGGACTGAGCGGCCCGGAGCGTCACCAGCCGTCATCCCGCCAGACCCGCCAGCAGGTTCACCGTCACGGCGATGATGAACGCGCCGAACAGGTACGACACCATCGAGTGGCGCAGCACCGTACGACGCATCTCGTTGCTGGTCAGGTTGGTGTCGGAGATCTGGAACGTCGTCCCGACGGTGAACGCGACGTACGCGAAGTCGGAGTAGCACGGCGGCTCGGGCTGGTTGAAGTTCACCCCGCCGTCCGGGCCGGTGTAGTAGATCCGGGCGTACCGGGCGGCGAACACGGTGTGGACCACGAACCAGGAGAGCACCACGCTGAGCACGCCCAGGCCGCTGTGCAGCTCCCGGGTCGGCCCGGGGGGCGCGCTCTGCGCGCTGGCCACGACCAACCCGACGGCCAGCAGGCTGGCCAGGCAGGCGACGAGCAACAGGGCGTCCCGGATCGCCCGGTTCGGGTCCTCGTGGACGGCCAGCTGGGCGGTCCGCAGGGCGTCCATCGGCCAGATTTTGTGCCAGACCAGCACGAGCCAGCTCAGCGCGCCCACGTCCCAGCCGGCCAGCGCGGCGAGCGGCAGGGGAAGCAGCAGCGCGAAGACGCAGCCGGCGACGACGCCGGCCACCGCCACGACGGCGAGCTGCTTCGCAGCCGGGAAACGCACGTCCGCTGGCCGGTCGGGACCGGTCTGGGTCATTCGGGACGCTCCCGGGTCGGGGTGCTGGGCGTCACCGCCGGGTCAGATGCCGCGCAGGTGCTGCGAGACCCGGTTGTGCTTCTTGTCCCGGGCCTGCTCGGCCCGCTGGGCGGGGCCGACCTCGGGCGCGGCCTCGATCCCGGCCGACCGGGCCACCTCGGTCCCGTTGGCGTAGTCGACCGGCGGCAGGGCGCGCAGCGCCTTCAGCACGTCCGGCGGGGCACCCTCCCGCTCGGCCTCGCGGACCACGTCGTTCTTCTCGGCCGGGTAGTCCAGGCTCGACAGGTACTGCAGGACGTCGGCGTAGCTCGCCATGGCGTGGGCTCCCTCGGGCATCGATGTGGTGACGACCGGCGGCGGTTACCCGCCCGCCGGCCGGTCACGCCCGCCCGGCGCAGGAAACCCGGTGCCGTTTCTCCTCGGCCGCCGCGGGTACCCGCAGGCGCCGACGCGAGCCAAGGGAGTACGCGATGAACTACGACACCTTCATCGACCAGGTTTCCCAGCGCACCACGACGTCGTCCGAGCGGGCGGTCGAGCTGACCCGGGCCGTGTTGGAGACGTTCGCTGAGCGGTTGACCGGCGGTGAGAATCTGGACCTGGCCGCTCAGCTGCCGCAGCCGTTGCAACTGGTGCTCAAGCCGAGCCCTAGTACCGAGCAGGCTGACCGGTTCGGTGCGGCCGAGTTCGTCGCCCGGGTCGCTCTGCGCGCCGGGGTGGACGAGCCGGCCGCCCGGGACGCCAGTCGGGCGGTCTTCACCACACTGCGGGAGGCGATCACCGGCGGTGAGTTCGACGACGTGGCGACGCAACTCCCGCGTGACTATCGGGGCCTGGTCGAGCAGGCGATGGCCCCGGGGGCGACGCTTCGCCGCGGTTGACAGTGCTCGTACCGGGCGTACACAGCGGTTTACCAGGGCAACCATCGATGTCCCGCTTGGCGTCGCGATTCCACCTGGCCTAACCTTGTCGTGCGAGGGGAGTACTTCCCACGAACCATTCCGGTCAGTACGGCGCGCCCGGCGCGCCTCGGGTGGTTGCCCACCAGGTGGTGGGTGAAGGAGACCTCGAACATGACGGTGTTCGAGGAGACCCAACATGGATCATGTGTCGTATCTGTCCGCCGCCAGTGACCTGTCGTCGGTGGGCACTCCCACGCTGTGGGCGGTCACCATCATCGGGGTCCTCCTGCTGTTGGTGCTGGACTTCCTGGTCACCCGCCGCCCGCACGAGGTGTCCATGCGGGAGGCCATCGGCTGGTCGGCGTTCTACATAGCGCTGCCGCTGGCGTTCGGCGCCTGGATCTGGGCCCGCTTCGGCTCCCAGCAGGGCGTCGAATACCTGACCGGTTACCTGGTGGAGAAGTCGCTCTCGGTCGACAACCTCTTCGTCTTCATGTTGCTGCTGGCGGCGTTCGCGGTGCCGGCGGTGCTCGCCCAGCGGGTGCTGCTCTACGGCATCGCCGGTGCGCTGGTGCTGCGGGCCGTCTTCATCGCCCTCGGCGCGGCAGCGTTGCAGACCCTCGACTTCGCCTTCCTGCTCTTCGCGATCATCCTGATCGCCACCGCGGTGAAGCTGCTGCGCGATGCCCTGTCCGGGCATCAGCAGGAGGTCGACATCAACAAGATGCGTTCGGTGAAGCTGCTGCGCAAGGTCATGCCGGTGGTCAACGACTACCACGGCACCAAGATGACCGTCCGGCAGGGCGCGAAGCGCGCACTCACGCCGTTCGCCCTTGTGGTGGTCGCGGTCCTGGCCACCGACATCGTCTTCGCTGTCGACTCGGTGCCGGCCGTCTACGGCATCACCGAGGACCCGTACCTGGTGTTCGCCACCAACGCGTTCGCCCTGCTCGGCCTGCGGGCGCTCTACTTCGTCCTGCACGCGGCGCTGAGCCGGCTGGTCCACCTCAGCTACGGCCTGGCCATCATCCTGGCGTTCATCGGCCTCAAGCTGGGTCTGCACTGGGCGCACGGCATCTGGGACAGCGTGCCGCAGATCCCCACCCTGGCCTCGCTCGGCGTGATCATCGGTGTGCTGGTGGTGGTCACGGTGACCAGCCTGCGCGCCACCCGGGGCGGCGACCTGCCCGAGGACCGCACTGTCGTCGCGGAGCGGCACTGACCGCGCCGCGCCGGCTCACGACGGGGTACGCGGGAAAGCTCCCGCCCCCACCGGCGCGGGTGGTACGACTGTGCAATGGGAATCGTGTCACCGGGCTTTCAGGGTCGGCCCCGAACTCAGGAGCCGGCCCTGCCGCCCGGTCAGTATCTGACCGAGGACTTTCCGGTGCTCTCGGCCGGTCCGACGCCCCGGGTGTCACTGGACACCTGGGAGTTCGTCATCTCCGCCGAGAACGGCAGCGACCACCGGTGGTCGTGGCAGGAGTTGATGGCCCTGCCGCAGGAGACGCCGACTGTCGACATCCACTGCGTCACCCGCTGGTCCAAGCTCGGCACCAACTGGAAGGGTGTCTCACTGGACACGCTGCTCGCCGACGTGGACACGGGGGCGCACTTCGCGCTGGCGCACTCCTACGGCGGGTACACCACCAACCTGCCGCTCGACGACCTGCGCGGCGGTCAGGCCTGGGTGGTGCACACCTTCGACGGCGCCCCGCTGCCCGCTGAGCACGGCGGGCCGGCGCGACTGCTGGTGCCGCACCTGTACTTCTGGAAGTCCGCCAAGTGGGTGCGCGGCCTCCGACTCAAGACGATGGACGAGCCAGGGTTCTGGGAGACCGCCGGGTACCACGACTACGGCGACCCGTGGCGCGAACAGCGGTACCAGGGTGACTGAGCGCGCGGTGGCGACGAGCACCCAGCGTCGGACCCCCAACCGTTGGCAGGTGGGCCGGCTGGTGGAGCGCCGGGTGGAGACACCGTCCGCGCAGACCCTGGTGCTGGAGGTGCCGGACTGGCCGGGGCACCTGCCGGGGCAGCACGTCGACCTGCGACTCACCGCTCCGGACGGTTACCAGGCGGCACGGTCGTATTCGATCGCCGGGCCGGCCGTGGACGGGCCGGGAGGACCGCGCATCGAGGTGACAGTGCAGCGGGTGCACGACGGCGAGGTGTCGCCGTACCTCATTGATGTCTTTGGGGAGGGTGACCCGATCGAGGTCCGCGGACCACTCGGCGGCTGGTTCATCTGGCGACCCGAGGAGACCGCGCCGGTGCAACTGGTCGCCGGCGGCTCCGGCGTCGTGCCGCTGATGGCGATGATCCGGGCACGGCGGGCGGTCGGCAGCAAGGCACCGTTCCGGCTGATCTACTCGGTGCGCACCCCGGGCGACGTGATCTACGCCGGCGAGCTGCGCCGCCGGGTCCGCGACGACTTCGGCCTCGACGTCGCGTACGTCTACACCCGGGAGGCGCCCGAGGGTTGGCGCGGCGAGCCGCACCGGATCGGGCTGGCCGACGTCAACACGCACGGGTGGCCACCGGACCTGGAACCACTCACCTACGTCTGTGGCCCGACCGCGTTCGTGGAGACCGTGGCCGACCTGCTGGTGGGGCTGGGTCACCCGTCGCGTCGGGTCAAGACCGAACGGTTCGGCCCCACCGGCTGACCACCGCTCACTCACGCAGTGTCGAGGAGATTCGATGACCGAGATGTCGTACCTGGACGGCAACATGCTCGACGGCCCGATGCGTGAGCTGTTCACCGTCGACCTGAGCAGCGCGATGGGCCGCTGTGAGAACTGCGGGACGACCGGTTCGATGGCCAGCCTGCACGTCTACTCGAACGCCCCGGGCCTCGTCGCCCGCTGCCCCTCCTGCGAGGAGGTGATGGTGCGCCTGGTGCGCGGGCCGGACCGGGCCTGGCTGGACATGCGTGGCACCACCTTCCTCCAGGTGCCGATGCCGATGGAGCAGACGTTCCCCGGCCCGCTCTGACGAAACGCTCGCCCGGCTGAGGCAGGATGGCCGGATGAGCGCCGGACGATGGCGTGAGGCTGATGGTCAGCGAGAACAGGTCGTCCTCGTCGACCAGCACCGAGCCGTCACAGTGCGGGCAGCCGTCGAGCACCGCGCGGCGCGGATACCTGGCGAACGCCTCCCGTACGCCGGCCAGGGCCGTCGTCAGCTCGTTCTCCACCGGCCGATTCTCTCATCGACGACTCACTGGGCGGTGCCCGCGAGCAGCCACCGCCGGACGGGAATCTCCAGCAGTACCCGCTCGCCGTCCGGGCCGACCTGCCGGCCGACGGCCCAGCCGTCGTACTTGCCCGCGAACGCCTCGACGACCGTGCCCGGGAATCCACTTCGGTGCAGGTGGGCGGCGCCCTCCGCCACCACCGGAGCGTTGCCGCTTTCCAGAGCCAGGGACACCCGTGGGTCGGCCAGGACATTGCGGGCCTTGACGCTGCGGCTCCCGCAACCGACCCAGAACGTCGCGGAGAGGTAGACGAACCAGACGGGCGTGAGGTGCGGGGACCCGTCGCGTCGGACCGTGCACAGCCAGATGTTCAGCTCCCGTGACAGTCGTTCCTCGACGTCGGCTGAAGGGGGCGAGGGGGTTCGGTTCATCGGGCAAGTGGATCACGAGCCTGCCTGTGCCGGCGGTGGCCGTCGAATACTCGGATGCGGCTGGCCCGGCTCGTCCCTAGGCTTTGCGCCCCAAGGACCGTATGGCATCCGGTCGGATCGGAGATGACCCGCGCGATGACGGCTCACCTGTTCGCGATCACCTATGACGCAGCCCAGCCCGTACGCCTCGGTCGGTTCTGGTCCGGGCTTCTTGGTCGGGACATGGTGGAGGATCCGCGCGACGGCGTCCTGGTCCTGCCGGGGGCCGACCCCGAGCTCCGGCTGCGCTTCGTGCCGTCTGACCAGCCGAAGGTCGTCCAGAACCGGATGCACTTCGATCTGACCAGCAGTTCGCTGGAGGACCAGCGGCAGACGGTGGCCCGGGCGTTGGAGCTGGGCGCGCGGCACGCCGACATCGGGCAGGGCCCGGAGATCGATCATGTGGTGCTCGCCGATCCCGAGGGCAACGAGTTCGACGTGATCGGGCCGGGCAACAACTTCCTCGACGGCTGCGGCTTCGTTGGTGCGCTGGCCTGCGACGGTTCGCAGAAGGTCGGCTACTTCTGGAGTGCCGCGCTGGGCTGGCCGCTCGTCTGGGACCAGGACGAGGAGACGGCGATCCAGTCGCCGCACGGTGGCACGAAGATCTCCTGGGGTGGTCCGCCGTACATGCCGAACGGGGGCAGGGACCGGGTGCGTTTCGACCTCGCGCCGGGTGTTGGCGTCGACTGGCAGGTCGAGGTCGACCGTCTGCTGTCGCTCGGGGCCACCCGGGTCGACGCCGACCAGGATGGGACAGGCCGGCTGGTGCTGGCTGACCCCGATGGTCAGGAGTTCAGCCTGCGGACGTCCCGTTAGCCCGTAAACGCCCCGGTCACGCGGCAGCCGGTTGGACAACAGCGGCGCCGGTCGGTCAGAGTGGTCCGCCGTGAGATACCTGCGTACCGGTGGTGCCGCCGCGATCCGGCGACCCCGGCCCACCGACTCGGACGAGTTCGTCGCCGCCGTGCTGCGCAGTCGGGACCTGCACCATCCCTGGTTGGCCGCGCCGGCCAGCCCGGAGGAGTACGAGCTCTATCTGCGCCGGATCCGTCGCCGCGACAGCGCCGGCTACCTGATCTGTGACCGGGCCAGCGGCGAGATCGCCGGCTACGTGAACATCAGCGGGATCGTTCTCGGCGCGCTGCGCGGTGGCTACCTGGGGTACGCGGCGTTCCTGCCGTACAGCGGGACCGGTCACGCCTCGGCGGGCGTCGCCCTGGTGATCGACCACGCGTTCACCTCGGCCGGGTTGCACCGGCTGGAGGCGAACATCCAACCGGGCAACGAGCCGTCGCGGCGGGTGGCCCGCAAGCTGGGTTTCCGGTTGGAGGGTTTCTCGCCGGACTACCTGTTCATCGACGGCGCCTGGCGCGACCACGAGCGTTGGGCGATCACCGCACCAACCCCCACCTGAGTGGTCGGCCCGGCCGTGCCGGACCGACGAGTCAGGGGGTCAGCATCGGGCCTTTCACCCGGACCGGGTGATGACGATCCGTACCCTTCTTCCTACGGTGGGTTTCATGGCTGCCGTTCGCGCGACCCCTACCAACCCCATGCCCGGTCTGTCCGTCGCGGACGCGGACAGCGCCGACCAGCGCGCCATCCCGCCCGAGTTGGGCCCCGACTCGCTCGCGGTACTCAGCGGACCGACGTTCCTGTACTCCAACGCGTGCGGAGACGTACCGACGGGCAGCATCGGTGGGCTCGTCCACCTGGACACCCGCCTGATCAGCGGCTGGAGCCTGACCGTCAACGGTAGTGCGCTGCTGGTGCTGCGCGCCAAGACCATCGAACACTATTCGGCGCAGTACGTGCTCACCAACCCGGAACTGCCCGGGCTGCCGCCGAACACCCTGGGCCTGCGGCGCCTGCGCTACGTCGGCGACGGGCTTCACGAACGCGTGGAACTAGTCTCCTACCGACTGGAGCCGGTCCGGTGGAGCTGCGGCTGGCCGTCGCCGCCGACTTCGCCGACCTGTTCGAGGTCAAGTCGAGGGTCCGGGACCGCTCCGCCGAGATCAGCCGGAACCACGCCGCCGACGGGTCCGAGCTGTGCTTCTCCTACCAGCGCGGTGACTTCTCCGCGCAGACCCGGGTGTGCTGCGCGAAGCCCGCTGACCGCATCGAGGGTGATGACCTGGTCTGGGAGCTGGAGCTGGGCCCTCGCGAGGAGTGGCACGTCGACCTGGACGTGCCACTGCCGTCCGGTATGGGGGTGGTCGAGCCGGTCCGGGGCGACATCGCCGACGTCATCCACGGTCGGGCCGACGACCCGCTGCGCCGGTGGGTTGAGGACCGGGCGGAGCTGCGCAGTGACAACGCGGCGTTGGAGCGCACCGTGCGGCAGTCCCGCAACGACCTGGCGGCACTGCGGCTCGACCTGGAGGTCAAGGGCCAGCGGATCATGCTGCCCGGTGCCGGCCTGCCCTGGTTTCTCGCCGTCTTCGGCCGGGACACCCTGATCACCGCGTATCAGACGCTGGTCGCCGGACCCGCGCTGGCGAAGGGGGCCTTGCTCGCCCTGGCCCGGCTACAGGGTGAGACGTGCGACGACTTTACCGACGAAGAGCCCGGAAAGATCCTGCACGAGGTGCGCAGCGGCGAGTTGACCCGCAGTGGCGAGAAGCCGTTCGGGCCGTACTACGGCAGCGCCGATGCCACCCAACTCTGGCTGATCCTGCTCTCTGAGTACTGGCGCTGGACCGGCGACGACGAAACTGTCCGGCACCTGCGGGACAACGCGATGGCCGCGTTGCGCTGGATCGACGAGTACGGCGACCGGGACGGCGACGGCTACGTCGAGTACGCGACCCGCTCGCCCGAAGGGCTGGGCAACCAGTGCTGGCGGGACTCCCCGGACGGGGTGTGCTTCGCCGACGGCCGAATCCCCGTGCTCCCGCTGGCCACCAGCGACCTCCAGGGCTACACCTACGACGCCAAGCTGCGGCTGGCTGAGTTGTTCGACGGGCCGTTGGACGACCCCGCGTCGGCGCACCGGCTGCGCGAGCAGGCCAACACCCTGTACGAGAGGTTCAACCAGGACTTCTGGATCGAGGAACGGGGCGGCTACTACGCGGTCGCCCTGGACGGCGACAAGAACCGCGTCGACTCCAAGACCTCGAACATGGGTCACCTGCTGTGGAGCGGAATCGTGCCACCGGAGCGGGCCGACGCGGTGGTGCGACAACTCATGTCACCAGACATGTTCTCCGGTTGGGGCATCCGCACCCTGTCCCGGGAGGAACGGCCCTACAACGCCCTCGGCTATCACCTCGGCACGGTCTGGCCGCACGACAACTCGATCGCCGCGCTCGGCCTGGCCCGGTACGGCTACCGGGCCGAGTCGAACCGGATCAGTCTGGCGATGATCGAGGCCGCCGAGCAGTTCGGTTACCGGTTGCCGGAGGCGCTCAGCGGTTTCGACCGGGAGCGGCTGCTGTTCGCCGTGCCGTACCCGACCGCGTGCAGCCCGCAGGCGTGGGCGGCCGGCACGCCGCTGGCCCTGATCCGCGCCATGCTCGGCATCAATCCGGTCGAGGGCCGGCTGGTCCTCGATCCGGACGTCCCGGAGGAACTGGGCCGGATCGTCGCCGAGCGGGTCCGGGCGTTCGGCCAACAGTGGGAGGTCGAGGCGATCGGTCGCAGCGGCCACGTCCGGCTCCAGCCGAGCTGAGCACGGCTGGCGAGGGAGGCCAGCCGAGCGCGGCTGGCACGCCAGACGTTTGTCGCGGGCTTCGACGGGAAACGGCCCGCAATGACGAAACCTCGTGTGGTGATCGTGGGGGCCGGGTTCGCCGGTTACCACGCGGCGAAGACGTTGAGCCGGATCGCCCGGGACCGGGCCGAGATCGTGGTGCTGAACTCCACCGACTACTTCCTCTACCTGCCGCTGCTGCCCGAGGTGGCGGCCGGGGTGGTCGAACCCAGACGGATCGCCGTGCCGCTGACCGGGACGCTCAAGGGCGTACGGGTGGTGATCGGCGAGGCGGACCACGTGGACCTGCAGAACCGCTGGGTCGGCTTCACCCAGGCCGAGGGGGAGAAGAACCGGCTGGCGTACGACCGGCTGGTGCTCGCGGTGGGCAGCGTCAACAAGCTGCTGCCCATCCCCGGGGTGACCGAGTACGCGCACGGTTTCCGTGGCCTGCCCGAGGCCGTCTACCTGCATGATCACATCGTCCGGCAGGTCGAACTGGCCGAGCAGGCCGAGGACCCTGCCGAGCAGCAGGCCCGCTCCACGTTCGTGGTGGTCGGAGCGGGTTACACCGGCACCGAGGTCGCGGCGCACGGGCAGCTGTTCACCGACGCGTTGCACGCGCAACGGCCCCGGCTCACCGTCCGGCCCCGCTGGATGCTGCTCGACGTGGCGTCCCGGGTGCTGCCGGAGTTGGACAAGCGGATGTCGGACACCTCGCACAAGGTGCTCAACCGGCGTGGGGTGGACGTGCGGATGGGCACCTCGGTGGCCGAGGCGACCTGCGACGGGGTGAAGCTCACCGACGGTGAGTACGTGCCGACCTGCACCCTGGTGTGGTGTGTGGGGGTGCGCCCCGACCCGTTCGTCAACGAGCTGGGCCTGCGGACCGACCGGGGTCGGCTGGTCACCGACGAGTTCCTCAACGTCCCCGGCTATCCGGAGGTGTACGCCATCGGCGACGCCGCCGCGGTGCCCGACCTGGTCAACCCGGGCAAGGTCTGCGGGATGACCGCTCAGCACGCGCAGCGGCAGGGCAAGCGCGCGGCGCACAACATCGCCGCGTCGTACGGGTTCGGCCGCCGCAAGCCGTACAAGCACCACGACCTCGGCTGGGTCGTCGACCTGGGTGGCAAGGACGCGGCGGCGAACCCGTTGCAGGTCAACCTGGCCGGTCTGCCGGCCAAGGCGGTCACCCGGGCGTACCACCTGATGGCGATGCCGGGAAACCGCACGCGGGTCAGCGCGGACTGGGCGTTGGACGCGGCGTTGACCCGCTCTGCGGTCCAGTTGGGGCTGGTGCCGGCGAACGCGGTGCCGTTGGAGAGCACGTCTCCCGAGGTGGCGTCCCGGTCCCGCTGAGCGGGCAGGTGGCGGCGCCGGCCGTACCGGAATGGTCAGTCGGTGGAGCCGGCCGGTCGCGCGGACCGCGCGGCCGGACCGGCGGGCGGGGCGGGCCGCAGCCGGCGCGGGCCGTATTCGCGCAGCAGGGTCTGGACGATGCCGGCGGCGGGGATGGCCAGCAGCGCGCCGAGCAGACCGGCCAGCTCCGCCGCGAGCAGCAGACTGACGAGCACCGTCAACGGGTTCAGCCGGACCGCGCGGGACAGGATGAGTGGCTGGAGCAGGTGGTTCTCCAGCTGCTGGTAGACCACGAAGAAGACCAGCACCACCACCCCGGCGGTGGGGGAGTGCAGGAAACCGGCGCCGGCCGCGATCACCGCGCCGAGGGTCGCCCCGACCAGCGGTATCAGGTCGGCCACCGCCACCAGGAGGGCGATCACGGCCGCGAAGGGCACCCCGGTGAGAGCCAGCACCGCGTAGGTCAACGCCCCGCAGATCACGCTGATCAGCAGATTCCCGGTGAGATAGCCGGTCACGGTGCGCGACACCTCCCGGCCCACCCGGCGCAGCCGCTCGCCCCGACCGTCCCCGGCCGCCGTGAGCAGGCCGCTGGTGATCCGCGGCGCCTCCAACACCATGAGGTACGCCAGCACGATGACCGTGACCAGCCCGGCGACCGACTCGACGACGCCGCGCAGCACACCGACAGCGGGTTGGCGCAGGCGACCGCCGAGGTCGTGTAGCTGCCCCGAGTGGTCGCTGACGTAGCGCCGCGCCCCGGTGCGCTCCAGTAGCTGCCCCACCGGGCCCCGCCCGGCGCGGGCCTCCCGCAGCAGCTCGGGTGCCCGGTCGGCGAAGCGGCCCAACTCCCCGAACAGCGGCACCAGGATGAGCGCGGCCAGGATCGCCAGCAGGACGAACGCGGCGAGGAACACCAGCAGTGTGGCCAGCGCCCGACGCCGGACGAAACGGCGTTGCAGCCGGTCGACGAGGGGCTTGAGCGCGACGGCGAAGAACGCTGCGACCACCGCCCAGACCAGCACCCGCCGGGTCGCGTACACGAACCCCAGCGCGAGCGCGGTCGCCAGCACCAGACCGATCACGATCAGAGTTCGGCGGCCGGTCACCCGATCGTCGACGTTGCTCATCCGGCGGGCCTTCCCCGCGCACGCCGTCGGAAACCCGGCAATGCGGGGCACAACATCGATTAGTGGCGCGAGTTGTCGTCCGCGTCGCTGACGGGGTGGGCGCCGGCGGCGAACGTGTCGAGCGCGCCGGCGTGCAGCAGCCCACCGGGCACCGGGTCGCGCAGGGCGGCCACCGCCAGCCGGGCCACCGGCAGCCCGCCGGGGCGGGAGGTCGCGGCCAGCACCAGGTTGCCGTACCTGCGGCCGCGTAACATCCGCCGGTCGCCGACCACGCACACGTCGGCGAAGACCGCCCGCAAGGTGGCCACCTGCACCCGGGTACCGACCAGCGGAGGCAGATCGGTGACGTTGACCAGGTACAACCCGTCGGGACGCAGGGCGCGGGCGACCTCGGCGGCGAACTCGACGGTGCGCACGTGCCGGGGCATCCGGGCCGCGCGGTAGATGTCGGCGATCACCAGGTCATAGCGGCCGTCCGGGGTGCCGGTCAGGGCGTCCCGGGCGTCGGCGACCTCCACCCGCACCTCCGGCGGCAGCGGCGGCAACTCCCGGGCCACCAGCTCGACCACCGCCGCGTCCCGCTCGACGACCCGTTGCGGGGAGCCGGGCCGGGTGGCGGCCAGCCAACGGGGCAACGTCAACGCGCCGCCGCCCAGGTGCAGGACGTTCAACGGCGCGCCGGCCGGGGCCGCCACCTCAACGGCCGAGGCGATCCGCCGGACGTACTCGAAGTGCAGGTGCCGGGGATCCTCGACATCCACGTACGACTGCTCGACCCCGGCGGACAGCAGTGTCCGCCCGGTCCGGCGGACCGGATCGGCGACCAGTTCCAGCCGGTCGGCGGCGCGGTTCATGCCCGGCACGCTAGCCGAGCCCACCGTGCACCCGGCACGGCGGACGGGCCGGCGGAGCGGGTTCGTCCCCGCTCCGCCGGCCCGACGGTGTCGTGGTGGCCGGTCAGCCGCCGGCCATCCCGGCCCCCACCTCGTCGATCGCGTCGTCGATCTGGCGGGCGAGGTCCACGTCGAGCGCGGTGACCCCGTTGGCCTGGTTGGTTCGCACTGTCAACACGGCGGCGGTGTCGCCCGGACGTCCGATGCTCGGGCCGCGGCCGTTGTCCTGGCGAAGCCGGTCGAGCCGGGCGAGCACCCGGTCCAGGTTGTCGGGCGGCAGCGCGACCACCCGGTAGAGGCCCTGGCTGTCGCCGGACCAGTAGGGCAGGTCGTCCAGCGCCGCGCTGATCTCGTCGGCGTCCAGCGTGGGTGTGGTGGTGGAGGCGCCCACCAGGCCGCCGCCGGCCTCCGGCGGGTTCAGCAGGTCGCGCAACCCGTCGGGTACGTGCAACGACTCGACCAGGTCGCCGTCCTGCTCGACGAGCGCGGCGATCGTCGCCTCCGCCTGGTAACGGGCCTGCTCCGGGGTGTTGCCGCTGATCCGGCCCACCTCGGCCAGGAAGCCGGGCAGGTCCTGGTGCCGCTCGATGCCGTCGACCGGCAGCACGTCGTGCAGCGACGCCGGCACCGCGGCGAGCAGCCGCTGCCGCTCGGCGGCCTCCAGGGCGAACGCGAGGACCAGAACTGTCGCCTCGGTGCCCACCTTGGCGGTCTTGAAGTCGACCCCGGCGCGACGCCGAACCTCGTCGACCAGGTCGTGGTAGCCCATGCTGTTCACACCGGCCGCGCCGCTCGGCGGGGACGGCTGCGGTCGCGGGTTGTCGGCGCTACCGACCGGCGGCGGTGCCGGCCCCCCACGCGTGGTGTCCGACTTGTGCGGTCCGGCCGCTGGTGGGCCGGCCCGCTTACCCGCGTCGAGGCTCGTGAGCTGCTTGGACGCGCTCAGGCTGGCGCCGATCTCGCTGGGCTGGCGATTCTGTTCCCGGGCCTGCCGGGCCAGGGCCCGGCGCCTCTGGTTGTCGCCCTCCATCTGCTTGCGCATGGTTGCATCCCTTCCGCTGGGGATCGTGGCTGCGCCAGTCGCCTTCCCGCCGTCCCGGAGAAGGAAACGGAGGCCGCCGGCCGGGTCGGACCAACCTGCGCCACGCTTCATCCGGCGGGGGTGAGGGGTGCTCACCCGCACGGCCCGCACGATCGGGTCAGGACCGGAGTTCTTCCGAGGTACGCGGAAGGAAGGTCGTCATGAAGGAAGTTGTCGAGATCGTCCCCGCTCGACCCGGCTGGTACGCCCGCTGGCAACTCACACCCGAGGTCACCAGGTGTTACCCGGTGAGCCTGTGGGCGCTGGTGGAGGAGGCCGACGGAACGGGCCGCGAGGTGATCGGGATGGACTGCATCGGTCAGTGGCCCGGTGCGGACGACAACGAGGCGGGTGGGCAGTTCGTCCGCTACCTGTACCAGACGCCCGATTCGGGGGAGCCCGAGGACGTTCACCCGGCCCCGATCGGCGAGCTGCGTGAGGACGGCCCCCGGCTCCAGCCGATGACGGCACCCTAGACATTCCTCCGGCCCCCGACCCCAGGTCCCAGGGTCGGGGGCCACCCCGTCTGGTGCGGGGTGGCCGGTGGGTCAGCCGGTGGCGCGCCTGTCGTCGGCGGCGTACGCCTCGGCGAGCAATTCGGTCAGGCCCGTGCGGTCCAGCATCCGCTGAAGCTGAGGGCTGACCCCGGTCAGTCGGATCGCCCCGGCGGCGCGGTGCACCACCAGCAACGCGCTGAGCCCTGAGGAGTCGCAGAGGGTCACCCCGGTCAGGTCGACCAGAACCGGGGCGTCGTCGCCGCCGCGCAGCCCGGCCGCCGCGGCGATCAGCTCCGGTGCGCTGTCGTAGTCGAGTTCGCCGGTCAGCCGGAGTCGGACGTTTCCGGCGGCGAGCCGGATTGTCTCGATGGTCAACAGCTGGTCGGGCATCCCACCATTCTCCTTGTCGAGCCACAAAACGCAAAGCGGGGGCGGTGACGCGCCCCCGTGTCCCTCGTCCGACGCCCCGCCGTGGCGGTGCCGGCCACCTGCCGTGAGATGCCGCTTTCCGGGTTCCGGCGTAGGGTGACGGGAGAGTTTTGACCATGGACGCCGGTTCCGGCACGGGTTCGGTGAACGACAAAAGGAGTGAGGCTCAGCTGGTGACTGCTTCCGACGTCAGGGACTGGGACCCGGGCGACGGACGGCTCTCCACGCCGAGCACGACACGACCCTCGGCGTGGTCCGCCGACGTTCGCCGCCCCACCGCGGCCCTGCCGCCGCTGGCACCCGACCGGGGGCAGGCCACGCCCGACTGGTTGGAAGTCGTCGAGCACTTCCGGGAGGGTCTGGTGGTCTGCGACGCCGATGGCGTCGTGCGGCACGTCAGCCCGGTGGCTGAGCGGTTGCTGCCCGAGGTGACTCCCGGCGAGCTGCTCGGCGCGGCCGGTGTGCCCGGGTTGAGCGACGGTGTCCCCGGGAGCTTCACCCATCGCGGGCGCCGGCTCACCGCGCGCCAGGTGCCGCTCTCCGGTGACCGCTGCTGCTGGTACGTCGAGGACGTCACCGACAGCGTCAGCCGCGCCGACGCGCTGCTCGCCGAACGGGCTCGCTCGGCGTTCCTGGCCGTGGTCGGCGACAAGCTGGGCAACCCACTGCACCCGGACCGGGCTGCCGCCGCTGTCGTCCGACTCGCTGTGCCGACCCTGGCCGAGGTGGCGGTGCTGGTGCTCGCCCCGAAGGCCGGGCGCGCCCGCTGGTGGCGGGCCTCGCGCACCGACGACGAGGTGCCGACTGTGGACAGCGGCGTACTGGTTGGCGGCGAGCTGCCGACCGCCATCGCCGACGGGCTGACCGGGGCCGAGCCGCACGCGGTGGACTGGTTGGTCGAGCAGGCGGTCGACGCCGGTTGGCTGCCGGGGCTGGCCGGCACCGACAGCGCCGCCCGGGTCGTTCCGCTGCCGGGTCGCGACGCGCCGGTCGGTGTGCTGCTGGTGGCCCGTCGCGCCACCCGCTGGTACGACGAGGACGACGTGGAGCTGGTCCGCGCGTTCGCGGCCCGCGCGGGCGCGGCGTTGACCACCGCGCTGCTCTACCGCGACCAGGCCGAGGTGGCCGACACCCTCCAGGCCAGCCTCCTGCCGGTCGAGCCGGTCGAGGCGACCGGTGTGCAGTGGGGCACCGCGTACCGGCCCGCGCAGTCGGGACTGCGCATCGGCGGCGACTTCTACGGCTCGCACCGGCTCCCCGACGGGGGTTCGGTGTTCTTCCTCGGCGACGTGTCCGGCAAGGGCGTCGAAGCCGCCGTCTTCACCGGTCAGCTGCGCCAGTGTCTGCAGGCGCTGCACCGGTTGGAGTCGCACCCGGCGCGGTTGCTGCGGCTGCTCAACGACGCGTTGCTGGAGACGACCCAGGCGCACGGTGAGGGCCGCTTCGCCACCATCGTGCTCGGCGTGGCCCGCCCGGAGCGCGACGGCGGCCTCACCCTCACCATGGCCGGCGGCGGGCATCTGCCACCACTGGTGCTGCGCGCCTCCGGTGAGGTGGAGACGGTGCCGTTGCGCGGCATGCTGATCGGGGTGGTGCCCGACCCCCGCGTCGGCGAGGTGACGGTGCGGCTGGCGCCGGGCGAGACCTGCCTGCTCTACAGCGACGGGGTGACCGAGGCCCGGGGCGGCCGGCGCGGGGACGAGCAGTTCGGCCCGGAGCGGCTGATCAGCGCGCTGACCGGCTGCCATCGGATGCCCGCGCCGGCCCTGGCCGAACGGGTCGAGCAGATCACCTGCGACTGGCTGGCACAGGGCGACCACGACGACATCGCCGTGCTGGCGCTGCGGGCGGCCGGCCTGGGCGGGCGCGGGACACGGCACCTGCACTCGGTGCCCGCCGGCGTCGACCACGTGAGGGAACCTGACGCGTGACCGCCGCCACGGCCGCCAATGACCTCGGCGAGGCGTACTCCGGATATCTGGAGCATCTCGCGGACGCTGACGAGTACGCCGCGACCGACCTGGCGATCGGTCTGCTCGACGCGGGCGTCCCAGCGGAGCGGGTGCTGCTCGACCTGGTCGCGCCCGCGCAGGCCGAGGTGGGTGAGCGGTGGGCCCGCAACGAGTGGAGCGTCGCCCAGGAGCACGCGGCCACCCACATCAGCGAGCAGGTGGTGGCGGCGGTTTCCGCGCACGCGAGACCGCAGCCGATCAACGGCCGGGTCGTGGTCGCCTGCATGGACGGCGAGTGGCACGCGTTGCCGCCCCGGTTGGTGACCGAGGTGCTGCGGTTACGCGGGTGGCAGGTGACCTTCCTGGGCGCCAGCGTCCCCGCGGCGCACCTCGTGTCGTACCTGCACCGCTACGACGCGCACGCGGTCGCGTTGGCGTGCGCGCTGCCGATGCGCCTGCCGTACGCCCACCGCATGATCGAGGCCTGCCGCCGCTCGGACGTCCCGGTGGTGGTGGGCGGGCGTGGGTTCGGCACGGACGGCCGGTGGGCGCGCCGCCTCGGGGTGGCCTGGGCACCGGACGCGCCCTCGGCGGCCGAGCTGATCGCCGACGAGCGGGCGCTGCGCGCGGCGCCGCCGGCGCGGCTGGCCCACCTGGCCGACGACGAGTACGCCAGCCTGGTGCGCCGTCGCGGTGAGCTGATCGACAGCGCGTTGGCGGAGCTGCGGGAGCGGGTGCCGGCGGCACGGGCGTACACGGCCGCGCAGCTCGACTCGACGGTGAGCGACCTGGGCCACATGGTGGATTTCCTGGCCGCGGCGGTCTACGTCGACGACCCCTCCCTGTTCACGGAGTTCGTGGAGTGGCTGTCGGGGATTCTGGAAAGTCGTGGGGTGCCCGCCGGGGCGGTTGTCCTGCCGCTGGAGCACTACGCCGTCGCGTTGCGGGACTTTCCCCGGGCGGCGCGGGCGCTGGCGCTGGGATGCGCGGCGCTGCCCGGCACCGCCCGCTGACCGAACCGTCGGGGGCATCCGGATCGATCACCGCGCTCGGCGGCGGACGGGTCAGCTCTGCGTATACTTGCCGGACTGCAAACGTCCCACCCTCGTGGTGGAGCGAGGGGGAGAACGGTGACGTTCAGCGTCAACTACGTCGAGCGCGACGGGGGTGGCGCCTGCCTGCGGCTCGTGGGCGAGCTGGACCTGAGCACCGCCCCCGAGCTGACCGCCGCGATCGAGCGGCTCACGGCGGCGGGCGAGACCCGGGTGCTGCTCGACCTGACCGACCTCACGTTCTGCGACTCCACCGGGATGGCCGTGTTCGTCCGGGGCGACAACCAGGCGGCGGCCGACGGGGGGTGGCTGCGGCTCACCGGTGCCCACGGGCGGGTCGAGCGGGTGCTGCGGGTGACCGGCCTCGCCGACGTGTTGCGGTACGAACCGGAGTCGGTCGACCCCGCGTCCCGCAGTGCTTCCTGATGGGCTAGATTTCCCCGCCAGCATTTTCCCCGCCAACGCGGTGACCGTCAGGGTCCCGTCCCCGTCGACTCCGAGGCAGGTAGTGATGGGCGCAGACAGCCCGCAGCCGGTACGCATCCTGGTGGTCGACGACGACCCGGGTGATGTGCTGATGATCGAGGAGGCGCTGGCGGACTCCGACGTCGACAAGATCATCGACGTGGTGAGTGACGGCGAGGAGGCGATGGAGTTTCTCCGCGCCGAGGGCCGCCACGAAGATGCCCGCCGACCCGACGTGATCCTGCTGGATCTGAACATGCCGCGCATGGACGGTCGCCAGGTGCTCGGGGCGGTCAAGCAGGACGAGGATCTGCGGACCATCCCGATCGTCGTGCTGACCACATCCAACGCCGACACCGACATCGTCGGCAGCTACACGTTGCAGGCCAACGCGTACGTCACCAAGCCGATCGACCTGGACGACTTCAACGACGTGGTGCGCCGCATCGATGAGTTCTTCGGCCGGGTCGTCGTGCTGCCCAAGCGGGTCTGAGCCTCGCGCCACCTGCGCGCATGCTGAACATTTTCCTCGAACCCCCTCGGCGCGAGCGGTCGCGGCCGAGGATCCAGGTGGGGAAGTAACAGCAGCTGCCTGGGGGGCGACAGTATGAGGTTCTCCGTCGTTGAGACCGGTTACGACCAGCGACAGGTGGATTACTGCCTGGACGAGTTGGGGGTTCGGTTGTCCCGGCTCGCGGCGCGCGCCGAGGGCGCAGCCGGGGCGGCCGGGGAATGGGACGAGATTCGTCAGGAGGCAGCCGCGCTCGGCGGCCTCCTGCGACGACTCGACCTGGGCGACGCCACCGCCACCCGGCCCGCCGGTGACGCGGTGCGCCACGAGGCGGCCGAGTTGCTGGCCCAGGCCCGCGCCGAGCTGGACGAGGCCCGCGACGAGGCACGGCGGGTGCGGGAGCGGGCGTACGCGGAGGCCGTGCAGGCCCGACGCGACTTCGAGGCGGCGCTGGACGCTCGCCGACGGCGCGAGGTTCGGGTGGACGAGATCCTCGGCCAGGTGACCGTCGAGCAGGTGCCCGCCGACACCCCCACCGCAGCCGCCGGGGTGCCGGGCAGCCGGGTCGGGGTCGGCGGCGTGGACGAGGGTGCGCAGCCTCCGCCGGGCCGTCGCTGAGACGCGCGGCGTGGGAGCCCGGCTCAGGCGGTGAGCGCCGCCGCGATGGTGGTCGCCCGATCCTCGTGCTGGGCGTACGCGTCCGGGTAGGCGGAGATCTGCACGGACTGGGCGGCTGCCGTGACGCTCATGTCCTGCCAGCCGGGGATCTCGTTGAGCGCGCTGTAGAAGGCCCGCGCGGCGTACGACGGGCGCATCAGCTGGGCCACCGTGCCCCAACCGCTGCTGGGCCGCTGCTGGAACAGCCCGACCGAGTCGTGGTCGGAGCCGCTGCCCTGGTTCGGGTACTCCGCCGACTCCGGCAGGACGTCGCTGGCCAGGTTGTAGAGGTTGCTCTCCTGCATGGCGGTGGACAGTGCCACCACCAGGGCGCGGCGCGGCATCTTCATCTCCAGGCCGACGTCCACGATGATCTTTGCGTTGTCCATCTGCGCCTGGTCGAGGCCGGCGACCGGCCGGGGGCGGCGGGGTTTGACAGGCTTCTTGGGCGCCTTGCGGACGACGGTGGGGGTCGGCGTGGGCTTCGCCGTCGGGCTGGGCGGCAGGATCCGGGCGGGGGCGGCGTCGCGATCCAGCGACCGGGAGGCGCGTTCGTCGGCGATGGCGGCGCGGTCGGCCACCGCCTCGGCGAGCGGCTCGACCGTACGGGGGGTGTCGTCGTTGCCTCGCGCGGTGGCGACCGCGACGAGGCTGAGGCAGCAGGTGACGCCGGTGGCCAGCGCCACCCGCACCGGGGTCGAGCCCAGCAGGGCCCGCCGCGGCGCTTCCGCAGCGCGGTGACGGCCGATCGTCCGTTCGGTTGAGGCGGCGTCGTCCGACGGGGTGGTCAGGCGCGCGTCGGTCAGCTTCTGGGCGGAGGGGTCGTCGGGGTGCACCTGACGAGGCTAAAGAGCTGAATGCCCGATGCCACCAGCCCGTACGGTGGCATGCGCCACAATTTGCCCTGATCATGCCGACTTCAATGGGCAAAGCGGGAGCAGACTTGACCAACCTCGCGACTCACGCCAGACGGTTATTCCCGACTTGCCGGGTGAATCCGCTCGCCCCGCCCCTGCGCCGGCCGCATCTCCGGCCGCCGTCAGGGGTCAGCCGAACAGCCGAGGCGCACCTCCACCAACCGGCCCCCCGCCGACCCGCCGCCCGCACCGCCCGCACCGCCCCAGGATCCCGACCCAGCTCGCCGATCTTGCACTTGCTGTCGCGGCATAAGGGGCACGTCCCTCATTTCGACGACCGAAAGTGCAAGATCGGCGCGATGAGGCGCGCGTGCGCGAGATCGGCGCGGTGGGGCGACCGAAGGTGCAAGGTCGGCGCGGTGGGCGGGCAGCCTGGGGCCTGGGTCAGTGGCGGCCGTTCTCGGCTGGGGTGACGGTCAGGCGGTGACGACTGGCGTCGCTGCTGGAGAACGGCCAGAGGCGGTCGGCGTACTCGACCAGGTCGGCCAGTTGATCCCGGCTCAGCCCGGCTGAGGAGATCTCCGCATGGACGTCGGCCCGGTACCGGCCGTCGTTGTCCCGCCCCAGCTTCGCCTCCGCCCTGACCTGCACGGTGTGCGCCTCGTCGGTGATCTCCCCGGCCACCTCCACCGCCGCGTGATGCAGGCAGGAGGCGAAGGCCGCAGCCAGCAACTGTTCCGGGGTCAGTCCGGTGCAGTGCGGCGCCAGCGGTGAGGCCAGCGCGGTGGAGAGCCCGCCATCGTCGGTGCGTACGTGACCGCCCTCGGCGGTCGCTGTGGCCTCACGCAGCCAGGAACTCTGATCCGGCATCGCGTTTCTCCCGTCGCTCACCAGGCCGGCTACCCCTTCGCAGCCCGGCGAAACGCCACGGGGTCGCGCCGTCGAACGCCACGGGGTCGCGCCGTCAGCGCCCGGCGGGCAGGTTCGGCTCGTCCACCAGCACCACCGCCTCGGTGGCCTCCGCGGCGGCTCGTTCGGTCCACGGCGACGTCGGGGCCGGCCGGCGGGTCGTCGGCATCGTCATCGGCACGTACACCCGGGCGTCCACTGCCTCGGCCAGCAGCAGCGCGGCGACCAGGCTCGTCGGACGCTGCCCGGGGTCCTCCGCGAGGCAGGAGTGGCACAGCTCGGCGACCTCCGGTGGGAGCCCGGCGATGTCGGGCAGCGGCTCCGGTGGCTGACGGCGGCGTGCGAGGAGCAACTCGCTGGAGGTCGTCGCGCGGTAGGGCAGGCGGGCCGTCAGGCTGTAGTAGAGCAGCACGCCGAGGGCGTACATGTCGGCGGCGGGGGTGGCGGGCGCCTCGTCCAGTTGTTCGGGCGCCAGGTACGCCGGGGTGCCGAGCACCATGCCGGTCGGCATCGGGTCGGGTTCTCCGGCGGCGATGGCGATGCCGAAGTCGAGCACCTTCACCCCGGCCGGGGTGAGGATGACGTTGGCGGGCTTGACGTCCCGGTGCACGATGCCCTCGGCATGCGCGGCGGCCAGCGCGGCGGCGACCTCCGCGCAGACCCGCACCGCGATCTGCCAGTCCAGCGGGCCGGCGCGCAGGTGCACGGCGAGCGTCTCACCCTCGGCCAGCTCCATGACGATGTACGGAACGGTGCGGCCGGGCCACGTCGAGGAAATGCCG
The DNA here is from genome assembly GCF_042871765.1 of Micromonospora sp. NPDC005553. Lineage (NCBI taxonomy): Bacteria > Bacillati > Actinomycetota > Actinomycetes > Micromonosporales > Micromonosporaceae > Micromonospora > Micromonospora sp. NPDC005553. The sequence continues at coordinate 208,800 of NZ_JBIAJD010000005.1, read as the reverse complement.
AAGTCGTGCACGCTCGCCACGTTGGGGTGCTCCAGGCGGGCCGCCGACCGGGCCTCCGCCCGGATCCGGTCCACAGTACCGTTCCGATCTTCGCGACCGGGCGAGATGAGCTTCACCGCGACCGGCCGGTCCAGCACCTGGTCGTAGGCCCGCCACACCTCGGACATCCCGCCCACACCGATGCGCTGTTCGAGCCGGTACCGCCCGTCCAGCATCCGCATCGACCACTCCTCGTCCTCGCCCCGCCGACGGCGGATGCTCAGGTGCCGGTACCCGAGCGCCGAGCTGGGCAAACCGGAGCCCGACTCGGGGCGAACGGGCCCCGCGCACCTCGCTGCGCGAGGGCGGTGGGTGCGGTAGCTTGCGAGCCAGAGCCGGTGTCACCGATTGTGCCGGCACGGTCACCCGAGGGGGCGCCGCGATGAGCGAGGTCACCGTACGCTTCGTCGGCGGGCCCGCGGACGGCCTGGTTCGGCTGCTGCCGGCCGGCTCGGACGGCGCCCCACCCCAGCGTTGGATCATGCGGCACCCGGACGGCACGGGGCCGGTGCAGCCCGGCCCCGACCACCTCTACGAACGCGACCGGCCCGACGAGGCCGGCGGCTGGAGCATGCGGTTCGTGCGCACCGACGCGTACGGGGTGTCCGAGTGACCACGAGGCGGGGCTGACCGATGGTGTCGCCGGCGTCGCGTCGGCCCGCCCGCACAGCCCGCGCACAGCTTCCGCAGGGGCGCGGCACAGGCGTGGCGGCCACCATGGGGCCCATGGTCATGAACGGGCAGGCCGCGCCGAGCCGGATCGAGCTGCGTCGCCCCGACGGGGAACCCGTCCGGGTGCTGGTGGTCGACGACGAACCCACGCTCACCGACCTGCTGTCGATGGCCCTGCGCTACGAGGGCTGGCAGGTCCGCACCGCCGGCAACGGCATGGCGGCGTTGAGCACCGCCCGACAGTTCCAGCCGGATGCCGTGGTGCTCGACGTGATGCTGCCCGACCTGGACGGCTTCCAGGTGCTGCGCCGGCTGCGCGAGCACGCCCCCACCGTGCCGGTGCTCTTCCTGACCGCCCGCGACGCGGTCGAGGAACGCATCGCGGGGTTGACAGTCGGCGGCGACGACTACGTCACCAAACCGTTCAGCCTGGAGGAGGTCATCGCCCGGCTGCGAGCATTGCTGCGCCGCTCCGGGCTGGCGATCGCCGCGCAGGAGGAGGCGGTGCTGACCGTGGGTGACCTCAGCCTCGACGAGGACAGCCACGAGGTCCGCCGGGCCGGCCAGCTCGTCACTCTCACCGCTACCGAGTTCGAGCTGCTGCGTTACCTGATGCGCAACCCGCGCCGGGTGCTCAGCAAGGCGCAGATCCTCGACCGGGTGTGGAACTACGACTTCGGGGGCCAGGCCAACGTGGTGGAGCTGTACATCTCGTACCTGCGCAAGAAGATCGACGCCGGCCGGGCACCAATGATCCACACGCTGCGCGGCGCGGGTTATGTCCTCAAACCCGCCGAGTAGGCGCCGCCCACTGCGCGCCGCCCGCGAGTGGCTGGCCGGGCGCTCCCTGCGTACCCGACTGGTGTTCGCCCTGCTCGCGCTTCTCGCGTTGGTGAGCGTCGCGATCGGGGGCCTGACCACTGTGGCGCTGCGGCACTTCCTGATCGACCGGCTGGACGCCCAGTTGGCCCCCGCGACGGCCATGCGGGGCGACCGTCCGGGACGTCCGGCCTTTCCCGGTGACGGACCGGGCATCCCATTCGGGCTGCCGTCCGGCGCTGTGGCCGCCGAGATCAGCGATGGCCGCGTGACCAGCGCCCGGATCCTGACCAACAGCGTCTCCAACGCGTTCCCCGACCCGCAGCCCGTCCAGGTGGGGGAGGTCGCCGTGCTGGCGGACCTACCTGTCGACGCCAGACCGCGCACCGTCGACCTCGGCGATCGCGGTGACTACCGGGCCGTGGCCCGCCAGTACTGGGACGGCCGGGTACGCGTCGTCGCGATCCCCCTCTCCGGCGTCCAGGAGACCATCTGGGCGCTGGTCGCCGCGCAGGCCGGGGTGGCCGCGGTCGGGCTGCTGCTCGCCGGTGTGGCGGGCGCGCTAATCGTGCGGGCGACCCTGCGACCGCTCAACCGGGTGGCCGCCACCGCCACCCGCGTCACCGAGCTGCCCCTGGACCGCGGGGAGGTGGCGCTCGCCGTCCGGGTCCCGGCCGCCGACACCGACCCACGCACCGAGGTTGGTCAGGTCGGCGCGGCGCTGAACCGGATGCTGGGCCACGTCGCCGACGCGCTCTCCGCCCGGCAGGCCAGCGAGACCCGGGTACGCCAGTTCGTCGCCGACGCCAGCCACGAGCTGCGGACGCCTCTCGCGGCGATCCGCGGCTACGCCGAGGTGGCCCGCCGTGGCCGCGACGAGGTTCCCCCCGACGTGGCGCACGCCCTGCGCCGGGTGGAGTCGGAGAGCACCCGGATGACCAGCCTCGTCGACGACCTGCTGCTGCTGGCCCGCCTCGACACCGGCCGGCCGCTCGCTGTCGAACCGGTGGACCTGACCGCTCTGGTGGTGGACGCTGTCAGTGACGCGCACGTCGCCGGCCCCGAACACCGCTGGCAGCTCGAACTGCCCGAGGTGGCGATCCGGGTGCCGGGCGACGCCGCCCGGCTGCACCAGGTGGTGACGAACCTGCTCACCAACGCCCGGGTGCACACCCCGCCCGGCAGCACTGTCACCACCACCCTTGCCGTCGACGCCGCCAGCGCCGTGCTCACCGTCGCCGACGACGGGCCGGGCGTGCCGGTGGAGCTGCAACCGGAGATGTTCGAGCGGTTCGCCCGGGGCGACAGCTCCCGGTCCCGCGAACACGGCAGCACCGGCCTGGGCCTGGCCATCGTCGCGGCGGTGGTGGAGGCCCACCACGGCACGGTCGGGGTGCAGAGCCGTCCAGGTCGGACAGTGTTCACCGTCCGGCTGCCGAATCCCACAGCTGACGCATAGTCTGCGCACGGGGTCGCGCCAGCCTGGCCGCCGAGGCTGGCCGCATGGACAGAACCGAGGCCCTGCCGACGGCACCCGCCGCATCCGAGCCGTCGACGGCCGCCCACCCCGACGAGCACTCGCCGCCGACGCGCCGCCCGCCGGCCTGGGCCAGGCCCGCGTTGGTGATCCTGCTGCTCGCCACCGGCCTGCTCTACCTGTGGGCGCTGGGCGCGTCGGGCTGGGCGAACTCGTTCTACGCGGCGGCCGTGCAGGCCGGCTCGGTGAGCTGGAAGGCGTTCCTCTACGGCTCGTCGGACGCCGCCAACTCCATCACCGTCGACAAGACACCCGCGTCGCTGTGGCTGATGGCCCTGTCCGTACGGATCTTCGGTCTGAACAGCTGGGCGATGCTCGTACCGCAGGCGCTCTGCGGGGTCGCCTCGGTGGGCCTGCTCCACGCGGCAGTGAAGCGTTGGTACGGGCCGGCCGCCGGTCTGATCGCGGGCGCGGTCCTCGCGGTCACCCCGGTGGCGACGCTGATGTTCCGGTTCAACAACCCCGACGCGCTGTTGGTCCTGCTGCTGGTCGCCGGGGCGTACGCCACAGTGCGCGCGCTGGAGACGGCAAGCACCCGGTGGATCGTGCTCGTCGGTGTGCTCGTCGGCTTCGGCTTCCTCACCAAGATGTTGCAGGCGTTCCTTGTGGTGCCGGTCTTCGCCGGTGTCTACCTGCTGGCCGCGCCGACCGGGCTGTGGCGGCGGGTCCGGCAGTTGCTGCTGGCGGGGCTGGCGGTGGTGGTCGCCGCCGGCTGGTGGGTGGCGCTCGTCGAGTTGGTGCCGCCGAGCGCCCGCCCGTACATCGGCGGTTCGCAGGGCAACAGCATCCTGGAGTTGACCCTCGGCTACAACGGCCTCGGCCGGATCACCGGCGAGGAGGTCGGCAGCGTCGGCGGCGGTGGCCCCCGCCTGGGCGGCGGGGGTGGCCCGTTCTCCGGGCAGAACGGTGTGCTGCGGATGTTCGGTGGCGAGATCGGCGGTCAGGTCTCCTGGCTGTTGCCAGCCGCGCTGATCCTGCTGGTCGCCGGTCTGCTGATGGCCGGGCGGGCGGCCCGCACCGACCGCACCCGGGCCGGGCTCCTGCTCTGGGGCGGCTGGCTGCTGGTCACCGGCCTGATCTTCAGCTTCATGTCCGGGATCTTCCACGCCTACTACACGGTGGCCCTCGCACCGGCGATCGGCGCGCTCGTCGGCATCGGTGTGACGCTGCTCTGGCGGCACCGCCGACTGCAGCCTGCGCCCGGCGACGGTGGCGGCACGCGCTGGCAGCGGTGGAGTCCGCTGGCCGCCGCGGCGACGCTCGCCGGCACGCTCGCGGTAACCGTGTGGTGGGCGTGGGTGCTGCTCGGACGCAGCCCCGAGTGGTACCCGTGGCTGCGGACCGCGTTGCTCGTCGCCGGCCTGGTCGGCGCGGTGCTGCTCCTGCTGGTCACCCGACTGCCCCGCCGCCTGGTGCCGGTGGTGCTGGGCCTGGGCGCGGCGGCGGCCCTCGCCGGCCCGGTGGCGTACGCGGTGCAGACCGCCGCGACCCCCCACACCGGGTCGATCCCGAGCGCCGGCCCGTTCGTGGCGGGCGGGTTCGGCCGGGGCGGCTTCCCCGGCGGGCGACCGCCCGGTGGCATGGAACTGCCGGCCGGCGGCCAACTCCCCGGCGGCGGCCAGTTCCCGGGCGGCTTCCCGGGCGGCGGCCAGTTCCCCGGCGGCGGCCAGTTCCCCGGCGGCGGCCAGTTCCCCGGCGGCGGCCAGAACGGCGGCGGCCAGAACGGCGGCCGCAATGGCGGCCAGGGGCCCGACTTCCCGGGCGGTGGTCGTAACGGCGCACCCGGTTTCCCGGGCGGTCAGGGCCCCGGCGCCACCGGCGGGCAGGGGCGCTCGGCCGGTGGGGGCATGGGCGGGCTGCTCGACGCCCGTGAGCCGAGCGCCGCACTGCGCGAGCTGCTGGAGCGCGACAGCGCGGACTACACGTGGGTGGCCGCGACCATCGGCTCGAACAACGCGTCCGGTTACCAGCTCGCCACCGGTGAACCGGTGATGGCGATCGGCGGGTTCAACGGCAGTGACCCGTCACCGACGCTGGCGCAGTTTCAGCGCTACGTGGCCGACGGGAAGGTCCACTACTTCGTCGGAGGCGGTGGCTTCCGAGCCAACGGCGGCAGCGCGGCCTCCCAGGAGATCGCCGCCTGGGTCGCGGAGACGTTCACCGCGCAGACCGTCGACGGGGTCACCCTCTACGACCTCACCGCCGCTGCGGGGGCGTCGTGACCATGCTTGGCGGACCACGGCCCGCCATCCAGGCTCGACCCACCGCCGCCGTGCTGGACGTGGTCATCCCGGTCCACAACGAGGAGGTCGACCTCGGGCCGTGCGTACGACGACTGCACGCCCACCTGAGCGCACACTTCCCGTACCCGTTCCAGATCACTGTCGCCGACAACGCAAGCGTCGACGACACCCTGAAGGTGGCCGACGGACTGGCCGGTGAACTGCCCGGCGTCGAGGTGCTGCACCTGGACGCCAAGGGGCGGGGGCGGGCGCTGTCGGCCGCCTGGTCGGCGTCGTCAGCACCGGTGCTGGCGTACATGGACGTGGACCTCTCGACCGACCTGGCGGCGCTGTTGCCACTTGTCGCGCCGCTCATCTCCGGCCACTCGGACCTGGCGATCGGCACCCGGCTGGCGCGTACCTCCCGGGTGGTGCGTGGCACCAAGCGGGAGGTGATCTCCCGGGCTTACAACCTGCTGCTGCGCGGTGCGTTGGCGGCGCGGTTCTCCGACGCGCAGTGCGGGTTCAAGGCGATCCGGGCCGACGTGGCCACGGAACTGCTGCCGGTGGTGCGCGACACCGGCTGGTTCTTCGACACGGAGCTGCTGGTGCTGGCCCAGCGGGCGGGGCTGCGCATCCACGAGGTGCCGGTGGACTGGGTCGACGACCCGGACAGCCGCGTGGACATCGTCGCCACCGCCCTGGCCGACCTGCGCGGCGTGGGTCGGCTGGGCCGGGCGCTGCTGACCGGGACGCTGCCTCTGGCCGACCTGCGCGCGCAGCTCGGCCGGGCACCGCTGACCGCGCCACGTGCCCAGCCGCTGGCCGGGCCGGGTGGGACGCCGCTGGCCGGGCCGGGTGCCCGGCCAGGAACGGCGCTGCCAGGACAGGTGCCGGTCGGGCTGCCCCGGCAGGTGGTCCGGTTCGCGGCGGTCGGGGCGGCGAGCACGCTCGCGTACCTGCTGCTGTTCCTGGCTACCCGGAGCGTGCTCGGCGCGCAACCGGCGAACCTCCTGGCGTTGTTGCTGACCGCGGTGGCGAACACGGCGGCGAACCGGCGGCTGACGTTCGGCATCAGCGGACGCCGACACGCAGCCCGGCATCACGCGCAGGGGTTGCTGGCCTTCGCGCTCGGTCTGGCGTTGACAAGCGGCGCTCTGGCGGTGCTGCACCTCGTCTCTGCCGTACCGGCCCGGCCGGTCGAACTGGCCGTGCTGGTGGCCGCGAACCTGGCCGCCACCGTCTTGCGCTTCGTGCTGCTGCGCCTCGGCATGCACCACCGCCGTACCTGAGTCACCGGCCGGTCAGTCGACCAGCATCTCGGTGAGGACCTCGACGACGCGTCGGGTGTGCCGCCCGTCGGGGTCCTCATCGGTGTTCAGGTCGGTCACGCTCATCCCGAGCAGCCGGTCGGTGCGGGCCAGCGGTGTGACCAGCGCGATCAGATCCGCCCAGCGCGGGCCGTCCGGTTCGGGGTAGGTCACCGCGGGCAGGTCGCGCGGGTCCACCACGTCCAGGTCGAGGTGCAGCCAGGCTGGTCCGTCCCCGTCGGCGGCCAGACCCGCGCCGACCGTCGCCGCGCCCCGGCGCCGCAACTCGGCGGCGTTGATCTGGTCGATCGCCGGGTCGATCCGGGCCGCCTCGACCCGGCTGCTCTCGTCGGTGGCCGGGCGGTGCCCGAGCAGGTGGACGCGGCCGGGCTCGATCAGCGTGCCGCCGGGGCCGACGGCGACCGGTCCGTGACCGGTGACCACCGAGAGGTCCATGTCGGCGGCTTCACCGGTCGGTGAGGTCGTGCCGTCGAGGAAGTCCGGGTGGGCGTCGACGAACCACAGGTCGGTCGCCGGGGGTAGGGCCCGGCAGATGCCGGGCAGGATCGCGCAGTCGCCGCCGAGCACAAGTGGTCGGTGGCCGTCCGCGATCAGCGCGCCGATGCGCGCGGCGATGGCGCCGCCGGCCCGGACCAGGCCCGCCGCGCCGATCACCCCGCTCGCCGGGTCGCGGTTCGGGTCGCGCAACCGCGCCTCGTCGATCTGTCCGTCGTCGTCGGCGGCGAGGGCCTCGCGCAGGCCGGCGCGGCGCAGCGCGGCCGGGGCCCGCTCCTCGCCGCGCCCGGCTCCGGAGGAGTCCAGCGGCGCGTCCACGATCATCCAGCGCACGTCCGCAGCGTACCGGCGGGATCGGCCGGTCCCGGCCACATTCTGTGGCGAGGCTGGGAGTACGCCGATGTGCCCGCGACAGCGACAGGGACCGGCGTACGGTGAGGGACAAGTCCGGCTTTCTGGGTCAAAAGCCTCATCGGTGTACGCCCTGCGACGCCGGTGTCGAGGCGGCGAGGCAAGGAGCGATCGGTGGAACATCTGGCCTACCTGGACGCGGGGTCCGGCAGCCTGATCGTGCAGGCGGTCGTCGGTGGGGTGGCTGGCGCCGCGGTCGCCGCGAAACTCTACTGGCGACGGCTGGTCGACCGGTTCCGCCGGCAACCCACCGACCAGCGCTGAACGGGCCTGCTCCGACGATGGCGATCTCACCCACCGAGGTGCGGCCCGAGCCGGCCTCCTTCCGCGACCCCGCCAACCGGGTCTTCCACGTCGGCGACGAGGTGCTGCGCGGGCTGGATCCCCAGGCCGCCGAGCACTGGCGGGCACTGACCGGCAGCACGTTCTTCCCGGCGCTCGTCGCCGCGCGCAAGGTCTGCGCCACCGAGGATGCCCCGCCCACCCTGGTGCCGGCCGCGACCGGAACGCCGTGGGCGGCTGTGCTGCGCCACGAGCGCATCCCGTTCGTCTCCCACCCGTACGAGTGGTCGTTCAGCATGCTGCGCGACGCGGCCCTGCTGCATCTGGAGATCCTGACCGCCGCGCTCGGCGAGGGTTTCACCACGAAGGACGGCTCGGCGTACAACCTCCAGTGGCGCGGCGCCGAACCCGTCTTCATCGACATCGGCTCCTTCGAGCCGGTCCGCGACGGCGAACCGTGGGCCGGCTACCGCCAGTTCTGCCAGACAGTGCTCTACCCGTTGATGCTCACCGCCCACCTGGGCGTCGACTTCCAACCGTGGCTGCGCGCCCGGGTCGACGGCATCGAGGCCGACGAGCTGCGCCCGCTCTTCGGCGGGGCCCGCCGGCTGCGCCCCGGCGTGCTGACCCACCTGCACCTGCACGGGGCAATGCAGCAACGCAACGCCGCCGCCAGCACCACCGAGGTACGCGACCAACTGCGGGCCGCCGGCTTCTCCCGGGAGCTGCTGCTCGCCACCGTCCGCGGCATCGAGAAACTGGTCCGCAAGCTGGACCGCCGCCCGCCCGAGAGCCACTGGTCGGACTACCAACGCACCTGCGGCTACTCGGCCCGCGACCGGGTGGCGAAGGAGCAGTTCGTGGCCGTCGCGGTGGCCACCGGCACCCGCCCTCGCCTGGTGCTCGACCTCGGCGCCAACGACGGCCGGTACTCCCGGCTGGCGGCCGGGCACGCCGACTACGTGGTCGCCGTCGAGCAGGACCCCACCGTCGTCGACGAGCTGTACCGACAGCTGCGCTCCGAGGGGCAGCGCCGCATCCTGCCGCTGGTGCTGGATCTGGCCGATCCCTCGCCGGGTGGCGGCTGGCGGGGCGTCGAGCGGGCCGGCTTCGCCGAGCGGGCGTCCGCCGACGTGGTGCTCGCCCTGGCCGTGGTGCACCACCTGGCGATCGGGCGCAACGTGCCGCTGCCGGAGGTCATCGACTGGTTGGCCGGGCTGACCGCGCCGGGTGGCGCGGTGGTGGTGGAGTTCGTCCACCCGGAGGACCCGATGGCGACCCGGCTGCTGGCCAACAAGCCCGCCGGTCTCTTCCCGGACTACCGACGCGACACCTTCGAGGCGCTGCTCGCCGCCCGGGGACGGATCACCGACCGGCTGGAACTGCCCTCGGGCACCCGCACGCTCTACCGAACGGTGATCGGTGGCTGAACCGGTCGCCGCCGCCCCGTCGACGGCGGACGACCCGCCGCCGGCCGCCGTGCGGTGGGACCGGGGCTGGCGCGCTGAACTGGGCCGGCTGCTGGAGATCGTCGCGCTGGTCGGTCTCGTGGTCACCCAACCGCTGCTGGACGTGCTCGGCCGCAGCCCCGACTTCTTCCTCTTCCACCGCGCCGACCCGGCCCAGATCCTGCTGCTGCTCGCCCTGGTGACGGTGCTGCCCACGGCCGCTGTGGCGCTGCTCGGCGCGCTCAGCCGACTGGCCGGCCGAACCACCCGCGCCGTCACCCACACCGGGCTGGTCGGGCTGCTGGTCGCCGCCCTCGCCGTGCAGGTGGGCCGACACGTCACGCCACTTCGGGGCGTACCCCTGCTGCTGGTGGCCGTGCTGACCGGAGCCGCCGGCGCGGCCGCGCACCGGCGGTGGCGGGCGCCGGGCCGGGTGCTGCGAGTGGCCGCCGCCGGCCCGGTGGCCTTCGTGGCGCTCTTCCTGCTCGCCTCGCCGACCTCGGCGGTGGTCCTGCCGCGCGGCGACGGCGGAGCGGCCGGCACCGCGCAGGGCTCGGCCGTGCACCCGCCGGTGGTCATGCTGATCCTCGACGAGCTGCCACTGGTCAGCCTGCTCGGCGCGGACGGGAAGATCGACGCCGGGCGGTACCCGCACTTCGCCGAGCTGGCCGGCGGCTCCACCTGGTACCGCAACTCGACAGGGGTCAGCGGGTGGACGCCCAACGCGCTGCCGGCGATGCTCACCGGCCGCTACCCGGCCAAGCCGGTCGCCCCGCACTACTCGCAGTACCCGGACAACATCTTCACCGCCTTCGGCGGCCTGTACGACATCCGCGCCGAGGAGAGCATCACCCGGCTCTGCCCACCCAGCCGCTGCGAGCAGCCGGTCACCCCTGAACAGGGGCTCGGCGTCCTGGTCCGGGAGACCGGCAAACTGCTCGGCCGGGTCGCCGGGCCCACGGAGAGCGCTGTCGACCCGGAGGACTCCTACCGCGAGCAGACCCGCGCCGAAGCCGGCCTGGACGCCGCCGAACCGGTGCCGGCCGACCCGAAGTTCCGCTGGGACAGCCTGGACGACAACCAACCGGCCCGGTTCACCAGCTTCCTGGCCGGGCTGAAGCCGACAACCCGGCCCACCCTGCACTTCCTGCACCTGCTGATGCCGCATTCACCGTGGGCGTACCTGCCGTCCGGGGCGCGCTACGACGCCCCCGAGGACCTGCCCAACGACGGCGCCGGCTGGGTCGACCTGGCCCGGGCGCGGCACCTCGCCCAGCTCGGCTACACCGACCGGCTGATCGGCGAGACGCTGCGGACGCTGCGCGCCAACGGCCTCTACGACCAGGCCCTCGTCGTGGTGACCGCCGACCACGGGGTCAGCTTCCGCCCCGGCGCGCAGGGCCGCGGCATGGACGCCATCAAGGCCGCCGCCGGCGAGGTCGCCTGGGTGCCGACGTTCGTCAAGGAACCCCGGCAACAGACCGGCCGGGTGGACGACCGCAACTGGGAACACGTCGACCTGCTGCCGACCGTGGCCGACGAGGCCGGCATCCGGCTGCCCTGGGCTGTCGACGGCCGCTCCGCCCGGCAGGCCCCCCGCACCGACGGTACGAAGCACTTCTACGACCGCCCCGGCGAACCGGTCACCTTCCCCGGTGGCGTGCCCGCCCCACCGCCCCTGCCGACACCCCACCCCCTGGTCGGCACCGAGGTACGCGCCGGCCCCGCCGCCGGCAGCGCCCGGGTCGCCGACCTGGCGGCGTTCACCGCCACCGACCCGGACACCGGCACCCTCCCGGCACTGGTCTGGGGCGACGTCCCGGACCGGATCCCGGACGGCACCCTCCTCGCCGTCGCCGTCAACGGCCGCATCGGGGCCGTCGTCCCGGTGGTGCCGGCCGACCCCGGCGGACGCCGGTTCGCCGCGCTGCTCGCCGACGACAAGCTGTTCCACGCCGGCACCAACCAGCTCGACGTCTTCCAGGTCGCGACGGACGGTACGCTGCGACGCCTCACCCTCTCCTGACCTGGCTTCCGGGCCCGGTCCGGCCTGGTCTCCGGGGTTGGTCCAGCCCGTGCTTCCGGGTTCGGGCCGGTCCGGTCCCGTCTGGCGGGATACCGGGTTTCCCGGCCGCCCGGTCGGGAATCGGGTGACGCATACCTCACCGCCGAACCACGGCGGGCGTTGTCCCCCGAGCCGCAATTACGGTAGAAGCGAAGGCAATTCAACGTAGATCTGCCGGCGAAGCGAGGAACCACATGACGGAAGTCAAGCTCGATCACCCCGGTGGGCAGCTGTCGATGCCGGTGCATCCTGCGGTCGAGGGCCCCGCCGGTGTCGGGGTGAGCAAGCTGCTGAAGGAAACCGGGATGACGACGTACGACCCCGGTTTCGTCAACACCGCCGCTGCCTCATCCGCGATCACCTACATCGACGGCGACGCGGGCATCCTGCGTTACCGGGGATACCCGATCGAGCAGTTGGCCGAGAAGTCCTCCTTCCTGGAGGTCTCCTACCTGCTCATCTACGGTGAGCTGCCGACCGAGCAGCAGCTGACCGAGTTCACCGAGTGGATTCGGCGGCACTCGCTGCTGCACGAGGAGATGCGCCGCTTCTTCGACGGCTTCCCCCGGGACGCCCACCCGATGGCGGTGCTCTCGTCCGCGGTGAGCGCCCTGTCCACCTTCTACCAGGACAGCCTGGACCCGTTCGACTCCGAGCACGTGGAGATCTCCACGGTCCGGCTGATGGCGAAGGTCCCCACCATCGCCTCGTACGCGTACAAGAAGTCCATCGGTCAGCCGCTGCTGTACCCGGACAACTCGCTGGGGTACGTGGACAACCTGCTGCGGATGACGTTCGGCGTGCCGGCGGAGCCGTACGAGGTCGACCCGGTGATGTCGAAGGTGCTGGACATGCTCTTCGTCCTGCACGCCGACCACGAGCAGAACTGCTCCACGTCGACCGTCCGCCTGGTCGGCTCCAGCAACGCCAACCTGTTCGCCTCGGTTTCGGCCGGCGTGAACGCGCTGTTCGGCCCCCTGCACGGTGGCGCGAACCAGGCGGTGCTGGAGATGCTCCAGCAGATCCACGCCGGTGACGGCGACGTCCGGTCCTTCGTCCGCAAGGTCAAGGACAAGCAGGACGGCGTCAAGCTGATGGGCTTCGGCCACCGGGTCTACAAGAACTACGACCCGCGGGCGGCGATCGTCAAGAAGGCCGCGCAGGACGTGCTGGGCCGGATGGCCAAGCCGGACCCGCTGCTGGACATCGCCATGGAGCTGGAGGAGATCGCCCTCGCCGACGACTTCTTCGTCTCCCGTCGGCTCTACCCGAACGTGGACTTCTACACCGGCCTGATCTACAAGGCCATGGGTTTCCCGACCAAGATGTTCACCGTGCTCTTCGCGCTCGGCCGGCTCCCCGGCTGGATCGCCCAGTGGCGCGAGATGATCAACGACCCGGAGACCAAGATCGGCCGTCCGCGGCAGGTCTACGTCGGCTCCGCCGAGCGGGACTACGTCCCCTTCAACGAGCGCTGACCCGCTCCTCGCTTCACCAGCAGGCCGTCGACCCCACCGGGTCGGCGGCCTGCCGCGTTTCCGCGCTGCGCTGCCCCGTCCCGTCCCGTCAGAAGGCGGAGATGTCCTGGGCCCGCTCGGTGCGGCTGAGTGCGCTGATCAGCGCGGCCTGGCCACGGCGGCGGACGGCCAGGCGGACCAGCAGGTCGCGCACGGGCTCGAAGACGTCCGCCGGGAACTCCGGCGTGGGTACGCCGATGCTCACCGCCAGGTCGTCGGAGTGGACCACTCGCGTTACAGGAAGTCGGGGTGTCCCCGGCACTGGGACACCCCGACTTCAAGAAAGCCGAGTCGATCAACGGGCCGGGCCCAGACCGAGCCGGGCCAAGACCGGGCCGGGCCCAGACCGAGCCGGGCCAGCAGGGTCAGCGCAGGCCGGCGGCGGCGAGCAGGTTGCCCTCGGGGAGTGCCGGGAGGGCGCGACCCTGCGACATCCGCTGCTCGGCGCGCTCGGCGGTGAACGCGGCGTCGTGGTGGATGGCGGCGGCGTAGCTGGCGGCGGTGCGCTGGGCGATCGCGGCCCAGCCGTACTGGTCGCGGACCGTCCGGCGGGCGTTGCGGGCCATGACGCGGGCGCGGTCGGGGTCCGACAGGAGCGCGTCCACGGCGTCGGTGAGGCTGTCCGGATCGTGCGGGCGGAAGGTCATCCCGGTGACGCCCGGCTCGACGATCTCGCCGAGGCCACCGGTGGCGGCGACGGCCAGGGGAGCGCCGGCCGCGGCGCCTTCCAGGGCCACCATCCCGAACGGCTCGTAGATGCTCGGAACGGCGAAGCAGTCGGACGCGGCCATCAGCGCAGGCAGGTCGGTGCCGCCCAGGAAGCCCGGCATCGTGACCATGCCGCCCAGGCCGCGGCGGTGCACCTCGGCCTCCAACTCGGCGCGGTACGGGCCGTCGCCGGCGATCACGGCACGCAGGCCGGGGTGCCGCTCGCGCAGTCGGGGGAGCGCCGCGATCAGGTGCTGGACGCCCTTCTCGTACACGAGGCGGCCGGCGAACGTGACGAGCGGGCCGTCCCCGGCGAAGCGGGCGCGGGCGGCGGCCACGGCACGGGCGGGCGCCTGCCAGCGGTGCGGCTCCACGCCGTTGGCGACAACGTCGACCCGTCCGGCCGGTACGCCGAACAGTGCGTTGACCTCGTCACGCATGTACCCGGAGCAGACGATTACCCGGTTGGACTCGCTGCTGAGCCACTGCTCGACGCCGTGGATGGTGCGGTTCATCTCCTCCGGGAGCCAGCCCTGGTGCCGGCCGGCCTCGGTGGCGTGGATGGTGCTGACCAGCGGGATGTCCAGGTGGTCGCGCAACGTCATCGCGGTGTGGGCGACGAGCCAGTCGTGGGCGTGGATGACGTCGTAGGCGCCGGCCTGGGTGGCGCGCAGCGCGGTGCGGGTGAGGGTGTGGTTGAAGGCCATGGTCCAGGCCAGCAGCGAGCCGGTGGCGAGGGGGAAGGTGACCGGGTCTTCGGGAGCGCGCAGGATGCGGACGCCGTCGGCGTACTCCTCCAGGGGTGCGCCTTCGCTGTGGCGGGTGACGACGGTGACTTCGTGGCCGGCGGCGGCGAGGGCGACGGAGAGGGCGTGCACGTGTCGGCCGAGGCCGCCGACGAGCACCGGCGGGTACTCCCAGGACAGCATGAGGATGCGACGGGTCTGCGGGGGCACCCCGGGGCCGGGCTGCGCTGGCACGACCGCGCCGGGCTGCGCGGACAGGCCGGACAGCGCGGGAAGACCGGGCTGGGTCGGGAGCTGGGGCCGGGAGGTCAGGGTGGGCCGGTGGGCCCGGTCCTTGGTGGCAGCGAGCTGCTCGTCGACCCGCAGGGTCGTCACATCAATCTCCGTCCGTGCATGGTGGTGCGCGCCGGCGTCGATGGCGGCGGAGCGAGAGGTGTAAGGGGTGGCCGAGGGCCTGGCGGGCACGCGCGAACGCTTGTCCCCGATCAAGGAAAGTCCATCCGGCCCGAGAACGCACCTCGAAAAGGGTCATCGTGACGGAGGACACCTGAGTGGTGTTGCACGCTCAGACGGGTGGTTTCCGGGCGGCGCCTGGAAGGATGGATTGGCGCGCCCGGGCCGGGGGCACTACCTGCTTGCGTGCGGGCGGTCTCGGCCGGTGCGCACATCACCATGGGTTGAAGGAGCGACATGCAGGTCTGGCCGGGCGAGCGGTATCCCCTTGGCGCCACCTACGACGGGATGGGCACCAACTTCGCCATCTTCTCCGAGGTGGCCGAGCGGATCGAGCTGTGCCTCTTCGACGAGTGGGACACCGGCGCGGAGCGCCGCGTCGAGCTGCGCGAGGTGGACGCGTACGTGTGGCACGCGTACCTGCCGGGCATCGAGCCGGGGCAGCGCTACGGCTACCGGGTGCACGGCCCGTACGACCCGGCGAACGGGCTGCGCTGCAACCCGCACAAGCTCCTGATAGACCCGTACGCCAAGGCCATCGACGGTGACGTCCAGTGGGACCCGGCGGTCTACGACTACGACATGAACGAGCCGGAGCGGATGTCGGAGACCGACTCGGCGCCGTTCATGCCGAAGTCGGTGGTGGTCAACCCGTACTTCGACTGGGGCAACGACAAGCCGCCGCGCACCCCTTACCACCACTCGGTGATCTACGAGGCGCACGTTCGCGGGCTGACCATGCGGCACCCGGACATCCCGGAGGAGCTGCGTGGCACGTACGCGGGCATCGCCTCCCCGCCGATGATCGACTACCTGACCCGGCTCGGGGTGACGGCGATCGAGCTGATGCCGGTGCACCAGTTCATCCACGACAACCGCCTCGACGACCTGGGGCTGCGCAACTACTGGGGCTACAACACCATCGGCTTCTTCGCCCCGCACCACGGCTACTCGGCGCTGGGCCGCCTCGGCCAGCAGGTGCAGGAGTTCCGGGGCATGGTCAAGGCGTTGCACGCGGCCGGCATCGAGGTCATCCTCGACGTGGTCTACAACCACACCGCCGAGGGCAACCACCTCGGGCCGACGTTGAGCTTCAAGGGCGTGGACGCGCCGAGCTACTACCGGCTCAGCGAGGAGGACCGGCGCTACTTCGTCGACTACACCGGCACCGGCAACAGCCTCAACGTACGCAGCCCGCACTCGCTGCAACTGATCATGGATTCACTGCGCTACTGGGTGACCGAGATGCACGTCGACGGCTTCCGGTTCGACCTTGCCGCCACCCTCGCCCGCGAGTTCTACGAGGTGGACCGGCTCTCCACCTTCTTCGAGGTGGTCCAGCAGGACCCGGTGGTCAGCCAGGTGAAGCTGATCGCCGAACCGTGGGACGTCGGCCCCGGCGGCTACCAGGTGGGCAACTTCCCGCCACTGTGGACGGAGTGGAACGGCAAGTACCGCGACACCGTGCGGGACTTCTGGCGCGGTGAGCCGGCCACCCTCGCCGAGTTCGCGTCCCGCATCTCCGGCTCCGCCGACCTCTACCAGGACGACGGCCGCCGACCGTTCCACAGCATCAACTTCGTCACCGTGCACGACGGGTTCACCCTCAACGACCTGGTGTCGTACAACGACAAGCACAACGAGGCCAACGGCGAGGACAACCGGGACGGCGAGAGCCACAACCGTTCCTGGAACTGCGGGGTCGAGGGCGACACCGACGACGAGGCGGTCCTCGCGCTGCGGGCCAAGCAGCGGCGCAACTTCCTGGCCACGGTGATGCTGTCGCAGGGCGTGCCCATGATCGGCCACGGTGACGAGTTGGGCCGCACCCAACACGGCAACAACAACGTCTACTGCCAGGACAGCGAGCTTTCCTGGGTCGACTGGGACAACGTCGACGAGCAGCTGCTGGAGTTCGTGCAGACGCTCACCGCGTTCCGGAAACGACACCAGGTGTTCCGGCGTCGCCGCTTCTTCACCGGCCTGCCGGTGAACGGGCGCGGCATCGACGAGCCGCTGCCCGACCTGGCCTGGCACACCCCGGACGGGCGCGAGATGACCGGCGAGGACTGGGGCAACGACTTCGGCCGTTCGGTGGCGCTCTTCGTCAACGGCGAGGGCATCCGCGAGCGCGGCCAGTACGGCCAGAAACACCACGACGCGTCGTTCCTGCTGTGCTTCAACGCCCACGACGCGCCACTGGACTTCACCATGCCCGGCAGTGAGTACGGCCAGAAGTGGGAACGGGTGATCAGCACCGCCGAACCCCAGCCGGACGACGCCACGGTGATCAGCGCGGGCGGCACCATCCGGGTGCCGGACCGGTCCCTCGTCGTGCTGGAGAGGATGATCTGACATGCCGGCCACCCCTCCCAAGGCCACCTACCGGATCCAGGTCCGCCCCGGCTTCGACCTCGACGCCACCGCCGCGATCGTCGACTACCTGGACGACCTCGGCGTCAGCCACCTCTACAGCGCCCCGCTGCTGACCGCGACCCCCGGTTCGCAGCACGGCTACGACGTGGTCGACCACCGGGCGGTCAGCCCGGAGCTGGGCGGGGAGGCCGCCCGGCAGCGGCTGCTGGCCGCCCTGCGTGACAGAGGGCTCGGCCTGGTCGTCGACATCGTGCCCAACCACGCCGGGGTCGCCGTCCCGGCCGCCAACCCGGCCTGGTGGGACGTGCTGCGCCGGGGGCGCGACTCGTCGTACGCCGACTGGTTCGACATCGACTGGGACCGGGGCCGGCTGCTGCTGCCGGTGCTCGCCGACGACCCGGCCGCCCTGGACGACCTCAAGCTTGTCGACGGGGAGCTGCGCTACCACGAGCACCGCTTCCCGGTCGCCGACGGCACCGGCGACGGCACCGCCCGGGAGGTCCACGACCGGCAGCACTACGAGCTGATCTCCTGGCGGCGCGGTGACGCCGAGCTGACGTACCGCCGGTTCTTCGCCATCGCGGGCCTGGCGGGCCTGCGCGTGGAGGACCCGGCGGTCTTCGCCGCCACCCACGAGCTGGTCCTGCGCTGGGCCGCCGCCGGGGAGGTCGACGGCATCCGCGTCGACCACCCCGACGGCCTGCGCGACCCGGCCGGGTACCTGGCCCGCCTGCGGGAGGCCGCGCCGGACGCCTGGCTCGTGGTGGAGAAGATCCTGGAGTACGGCGAGGAGCTGCCGGACTGGCCGGTGGACGGCACCACCGGCTACGACGCCCTGGCCATGGCCGGTGGGCTCTTCATCGACATCGACGCCGAGGGCGACTTCACGGTGCTGGACACTCACGTGACCGGCCGGCACACCTCCTGGGAGGACCTGACCCACGCCACCAAACTGGCCGCCGCCACCCGGCTGCTCGCCGCCGAGCTGACCCGGCTGGCCGCACTCGCCCCCGAGGTGCCGACCGAGCAGGCCCGCGCGGCGCTCGCCGAGCTGGCCGCCGCGTTCGCCGTCTACCGCGGCTACCCGCCGCACGGCGCCCGGCTGCTCGCCGCCGCCCGCTCCGAGGCCGGCCGCCGCCGCCCCGACCTGGCCGGCGCCCTCGACGCGGTCACCCGCCGGCTGCGCAACCCCGACGACGAGCTGGGCATGCGGTTCCCGCAGCTCACCGGCGCGGTGATGGCCAAGGGCGTGGAGGACACCGCCTTCTACCGGTGGACCCGGTTCGTGGCGCTCAACGAGGTCGGCGACAGCCCGGTCCGCTTCGGCGTGCCACCCGCGGAGTTCCACCGCTTCGCCACCGCCCAACAGGTCCGCTGGCCGGCCAGCATGACCACCCTCTCCACCCACGACACCAAACGGGGTGAGGACGTCCGCGCCCGCCTCGCCGTGCTCAGCGAACTGCCGGGCCGCTGGGCGGAGCAGGTCAAGAGCTGGATGGAGTACGCGCCGCTGCCCGACCCGGCGTTCGCCCACCTGCTCTGGCAGACCGCAGTGGGCGCGTGGCCGATCGAACGGGAGCGGCTGCACGCGTACGTCGAGAAGGCCGCCCGGGAGGCCGGGGCCTCGACCAGCTGGGCGGAACCGGACCCGGCCTTCGAGCAGGCGCTGCACGACGTGGTCGACAGGATGTACGACGACCCGAGCCTGCACGACGAGCTGACCGAACTCGCCGCCGCGATCACCCCGGCCGGCTGGTCCAACTCGTTGGGGCAGAAGCTCGTGCAGCTCACCATGCCCGGTGTGCCGGACACCTACCAGGGCACCGAGCTGTGGGACAACTCCCTGGTCGACCCCGACAACCGCCGCCCTGTCGACTTCGACGTACGCCGAGAGATGCTGGCCCGCATCGACGGCGGCTGGCGCCCCCCGGTCGACACCGACGGAGCGGCGAAGCTGCTCGTCGTGTCGCGGACCCTGCGGTTGCGCCGCGCGCACCCGGAGCTGTTCACCACCTACCGGCCGCTCCCGGCGCAGGGGCCGGTGAGCCGGCACGCGGTGGCCTTCGACCGGGGCGGCGTGATCGCCGTGGCGACCCGACTGCCGCTCCGGTTGGCACGTGTCGGCGGGTGGTGTGACACAGCCCTGTCACTTCCCGTTCACGAGATGAAGGACCTGTTCACCGGGCGGGTCTACAGTGGCGGAGAGACGCCGCTGGACACCCTCCTGGCCGATTACCCCGTCGCTCTGCTGGCTCCTCCCACCGCTGCCGAGGAGGCCGTTTCATGACCGAATTCTCCGTCTGGGCTCCGGACGCCACCCGGGTGCGGCTGCGCCTGGCCGGCGACACCGACCACGAGATGCACACCGCCGCCGACGGCTGGTGGCAGGTCGACGTGCCCGACGCCGGCCCCGACTACTCCTTTCTGCTGAACGACGACGAAACCCCACTGCCCGACCCCCGGTCCCCGTGGCAACCTGCGGGAGTGCACGGGCCGAGCCGCCGCTACGACCACGCTGCCTACGCGTGGTCCGACAACGCGTGGACGGGCCGGCAGCTGCCCGGCAGCATCCTCTACGAGCTGCACATCGGCACCTTCACCCCGGACGGCACCTTCGACGCGGCCATCGACCGCCTCGACCACCTCGTCTCCCTGGGCGTCGACCTGATCGAGCTGCTCCCGATCAACGCCTTCAACGGCGAACACAACTGGGGGTACGACGGCGTCTGCTGGTACGCCCCCCACGAGCCCTACGGCGGCCCCGACGGCCTGAAACGGTTCGTCGACGCCGCCCACGCTCGCGGGATGGGGGTGATCCTCGACGTTGTCTACAACCATTTCGGGCCCTCCGGGGCCTACGCGCCGCAGTTCGGTCCGTACCTCGCCGAGCAGAGCAACAGTTGGGGCCGCTCGGTCAACCTGGACGGCCCGCACTCCGACGAGGTACGCCGCTACATCATCGACAGCGTGCTCATGTGGCTGCGCGACTACCACGTCGACGGCCTACGCCTGGACGCCGTGCACGCGCTGCCGGACACCCGGGCGATCCCGCTGCTCGAAGAGCTGGCCATCGAGGTCGAGTCGCTGTCGACGCACCTCGGGCGACCGCTGTCGCTGATCGCCGAGTCGGACCTCAACGACCCGCGGCTGATCACCCCTCGGGAGGCCGGTGGGTTCGGGCTGCACGCCCAGTGGAACGACGACGCCCACCACGCGCTGCACACGTTGCTGACGGGGGAGCGGCAGGGCTACTACGGCGATTTTGGCGCTCTGGAGACGCTGTCGGACGTGCTGACGGGTGGGTTCTTCCACGCGGGGACCTGGTCCAGCTTCCGGAACCGTCACCATGGGCGGCCTTTGGATTCGCGGGTGCCTGGGCATCGGCTGGTCGCCTACCTGCAGAACCACGACCAGATCGGGAACCGGGCCACCGGGGACCGGATCTCCGCGTCTCTGTCGCCTGCGCTGCTCCGTGTTGGGGCTACGTTGCTGTTGACCGCGCCGTTTACTCCGATGCTGTTCATGGGGGAGGAGTGGGCTGCCTCTACGCCGTGGCAGTTCTTCACCTCGCACCCGGAGCCGGAGTTGGCCACTGCGGTGCGGAACGGCCGGCGGCGGGAGTTCGCCTCGCACGGGTGGCCGGAAGGGGACGTGCCGGACCCGCAGGACCCGGAGACGTTCGTGCGGTCCCGGTTGGACTGGGCCGAGCTGGACAAGCCTGACCATGCGTCGATGCTGTCGTTCTATCAGCGGTTGATTGCTCTGCGGCGCTCGACTTCGGACCTGTCCGATCCTCGGATGCACGAGGTGTCCGTGCAGCACGGGGACCAGTTCCTGGTGATGCGGCGGGGGGACACGCTTGTGGTGGCGAACTTCGCTGGGCGGGGGCAGGGGGTGTCGCTGCCCGGGGTGGCTCGGCGAGTGCTGCTGGCCACCGGGGAGGGCGTCACGGTTATGCGGGACCGGATCCAGTTGCCGGCGGAGACGGCGGCGATCGTCGCGTTGTAGGCCGGGCGGGGGCGCCGACCGCCGCCGGCCCCGCCTCAGCCGGCCAGGTGCTCGGCGGCCAGGGCGGTTCCCTCGATCCGGGCGCGTACCTTGGCCCACGCCGTGTCCCGCGACGTGGACAGGTCGTCGGCGAACGGCGCGAACCCGCAGTCGTCGCACGTGCCCAGCCGGTCGGGCGAGATGTACTCAGCGGCTCGTAGTACGCGGTCGCGCACCTGGTCAGCGGTCTCCACCGCCGGGTCGACCGGGTCGGTCACGCCGACGAAGATCCGCTGGTGCGGTCGGGCGTGCTCAGCGATCGCCGCGAGCACCCGTTCCGGCTCGGATTCTCCGGCGAGCTGCACGTAGAAGACGCCGGCGTCGATCGCGAAGAGGCTCGGCAGCAGCTCGACGTAATCCACGTCGAGGCTGTGCGTGGAGTCCTGGTCGCCGCCGGGGCACGTGTGCACACCGATGCGCGCCCGCTCCTGCGGAGTGAACCGTTCGAGCACACGGTTGTTCAGGGCCACGAATGTCTCCAGCAGGCCCTTGGAGGGGTCGAGCTTGATCGAGAGACGGCCCTCGGTGAAGTCCAGCTGCACGGTCTGAGCGCCGGCGTCCAGCGCGCCGCGGATGTCGGCCTCCGCCTCGTCGACAAGGTCATCGAGGAACGCCTCTCGGGGGTACCCCTCGATGCCATGCTCGGGGTACAGCAGGCTGAGCGCGGACGGCGCGATGACCGCCTGCTTGACCGGCACTGTCGCGTGCTGTCGCGCGGCAATCAGGTACGCCTGCGATCGCGTCGCATAGCGGAACGGTCCCCTGGTGAGGCGGGGAAGCTGCCGCGTGTGGCCGTCGGCGAACGGGATGACAGCACCGTCGGGCGCCAGTGTGTCCAGACCCGACAGCGGGTACGTCGCGAAGCTCGACTTGCGCTGTTCGCCATCGGTGACCACGGGTGAGCCGAGCCGCTCAAGGGTGGCGATGGTGTCCCGTACAGCGGCGTCGTACTGCTCGTCCAGCGCGGCCTGCCCGATCCGTCCGGCGGCGTGATCGGCGATGGCGGCCAGCAGCGCCGGCGGCCGGGGAAAGCTTCCGATTGGCTCGCTCGGGAGAATCATGGCCGTCAAACTATTGATGGGCAACGGTTTCCGCAACCTCCGCCGTGCGCATTTCTCGCGGGCGTCGATGACTGACCGGACCCGTCGCGATGGTCGTCGAGGCAGTCGCCGCCGTCACGGGAACGCTCCGTCGGTGTACCGTCCGAACGTGCGGAGTGACAACGCGTGGCCGCTGCCATGCTCCTCTACCTGGAGGTTGGCGAAGGCATGGTGACGAAGCCGGAGACCATCGGAGCCAGGATCCGGTACTGGCGGATGCGCCGTGGCGGGATGACCCAGGCCGTCCTCGCGGGGCTCGCCGGCGTCACCCAGTCGTACGTGTCGCAGGTCGAGTCGGGGCGGAAGACCATCGACCGTCGTTCCACCCTGGTCGCACTCGCCGCTGCCCTCCAGGTCACCGTGGCCGACCTGCTCGGCCAGGGCACCGAGTCCGGCGACCCGGCCCGTGAGAGCGCCGCCGAGTGTGTGCCGGCCATCTGGTCAGCCCTGATCGAGATCGAGGACGGCGAACGCCGCCCGTCGACCTACACAGCGGAGCAACTGGCGGCCGAGATCGCCCGCGCCGATCAGCTCCGCAATTCGTGCAACTACCCGGCCATGGCTCGTATGCTGCCCAGTCTTCTACTTGAGGCCGCCGCTGTTGGCGGCACCGTGCTCGTCCAGGTGGCCTACCAAGCCGCCACCTGCCTGCGGAACCTCGGATACCGCCACCTTGCCCTCAACGCTGCCCGGCTCTCCGGGGCGGTCGCCGAACACGCCGAGGATCCAGCGTGGATCGCTGCATCTCGGTTCGCCTACGCGCAGAGCCTGCCGATCGAGTCGGCCGCTGTGGCGGCTCGCGCTGCTGACCGGTCTCTGACCGAACTTCAAGCCGACGCTGCCGACCCACGAGTCCGACAGATGCTCGGTCAGCTCCACCTCTCCGCTGCGTTGACCTCGGCAGTGAGTGGGCGACTGGACGTCACGCACGACCACCTCGCAGAGGCGGCCCGCGAGGCGGCAACCCTCGGAGACCCGACCGACGGCGCTGGCTTCAACGGCTGTGGGTTCGGACCAACGAACGTCGGACTGTGGGAGATGTCCATCGCCGCCGAGCAGGGCGATTCCGGCCGAGTTATCGAGCTGTCGAGGACGGTTCGACCGCAGGTGCTTGCAGCGTCGATCCGCCAGCAGTCCTACTGGCTCGACCTCGGCCGTGCCCTGGCGGACGGCGGTCGCCGTGACGTTGAGGCACTGGCTGCATTCGTGCAAGCCGAGCGGGCTGCGCCGATTCCGTTCGCCATCAACCCCCTCGCGCGAGATGCCGTAGTGACCCTGGCCCAGCGTGCCCAGCGGCGGGCCATCCCCGACGAGCTGCGCCTGCTCGCTGGCCGTATCGGCATCAACCTGGCCGCATAACTGCCAGTAATCATCGCATCACCAATCCACCCTACTGTCCGGTTTGGGACGTGACTACGTCCTGATGGTCCAGCGCGGCAACGGTCGACCCTGAGCTGCTGGGCCTAGACCGGAGGAGGCGGGGATGAGTGGTCGGGACGACAGCGCTCCGGAGACCAACAGCGAGGCGGCCGAGCGGGAGGCTGCCAAACAGCGCCTCCTGGCCCAGGCCGAGGCGGAGCGCGTACCCCTGGAGGACACGACCCGCGCGGTCCCGGACCGGCGGTGGCGGCGTGACCAACGATGACGTCCCGATCGGTCGGCGGGTGGCCCGGTGGCGGGTGCGGCGGTCGATGACGCAGCAGATGCTTGCCGACCGGTTGCGCAGGTCGAAGAGTTGGGTGGACAAGATTGAGCGGGGTGCCCGCACCCTGGACCGGTACTCGGTGATCCAGGAAGTGGCCCACGTCCTGCGGGTCGACCCGGAGGTGCTGCTCGGCCAGCCGCGGAGCACCCCGGCTGACCCACCGGACGGGGTGGACGACATCCGCGCCGCGCTCGCCCGCTACGACACCCCGAAGACTCCACCGCAGACGGACGAGCTGCGAAGGCAGATCGGGTATGCCTGGTTGACCTACCAGCACGCGCACTACGGGCAGTTGGTGCGGGTGTTGCCGGGTCTGCTCGACGCCGCCCGGGGAGGGCGATCACGGGTGCTGCTGGTGCAGGCGTACCGGATCACCTCGTCGCTGCTGGTCAAGCTCGGCGAGGCCGACCTGGCCTGGCTGGCCGCCGACCGCGCGATGTCCACCGCCGGCGACGACCCGGCCCTCGCGGCAAGCGCAACCATCTCGGTAGCCCAGGCGCTCCGCGCGCAGAACCGCGACCGCCTTGCCCTGGCCGCGCTGCTCCCTGCCGCCAACCGCGTGCTCCCGCCGGCAACACAGCATGGTGATCAAGAAGTTTGCGGCGCTAGTGGAGATCAAAGTTGCCGCAAACCTCTTGATCACGGAGGCGGGAGCGGGGGCGAGGGGCAGGGCGAACACCGGGGGAGGGCGGTGGGTGGGACGTTGCTGGTTCAGGCGGCATTGGCCGCCGCTGGGTGCGGCGAGTACCGCCGCGCCGACGAGCTGACCCACCGGGCCGCAGGGATCGCCGGAAGCCTGAGGGGATACGACGACACGCACCGCACCAGCTTCGGGCAGGTCGCCGTCGAGCTGGCCCGGATTCTCGTGGCAACGCAACGGGGGGACGCTGCCGAGGCGTTACGAAGGCACTCGGCCGTGGTGCGACGGGAGGGGTGGCGGCGATTGCCGGCCGAGTACCGGGGTGCCTACCTGGTTGATGTCGCGCGGGCGTACCTGCAGATGGGTGACCTGCGCGGGGCGGCGCGGGCCCTGGTGGACGCGGACAGCGTCGCGCCGGCTGAGGTTCGGTGTCGGCCTCTGGCGCGTACCGTCATCGCCGATGTCGCCCGCGCGCAGCCGGCGTCGGCCGGCGTGGCGCGACTGGCCACGGTGGTCGGCCTCACCCGCTGACGGCCGCTCGACCCGGCATCGGCCTGGCGCCTCGGGTCAATGAAAGACGAGCTGGCAGCAGACCGTTGGGAGGGGCCTGGGACTACCGGGCTTTGCGCTGGCGACGCGCGCGCTCGAACTCGGCGGCATCCGACATCCACTGACCGTGCTGGTCGAGTGCGGCGCAGCCGCCCTGGACGAAGGCGCTCACCAGGTGCCGGTACCCACCCATCCCGTCGACCAGGCTGTACTCGACCTGGTACTGCGGATCCGACCCGGCTTCACCGGGCCGCACCGTCGTGATCCGGGCGATGCAGTCCGCGTAGAACTGCAGCTGGACCCCCTCGCCCATCTCCTCGTCCTCAATGGTGAACACCTCGTTGTCCCCGGCCGAGCGATCGGCGACGAACTCCCAGAACTCGGCGGACGCACTGCGAGGGCCGTCCCGTCGCCACTTCTTCTCGCCGCCCTTGTCGTCGGTGAAGGTCAGGGCCGCCTTCGTCGCACTCGCACCAGAGTCGTCGTCCTCCGGTGGCGCGCTCCTGGCGCGGTCCGCGGCCTCCGAGCACATCAGAAAAGTCACCGTCCGCACCGCGTCATCGACGAGCCCGGGGTACGCGTGGCGCAATGCCGCGTCGACGGTCGCCTCCATCCGCTTCCAGTCGCGCTTGTCAGTGGCCCGGTGTCCCCGCCGTGGGTCGAGACCGATCCGCATCCCGGCGCACGCCTGCTCGGCGGTGGCGATCACCCGCATGACCTGGGGCAGCAGCGCGGGGTCGACGGCATCGGGGTTCCGCCGTGGAATTGTCGCGCCGTGCAGGTACTGGCCCGTGTACTTCAGGGTCTGCGCGTCGAGTGGCCCGAGGACCGCTCCCCGCTCGGTGCGGCGGCGGTCCGCGTGATGCTCCTGGGCACGCTTCTCGTCCGCCGCCTCCGTCGCCGTGCGCATCGCCTCGCAGACCTGACCGCGCTCCAGGAGACGGATGGTGGCGCCGTGGGCGACGAGTCGGCTCCGGTCCCAGGGGATGCGCCGAAACAGCGCGTCGACGTCTGCGGGCGGGGAGAGCAGGATCGGGTCCAAGAGTAAGACGGCAGCGTTTTCGTCGAGCTGGCCCCGGGTCCCGGCGGCCTCGCACAGCGGTAGGACCGCACTCCACAGCAGTAGGTGTCGGGCCAGGTCTTCCCGGATCACCGCGACATGAGCTTCGGAGATCGGGATCGTGAACGTGCGGGGCTCGTGGTTGGCGTCGGCTCCGGCGCCAAGCATCAGCTTCAGCTCGCCGTCCTCGCGGATGACGGTCGGGATCCAGCCGCTGCTCCGGGTGAAAACGATGTCTCTCATCTCGTCACGCCCACTGTTCAGATTCGGCGTCGAGGCGTGGGTCGGAGCGCACCCAGACTTCGCCCGCGGCAGCCTCGGCAGGGGCGTCGACCCGTTCGAGACCGAGGAACTCGATCAACTGGAGCAGTTCGGCTCGGTCGGCCCGATCATCGTCGATGTCCTTGGAGTCGAAGAAGATGTAGTAGCTGTCGGTCGGGTCGACGTAGCCGGAATCCGCCCAGATCCGGCCCACTTCTTCGATCGCCGCTGCCTCCGTCGTGATCGTGGCGGCGCGCGCGGCACCGCGCGCCTCCGGTGACGCGTCGAGGTCGGAGAGGTCGGCAAGCCACTGGCCGAAGTGGTCGAGGCCGGCGTACCCGTTCTCGAAGAACAGCATCGCGCTGGGCAGGTAGCGGTTGGGCCTGTCGATCCGGAGGTGTTCCGACCGAGGATGGTCCGCCTCCGTGATCCGGGAGATCACCCCCAGGCTGGGCATGAGCACCAGGCGCTGCCTCGCCGGCTCGTCAGTGATGGTGTACGTGTCGGACTCTCGACCTCGAAAGAACGCGGAGAACGCCACGTACGCCTCCTGCGGGTCGCCCACCGAGACGTGTTGATCGTTGCCGTCACCGCCAGCGAAGACGAACTGCTTCGGGCCGGGCTGGTAGGGGCGGGCCATGAGTGTCCTTCGTTCAGGGGTGAAAGCTCCGCCAGAGTAGTGGGTCGGGGTGACATGCCTGCGGCCCTGATCGGGGCGGGGTTTCCGACAACGTGAGACCCGGGCATGTATCTCGGTACTGCTGGAGGGGAGAGACAGCAATGCTGGTAAGTGGTTATCTCGGCGCGGTGCTCATCGGCGCCCTCGTCGGCCTGCTCGGACGACTCATCCTGCCGGGGAGGCAGCGGATCGGCGTCTTCGCCACGTTCGTCATCGGCGTCGGCTCGGCGGTGCTGGGCACAGTGGTCGCCCGGGCGCTCAACATCGACGACGGGGCCAACGTGCAGGTGTGGGTGCTGCGCTGGGACTGGGTCGTGCTCGCGATCCAGGTCGGCCTCGCGATCATCGCCGTGGCGCTGGCGAACATGCTCACCTTCACCCGGCTGGCCGGCGGCGACGACACGCCTCGTCGGCGGGTCCGTCGCAGCAAGGCCAAGCGCGAATCCTGATCGGCGGCAGCGTCAGCCGGGCGTACGGCGGCCAGCGGCGGGACGAGGCTGTGGACAGCGGCGAGCTGTCGACGCTCAGCGGGTACGCCGTGCGATGGCGGCCTCGACGCCGTCGAGGATCAGGTTGAGGCCGAAGACGAAGTCCTGCTCCTCTGGATCCTCGCCCGGTTCGCTCTCGAACGCGCCCGCCGCGAACAGTGGCGCGGCCTCGGGGAAGCGCTCCGGGTGGACGAGCGCGGCGAGGGCGAGGCCGTAGTTCTGCTCGACGTCCGACTGGCTCAGCCCGGTGCCGCTGCGGCCCGCCGCCATCTGCCGGCTCTGCAGGATCGCGTTGCGCACATAGCCGCTGACGACGACGAGTATGCCTGCCTTCGTCCTCGGATCCAGGCCAGTGTCGTGCAGGACCCGCAGGAATGTGTCCATCCAGCCGATGGCATTCGGCCCTCGGGGCGGGCCCGCGATCGGAACCTCCACGAGCCACGGGTGCTGGGCGTACCGGGTCCGGATCGCCGCTGCCCAGCGATGCACGCCAGCACGCCAGCCGTCCGCGTCCAACCTGGGGGCGGACCCGGTGGCGTGGTCGGCCATCAGTTCGACGAGTTCCTCCTTCGAGCCTACGTGCCGATACAGCGACATCTTGGTGAAGCCGAGAGTCTCCGCGACCTTCTGCAGGGTCACCCCGTCCAGGCCTTCGTGGTCCGCCAGGTCCACCGCGGCGCCGACGACCCGCTCGACGTCGAGTTCGGCGGGCCGGCCGCGGCGTGCGGACGTCGGCAGTCGCCAGAGACGCGCGAGGTCGGCAGGCACGTCGTCGGCCATTGACGGCGCATTGTGTCCCATAGATAGTATCTCCCGTATATTAAATGCTGTCGTCGGGCCGGACGGAAGAAGAAGCATATGGACGTGTCAGCGGGCACGATCGGCGCCACGGCGAGCCGGGCACCCGCCGGCCAGCGCCTCCACGACATCGACGCGCTGCGGGGGTTCGCGCTGCTCGGGATCTTCGTCGTGAACATCACCTTTATGGCCTCCGGCTATCCGGGCAACCTGATCACGGACCCGGCGTTCTCGTCGGTCCTCGACGACGTGGCGCGGTGCCTGTCCGCGGTGTTCGTCGACATGAAGTTCTACATCCTCTTCTCGTTCCTGTTCGGGTACAGCTTCACGCTGCAGATGGAGGCGGCTGGGCGCGCGGGCGCCGCGTTCGGGCCGCGGATGCTGCGCCGGATCGCCGGCCTCTTCATCCTCGGTGCCCTGCACACCGCGCTCCTGTACGGCGGCGACATCCTGATGACCTACGCGGTGGTCTGCGTGGTCCTGCTCGGGATGCGCCGGGTCCGCGACCGGACGGCGTTGCGCGTCGCAAGCGTGCTCTACGGGATCGTGCTGCTGAGCCTGCTGGCCAGCGGGCTCCTCACAAACTCCTCCGCGTTCCTGCCGACCCGAGCCGAGGCACTGGCCAACGCCGAGAAGGCGACGGCCGCGATGCTCGGCGGATGGGGTGACGTCATTGGCCACCACCTCTCCGGGCTTCCCTTCCTGGTGCTCCAGTCCGCGACGTTCCAGGGGCCGACGGCGCTGGCGATGTTCCTGCTCGGCATGGTCGCCGGCCGGCGGCGACTGCTCGCCGGTGTCAGCGGTCACGAGCCGGTGCTGCGGTGGATCCAGTGGGTCGGCTTCCCCGTGGGGATCGCGGGCGGTCTGGTGTACGCGCTCGGCGGCGGCAACGGCCAGCCGCTGGCCGTGGGCGTGAGCGCGGCGACCGCGCCGCTGCTGACGGCTGCGTACGTGGCCACGCTGCTGCGGATGATGCACAGCCCGCGGTTCGGGTTCGTGCGCTCGGCCCTGGCACCGGCGGGGCGGATCGCACTCACCAACTATCTGGGGCAATCGCTGCTGGGGCTGCTCATCTTCAGCGGGATCGGGCTTGGCCTGGCCGGGAGCGTGTCGCCGGTGGGGACGACCGGGCTCGCGCTGCTGATCTACGCGGCGCAGCTCGCGGTGAGCGCGTGGGGGCTGCGCCATAACCGGTACGGGCCGGCCGAGTGGGCGCTACGACGGGTGACGAACGGGAAGGCGCCAGAGACCGGCGCGATCTCCAGCGGGCGACGTCGACGCTGATGAGCGACCCGCCGGGTCCGGGGACGGCGCCCACTCCGCGCGGGGATCCGCCTGAGCTGCCGACCTCGCGGTGTCAGCCGTCAGAACGTCGTCGTCGTTTCCTCAGCACGAAGCCGACGGCTATGAGAAGCAGGCCGGCCGCGATCAAAGCGCCACTCAGATACCGAAGCGCTGGTGATATCTCCGGCCAGGTGAATCTCGCCACCATGACCATCGCGAAGAACGCGAGTACGACCAGTGCAAGCGTTGCCTGTCGACGCAGCATCGTGTGTCCCCCCTCTTCTCCCTGTGCATTCCGGCGGCTGCGTCAATCCCGCTGTCGCCGCTGGCGCAGCAGGTGCGCGAGCAGGCCAATCATTGCCAGGATGATGATGCCGGCCGACGTGGCGACGAAGGCGTCCGGATGGCGCTCACCGATGGTGTCGGCGAGCACGAATCCGATGATGGTGCCGAGGATGACGAGGAGAATGCCGAGAGGCGGCTTCTTCACTGGGCTCACTCCTCTGTGGCACGTGGGCTTGACCTCTTCGGTAGTGCTCGAAGTTGTGTGCGGCCAAACCTCCGGCAGGTGTCCGTGTCGACAGAGCGTGAGACCGATGTTGCAAACGATTCAGTTCCACAGGGGGGAACCGCGGCGGGGCCGGGAGAGGTCCCGCCGCGGCCGAAGAGCGTTGCCTAGACGAGGTCCCAGGTGAAGGCCTGGTTCTCCGACGTCGTGTAGCAGGTGAACTGCATCATGTCGGCGCCGTTCAACCTCGAGTTGGCCTCCACCGCCATGCACTTGCCGGTGCCCCGGTTCTTCAGCTGGTAGTAGTCAGCACCCCCGGAGGTGAAGAGCTTGATCGGCAGCCACTGGTCGTTGAGGCGGGCGTCGCCGCACACCTGCGTGACGATCTTCGCCCGCTCGGTGGTCACCGCGCCGCGGACGGCCATGCACCGTCCACCGTTGTTGTAGGAGATGCGGTAGTAGCCCGAGCTGGTCGTGGTGAAGGTCCAGTCGCGGTCCGGTCCGCTCTCGCAGAGATGCTGGTCGACGACCACATTGAGCCCCGACGAGTAGGCCTCGGGCGACAGGCAGAAGTCGTTCGTGAAGGGCTGGATCCGCCAGGGGCCGGAGGAGGCAGCCGCCGCCGGGCTGCTGGTGCCGACCAGCATCGCCGCGATCATGGTGAGCACCGCCATGAGGCCGGTCATCGTCTTGCGCTTCATCTAAAGCCCTTCATCGTCCACAGTGGAGAGACGCCAAGGCTAGACGATCATCATCGATGCACGCCAATCGGGACGGGGCGGTCGGCGAAGGGCCGGGTCGTACGTCCGGATCATTCGAAGAACTTGATGCTGAACCCGGTGTCGACCGTCGGGCCGGGTACGTTGGCGCGGCGGTAGGTGGTGTTGCCCCACCAGCAGAAGGTGCCGGTGTACCAGTGCCGGTTCGCCCAGGAGTACGCGGTGCCCTTGGGCACCCCGTGGTACATCAGCGGGAACCTCGGCCCGGCGGGCGGGCTCGTCGCGATGTCGCCGTTGAGCAGCACGAAGCTGTGGTGGCCAGGTCCGTTCACGTGCAGGGTGGGGTCCCAGCCGGCCATCATGGTGGCCCGGTTCGAGCCGAACAGGCAGCCGTTCGACTTGTACCAGTCCCACACGTACGTCGGGTCGCCGCCGGCGCGCAGCCGCAGGTCGGCGAGGCAGTACTGGTCGCTCCAACTGCCGTTGGCCGAGTAGACGATGTGCAGCTGCCCGTTGGGGTCCCGGATCGCCTCGGGGGACTCGTTGATGAACGGGTTGCCGACGACGCGCTCCCAGCTCTCGCGCGGCTGGGAGATGACGTACCGGCCACCGGTCGGGGTGAGCGGGTCGCTCATCCGGCTGAGGTAGATGTTCTGCTCGACGTTGGTGTCCCCGGCCCAACCGGACCAGACGAACCACCGCTGCCCGTTGAAGGTGAACAGGCTGCCGTCGATGGCCCACCTGCCGTCGGGCAGTGCGAGCTGCCGTTCGTCCGTGTAGCCGCTGGCCGGTGACGCCGAGTGGATCGCGTACATCCGGTGGGCGGCGCCGCGCCCGGCCGAGAAGTAGATGTAGTAGCGCCCGCCATCGGTGACGATCTCCGGGGCCCAGACCTCACCGAGGTTGCGGCTGTCCGTCCAGACCTGCCGCGCGGACGCGGCGGCCAGCGCGTCGGGGGAGGCCGCCTGCCGCACGGCGATCCCGCCGTTGACCGACTGGACGGAGATGTAGGTGCCACCGACGCGGATCACGCTCGGGTCGGCAGCGCGCAGGCCGGTCTGCCCGGCCGCCGCCGGTGCGACGCCGACCAGGGACAGGCCGGTGGCGAGCACGACGGCCAGCAGGATGGAGAGGAATCGCGGAAGGGTTCGGCTATCGACGTTCACCATCGGAACACCTCTCCTCGAACGGAGCTGGCGGTAACAATCGACACCCATAGATTAGGGCAGGAGGGGCGCTGCCACAGTGTTCCCCGCGAGCCGGCTCGGCGCTCGCGGGCGCGGGTGCGCTAGCGTCTGGCCTCATGGAACCCGTGGACGTGGTCCTGGCCGTCGTGTGCGCCGCGGCCAACCTAGCCATGGCCACCGTGCTGCTCGTCGGAAGCCGCGGGGGCGTGGCCGTGCCCCGGATCTTCGGTCGCCCGCAGCCCCTGCTACGCCTGCGGGCCGCGATGCATGCCTGTCTGGGGCTGGGACTGGGCGTCGGCATGCTCGTCAAGGACGCCTTTCCGCCGGATTCCACGGGCGACGCGGTGGTGTTCCACGTGGTGAGGATCTTGCTGGTGGCTGGCTTGGTCACCGCCCTGCTGAGCGCCTTCCGGTACCCGCGATCCCTCTCTGACAAGGCCGCCAGCTAGAGCCGACGTGCTCCCGGGTCAAACCTCCGACAGGTGTGGCGCGGACCGCGCGCTGAGCGCCGCGATCCGGGACGGAAGTCCGACGTTGCGTGTTCGCTCGTTCACTGAGGGTCCAATCTGGAAGCCGGCTCGCCGTGGGGGCAGCCGGTTCACAGTGGACAGTGGAGGTTCGGATGCTGATCATCGCGGAGGAGAAGGACGCCTACCCACCGAACGGTCAGATCCCCAACCTGGAGACCGACGAGAAGGCGTGCGTCGACATCCTGACCAGGATCCAACCGCTCATGCCCGCCGACCTGCGCGATGAGGTGGTCGGTGCGTTGATCAACCGGTCGGAGAGCGCGCTGAAGCCCGATCAGAGCTTCGGTACGTGGGCCGAAGCCGTCACCGCCGCGACCGGCTACGCGCAGCGCGATGCCGCGCGTGCCACCGAGAGCAGTCAGCGGCGTCGTGACCAGGCCACTGACGGGGTCGACCTGGTGAAGCTCAACGCGGCGGTGGGAAGTACGGGCAAGACCGGCGACCCGCAGATCGCGTTGCGCGACGAGAGCCGCAGGTGGGCCAACTGCGGAATGGCGGCGTTCCAGATTCGCGAGCAGTTGCGCACCGCGGGCGGCAAGCCGGCCCGACTGTCGCACGATACCTATGGGGCTGGAGGCGGCGAAGCGCTCAAGAAGGCGCTCCTCGCCACGCCGGCCAGCGACGCTACCGTCCTGCTGCTCGACTGCCAGTTTCCGCAGGTGCACAACTTCATCATCGAGGTGCACCGCGACGGGTCGCGCTACCTGGCCCAGGGCTACCAGGGCACCTACTTCGCCCACTGGTGGCTCGGAATCAACAACAGTTACTCCGCCGAGGAGGTCCCGGCCGAGATTCTCGCCCTGCGGGAGCGGTACGGGTTGGGTCGGGCGATCAGCCCGGAGGACTACACGACCCTGCTCGACGGCCTGGTCGCGACCATCTCAACCGACTGGCAGGAGACCGCGAAACAGTGGCCGACGTTGCCGTTCAACCCTGACCGGCAGGAGATCGACGGGATCCGCCGCCGGTCCGGATCGCCGACCCTCCTCGTCGAGGTGTTCGAGCTGAGCGAGCCCGCCGTGGCTCGGAAGGCGCTCGGCGACACTGGCGTCGCGTCGCTCAGCGAGCTGGCCGTCCGAGGAATGGCGACTGCCTGACGAGGGTGGTCCCGGTCGGCGTGCTGCCGGCCGAGAATACGAGACCGCGGCGGGCCCGGAAGGTCCCGCCGCGGCCGAACGGTGCTGCCTCCGGGCAGCCAGGTGAGGCCCGGTTGTCGTGTCTATGCGCCCATGATGGCCTTGAGCGCGGTGTCGAGTGCCTGGTCCGCCGGGACGAGAGCGTCGGGGACCACTCCGACGCCCTCCCAGTTGGTGCCGGTGACGCTGTTGATGGTGCGGGCGGTCGGCACGGTCACGAGGATGTGTTCGGTGACCGGGTGACGGGCTGTGGGATGCGCGCCGCCGCGTGTCGTCTCACCGACGACGACGGCCCGGCCGTGCGCCTGAAGGGTGTACGCCACGTCCTCGCCCCCGGAGAACGTCGTCGCGCTGGTCAGCACGTACACCGGGCGGTCGGCGTAGCGCGGCGCGGGAAGGTGCGCGGTGGTCCAGAACTGGCGGGTCGCGCCGGTGGACCGCTCGTAGAAGTCGTTGAGGTGCACCTGGTCGTCGCGGAAGAAGTAGCTGCACCACATCGCGGCTCCCTCCGGTGTTCCGCCGGAGCAGGCGCGCAGGTCCAGGATGAGCGCGGAGCTGAGGGCGACCAGTTGCATGGCCGCGCCGATCGCGGCAGCGCCCTCGTCGGCGTACGCGATGCGCCGCACGTCGATGAACCCGACGTTGCCGTCCAGGTGCTCGACCCTGCGGATGCCCTGGTTCTCCGCCCTGAGCAGCGCGAGGAACGCCGCCCGCCCGCCGTCCTCGTCCGCTGGGTCAAGCGACTGCGGCTGCTCCGACCACAACAGCCGCAGATGCTTGTCCGGGCACACCTGCTGAAGATGAGCGGTGACCGTCTCGCAGAGCGCCGGCCCGTCCAGGCCGTCGTACTCGCCCGCCGCGAGACGACGCCGGATCGCGGCGTCGATGTCAGCGACCTTCTCGGGAAAGACATAGCCCGCCCCGATCCGATCCAGGGCCTGTCCAATTATCTGTTCGTGTGAGAGCACGACGGGCCACGTTAGACCGCGAACAGCGTCAAGACCAGCGAGTTCCGCGCAGCGGCTCAGGAGCGCGGCAGCATGCCCACGAGCGACGTGATGATGGCGACCCGCAGGGCTGTCCGTAGGTCGACGTGGTGGACCGCGAGCGCCGGCTCGGACTCGTAGACGGCGAGCAGGCTCGGCGGCGGTGTGGTGTAGGCGGACAGTGCGCCACCCATGATCAGGGTGTGCAGGCAGAACAGCTCGGCGTTGTCGCCGGCCTCGGGCAGGTGCCGCCGGACGAGGCCGGCCATCACCGCCAGCTTGCCCAGTGCGGCCCGCTTGTGCCGGCGGGCCACCTCGACCGAGACGTTGTGTTCGAGCACCCCGCCCTGCGCGCCGAACAGATCGCAGAGCACCGTCTGGGCGGCGAGCGATCGGCTGAGCACGTCGGCCGTCTGCTCCACCCGTTCCATCGCCGGCCGGCTCAGGTCGACACCGTCGGCCAGCTCCTGCTCCAGCTCGGCCAGCCAGGTCGCCGTCCGGTCGTCCAGCAGGTCGAGCAGGATCGCCTCGCGAGACTCGAAATAGCGCAGCACCGCCGTCTTGGCCAGGCCGACCCGCCGGCTCAGCTCGTTCAGGGTCACCTCGGCCACCGGCATCTCGTCGAGCATCGCCGAGGTCGTCTCCAGAATGGCCCGGCGTCGGACCTCACGCTGCTCCTCGCTGCGCGCCCGCTGGAACGTCATGACACCAACCCTAGCTTAGGTACCGCCGGTCCCTTGACAGTGTACCGCCGGTACCTTACCGTTCAGGCATAAGTTACCGGCGGTACCTAAGGAGCCTGACATGAAGTGGACCGAGCAGCAGATTCTGCGCCAGGACGGCCGGGTGGCCGTGGTCACCGGCGCCAACACCGGGCTGGGCTTCGAGACCGCCCGGCGGCTCGCCGAGCGCGGGGCGTCGGTCGTGCTGGCCGTACGCGACACAGGCAAGGGCAAACTGGCCGCCGCCCGCATCAACGGCGACGTCTCCGTACGGGAACTGGACCTG
The DNA here is from genome assembly GCF_042871765.1 of Micromonospora sp. NPDC005553. Taxonomy (NCBI): domain Bacteria; kingdom Bacillati; phylum Actinomycetota; class Actinomycetes; order Micromonosporales; family Micromonosporaceae; genus Micromonospora; species Micromonospora sp. NPDC005553. Next base: position 172,994 of record NZ_JBIAJD010000005.1, on the reverse strand, counting down.
ACCTCGCTGGAATCGGTGCGAGATGCCGCGGCGGGCCTGCGCGCCACCCACCCGCGGATCGACCTGCTGATCAACAACGCCGGCGTGATGTACACCCCGAAGCAGAGCACCCGCGACGGCTTCGAGATGCAGTTCGGCACCAACCACCTGGGCCACTTCGCGTTCACCGGCCTGGTGCTCGACCTGCTGCTGCCCGTGCCCGGCTCGCGAGTGGTCACGGTCAGCAGCGTCGGCCACCGCATCCGCGCCGCCATCCACTTCGACGACCTGCAGTGGGAGCGTTCGTACAGCCGGGTCGGCGCCTACGGCCAGTCGAAGCTCGCCAACCTGATGTTCACCTACGAGTTGCAGCGCCGGCTCGCCGCGCACGGCACCACGGTCGCGGTGGCCGCACACCCCGGCGTCTCCAACACCGAGCTGATGCGCAACTCCCCGCCGCTCGTCCGCGGACCGATCACCTGGCTCGCTCCGGCGATCACCCAGTCCCCGTCGGCCGGCGCGCTGCCCATCCTGCGGGCCGCCACCGACCCGTCAGTCCTCGGCGGGCAGTACTACGGCCCCGACGGCCTCGGCGAGGCGCGCGGTTACCCGAGGCTTGTCACTTCCAGCCCCGACTCCTACGACGTGAGCGTGCAGCAACGCCTCTGGGATGTCTCGGAGGACCTCACCGGCGTGCGATTCCCGGTGGGCCGGGCAGCCGTCGCGGCGTGACAGTGCCGAGCGTTGCGCCTACCCGGCAACCCTTTGCAGGCCACGAATATCCTCTCGGCCATGGCTGAATACCGCAACATCACAGGTGTCTCGGCGCTGCGGGCCGCACTGACGGCAGTCCTGTGCGGGATCCTGCTGACCGGTATCGGCGTCACCATCATCTGGAATGGTCGAGGTTGGCCGGGGGAGGTCTACGACACCGCCACGCTGATCAGCTCATCCGAGACGCCGTTGGGCGCGAAGCGCCAGGGGACGCACTACGACTTCCAGTACGCCGTACCCGGTGGACGGCAGGTCGTCCTCAGCGAGATGGTCACCCGCAGCGGCTCCGTCAATCGTGACGGTGACTCCGTCACGGTCCTCTACTCGCCGGATGCCCCGGAGGATGGCCGGCTGTGGGTGTCCCGAGACGGGGCGGAGTTCCTGCCCGCGCTCGGCGGGACAGCGCTCGCGTTCGTCGGGCTGTGGGGCGTCATCCACGAGCTTCTCCAACGGCGCCGCCGACGGCAGGTGACCGCCCGCGCGTAGTTCGGGCCGCCTCAGTCGCGGCCGACCCAGGTAGCGACGCACGCCTCGTTGCCTTCGGCGTCGGCCAGGACCCACCACATGGGCGCGTGCGCGTCGGACACCAGGCGGCCGCCGGCGGCCAGGGCAGCGGCGATGCGAGCCTCCGCCTGATCGTGCGGGACAGCTATGTCGAGGTGCATGCGGTTGCGATGTGGACGCGCCTCGGCCATGTGCTGCAACCCGAAGCCCGGGCCGCGACGTAACGGATCGAACAGGTATTCGTCGCCGATCTGGCGGTAGCCGAGCAGCGCCCGCCAGAACGGCAGAACGTCCGCGCTGGCGAGTGCGTCGAGGGTGATGTTGACGAGTTGGACGGCGGTTGGATCGGCGTGAATGTCCAGTTCCTTGGCTGCGGCCGAGATCCGCCGCGCCAACGCGATGTCGCGCCGAGCCAGGCTCACTGTCACGCCGGTGGCGCGCAGGTCGACGCTGAGGTACTGCTGCTGGGTTTCGTCGGTGAGCCGGCCGATCTCGTCGACGAGCGCGATGCCCTCGGCCAGTGAGCCGGTCGGGAAGTGGGCCGAAACCAGGTGGTAGAGGGAGCGCCAGTCCTCGACCCCGTCGGCCGCGTGGAAATGCGCGGCAGTGATCTGCGCAGTCATGTCGGCGAACCTAACATCGGCGGTGTTGCCTCCTGGCGTTCACAGCTGGGCGACGACCACCCGGGTGGCCCGGGCGATGAGCGCGTCGTCGGGGGTGGCGTCCTTCGTGTCGCGACTGGACAGCACCGCCAGCACGATCGGGGCCCGGTCGGGCGGCCAGATCACCGCTATGTCGTTGCGGGTGCCGTACCCGCCGGTCCCGGTCTTGTCCCCGACCACCCAGCCGGCCGGCACCCCGGCGCGGACCAGCGCCGTGCCGGTGGTGTTGCCCCGCAACCAGCCGCGCAGCACGTCGCGGTCCGCCGGTTCCAAAGCAACCCCCACTGTGTACGCCCGCAGGTCGCCGGCCAGGGCCCGCGCGGTGCTGGTGTCCCGCTCGTCGCCAGGTGTTCCCTCGTTCAGCGCGGTCTCGTAGCGGGCCGCCTCGGTGACCGTGTCGCCGAGCGCGCGCAGCTTCGCCTCGAACCCCGCCGGCCCGCCGAGGTGGCGCAGCAGCAGGTTGCCGGCCGTGTTGTCGCTGTAGCGCACGGCGGCGTCGGCCAGAGCGCGCAGGCTCATGCCCTCGCCGACGTGCTTCTCGGTGACAGGGGAGTGCGCCACCAGGTCCCGCGCCGGATACCGCACCACCCGGTCCAGTTGGGCGTCGGTGGTGCCGTCGAGCACCTGGGCGGCAGCGAGGGCCTTCCACGTCGAGGCGTACGCGAACCGCTCGTCGGCGCGGTACTCAACGGTGCGACCGGTGCCCGTGTCGACGGCGTAGATCCCCAGCCTCGCCCCGAACTGCTCCTCCAGCCGACGGAACTCCTGATCGGCGGCCGGCGACGGTGCGAGGGTCACCTCCGGGCTCGGCGTCGTCCGTGCCTCGGTGGAGTCGCGGTTGCCGCCGCCGCTGCACCCCGCCAGCGACACCACTGTCACCGCCGTGGCCACCACTGTGGCCAGACGCCGGGCCGGGAACGCCATGTCACTCCTCCTGCGGGTGCCGTCGGTCAGGGCAGGATCTCGACGTACCCGTCACTGCCGTGCACGCGGATCCGCTGCCCGTCGCGAATCAGCCGGGTGGCGTCGAGCACGCTGACGACAGCCGGCAGGCCATACTCCCTCGCGATCACCGCGCCGTGCGTCATCAACCCGCCGACCTCCGTGACCAGGCCGGCGATGCCGACGAACAGCGGCGTCCAGCTCGGGTCCGTGTGGGCCGTGACGAGGATGTCACCCGCTTCGAGGTCGGCCTGCGCCATGTCCAGGATGACGCGGGCACGTCCCTCGACAGTCCCGGCGGACACCGGCACACCGGCCAGGGCACCGGCCGGCAGGTCGTCGCGTCGGTACGCGCCGGTGATGACCTCGCCGTCGGAGGTCAGCACCCGGGGCGGGGTGAGCGCCTGGTACGCCCGGAACTCGTCGCGACGCTGCCGGATCAGCTCGGCGTCCACCCGGTGTGTGCGGACCACCTCGTGGAACTCCTGGAACGTGAGGTAGAAGACGTCCTCCTGCTCGGCGAGCACCCCGGCGTGCACCAGCCGCTCGGCCTCCGCCAGCAGTGCCTGCTTGTACAGGAAGTAGCGGCTGACGATGTCGTACTTCGGGTACTCCCGATAGCCGATGAAGGCCCGCACCCGGTCGATCATCCGCGCGGTCTCGTCGGCCTTCTGCTGCCCGTCCGGCAGCGCCCGCAGGCGCGTCAACACCTCTTGTGCCTGCTGCCGCGCCCGCTGTTGGCCCTGCTCGAAGCGCCGCCGGGCCGCGCCCGGCTCGAAGAGCTTGACGTTGTCGAGGAGTACGGGCACGAGCGTGGCGGGGCGTTCGCTCCACCGTGGCCTGGTGATGTCGATCTCGCCGACGCAGCGCATTCCGTACCGATCGAGGTACGCCTCGATGGCGGCGCGCGCCTCGGCCCCGCCCGTGACCTTCGGCAGATCGTCGAGGAAGTCGTCATGCGCGCCGTCCTGAAGGAGCGCCACCACCTCCGGATACGGACGGATCACGTCGGCGACGTCGAGCAGCGCCAGCCCCATCTCCGACGTGACGTTGCCGGGGGCGGAGAGGGTGAGGGTGTCCGCGGCGTTCTTCTCGCCCAGCCACTCGTGCAGCCGGTCGTTGAGCCACCAGGTGGCCTCCATGCCCGCCATGATCGCCTGCATGTTCAACGGATCACTGAGGACCCGCTTGTGCTCCTGGAACGCCTCGTGCAGGAAGTCGAACAGCGCCGTACCGGTCACCGTCGCGATGTCGCGTCGCAGGGCGGCGATGGACGCCTCGCTGCGCTCGATCAGCTCGGTCACGATCGCCGGGTCGGCCTCGCCCGAGGTGGACGGGCCGCCGGTCGTCGGCCCACCCGGACCGGCCTGGTCCGGCAGCGTCGGAACGAAGTCCCGGCGGTCGAGCAGGGTCTCCAACGCGTCGCGCATCAGCGGATCGTCGCGCCCCGCCATCTTGAGGAAGCCCGCGCGGCTGGTGGGGGAGGCCAACAGCCGGGTGGCGTCGACGAACAACCTCCCGCCGGCCGCCAACATCCGGGCCATGGCGGTCAGCTGCCACATGGAGAGGCCCAACGGCCGCATGGCGTCGGTCATCATCTGCTGGTGACCGACCGAGAGGTAGACGTGGTTCTCCTGGTCGTCGGTCGCCGGGACGGGGAACAGCGTAGTGATCGGCCGGCTCTGCACGATCTGGAAGTCGTCGTCGACCAGGCACCATTCGATGTCCTGCGGGCGGCCGAAGTGCGCCTCGATCCGTCGCCCGAGCCGCACCAGCCGCAGCGCCTGAGCCTGCGTCAGCGCCGGCAGCTCCTGCCGCTGCGGATCGATCGCCACTTCCCGCGTCCCGCCGCCGGGCAGCGCGGTGACGGCACGCTCCTTCGCGGCGACCGTGCTGGCGACCACCTCACCGTCGCGCACAGTGAAGACGTCCGGGTTCACCAGACCGGACACCAGGGCCTCGCCGAGGCCGAAGCTGGCGTCGACTGTCGCGACCTTCCGGTCGCCCGTCACCGGGTCCGCCGTGAACAGGATGCCGGAGGCATCCGGAAGAACCATCCGCTGTACGACGACAGCCATCTGGACGGTGCGGTGGTCGATGCCGTTGCGCAGGCGGTAGATGACGGCCCGCTCGGTGAACAGTGACGCCCAGCACCGGCTGACGTGCCGCAGAACCGCCTCCGGCCCCACCACGTTCAGGTAGGTGTCCTGCTGGCCGGCGAAGGACGCGGTGGGCGTGTCCTCCGCCGTCGCGCTGGACCGTACAGCGTAGGCGGCCTGCTCGCCGAACCGGGCGAGCGCGCCGGTGATCGCGGCGGCCAGGTCGCCCGGAACCGGTGTCTCCTCGACGCTGCGGCGGATCTCCGCGCTGAGCGTGCTGATCGCCTCCCGGTCGTCCGGGCTCAACCGCGACAGCTGATCGAGCCGATCGTCGATCGACGGCGTCTGCGCCATGACCTTCCGGAAGGCCGCCGTCGTCACGCAGAACCCCGCCGGCACCCGGATACCGTCGATCCGGGACAGCGCGCCCAGGTGCGCGGCCTTGCCGCCGACCACCGACACCTGCGTCTCGTCGACCTCTCGAAGATCCAACAGTGGTGCCCGGTCGCCGCGGTCCCCGTCCATCGACAACACACCCACGTCGCGCCCCCGTTACCTCGTTTGTGCTGGTCCGGCCGCCGATTCTGCGCCACGACCGGGGTCTTGCCGCAAGCCCCCAGGTGCGGTATACGTTAGAAGTGGCAGGGAGAGTGATCTCCTTGCCGTTTGTTCTTGGCGGGGCGGCCGAACGGGCGATCAGGCCCCCGCTCAGTCGTAGGGAAGTCGGCGCTGCTCGATTTTCAGCCCTCGGCCGAGCTGCCAGGAGGCGGTGGGCCAGGCCGCTATGAATCCAGCTATCAGCCCGAGCTGACCGGCGAACCAGAACGTGGCGCTGTCGGGTCGCAGGGGTGGCTCCGGCAGGACCACCCGATGGGCGAGCGTCAGCCACGCGAACAGCGCCACCTCGAACGCGGTGATGGTCAGCAGCTCGATCCTGCCGACCTTCGACAGCGCGTGCCAGACCTTTCCGAGGCTGCGACCCGGCCCGGCGAAGTACCGGAAGAGCACGGCGATCGTCACCGCCATCAGGTAGTCGCCGGCGTAGTCGACCCACAGCGGGTCCTCGGCCGGGTCGAATCTCACGGCGTACAGGGCGATCTCGGCAACGATGAACCCGAGAGCGCAGTGCGCGCCGCAGCGGGACACGTGGGTCACGACGATGCCCCGACGGGGCCGTCGCGGTTGCCCCTCCTGCCGCCGTCGAGAGAACGCCTCGGGCCTGCCCCAGTTCCAGTAGAGGCGGACGGCGGCCGGGCCGATGTAGAGGACGGTCACCAGCCAGACGATCTCCATGACCCGGACCGGCTGACGGTGCCCGCGCAGATAGGTGTCGGCCAGCACGACCGCGAAGCTGACGACGCCGACCGCCAGCGAAGCCCAGGAGAGCGCCACGAGCCAGGTTGGTTGCATCCCCGCCCCTTCCGCCAGCCGGGCGAGTCTTTCATGTCGTACTCGTCCGGATTGGCGGTTCGGGCGTTCCCGGCCCTTGTGCCGGAGCGGTGCTGGCCCCGTCTGCTGCGGTCAGTCGCGCTCCAGGCCGGCGAAGACGACCGTGAGCGTTCGGGCTTGCAACTGCTGGTTCCACCCACCATGCAGAGCGCCCTGGCACAGGCTGCTGAGGAGCGCCATCGTCTCGGGTAGCCGTACCGAGTCGGCGACGGCTCCGGCGGCTCGCGCCTGCTCCAGCAGCCTGCCCACCGCCTCCTCCAGGTGACTCACCGCGTCGGGAAGCCGGATGTCCACCCCGGACCCGGCGAGCAGGTCGACGACGGTCTTCTTCGCGGCGGCCTGCGCCACCAGGTGGGTGAAGAACGTGAAGAGGTCATGTTTTCCGGCCTCCTCGACGAGTTGCGCGAGCAGTCGCTTCATGATCGCGGCAAGCAGGTCGTCCTTGGTGGGAAAGTGCCGGAAGACCGTACCGATGGCAACGCCGGCCCTGCGGGCCACCTCCTCGGTGGACGCACGGGTACCGAACTCGGCGAAGATCGCCTCGGCGGCGTCGAGGATGCGTGCCCGGTTGCGCTGCGCGTCGGCACGCAGCGGCGACCCCTCTATCAAAGTGAGTCTCCACTCATTATTCTCGTACGGATAAGTCGAGTCATGACTCATTATCCAGGAGGACGACGTGACACCAAGCGAGATCTTCGACAGCATGCGCGCCCGGTGGCTCGCGAACCTGCCCACCTACGAGGCCGACTCGCTCGCCGACGACGTGGTGCTCGAGACGCCGTTTGCCGCACCCGGCCGCCCTACCCGTATCGAAGGGAAGCAGCAGGTCCTTGAACACACCCAGGCCGGCAGGGCGATGTTCCCGGTCCGGTTCGATGACTGTCGCAACGTGCTCCTGCACGAGACCGCTGATCCCGAGGTGATCGTGGTCGAATACGAACTGGTCGGCACCCACACGGCGACCGGGCTGACCGCCTCGGCGCCATTCATCGGGGTGCTGCGGACCCGGGACGGCAAACTGGCCCACTGGCGCGAGTACCAGCACACCCTCGCCATCGCTCAGGCCGTCGGTCAGGGATAGAAGAGGCATCTCCGCGCTGGCACACTCTCGGTCATGGTCGACTGGTACACGCGGGCCGAAACGGACGGCGACGTCGTCCGGGTCTCGGAACCACACGTCAACGAACTGCTGTCGGCGAACTTCTGGTGGTTGCGGGGCAACGATCGGGACATCGTGATCGACGCCGGGCTCGGTGTCGTCGCTCTGCGGGAGGCGATTCCGAGCCTGTTCGAGCGTGATCCGATGGTCGTGCTCACCCACGCGCACCTGGATCACGTCGGCGGGGCGTCGGAGTTCGGGGACCGGGCCGCCCACCCGGCCGAGGCGGGGATCCTGGCAGCGGGCGTACCGGCGAGCCTGTACGGGGTGGAACTCTTCGACAAGCTGGGCATCGCCGGTGCCGGAGAAGACATTCCGGATCTCATGATCGATGTTCTGCCCGATCCCGATTACGACCCGGCTGCCTACCGCGTCGCACCGATGACCCTGCACCGTCTGCTCGGCGACGGCGACCGCATCGACCTGGGCGGGCGGGTGCTGACAGTGCTGCACTTTCCCGGCCACACGCCCGGGAGCATCGCCCTGCTGGAGGAACACACCGGGACGCTGTACTCGGGCGACATCATCTACGAGGGTGCCCTGATCGACAATCTGCCGAACTCCGATGTGGCCGCGTACCGCCGAAGCATGCAGGCCCTCGTCGACCTCGACGTGTCCCTCGTCCATCCCGGCCACGGGGACAGCTTCGAGCGCACGCGCCTTCGCCAGTTGGCCGAGACCTACCTGCGCAGAACGGCGTAGGGCGCGACCTGCCGATCTCGACGGCGGGTCACGCGGTTAGGGTGCTCGCCATGATCGAGGACGTCGTATGCCGTTGACGAATCCCTGGCTGTCGGAGCCCACACCAGCCAAGCGGCTCGATCGTGAACGGCTTGAGGAGCGCCTGCTCAACCTGTTGTCGTCGCAGAACATGTGCGTGCTCGCGACCGCAGGGCCGGACGGTCCGTTGGCCACCCCGGTGCGGTACTACCCGCTCGGCTTCGCGGTGCTCTTCACCGCCGCGCCACGGTCTCCGAAGATCCGCAACATCGCCGCCGACCCGCGCGTGTCCATCGGCATCTTCGCGCCGCTGGTCGGGTTGGCCAGCAGCCGCGGCGCCCAACTGTTCGGGACGGCCAGGGTACTTGCGCCGCAGCATCCGGACCGCGCGCACTACTGGGAAGCGGTTCGGTGGGAGAACGAGCACGCCGAGCAGGGGCGGGCGCTGTCCGAGCCACCCGAGAACACACTCGTGGTCGTCGAGGCAGAGCGGATCGTCTACACCGAGCACTGGCTGCGACGTGAAGGTTTTGCGCCACGCCAGTTCTGGCGTCGCTCCGTCAATGACGGAAGCTGATTTATTGCATAATTCGCTACGTGCCTCCCAAAAGGGAAACTTCACGGCTCACCCGTAGCCCGGGCCGGTTGCTGGCCTTCAGCGACGCTGTCTTCGCGATCGCCGTGACGCTCCTCGTGCTGGAGATCCAACCGCCCGACGACTTCGAGCGCCTCGTTCAGGGGCTCGGTGCGCTCTGGCCGTCGTACCTGGCCTACGCGTTGAGCTTCCTGCTCATCGGGCAGGTGTGGGTGAATCACCACGTCATGTTCGACCGTGTCCGGCACGTCGACCGAGGGGTCCTGTTCCTCAACACGTTGCTCCTGATGGTCATCGCGTTCCTGCCGTTCTCCACGTCACTGCTCGCCGACGCGTTGCGCGCGGAGCAGGGGCTGCGCGCGTCGGTCGTCGTCTACGGCGGCACACTGTGGACGGCGGCGGCTCTCTTCAACATCGTGTGGGCGCACCTTCGGCGGGCCGGACTGCTGGACCCCGGCCTCGGTCCCATCGGTGCGCGGGCCATCGGTCGCCGGTTCGCGCTCGCGCTGGTCTGGATCGGCTCCGGCATCCTCGTCGGCGCGTTCGTGCCGATCGCCGGCGTCGCCATCATCGCTGGGTTCCTGCCCGCCTACTACCTGCCCATCCGCGGCGAGTACGGCGAGGACGACACCGCTGGGCAACCGGCCGACTAACTAGAGTCGGTGCCATGCGGATCCGGATCGACGGCAGCGATCTCCCAGGTCAGCGTCCCGGTGCGGAGGCCGACGCGCTGCGGCGGGGCAACGTACACGTCGGGGTTCAGCGCAAGGCCGAGGTGGTCCATCAGGTCCCGGCCGACGCGGCCAGCGCCACCTGGTCCTTCGAGGTGTCCAGCCGTGAGGTCGACGGTGCGCTCGACGTCGGCGGCCCCTGGGTGCACGGCCGCCCCGGGGCGCGGTTTCTCTATCTGAGCTGGGGCGCGTTGACCCCTGACGGCTTCGCCATGTTCCGACGAGCGAAGTTGATGTTCACCGACGTGCCGACCGAACTGCTGCGCGCCGCCCATGAGGACAACGGGACGCTGGTCGGCCGGGTCGGGTTGACCGATGCCGCCGGTGAGCCCGTCTGCGCTCGGGTGCACCCGCCCGCGATCTCGTGGACGGTGGAGTGAGTAGCCGTCTAGCTGCCGAAGTCGACGCCGCTGAGGGAGACGGAACGGTACGCCGCGAGGCGTTCGGCCTGCACGGTGATGGCCTTACGTGTGGCGTCCGACAACCGCTGCCACGGCTGGACGGCGACGGTGAACGTCCTGCCGGACTTGCGGGGCCGCCAGGTGCCCACCAGCTCGCCGTCGACCAGGACGGCGCCGGGGCGACCCAACACCGGCCACAGCTCCTTGGCGTGGGTGGCGTCCGGCACCAGCGTTGCCCGGTCCTTGGCCTGGAGGAACAGGTCGAACGGGCCGAGCAGTCGGGTGACAGTGCCGTCGGCGGACGCCAGCGCCTCCTCGTCGGCGGCCAGCAGTGAGCGCACCTCGCGGTCGACCGTCACCTCGATCACATCGTCGGGCCAGTGCGCCTTCACGTCCTTCACGGGGGAGTCGAGGTAGTCGGCGACCTGTTTCGGGGTGGCCGGGCCGAGCAGGCGAAGATAGGCGCGGATGAGGTCGAAGCGGTCACCAGCGGTGCCTGCTTTCCTGAAGCCGGTGATGCGCCGCAGGACCGGTGGTGAGGTGTCGAGCTGCAGCTCCACTCCGGCCCGCACGGCGGCGAGCCGGAACGGCATCTCGTAGAGGTGCGTGGCGTCGCAGGGCCGGCAGAACCGCAGATAGGGCTCGGGCAGCATGGTGGCCAGGCGGCCGGAGACGTCCCCCTTGACGGTGGGCGTGCTGACGATGGCACGCATCCGGTCGGCGATCTCGTCCAGGGCCTCGAGGGTGTCGATGCCGGCGGCCTTCAACGGTTTCGCGGCGTCGTAGATGCGCTTGCCCGCGTCGGCCTCGGAGAAGGGTTCGACCGCCGCCGCCACCTTGGCAACGTCGGCCCGGCGGTAGAGGTGGGGAGCGCCCCGCACCGTCCACAGCAGGACCAGGTCGGTGTCGGACAACGTGGTCACGTCGACCCCGCGTACCGCCAGCGCCCACCGTGCGCCGTCCGGACCGGTGTTCTGCACCCCGAGGTCCAGGACGGCGGTGTCGGCGATTGTGCCCTCGTCGCGGTCGAGCTGCTGGGCCCGGACCCGGAAGTTCATCACCTGGTGCCGATCGACCATGTCAGCACCCTAGTTGGGGCGGCGCGCCCGGTGGGTCCAGGCGCGCAGCGCCCATTCGACGGGGCCGTACCGGAACCGCCGTAGCCACCACGCACTGACCACCAGTTGCCCCGCGAAGATCACCAGTGCGATCAGCAGTGTCTGTGCCGGCGAGGTGCGGCCGACCAGGCCCCACCCGAGGCCGGTGAAGACGAGCACGCACACCAGCGACTGGGCCAGGTAGTTGGTCAGGGCCATCCGCCCGGCGGGCGCGAACGCGTCCGCGAGGCGCGGCCGCCGCGTGAACAGTCGCAGCAGGGTCGCGGCGTAGGCGGCGGCCAGGAACGGCGCGGTGACGATGCTGACCATCAGTCCGGTCAGGTTCGCGGTGGAACCACCGACCGCGAACACGGCGGCGCCGGCCAGACCGATGGGGTACCCCACCTTCTCGCACCGGCGTAGCAGGCCCTCGTGGGCGGGCAGGGTGGCGAGGAGCCGCTGCTTGCCGGCGGCGAGACCGACCAGGAACGCCGCGAACGCCAGCGGCCCCTGCACGGCGAGGCCGCCGATCATCGCTGGCATCGACCGAAGATGCTCCAGGACGACATCGTCCAAGCCGCCGCCCAGAGCCAGCGTGGAACGCGCGCCGGCGCCGAGCGCGGCGGCCTCGTCCGGAACCAGTGTGGCGCCGAGGACCGCGGCGACCCCGACCACCACGGCGATGCCGCCGATGATGGTCGCCGCCGCGATCAGCGCGGTGCGGGGCTCGATCCGCCGGACCGCGAGGAGCACGAGACCGAGCAGCGCGTACGTGGTGAGGATGTCGCCGTGGAACAGCAGCACCGCGTGCAGCACGCCGAGAACGAACAACCCCGAGAGCCGCCGCAGGAACGCCGGGCGGAACGCCGCTCCGCGCCGAGCCGCGGAGTCGAGTTGCAGGGTGAAGCTGTAACCGAACAGGAAGGCGAACAGCAGGTAGGCCTTCATCGCGAAGAACAGCTCCACCGCGCCGGCGATCAGCACGTCCACCGCGCCGTGCGTCGGGTCCTCGACCAGGTGGAAGTCGTAGCCGGAGCTGAAGAACGCGATGTTCACCAGCAGGATGAGCAGCAGCGCGCAGCCGCGCAGTGCGTCCACGACGGTGATGCGGGCGCGGGTGTCCCCGGGCGAGGGCTGTGGGTGGCCGTCGCCCGGTGGGTCGAGCCGGGTCACATTCATGGTGTCCAGCCTCCGGAACGCGGCCCGCTGCCGGGAAGTGCTTTCGTCACACGCACCGTTGTGACGAAAGGGCGCCATTCCTACGGCGGGGGAGACGACTCCCTCCGCGCGGCGATCCGCTCGCCGCGCCGTTCGGCGACGGTGATCTCGGATGTGCCAACGCCCGCCGCTGATGGAGACGACGCCGTGACTTGAACACCGCACACGAATGCCATGCCCGCCCCGCCACCACCGCCGTCCTGGGCCCGCCGAGCCGGGCACGTGGCGTGGATGGCCCCCGTACTGGGCTTCATCCCGCTGCACGTGCCATGGATCCTCGGCATCCCGGTGTTCGCCCATCCCGGTCCGTTCCGCGAGTGGTACCACGGTCGTGGGCCCGGCGTGGGGGGACCACCCGGTCGACGGCTTTCTGGGCCTGCCGCCCGGCGCGTTCTACCTGGGCCTGCTGTGCGTCCTCGCCGGGCTCGGCGGCGTACTGGCGCTGGGGCTCATCAAGGACTGGGGCGTGGTCTTCCCCCGGTGGGTGCCATGGCTGCGCGGACGTCGGGTGCCACAGTGGTTGCCGCTGACGCCAACGGTGCTGGGATACGCCCTGATGATCGGCTACTCGGCGACCCTGCCCTGGCAGTTCGCGGCGGACCTGAGGGAGCCCGGCACGGAGGACATCTTCACCCCGACCGGCGTCCTGATCGGTCTCCCGCTCCTGTTGGCCTGGACGATCGCGTTGCCACTGGCCGAATGGTCCTACTACCGCCGTACCCGTCGGCCGCGACGCGACCGGCGGCGCTGGTCGGCGGCAGTGGATGACCGACCAGCGTCGCCGTCCCGGTGGCCCAGAATCGGGTGACAATTTCAGGCGACCAGGGAAACCCGCCCGTTGTCCAGGTCGTAGCGGGCGCCCACCACCCGCAGCGCGCCCTCGTGCACCTTCTCGGCGATGATGGTGCTGCGTGCGCTGAGCGCCTCCACCTGGGCGGCGATGTTGGCGCGCACCCCGTTCTCCACGGGGTCGCCGGGCTGGTTCAGCACCGGCTCGACGATCGGGCGCAGGGCGTCCACGATGGTCCCGATGTGCCCGGGCGCCGTACCGCCGGTGTGGATGGCGTCGATGGTGGCGGTGATCGCGCCGCAGCGTTCGTGGCCGAGGACGACGACCAGCAGGCTGCCGAACTCCTCCACGGCGAACTCGACGCTGCCGAGCAGCAGGTCGTCGACGATGTTGCCGGCCACCCGGTTGTCGAACAGGTCACCCAGCCCCTGGTCGAAGAGCACCTCGGGGGCCACCCGGGAGTCCGCGCAGCCGACCGTGATGGCGAACGGGTGCTGGCCGGCGGCGAGCCGGTGCAGGTCGGACAGGCTCTGGTGCGGGTGCCGGCCGTGACCGGAGGTGAACCGCCGGTTGCCGGCCTGTAGCCGACGCAGCGCCTCCGTCGGCGTGTCGATCGGGCTTTCGGCTGGCGCGGCGGAGGCGGCGGACGGGCTGGCTGCGGCCGCGCCGAGGGCCACAGCGGCGGCGCCACCGGCGGTCAGCAGCGAACGACGGGACAGGTGCGAACGTGCCACGATCATCTCCCTGAGGTGAGGCAACTCGCCTCTTCCTACCAGCTCCCGTCCACATTGGTGGTTACCGTGCGGTGGCCAGTGGGCGACGGTGACATCGCCGCTGACAGCACGCGAAGTGGCCGATCGCCGAGCGAATTGATCAACGTTTGGACTTCGGATATCGTCCGCGTCCGTGAAATCTTCCCGTCTTGCCTCCGCCATGTTGATCCTTGCCGTTTCGACGACCCTCGCCGCCTGTGGCGACGCCGACAAGGCGACGACCGCCGGATCCACCACGCCCGCTGCCACCACCGCAGCCCCGTCCGCAGTGGCCACCTCCGCTGCCGCCACGCCGGCCTCGTCGCCTGCGGCGGGCGCCGCGAGCGACAAGGAGCTTTGCGAGTCGGCGAAGAAGGTCAGCGACGAGATGAAGGCCGAGCTGGTCAAGGTCGCCACGACCGGCGAGGCGTCGGCGGCGGATTACCAGAAGATCCTGAACGACCTGGACAAGAAGATCGCCGTGGTCGCCTCGACCGGCGACGGCAAGGTGGCCACTGCCCTGCGGGCGTTCGGCGCGGAGGCGGCCAAGGCCGCGGCTGCGGCGGACCCGGCGACCGCCGCCGACAACCCGGCCTTCGAGAAGGCCGGCAAGGACATCTCTGCCGCGTGCAAGGCGGCGGGATTCACGCTGGTCATCTGACCCTCGTGTCCCGGTCGCACCGGGTGCGGTGACGGACGGCCCCCACGCCTCAGCGTGGGGGCCGTCGCATCGCAGGCGGTGGTCAGCCGCCGGCGAACGTCGTGTCGACGCCGCACTTGGCGTTCTGGTTGAGGCAGGACTTCACCAGGTCGCCGAGACGCTCCGGTTCCCAGGCGTTCATGAAGTCGCCGTGCATGGATGACGGCTTGCCGGAGGAGAGGCTGAGGCCGTCACCCCCCAGCGACTCATAGTTGACCATGAAGGAGAGATCCGGAACGGCCACCGGGTACTTGCCGGTGCAGACGCCGTTCACCGGGTCGCCCATGTGCGACTTGTGATCGGGTGAGTCGATGTTCTTGCCGTCCCAGCAGTCCTTGAAGACGAGCTGGAAGATCAGGTTGCCGCCGGGGGCGCACTTCGGCCAGTTGCCGTCGGCGCTGCGGCCGATCTCCGCGCTACCCGCGCACCAGAACTGGTTGCTACCGGCGTTCTTCGGGGTGTCCACCTGCCGCTTGGCGTCACCTTCGACCACCCTCAGACCCGGCGGGAAGGGCTTGACGGTCGACGGGTCCTTGACCCGCGAGCCGTAGTAGATGCGCATGCTCTTGATCGGCACCGCCTTGCCGTCCTTGCGCAGCTCCGGGGTCCAGTAGGCGCTCTTGTCACCGGGGGCGTTACAGGTGTTCGCCGCGTCGAACAGCTTGTCCGTCGTGGTGAAGGCGTCGATCTTCGGGCCGAAGAAGGTGTGCATGTGCGAGGCGCCAGCGAGACCAGGCAGGACGATCGGATCGTCCGGGGCCGAGTTCGCGACGCCGCAGTCGGTGTGGAATTCCGGCACCCGGGTGGTGCCCGGCGGAACCGCCTTCGGCTTCATGGCGTTGAAGGCCGCCAGTTCCCTGCTCCACTGTGCCTGGTCGACGGGCACCCAGCCGCCGGCCGGCGGGCTCGGCGGGACGGACGTCGACGGGGACGCGGACGCGGTGGAACTCGGCGTGGCCGAAGGGGCGGCCGATGTGCTCGGCGTGGCCGACGCGCTGGGCGACGTGCCCGTCGCGGGCCCGAACGTGAACCAGTTCAGGTTCACGAAGTCCGACTTCGAGGCGCTCTTCATGACCGCGAAGACGGTCTGCGCGCCGGACGGCACGGCCGACGCCTTCGCGGTGACGGTCGTCCACTTCTGCCAACCGCCGGTCTGGGCGATCGGGAAGCCGGCCAGCAGTGGACCGTCCTGCGCGCCGAGGCGCAACTCGACGGTGCCGCCGGCGGCGTTGTGCGAGGCGACCCGGGCGGTCAGGTCGGCGCCCGTCACCGACACATTGTCGAAGCGCAGCCAGTCGCCGCTGGCCAGCCAGCCAACGTTACGGCCGCCGTCGGCGTCGCCGGTGCCCTCGGTCTGCGCCCCGGACTGTGCCGCGAAGGCCTCTGCCTGCACGCGGCCGGGCACGGCGACCTCTTCGGCCTGAGCGCCGGCGATGTAGATGCCGCTGCCGGCCAGCGCGGCGGCAACCGCGGAGGCGAGCGTGATGCGAGTGAGGCGACGACGCTTTCGCGCCCGATCCGGCGGTGCGACGTGCGCGGGGGGAGTCCGCATTACCAGTGGTTTCCTTCGAGTCGACGGTGAAGCTCTGTCGGAAGGAGTATGTGCACGTCAGAGGCCTGCATCAACTCGCGGGAAAAGAATTAAGGAGGCCGGTCGGCAAGCGCCCTGGCAGCCGGCGCGACGGCTCCGGATGACAATTTTTCGCTCGTCCAGCCTTAAGTTTCCTTTAAGTCCTGCCGCCCGGTTACGGTGCGACGATTACGAATTTTCAGTAACGAATTGTCGGCGAATTCTCGGTCTCAGTCGCTGACCGGTTCGACGCGGATGGCCGGCGACAGCGCGCGCAGGAAGTCGGGCGCGTCGAACATCTCGCCGGCGGAGGCGACGCCGCTGGTCCTCGTCCGACCATCGAGCACGCGCCCGACCGCTTCCACGGCCAGTGGTGCGCTGACGGCGTAGATGTCCCGGCCGCTGGCCACGACACGGCGGCGCTCGTCGCCGCGACGCACTATGACGTCGACAGTGAACGTCTGCGCGGACCGGCCCCGCCCGTCGACCGCTACCGGCGCCGCCGCGGCGGTGAGGTCGCTGGCGGCGTCGACGGTCATGTAGGTGCGGACCTCGGGGATGACCAGGTGACGGGGGATGGTGACGACGTCGGCCATGCTGAACTCCCCGAGGACGCTGCGGCGACCCAGCGGCGCGGGGAAGTCCCAGTCCACCCTCGGCAGGTCCCCGCCGGACTGGTACTCCAACCGGCCGCCGGTGTAGCGGACCCGACGGCCGGCGCGGCGCTCGCGGGACACGACGCCCGCGGCGACCGTCCCGGCCGTCGGGTGCCAGCTACTCAGTCCGTACGCGACGTGCGCCTCGTCGGCCGACGTCCAGTCGCCCATCGCCGTCGTCGCCAGCAGGTCACCGAGCCCGCCGAAGAAGGCCATCGCCGGGACCACCGCGACACCGGCGGCCCGGGCGCGCTCGGTGAAGTGGGTGAACGTGTCGAGGTTGGCCTCGATCTCGGCCGCCACGTCCACGTACGGGATCCCGGCGCGCAGCGCGGCCTCGATCACACCGGCGGCGGTCGACGCGAACGGACCCGCGCAGTTGATGACCGCGTCCACACCGGCCAGCGCCGCGTCGAGCGAGGCCGGATCGTCGGCCGACGCCACCCGGTAGCCGGGCCCGAACGCCGCCAGCCGGCGCGGGTCACGGCCCACCGGCAGCGCGCCGAACCCGCGCTCACGCAGCTCCGCCATCACGAACCGTCCGGTGTGCCCGTACGCCCCGAACACCGCCACGTTGTAACCCATCGCTGCCCCCTCGGAAGATCGTCTGGGTCCAGCCTCCCGCGGCGTCCAGCGACCGACCAGTGTCGGGAACGCCAACCCTCGTATAGTTTCGGACATGACCCTTGTCGCGATCGCCGCCACCGACGGGATGCTCCACTTCGAGCTGGCCCTTGCCTGCGAGGTCTTCGCCCACGACCCCTCCGGCCTGGCCGATCCCTGGTACGACGTGGCGATCTGCGGTCCCGGCCCGGTCCGGGTCGGCCGCTTCCTGCTGGCACCCGACGACGGGTTGGACCGCCTCGCCCGCGCCGACACCGTGATCATCCCGTCGGTCGAGGACGTCGACGGGGACGTACCCCCCGACCTGCTCGACGCGGTCCGCGCGGCCCACCTGGCGGGCGCCCGGATGGTCTCGCTGTGCACCGGCGCGTTCGTGCTGGCCGCCGCTGGGGTGCTGGACGGGCAGCGGGCCACCACCCACTGGGCCCACACCCAGGCGCTGGCCGCCCGCTATCCCCGGGTCCGCGTCGACCCTGACGTGCTCTACGTCGACAACGGCACCGTGCTCGCCTCCGCCGGCAAGGCCGCCGCGATCGACCTGTGCCTGCACCTGATCCGCCGCGACCACGGCTCGACGGTCGCCAACGCCGTCGCCCGGCGCCTGGTCGTGCCGCCGCACCGCGCCGGTGGTCAGGCCCAGTACGTCACCACCCCGGTGCCCGCCCGTGACGACCACCCGCTGGCCACCCTGTTTCCCTGGGCCCTGGCCCGCCTGGACCGGCCGCTGACCGTCGAGGACCTGGCTCGGCAGGCGAACATGAGCTCACGCAACCTGGCCCGCCACTTCCGTTCGGCCACCGGCACCACCCCACTGCTGTGGCTGTCGACGCAGCGCGTCCGCCGTGCCCAGGAGCTGCTGGAGAACACCGACGACAGCATCGACGCCGTCGCCGAGGCGGCCGGCATGGGCACCGCCGCGACACTGCGTCGACACTTCCACCGCACCGTCGGCGTGCCCCCGGACGCGTACCGGCGTACCTTCCGGGCCACCAGGTCCACCGTCGGCTGAATCCTGACCGGGGGTACGCGGGAAGGCGTCGCTCGCCGACGTCGGGCAGAATGCCAAGCTCCTGCTCTGCCGGTGCTCGGGGGGGATCCGATGGGCTACAACTTCGAGTACGTCGATCTGCCCGAGCCCGCCGCGATCGCGCGCGCCCAGGCTGAAGAGTGCATGGAGCTGAACGGTTCGTGCGGCAACTGGCCACAGTGCTACAACGAGTACTCGTCGCTCGCGGCCGCCTACCAGTTCGCGCTCAACATCGTCGGCATGGCGTTCTGTCGGGAGCGCATGCGGTCCGCCGGCATGACCTACCAGGCGACCCCACATCCCTTTCCGGACTGGCCGTTCGACAGTGTCGACGACTGGCGCACCAGCGACGAGCGCCGACGAACGGCCTACCGGGAGGCCGAACGGGCGGCATCCGCGCAGACCCGCCCCGGCAGGGTGGGGATCCCCGAGTTCAAGCTGACGAGCAACGGTCCCTGGGTGGTGGGCAGGACCGAGATCGAACAGGCGTTGGTCCTCTACGAGGCGTCGCCGACCACCCCGCGCGCCGAGTGGGAGACCGACGCGCTGTGGGTGGGCTGGCTCGGCTGGCTGCGCGAGACACGCGCCCACGGCGGCTTCACCGTCAACTGACCGGGCCGCCACCGCTGTCCGGGCGTTGCCGGGCGAACGCGTCGCGCTTGCCCCACCGGCCGGGGATGTCCAGCAGCGCGATCCGCCCGAACGCCGACGGCAGCGCCGGGTCCACGGCCAGGTGGTCGTCGTGCGGGTTGATCCCCAGCATGGTGCGGATCAGCAGCATGCAGGCCCCACTGGACCACGCCTGCGGGCTGCCCGCGGTCGGATACCGGATCGGGAACCGGGTGGTGTCCCGGTCGAACCCGCCGAACGCCTCGGGCAGACGACCCTCGAAGTAGGTGGCGGCGGAGAGGATGCCCTCGGCGATGCGGGCCGCCTCGTTGCCGAACCCGTAACGGCGCAGACCCCAGGCGATGAACGAGTTGTCGAACGGCCAGACCGTGCCGTTGTGGTAGCCGAGCGGGTTGTAGCGGCGTTGCCCCTCGGCGAACGTCCGCACCCCCCACCCGGAGAAGAGGGCCGGACCCATCAGGTGCTCGACCACCCGGGCAGCCCGCTCCGGTGGCACGATGCCGCTCCACAAAAGGTGCCCGATGTTGGACGACAGGCCGTCCACGGGGGTGCCGTCGTGGTCGAGCGCGAGGGCGTAGAAGCCGCGGTCCTCAAGCCAGAAGTCCCGGTTGAACCGGTCGTACAGGGCCGCGGCCTCGCTCTCCAGCCGCTCGGCGTAGGCAGTGTCGCCCCAGAAGGTGCGGGCCAGTCGTGCCCCCCGGATCTTCGCGTCGTAGGCGTACCCCTGGGTTTCGCAGGTGGCCCTCGGGAAGCCCGGCAGTCGGCCGTCGGCATAGGAGATGCTGTCCCAGGAGTCCTTCCAGCACTGGTTGTCCAGGCCGGTGACGCGGTTGCGTCGCTGGTACCAGACGTAGCCGGTGGAGGTGAGGTCCGCGTACCGATCGATCCAGGCCAGGGCCGCGCGGGCTTCCTGCTCCAACTCCATCACCAGCGCCGTGTCGCCGCTCCACCGCTCGTACTCGTCGAGCAGCACCACGAACAGCGGTGTGGCGTCCACAGTGCCGTAGTAGGGCGAGTGCGGCTGTTCCTCGAACGCGGCCGACTCCCCGTAGCGCAGCTCGTGCAGGATCCGGCCCGGGTCCTCCTCCAACACGTCGTCGGTCCGGACGCCCTGCAGCGACGCGAGGATGCGCAGCGTCGGTGGGGTCAGCGCCGGGGTGACGGGCAGGGTCTGCAGGCAGGTCAGCAGGCTGTCGCGGCCGAACAGGGTCATGAACCAGGGCAACCCGGCCGCGGGTACGCTCGCGCCGCTGAGCGAGAGCGGGGCGAAGCGCACCGCCGCCAGGTCCACCAGGCTGCGGTGGTAGACCTGCTGGAGGCCGACGCTCTCGGTGTCCAGGGTCGGGGCCGCCGCGACCCAGGACCGCACGCTGGCAGGCAGGGTGGATTCGTCCGGCCGTTGGGCGCGCAGGGCGGCGCGCAGGTCGACGCCGTCCGGACGCAACGCCAGCATGACGGCCTGCAACTGGGTCGACCACTGCTGCTCGGGGCGCAGCCGGACCGTGAACCGGAGGCCGCCCGGGTCGAACTCCGCGGGCTCACTCGCCGACACGACGACCTCACGGCGGTAGGTGCCGCGCCGGTAGCCCAGGCGCAACTCGTTCGGGCCGACGTGCGTGTAGTACGCGCCGCTCTTGGCGCCGGTGTCGAACTTGATCTCGAAGATGTCGGCGAAGTCGGCGGCCACCTCCAGACGTACGTCGAGCGTCATGTCCCGGTCGCCGTAATTGAAGATCGTCAGCGACTCGGTGAGGTCCGGGCCGATGCGCCTGCGCCGAATGGCCGACACGTCGGCCTCCACGTAGTCCACCGCCGCGCCCGGCACCGCGAAGAACGTGACCTCGAAGTACTGACTGTCGTCGACCGACAGCGCTGTCAAGCACTCGCCGTTGACGGTGAGCCTCCAGCGGGACAGGAAGCGTGTGTCGGCGGCGAAGAGGCCGACCGGGGTGCTCGGGGACGACTGCACGTCGCCGCTGGCGTCGGACACCATGAAGGTGTTGCCGTCGATGCACGCCACCGTGCCCGCGATGTCCCTCATCGGTCACGTCCCACCGTCGGGATCCTCGCGCCGAAGCCGCCCGGGCTCTCGCGGAAACAGTCGCCCGAGGCGCAACGCCAGGGCGAGATCGCCGTCGACCATGATCTCGCCCCGGGTGATCGCCGCCAGCCCGTTCACCTCGCCCCGCGCCATCGCGTCCGCGAGCTGCGCGGACACCCGGATCACAGTGGTGGCGGGGGCCCCGCTTCGGGTCACCCGCATCCGGCCGTGATCGATGTCCAGCAGCCACTGTTCCAGGTCGCCGTCGTCGCCGATGTCGAATCGCACCCTGCCACAGACCTTGCTGAACAGTGGATCCTGGCCAGCGACCGTCAATCGCTCGAAGAAGGCGCTGGTCTCCGACATCCCACCTCCCCGGACGCTGGTAAGAGCGGATGCCGGCTACCCGCTGCCGCGCACTACTAACGCCGGTGGTGCCCCGTTGTTCAGGGTGCGAGCGAGAAGCGGGTCCAGGTGGCCGCGTCGGTGGTGACGAGGACGTGGTCCGGCTCGCCCGTCGACCCGTCGTCACGCCCGAAGAGCCAGGCGTAGCCCGGCGCGACACTGACCGACCCGACGAGCCGACCGTACTCCCGGACGACGGTAAAGTTTCGCCCATCGTCCCGGCTGACCAGCAGCCGCGCACGGCGGTCGGCTTCGGTGCCCCCACTGGCGGTGATCGCCAGCAGGGACCGGTCCGACCCCACCGTGAGGTCGTAGTGCAGCTGATCCGGCAGGTCGACGCCGGTGTCCGTCCAGCTCTTCGCGCCGTCGGTGGTCCGCAGCAGCCGCACCTCGCCACCCGCCGACGATTGGGTCAGCACGTACCCCTCCCGGTCGTCGAGCCCCACCGCCGTGATCACGTACGCGTCGTCGCCCACATCCCAGGTGGTCCAGGTCGCGCCTCGGTCGGCGCTGCGCGCGACTGTCGACTCCTGGCCGCCGTGGTACGTGGCCCAGATGCTGCCGTCCGCCGCCGGGTAGAGGCTGAACAGCGGAAGCAGGCTCGGCGCCGTGGCGGTGAGGCGGTACACCGTTCCGCTCAACGGGTCCACCGCGAGCGGCTCCACCACCGGCGCACAGCCGAACCCGCACAGGACCGGTCGGGCCGTCGCCGGGAACGTGGGAACGGCGACGATCGCGGAGTCCGCGTCCCGCCAGGTGCGGCCGTAGTCGGTGGAGAGGTGGGCCAGCCCGTCGTTGGTGACCAGATAGGACCGCTCACCGAGCACGGAGAAGTCCATGCTGCTGCTCGGCGTCGCTGCGGCGGTGTCGGCCGCACATCGGGTGCCCTCGAAGCGCGCCGCGTCCCAGTCCGACCAGCTGCGGCCGGCGTCGCCGGTGTACGAGAAGCGCACGACGCAGCCGTCCTGCCGCACGTCGACCCCGGAGTCGGGCCCGGTCAGCGTGAACTCGCTGAACTGCGCACCTGACGGTGTCGGCGGGTCGGCCGGCGCGCCCCGGTCCGGCTCGACCACCAGCGGTACGACCGTCAGCCCGGCCAGGACGACCAGTGCGGTGGTCACCGTCGCGACCGACCGGCGCCGACGGGATCGGGCAGTGGTGCGCAGCTCGTCGAGGGGCGGCTGCGACACGGCCTCGGTGACGGTGTCGACGTCGAACCCGGAGAACTCACTACCGGACATCGATCCTCCCGGTTTCCGTGGTGTCGGTGTCGGCGAGCAAGGCCGCCAGAGCGACCCGGCCCCGCGACAGCCGGGACTTCACCGTCCCGGACGAGACGCCCAGCGTCGCGGCGACCTCGTCCACCGGCAGGTCGACGAGGTAGTGCAGGGCCAGCGCATGTCGCTGCCCCTCGGGCAGCACGTGCAGCGCGGAGAGCAGGGCGAGGTGCTCCGGGGAGTGGTCGGCGACGGCCGGCGGTGGACCGATGCGGCGCAGCAGCCCGTCGAGCACCCGACGGCGGCGGTACCGGCTGCGGGCCCAGTTCACCGCGACGCGACGCAACCAGGCCTCCGGGTTCTCCAGTTCGGCGAACCGCCCTGGCGCCATCAGTGCTCGCGTGAACGCCTCCTGGACCGCCTCCTGCGCCTCGGTCAGGTCACCGGTCACCGCGTACAGCTGAACGACGAGGCGTCGGAAACAGCTGGCGTAGAGCTCGGAGATCGGATCGCCGTCGGACACCGTCACCCCCCTTCTCCACCACTCCCACCCACGGGCCCGGGAGAAGGTTCCGGCGGCCGGCCAGAATCCGGGTCAGTCGAGGTTGAAGTCCACCACGACCGGCGCCCGGCGGACCCGCACGGGGGTCGCGGCGTCGAAGCCGGCTGCGTCGCGGTGCCACACCGGCGGGGCGTACGCACAGTCGCAGCGCAGCTTCACCCGCTGCCCGGGGAGCAGGCGCAGGGCGTAAGCGCTGCCCGCGTCCGCCACGCCGGCCAGGTCCCCGGTCGCCGCGTCGAACGCGATCACCTGGGCGTAGGTGGCCAGCTCATCGACCACTACCGCTCCACCCAGCGGTATGCCGGCGGGCAGCGCCTGGTTCAGGGTCGCCGTCTGGTGCGCGCGGACCCGCACCGGCCGTGCCTGCTGCCGGCTGCCCACCCCACCGGACCACACGGTCGCCAGCCCGTAGGCGGCGAACTGCACCGGCCAGTGGTACGGCCCGAGGCCGGTGATCGTGTAGCGGCCGTCCTCGTCGGTGGTCGGGCCGTGGTCGTCGTACTTGGGATGCGGCACGTACGGCACGACCATGACCAGGGCGCGGTTGACCGGTGCGCCGGTCGCCGCGTCGGTCACCACTCCGACGATGGTGCCCGGCGGGTCGAGCCGGACGGTCGGCGCGTCGGTCACCGCGCCGGCCCGGACCTGGACCACCTGTGCCCGCTCACGGTCGCCGGTGCCGCCGTGCCGGCCCACCCACTGCCAGCCGTGCGTCGTCGTGTCGTAGGGGCGCACCAGCAGTCGGTACCTTCCCGGGGCGACGTTCGTGCTCACCAGCACGCCCAGCTCGTCGGCGCAGTCTCCGTACCGGCCGAGTTGGTCCTCGCCGAGGGTGACCGCCGCCAACGCCGCGGCGTCCACCGGGACGAGCGCGGCGCAGGCCCTGGGGACCGGCGCGCCGGTCGCCGCGTCGCGCACGACGGTGCGGACGCCGCCGGGCGCGGGCGATTCGGGGGTACGCGCAGCGGCCGGCGCGGCGGCTTCGACGACGAGCAGGGCGACGGCGATGGTGGCGGTCAGGTGGCGCAGGAGTGTGCGGCTCACTGGCGTGGTCCGTCCGGTGTCGCGGCGACGGTGAGCAGACGGTAACGGTCAGTATTTGATCTATATCGGTCAATGTCGCGATGCTGACTCACGGGTACCGCATAGCGTCACGGGGACGGAACCACCGCCGCCCCCGCCAGCGGACCGGCGGCGACGCCCCACCGGAAGGAACGGGACATGAGTCGTGTCGACACTGTGCTCCTGCCGGAGCTGGACGGGCCGGTGCCGGCGACGCTGCCGAGCGCGCTCGGCCTGCTGAGCCTGGCCCTGGGAGTGGGCGCGCTCGTCGCGCCCGGACCCGTTGCGCGACTGACCGGGGTGGACGACTCCCCGGCCGCGCGGTCCGTGCTGGCGGCCGTCGGCCTGAGGGAGTTGGGCAGCGCCGCGGGCCTGCTCAGCGGCCGCCGCCCCGCCGGCTGGGCCTGGAGTCGGGTGGTCGGCGACGCCATGGACCTCACGCTGCTCGGGCGGGCCCTCGCCGACCGCGGCGGTGAACGCCGCCGCCGCGTCGCGCTGACCACCCTCGCCACCGCCGGCATCACCGCCGTCGACGCGCTCGCCGCCATCCGCATCGGCCAGGCGCGACGGGCCCGCGCGCGGGTGATCCGGATGGAGATCGCGGTGACGGTGAACCGGTCGCCCGCCGAGGCGTACCGGTTCTGGCGGGACATGGAGAACCTGCCCCGGTTCATGGCACACCTGGAGTCCGTCCGCGCCGACGACCTGCGCCGTTCGCACTGGATCGCCCGTGGTCCGGCCGGGCACCGCGTCGAGTGGGACGCCGAGATCATCGACGACCAGCCGAACAAGTCGATCACCTGGCGGTCGCTGCCAGGAACCCGGGTGCCCAACGCCGGCCGGGTCCGGTTCGTGCCCGCGCCCGGCGACCGGGGGACCGAGGTGCGGGTGGAGCTGCGCTACGCGCCACCGGCCGGCGCGCTCGGCCGAGCGGTGGCGAAGCTCTTCGGCGAGGAACCCGAGCAGCAGGTCCGCGACGACCTGCGCCGGTTCAAGCAGGTGCTGGAGACCGGCGAGGTCGTCCGCTCCGAGGGCAGCCCCAACGGCATCTCCGTACGCCAACAGGCCATGCAGCGACCCGCCCAGCCGCTGCCCGCGTCCCGCCGCTGACCGCCCGAGCTCTGTCGAAAGGGACCGCTGATGAAGGCCACCGCCTGGATGGGCACCGACAGCGTCAAGGTCATCGACGTACCCGACCCGAAGATCATGAACGCTCGGGACGCGATCGTCCGGATCAGCACCACCGCGATCTGCGGCTCCGACCTGCACCTGTACCACGGCTACATCCCCGCGATGCGCAAGGGCGACATCCTCGGCCACGAGTTCATGGGCGAGGTGGTGGAGGTGGGCCCCCAGGTCCGCAACCTCGCCCCCGGCGACCGGGTGGTGGTGCCCTTCCCGATCGCCTGCGGGCACTGCTCGTCCTGCCAGCGCGGCCTCTACTCGGTCTGCGAGAACTCCAACCCGAACGCCGGCATCGCCGAGAAGATCATGGGGCACTCGCCGGCCGGCATCTTCGGCTACTCGCACCTGCTCGGCGGCTACGCCGGTGGCCAGGCCGAGTACGCCCGGGTGCCGTTCGCCGACGTCGGCCCGGTCAAGGTGCCCGACGAGATCAGCGACGACCAGGCGGTCATGCTGGCCGACGTGTTCCCGACCGGCTACATGGGCGCCGAGATGTGCGACATCAAACCCGGGCAGGTCATCGCCGTCTGGGGCGCCGGGCCGGTCGGGCTGCTCGCCGCGGCCAGCGCCCGGCTGCTCGGCGCGGAGCGGGTGATCGTCATCGACCGGTTCCCGTACCGGCTGCGGCTGGCCGAGGAGCACATCGACGCCGAGACGATCAACTACGAGGAAGTCGACGTCCTGGACACCCTCAACGAGATGACCGCCGGCCGCGGCCCGGACGCGTGCATCGACGCGGTGGGCCTGGAGGGCCACCACGGCAACGCCGCCATGTACGCGTACGACCGGGCCAAGCAGGCCGCGCGCGTCGAGACGGAACGACCGTTCGCGCTCCGACAGGCGATCCTCGCCTGCCGCTCCGGCGGGGTGGTCTCGGTCGTCGGCGCGTACGGCGGTTTCGTCGACAAGTTCCCGATGGGCGCGTTCATGAACCGCTCGCTGATCATGCGGACCGGTCAGTGCCACGTCCAGCGCTACACCCGGCCGCTCCTGGAGCGCATCCAGCGCGGCGAGATCGACCCGAGCTTCATCGTCAGCCACCGGATGCCGCTGCGTGACGCACCGAAGGGCTACAAGATCTTCCAGAAGAAGCAGGACGACTGCACGAAGGTGCTGCTCAAGGTCTGACTGGGGCCAGGTCTACCGGCGGGGAGTTCTTCGCGCGCTGCCTTTGGAGCTGATGTCGTCAACGAATCAGCTCCAAAGGAGCCCCACCAGAGCCTCGGCTGTCAACGCCGGTCGCCCTGCGCGCGTTCGGCGCAGTACCCGGCCTCGGCTCTGCGTAAGCTAGCGTGTCGCCATGGAAAGTGGCGATATGTCGATGTCTGTCTCGGCCGATCTCACTGTCCGGCTACGGCCGGTTGCCGAGCCCGACCTGGCGATGTTCCGGCGCTTCCGCACCGAGCCGGGCCTGATCGGTCTGGACTGGGCCGGCTTCAGCGACGCCGGGGCGCCGGCACGGCGGTTCGCCGTCGACGGCTACCTCGGCGAGGACGACGGACGGCTCGTCGTGGAGGTCGAGCAGGAGCAGGCCGCCGCCGGCATCGTCAGCTACACCGCCAGGCGTTACGCCGGACGGGCGTCGTACTGGGATATCGGCATCGTCCTGCTGCCGCAGTGGCGGGGGAGAGGCATCGGCTGGCGCGCCCAGGCGTTGCTCTGCGACTACCTCTTCCACCACACCCCGGCCCAGCGCATCCAGGCCGGCACGCACCCGGAGAACGTCGCCGAGCAACGAGCGTTGGAGAAGGCCGGCTTCCAGCTCGAGGGCGTCGTGCGGGCCAGCGAGTTTCGGGCCGGCCAGTGGCGCGACGGTTATCTGTACAGCCGGTTGCGCAACGACCCGTCCCCCTGGGACCAGACGCCGCAGGTCTGAACCCTAGGCCTGGCGCGGACGAACCCCCGGCTCCACAGTCAGGGTCCCTGCCGCGGCGTCGATCGTGGCGTGCGAGCCCAGCGGAACGGTGAGCTGCCCGTTGCCGTGCCCCAGCCGTAGCCCGCCCAGGACCGGCACGCCAAGGTCGTACAGACGGTCCTTGAGCACCGCTGCCGCGTCCCACTCGCCCGGTTCGGCGACACTGTCGGTGATCTGGCCGATGACCACACCGGCGACCCTGCGCAGCACGCCGACCCGGCGCAGCTCGGTCAGCATGCTGTCGATGCTGTACGGAGCCTCGTCCACGTCCTCGAAGAAGAGGATCGCGCCGTCGAACTTCGGAGAGTCCTCCGCACCGAGCGAGGTGGAGATCAGCGTCAGGCAACCGCCGAGCAGCGGCCCCGATGCCCGCCCCGGCACCACAACGGAAGCGGCTGTCTCGGCCGGGTCCCGCGAGATGGTGACCGGTGCGGTCGTCATCACCGCCCTGCGGAGGGCCTCGGCCGACTCGGGGCCGGTGCGGGCGTCACTCCAGTTGACCATGGGACCGTAGAAGGTGACCAGGCCCGTCTCGCGCCAGAGCTTGCCGTGGATGCTGGTGATGTCGCTGAAGCCGACGACCACCCGAGGGTCGCGGCGCAGAACGGACACGTCGATCTGGTCGACGATCCGCTGCGTGCCGTAACCACCGCGCGCGGCGAACACGGCCCGGATGCCCGGGTTGGTGAGCGCGGCGTTCAGGTCGGCCAGCCGCTGCGCGTCGGTGCCGGCCAGATAGCCGTACTTGGTGAAGACGTGCCTGCCCAGCTCGACCTCCAGGCCCCAGCTCCGCAGGATCTCGATGCCGCGAGCCATGTTCGTGGGGTCGGGCGTGC
Source organism: Micromonospora sp. NPDC005553 (assembly GCF_042871765.1). NCBI lineage: Bacteria > Bacillati > Actinomycetota > Actinomycetes > Micromonosporales > Micromonosporaceae > Micromonospora > Micromonospora sp. NPDC005553. Next base: position 144,692 of record NZ_JBIAJD010000005.1, on the reverse strand, counting down.
TGCCGGGCGAGACCACCCGGACCCGGTCACCGGGTGCCAGCGCCGGTGCCCGCACGACGCGCTTCGCACCGACCGGCGCGGCCTGCGCGGACGCGGCCTCCGCCGAGCCGACGAGCACCGCGCCACCGGCCGCCGCCGCTCCCATCCGCAGCATGTGCCGACGGGACACGGGCACTCGCGCGGGCCCCTCGATCGTGGCTGGTTCCGTTTCAGAAGTGGCCACCTGCGTCCCCTCATCGTGATCAGACGATGTGTGCGAGCTGCCACAGCCTATGACAGCCGCCGATCCCTGTGGGGGTCCACAAGGGACAACGCACGATCAGGCGAGCTCGCGGTGCCCCTGCACCACCGGGCGGGTCTCCGACACGGCCCGGCCCTGGCTCAGCCGCAACCGGAGTGGCGTGACTGGCATGTTTTGTGAGGCTCAGCCTGCCGATGGCGGGGAGTCCGGATCCGCCCGTGACCCCGTTTGTCGCCGGGGAGCCTGGGAACTCGCCCCGTTCGTCAACAGGCACGCCTGACGGCATGCCGACGAGACCGAAGGAGCGGGGCATGGAGTACGAGCAGATGATCGCCACGGTACGACAGCGCGCGGGCCTCGGTGAGAACGAGGCCGTGCGGTCCATACAGGCCGTCCTGTCGGTGCTCGGTGAACGGCTCGCCGGACAGGAGGCGGACAACCTGGCGGCACAGCTACCGGAACGGCTCAACGGGTCCGTCACCCGCAACCCGCAGGGCCGCCGGTGGGACGTCGGCGAGTTCCTCAAGAACGTCGGGGATCGCGAGCAGGTCGCGAACGCGGACCAGGTGCGTCAACACGCCCAGGCGGTGCTGCGTACCGTCGCCGAGGCGCTGAACGACGACGAGCGACACGACCTGCTCGCCCAGCTTCCCGGCGGCATCATCGACCTCTTCGGTGTGCCCACCCCGCGAGGCTGAGCCCTGCGCCGATCGGGCCACCCGTCCGGTGTGGTCACGGGATCGGCCACTCGTGCACCGGCCGGTTGCTGTGCATCAGGTCGACGTAGTGTCTGACCACCTCGCGCAGCGCCTCCGGCCGGTCCAGGTGGTCGGTCGACTCCAACCGGTGCAGCGTCTCCACCTGCCAGGTCGCGCCGTTGCGGCCAGTCAGGCAGCGCTGCTCGATGACGCCGAGCAACCGGTCACGCTCGGCCGGGTCGAGGCCCCACCGGTCCAGACCGTGGTGCGCCATCGGCAGCAACCGGCGCAACACCAACTCGCTGACGGGCAGGTAACCGAGACCGGGCCAGAAGACCTGCGCGTCGATGCCGTGCCGGGCACAGCTGGTGAAGTTCTCCTCGGCGGCGCTGAACGACATCTGCGACCACAGTGGCCGGTCCGACTCGGCGAGGGCGCGCACCAACCCGAAGTAGAAGGCGCCGTTGGCGATGGTGTCCAGCACGGTCGGGCCGGCCGGCAGCACCCGATTTTCCACCCGCAGGTGCGGCCGTCCCCGCGACACGTCGTACACCGGGCGGTTCCACCGGTACACGGTGCCGTTGTGCAGGCGCAGCTCGGCCAGATTGGGCACCTCACCAGCCGCGAGGGCCTGCGCCGGGTCCTCCGGGTCGCAAACCGGCAGTAGCGCCGGGAAGTAGCGCACGTTCTCCTCGAACAGGTCGAACACGCTGGTGATCCAGCGTTCACCGAACCAGACCCGGGGGCGTACCCCCTGGGCTTTGATCTCCTCCGACCGGGTGTCGGTGGCCTGCTGGAACAGCGGGATGCGGGTCTCGCGCCACAGCTCCCGGCCGAAGAACAGCGGCGAGTTCGCGCCGACCGCGACCTGGATGCCGGCCACCGCCTGGGCGGCGTTCCAGTAGTCGGCGAACTGGGCCGGGCTGACCTGGAGATGGAACTGGGTGCTGGTGCAGGCCGCCTCCGGGGTGATCGTGTCGGCGGTGACCGCCAACCGTTCCACCCCGCTGATGGCGATCGGCAGATCCTCACCGCGAGCCGCGAAGATCTGTTCGTTGAGCAACTTGTAGCGGGGGTTGGCCGACAGCGTCTCGGCGGTCAGGTGCTCGGGGCGCAGCGTCGGCAGAATGCCGATCATGACCATGTGCGCGCCGATCGCCCGGGCCTTCACCTCGGCGGCGTTGAGGCTGGCCCGCACGTACTCCTCGAAGTCGGCGGTGCCGGTGCCGGTCAGCCGGCGCGGCGGCACGTTGATCTCGACGTTGAACTGGCCCAGCTCGGTCTGGAAGCTCTCATCGGCGATGGCCGCCAGCACGTCGGCGTTGCGCATCGTCGGATTCGACGTCTCGTCGACCAGGTTCAGCTCGATCTCCACACCGGTCATCGGCCGGTCGAGGTCGAAGCGCGACTCGCGCAGCATCTCGGCGAAGACATCCAGGCAGCGGCGGACCTTGTCGCGGTATCGGGCTCGGTCCTCTCGACTGAAGGTTCGTACGCCGACGTCCTCGCCCATGGTCACCACCCTGTCACCGCTGGTCCCCCTAACCTCGCACGTTGTCGGCGGGCGGGGGAAGACCCGAGGACCCTTTCCTACCCAACTGCCAGCCCGGTTAGCCCAGCCAGAGCGGACCGATAGCATTGCGCCCCGAGAGGTGGTGGCGTGCGGATGCGCGAGAAGGTGACCCGGCTGTTCGTCGCGGCGGCGATCGCCGAGGCCTGCTCCTGGCTGGCCCTGCTGGTCGGCATGCTGGTCAAGTACGGTCCGCCGGACAACGAGCTGGGCGTCAAGATCTTCGGTCCGATCCACGGCGGCCTGTTCGTCGCGTACGTCCTGCTGGTGCTGGCAGTGGCCCGGCTGCACCGGTGGAGCCTGCTGGCCACGGCGGTGGCCCTGGCCAGCGCGGTGCCGCCGTTCGCCACCCTGGTCTTCGAGCGCTGGGCCCGCCGCCGGGGCATGCTCGGCGTCGACCGGCAACCGGCCCGCGAGCCCGCCCCGGTCGGCTGAGCCGCCGAACCGCCCGCACACCCCGCTGAACCGACCCGCCGACCCGCCGATCCGCTGACCCGCCGACCCGCCGACCCGCCGGGGGCCGGTCAGGTCAGCGCGGAGCAGGCCGCTATGCCGGCCAGCAGCAGCGTGCCCAGGAACGCCTGCAACAGCAGTGGCGGCCCGAGATGCGACCAGAGCGTCGCCGTACGCGGGGTCAGCAACTGCCCGGTGGTGAGGTTGACGATCCGCTCGATCCGGGGCGGCAACTCCGGGTCGCGTTGTGGGCGCAGGGTGAGCTGCACCTGGTCGGCCGGGTGCAGGGCGCTCTGCGGCAGGTGCCCGTGCAGCTCCACCTCGCAGAGCTGGCCGGCGGCGTTGCGTAGCCGCACCGGCGTGACCAGGTATTCCGGGCCCTGCTTCAGCTCCTTCCAGCGACGGCGGGTGCCACCACCGCCGAACGAGAAGAGCGAGCGCAGCAGCAGCGCGGGCAGCCGGGCGAACGCCGCCGCGGCGAGCACCGCCACCAGCACCGGCTGACCGACGCGTACCTCACGGGTGTAGCCGTCGAGCAGGCGGATCAGCCGCCCGGTGACGATTCGTTCCGTCGGGTGCACGATCCGTCGCGTGTCGAGTCCGCTGTCCATTTCCACCACCGAGAGTCCGCATGTGTTCACAGATCGTATCGACGTCCTGGGTTGAACGACGTGAATGAAACCTGGTCACGGGCTCACGGCCGCGAGGTGACATCCCCCGCGACCCGGGTAAGCGGGGGGCCGAGCTGGAAAGGGGTCGAGCATGCAGCTGTCCTTCCTGCGCCCGCTCTACGACCGTCCCGGGCCGTGGTGCTCGGTGTATCTGGACGCCTCCGCGGACACGGAGGACGCCAAACCCGCACTGGATCTGCGCTGGCGTGCCCTGGAACGCAGCCTGGCCGAACAGGGGGCGGACGAGGCGAACATCGCCGCGCTGGACCGGGTGGTCCGAGGTCACGATCCGATGGTCGGGGACTACGGGCTGGCGGTCTTCGCCAGTCACGGCCAGGTGGTGCTCTCCGAGTACCTGTCCGCGCCGCCACTGCGGGACCTGGCCCACGTCGGCCCGTTGCCACACGTGATGCCGCTGCTCGCGCAACGCGGCGAGCAGGTGGCCTGGGTACGTGTGGTCGCCGACCGGCTCGGCGCCGACGCGATGGCGGTCAGCGCCGGCGGGGTACCCCGCCGAGCGCACGTCGCCGGCCGGGACGAGTATCCGCTGCGACGGGCGAAGCCCGGCGGCTGGTCCCAGTCGCGCTACCAGCGGGCGGCCATGGAGGCGTGGCACCAGAACGCCGGCGACGTCACCGCGGCGACCGTGCAGCTGGCCGACCGGGTCGGCGCGGACGTGGTGGTGGTCGCCGGTGACGTCCGGGCCACCGGGATGATCGCCGCCCAGATGCCGGAACGCTGGCAGGACCTGGTGGTCCGCACCGATGCCGGTTCGCGGGCCGGCGGCGCCGACCAGACGATGCTGGACGACCTCACTGTGCAGACCATCGCGGAGATCGCCGACCAGCGGATCAGCGCCGCGCTGGACAAGTTCGGCGTGCAGGAGGACGTGGGCGGCGGGCTCGACGCGGTCGTCTCGGCCCTGCAACGCAACCAGGTCGACATGATGATCATCGTGGACGACCCGTCGGCCAACGGTGAGTTGTGGATCGGCGCGGAACCCACCGAGATCGCCGTCGACCCGGGGCAGCTGGCCGCCATGTCGGTGGCCGACCCGCAGCGGGTACGCGCCGACGCGGCGCTGGTCCGGGCGCTCGTCGGCACCGACGCGGCACTGACAGTGCTCGGCGCCGACGAGGCGCCCGACCTCACCGACGGCGTCGGCGCGGTACTGCGCTACGTCGACCCCGGCACACCGGGGCGCGGCAATGGTTGACCGAACGGTTGCGGACGTCGTGGTGGAGCGGCTGCTGGCCTGGCGGGTACCCCGCGCCTTCGGGTACCCGGGCGAGGCGATCGCTCCACTGGTCAACGCGCTGGACCGCACCGGCGGCGAGCCGGCGTTCATCCCGGCCCGGCACGAGGAGACCGCCTCGTTCATGGCCACCGGGCACGCCAAGTTCACCGGCGGCATCGGGGTCTGCCTCGCCACTCAGGGCCCCAGCGCCGTCCAGCTGCTCAACGGCCTCTACGACGCCAAGCTGGACAGCAAACCGGTGGTGGCCATCGTCGGGGAGGACATCTCCGGGCCGCTCGGCGGCGCGCACCAGGAGATCGGGCTGAGCCGGCTCTTCGGTGACGTGTGCAACCAGTTCGTCCGGTACGGCCGCAGCCCCGACGAGGTGGGGGCGCTGCTGGACCAGGCGTTCCGGACGGCGGCGGCGACCCGCAGCCCGACGTGCGTGGTGCTGCCCCGACAGTTGCAGGAGGCGCTGGTACCCGACCTCCAGTCGTACAGCGCCGGGGTGATCACGGCGACCCCTGGCGAGCCGCTGGCCCGGGTCCTGCCGCACGAGGCGGACCTGGACGCCGCCGCGCAGCTGCTCGGCGGCGGCCAGCGGACCGCGATCCTGGTGGGCCAGGGCGGTCGGGACGCCGCCGCCGAGATCATCGAGATCGCCGACCGACTGGGCGCCGGGGTGGCCACCTCGCTGCTCGGCAAGCCGGTGCTCGACGAGCGGTTGCCGTTCCACACCGGGGTGCTCGGCGAGGTCGGCACCCCGGCGGCGGCCGAGCTGATGGGTGGTTGCGACACGCTGCTGATGGTCGGCACCAACGACCCGTGGACCGACTACTTCCCGATGCCCGAGCAGGCGCGTACGGTGCAGATCGACATCGACGGCCGCCGGATCGGCACCCGGTACCCGGCCGACGTTCCGCTGGTCGGCGATGCCGCCGAGACGCTGCGGGCGCTGCTGAGCCGGTTGCGCGGCCGCTCCGAACAGCGGTGGCGCGCCACAGTGGAAAGTTCGGTGGACCGCTGGCGGGAGGTCGCGGCCGAGCGGGCCGCCGCCGCCGCGAACCCGGTCAATCCGCAGCTCGTCCTGCAGGAGCTGTCCGCCCGGATGCCCGGCACCGGCGCGGTCGCCGTCGACATCGGCTCGGTCCTCTACTGGTACGCCCGCCACCTCACCCTGCCACCGGGGGTCAACGCGCAGCTGTGCGGAACCCTCGGCTCGATGGGCTGCGCGCTGCCGTACGCGGTGGCGGCCAAGCTCGCCGCGCCCGACCAACCGGTGGTCGCGCTGGTGGGTGACGGGGCGATGCAGCTCAACGGGCTCGCCGAACTGATCACCGTCTCGCACCTGTGGCAGCAGTGGCGCGACCCGCGACTGGTCGTGCTGGTGCTCAACAACCGGGACCAGAACGGCATGGGTGGCGGGCGACAACCGTCGTCCGACCCCACCCACCGCCGCCCCGACGTGCCGTACGCCGGGTGGGCCCGGCTGCTGGGGCTGCACGGGGTGCGGGTGGACCGCCCGGAGCTGGTCGGCGCGGCCTGGGACGAGGCCCTCGCCGCGGACCGTCCCTGCGTACTGGAGGCGGTCGTCGACCCGGCGGTGTCGCTGGCACCGCCGGAGCCCGCCTTCGCCGACCTGCGCGGCCTGTATGCCGAGGGCGCTCCGGCCCGGAAGGTCCGTGAGCAGGTCGAGGTCACCGCGAGCGCCGAGGATCTCGTTTAGCCACCCCGGACCAGGGCATGAGTAGCGGCCCGATGACGCTGGAGGTCCCATGTCCGAGCCCGCCGACCGCCGCTACGGTCCCGCGACAGTGCCGAGGGCACGCGGCCCGCTCTCCGCAGCGGTAGTGGAGGCTCTGCGGCGCCCGCCGCACGACCTGCCGGCCGATCTCGGCGTCGACCTCCACCCGGCGGACCCCATCACTGACGAGGATCTGCAGCTGACGCTGTTCGTCTGCTATGAGCTGCACTACCGGGGCTGGCTCGGGGTGGACGAGTCGTGGGAGTGGCAGCCGACGCTGCTGGCGCTGCGTGGCCGCTGCGAACGGGTCTTCGAGGCGGCGCTGCGTCGGCTGGTCGGCACGCCGTCGGTGCCCGCCGCCGGTGTGGCGGCCGGCCTGGCCGAGGTGGTCGCTGCCGACGACGGTCCAGCGTTGGCCGCGACGCTGCAACGCCGCGCCGACCTCACCCAGTTCCGCGAGTTCGTCGCTCACCGCTCTGTCTACCACCTGCGGGAGGCGGACCCGCACAGCTGGGCGCTGCCCCGCCTCGGTGGCCCGGCCAAGGCCGCGCTCGTGGAGATCCAGACCGACGAGTACGGCAACGGGCGGCTGGACCGGATGCACGCCGAGCTGTTCCGGAGCACCCTCGACCGACTGGGCCTGGACACGGCCTACGGCGCGCACATCGACGTGGCACCGGCGGTGACGTTGGCGACCAACAACCTGATGTCGCTGTTCGGGCTGCACCGGCGGATGCGCGGCGCGCTGCTCGGGCACCTGGCCGCGTTCGAGATGACCTCCTCGCTGCCCAACCGTCGTTACGGCAACGGGTTGCGCCGGCTCGGCTTCGACGAGGTGGCCACCCGCTTCTACGACGAGCACGTCGAGGCCGACGCGGTGCACGAGCAGATCGCCGCGCACGACATGTGCGGCGGACTGGTCCGCGTCGAGCCGGCCCTCGCCCGCGACGTGCTGTTCGGCGCGGCGGCCGGGCTCGCTGTGGACCGGCTGTTCGCCGGGCACCTGCTGGACAGCTGGGCCGCCGGCCGCAGCTCGCTGCGGACACCGGCCCCGCCGGCCGTGCCGCCCACGGTCTTGCTCGTCGCGTCGCCCGAGGTGGCCCCGCCCGCGTTCGTCTGATCCGAGGGGCTTGTCGCCGGGTGGGGGGGCTTGTCACCGGGTTGGGGCGTGCCGCCCCGGGTGGGGGGGGCGTGCCGCCCCGGGTGGGGGGCGTGCCGCCCCGGGTGGGGGCGTGCCGCCCCGGGTGGGACCTGCCGCCGGGTGGGGACGTGCCGCCCCGGGTCCGCCCTTTGCTCTGCACCCGCCCATGCGCCGCACACGGTCCGTAACTGGCGCATGGGCGGGTGCAGAGCAAAGGGGGACGTGCCTCTGGTGCGGCCCTCCGCGCCCTCTCGCTGGGTGACGCGGGGATGTGGTGTCAGCCCTCGCGGGTGGTGCCGGCGCGGAAGTTGATCGCCTTGTGGGTGCCGTCGCAGAACGGCTTGAGCGCCGACTTGCCGCACCGGCACAACGCCACAGTGCCCCGCCGTGCGTCGATGCGCTCACCGTTCGGGGTGACCAACGCGAAGTCGCCGCGGACCAGCAGCGGTCCGTCCTCGTACGGGGTGATCGTGGCGGCGGCTGGCTCGCTGGTGTCGTCGGTGCGCATGGCCCCGGAAGTGCCCGTCCTGGCCCTGGCGAAACCCGAGCCGCCGAACGCCGGTGATGACCGGGGCACCCCGCCGACCAGCGGAATGTGCCGCCGGGTGGGTGATGCCCCGTTTGAACCCCATCGGGACGGGAAGCCGGGCCGCGTGGTGAGCGAACGAGGCAAGGTGGGGCCGGTGCACAAGGTGCACAAGGGGCTCACGGCTGATGGCGCCGGTCTCGCCGGCGACCGGGTCGTGGCCGCGGGCAGCTCCGCCCGGGTGCTGGTCGCCGCCACGGCCCGGGCACTGCGCGGGGTCGACTGCGCCGACCTCGGGCACACCGGGCCGACGTCGCGGTTCCCCGGCGCCCCCGAACCGGTACGCCGTGCCGCGGTCACCCGCGCCGCCGGCCGGGTCGCGCTCACCGTGGCCCAGATCGACGAGGTGGACGCCGCGAGGGTGGCCCGCTGGTTTGTCGACCAGTACCCCCGCCGCCGTTACCCGGGGGTGCTCATCGGCTCTCCGCACGGGGCTGCCGCGCACCTCGCGGTGGCCCTCGGGGTGCCGTGGCTGCCGGCGGGCTTCGAGATGACCGTGCACTGGTCCAACGGCGCGGTGGACCGCCCTGCGGACGCCGCGGAGCATGGCGCGGCACTCTCCGCCCGGTTGCTCGTCGGCAACGCCGACCTGCACCTGCGCCAGGTGCACTGCCCGGCCAGCCGTGGCGCGCTGACCGGGGCGACCGTGTCGCTGACCGCCACGTGGAGGGCCCTACCGGCCGCGTACGCGCGGTTCCTGGCCGACCGGCTGGTGCCGGGTGCCCCCGTGCTGCTGGTCCGCGACGCACGCACCTGGCCGGTGCTGGAGCGCGGACCGGGGCACAGCTTCCAAATCGGCTGCCCGGGCAGTGGGCTGGACCCGGTGGACTTCCACCCGGACAGCCACGCGTTGCGGCAGGTGCTGCGCTCCGTCGGCGGGGACGCGACCCGATGGGAGCCGCCGGAGGTGTCCGTGCCGTCGGCGTACGCCGAGCACGGCGTCGACTCGGGCTTCGAGCTGGCCGCGCGGGACTGGTCCACCCGGCACCAGCATCCGCTGCACCGGGTGTTGGTGCCCCGGCCGGCGGCACTGAGCGCGGGCGTGGCCGACCTGTACCGGCGGTGGCTGCGGCGCGCCGGCAAGACCGGTGACCGGTTGGTGGTGGAGTGCGGTCGACTGCTCGACCCGTGGCAGGTGGTGCGGGCGGGGCTGGTGCCGTACTGGTGTGAGAACGCCACCCGCCGCAGCGTCGACGAGGCCGAGTGGTGGCTGGCCGGCAGCGAGCCCTTCAGCTCGGTGGACGTGTTGCCCGAGCCGCCCGGGGTGCGCTCACCCGCGCTGGCCGGGCTGCCGCAGTGGCTGGCCGTCGCCGGGTTCGGCCGGCGGCGTCGGGCGCTGGACCGCACCACCGCCCGCGGGTACCCGGTCACCTCGGTGCCCACCCGCCGGGCCACCGAGGTGCTGCGCGCCCAGCCGTACGACCTGCCGGCGCCGCCCCCGCTGGGGGTCGCCGAGGCGCTGGCCGTGCTCCGCGACAGCGGCGGCCACCAGGGGTTGTTGGTCTCCTGAGACGGAGGACGCCGAAACTTCCTCGCGAACCCGGGGTCCCGTGATTGAGTACCTACGGAGCGGGAACATCGCTGGCTGCGATGGCCTGATTGCGCTGCGTAGAGGTGTTGTCGCCCGCTGGCATCCCAGTCACTGACCCACTTTCCGGCCCGGTGCGTGGCTCGACCACGCGCACGACCGGTTTCCCGATCCGGGCGGGGGACCTTCCTGAGGGAGGCGCGGATGTTCGGACAGACGAGCACGACCACGACCACGACCCCACCACCGCCCAACGATCGGGGTCTGGAGGACCTCGACGCGGCGGCGATGGCGTACGCGGCCCGGATCGCCGGGCTGCCGCCGGAGCGGCGGGGGGAGGCCCGGGACGACCTGGTGCGCTTCGCGCTGCCGTTCGCCGGCCGGCTGGCCCGCCGGTACCGGGGGCGGGGGGAGCCGCTGGAGGACCTGGAGCAGGTGGCCCGGCTGGGCCTGGTCAACGCCGTCGACCGCTATGACCCCGAACGGGGCTCCTTCACCGCGTACGCCGCGATCACCATCGTGGGCGAGATCAAACGGCACTTCCGGGACCGTACCTGGGGCGTGCACGTGCCCCGCCGGCTGCGGGACCTGATCCTCGAGGTGGGGCAGGCCACCGCCGCGCTCACCAGCGAACTGTCCCGGGCCCCGTCCGTGGCCGAGCTGTCGGCCCGGTTGGAGACACCGGAGGAGGAAATCCTCGCCGCCCTGGAATCGGCGGCCGGATACAGCCCGGCCTCGCTGAACGCCCCGGTGGGCGGGGAGAGCTCCGCCGAGTTCGGAGACCTGGTCGGCGAGTCCGACAACGCGTTGGAGTCGGTCGACGACCGGGTGACGGTCAGTGGTCTGCTGCACCGACTGCCCTGGCGTGAGCGACGGATCCTCGCGATGCGCTTCTACGGCAACCAGACCCAGGCCGAGATCGCCGCCCGGTTCGGCATCTCGCAGATGCACGTGTCCCGGTTGCTGTCACGGGCGCTCACCTGGCTGCGTCAGGCGATGCTCGCCGACGCGCCGCCGCCATGGCAGAACGGCGCCGCCGAACCCGACCCGGGCAAGACCCGGATCTCGGTCAAGCAGAACGGCGACTCGGTGGTGGTCGAGGTCGGCGGCGAGATCGACCGCGACGGCGCGGACCAGCTGCGCCGGGCCATGCTGGAGGCGGTCACCGGCCAGCCCAGCGAGGTGGTCGTCGACCTCGTCGGCGCGGGTGGCTTCGACGCCGGCGGGATCGCCGCGCTGATGGCCGGTCGGGACGCGGCGGAGCGGACCGGGGTGCCGCTGCGGCTGACCCGGGTCCAGCCCGCGGTACGCCGTTCGCTCACCGCCGCCGGCCTGGCGCCGGCCCGGGACTGACGCACACGAACAGGCGAAGGGCCGACACCCCGCCGGGGGTGTCGGCCCTTTCGCGCGTACCCCTGGTCAGCGCTCTTCGGTGTTGCCGTCGCTGTGCGGGTGGCGCCAGCGCTCGTGCGGCTTCGGCGCGTCCTCGGCGTCCTGCGGCGGGTCGGACTGCTCGAAGCTCGGCCGGCGGACGCCCTCGGGCTCCGGCACGTCCACCGGCCGGGCCCCGGAGCGCGGCGCGGGCTGGTAGTCGACAGCGTCGCGCGCGCCGTGCGCGCCCTCGGCGGCCGGCGACTCCGGGGTGTGGTGCTCCAGCCGGAACTCCTCGGCGAACTGCTGCGGCGGCTTGGTGGTGCGCTGCGGCAGGTCGCGCCCCAGATCGGCGACGAGCGGGCCGTACTTCAGGTCGAAGGCGGGGCGCTCGGAGCGGATCCGGGGCATCCGGTCGAAGTTGCGCAGCGGCGGCGGGCAACTCGTGGCCCACTCGAGGGAGTTGCCGAAGCCCCACGGGTCGTCCACCGTCACCATCGCCCCGTACCGCCAGGACTTCCAGGCGTTGTAGATGAAGAACAGGGTGGACAGGCCGAGGATGAACGAGAAGATCGTGGAGATGGTGTTCAGGGTGGTGAAGCCGTCGGTGGGCAGATAGTCGGCGTACCGGCGCGGCATGCCCTCGGCGCCCAGCCAGTGGTGCACCAGGAAGGTGCCGTGGAAGCCGATGAACATGGTCCAGAAGTGCGCCTTGCCGAGCCGCTCGTCGAGCAGCCGCCCGGTCATCTTCGGCCACCAGAAGTAGTAGCCGCCGAACAGGGCGAAGACCACGGTGCCGAACACCACGTAGTGGAAGTGCGCCACCACGAAGTAGCTGTCGTGGGTGTGCCAGTCGACCGGCGGGCTGGCCAGCAGGACTCCGGTGAGGCCACCGAGCAGGAAGGTGACCAGAAAGCCGATGGCGAACAGCATCGGCGTCTCGAAGGTGAGCTGACCCTTCCACATGGTGCCGATCCAGTTGAAGAACTTCACACCGGTGGGCACCGCGATCAGGTAGCTCAGGATGCTGAAGAACGGCAGCAGCACCTGGCCGGTGGCGAACATGTGGTGCGCCCAGACCGTCATGGACAGCACGGTGATGGCGATGGTGGCCAGCACGATCCCGGTGTAGCCGAAGAGCGGCTTGCGGGAGAAGACCGGGATGATCTCGGTGATGATGCCGAAGAACGGCAACGCGATGATGTAGACCTCGGGGTGGCCGAAGAACCAGAACAGGTGCTGCCAGAGCATGGGGCCGCCGGTGGCCGCGTCGTACACGTGCGCGTTGAGCAACCGGTCGGCCGAGAGCGCCAGCAGCGCGGCAGCCAGCAGCGGGAAGACGAGGATCACCAGCACGCTGGTGAACAGCATGTTCCAGGTGAAGATCGGCATTCGGAACATGGTCATGCCGGGGGCGCGCAGGGTCAGGATCGTGGTGATCAGGTTGACCGCGCCGAGGATGGTGCCGAGCCCGGAGACGACCAGGCCGAGCACCCACATGTTCGCGCCCACCCCGGGGCTGTTCTCGACACTGCTCAGTGGGGTGTACGCGGTCCAGCCGAAGTCCGCCGACCCCTGCGGGGTGAGGAACCCGCCGACCACCATCAGCCCGCCGAAGAGGTAGAGCCAGTAGGCGAGTGCGTTGAGGCGGGGGAACGACACGTCCGGCGCGCCGATCTGGATCGGCACGATGTAGTTGGCGAACCCGAACGCCGCGGGCGTGGCGAAGAGCAGCAGCATCACCGCGCCGTGCGAGGTGAAGAGCTGGTTGTACTGCTCCGGGGACAGGATCTGCATCCCCGGGCGGGCCAGTTCGGCCCGCATCACCATCGCCTCCAGGCCGGCCAACAGGAAGAAGCCGAAGGAGGTCAGCAGATACAGCAGGCCGATCTGCTTGTGGTCGGTCGTGGCCAGGAACTTGATCAACGAGCTGCCGGGAACCGGTGCGCGTACCGGTCCCGGGAAGCCCCCGAAGCGGGCCGGTGCCAGGATCGCCGGGCCCCGATCTCGACCGGGTTCTGTGGTTACCCGCTTGGGCATGGCTGCTCACCCCGTCGTGACGGCAGAAAGGACGGGCGTGCTCTACCCACCCTCACACCATGTAACCAGCCAATGACGGTAATTTCGGGCAGATCGCCAGGACCGCTGCAAGCACCTCGAACGCTCAGGTTGCCGGCAGCATCGCCCAGACGGCCTTGCCCTGACCGGCCGGCACGCTGCCCCACCGCTGGGTCAGCTCCCGGACCAGCATCAACCCTCGCCCACCCTCGGCGTGCAGGTCCGTCCCACCCGCACGGGCCTCGGCGCTGCTGCCGTCCACCACGGCCAGGTGCAGGTACGGCCGGCGCAGGGTCACCGTCACCTGCATCGGCGTGCCGGCGTGGCGCACCACGTTGCCGACCAGCTCGCTGAGCACCAGCGCGGCCGGGCCGGACGCGTCGGGCAGATTCCACCGCGCGCACGCGTCGGTGACCAGCTCCCGGGCCCGCCGGCAGGCACCGGCCACCGGCTCCAGCCGGGCCCGCATCCGCAACGTGGACGTCGTGCCGGCCAACCGGGTCGCCTCCGCGCAGTCCGCGGAGACCGGAAGCACCCGGCAGGCGGTCGACTCGGCCAGCCATCGGGCGGCGATCGGCGACGGGGAGCAGAGCAGCACCGGCACCGCTGGCCACTCCTCGGCCCGGCGGGCTGTCGCGGCGAACACCGACAACGCCAACCGGTCCTCCACGCGCACCCCGGCCATGTCGACCACCAGCGCCTCCGGCTGGTCGACCAACGCGTCGCTGAGCGCCCGGTGCACCGAGCGCATCGTGCCCAGGTGCAGGGGGCCGGTGAGCCGGACGACCGCCACCGGTGCGGTGGTACGCACCTCGCAGGTGATCCCGCTCGACATCGGCGCCTCAATTCGCTGCTCACTGGGTCGGGATCTGCCAACTACCCGAGGCCGCTCCCAATCAAACCGGACCGACAGCGGGGCGAGGCAGGTCACGTCGCCGCAACCCCAGGTCAGCGACGAGGCCGGCCGGTCAGGACGCCCAGGGCGATCATGCCGACGCCGAGCCCCAGATGCAGCCAGCCGTCGGCGTCGTTGACCGGCAGCACGTTCGCCCCGGTGTCGTGGTCCACCGCCAGCCCGTAGAGCCAGAGCACCAGATAGACCGCGCCGCCGCCGATCAGGAACGCCCGAGCACCGGTGACCGTCCGGGCCAGCAGCAGACCCACCACCCCGTACGCCAGGTGCACCAGGTTGTGCAGCACCGACACCTGGAAGACGCCGAACAGGTACGCGCCCGAGTCGTGGCCGGCGAAGCGCAGCGCGTCCATGCCGGTGGTGATCCCCGGCACGAAACCGAGCACACCGACCAGCAGGAACAGCACGCCCACCGTCGCCGCGGCGCGACGGACCGGCGGTTTGCCGTCGGCCGGGTTGGGTCGGGCCCGGGAGTGCGCCATCGGTCCGACCATTCCCGGCTCCTCGTCGCGCGGCGGGCATGAGCGCTGCCGGCTACCCGCCGGTGCGGCCGGCAAACCGGCTGGCGCCGCCCCCGGTCAGGCCGGCAGCAACCTCGGGGCGCTCGCCGACTGCCGGACCCGCTCGTACAGCTCGACGTAACGCTGCGCCATCACCGCAGGCGTGAAGCGCTGCGCGGCCACCCGCCGGCACTCGTCGGGGTCGAGGAACTCGGCGGCGAGGACGAGGTCACCCAACTCCTCCTCGTCGGTGGTGAGCAGCCCGGTACGGCCGTGCTCGATCAGCTCCGGCAGGCAACCCCGGGAGGTGGCCACCACCGGCGTGCCCAGGGCGAGCGACTCGACGACAGCAGTGCCGCCCGGCTCCTCCCATCGCAGCGGGAACAGCGACGCGCGGGCGCTGGCGAGCAGGTCGTCGCGCTCCTGGCCGGCCACGGTGCCGACCCAGCGGACCAGGTCACCGTCGACGTGCGGTGCCACCTCGTCGAGGAAGAACCGCACGTCCGGGTTCTGCCGGGCCTCGTCGCCGGCAGCGGCCAGGTCGGCTGGCCGGTGGTACGGGCCGACGGGGCCGGCCAGCACCAGCGGAATACCGACCCGGTGCGCGAGGCGGGCACCCACGTCCTGCCCCTTGCCCGGGTTGATCCGGCCCAGGATGAGCAGGTGCTCGCCCTTGTCCGGTCGGGGCCGCCGGTCGGCGTCGACGGCGAGCGGCGTGGACAGGTGCACGTGCCCCACCGAGTGCTCTCGCAGCGCCAGCGGGGCGCGGGCCAGCTGCGACGCGGAGACGCCGTTGACCCGGACCCGGTCGCCGCCGTCCAGGTTGCCGTAGAGCGCCGGGTGCTTGGCCAGGTCCCAGTGCAGCGTGTGCAGGGTCGGCGGCCCGGACGGCCCCATCGCGGCGAGGGTGGCCAGCCCGACCGCCTCGACGTGATCGTGCACCAGGTCGATGTCGTCGCGGGAGTGCAGCTCGCGGACCACCCCGGCCAGGTGCGCCTGGGCGATTCCGCAGACCTGGTTGTACGGCCGCTGCAACGCGGCGAACTGGCCGTCGGCGAAGACCGAGATCTGCTCGTCCACCGGCAGGGTGCTGCTGCCCACCGAGGCGAGCACCACCCGTACGCCCAGTCGCCGCAGCTCCGGCACCAACGTGGCGATGACGTTCTCGATGCCGCCGTAACCGGGCGGTGGCACCGACAGCCACGGCCCGGCGTTCATCAGCACGGTGAGGCTCCTGGCGCTCACGCGGCGGCCACCCGGCGGCGGGGCACCCGGTGGCGCAGTTCGGCCAACGGCGGGCGTTCCTCGATGGACACGTCGCTGACCACGATCTCGCGGTCCAGGTTCGGCAGGGTGTCGGAACCACCGCGACGGAACTGGGTCAGCAACGACTCCGGCGCGAACCCGGGGGTCGCCCAGCCGCGCCGTTGCAGCCGGGTCCAGGCCGTCAGCATGATCTGCGCGGACATCCGGCCCAGGGCGGCGGTGTCCTGGTGGCGGTGCTTGCGCTCACCGAGGTCGACCTGCGCGAGCGCGTCCAGGCCGACCAGGTCGAGCAGGTCGATCATCATGGCCGTCTCCACCCCGTACCCGGAGACGAACGGCACCTGGGCCAGCACGTCCCGGCGGCCCGCGTACTCGCCGGCGAGCGGCTGCACGAAGCCGGCCAGCTCGGGCCAGAAGAGATTCAGCAGCGGTCGGGCCATCAACTCGGTCACCCGGCCCCCGCCGTCCTGCTCCACGCTGGCGGTGCCCACCAGAGGGCGGTGGTAGAAGCCCTTCACGAAGTCGACAGACGGGTCGGTCAACAGCGGCCCGAGCAGCCCGCTCACGAAGTGCGGCCGGAACTCCCGCAGGTCGGCGTCGATGAACGCCACCACGTCTCCCTCGGCGGCGGCCAGCCCTGCCCAGAGCGCGTCGCCCTTGCCGGTCAGCCGGGGCAACCCCCGGGTCATCGCGTCCTGGCTGACCACCTCCGCGCCGGCGGCACGGGCCACCTGCGCGGTCCGGTCCGTCGAGCGGGAATCCACCACGATCAGCTCGTCGACCAGTGCGACCCGATCCATCAGGTGCTCCCGGATCGTCGACACGATCGCGCCGACGGTGGCCTCCTCGTTGCGCGCCGGCAGCACCACGCTGACCCGGGTCTCACCCTTGGCGCGCATCAGCCGACGGGTCGGCCAGTCGGCCGCCGCCGTCGTCCGGTACGTAGCCCACGCCTCGACCACAGGCGACACAGTCGATGTCATATCCCGCACGGGCACCCCCTCCGTTCGTGCGTGGAAAAACCGAATTTGGTTCTTCCCATTCCTCATCACCCGCTAACCGCATTCTCGGCAACAGCTTGATCACAGAGGTGACGACAA
Source organism: Micromonospora sp. NPDC005553 (assembly GCF_042871765.1). NCBI lineage: Bacteria > Bacillati > Actinomycetota > Actinomycetes > Micromonosporales > Micromonosporaceae > Micromonospora > Micromonospora sp. NPDC005553. Next base: position 127,615 of record NZ_JBIAJD010000005.1, on the reverse strand, counting down.
TTCGTTCCCGGGCGATGAACGTTTGATTGCGCACAGCTCAGGGGACTGCTCCCATCGCAGATGAAAAGTCTTCGAAGGGTTGTGGGGATGCGGAACTGTCGGGTGGGGCTGGTCGGTGCCGGCGGCGTGGCACAGCGTCATGCGCGGGTGCTGGCCGGGTTCGACGACGTCGAGTTGGTCGGGGTCACCGACGTGGCGCCGGAGGCGGCGTCCGCGCTGGCCGCTGAGCACGGCGGGCGGGCCTTCGCCGACGTCGCCGCGCTGCTGGCGACCGGTCTGGACGCCGTGTACGTCTGCGTGCCACCGTTCGCGCACGGTCCCGCCGAGGAGGCGGTCATCGAGGCCGGGGTGCCGATGTTCGTGGAGAAGCCCGTCGCGGTGGACCTGAGCACCGCCGAGCGGATCGCCGACCTGGTCGCGCGGCGGGGGCTGCGCACCGCCGTCGGCCACCACTGGCGCTACCTGAGCGTGCTCGACCAGGCCCGCGACCTGCTCGCCGACCGTCCGGTGCGAATGGTCAGCGGCGCCTGGCTGGACAAGGTGCCCCCGGTGGCGTGGTGGTCGCGGCGGGACCGCTCCGGCGGGCCGGTGGTCGAGCAGGCCGCCCACGTGCTCGACCTGATCCGCGTGCTGGCTGGCGAGGTCACCGAGGTCACCGCGTACGGCAACGGCACCCCACCGCCGGTCGACGGCGCCGACATCGACTCGGTGACCACCGCCGCGCTGCGCTTCGCCGACGGCGCGGTCGGCACGCTCAGCGCCGCCTGCGTCCTCGGCTGGAAGCACCGTGCCGGCCTGGAGATCCTCGCCGACGGGCTGGCCCTCGCGATCACCGAGGAGGGGCTGTCGATCCGCGACGCCGACGGCGAACGACACGTTCCCGCCGACCCGGAAGCCGCCCGGGTGGCGGTGGACCGTGCCTTCGTCGACGCCGTCCGTGGCATCGGCGACGACGTGCGCGTGCCGTACGCCGAGGCCCTCGCCACCCAGCGCCTGGCCCTCGCGGTCGCCGACTCGGCCCGTACCGGCACCACGGTGCGGCTCGCCACCGCGACCGCGCCGGCAGTGCTCACCACCGGGGTGTCAGTCGATGCGTGACAAGGTCGTGGTGGTCACCGGCCCCGGCCGGGTCGACCTGGTCGAGCAGGACGCCGCCCCGCTGCGCCCCGGCACGTTCCGGGTCGAGACGCTGTTCAGCGGTGTCTCCGCCGGCACCGAGCTGAGCTACGTCAAGGGCACGAACCCCTACCTGAACGTCACCTGGAACCCCGACCTGGGCCTGTTCCAGCCGGGCGCGGCCAGCACCCCCTACCCGGTGACCCGACTCGGCTACATGCAGGTCGGCCGGGTGGTGGAGAGCGAGACGCCGGCCGTCGCGGTGGGCACGGTCGGCGCGATGACGTACGGGCACCGCACCGGCTGGCTGGCCGACCCGGTCGCCGAACGGTTCGTGGCGCTGCCCGACGACCTGGACCCTCTGCTCGGCGTCTACGTCGCGCACATGGGCCCGATCTGCGCCAACGGTCTGCTGCACGCCGCCGCCGACCTGCACGGCACCGACGTCCGCGCGCTCGGCGACGGGGTACGCGGCCGGCGGGTCGCCGTCGTCGGCTCCGGTGTCGTGGCGCTGCTGACGGCCTTGTTCGCCCGACGCAACGGCGCCGCGTCGGTGGTGGTGCTCGACCCCACCCCGCACCGCCGCCAGGTCGCCGAGGCGCTCGGTCTGGAAACCCTCGACCCCGACGCGGACGACCCGGCGGTGGTGCTCAAGACCCGTTGGGCGCACACCGCCGGCGACCGGGGTGCCGATGTGGTGTTCCAGTGCCGGGGGCAGGCGTGGGCGCTGCACCTCGCCCTGCGGCTGCTGCGGCCCCAGGGCACCGTCATCGACCTCGCCTTCTACCAGGGCGGCGCGGACGCGGTCCGCCTCGGTGAGGAGTTCCACCACAACGGGCTGTCGCTGCGCTGCGCCCAGATCGGCCGGGTGCCTCGCGGGCTCGCGCCCACCTGGGACCGCGAACGGCTCTCCGCCGAGACCGTTGACCTGCTCCGGACGTACGGCGACGCGATCCGTAAGCATCTCGTCTCGGCGGTGGTGCCGTTCGACGAGGCGCCCGCCCTCCTCACCGACCTGGCCGAGCGTCGTCGCCAGGAGCTTCAGGTGGTGGTCGCCACCTGAGCAGCCTTCGCCGCGTGCCGGGGGCGGCTACCGTTCGCGACATGAGCACCGTGCAGGAACGGCCGGTTCCCGGCGACACCTCGACCGACCGGCCGGCCGACGGCAGCCCCGTGGGCCGGTCGGTCGGCCTGGCCGCGTTGCTGCCGTACCTGCGGGAGCACCGCGGCACCCTGGTGGTGGTGGGCGCGCTGTCGCTGATCGGCTCGGCGGCGTCGCTGGCGCAGCCGCTGCTCACCCGGTCGGTGCTCGAGCGGATCGGCGCCGAGCAGGGCGTGTCCCGGCTGGTGGCGGTGCTGGTGGCCCTCGTGGTGCTCGGCGCGGCGATCGGCGGGCTGCGGGACTACCTGCTGCAACGCACCGCCGAAGGAGTGGTGCTGGGCACCCGGCGCCGGCTCGCCGGCCACCTGCTGCGGCTGCCCATCGCCGAGTACGACCGCCGCCGCACTGGCGACCTGCTCTCCCGGGTCGGCTCGGACACCACACTGCTGCGCGCCGTCGTCACCTCCGGGCTGTTCGAGACGGTCACCGGGGCGGTGACGGTGGTCGGCGCCGGCACGGCAATGGTGCTGCTCGACCCGCTGCTGTTCGGCGTCACCCTGCTCGGGGTGGCGCTGGGGCTGATCTTCGCCGCGACCTTCGCCCGCCGGGTCCGGGCGCTTGCCCGGCTCGCCCAGGAGCGGATCGGCGAGATGACCTCGGCGGTGGAGCGGGCCATCTCGGCGGCCCGGACCATCCGGGCCAGCCGCGCCGAGACCCGGGAGACGCAGACCGTCACCGGCAGCGCGCGCGAGGCGTACGCGGCGGGGCTGCGGGTGGCCCGGGTGCAGGCTGTGGTCGGCCCGATCGGCTCGGTCACCGTGCAGGGCGCGTTCCTGCTGGTGCTCGGCATCGGCGGGGCGCGGGTCGCGGCCGGGGCGATCTCGGTCGGTGACCTGGTCGCGTTCGTCATGTACCTGTTCCTGCTGGCGCTGCCGTTGGGTCAGGTGCTGCGGGCGTACACCCAGTTGCAGTCCGGCCTGGGCGCTCTCCAGCGGATCGAGGAGATCCTTGCCGTCCCCGCGGAGGGCGCGGACGACCGGCCGGCGCCCGGCAGCGCGACGGCGACCCCGCGCCGCCCGACCCCGATGATCGAGTTCGACCGGGTCGGCTTCGGCTACCCGGGCGGCGAGCCGGTGCTGCACGAGGTCAGCTTCGCCGTCGCCGCCGGCACCCGGACCGCCCTGGTCGGTCCGTCCGGCGCCGGCAAGTCCACACTGCTGGCCCTGGTCGAGCGCTTCTACGAGGTGAGCGCCGGCGCGGTCCGCCTCGACGGCACCGACGTACGGGACCTGCCCCGCGATGCGCTGCGGGCCCGACTCGGCTACGTCGAGCAGGAGGCTCCGGTGCTGGCCGGCACGCTGCGGGAGAACCTTCTGATCACCACACCGGACGCCAGCGACGACCGGTTGCGCATCGTCCTGGACGAGGTCAACCTGGGCCACCTGACGCAGCGCACCCCGCTCGGCCTCGACGTGCAGGTGGGCGAGGGCGGAGTGCTGCTCTCCGGAGGTGAGCGGCAGCGGCTGGCCATCGCCCGCGCGCTGCTCGCCGGCCCGCCGGTGCTGCTGCTCGACGAGCCGACCAGCAACCTCGACTCCCGCAACGAGGTCGCGCTGCGCCGCGCCATCGACGCCGTGGCCGTCCGCCGGACCCTGTTGATCGTGGCGCACCGGCTCGCCACCGTGGTCGACGCCGACCAGATCGTCGTCCTCGACGGCGGCCGGGTCGTGGCAGTGGGCACCCACGCCGAACTGACCGCCACCGACCCGCTGTACCGGGAACTCGCCAGTCACCAACTGCTGGTCGGGTGACCGACGCCCGGCCGCGGCGAACTTGCCGGGCGACCGGGCCGCGCACGCCGGCCAGAATCGCGTACCGTTGCCGCTCATGGGTGTGTCGCAACGGTTCAAGAGCAAGTTCCGGCGGTTCCTCCAGCGCCCCGGCTCGACCGTGGATCTTGCTCCGCTGGAGAAACTGCTCCCGGCGATCGAGGCGCGCGAGGCTGAGCTCACCGCGCTCGACGACGCCGAGCTGACCGCGGCAGCGGGTGCCGCCGCCGGTTACGAGGAGATCTGCGCCGTCGGCCGTGAGGCCGCCCGCCGCGGCCTCGACCAGCGGCCGTACGACGTGCAGCTGCTCGGCGCGATGTCGCTGCTCTCCGGCAAGGTCGCCGAGATGGCCACCGGTGAGGGCAAGACACTGACCGCGACGATCGCCGCGTACGGGCACGTCCGGCTCGGCAACGGCCCGGTGCACGTGCTCACCATCAACGACTATCTGGCCCGCCGCGACGCCCAGTGGATGGAGCCGGTCTACACCCTGCTCGGCCTCACCGTCGGCTGGGTCAACGAGGCCTCCACCCCGCAGGAGCGGCGCGACGCGTACGCCTGCGACGTCACCTACGTCTCGGTCAGCGAGGCGGGCTTCGACTACCTGCGCGACCAGCTGGTCACCGACGTGGAAGACCGGGTGCAGCCCGCGCTGACCACCGCCATCGTCGACGAAGCCGACTCGATCATGATCGACGAGGCCCGGGTGCCGATGGTCCTGGCCGGCGCGGTGCCGGGCGAGCAGGACCCGGTGCACGCCGCCGCCGCGCTCGTCCGTGGCCTGCGCAAGGACAAGCACTACACGGTCGCCGAGGACGGGCGCAGCGTGGCGTTCACCTCCGCCGGCCTGGCCGCCATGGAGGCCAAGCTCGGCATCGACCTGTACGACGAGGAGCACGTCGAGCAGCTCTCCGCGGTCAACGTGGCGCTGCACGCGCACGCCCTGCTGCACCGTGACGTGGACTACATCGTCCGGGACGGCTCCGTCGAGCTGGTCGACGAGATGCGCGGCCGGGTGGCCCAGCGCCGCCGCTGGCCGGACGGTCTCCAGGCCGCTGTCGAGGCCAAGGAGGGGCTGGACGCCACCGCCGAGGGCGAGGTGCTCGGCACCATCGCCATGCAGGCGTACATCGCGCTCTACCCGAAGGTGTGCGGGATGACCGCCACCGCGGTGCTCGTCGGCGACCAACTGCGGGAGTTCTTCAGCCTCGAGGTCGCGGTGATCCCGCCGAACACCCCGTGCATCCGCGAGGACGAGCCGGACCGCATCTACGCCACCCGGGCGGAGAAGGACGAGGCGCTCGTCGACGAGATCCAGCGCGCGCACGCCAAGGGGCGGCCGGTGCTGATCGGCACCCTGGACGTCAAGGAGTCCGAGGGGCTCGCCGCCGGGCTGAACGCCGCCGGGGTGCCGTGCGTCGTGCTGAACGCCAAGAACGACGACGAAGAGGCCACGATCATCGCCGAGGCCGGCGCGTACGGCGCGGTCACCGTCTCCACCCAGATGGCCGGCCGTGGCGTCGACATCCGCCTCGGCGGCAGCGACCAGACCGACCAGGAGCGGGTCGCCGAGCTGGGCGGGCTCTACGTGATCGGCAGCGGCCGGCACGACAGCCGCCGGGTGGACGACCAGTTGCGTGGTCGGGCCGGCCGGCAGGGCGACCCGGGTGGCTCGGTCTTCTTCGTCAGCCTGGAGGACGACCTCGTCGTCCGGCACGCCGCCGACTCGGTGCCGGCGTCACCGCGGATGAACGCCGACGGTCTGGTGACCGACGAGCAGGTCGACTACGCGGTGGAGCACGCCCAGCGGGTCGCCGAGGGCGTCAACCACGAGATCCACCGCAACACCTGGCGCTACAGCGTGGTGATCGAGCAGCAGCGCAAGGCCCTTGCCGCGCGCCGGGAGCGGCTGCTGACCAGCGACGTGGCCGCGGTGATGCTGCTGGAGAAGGAGCCCGAAAAGGCCGGCGAGATGGACGAGGACCTGCTCGCCCGTGCCGCCCGGTCGATCGCGCTCTACCACCTGGACCGTCTCTGGGCCGAGCACCTGGCCGAGCTGTCCGAGGTCCGCGAGGGCGTGCACCTGCGCGCACTGGGCCGGCTCGACCCGCTGGACGAGTTCCACCGGGCTGCGGTGCCGGCGTTCAACGACCTGATCCCGGCGATCGAGGCCCGCACCATCGCCACCTTCACCGAGACCGAATTCGATGAGGACTGGCAGCCCGACGACGGCACCCTGGTCCGGCCCACCGCGACCTGGACGTACCTGGTGCACGACAACCCGTTCGGGTCCGAGCTCGACCGTCTGATCGCGTCGATCGGGCGGCGGCTCGGCGGCGGCTCGCGCTGACGTTTCGACGCTCGGGGCCCCGACCGCGCTTCCGCGCGCGACCGGGGCCCCGATTTACGCCGTTTCGACCCAGGTTTCCCAGGGTAGTAGGGCTGGTCGGTCGAGTCGGGAAGAGAGCAGACGATGACACAGGTGACGAAGCGTACCGGTCAGGCGCGAGACGGCACGGAGGCTGCGAACCGGTGAACCTCGACACGCGGGAACCGGTGGTGCACACCCTTGGTGTGCTGGAAGCAGCCGCACTGTTGCGGGAGCTGACTGCCGGGCTGATCGCCCTGACCGACTTTGATGAGGCGCTGCTGGCCCTGGTCCGCGTCACGCGGGACGCCGTCGCCGGGGTGCGCTGGTGCGGGTTCACCGCCCTGCGGGCCGGCGAGCCGGCCGGGGTGGCCGCCTCCGACGAGGGGCTGGCCGGGCTGGACGACCTGCGACACGGGCCGGACACGCCGGCGATGAGCGCGATCCACCTCCGCGAGATGATCCTCGCCGCCGACCTGACCGGTGAGCCCCGCTGGCCGGCCTGGACGGCGCACGCCCGCGACCTCGGCGTACGCGGGGTGATCTCCGCACCGGTCGACATCGACGACCAGGTCATCGGGGCGATCAACCTGTACGCCGCCGCGCCGGACCTGCTGACCCCGCAACACCAGTTGACCGCGATGCTGCTCGCCGAACACGCCGGTCTGCTGCTCGCCGCCGTCCGTGACCGCAACCGACAGCTCACCCTCGCAGGTGTTCGGGACGCCTCACTCCTGCACGACGGGGTGGTCGGCCAGGCCGTCGGCGTCATCATGACGCAGCGCGGGTGCCCTCCGGCCGAGGCCCTCGACGTGCTGCGGACCGCCGCCTCGTCGCTCGACATCCCGCTGCGCGAGGTGGCCGAGCGCCTGGTCCGGACGGTCTCCCGCCAACGCGACAACTGACCCCGGCCGGCATCTCCACCGTGGCGCCGCCCGTGATCGACGCGAAGTCCTTGAACCCGCGGTGTCACAGTCGCGCGGACGCCCCGACTTCCGGGAACCCGAGTTGGTCAGCGCTGGTCACGCTGCGGCTTCGGTGCCCGTTCTTTCTGCTGCCGGCGAGTCGGGCGGCATCGTTTCGTCGCGACCGCCCTCGGGTAGCACTCTGGTCAGGTGAGCTGCGCCGACCCGGGGGAGGACCGATGCAGAGCCGGCTGCGGGTGCAGGGGCACCCGATCCAACCAATGCTCGTGACCTTCCCGCTCGGGCTCTTCGTCAGCGCCACCGTTTTCGACCTCACCGACGTCGTCGGCGGGCCCGCGTTCCTCGGCGAGGTCGGCTACTGGACGGGCGTCGCCGCGCTCGTCGCCGCCGCCCTGACCGCCGTGGCCGGCATGGTCGACCTGTGGGACGTGCCGGGCGACCGTACCCGCCGCACCGCTGTCGCCTTCAACCTGGTGAACGCGCTGATGGCAGCCATGTTCCTGCTCACCTGCCTGGTCCGGTCACACTCCCCGCAACGCGGCGCGTCGGTCACGATCCTGGCCACCGAGCTGGTCGCGTTGGCCGTCGGCGCGGTCGGCGTGCACCTGGGCGCACGGCTGATGCGTCAGTTCGACAGCGGACGTACCGAGACCGGCGGCCTGGACGCGCTCGCCGGCATCCGTACGGCTGGTCGGCCCACGATCCGCTGACACCTTCGCTCCCGAAGATCTCGCGCCTGCCACGTAGGCACCGCACGGCGCCGCTTACACCGCGCCTCGCCAGCTCGCGGGCTTTCCCCCGGGCGGACCTGGCCGAGCCGCACGACATGGGCCCCGAAGGCGCTCGGATCCTCCAGTCCGCGCGTGAGGAGCAGAGGCTCACGGGCACCCTCGGCCGGGCGGCGGCAATTGGGTTGCCGGCCGGGTGACCGGCCGCGAGGCTGACCGCCATGACCGCTGAGCGTGACGCCGAGGACTTGATCGCAGAGGCAGCCGCCGCGCCCGTCGATGGTTGGGGCTTCGACTGGCTGGCCGGCCGGGCCACCGAGGAGCGTCCACCCTGGGGGTACGCCCGGCTGGTCGCCGACCGGATGGCGCGGGCCGACGCGGCGCTGGACGTGGACACCGGCGGCGGGGAGGTGCTCGCCGAAGTGCCGCGTCCCCCAAAATTGCTGACGGCGACCGAGGCGTGGCCGCCGAACGTTGAGGTCGCCCGCCGGACCCTGCGTCGGGTCGGCGCGACGGTGGTCGCGGTCGCCCCGGACGGGCCGCTGCCGTTTCGCGACGCCTCGTTCGACCTGGTGGTCAGCCGGCATCCGGTGCGTACCGACTGGGTTCAGACGGCACGGGTGCTGCGGCCCGGAGGGACGTTCCTGTCCCAGCAGATCGGCGCCGGCACCATGCGGGAGCTGAGTGAGGCGATCCTCGGGCCGTTGCCACCGCCGACCCAGCGGCACCCCGAACACGCGGTCGCCGCCGCCGAGGCCGCTGGCCTGCGGGTGGTCGACCTGCGGCGGGCCACGCTGCGGGCGACGTTCGCCGACATCGGCGCGGTGGTCTGGTTCCTGCGCAAGGTGATCTGGACCGTGCCCGGGTTCACTGTCGACCGCTACCGCGCACCTCTGCGCGACCTCCACCACCGCATCGCCGAAGAGGGCCCTTTCGTCGCCCACGCCCAACGCTTCCTCATCGAGGCCACCCACCCCTGAACCACCCCACCCCACGCCCCCCCCACCCCCCGCACGCGTCGATCTTGCACTTTCTGTCCCGGCAAAAGCCGTCCAGAAGGGCAATCCGACCACCGAAACTGCAAGATCGACGAGGGCGGGGCGGGGCGGGACGGGACGAGGCAGGGCGGGGCGAGGGCCGGGTGGGGTTAGTGGGGGTGGGTTTGGTGGTGGGTTGCCAGGACGTCGGCGCCGAAGTCGCTGGCGGGACGGCGCAGCACGGTGTGTGCGTGGTTGCCGTCCGCTGTGGTGTTGTCGTACTCGATCAGCAGGTCGTCACCCTGCACCCGGTAGTAGTGCCGCCGCCCGGGGTGGGTCGGGCCGGCCCAGGCGAAGTGCAACGGGCCGGAGTCCAGTCGGGTCGCTTCCCGGATGGCCAACTCGGGCGGCAACCGGTCGAGGTAGAGGGCGACCACCTGGTCGAGCAGGGCGCGGCCGGTCGGTCCCAGCCGCTGTGCCGGTACGCCGAGGGGCTCCAGCGGCGCGTCGACCCGCCCACGGGTGGCGCTGATGATGTCCGCCGGCGCCTCGTCGGCGATGATCGCGGCGGCCCGCTCGGCGGGGCCCAGCGCGTCGAGCAGGGCGCGGGCCAGGTCCTCTTCGACACCGAGTGGGCGGGAGACCGGCCGGCCGGCGTAGCGGACCGCGGCCGGGTTGGCGCCGAAGAAGATCGGCGCGGGGGAGACCTGACCGTCCACCACTGTCATGTTCACCGACAGGTGGTGCCCTTCGAGTCGCCACGCCCAACGGTCGTCGCGTGCGGGGTCACCGAACACGGCCACCCAGTAGTCGGCGCTGTGCCGCCCGCGCTGCCAGCCCTCGGCCCGGTCCAGCACCTCCTCCAGCGAGATGATCGCCATCGCCTGTGCGTACGCCGAGTGGCTGAGCGCGGTGGCCAGCAACCGGTGCGCGGCCTTGCGGGCGGTGACGTCGAGTTCGGCGAGGCAGACGCCCGGTCGGGGTCGGGGCCGGTATTCCAGCCAGCGTCGGGCCGCCTCGTCGTCGAACGAGTGCACGGCGCTCTCGCGGGCGGCGGGGTCGAGCGCGGTCAGCAGCGCGGTCGCGGCCGTCCGCATCTGCTCCGGCAGGGGATCTTCCACCGACCCTGTATACCGGCCGGCCGTGCCGGTGTCAGCCGACGCGCAGCAGCTCTGTCATCTCCGGCAGGTCGAAGAAGCGCGCCGTCTCGATGGCCGACGGGTTGCCGTGTGCCGGATCCGCGCCGGCGGCGAGGAGCGCGCGGACCGCTTCGGCGCTGCTGCGGAAGACCGCCGCTGCCAACGCGGTCTGACCTCGGTCGTTGGCTCGGGTGTGGTCGGCGCCGCGGCTGAGCAGGGCGGCCACCGTGTCCGGTCGGGAGTGGTACGCGGCCAGGATGAGCAGCGTGTCGCCCTTGTCGTTGGTGAGGTTGACCGGCAGGCCGGCGTCGATCTGCGCCGCCAGTTCGTCGGTGGCGCCAGCGCGGGCCAGGTCGAACATCCGGTGCGCGAACGCCAGCGTCTCGGCGTCGAGGTTCTCGGTCACCGGTCCAGGTTAGCCACACCGGTCCTGATAGGTTGCTCGGCCGGCGCGCAGGGTGAGGGGTCCGATGGGTGAGACGGTGTACGTGGGCAACGCGGGCGTCGACGGCGCCACCAACGCTGGTTGGTTGCTCGGGCACTTCGCGCCGCCGGGGGAGATCCGGCACAGCACCGACGTCGAGGTGAAGTGGGGTGTGCATCCGCCCGGGCAGGCCCGGGCGCGGTGGGCGACCGGCGAGGTGCGCACCACTCTGCTCGTACTCGTCGAGGGGTGTTTCCGGGTGGAGCTGCCGGACCGGACGGTACGGCTGGCCGCTCCGGGCGACTACGTGGTGTGGGCCCGTGGGGTGGACCATTCCTGGTTCGCCGAGCGCGCGTCGGTGGTGTTGACAGTGCGCTGGCCCTCGTTGCCGGGCTACCGCACGGACCCGCCGGTGCTGCGCTGATTCACCCGAGCGGATGACCTGCGTCCCATCAGACGGAATTACCTACTAAACCTATAGGCTTTGCCGTCTAGAGTACGAGAGCACCCCGCCGAACGACCCGCGAGGAACCGCCATGACGCACCACCGTCCGGAGCCCGACCTGCTCACCGTTGCCGCCGGGTGGGCCGACCCGGCCGGCTGGCCGGTCGCGCTGCGCTTCGATCCAGCCGAGCGCTGGTACGCCCGCCTCGCCGCCGGCGACGAACACGAGGTGTGGGCGCTGAGCTGGCTGCCCGGGCAGGGCACCGACCTGCACGACCACGGCGGCTCCTCCGGAGCGTTCCGGGTGGTCAGCGGCGTGCTCACCGAGGAGACGGTCAGCGCCGGCCGACTGCGCCCCCGACTGTTGCCGGCAGGTGCGGGCCGCCGCTTCGGCCCCCGGCACGTGCACCAGGTGACCAACCGGGGCGTCGAACCGGCGGTCAGCGTGCACGTCTACCGGCCGGCGCTGCTGCGGATGACCCGCTATCACCTCCTCGACGGGCGGCTGCGGGTCGCCGAGGTCGCCGAGGCCGGTCGGTCCTGGTAGTCGCGCGCCCCGAGAACCCCCCTGTCACCGGAAGGAATCCGAGAATGCAGACAACCGCCGAGCACTGTCCCGCCCCCGTGCCGCCGCCACCGGGCTCCCGGGGCATCGACGAGATCCTGGCCGCCGCGCGGGCCCGGCTGCGCCGGCTGGACCCGGAGCGGGCGCACCTCGCGTACCGGAGCGGAGCGCTGCTCGTCGACATCCGCCCGGCGGCGCAGCGGGCCGCGCACGGCGTGGTGCCGGGCTCTCTCATCGTCGAACGCAACGTGCTGGAGTGGCGCTTCGACCCACGCTGCGCGGCCCGGCTGCCGCAGGCCGTCGACTACGACGTGCCGGTGGTGATCCTCTGTCAGGAGGGCTACACCTCGTCGCTCGCCGCCGCCGCGTTGCAGGACGTCGGCCTGCACCGGGCCACCGATGTGGTCGGTGGGTTCGCGGCCTGGCGCATCGCCGGCCTACCGGCCCTCGGCCCGACCCCACTGCACCACCCTTCACCCCTCGCGTCCCCGGTCAACGCCGGGTGGGCGCGCCGCTGACCGTCACGCCACACCCGGCGTGGCGCGCGTACCGCCACTCAGGAGGCACCATGTCCGTCGTCGCCATCCCCACGCGCCGTCACCCCGGCGTGCGCCCGTCGGCCCGTCCGCGCACCAGCCCGACCCTGACCATCACCCTCGACCTCGTCCCCGGGCCGCTGAGCCCCCGGCTGGCCCGGCTCGTGCAACTGCTCGGCGAGCTGGCCGAATCGGGGGAGGGTCAACTGCGTGCCGTGGAGGAGCCCGCGTCGGGGCCGCGACCGGCCCCGCGCCCCGCTGCACCGGATCACGTCCGCATCCTGGCCGGCTCGCGGATGGTCCGCCAGGGTGACCGGGTCATCGCGCTGACCCGCATCGAGTACGAGCTGCTGCTGTTCCTGGCCGAGCGACCCCGCCGGGTGTTCACCCGCCTGCAACTGCTCTCCAGCGTCTGGGGCTACGAGCACGCGGTGGCCCGGACGGTGGACGTGCACGTCCGCCGGCTGCGCGCCAAGCTGGCCGGCTCGGAGGTGGTCACCACCGTCTACGGCGTCGGCTACCGGCTGGCCGACGAGGCCCTGATCAGCGTGGATCACAGCAGCTGAGCCCTGGTCCAGAGGCGATGTGACCGCCTGGTGAACCGGTCGGGGACCCCCGTAACGGGGCATGTCGACGACTCTGCTGTAATCATCAGGACTCGTACGCAGAGCGAGCATCCGGCTCCGATGCGTTCGTCAATTGTCACATTCATGCAACGCAGCCGCCTCTTGACCCTCGCCCAGGCGCCGGGAAGCATCGATGAAGCGGCGTCCCGGGCCGTGGGGAGATACCCGGACCAGCCCAAGGAGGACCATGTCGGTCAGCCCCGCCTCGTCGCGTGCCGGATGGCATACGTCCCAACCCGCGGTGCCCGGTCGACCTCCCGGCGGCCAGCGTCGCCCGGCGAACACCGCCGCGCCCGTGCTCACTGTGACGCTGTCCATCCCGCTGGCCTGTGAGGAGTCGCTGACCCCGGCGGCACGCCGGCTGTTGGAGGCCGCTCGCGAGATGCTGGAGCGGGGCGAAGGCGTGATCATCGGCTCGGTCCCGACCGAACGCCGCCCCGACCAGGCGCCCGCCAACCGGTCGCCGGCCCGCCCGATCAGCCCGACCATCCCCGCCCTGCACATCCTCGCCTCGTCGCGCTCGGTGCTGCGCGACGAGGAGCCGCTGCCGCTGACCCGGCTGGAGTTCGACCTGCTGCTGCACCTGGTCGCCCACCCGCGCCGGGTGTTCACCCGCCTGCAACTGCTCAACGCTGTCTGGGGCTACGAGCACGCCGGCGTGCGCACCGTCGACGTGCACGTGCGTCGGCTTCGCGGCAAGGTCGGCGTCGACGTCCCACTGGTCACCACCGTCTACGGCGTGGGTTACCGGCTGGCCGACGACGCCCGGGTCACCATCGACCGCAGCGGCTGACCGGCGACACCCGCGTACCCGGCGCGGGGCAGGATGGTCCGGTGCGCATCCGCCCCATCTCGCCCGACCTGCTCGTCACCGAGCTGACCGGCCGGCTGGCCGACGCGGCGACCCGCGCCGCGAGCGCCGCCGCCGGGCCCGCGCGGCTGCGGGTGGCAGTGGACGGCGCCCCCGCCGCCGGCGCCGACGAGCTGGCCGCGGCGCTAGTCGACCCGCTGCGCGCGCAGGGCCACCCGGTGCTGCACGTCCGCGCCACCGACTTCCTGCGCCCCGCGTCGCTGCGCTTCGAGCTGGGGCGCACCAACCCGGACTCCTTCTACGAGGCCTGGGTCGACGAGGCCGGGCTGCGCCGGGAGGTGCTCGACCCGGCCGCTGCGGGCGGCAGCGGCCGGCTGCTCCCGTCGCTCTGGGACGCCGACGCCGACCGGGCCAGCCGTGCCCGCTACGTCGACCTGGCACCCGGCGGTGTCGTCCTGGTCAGCGGCTCGCTGCTGCTCGGCGGCGGCCTGCCGTTCGACGTGACCGTCCACCTGGAGTTGTCCCCGGCGGCGCTTCGCCGACGCACCGAAGCGGCCCAGCAGTGGGCGCTGCCGGCCTTCGACCGGTACGCCGAGGAGGTCGTCCCGGCGAGCTTCGCCGACGTCGTGGTACGCGCCGACGACCCCCGCCGACCGGCGCTCGTGGAGCCCGGCGAGAACGACTGACAACAACCGAGAATTTGTCGGTTTGCCCGGCTGGTCCGGCGGGTACTCGCCCGGCTCACAGAGCACGGGTGATCGCCCGCGCACCGAACGCGACCGTGACCGGGGCCCCGCGCCGCCGGCACCCGGTTCACCTTGTGCCACAGGCCCAGGAAAGGCAGGCAGCGATGCTCGTCCACGACACGGTCGGTACGGCCCGGTCCCAGACGGAGATCGACCAGATCCGACAGTCGCTCCAGGCACGCTACGACGAGCTGACCGCGGAGTACGACCACGCGGTGCTCCAGAGCCAGGTGCTGCGGCTGGTGGAGGTTGGCGACACCGCCGGGGACGACCAGGCCGACAGCGGCACCAAGACGGCCGAGCGGGACACCGCCCAGTCCCTGTTGCGCACCATCCTCGACCGCCGCGCCCAGTACGAGCACGCCCTCGGCCGGCTCGAGGAGGGCACCTACGGCTGGTGCGAGGGCTGCTCGGCGGCGATTCCGGTGGAGCGGCTGGAGATTTTCCCGTCCGCCACCACCTGTGTGACGTGCAAGCAGACTCGCGAGCGGCGGGCGGCCTGAGCCACCTCAGCGGTTGCCGGTCGGTCCGGGACGCGATGGACTTCAGCCATGGGTGACATCCTCGTGGGCACCGCGTCCTGGACCGACCGCACACTGCTGGACTCGGGGTGGTATCCGCAGACCGCCGACACCCCGGAGAAGCGGCTGGCCTACTACGCCAAGCAGTTCCCGCTGGTCGAAGTGGACGCCACCTACTACTCGCCGCCCGCCGAGGCGACCGCGCGGCTGTGGGCCGAACGCACCCCGGCCGGCTTCACCTTCAACGTCAAGGCGTTCAGCCTGCTGACCGGGCACCCCACCCGGGTCAGCGCGCTCTACAAGGACCTGCGCCCGGAGACGGACAAGAAGAACGTCTACCCCGACGACCTGCCCGCGCAGTCGTACGAGGAGGTGTGGACGCGTTTCCTGAGCGCGCTGGACCCGCTGGTCGAGGCCGACAAGCTGGGCGCGCTGCTGTTCCAGTTCCCACCCTGGTTCACCATCAAGCGGGCCAACAAGCAGTACCTGCTGGAGGTGGCGAAGCGCTGCGCGCCGCTGCGCCCGGTGTACGAGTTCCGGCACGCCTCCTGGTTCGACGGCGACAACGCCGACGAGACCCTGGCCTTTCTGCGCGAGCACAAACTGCCGTACGTCTGCGTGGACATGCCGCAGGGCCACCGTTCGTCGCTGCCCCCGGTGCTGGCCGCCACCGCGGACCTCGCGGTCATGCGCTTCCACGGGCACAGCGACAAGTGGACCAGCAAGGACATCCACGAGAAGTTCGGCTACCACTACTCCAGGCGCGAGTTGGCCGACTGGGCGCCGAAGCTGCGCGAGCTGGCCGACGAGGCAGGCCAGACCCACGTGCTCATGAACAACTGCTACCGCGACTACGCGCAGACCAACGCCACGACCCTCGCGGCTCTCCTCGACGTCGACTGACCTCACCCGATCAGGGTGGGGACGACTCACCCCACCCACAGGCAGGGTGGACGCGGTGGGTACGGCCGTCCACGGGCGGCCGACGCCGGAGACGACACGGAGGTGACGGGGATGACGGTTCGAGTGGTGACGGATCGACGGCGTGGTGCCGTCCTGCACGTGGTCGGCACGGCCGACAACGCCCGGCGCGCACCACAGGGCAGCCCGGTGCGGGCCCGCCGTGGCCCGGTGGGGCCGCCGCGTCGCGCCGACGACCGACGGTGGGACACCACGGAACGGGGGTCGACCGATGGCTGACTCGATGATCTCGGCGTTCGAGTCCTCGCTGGACAAGACGAACCTCATTCTCAAGGACATCGAGAACGCGTACGGCTGGCCGAAGGAACGGCGCAACCAGTCGTACGCGGCCCTGCGCACGGTGCTGCACCTGCTGCGCGACCGGCTGCCGGTGAACGAGAGCGTGGAGTTCGCCCAGCAGTTGCCGGTGCTGGTACGGGGCATCTACTTCGATGGCTGGGTGCCGTCCGACGTGCCGATCAAGCTCAACCGTGACGACTTCCTCTACGAGGTTCGGCAGGGCTTCCCGTACGACGCGGAGGGTGGCGCGGAGCGGGTGACGCAGGTGGTGCTGGACACGCTGCGCCGCCACGTCACCCAGGGTGAGTGGCAGGACGTGAAGGACACCATGCCCAAGGACCTCGCCACGATGATGCCGTGACGGTCTGACACACCGCGAGCCCGCCCGACCGCTGTCGGGCGGGCTCAGTCGTCCGCGGCGGGCACCCGCGACACCGGGTGCCCGGCCCGGCGGGCTGTTGGCCGCCAAGCCCAACGGCTAGCCAGGGACGAGCGCTGGAACCACTTCCACCGATGAGCGTGATGTCTGTGAGTCATCGTCATGACTCACAGACATCACGCTCATCGGAGTGAAGCCCGCCAGGCCATGCGCTCGGCGGGTCAGGGGTCCGTTGCGGCGGCCGGTGAGGGTGGGATAGACGCGTTCTCCTGACCTCGACCGTGGCGAACCCGGCTGCGAAGTGCTCCAGCCAGAGCCGCTGCGGCAGCCCCTGCGGATAGAAGCGCCCGCGCCAGTCCCGGTACTGCCAGCCGGACGTGTCCACCAGGATCACCCACCCATCCTGGCACTCTCCGCCGCCGCTCGCGAACTGCCCGTGTCGCCCCGGTTCGGCGTCTACGGTGAGGGTTAGAGAAGATCGCGCGTGGGGTACCACCCGCAACACGACGGACCCCGGCGTACGGCGGGGCGGCACACCCGAGGGAGTACCGATGGCACTCAACGATGACGACATGCAGACCACCGGCGGCGGCGGCGCGGAGGGTCCGGCCGACGGCGGCGCGACGCCCGGTCAGCACGACGGTGGCGCCGATGGCGGCGCGGAAGGTCCCGCCGATGGTGGTGCCACCCCGGGTCAGCACGACGGTGGCGCCGATGGCAGCGCGGAGGGTCCCGCCGACGGTGGTGCCACTCCCGGTCAGCACGACGGTGGCGCCGATGGCGGCGCGGAGGGTCCCGCCGATGGTGGTGCCACCCCGGGCCAGCAGGACGGTGGCGCTGACGGCAGCGCCCGGTAGCGGCTCGCCATGACCTACCTCGACCCGCCGGGCGGCCACCACGGCCGCCCGGCGGTTGCGTCCGCCGAGGCCACCGCGGCGCTGGCCCGCTGCGTCTCGGTCGAACCGGCCAAGTTCGCCGCCGCGCACTGGGGGCACACCCCGCTGCTGTCCCGAGCCGCCGAACTGCCCGACCCGGCCGGCTTCACCGACCTGCTCAGCCCCGCCGACGCCGACGACTTGCTGAGCCGGCGCGGTCTGCGTACCCCGTTCCTGCGCGTCGCCAAGGACGGGCAGCTGGTCGCGGCTTCGCGCTGGACCGGCGGTGGCGGCGCGGGCGCCGAGATCGGCGACCAGGTGCTCGACGAGCGGGTCCTGGAGCAGTACGCGTCCGGGGCCACCCTCGTGTTGCAGGGGTTGCACCGGATCTGGCCGCCGCTCATCGACTTCGCCCGCGACCTGGGCCTCGCGCTCAACCAGCCGCTGCAGATCAACGCTTACCTGACACCGGCCGGCAGCCAGGGCTTCGCCACCCACTACGACACCCACGACGTGTTCGTGCTCCAGGTCGATGGCCGCAAGCACTGGCGGATCCACCCGCCGGTCCTGCCCGACCCGTTGGAGAAGCAGCCGTGGGGTGGACGCGCCGACGAGGTCGGCGCCACCGCGCAGGGTCCGGCCGCGCTGGACGTGGTACTCGCCCCCGGTGACGCCCTCTACCTGCCCCGGGGTTGGCTGCACAGCGCGCAGGCACAGGACGCCAGCTCGCTGCACCTGACCGTGGGCATTCGCGCGCTCACCCGCTACGCCCTGGTCGAGGAGTTGCTGGCGCTGTCCGCCGAGGACCAGCGACTGCGGGCCAGCCTGCCGTTCGGCACCGACGTCGCCGACCCGGACGACATCGAGCCGGAGCTGACCGAGACCGTGGAGGCGTTGCGGGACTGGCTGCTGCGCGCCGACCCGAGCGCCGTCGCCGCGCGGTTGCGCCAGCGCGCCTGGCCGGCCGCCCGCCCGGCGCCGATCCGGCCGCTCGCCCAGGCCGACGCGCTGGCCACACTGGACGCCGACTCCCGGCTCACAGTGCGGCCGGGCCTGCGTTGGCAGCTCGTGCCGCACGGGTCGGACAGCGTGGCGCTGCGGCTCTTCGACCGCACCATCACCCTTCCGGCGAACTGCGAGCCGGCCGCCCGAGCGCTGCTCAGCGGAGTGGTCACCCGGGTCGGCGACCTGCCCGGCCTGCCCGACGACGCCGACCGGGTCACCCTGGCCCGCCGCCTGCTCCGCGAGGCGGTGCTCGTCCCGGCCTGACCGGCCGGTCGGCGATGATCGACCGTCCCGGCCGGACGGACTCGTCGGCCGTGATCGACTCGGTTCTCGGAAAGTCGCGGTGTCCGCCAGGCCGGAACAGCACGGTTCTCAGGAAGCCGAGTCGATCATCCCGCCGGAAGCGCGGGGCAACGGCGGCGGGGCTGCGCGCGGCGGAGGACCCTGCGAGGGCCAGACCGGCGGAGGCCGCGCCGCGCGGGGTCAGCGGCCGAGGGCCAGCAGCAGCCCGGTGGCGACCACCCCCGCACCGAGGACCACTGTGATCGGCCGGGGGCCGAGCACCGCGTGCCGGCGGTCGGCCAGCACCCGCGCCGGCACCAGACCGACCAGCGGCCCGAGCAGGGTCACCACCAGCGCCAGCACCGGCAACCCGACCGCCAGGTCTCCGCCGTACCCGATGCCGAGCGCGCGGGCGCCGGCCCCCAGCGCGTACGCCAG
The DNA here is from genome assembly GCF_042871765.1 of Micromonospora sp. NPDC005553. Classification (NCBI taxonomy): domain Bacteria; kingdom Bacillati; phylum Actinomycetota; class Actinomycetes; order Micromonosporales; family Micromonosporaceae; genus Micromonospora; species Micromonospora sp. NPDC005553. The sequence continues at coordinate 108,517 of NZ_JBIAJD010000005.1, read as the reverse complement.
CACGGCACCGGCCACCCCGCAGAGCGCCAGCAGCGGGTTGACCGAGCCCGGCAGCTCGCCCGGCTGACCGGCCCGGTCGAGCAGGTCACGGGCCTTGGCGAGCAGCACCACCGGGTCGGTGGCCCCGACGCCGTTCGCCGGGGCGGGCGGGCCACCGAGACGGCGGGCACCGAGGCGCGAACGGACCTGCTGCCACAGGTGGGCCACCTCGGCGTCGACCCGTTCCTGCTGCTCACGGGCAGCGACCAGCTCCTCCTCGGCGCTCTGGAGCTGGTCGGCAGCCTCGGCGACGGCCCGCTCGGCGGCAACGCACTGCCGCTCGTGCCAGGTGTGCGCCTCGGCGCGCTGCTCGCGTACCCGCGCGCTGAGCTCGGCCAGCCGCCGTAGCTGCGCCGCGTACGTCTCGCTGGCCACCGGTTCGTTCATCGTATCGGTCCATACGGGATGATCACCTGTCCGGTGCGGTGCACCGCCCGGTCGAAGAAGAGCCCCCGCCAGGGGCGGGGATACCAGTCCGGGCCGCCGGTGCCCGGATAGAGCGACGAGCCCAGCTCGCCGCCGTGCGCGTCCAGCGCCACCCAGGCGCCGATCTGGTCGGTACGGGCGGCCGGCCCACCGAGATCGGCGCGCATCCGGGCCACACCCCGCCACCAGGCCAGCACGTGCGTGCGTCGTTCCGGCCCGTCGTGCAAGATCCGGCGCAGCTGCTCCAGGCCGGTCCGCCGACCCGCGCGGGCGGCCAACGCGCCCGCTGCCGCGTCGACGGCGAACAGCAGCAGGTAGTGCGGACTTCCCGGGCCGCTGAGCCCGTCGGCCGTCTCGGCCATCAGCTCCCCGACGGTCTCCTCGTCGTACCAGGCGGCGTCGTCGGCCAGGTCGTCGTAGAGGGCGCGGGCGATCGGGTCGGCGTCCGGGTCGAGGCAGGCGATGGAGAACCGGGCGGTGCCCGGCGGGTGCTGACGGGCCAGCGACCGGGCCGCCGCGTCGAGCACCGCGCACGCCTCGTCGACGCGGGTGCCGAGCACCGCGAGGTTGCGGCCCGGGGCGCGCGGCAGCCGCAGCGACGCCGAGCGGGACTGCACGTCGATGATCTCGCCGAGCAGGGCCACCGGGTTGCGCGGCGCGGTTCCGTCCGGCGGTACGTCGAGCGCCCGGAAGTCCGGGGCGTCCGCCAGCCGGGGGATCGCGTCGCCGTCGAAGAGCCGGGCCGGCGCCGCGTCGGGGGCGCGCATCCGCCACAGCCGGTGCTGCAACCCGCTCCAGGTCTCCCAGTCGCTGGCCGCCGGGATGCGGGCCACCTCGTTGCCCTCCACCATGCCCGACTCGGCGTTGACCACCGCGTGCCAGCGCGGCAGCGACTGCGCCGCGTCGTTGCGCTCGGCGAGGATGCGCAGCGCCTTGGGCAACGCGATGCGCAGGGCGAACTGGGCGACCAGCGCGGGGCGGCCCCACAGCGCCTCGATGCCCCGCACGTCCTGCGAGGCCAGGACCAGGTGGATGCCCTGGGACCGGCCGCGGCGGGCCAGGTCTTCCAACAGGTCGGCCGCCTCCCGGGCGACCACGTCCCGGCCGGCCAGCAACATCTGGAACTCGTCCACCACGGCGACGATGCGTGGCCAGTGACCGGTCGGGTCGACCGCCCGCAGCTCGGCCAGCTTGGTCACCTCGTGTTTCTTGGCCGCGTCGGCGCGTCGGCGCAACTCCTCGGCGAGGAAGCGCAACAGCGCCAGCCCGAACTCCCGGTCGGTGTTGACGTTGATGCCGACCAGCCGCATGTGCGGCAGCCAGCTCGGGTCGCGCCGGCCCTGCGCGAACCGCGCGAAGGAGACCCCCTCCTTGAAGTCCAGCAGGTAGAACTCCAGCTCGGCGGGGGAGTAGCGGGCCGCCAACGCGCCGATCCACGCGAAGATCAGGTTGGTCTTGCCGGTGCCGGACGGCCCGCCGATCAGCGCGTGCGGAGGGTAGTCGCCGAGCGTCAACCGCACCGGCCGGCCCTGTGGGCCCTCACCGATCGGCGCGGTCAGCCCGTCGGCGGAGTCCTCCCGCCACATCAGCTCGGGCGGGGGCAGCAGGTCGGTGAAGGGAGTCGGTGGCGGGCCCGCGTTCACCCGGGCGGCGACGTCCCGGCAGGTCTCGGTGACCAGCGCCGCCGGTGGCGGTGGGTCCAGCCGGACCGGCAGCCCGGCCGAGCCGCCGATCCGCGCGCCGGACACGCCGGCTACCACCCGCGTCACCGTCGGATCCTCCGGCAACGGCACACCGTGCACCACCAGGTGTACGCCGCAGGCGGCGCCCGCCCGCACCACCCGGTCCAGTTGCCCGCGCTCGTGCCGGTTCAGTTCCTCCCCGCCGAGCAGCACCGCCACCCGCCACGGTTCGGGCCGTCGGCCGGTCGCCGCAGCGAGTTCGCGCAGCGACGCGTACTCGCCGGCGAGGACCGTCTCGTTGATTCGGCGGATCTGCTCCACCAGGTCGTCGAGCAGCGGGCCCAGCCCGCCCGGGCCGACGAAGGTGAGCAGCCCCGCCGTGCCCAACGGGGCGAACCCGGCCAGGCCGCCGCCGAGCTGGTCCGGGTCGTACCCGACCAGTCGTACCACCCCGGGGTCGGCACGGCCGACGGCCCGCAGCAGCAACGCGGACACCACCGCGTCGCAGCCGGCGCGGTCGTCCCCGGAGAGGTGCACGTGCCCGGCGTCGAGCAACGGCACCAGCGCGGGCACCGGGTCGACGCCGTCGATCCGGACCGTGCCGACCCGAAGCGCGCCGGGCGGCTCGGCCCGGCGGGCGGGCGTCGGCGTCCACCCGGCCCAGTCGGCCCCCGCGCAGCCGGGCGCCTCCTGCCGGGCCGCGTCGGCGGCCCGCCGGGCCAGCTCCGCGATCCGGGTGGAGTAGCGGGCGTCGATCTCGGCGATGCGGCGGTCCCGTTGGGCGCCCACCCGCTCCGGTACGGCAGCCGCGGCCCGCTGGACCCGGGCCAGTCGTTCCCGTCCGGCGGTCAGGTCGGCCTGGGCGGCGGACAGTCGGGTGCGGCTGGCGCCCAACGCCTCGGCGAGGGTGTCCCGGACCCGGCTGGCCAGCTGACCGCGCCGGTCAGCCATCGGAGTCCCGACGCGTCGGCGCGTGCCGCCAGGGGCTGCCCGAGCGTGGGGGCGGCCCAGCGGGGCGGGGCGGCGGCGCATCCGAGCGCTGCGGCAGAGCACCGGAGCGCTGCACCGCACCGCCGACGCGGGGAACTCCGCCCGTCGACCGCCCGGTCCCGCCCGGCTGCTGCGTGCCCGCCGGTTGCCCGGCCCGCGCCGGCTGCCCGACGTCGCCTCGCTGCCCCGCACCCGCCGGTTCTTTCGCGCCGCCGGCTGGCAGGTCCCGGCCGAGGCGGGCGAGCAGCAGCCCGGTCGCCACCCCGGCGGTCACCGCGGAGTCGGCGGCGTGCGGTGGTTCCCCCGAGGCGCGCGGCGGCGGCATCCGGCACACCCGGGTCAGCAACGTCTCCAGTACCGGCGGCGGCAACCCGGGCAGCAGGTCGCGCACGCGTCCGTCCAACTCGCCGCGCAGCCGCCCGAGATCGGTGGCGCGAGGTGGGTGCCCGAGCAACTCGCCGGCCAGCTCACGCAGCAGCGGCGGCGCCAGCGCCGCCATGCCCAGCCCCACGTCGGCCGGGGCTCGGCGCAGCTCCTTGCGGAGCCGGTCCCGGTCGCCGGAGCGGACACCACCCACCACTCGGCGCAGCAACTCCTGGGAGTCGGCGACCCGCTCGTCGGGTTCGTCGTCGGTGCCCTCGCGCCCGCCGGTCAGCTCGGCCACCCGCACCGACCACCAGCGGCGCATTCGCACCTGCTCGGCCGGCTCCGGCGCGACCGCGGCGGGCCCGGAAACCGGTGGCGTGTCGTGTCGGGGAGCGCGTTGCTGCTCAGGGCGGGGCGCCGGGGCGCCGTCCGCGCCGAGCCCGATCGCGGTCAGGTACGCCGACAGCTGTTCCTGGGCCACCCGCAGCGCGTAGCCGGCGCTCTCGGCGTGCTCGGTGGCGGCGGAGAGCTCGGGCACCCCCATCGGGTTGGCCGACTCCTGTCGTACCCAGCGCAGCCGCTCCGCGGCCAGGCCGAACTTCTCCAGCGCCTGCCCGAGCAGCGCCACCGGGAACTCCTCGGTGGCGGCACGGACCTGCCCGCCGACATCCTCGATGATGGACATGACGGCCTACAGAGTGGAGACGTAGAGCTGCGCCTGCTCCACCGCGACAAGTGTCGCGGCGAGACACTCCTCCAGCTCCTGGCTGGCCTGGGTCAGCGACGCCTGGGCCGCCTCCACCGTCTCGTGCCCGCTGCCCTCCAGCGCCCCGGCCAGGGTCTGCTGTGCCTCGGAGAGTTTTTCGCCGGCCGCGTGCACGGCTGTCTGCCCGTCTCCGATCTGTTGGAGGGCGACATCGATGGCAGCCTTCAGCTCGGCGACGCTCGCCACGGCGGAACCTCCTGGGGGCGGGGAGATCTCCATTAGAGCCTATCGCCGGTTCCGAAAGAACATCCGCCCTGTCGGTGTTCCTGCCCGCCTGTCCGGAAGGCCCTCGGAAGTGCCGGGAGTCCGATCTGTGGGAGTCCCAGTGCGAGAATTTCTCAGTTGCTGGTCGGGTTCTCGCGGAGCCAGCGCGGGCCGTACACCTCGGCGCCCAGCGCCGTCACCCGGCCGCGCAACTCCCGGTCGGCAGTGACCACCAGCCGCCGACGCCGCGGCGCGCCCTCCACCAGCTCGACCACCGTGTCGTCGCCGGAGCCGGCGGCGGAGACCACCCGCACGCCCTCGGTGCCCGGCACGCCCCGCGCGGCCCCCTCGACCACGAGGACCACCTCCACCGGGGCGGTCAGCCGGGCCGGCAACCCGATGGTCGCCACCGGGGCGAGCGAGTCGCGCAACCGGGCAGCAGCCCCGGCACGGTCACGCCACCACCCGTTCGGGCGCGAGCCCACCACGTTGGCGCCATCCACGATCAGCAGCGGGGTCTCATCCATCCGGTCAGCCTGCCACCACCGCCCGGCCCTGGCCCGACGCCACTCCCGGAATGCCGGTCCTCCGCCACCTGCGGCGTTTGTCGGGGCGCGCGCCGGGTAGCCCCTGCCGACCGTGCCGAGCCCTACTGCGGAGGACAGACATGATGGGACCCGGTGACATCGGCTCCGACCCGTGGGACGAATTCCTGGCCAGGTACTTCGGCCGGGGCGAGGGAGGGCGCCGACCGCCGCACCGGGTCGACATCACCCGACTGATGACGGCCGACGCCCGGGAGATGCTGGCCGACGCGGCCCGACGGGCCGCGCAACGGCAGAGCAGCGACCTGGACACCGACCACCTGCTCTGGGCGGCGCTGCAACGCGAACCGCTGCGTGACCTGGTACGCCGGGCCGGGGCCGACCCGGACACCCTGCTCAACGCCCTCGGCGGAAAGGGCGACGGCGCGCCACGCGGGGAGGTGCCGCCCAACCTCTCGTTGACCCCCGCCGCCAAGCGGGCGCTGCTCGACGCCCATCAGCTGTCCCGCGCGATGGGCGCCAACTACATCGGCCCCGAGCACATCCTGATGGCGCTGCCGCTCAACCCGGAGTCGCCGGCCGGGCGGATGCTGGCCGCCGGCCGGATCCAACCCGAGTCGTTGCAGGCCGCCAACGCCGAGCGAGGGCCGATGACCGGGCCGAAGCCGGACCGCGGCACCCCCACCCTGGACCAGTACGGGCAGGACCTCACCGACCTGGCCCGCAACGACCAGATCGACCCGGTGATCGGGCGGGCCGACGAGATCGAGCAGGCCGTGGAGATCCTGTCCCGGCGGACCAAGAACAACCCGGTGCTGATCGGCGAGGCGGGCGTCGGCAAGACCGCCATCGTCGAAGGGCTGGCCGAACGGATCTGCGACGGCGACGTACCGCAGACCCTGCTCGGCAAGCGGGTCGTCCAGCTCGACCTGGCCGGTCTGGTCGCCGGCACCCGTTACCGGGGTGACTTCGAGGAACGGCTGAAGAAGGTGATCGACGAGATCCGGGCGCACCGGGACGAGCTGATCATCTTCATGGACGAGATCCACACCCTGGTCGGGGCCGGTGGCGCCGGCAGCGAGGGCGGAATGGACGCGTCGAACATGCTCAAACCCGCCCTCGCCCGCGGCGAGCTGCGGGTGATCGGCGCGACGACGCTGGACGAGTACCGCAAGAGCATCGAGAAGGACGCCGCCCTGGCCCGGCGGTTCCAGCCGGTGCTGGTGCCCGAGCCCAGCGTCGACGACACCATCGCCATCCTGCGCGGGCTACGCGACCGGTACGAGGCCCACCACCAGGTGCGCTTCACCGACGAGGCGTTGGTCTCGGCCGCCGAGCTGTCCGACCGGTACGTCACCGACCGGTTCCTGCCGGACAAGGCGATCGACCTCATCGACCAGGCCGGCGCCCGGGTGCGGCTGCGGACCCGCACCCCCGCGTCCGACGTGCGCGAGCTGGAGCAGGAACTCGACGAGGTACGCCGGGACAAGGAACAGGCCGTCACCGACGAGCAGTACGAGCGGGCCTCCGCGCTGCGTGACCGGATCTCCGAGCTGGAGGAGGACATCCGACGCGCCAACGGCGAGGACGGCTCGTCCGGATCCCAGGTGCCCGAGGTGGGCCCCAAGGAGATCGCCGAGGTGGTCTCCCGGGCCACCGGCATTCCGGTCAGCCAGCTCACCGAGGAGGAACGCGACCGGCTGCTGCGCCTGGAGGGTCACCTGCACCAGAAGGTGGTCGGTCAGGACGACGCGGTCACCGCGGTCGCCGAGGCGGTGCGCCGCTCCCGGGCCGGGCTGGCCGACCCGGAGCGACCGATGGGCAGCTTCCTGTTCCTCGGCCCGACCGGTGTCGGCAAGACCGAGTTGGCGCGGGCCCTGGCCGAGGCGTTGTTCGGCGAGGCGGACCGGATGGTCCGGGTGGACATGAGCGAGTTCCAGGAGCGGCACACGGTCAGTCGGCTGGTCGGCGCGCCGCCCGGATACGTCGGCTACGAGGAGGCCGGTCAGCTCACCGAGGCGGTGCGTCGCCGCCCGTACGCGGTGGTGCTGCTCGACGAGATCGAGAAGGCCCACCCGGACGTCTTCAACATCCTGCTCCAGGTGCTCGACGACGGGCGGCTCACCGACAGTCAGGGTCGCACTGTGAACTTCAAGAACACCGTCCTGATCATGACGAGCAACCTCGGCTCCGAACTGATCACCGGCGCCCAGCGCTCGGTCGGCTTCGGCACCGGGGACGTGGGCAGCGAGCAGGAGAGCAACGAGCTGCGCGAGCGCCTCATGCGCCGCCTGCAGGAGAACTTCCGCCCGGAGTTCCTCAACCGCATCGACGAGGTCATCATCTTCCGCCGGCTCGAGGCCGAGCAGCTGCGCGACATCACCGCGCTGCTGCTGGAGGAGACCCGCCGCCGGATGCACGCCCAGGACCTCCAGGTGGAGTTCACCACCGCCGGCATCGACTGGCTCGCCGAGCACGGCTACCAGCCGGAGTTCGGCGCCCGCCCGCTGCGCCGGGTGATCCAGCGGGAGGTGGACAACCACCTGTCCCGGATGCTGCTGGAGTCGGCGATCTCGCCGGGGCAGAAGGTCACTGTGGACGTCCGCGACGGGGCGCTCACCTTCGACGTGACAGCGGGCGAGCGGGGGTACACCGCCGCCACGACCACACACCCGCGATGAGCGGGCCGGCGCGAAGGGACGAACACGAGGACCCGCACCAGCCCGCGGAGTCCGCGAAACCCCGGGACGAGGACGACCATCCCGACCCGATCCTGGCGTCGCCCACCGCGAACCCCCGCCGGACGCGGGTGCCCGCGGAGGGCCTGCATCCGAAGACCGACCAGGACGACCCGGAGACGTCCGGGCCGCCGCCCGGAGAGGAGACCTGATGGTACGCGAAGCGCGGCTCGACCCCGAGGTGGAAGTGCTCTGGGAGGACTTCCACGCCGAGGTCAACGTCCCGTCGGAGCAGCTGCGGACCTGGCTGCTGACCCGGGGTTCGGGGGAGGAGTCGTTCAGCCCGAACCCGAACCTCGACCTGCCCCAGCCCGGCCGGGAGATCCTCAAGGTGCTCAACAAGCGCAAGGTGGACCTCACCCCGGAGGACATCGAGGTGATGCGGGAGGCAGTCGAGCGGATCCGCGAGCTGATGGACGCCAAACCGTCGCGCGGCAACGCCGACGACAACTGGCGGCACTCCCTGCTGGACCTGGGTCACGACCCGCTCATTGAACGCTGAGAGAGGTTCACCCGCGACGGTGCCGTCCCGAACCCGGGACGGCACCGTCGCGGCGCGCTACTGGCCCTGGTCGGGCTCCAGGCTGGCGATGGTCAGACCCGCCGCGTCGGCTGCGGCGTCCCGGTCGCCCCGGGTCTGGTCCTCCCGGGTGAGCAGATTCGCGTACTCGGTCACGTCGGCCGGGTCGGGCACCGTCGGCAGGCGGCGCAGGAACGCCTCCACCGCACGGGTGGCGGCGGTGTGCGCGGCAGCCGCCTGGCGCAGCAGTTCGCGGTCGTCGGCGGGCGGGTAGAGGTCGGTCATGTCCGCCAGATACCCGGCCCACGGCGGTTCGCACCGCCAGCGGCCCGGAATACCGGCAGCTCAGCCCAGCCGTACCCCGGTGGGGTGCCGGACGCCGAACCCCGGGTTGCGGGGCAGCCAGGCCAGGTACGCCGGGTGCGGCGCCAACGAGTCGACGTACGCCGCCTTCGCCGTTTCCAGCACCAGCTCCGCGCCCTGGGCAGCGGGGGAGTCCGGATGCCAGCCGAGCAGCAGTCGCCAGCGCAGCGGCGTCCCGGCGAGTTGACGGGTGACCAGACCACTCACCGGACGGAACGTCGCCTGGCACAGGGCCACCGCCACGCCGGCCTCCACCAGGTCGACGCAGCCGCGGATGTCGGTCTCGTACACCTTGCGGGGGGTGAAGCCGGCGCGGGCGCAGGCGGCGGCGAAGCAGTCGGCGAAGCAGCCGTCACCCGGCGCGGCGACCCACTGCTCGTGGCGCAGGTCGGCCAGGCGGACCTCCTCCTGTTCCGCGAGGGGATGGGTCTCCGGCAGCAGCACCAGCACCGGGTCGACGGCCACCTCCTGCCAGCTCAACCCGAACCCGGCCGACGGACTTGCGTCGCCGCACACGCCGGCCAGCGCGAAGTCCAGCCGACCGCCGGCCACCAACTGCGCCAACTCGTCCACCGACCAGGACGCGTACGTGGTGATCTGGGCGGGCGGCTGCTCGGCCGCCAACCGGTGCACCAGCCGACCCAGGATCGGGCTGTTCACTCCGCCGAACCGGTAGCACGGCGGCGTGTCGCCCGCCCCGGCCAGCCGGGCGGCCTCGTCCTGCAACCCCTTCATCGCCGGCAGCAGCACCCGGGCGCGGGCCAGCACCAACTCACCGAGCGCTGTGGGTCGAGCCCCGCGCCGGTCCCGATCGAACAGCGGGCCGCCCAGCGTCCGTTCGATGCGTTGGAGCTGGGCGGTGAGCGCCGGCTGGGCCAGGCCGAGCGCCGAGGCCGCCTTCGTCACACTTCCCGTCTCCGCGATCGCGCAGACCACCCGCAGGTGACGCAGCTCCAGGTTCATAGGGTGACGGTAGGACTAGGCGTCTGCTGGCGGAATAGCCTGAGCGGATCGGTGATAATGAATGCACTGCCGGCGATTGCCGGTCACCGGTCGCGCGGCGGCTCCGGCAGGTCCGCCAGGTAGGTCGGCCGCCGGGTCACCGCGTCGAGGACCTTGTCCACGACCCCGACCGCCGGCTCCACGATCCGGTTCCACGGAGGGGTGGCCGGCGTGCCCGGGTGCGGTCGGGTCGGCGCGGCCTCCTCGGCGATCTCCAACCGGTTGCCCAGCCGGATCAGCTCCTCATCGGTAGCGACGGCGCGCAGCTCGGTGACCAGCGCGCCCACGCCCTCCACATGCCGGCGGACCCGCTCGGCGACCTCGGTCAGCGCCTCCTCCGTCAGCCCCTTCAGGGCGCTCAGCAGGGCCGCGTCGGCGCTGATCTCCGCATCGACCCGCTCGGTGGCCGCCGGCAGCGCCGCGCGGACCGCCGGCAGCAGGTACTGCTCCTCGGCGGACAGGTGCCGCGACAGCGCGGCGGTGAGCACCGCCAACCCCTCCTGCGGCGTGGTGTCCGGGCCGGAGAGCTGGTCCAGCAGCGCCAGCAGTTGCCGGTGCTCCCCGTCGACGATGTCGGCGATGCTACGACCGGCGGGTCGGTAGCCCTCCTCGGGTGCGGGCGCGGGCGGCAGCGGCGGCAGGGGAACAGCGGACATGGTGCCCTCCTCGACTGGCGGGCGGAAGCTCCGGCAGGGACGTTCGGTCGTGGGCGGCGGTACCCGAACACGGCCGACGCGAAACCGACCCGTCGATGCGTCCACCCGCGCCGGCCTGTCGAGCGGCCCGGGCTGGTATGAAGAGGCGATGACGAGCGACGCCGCCTCCGCCCTGCCCGACCCCACCGCAGAGGTCGTGGACCTCTGCCGCGACCTGCTGCGCATCGACACCACCAACACCGGTGACAACGACACCAGCGCCGGCGAGCGCCGCGCGGCCGAGTACGTGGCGGAGAAGCTCGCCGAGGTGGGCGTGGAGTCCGTCGTGCACGAGTCCGTGCCGGGCCGGGCGAACGTGGTGGCCCGCATCCCGGGCACCGACCCGAGCCGGGGCGCGCTGCTGGTGCACGGCCACCTGGACGTGGTGCCCGCCGACGCCGACGAGTGGTCGGTGGGCCCGTTCTCCGGCGAGCTTCGCGACGGCTACCTCTGGGGCCGGGGCGCCATCGACATGAAGGACTTCGACGCGATGGTGCTCGCCGTGGTGCGGCACTGGCAGCGCACCGGCGTACGCCCGCCGCGCGACATCGTGCTGGCCTACACCGCCGACGAGGAGGCCGGCGGCGAGTACGGCGCGCACTTCCTGGTGGACAACCACCGGGGCCTCTTCGACGGCTGCACCGAGGCGATCGGCGAGGTCGGCGGCTTCTCCTACTCGGTCAACGACAGTCAGCGGCTCTACCTCATCGAGACCGCCGAGAAGGGCATCGACTGGCTGCGGCTGCACGCCAAGGGCCGCCCCGGGCACGGCTCGATGATGCACGACGACAACGCGGTCACCGCGCTCGCCGAGGCGGTCGCCCGGATCGGCCGGCACCGCTTCCCGGTGGTCGTCACCGACACCGTGCGAGCCTTCCTCACCGAGGTCTCCGACCTGCTCGGCATCGAGCTGGACCCGGACGACCCGGAGACGGCCATCGCCAAGCTCGGCCCCATCGCCAACATCATCGGCGCGACCATCCGCAACACCGCCAACCCGACCCGGTTGAGCGCCGGATACAAGGACAACGTCATCCCCGGCCGGGCCACCGCCACCATCGACTGCCGCAGCCTCCCCGGCCAGTCCGAGCTGCTGGAGCGGCAACTGCGCGAGCTGGTCGGCCCGGACATCGCGATCGAGTACATCCAGCGGCAGCCGGCGCTGGAGACCACCTTCGACGGTGACCTGGTCGAGGCCATGTCGGCGGCCCTGCGCGCGGAGGACCCGGGGGCGCGGCCCGTCCCGTACATGCTCTCCGGGGGCACCGACGCCAAGGCGTTCTCGCAGCTCGGCATCCGCTGCTTCGGGTTCGCCCCGCTCCAACTGCCCGCCGACCTGAACTTCTCCGCGTTGTTCCACGGCATCGACGAGCGCGTTCCGGTCGACGGACTACAGTTCGGCGTGCGGGTTCTCGACCGGTTCCTCCGCACCTGCTAGTCGTGTCCGGCGGTGGCCGCCGGCGCGCAACCTCCCCATCGTGAAGGGACTGCCCCACATGACCGACCAGCATGGTGAGCTGGACGCCGCTCTCGAGCGGGTGATCGAAGCGGCCCGCCACCACCTGGCCGCCGTACGCGCCGCGCAGGGCCGCGTCGACGACGACGACGTCTGGCAGGCGTACGTGGCGTTGAACAACGCCTCCTTCGCGTACGACGAGCGACTGCTCGACGCCTTCGGCGAGGTGACGCCGTGGGATGTCGACTCGATCGACCCGGACGAGGCGGACGAGCGTTTCGGCGGCGGCGAGGGTGCCGAGGCCAGCGACCCGCACCCCCGGGTGATCTCGGTGCGTCAGCGTCGCGACTACCGGGTGCCGAGCGTCGCCGCGCTGCTGCGGGTGGCCGAGGCGGCCCGCCGCGAGGGCACCCCGGAGGACGACGAGCCGGCGCCGGTGGAGGGCGTCGGCGAGGCGGTGCTGGAGCTGCTGCAGAGTGGTGACGGCTCGCTCGGCGCGTTGGACGTCCCCGAGTTGGAGCCACTCGACGGGGTGGTCATGGTCAGCGAGGTGGGCACCCCGGTCGACCTGGAGTCGTTCGACGACGACGACGCGGTCGGCCCGTTCCAGCCGGCTGCCGACGACCGGCTGGTCGGTCGGCTCGACGAGCACCCGTTCCTGGAGCTCGACGACGACCACGACCACGCCGGGCACCAGCACTAGGCCGGGTGTCGCCCGGGGCCGACTCCGGCCTCGGGCGGCACCGCCCGGTCGTCAGTACGACAGACCCGGCTGCGGCTGGTTGACCCGCCGCCGACGTAGCACCACCTGCCGCGTGCCGTCCCGGTACAGCCGCACCCGGGCCAACTCCCATCCGGAGAACTCCGCCTGGATCGCCAACTGCGCCGCTGCGGTCAACCGGTCGACGTTCGGCGGCAGCCGCAGTGGCGCGTACTCGTAGTCCATGCCCTCCATGCTGCCCAGCCCAGCGACCGTTTGCCACCCCCTCCAGGGTGACCAACAACGCCGCCCCCACCGGTTCCCACCGCCCCGCGCCCGCCCAACCCCCTAGCCGCGTCGATCTTGCACTTCCTGTCCCGGCAAAACAGCCACATCGCACCATAACGGCAACAGAAACTGCAAGATCGAGCGCTGGACCCCCAAACCCCACCCCGCCGCGCGCGTCTTCCCGCAGACTCCCGTCGATCATGGAGTTGTGGTGGGTAACAAAAGGCTCGTTATTAAGCTCAATCGGGCACCACAACTCCATGATCGACGGGCTGGCCAGGCCCGTCCTGGGTCGCCCTGGGCAGCGCCCGGACGCTCACCCTGGCCGCGATCGCAATGTGCCGGACTCCAGATCGACCAGACGGGGCGGGGCGGGCTGGATCGACCAGAATGTCTTGGGGCAGCCGCCGGCGGGTCAGCCGGCGGGCCGCTAGGAGGAACGCGTGACGTCAGGGGAGCGTGGCCGGCTCGGTCGGTTCACCGATGCGGTGCTCGGCGGCGCGCGGGCCGCCCGGGACAAGACCCGTGTGCTGCGCGACGAGTTCCGCACCAGCGACGAACCCGAACGCGCTCTCGTCGCGCCACTGCTGCCCGGGCAGGAGCTGCGCTATGTGGGGCTCGGCCCGGTTCGCGCCCCGCAGACCCACAAGGCCGGTCGGCAGCTCGCCGATGTGATGGCCGATGAGTTCGTCGACTCGCTCGATCCGAAGGTGCTGTTCGGGCCACTCAACATCGTCAACCCGGTGGTCTGGGTGGACGCGGTGCTGACGCCGGTCCGGCTGGCCGCGGGCGTGCTGCTGCTGCCGGGCAAGGCCGGCGCCATCGCCGCCGGTGTGCCGGAGGCAGCCGAACCGGAGCCGGCCCCACCACAGCAGCGGGTGCAGCGGGATCCCATCCCGCTCACCGAGGAGCAGGAGGCGTTCCGGGCGTTGTTCCGACTGAGCCAGTACCGGCCGCTGGCCGAGCAGCTCGCCGAGATCGCCCATCGCCGCCGGTACGTCTTCAGCGGCGACCTCGCCACCCTCGCCGGCAGCCTGCTGCTCTTCCTGGAGCGCTACAGCGGCACCCCGCTGGCGGTGACCGACACCCACCTGCACCTGCTGCGGATGGGCCCCCGCCCGGACGCCGACCGGCCCGACCGACGGCAGCCGCGGGTGCTGTGGAGTATGCGACGCGACCGGGTGGCCCGGGTCGACTCGGAGCGCGGCGCGACCGGGCTCGTGCAGCTGACGTCCACGATCGTCTTCAACGACGGCTCCTGGATCCGGCTCACCCAGCCCGCGCTCCGCGACGACCAGTCGCGCTTCCTTACCGCGATCCACGACCTCCCCGGGCAGCGCCCTCAGCCGTGACCCGTCGGCGTGACCAGCAGTACGCTGGGTCGCAGGAATAGATCAAAGCGCAGCTTCGGCAGGCAAGGGGTAGGCGACGCCTGTCGCCACTTCGGACATCGCCCACAATCGGCGCCGTGCGGCCGGGTCGCAGGCACGGTCCGGGGCCCGGTGCGGTTTCGGGTTGCCCCTGAACTGCCCGGGACCGCCCGGTCCGTAGTACTCGCCGCCGACGGCTCGCGGATCGGTGGCCGCCCGGAGTACGGACAGTGCACCGGCCCGAGCAGGCTGGGTGAACAGCCACCCAAGCGTCGCGTTGGCCACGCGGAAGCCTGAGGATGCGTCACGAAAGAGGCTGGTGCGCGCTCCGCCCGGATGAGCCGCGAGGCTGATCGTCGATGAGTCGGCCGCGGCGAGTCGATGCTGCAGTTCGAACGCGAACAGTAGGTTCGCGAGTTTCGAGGCGTTGTAGGCCGTGGTTGGCCGGTACCCGTCGAGGCTCCTGGGGTCGAGGGCCGTGACGGAGCCTGCGGCGGCCGCCTTGCTGCTGACCGTGACGATCCGTCCGGCCGGTGATCGCTCAAGCATGTCGAGGAGCAGGCCGGTCAGCGCGAAGTGGCCGAGGTGGTTGACTCCCATCTGAGACTCGAAGCCGTCCTTCGTAAGCTGTGCCGGCTGCCACCACAGACCGGCGTTGTTGATCAGGATGTCGAGCCGCTCGAAGCGCTTGTGGAGGTCGCTTGCCGCTTGCCGCACGGCGCGGAGGCTGGCGAGTTCGAGTGCGAGGACGCTGCCTCTGCCGGGCAACGCACGCACGGCCTCCGCACCGCGTGCCGCGTCGCGAGCGCCGATCACCACGTGAGCTCCTTGTGCGCTCAGAGCTTTTGCCATTTCCAGGCCGATGCCGGCGGTGGCTCCGGTCACCAGCGCGGTGGTGCCGTCGAGCCGGGGTATGTCACGCGCACTCCACATGGCGTCTCCTATAATCGGAACGGTCGCCCCGTTTGACTATACGGAACGATCGCCCCGTTTGTCGACAGGCCGGAGAACCCCATGCGTGCCGATGCCCGCCGCAATCGCCAGAGCGTCTTGAATGCCGCCTACGAGATCCTGGCCACCGAGGGCCTGGGCGTGCCGATCGACGAGATCGCCCGCCGCGCAGGCGTCGGCGCCGGCACCGTGTATCGGCACTTCCCGACCAAGGAGTCGCTCATCCAGGCCGTGGTGCTCGACCGCCTCCACGCCCTGACCGAGAAGGCCCGTTCCGGCATCGACTTCGCCGAGTTCTTCACCGTCATGGTGGACGCCGGCCTCACCAATCGCGCCATCGCGGATGCTCTGGCCGGCGGCGGCTACCACATACCCGCCGACGCTGACGCCGCCCTCACCGCAGCCTTCGCCGAACTCCTGCACGAGGCGCAGCAACGCGGAACCATCCGTCCAGACGTCACGGCCGACGACATCAACGCTCTCGTGACCGGCTGCGTCGCGACCGCGCGTCACCGCGGCTCCACAATTCTCGTTCAGATCGTCATCGCCGGCCTAGGCGCCTGACGCACGAAGTCTCAGTCCTCAGAGCGCCAAGATCGAGAGCGGCACCTGATGATGTGGCCGGGGCAGGTGGCGCGACGACCGCTGAGACCTGACCCGGCGCGCGGAGCCAGCCCTGGCGCGGCAGCCCGCTCAGCCGTCGCGTTCGGGGTAGCCGACCGGCACCGCGGAGACGTCGTCCAGCGCGGTGGTGATCTCCTCGGGCAGGGTGATCCGTTCCACTGCGAGCGCGCCGAGGAGCTGCCCGACCGTGCGCGCGCCGAGGATCGGCGCGGTCACACCCGGCCGGTCCCGGATCCAGGCCAACGCCACCTCCAGCGGCGACACCCCCAGCCCACCGGCCGCGGTCGCCACCGCCTCCACGATGCTGGAGCAGCGCGGCTCCAGGTAGGTCGAGACGAACCGCTCGAAGTGCGGCGACGCGGCCCGGGAGTCGGCCGGACGGCCGTGCCGGTACTTGCCGGTGAGCACGCCCCGGCCCAGCGGCGACCAGGGCAGTACGCCGAGGCCGAGCGCGTCGCACGCGGGCAGCACCTCCCGCTCCACGCCCCGCTCCAGCAGCGAATACTCCACCTGGGACGCGACCACCGGCGCCCGCCCCGGCCAGGCGGTCTGCCAGGCGGCGGCCCGCGCGGTCTGCCAGCCGGAGAAGTTCGACACCCCGACGTAGCGCACCTTGCCGCTGGCCACCGCGTGGTCCAGGGCGGCCAGGGTCTCTTCGAGGGGGGTGTCCGGGTCGTACCCGTGGACCTGGAACAGGTCGACGTGGTCGGTGCCGAGCCGGCGCAGTGACGCGTCCAACGTCCGCAGCAGGTGCCCCCGGGAGCCGTCGCGGCGCCGGCCACTGCCCGGGCGCAACCCGGCCTTGGTGGCGATCAGCAGCTCCTCGCGGGGCACCAGGGAGCCCAGCAGTGAACCGATCACCGACTCGGCGTCGCCGTCGCCGTACACGTCGGCGGTGTCGATCAGGTTGCCGCCCGCGTCCAGGTAACTCTTCAGCTGGGCGGCCGCATCGTCGGCGTCGGTGTCCCGGCCCCAGGTCATGGTGCCGAGCGCGAGCCGGGAAACCGCCAGCCCGCTTCGGCCGAGCGGTCGCTGTTGCATGGGTGAACCTTATTTCGAACCTGCCGTCAGAGATATCCTCGCTCCCGTATCTCTGCCGGTTCTGCCGGTTCCGCCGTCCAGGGCTGCCGTGATGGAGGGGGGATCAAAGGTGTCGAGCCGGTGATCGAGTCAGTTATCGGCATTGCGTAACCTGGTGCGACCTGTGCCACGGATGGGGGAGGACCAGTGCGACTCGGGCTCAGTCTCGGATATCAGACGGCGTGGAGCACACCGGCCGACCACCTGGCGTTGGCCCAGGAGGCCGACCGGCTGGGTTACTCGGTGGTGTGGGCGGCGGAGGCCTACGGCTCCGACTCGCCCAGCATGCTCGCCTGGATGGCCGGCCAGACCGAACGGATCGACGTCGGCGCAGCGGTGATGCAGATCCCCGCCCGTACGCCGGCGGCCACCGCCATGACCGCCGCCACTATCGACGCGCTCTCCGGTGGTCGGTTCCGCCTCGGCCTGGGCGTCTCCGGTCCGCAGGTGTCCGAGGGCTGGCACGGTGTGCGGTTCGCCAAGCCACTCGCCCGGACCCGCGAGTTCGTCGACATCGTCAAGCTGGCCATCGCCCGTAAGGAGGTGGCGTACGACGGCGAGCACTACACGCTGCCGCTGCCGGACGGCCCGGGCAAGGCCCTGCGGCTGGGCTTCCACCCACCGCGCGAGCACATTCCGATCTACCTGGCGGCGGTCGGCCCGAAGAACCTGGAGCTGGCCGGCGAGATCGCCGACGGCTGGCTGGCCGTGTTCTACGCCCCGGAGTTCGCCGAGGAGCAGCTCGCCTCGGTGCGCGCCGGGCGGGCCAAGGTCGGCAAGGAGCTGGCCGGGTTCGACGTGGTGCCGTCGGTGCCCGTGGTGATCGGCGACGACGTGGCCTCCTGCGCCGAACTCGTCCGCTGGTACGCCGCGCTCTACGTGGGCGGTATGGGCAGCCGGCAGCAGAACTTCTACAACCAGCTCGCCACCCGGATGGGTTACGGCGACGCCGCCCGCGAGGTGCAGGACCTGTACCTGGCCAAGCGGCAGCGTGACGCTGCCGCCGCCGTGCCGATGGAGTTCATCGACCGCACCTCGCTGCTCGGCCCGAAGGAGCGCATCGCCGAACGGATGCGGGAGTACGCGGCAGCCGGGGTCACCACGCTGTCGGTGACCCTCTTCGTGGCCGACCGGGACAGCGGTGTGCAGACTCTGCGTACCGTCGCCGAGGCTCTCGACCTCTCGGGAGTCGGCGAGTGACCTGGGTCGAGGCCATCGTCCTGGGCATCGTCCAGGGACTGACCGAGTTCCTTCCGGTCAGCTCGTCGGGGCATCTGCGGATCACCTCGGCGATCTTCTTCGACCGTGACGCCGGCGCGTCGTTCACCGCGGTCACCCAGCTCGGCACCGAAGCGGCAGTGCTGATCTACTTCGCCAAGGACATTTGGCGGATCACCCGCACCTGGCTGGTGGGCATCAGGGACAAGTCGGTCCGCTCCAGCCTCGACTACCGGATGGGCTGGTACGTGATCGTCGGCTCGATCCCGATCGGGCTCTTCGGTTTCCTGTTCAAGGACCAGATCAAGACGGCCGGGCGCAACCTGTGGGTGGTGGCGACCACGCTGATCGTGTTCGCGTTCGTGTTGGCGTTCGCCGAGTACTGGGGGCGGCAGACCCGCACCCTGGAGAACTTCCGGATGAAGGACGGCATCGTGATGGGCTTCGCCCAGGCGATGGCGCTGGTCCCCGGTGTGTCCCGGTCCGGCGGCACGCTCACCGCCGGCCTGCTGCTCAACCTGACCCGGGAGGCGGCGGCACGGTACTCGTTCCTGCTGGCCATCCCGGCGGTGGTGATGTCCGGCGTGTTCAGCCTCGGGGACGTCTTCGAACCGTCCGCCCCGGGCACGTCCGTGCCCACCGTGGCCCAGACGATCGTGGCCACCCTGATCGCGTTCGGCATCGGCTACGCGGCCATCGCCTGGCTGCTGCGCTATGTCGCCCACCACACCCTGTACGTCTTCGTGCTGTACCGGGTCGCGCTGGGCACCCTGGTCCTGGCCCTGCTGCTGACCGGCACGATCGACGCCACCTGACCGGTCTGCCGACGGCCCTCGTCTGCGCCCGCGGGTGGGGACGAGGGCCGCAGTCGTCAGGTCGCCGCCCGCGACGGCCCGGCCCGGGGGCCAGGTCATAGGGTGGTCCCGTGGCGACCCTTCTGCTTCTGCGACACGGCCGTACCACGGCGAACGCCGATGGCGGCCTGGCCGGCCGCCAGCCGGTCGAGTTGGACGACACCGGGCGCGCCCAGGCCGCCGCGGTCGGCGAGCGGCTGCGGCCGGTGCCGCTGGCCGCCGTGGTGACCAGCCCGCTCATCCGCTGCCGGCAGACCCTGGAGTTGGCGCTTCCGCAGGCCACCCCGGTGGTCGAGGACGGGCTGATCGAGTGCGACTACGGCAGCTGGGAGGGGCAGCCGCTGAAGAAACTCGCCAAGGAGCCGCTCTGGCCGGTGGTCCAGCAGCACCCCAGCGCCGCGGTCTTCCCGGGTGGCGAGGCGATGGCGGCGATGGCGGCCCGTGCCGTCGCGGCGGTGCGTTCCTGGGACGCGCGGGTCACCGCCGAGCACGGGCCCGAGGCGGTCTGGTTGGCGTGCAGCCACGGCGATGTGATCAAGGCCATCGTGGCGGACGCGCTCGGCGTACACCTGGATGCCTTTCAGCGGATCGTGGCCGACCCGGCGTCGGTGACGGCGATCCGGTTCACGCCGCTGCGTCCGTTTCTGGTGCGACTCAACGACACCGGCGGCGACCTGGCGGCGCTGGTGCCGCCGCCAGCCAAGCGGCGTCGGCGCGCGAACCGCGTCGCCGACTCGGACGCGGCCGTCGGCGGTGGGGCGGGCGGGTCGCGGTGAGTCACGTCACGACACCGCCCCCGACCGGAGCGGCGCACGTCAGAAAGGCCGCCACGCCCGGGTTTAGCCCCTCGTACGCCGGGCGCGCCGCCGCTGCGGCGATTCACGTCGGTGGGGTGCGCGATGCCAAGGCGGGCCGGATAGGGTCGTGGGTATGACCCACCAGGTGCACGCCTTCGAACCGCCGGAGCGGTTCGTCGCCGGGACTGTCGGGCCGCCGGGGGAGCGCACGTTCTTCCTGCAGGCCCGCGGCGGCGGCAGGCTGGTCAGCGTCGCGCTGGAGAAGGTCCAGGTGTCCCTGCTCGCCGAGAAGCTTGAGGAGCTGCTCACCGAGGCGCAGCGTCGCTTCGGGGTGGACCTGCCCGAGCTGGCACCAGTGATCGGCGACAACGAGCCGCTGGACACCCCGGTCGACGAGGAGTTCCGGGTCGGGACGCTCGGGCTGGCCTTCGACGTGGACACCGCGACCGTGGTGATCGAGGCGATCGCCGCGGGTGAGGTGGAGCCCGAGGTCGAGCTGGGCGACGAGGACGACGAGGACGAAGACGACGACGAGGACGAAGAGCCGGACGAGGACCTGGACCGGCTCCGGGTCCGGCTCACCCCGCAGGCGACCCGCCAGTTCATCGAGCGGGCCCGGCGAGTGGTCAACGCGGGCCGGCCACCGTGCCCGCTCTGCGGCCAACCGTTGGACCCCGCCGGGCACCTCTGCCCGCGGCACAACGGTTATCACCGGTGACCTCGTCCGGCCTCCAGCCTCGCCAGGACGGCGACGCCGCGCTGCGGCTGCTGCGTGACGGCGTGCTCGACCTGGAAGGTCGGCTGGTCGACGCGTCCAACACGACGCTGCGCGGCATCCTGACCCTGGAGGGGGCCACCGCCCGGTGCGTCTACAAGCCGGTCCGGGGCGAGCGCCCACTCTGGGACTTCCCCGACGGCACCCTGGCCGGTCGGGAGGTCTCGGCGTACCTGGTCTCCCGAGCCACCGGATGGGACCTGGTGCCGCCCACCGTCCTGCGCGACGGCCCGTTCGGCCCCGGCTCCTGCCAGCTGTGGATCGACGAGCCGGAGGACGCGGAACCGCTCGTCGGTTTCCTGCCCGCCGGGGAGTTGCCGCCACGCTGGATCCCGATCGCCGCGGCCCGGGACGACGACGGCGCCGCGTACGCCCTCGCCCACGCCGACGACCCACGGCTGGCCCGGCTCGCGGTGCTCGACGCGGTGCTCAACAACGCCGACCGTAAGGGCGGTCACGTGCTCGTCGGTGCCGACGACCGGATCTACGGCGTGGACCACGGGGTGAGCTTCCACGTGGAGGACAAGCTGCGCACGGTGCTCTGGGGTTGGGCCGGTAAGCGCCTGCCCGCGGACGCCGTGGAGATGCTCGACGCGCTGGCCGGTCAGGTCGCCGGTGCGCTCGGCGCGGAGTTGGCCGACCATCTGACCATCAGCGAGGTGGCCGAGGTGGCCGCCCGGGTCGACCGGCTGCGCCAGACCGGCTGCTTCCCGCAGCCTCCGGAGGACTGGCCGGCGATGCCCTGGCCGCCCATGTGACCCGCTGTCATCTTGATCACCCGTGGGGCGCTCCGGCGTTGCCGGCGGGCTGGCTAGGCTGATCCCATGGAGTCTTGGGCGGGACACGAGGTGCCACGGCTGCCGGGCAGGGGCGAGCCACTGGCGTTGTACGACTCGGCGCGGCAGGGTGTCCACCCGAGTGAGCCGGCCGACGCGGGCAGCATGTACGTCTGCGGCATCACCCCGTACGACGCCACCCACCTCGGCCACGCCGCCACCATGATCACGTTCGACCTGGTGCAGCGGATGTGGCGTGACGCCGGCCGCCCGGTGCGCTACGTGCAGAACGTCACCGACATCGACGACCCGCTGCTGGAGCGGGCCGCCCGCGACGGCGAGGACTGGGTGGTCCTGGCGATGCGCGAGACGGCGCTGTTCCGGGAGGACATGGAGGCGCTGCGGATCATCCCGCCGGCGCACTACGTGGGTGCCGTCGAGTCGATCCCGGACATCGCCGACAAGGTCGAGGTGCTGCTCAAGGACGGTGCCGCGTACCGGCTCGACGACGGCACGGGCGACGTCTACTTCGACATCTCCGCCACGCCCCGCTTCGGCTACGAGTCGAACCTGACCCGCGAGCAGATGCTGGAGATCTTCCCCGAGCGCGGCGGCGACCCCGACCGGGCCGGCAAGCGGGACCCACTGGACCCGCTGCTGTGGCGCGGCGCCCGCGAGGGCGAGCCGTCCTGGCCGGGCGGCGAGCTGGGCCCGGGCCGCCCCGGCTGGCACATCGAGTGCGCGGTGATCGCGCTCAACCTGCTCGGCGACCGGATCGACGTGCAGGGCGGCGGCAACGACCTGCTGTTCCCGCACCACGAGGCGTCCGCCGCGCACGCCGAGCGGCTCACCGGCCAGGCGCCGTTCGCCGAGCACTACGTCCACGCCGGCATGATCGGTCTGAACGGCGAGAAGATGTCCAAGTCCCGCGGCAACCTGGTCTTCGTGTCCCGGCTGCGTGCCGACAAGGTCGACCCGATGGCGATCCGGCTGGCGTTGATCTCCGGGCACTACCGCAGCGACCGCACCTGGACCGACGACCTGCTCACCGCCGCGCACGAGCGCCTGGACCGTTGGCGGCGGGCCGCCGCCGCGCCCGCCGGGCCGTCCGGGGCCGAGCTGCTGGCCGAGGTACGCGCACGCCTGGCCGACGACCTGGACACCCCCGGAGCCCTGGCCGCAGCCGACCGCTGGGCCGAGGCGACCCTCGCCGGCGCCACCGACGACCCGGAGGCCCCCGCTCTCTTCGCGACCACTGTCGACGCCCTCCTGGGCATCCGCCTCTAGTCCCTCGCAAGCCGGGCCCCGCCCCGCTCGCGTCGATCATGGAGTTGTGGTGGGCGATAAGCGGTGCTGTGCCCCTTACGCGCGGCACCACAACTCCATGATCGACAGAGGCTCTGTCGGCCGGGTCACGGAATGAACGCCACCTCGGGGAAGGACCGGCTCGGGCCGTTCAGGAGGTGGCCGTCCCGGTGCCGCAGGTGCAGGTCGAAGAACGCCAGCGGGTACGCCTGCCCGATGCGGACCGCGCGGGCGGGGTCGAGCGTGCCGACCCAACGCACGAGTTCCTCGTCGCTCATGCCGATGAGCTTCGCCAGTTGCGGCACGAGCCACTGGTTGTCGCCGTAGGACGAGTGGATCGCTTCGGCGGCCTGGACGTTGAGTCGCCATCCCCGTAGGTGCCTGAAGAACTCGGCGACGGCGGGCTCCGCGGCCCGGGTGTACTCCGCCGTCATCAGCATGAACGGCCGGTACAGGTCGGTGGTGGGCATCGGCTGCGACACCATCGGGGCGTCCAGGCTCAGCCCCGCCCGGACCCGTCGGTCGGTGCCCATGGTCAGGGCCGTCGCGGTGCCACCCTTCGACCAGCCGAACATGCCGATCCGACTCAGGTCGAGGGCGGCACCCAGCCCGGTCGGCAGTGGCGCGTGGTCGACGTCGGGGTTGCCCCCGGCGGCGAGGTCGAAGATCTGATCGAGGACGAATCGGACGTCGCTGGTGTAGGTCCACGGGGTGGAATCGACGTCATCCTCCTGGACGGTGACTCGGCCGTCGGGGAATTCGCTGAACCCGTCGTACGTGTGGTCCACAGTGACCACCGCGTACCCGTGGCTGGCGAGTTCCTGCACCACGATGGTGGTGTCCGAACGGTGGCTGCCGGCGCCGTGTGAGTACAGCACCACCGGCAACCGCCGGCCCGGGTGCCGCACCGGGGCGCCCTCGTGCCCGGCCGTCAACGGCGCCAGCGCGGCGTGGGGGTCGAAGCCTGCGGATTCCAGCAGCACGCGCATCGAGGCGGCCGTCATCCACGGGGAGCGCGGGTAGCGCCGCTCGTTCCGGGCGGGGTACCAGACGCTGACCATCAGTTCCCGATACCGCCCCGGCCCGGCCAGCGGTTCCGGCCGCGACCGGTCGACCAGATGCAGCGACACCACACCCACGCGGTACGGCCCGGTCGGCCGGGGGAGAGTGAGCCGGGCCGGGCCCGCATCGGCGGTTGCCGCCGTGGCGCGGCCAGCGATGCCCAACGGTACGCCGGCCCCGACCGCCAGCGCGGCTCCGACAAGGCCACGGCGCGTGATCCCCCGTGCACCAACAGGTTTCACGGTTGGCATTGATCCTCCCCTGGGTTGCTCGACGCCGGAACCAGGCCGCCCGACCATCGATATACCCGCAGTATATATACCGAGTGTATAGATGCAACGACGGCGATGAGTTTCGACAACGGGTGAGCTCTCAGGGGTCGCCCAGGCGCGACCATCGCGCCGATCTTGCAGTTTCTGTCCCAGCAAAAAGTGCAGAACGGGCAAAAGTGCAACCGTAAGCGCAAGATCGCCGGGCCGGGCAGGGCCGGGCCGGCAGGGCCGGGGCTGGGCCGGGGCTGGGCCGGGGCTGGGCCGGGGCTGGGCCGGGGCCCGGGCAGGGCAGGGCGGGGCGGGCGGGGCGGTGCTGGCTAGCCCAGGACCAGGCCGGGGTCGGGTTCCGGGTCGGGGGTTGGGCCGGGGATCTTGTACTCCTCGGTGAGGGTGGTCATCGGGCCGGGCCAGGTCGCCTGGGAGACCTCGATCGGCTTGCGGTGCGCGTCGTACGCGACGTGCAGCAGGTGCAGCACTGGGGTGTCCGGCCGGATCTGGAGCGTTTCGGCCTCCTCCCGGCTCGGCTGACGGGCGCTGATCGTGTCGGTTGCTGAAACGTACCGTCGTCCGGTGGCTTCCTCGGCCTCCTGGTAGAGCGGCCGGCCGAACGCCTCGGTGCGCTCCAGCGAGGTTCCGGCGGTGTCGCGGGGCAGGAACCAGGAGGCGCCCACCTCGACGGGGGAGTCGTCGGTGCGGACGAGGTGCCGCCGGCAGAGCAGGTTGGTGCCGTCGGAGACGCCGAAGGCGTCGGCCACCTCGGCGGGGGCGGGGGCGTGCCCCACGGAGACGAGCTGTTGACGGTATCGGGCGGCCAGGTCGGTGTGGTAGCCGCGGAAGCCGCCGTACCGGCCTCGGGAGAGGCGGTTGAGGCGGCGGCGGGTGCCCCGGACGTACGTACCGGAGCCGGGTTTGGTGATCAGGATGCCCTCGACCCGCAGTTGGTCGACGGCGCGTTGCACGGTCTGCTTGGCGACGCCGAACATCTCGGCGATGGCCGGGATGGACGGCAGCCGCTCGCCCGGCCCCCAGTCCCCGCGCCGGACCTGGACCTTGAGCTGCGCGGCGATCTGTCGGTGCGGGAACTCGGCGGCCCCGGGATTGATCTGCACACCCGCCTCCTTGATCACATCTAGGTTCCTAGGATGCCCTAGGGGGTGTGACGGCGCCACCCCGGACACGCGAAAACGGGCCTTCGGACCACAGAAGGTCCGAAGGCCCGCAGCGAAAACGGTGCTACCAGGAGCCGGCGGTGGGGCCGGCCGAACCGCCCCGGCGGCGCAGGTACTTCTCGAACTCCTGGGCGATCTCGTCACCGGTCAACGGCGTGATCCCCTCGTCGCCGACCCGCTCTTCGAGCTCGCGGACGTACTCGCCCAGCTCGGCGTCCTGCTCGGCGGCGCTGCGTACCCGCTGCTCCCACTCGGCGGACTCCTCGGCCAGGTCGGCCATCGGCACCGGCAGGTCGACGACCTCCTCGACCCGGTGCAGCAGGGCGAGGGTGGCCTTCGGGCAGGGCGGGTTGTTGGCGTAGTGCGGCACGTGCACCCAGAACGAGACGGCGTCCACCTCGGCGCGGGTGCAGGCGTCGTGCAGCACGCCGACGATGCCGGTCGGCCCGTCGTACCGGGTGGGGGTGAGCTGGTAGCGCTCGGCGGCCTGCGCGTCGGAGGCGCTGCCACTGATCGGTAGCGGCCGGGTGTACGGCACGTCGGCCAGCAACGCGCCGAGCAGCACCACCCGTTCCACCTCCAGGCTGTGGCAGATCTCCAGCACCTGCTCGCAGAACGTCCGCCAGCGCATGCTCGGCTCGATGCCGCGGATCAGCACCACGTCACGGTCGGTGCCCTCCGGGCTGGCCACCATGAACCTGGTCGTCGGCCACTCCACCCGCCGGGTCTCCCCGTCGGCCATGGTGATGGTGGGCCGGCTGACCTGGAAGTCGTAGAAGTCCTCCGGATCCAGCTCGGCGATCTGCCGGGCGTTCCAGACCTGCTCCAGGTGCTCGACCGCGGCGGTGGACGCGTCGGCGGCGTCATTCCAGCCCTCGAACGCGGCGATCGCTACCGGGGACCGCAGCACCGGCAGTCCGTCGAACTCGGTCACGCCGTCACCTCACCCTGCTCGTCGCGGCTGGCGCCGGGACCGCGCCCGGTCGTCATACCGTGTGGCACGGTGGCGTCCCTGTTGTCCTTCACGTCCGCCAGCCTACGTGCAGGGCGAGGGTGCGGCCCGTCGGCCGCGCCGGTCGGCCGCTCCGGCAGCAGGTCATACCCGAACGAACCAGACAGCGTGATCCCCGTGACACAATAGGGGATCGCACGAGGATGGTCGTGGAGTCCGGCGGAATCGCACTAACCTGAACGGGTGCGGACTTCATTGATGGATGTGTTGGCTGATCGCATTCTCATCGCCGACGGCGCGATGGGCACGATGCTTCAGGCCGCGGACCTCACGCTCGACGACTTCGACGGGCTCGAGGGGTGCAACGAGATCCTCAACGTCACCCGCCCGGACGTGGTGCGCGGGGTGCACGACGCCTACCTGGCCGTCGGCGCAGACTGCGTGGAGACCAACACCTTCGGGGCCAACCTCGCCAACCTCGCCGAGTACGACATCCCGCACCGCATCCGCGAGCTGTCCGAGGCGGGCGCCCGGATCGCCCGGGAGGCCGCCGACGCGGCCAGCACCCCGGAGCGGCCCCGGTTCGTGCTCGGCTCGATCGGGCCGGGCACCAAGCTGCCCACCCTCGGGCACGCCGCCTACTCGACCCTGCGTGACGCCTACCAGGAGAACGCCGCGGGTCTGATCGTCGGCGGCGCGGACGCGCTGATCATCGAGACCTGTCAGGACCTGCTCCAGGTCAAGGCGGCGGTGGTCGGGTCGAAGCGGGCGATGGCCGAGCTGGGCCAGACGGTGCCGATCATCTGCCACGTGGCGGTGGAGACCACTGGCACCATGCTGGTCGGCAGCGAGATCGGGGCGGCCCTCGCCGCGATCGAGCCGCTCGGCGTGGACCTGATCGGGCTCAACTGCTCGACCGGCCCGGCCGAGATGAGCGAGCACCTGCGTTACCTGTCGCAGCACTCCCGCATCCCGCTGTCGGTGATGCCGAACGCCGGCCTGCCGGTGCTGACCGCCGACGGGGCGTACTTCCCGCTGACTCCCGTGGAGCTGGCCGAGGCCCTGGAGCGGTTCATCAACGAGTACGGCGTGGGGCTGGTCGGCGGCTGCTGCGGCACCACCCCGGAGCACATCCGGGTGCTGGCCGAGCGGCTGCACGGCGTCACCGCCCCGGTCCGGGAGCCGCGGCACGAGGCGGGCGTCTCCTCGGTCTACCACCCGGTGCCGTTCGCCCAGGACGCGTCGGTGCTGATGGTGGGGGAGCGGACCAACGCCAACGGCTCGAAGGCGTTCCGGGAGGCGATGCTCGCCGGCGACTGGCGGGCCTGTGTGGAGATCGCCCGCAGTCAGGCACGGGACGGCTCGCACCTGCTCGACCTGTGTGTGGACTACGTCGGCCGCGACGGCACGCAGGACATGCGGGAGCTGGCCGGTCGGTTCGCCACCGCGTCCACCCTGCCGATCATGTTGGACTCCACCGAGCCGAACGTCATCGAGGCCGGCTTGGAGATGCTCGGCGGCCGCTGCGTGGTCAACTCGGTGAACTTCGAGGACGGCGACGGCCCGGAGTCCCGCTACGGGCGGGTGATGCCGGTGATCCGGGAGCACGGTGCCGCAGTGGTGGTGATGTGCATCGACGAGGAAGGGCAGGCGCGCACCGCAGCGGACAAGGTCCGCATCGCCTCGCGCACCATCGACGACCTGACCGGCCGATGGGGGATGGACCTGTCCGACATCCTGATCGACACACTGACCTTCCCGATCGCCACCGGGCAGGAGGAGACTCGCCGCGACGGCATCGAGACGATCGAGGCGATCCGGGAGATCTCCCGCCGCTACCCCGGTATCAACTTCACCCTCGGCATCTCGAACATCTCGTTCGGGCTCAACCCGGCGGCCCGGCAGGTGCTCAACTCGGTGTTCCTGCACGAGTGCGTGCAGGCCGGCCTGACCTCCGCGATCGTGCACGCCAGCAAGATCCTGCCGATGTCGAAGATCCCCGACGAGCAGCGCGAGGTCGCGCTGGACATGGTCTACGACCGACGCCGCGAGGGGTACGACCCGTTGCAGCGCTTCCTCGAACTCTTCGAGGGTGTTGACGTGACGAGCGCCCGGGCCAGCCGGGCGCAGGAGTTGGCGGCGTTGCCGCTCGACGAGCGGCTCAAGCGGCGGATCATCGACGGTGAGCGCAACGGCCTGGAGGCCGACCTGGACGAGGCGATGGCCGGCGGCCGGTCCCCGTTGTCGATCATCAACGACATCCTGCTGGACGGCATGAAGGTGGTCGGCGAGCTGTTCGGCTCCGGCCAGATGCAGCTGCCGTTCGTGCTCCAGTCCGCCGAGGTGATGAAGACCGCGGTGGCCTACCTCGAACCGCACATGGAGACCATCGAGGACGGCGGCAAGGGCCGCATCGTGCTCGCCACAGTGCGCGGCGACGTGCACGACATCGGCAAGAACCTGGTCGACATCATCCTGTCCAACAACGGCTACGAGGTGGTGAACATCGGCATCAAGCAGCCGATCAGCGCCATCCTGGACGCCGCAGAGCAGCACCGCGCCGACGCGATCGGCATGTCCGGGCTGCTGGTCAAGAGCACTGTCATCATGAAGGAGAACCTGGCCGAGATGGCCACGCGCGGGGTCGCGGAACGCTGGCCGGTCCTGCTGGGTGGGGCGGCGCTGACCCGCGCGTACGTCGAGGACGACCTGCGGTCGACGTTCCCCGGGCAGGTGCACTACGCGCGGGACGCGTTCGAGGGTCTGTCCCTGATGGACCGGGTGATGACGGCCAAGCGCGGCGGCGCCCCGGTGATCGACCCGGAGCGGGAGGCGGCTCTCGCGGCCCGGCGGGCGCGCCGGGAACGGCAGCGCTCCATGGTCACCACGTCGCTGCCGGAGCTGCACGACTCCTCGGTCCGCTCCGACGTGGCCGGCGACGTGTCGGTGCCCACCCCGCCGTTCTTCGGCACCCGCGTCGTCAAGGGCGTGCCGATGGCCGACTACGCGGCGCTGCTCGACGAGCGGGCCACCTTCTCCGGGCAGTGGGGGTTGCGCGGCGCCCGGGGTGGCAGCGGACCCTCCTACGAGGAGCTGGTCGAGACCGAGGGCCGGCCGCGTCTGCGGTACTGGCTGGACCGGCTGATCGCCGACCAGGTCCTTGAGGCAGCCGTGGTGTACGGCTACTTCCCCGCGTACTCCGAGGGCAATGACCTGGTGGTGCTCGACGAGAACGGGCACGCGGAGCGCGCCCGGTTCTCCTTCCCGCGGCAGCGGCAGGAGCGGCGGCTCTGCCTGGCGGACTTCTTCAGGCCCCAGGGCGACCAGCTCGATGTGGTCGCGTTGCAACTGGTCACCGTCGGCCAGCCGGTCAGCGAGTACGCGGCGAAGCTGTTCGCCCGCAACGAGTACCGCGACTACCTGGAGGTGCACGGCCTCTCTGTGCAGCTCACCGAGGCCCTTGCCGAATACTGGCACCAGCGCATCCGCGCCGAGATGACACTGCCCGACGGCCGCCCGCTGGGGCACGACGACCCGGCGGACCTGGCCGGCATCCTGCACAACGACTACCGGGGCTGCCGGTACGCGTTCGGCTACCCGGCCTGCCCCGACCTGGAAGACCGGGCGAAGATCATGGATCTGCTCGGCGCGGACCGGATCGGGGTCGAGCTGTCCGAGGAGTTCCAGCTCATGCCGGAGCAGGCCACCGACGCGATTGTCGTCCACCACCCGGAGGCCAACTACTTCAACGCCAAGTAAGGGCGGCCGTCACTAGGCGCGGTGGCCATGTATGCGGTCCCCGTGGGCAGTCGCAGCCCGGTCGTGCGACGAGCGTCGGTCGGCGCTCGGCGTCTGGCCGGGTTGCCAGCGTGTCTCGTCGCCTCGTGCTCGACGTCTCGGTCGCCTGGCGGAGGCAGTGGGTCAACCAGGCTCTGCGGCGCTTGGTGTGAGAATGACCCGTCGGGTGACGTCCAGGTGCCGGGTGACCGTGTACCTGTCAGTGTCGCCGATCTTCGGAGCGTCGCCGTTCCATTCCAGGGATGACCAGCAATCCTCGAACCTCACCACGCACTCCCTGTTCGACACGAAGACGTGAGTGACGGTCGCGGTCACCACGGAGCCGATCGGAAATCGTGCTTTGATCGACGTCCACTGCTGGTGGCTCAGGCTGCTGGGCAGGTAGGTCTGCGAACGGAATCGCTCGTCGAGGGGGAGTAGGCGAACCTGACCCGTTCGGTGTTCGAGAACTTCGAACGTGGTCACCGTGCCCACCGCAGGCCAGTCAGCCGGCTCGTGCGGCAGGACCAGGACGTCGACGAAGCCCTCTGCTTCCTGGCCCACGTCCACCATCAACCCGATCGCTCCGGGCTTCGGTATGAGGACGACCTCGCCCCTGATGTGCTCGCCCACTGGAAAGCGACGGCGAGCAGTGTCGAATTTGTCCGGCTGCACCATGACCTCCTCGACTGTCCTTGACCGGTGCGCCAGGAAACGGGGCGACTTCTCTTCACGCGAGTGTCGCGATCATGTCAGGCGTCTGGTGGAACGCCAGGCGAGGGCATGTCCTGTGACGGGACAGGCCAGCCGAGGCGGCCTGCCCTTCCCCAGCAGCAGGCCGCAACGAGACCCCCCGCCAGCCCTTCACCAGGCTGGCGGGGCTCAGGTCAGCGGGTCCAGGCCACGAACCTGTCGTACAGGTCGGCGGTGGCGACGGTCGGCAACTCTTCCAAGGCCACATCGAGCAGGCCACTGACGTACATGGACAGGTTGACCCGGTTGGTGCCGAATTCCTCTGCCAGGCGTACCCGCGCCGGGTCGCACGGCCAAGACTGCTCGCATGCCTGACAGTCCCACTGCGGCCGGCGGGGCATGTGCTCGCCACCCAGTCGACTGTCCAGTGCCGCCACCGACCGTTCCGCGTGAAGGGCGCTGCCCGCCCGCACGGTTGTTGGTACCTCCGACATCAACGCTGCCCCCTCTGTCACTGGCTGGAGGGCGCCCGGTCACTCCCGGCACGGACGCCCCCGCCTCTCGGCGGAACGGCGGCGACGGTCGCACACATCGCGTCGGGTTCGGATGTTCGTCACCGCCGTCCGTAAACGGGACGTTACGGGCGGTCAATGATGACTTGAAGGCGACGGCTGTCCGCTGATCGCCGAACCTGTCCGCTACCTGCCAGCGGTGGGCTTGAACTGCTCCAACACGTCCCGCAAGTCGGTAGCCTCCGGTGCGCCCGACTGCTCCACCCGGCGCAACACCTCCCGCGCCCGCCACCAGTTCGACGGCACCACACGCCCCGACGCCACCGCCTCCGCGGCGAACACGGACGCCTCATCAGGGCGACCGGAGGAGGCGAGCGCCAACCCCAAATCGAGGCGAGCCGACGCCGACCGTCGCGGCCGTTCTCCACCGTCACCGCGCGGATCCAGATGCGCCAGAACCTGCCGAGCCACCCGCTCCGCGCCCGGGTCACCCGCCCACGCCAACGTGGTGGCCATGTACGCCTGAGCCTTGGACGGGTCGTACCGGTAGTGGTGCTCCGCCCTCTCCGGTGTCGGCAGGTTCGCGGTCAACCGTTCAACCCGGTCCAACGTCTGCCGTGTCTTACGGACGTCGCCCATTCGCGCCCACGCCCGCGCCTCCTGCGCTGTCGCCTGGATATGGGCGGAACTACCGACGGGGGCCACTTCCTGCGCCTGCTGGGCCAGGCGGAGGGCACCCCGGTAGTCGCCGATGGTCAGCACCTCCCACGCCCTGGTTTCGAGGCACCAGCCCAGGATCTCCGGGTGATCGGCGTGGTCGGCGAGCCCGGAAGCGGCGGTGAGGTGGGCGCTGGCGGCGCCGGGCTGTTGCAGGTCGATGTGCACGGTGGCCCGCAGCACGGCCAACCACCCACCGGCGACGACGAGGCGCCGCTGTTGAGCGAGGGTGACTCGTCCGGCGAGCAGCCTGCCGACGTAAGCGAGGTGTTGGCGCACCATGGGCAGCAGGTCGGCCGGGGCGGTGGTGGGGTACAGGCTGGCGAGGTCGTCGACGCCTTGTTCGATGCGGGTAAGGGTGTGGTTGCTGACGTCGCTGGCAGCAATGCGTTGCAGCAGGTCGTCGGCTTCAGCTTCGTGGTCGATGGGCGCGGTGACCAGCCGGGCGAGCGCACCACCGGCGTTGAGCACCTGATCGAGGTGTTGGGCGGTGTCGACGGTGGGCGCTTTGCTGCCGATTTCGAGTTCGTGAAGGTGACTCTTACCCCGGTGAGTGAGTTGCGCGAGTGCCCGCAGGGACAGGCCGGTTTCCTCACGGAGCTGCCGGAGTATGGCACCGAAGCGCGGGTCGACGTGGGACGTCATGGCTGTGCTCCCAGGTAGCGGTCTGGGTGGTGGGCCGCCGACCGCTACCGGCGGCACCACCGTGGACCACGCTACCCGCAGTGTCGTGACAGGTCACCTATTGCAGTAATCGATCAGTAGAGCCACCGGTCGAGCACGCCGGGCCAGAAGTGGGTTGTGTGGTCGCCGTCCCCGAACGCGGGCGGGTCAAGGTCCCTGATGCGTTCCAACAGGTCGGCGAGCTCCGTGAGCGCCTGCTCTTCGGCCTGTCCGTCCTCGTCCCAGCGGTCGATGACGGTTGAGTTGGTGAGCCACATACCCACTATGTGCAGCGAACACAGCCAGTGGACGATCGTGGAGTTGACGAATTCGGCGCTGCCGTCCGGCGACCATATCTGCACCTCGCCGGTCCCCGGCGCGGCACCGTACACCGAGAGCGGGTCGTCGGAGTTCGCCAACCGGTACATCGTCGGTTCTGCGTTGAATGACACCGCGCCGACAAGGCCATCGATCAGCGGTACACCACAGGAGACCAGTGCGGCCTTCTGCTGGTCGGGAAGCCACCACTTCGCCACATCCAGCTCGGTGGCACGCACCACCCGCCCGGTACCAGCCCAGGCCGCCACCGCTTCGAACGCGGGAGGCAGCGGAAGATCATCAACCGGCACGCCGACGAGGGTAGTCCGAGCAGGACGTTTCGTCGTCGGCAAACTGTCGCCCCTGGATGACGGGCACGCCTGTCGTACATCACCTGGCGAAACCGCGTTGCATGTCAACTGTCCGATCACAGCCGAGCTGCCGACCACGTGGTTCAACTCCTCTGCTCGACCGTCCCGGCCAGGACGGTGTTCCGTCGGGTGGTAGAACGGGGCATGGAGTTCGCGCAGCTCAGCCAGGCGTTGGATGACATCTTCGACGACGCGATCGTGCATCACGGGTACACCGACTACATCCGCGATTACGAAGTCATCGCCTACGTCACCGCGGACCCGCATACCGGCATCCCACCCGTCCACCTCCGCTACCTCTTCAAGTACTGCGTTGCAGCCGAGGTGCATACGGAGGTGAGTCCCGATACCTGGCGTTGCTCGCTCGACGAGCGACTGACTGACCGGGAGATCGGCCCGGACCTGGACGGCTTCGTGTGGGCGGTGCGTTGGCAGCCGCTCTACCCAGGTGCGGAGGTGGTGGCAGACTCCGAGCGTGCCCGGTCGTGGGCTGAAAAGATCGGCATCCCCTTTCACGAGGTCCGCCTCAGAATGAACGCTCACGTCGTCACTCTCATCTTCAGTGACCTTGACGTGACGGAGGTGGGGGAGGGCTACGCGCCCTTCACAGTCACCGACGACGACTGATGCAAGGATCTTGCAACTCGCCCTGGTGACTGATCTGAGTGACGATCGGGATGGACGCCAGCGGACGAGACGCAGGTAGCCGGCAGCGGTGGAGGAGCCGTCCCAGGTGGGGACGGTCCGGCCTCCATGTCTGCGCAGCAGATGGCGTCGGTGACCGCGGTTTCTTCCCGAGGGAACTCGGCGGCCAGGGTCTCACCGAGCCCGGTCGGTCAGCCGAGCTGAGTTGGCGTAGCGGTGGCCTCCCAGGTGGTCAGGCAGAACGGGTGGCCCGCCGGGTCGGCGTAGACGTAACACTGTTCGCTGTTGGGCTGGAAGTCGTACTTTGTTGCTCCGGCAGCGAGCACGCGGGCCTCGGCGGCGTCTCGGTCCACGACCATGAAGTCGAGATGCATCATGATCGACGAGGTGGGGTCGGGCCAGGTGGGTGGCGTGTATCCGGGCATAGTCTGGAAGTTGATCCGTCCGGCCGGGCTCAGCACGCATGCCCAGCCGTCCCCGGCGTGTGTCAGGGTTCCGCCGGTGATGCTGGCGTAGAACCCCGCCAAGGCGACGGCGTCCGGGCAGTCCAGGGTGACCGCACTGAGCCTGATCTCGTCCGACATGTCTCCTCCTGTGGCCCGTGCCGGCGGTTGCTGGACGCGCCCGCACCGATACGACGACCAGCACGACGGCGCGCTCGACAAACTGGACGACGTAACCTAACGCACACGGTGGTCGAGCACGGTGATCAAGCCGCGACCCGGGCTCTCGGCTGTCGTAGATCACCTGGCGGACGACTGTCGCACCGACACTTCCGGCTAGACGATCGTCGGTCTCGGGTGCAGTTCGTCGGCGTTCGCGGAAGTAGGGATCCTCGATTGCGCGGGACGGGTTGATGGTGTTCCAGGTGATGGAGAGGTGGCGGCTCCGGCCTGCTTGTTGCATGGGGGTCAAGGGCTGCGGGCTCAGGCTTTATCCGGCCTGGCGTCGGGGCTTGGCACCATGACGTCATCGGGTCAGCGCGTTGCAACGCGGACGAGGGGCACGTCGGCCCCTGGCTGCGAGCAGCCGCCGAAGCCGTCCTGCCTTGTGCCATTCGCCGTACCAAGGGCAGGATTCAATACGTGGGAGCGATCGGTAGCCCGTGGTGGCAGACAGCCAAAACGCCCAGGCAGGGGTTCATCCTCGGGGGCGTCTGGTCTTTACTTGCTGTGGCGTACTGGGTGTTCGCCATCGGGGAGCCGATCAGTTGGTCCGCGATCATCGCCGTGCTGGCAGCACTGCTTGGCGTTGGCTACCTGGTGACAGCCGTGCTGCTGCGTCGGCGTCAGCGCTCAGATCACTAGTTACCAAGAGCTACGCCGTAGCGGGCCGACAGCAGGTCACGGCGATGCTGGTCCGGGACCAGAGTCGCCGTTCAGCCGGTGCGTCTCCCGGAAGCTCACGGCGGGCGGCATCCCATACCAGCGGTGCCCATCCCAGCTGAGGCGATGACAAGCTGTGCGGATGCGACAGGTCACTGTGCTCGGCAGTTGCGGTGCCTTTCCCGAGCCAGGCCGTGCCTGTAGCGGCTTCGCTGTGGACTGGAACGGCTACCGCGTGGTGCTCGACCTGGGCTACGCCACACTGCCGCGGTTGCTCCGGCACTGGCCCGATGGTGCGGTGGACGCCGTCGTCATCACCCACGAGCACCCGGATCACTGCGTCGACCTGCACGGTCTGTTCAGGATGCGGTTCTACGGTCAGCCCGCCGGCCCACGGCTGCCGCTGTTCTGCCCGCCCGGTGTGCTTGACCGGCTCAGCGGCCTGGAGCCCGATGTCGACCTGCGCACGGTTTTCGACCTGCACCCACTACCCGGCAGCTACCGGGTCGGGCCGTTCGACCTGACCGGGCTGTCTCTGCCGCACTTCGTGCCCAACGCCGGCATCCGGCTTGTGGCCGACGGAATCGTGGTGGCCTACTCCGGGGATACGGGGCCGACTCCCGCGCTTGCCGAACTGGGCCGCGACGCCGACCTGTTCATTGTCGAGGCGACGGACCACGACGGCGAGAGCGGTCGTTCCCGCCGGAACCTCATGACCTCCACCGAGGCCGGGCTGTGGGCACGCCGGGCGGGTGCCCGCCGCCTGATGCTCACCCACTTCTGGCCAGGCAATGACCGGGCAGCCGCAGTGGCGGCGGCGCAGGCGGAGTTCGAGGGCGCAGTACTGGCGGCTCAGGAAGGGCTCGCAGTGATGCTTGGGATCCCAGCCAACTGACCGCCTCAGACCTTTGTGTTCGCCACGACCCGGTCAAGGACGAGACGGCCCATCTGGTACATGACGGGGTTGGTCTCGACGTAGTACCAGATGGCACCGAGAGCCTGCTGGAAGCTCCATGCCTTGCTGCGCTCCCACTCCAGCTCGTCGCAACCCAACTTGTCACGGAACACCGCTCGGGACGCATCGTCGAAGAAGTACCAGCCACACATGGCATCAAGGGCGGGATCGGCCGGCGCGAAGTCGCCGGTGTCGAGCACACCCACCAGCCGGCCGTCGGCCACCAGGACGTTCAGCGGCTGCAGGTCGCCATGGGACATGACGTCGGCCGACGTGCGCGGCAGTTCCCGGAAGTGACTCCACAGACGCCGAAGCGTCGGGACGTCGAGCAGACCCTCGCTCTTTCCGAAACATTCCTCGACCCACTCGTCGTGGTCGGGTAGGTCGCCACCACGGTTGTCGCCCTGAAACCGGCGGCCCTGGGTGTCGGTGGCCCGAAGCGCGCTGATCAGGTGGGCCAGGTCACGGGCGAGTTCCACGGACCCGTCGATGTCAACGGGGGCGATGCTTCCCGGTACCCACGACTGCACCGACCACGGCAGGGGGTAGTCCTTCCCGGGGTTGCCGATCGCGATGGGCCGGGGAGCCGGGAATGGGCTGTGTCCGGCGAAGCGTCGGGAGGCCTCGGCCTCCCGCTCGAGGAGCTCGGCGGCCACGGCGACATCGCGTGGCCGCAGCAGGAACCGGGCCGCCACATCGTCGCCGATGCGGAAGATGGCGTTCACGGTGCCGTTCGACGCGACGCGCCGGACCGGTGCCGTCTCCCACCGAGGGAACTGATCCGCGATCAGCTCGCGGACGACGTCATCGGTGATGGCTAACTCGTCGTCGTGCATGGCCATGCGGAAGATCTCCGATTCTGGTCGGCGGGACGGCACACAGTTGGTCAGCCCGGATGTCGAGAACGCTGACGTGGCTCCGTCTCAGGGAGGATGCGGCAACGGCGACCGCACCAGACGAGGGAGATCCAGCATGGCGATCCAGCGGATGGACAACGTCCTCATTGTTGTCGACGATCTTGACGCGGTCATCGCGTTTTTCGTCGAGCTCGGCATGGAGATGGAGGGTCGGGGACCGGTCGAGGGGCGCTGGGTGGAGCGTGTGATCGGGATCGACGACGTCCGGCAGGAGGTCGCGATGCTGCGGACCCCGGACGGCCACGGCAAGGTCGAGTTGGCGATGTTCCACCGACCGGCGGCGATCAGGGCGGAGCCGAGGAACGCGCCGGCGAACACGCTCGGCATTCGACGCATCATGTTCGCCGTCGACGACATCGACGACGTGATCGCGCGGCTGCGCGGCCACGGCGCCGAACTCGTCGGGGAGGTGGAGCGGTACGAGGACATCTTCCGGCTCTGCTACGTCCAGGGCCCCGAAGGCATCGTCGTCGGCCTGGCCGAACAGCTGCGCTGACGGGCCGCCGCCGCCCGGTCCCGCCCGCGACCTCAGGGCCTCGCGGGCGGCGGAGACGGCCCCATGCTCAGCCGTGGAATCCCGGGCTGCGGCAGACCTGTGATCGATGAATCTCGCTCCCAAGATCTCCGGTGCCCGTGAAGCGGCCGAACGTACTAGGCGAAACGCGGGTGCTGCCGCGCCAACCTCCTCCGAGTAGCAACGCGCACACCAAGGTGTATATTGCATCGTCCAACACCGCATCGCCTCGCCGTCGGGATAGCCCAGGCGCAACCGCCGAGCGACCTGATCCGCGACCAACTCTTACCCAACAACGCCACGTTGCTCCCGTAGCCGTAGGGTGCCGTCGGTAAGAAACACTTGGGGCAGCAGTGAACCGGCTGTCATCTTTACGTCAGCTTCAGTCGAGCTTCACGTGAGGCCTCTCGTGGCGGCCATGATGTTGAATGAGTTCATGGCCGTTCGCCGTCTGCGCTCCACTGCGGAGGCACGATGCAACGAGATGACGACTGGCATGCTAAGCGCGCTCGTGCCAAGGTCCTTGTGCGCGTGTTGGCGAAGTTTGAGGAGAACTTCAACGATCCAGATCGGCGTTCGGACCCACTAAACACTGCCGAGCTACGGACCCTCGATAGGTGCGCTGATGAATCGCTGGGGGTACTTGGCAGTGACAATCTGGTCTCGCCCATGATCAATGAGCTCAAAGCAGTTCTTCTCGACGTCGAGCGTGACGGCAAACCATTGAGTTTTGATGCTGCTCACCGTCACGTTGGGCCAATACTTGCGGCTGTCGAGGGCACTTATGATCTCTCCGGATCTTCTGGCTCCCGGTCAGCCACAAAGTCGGGCAGGACTTCGCAAATCGTCG
The DNA here is from genome assembly GCF_042871765.1 of Micromonospora sp. NPDC005553. Lineage (NCBI taxonomy): Bacteria > Bacillati > Actinomycetota > Actinomycetes > Micromonosporales > Micromonosporaceae > Micromonospora > Micromonospora sp. NPDC005553. The sequence goes on along the minus strand of NZ_JBIAJD010000005.1, from coordinate 70,275 downwards.
TTCGGATCGACCACGAGGAAGACTACGAGTAGAAATCCTGTCCTCGTGTGGAGGTGGCTTGTCGGCCAATGCCGGGTCCAGGGTGGGGCCGAGGGTCCGGGTCAAACAGGTCGCTTTGCTCACCGCCTGCGTCCGCGATGTTGAGCCCCACCTGAATTGATATCTGTGACAGAAATGGTAGGCCACCGAAGTCCTGTGGCATGTCCCAGCTCGGCTCCCTTAGTTGACGCAGGAGCCGCGCGGAGATCGCTACAAGCCCGGCTAGGTCCAAGTCGACTAGGTCCACCCGAGCGGCTGCCGCGGACCAGTGGTAGCCGTCGTACTGTGCATTCCTTAGCTGGTTACCGTGAGCTGCTGCGATTGCCATAACGAGTATCCGGAAATCTTCCCGGGCCTCAGCGCGCCCTAGCGCCAACTCAAAAAGGCGATGCCCGCACTCCCACCAGATGGCCAACGGTTGCGCCGTAGTACCGATTGGTGCCGAGCTTGCGGACTGCGCGGCTGCAGGCAGAGTTTCAATGATTGTTCTAAACTCGTAGATAGCGTCTGTCAGCGACATTGCAGTCAGGAGGGCGGCAACCTGCTGTGCTGGAGCGCGGAGAGCATCCTCGAGGGAAATCATCCCCTCCTCGTGTGGCTCGATCGGGATCTGAGGATTTAAAATGAAGCCCAGTCGCTGTCCAGCCGTGAACGCATCACCTTCTGCTTCCGTGCAAGCGGCCCTGAGGAAGGCGCCAAATGGGAGCCCGAGACGAAGGTACTCTTCCGCCGAGCGCAGCAACGTCCGGATTCCGGCTTGCGTGTCGTACAGCAACTCGGCCAAGGCAGCCTGACGAAGAGCATCGGCTCGCTCGGCGACATCCACCCAGGGTGGGTATTGTGGCCTATCGCCCACCTCATCGATTTTCTGCCGAAGCTTGGCAACGGGTCCTACCGTTTCTGAGCTTGAAAGACTTACGACCGCACCGTGACCCGTAGCGATTGGCCCGTCTTGCAGAGCCTGAACTAAGATGTTGGCATCGAACAATGACTCTCTTCTTGCATAGGCGGTGAAGAAGGCGGCCCTGGCGCGGACCACATCGCCTTCTAGGCGCAACGCAGCCCACAACTCTGGCGGCAAACTCACAGCATGTTCCGCTCGTTGATCACGGCGGCCGGATGCGTGAACGCAAGGTTCACTAACGTGTCATCCGCCATCAGGTCACCTCCGGCAGTTGGTGTCCAGTGGACCGCGCAGAGGATTTGCGCCGATGGAACGTTTATCTTTGCCGCCACCTCGCCCTGCCAATACCATTGCGAGAACGCCCGATTATGATTAAGCTCTCGATATTCCTCGGCAACGCCCGGGATTGCAACTGCGCGGTTCGCACTTACCAGAACGTAGCAGTAGAAGACCCATCCAGGGCATCGTGGACGACCGGGCTGGGTGTAATCGGTGGTAGCAAAATCTAAGGCCGTTCGAAGTGCTGTGTGGGTCACGTTGGTCTTTAGGGTAACGTCGCGTTCAACGCAGCCCGCTGAAAGCGAGATAAATGGTGTCACATCGTGAAATGGCACATTTGAGACGGGATCGCGGTAGCTGTAGTTGTTGATGTGCAGCTCGAGGTTTCTTTCAGTTAGTCGTCGTAAATTCTCATCTATCGGAAATGGTTCAGGATCCATAATCAGCCAACTCCGGCAGCGAATCCCGGTGCCGTCGCTGAGGATGCTCCGTGCATCGACATCGCTCATGTTAGCGAAGCCTTTGCAGCACCACTGAACGATCATTTCTTGCTCTTCTCTGAAGTTGTGATGCCAACCTCACTGCCTAAGCATGACAGCAATTTATGGTATCGCTCTTTGATAAGATCAAAGTCGCTCTGATCCGCCTCGTCAACGAACATTAGATCCCACGCTGCCTCCCACTTCCCGGGATACACGTTGCTGCGAGTGCCGTGGCGAGAGGAATTACTGGTCCGAAGTCGGGCGTCGGATTCCGGTGCTACGTATGTCGTGAACAGGGTATCCATAAAGTTCTTGTATTCGGCTACCGCAGTTGATGTGAAGAATGCTTGATAGCCGTAAAACAGGCGATCGAGTTCTCGCTTGTTGCGTAGCATAGTTGATGGAGAAAAGACTGCCCAGTCGCCAACAAAGTAAAAATATGAATACAAGTCATTCAGTCTCGGAAGTGCCTCGCTTAGCAGCTGGATGCGCTTTTCGACGAGCTTTTGGTTCAGCCAGTGGCTGCGTTCGAAGCGTCGCGTTGAGAGTGTGAGCATCACCCCGATGAGCGCGACTGAGAGTGGCGTTAGCGCAGCCACCACGAGCTTGATGATCTCCATGCTCTCCCTCGCATATACGTCGTATCATCATCGTCGTTTGGGGACCGTCAGCACTAGGGGCAGCCACCCGTTTCGACGAGCGATGCTGCGGACCCGGACGGTCACGGCAGGGTCGAGTTAGCGATGTTCCACCGACCGTCGTCGATCAGGGGCGGAGCCGAGGAACGTGCCGGCGAACACGCTTGGCATTCGGCGCATCATGTTCGCCATCGACGACATTGACGACGTAATCAGCCGTCGCCGCTCGGTCCCGCCCGCGACCTCAGGAACCTAAGGGCCTCGCGGGCGGCTGAGACCCCTGCATCCCGGTGGTAGTGGGGGTCAGGTGGCGCGGATCGGGAAGGTCTCACGTAGGGCCGGGTCCAGCGGCCGGCCGGTGGTCGGTTCGATGAACAGGTCGGCCAGCAGCAGGTCGGGGAGGTGGCTGGGGTTGATGCCCGACTCCTTGCGGCCGAGGGCCTGCGCCGCGCCGCCGAGTCGCAGCGCGGCCCGCGCCGCGCCGGCCGGCAGACGACCGACCCGGCGGGGTCGGCCCACCGCCGCGGCGATGCGGGCGATCATGTCGTGCCAGGTGAGGTTCTCGTCGGCGACCGGGAGGTCCGCGCCGCTGGCCTGCTCCAGGGCGTCGACCGCGACGTCGGCCACGCTGCGCGCGGAGGCCGCGGCGCTGCCGCCGGTCGGGGCGACCAGCGGGGTACGCGCGCGGGCCCACCGGTCCAGCGGACCGGCCCAGTTGGGCAGCCGGTCGCCGGCCCGACCGAAGACGAAGGGCAGTTCGAGTACGGCGACCGGCAGGCCCTCGCCGGCCGCCGCCCGCCCTTCCCGGGCCTGCTCCAGGCGGCAGCGGATGTACGTGTGCCGTTCGGCGAGGCGCCACTGGGGGTGCAGCCGGTCGAAGTAGGTGTAGTAGGAGCCCATCACCACGCCCCGGGTGAGACCTTCCAGGCGGGCGGCGGTGAACAGGCGTACCACCGGGTCGACGTTGTCTCGACGGAACTCGGGATAGATCGGCTTGGGTAGCGGCCGTTGCTCGTCGGTGCGGGTGGCGTAGACGACGCCGTCGTGACCGGCGAGCAACTGCCGCAGCTCGTCGACCGGGGCGGACCCGACGTCGAGCAGGTGGTCGATGCCCGGCTGGGCGGTACGCGCCACTGTGGTAGCGGCCTGACCACGCTCCCGCAGCACGTCCACGACGTGCGCGCCGATCAGGCCACTGCCACCCACCACAAGAATTCGCACGGTGGCATCGTCCACTCTGGAACCGGTGTCCTGTCAACCCAAGAGTGCCACCGAGGTGAACTCCTTGGCCGACCAGGCCGTGCAGTGGCTCGCCCTCGGTAGCCTGCGGCTGCACGACGGTGACGGCGGCGAGCAGCGTGACACCGGCCGAGACGAATCCGAGCGTGCTTCGCACGGGACCTCCTCGGTGGGCGGTGCGGCCGATGCGTTCCGGCGTCCTGGCACAGACGCTAGGCTCGGATGGAGGGTCCACAGTAGGCATGTTGCACACGGTCAGTGACGGTTGCCTGACTGGGTGATGCGCCACCGTGTGTCCGAGAATTTCTCACAAACGGGGGTTGAGGATGCCGGATCCGCGCGCCTTCTGGCTGGACGAGCAGTTCGACCGTGAGCACGGCACCGACGGGCGTGGCCGGTACGAGGCCGAGGTGTTTCGCCGGATCGACGAGTTCGCCGACACCTGGGGTGACTTCGCGCCCGTGGCGTTCGCGGTGACCGCCTGGCGGCTGGCCACCGAGCTGTCGCCGGGTTTCGTGCGCTGGCACCGGCGGATCATCTCGGCGACCTGCGCGCGTAGCCCGTGGGACGGCAGCCTGGTCTGCGCGGTGACAGTGGCCTCCCGCTGGCCGGCCGAGCTGACCTGGACCAAGCAGTGGCAGCGCGACCGTGGTTGGCAGGACTGGCCCCGGCTGTTCGGCCAGTTCACCACACCAACCGAGCAGGACCAGACGCGCCGCCCGCATCTGCGCGCGCTGCTCCAGGTGGAGGCGCCGGTCCCGCTCGACGACCTGCCGCCGACGCCCGACGGCCCGGACGACGAGGTTGCCGCGGCGGCGCGCCGGGCCGTGGCGGTGCTGGCCCGGGAACTCAACGACCTCCTCGCGCCGATGATCGGGCAGCTCGACGCCGGAGTTCCGGCGGGCTCCTGAAACGCTCGCCCACCGGTAGGGTCGTCGGCGTGAATCTGGACGACATCGCCGGCCGGCTCGGAGTGCCCGTCGAGGACGTCGACCGCGTGCACCGGCTCGCCGGTGACGGTCCGTCAGCTCCGTTGCCGGCCAAGGCCGACGCACCAGCGATCCTCGACCGGCTCACCGTGCCGCCGGAGGACGCCGCCGAGATCCTGGCGGGCTGGCCCGACCCCGGCTCCGCCCTGTGGACTCCGGAGCTGCGCTGGCTGCTCGACCGCTCGATCGCCCTGGTCCGCGCCGACCTCGCGGGCTACGACTGGCTCCCGCCCGGTCCCGAGCTGCCCCGGGAGCGCGGGCCTGCCTGGCGGCACCTCTACGTGTACGCGTACCTGGCCCTTGTCGACGTGGTGCGCGGGTACCACAGCGACCACGGCATCCCCGACGCCGTGACCTGGGTGACCCTGGCTGACCTGGGCCGCAACCTCGCCATCGACCGGCGGATGCGCGGCGAGGGCTGGCCGATCATGCAAAGCTGGCTGACGCTGCACTCGCGCGGCAGCGTCTACGAGCTGGGCCGGCTACAGCACCAGCGCGGTGACGGCGCGATCGGGCTGCACGTCCCCGATTCGGGGCCGTTGACCCCGGAGGCGGTGGCGTCGTCCCTCGACGAGGCCCGCGCGTTCTTTCCCCGGCACTTCCCCGACGAGCGCTACACCGCGTTCTCCTGCGCGTCGTGGCTGCTCGACCCACAGCTGCGGGAGTACCTCCCCGAGGACTCCAACATCGTGCGGTTCCAGCGCCGGTTCGAGGTGGAGCCCTACGACGAGGCCGCGGGGCCGGACGCCGACATCGAGGTCCTGCGGTTCGGGTTCCGAACCCTGACCACGCCGTTCGACGAGCTGCCGCGCCGCACGGTGCTCCAGCGCGCGATCATCGACCACCTGCGGGCCGGCGGCCACTGGCACTGGCGCCACGGCCGCTTTCCGATCTAGGCATCCGCGTCCCACCACGCGTCGTTGGCGGCGGCCTTGGCCGCCGGTTCGATGACTTCCCACACCTGCGCGATCAATCCGTCGGCGATCCTCAGGACGTCGACCACCACGATCTCCGGCCCTCCGTCGGGGAGTCGGCGTCGCGAGTGCACCACGACGTGGTCACCGTCGGCCAGCAGGTGCAGGATGTCGACCCGCATGCCGGTGGTCGGGCCGAGCGCGGCGCTGACCGCGGCGAGCCACTGCGCCCTGGTCGAGGTCGTCGAATCCGAGCGGTGATGGGTGAAGTCCTCGCTCAGGTACGAGGCGAGCGTGTCTACGTCGCCGGTGTCGACAAGCCCCGCCAACGCACGTCCGACGATGCTCTTGTTCTCGGTGGTCATGGGCGCAAGTGTTTCCCCGGCCCGGACGGTTGTCGATGACATCGCACTTCATGGCGCCCCGAGCGAGGATGAGTAGGGTCATGATCGTGTATGCGGTCGGGGAACTCCTGCGGCAGTGGCGCAAGCGCCGAGGGCTCAGCCAACTCGACCTGGCGATCGCCGCCGACGTCTCGGCTCGGCACGTTAGCCTGGTCGAGACCGGCAAGTCCACGCCGAGCGCCGACATGATCCTCCGGCTGGCCGAGCAGCTCCACGTCCCGCTGCGTGACCGCAACCACCTGTTGCTCGCCGCCGGCTTCGCGCCCCGGTACGCGCAGCGCCCGCTCGACGACGCCGCCCTGTCGGGTGCCCTCGGCGCGGTCCGCAGGGTGCTCCGGGCGCACGAACCGTATCCGGCGCTCGTCTTCGACCGTCGGTGGAACATCCTGCTGACCAACCGTGCGGTCGACCCGTTCTTCGCGTACGTGGCCCCCGACCTGTTGCGGCCACCGGTGAACCTGGTCCGGCTCGGCCTGGACCCGCGCGGGCTCGCCTCGCTGGTCGTCAACCTGGCGGACGTGCGGGCGGTGTTCCGCAGCCGGATCTCACGCCAGCTCGCCGCAGCTCCGGACGCGGCGCTCGCCGCGCTCTACGAGGAGCTGCTCAGCCCCCAGCCCGAGGAGCCGACGAGCCACCGCCTCGACGCCGACGTAGTGCTCCCGATGATCCTCCGGGTCGGTGACCGAGAGCTGCGGCTCTTCTCGACCATCACCACGTTCGGCACCCCGACGGACATCACGATCGAGGAGATCGCCGTCGAGTCCTACTACCCCGCGGACGCGGAGAGCGCCGCCTACTTCACACGGTAGGGCCCGGCCTGGTCGGTTACCAGGCCGGGCCCCGTGCACATTCCCGGTCAGCCGGTGGTGAGGATGAACCTCTCCCAGGCCCCGACCGACGTGCGGTTGGCGATCAGGGATCCGGCCCCGGCGTTCTCGGCGCACACGATCTGGTTGTTGACCGTGGCGCGCAGGCTCACCGTCCCATCAGAGTTGCTGATGAGCTGGAACGTCTCCCACGATCCGATCGCCGTGGCGCTGGCGACCAACGGGTTGGCGCCCGCGTTCGCGGCCGAGACGTAGAGCCCGTTGGCGCGCGACCGCAGCGCGATGTTGCCGTTGCCGGCGTCCACCCGGTCGAACTGTTCGGTCGTGCCACCGACGCTGGCCTTGTTGGCGATCAACGCGGTGGTGCCGACCGCCGACACGTACTGGTTGTTGACCTGCGCCCGCAGCGTGCTCACCGGCGTGGTGCTACCGGTGCCGGTCGCGAAGGTGAACGCGTCGACGTCGAACAGGTAGCCGGACCCACCCTTGAACACCAGGTACAGCGTCGTCGACGCGGTGGGCGGGTTGCTGATCGTGGCGGACGCGTCGACGAACGTCTCCCAGTTGCCGGTCACCGGCACCGTGACGGTGCCCAGCAGGGAGCCGGTGGCCGACCCGGCCCGGACCTCGATGGTGCCGCCCGCGCCGGCCGACGACGCCCGCACGGTGATGCGGTTGGCGTTGGCCAGGTTGTACGGCTGGTACGAGATCCAGTCGTTGTTCTCGATGAATCCGGCGGTGCGGCCACCCTCGGCGCTGGTGTGGTCGGTGGCCTGGACGCCGGACTGAGCGCCGAAGTGCTCACCCTGGCGGTGCTTGGGTTGCAGCGTCTTGATGCTGTGCGTGGTCAGCCCGCCGTTGTCGGTGTAGGCGGCGTCGAAGACCCCGTAGATGTTCGCCGCCGAGTCGTGCTCGCCGTCGGTCGGTAGGGTGATCGAGCCACTGCACCCGTTCTTCGAGGTGATCTGGTGGGCGTGGCTGTCGTGGCCCAGCGCGTACGTCAGGCTCACCTTGGAGCAGTCGATCGTGCCGTCCTGCGGGTCGCTCACCGAGATCTGGTACGACACCGTGTCACCGAAGTTGAACAGCTGCCCGTCGGCGGGCGAGGTGAGCGTCACCGTCGGGGCCGTGTTGCCCACGGTGATGACCAGGCTCGCCGTGCCGGTCAGGCCATTCGGGTCGGTGACCCTCAACGTGGGGGAGTACGTGCCGTTCGTGGTGTACGTCTTGGTCGGGTTCGCCGCCGTCGACGTGGTGCCGTCACCGAACGTCCACAGGTAGCTCAGCGCCCCACCCTCGGGGTCCGAGCTGCCGGCCGACGAGAAGTTGACCGTCAACGGGTTGGCCCCGGACGTCGGGTTCGCCGAGGCGACCGCGATCGGATTGCGGTTGCCGCCGCCGATGTACTCGATCCGGAACAGCGCCTGGTTGTTCGACCCGGTGCCGTAGTCCAACACGTACAACGCGCCGTCCGGGCCGAAGGCCATGTCCATGACCTGGGTGCCGGACCACGGGAAGTTGGAGATCTCCCCGCGGGAGCCGTCGGAGTTGACAGCGATGGCCTTGATCCAACGGCGACCGTACTCGCCGGCGAAGAACTGACCGTTGAGCGACTGCGGGAACTTGATGCTGGAGTTCAGCGACGCGTCGTACCGGTAGACCGGCCCGCCCATCGGCGACTCCGAGCCGCTGCCGAACTCCGACGGAGAACCGGAGTCGCCGGCGTACTTGATCCACGCTGCCCTCGCCGCCGGCAGCGTGCCGAGCCCGGTGTTGCGGAACGAGTTGTTGGTCGGCCCGCCCGAGCAGTTGTACTTGGACTGCGACGGCCCCGACGGGAAGGTGTATTCGTTGTACGTTTCCGAGCTCGTGTTGGCGCCGGTGCAGTACGGCCAACCGTAGTTGCCGGCCGACGCTATGCGGTTGAACTCGACCTGACCCTGCGGACCCCGGCTGGAGTTCGTGCTGCCCGCGTCCGGGCCGTAGTCGCCGAGGTACACGACTCCGGTGGCCTTGTCGACGCTCATCCGGAACGGGTTGCGCAGACCCATCGCGTAGATCTCCGGCCGGGTGTTGGCCGTGCCGGGGGCGAACAGGTTGCCCGACGGGATGGTGTACGTGCCGTCGGACTGCGGCTTGATCCTCAGCAGCTTGCCCCGCAGGTCGTTCGTGTTGCCCGCCGTGCGCTGGGCGTCGAACTGCGGGTTGCGGTTGGTCCGCTCGTCAAGCGGCGCGTAGCCGGACGACTCGAACGGGTTGGTGTCGTCGCCGGTGGTCAGGTACAGGTTGCCGGCGGCGTCGAAGTCCAGGTCGCCACCGACGTGGCAGCACTGCCCCCGGTCGTTGGCGACCTGGAGCACGATCTTCTCACTGCCCAGGTTGAGCGTGTCGTCGCTGTTGAGGGTGAACCGCGACAGCCGCAGGTGCCCCTTCCACCGGTCCCAGTCCGACTGCGAGCCGGTGGTCGGCGCGTCCCCGGACGGGGTGCTCAGCGTGGGGGAGTAGTACAGGTAGATCCACCGGTTGGTGGCGAAGCCGGGGTCCACTGCGACGCCCTGCAACCCCTCCTCGTCGTGGGTGTAGACCGACAGGGTGCCGGAGGTCTTGGTGTTGCCGGCCACGTCGGTCACCCGCAGCACGCCGTTGCGGGCGGTGTGCAGCACCGAGCGGTTGGGCAGGACGGCCAGGGACATGGCCTCACCCAGCTCGGCCGAGCCGGTGGCGAGTTTGACCTGTTGATAGTCGCTGGCGGGAATCACCACGGCCTGGGCGGCGGTGGGGGCTGCGGCCACGGCCAGGGCCACGCTCGCGACGGTGGTGACCGCCGCGACCAGGGCCCGGGACCAGCGCCGGGGATAGGAGAGCATGATCGTCCTTTCTCGACGACCGGGGGTGCGGGCACGCGGGGGCGCACCACGACCAGGTGGGGGTGGTGAAGAAGGGGCGGGGAGCAGGTCAGCTGGTGGTGACCAGGTCGAACTTCTCCCACTGGCCGATGGAGGTCCGGTTGGCGATCAACGGGGAGGCGCCCGCGTTGTCGGCCGAGACGTACCGGCTGTTCACAGTGGCCCGCAGGCTCACCGTGCCGTCGGAGTTGCGGACCAGTTGGAACGTCTCCCAGGCGCCGGCGCTGCCCCGGTTGGCGATCAGAGCGGCGGCCCCGGCGTTCTCGGCGGCGACGTACTGCGAGTTGCTCTTGGCCCGCAGCGCCACGTTGCCGTTGGCGAGGTTGACCAGGTCGAACCGCTCGCTCGTGTTCACCGAGGTCTTGTTGGCGATCAGAGCGGTGGTCGAGTTGGGCGCGCTGACGTACTGGTTGTTGGCGCGGGCCCGCAGGGTGGAACCGCTGACGGTGGGCGGCGGGGTGGTCGTGCGCGGCGAGCAGTCGGCGGTCACGGAGCCCGCGGCGACCTGGAGGCCACCGAGAAGCATCCGGGTGAAGTTCGGGTCGGTGTACGACGCCTCGGTGTGCCCCAGGCCGGTGTACCAGGCCCGTCCGCCGCCGTACGCCTTGCACCAGGTGATCGGGTGGTCGCCGCTCATGTTGCCGCCGCTGTAGGACGACTCGTCGAGGTTGGCGAGGACCCGAGCGGTGGACCGGGGGTTGGTGCGGTAGTTGTACCACTCGTCGGAGCGGACCCAGGTGGCCCCGAGGTGCGCCGTCGACGGGTTGGTGTTGTCCTCGATCCGCACGGTCGCGTTCTGGATCGCCGGGTGCGAGTCGAAGTACGCGCCGACCAGTTGGCCGTACCACGGCCAGCTGTACTCGGTGTCGGCCGCGGCGTGCACGCCGACGTAGCCGCCACCAGCGGCGATGTACGACTCGAAGGCCGTCTGCTGGCTGGCGTTGAGGACGTCGCCGGTCGTCGACATGAACACCACCGCCTGGTACTGGGCCAGGTTGGAGGTGGTGAACTGGGCAGCGTCCTCGGTCGACGTCACGGTGAAGCCGTTGGCCGAGCCGAGCTGCTGGATCGCGGCGATGCCGTTGGGGATCGACGAGTGCCGGAAGCCGGCGGTCTTGCTGAACACCAGCACCTTGGTCAGTGGCGCCGCCGAGGCGGGTGTCGGCAGGGCGACCAGACTGGCCAGCATGACTGCCAGGCCGGTGACGAGTGCCAACAGGCGGGGACGGGAACGCATGGTGTTGCTCCTCTGCTGAGCGTCGACCTCAGGCCGGTGCGCATGGGCAGGCCAGGGGCCATGGTGGCGGTGGTGCGGAAGCCGGGCCGCCGATGCTCGGCTGAGGTGCTGCGGGGTGGTGGGGTGATGGAGGAGTGGTGGGGTGGAAACAGTCGATGACCTCGCCGAAACACTGTGGACGGTCAAAATTCATCGATTGGTATCGCTGACGCAGTAAACCTCCGATGTATGCGCCCCGTCAACCCCACCGGTTGCGGCCCGGGTGCGCCCGCGCACGGCCCACGTCACGCTGGAGGTGGGACGTGTGGTCGCCTGGCCTGATCGCGACTACTACGACGGAGGGCTCGGGATCGACCAGGGTCTGTGGGAGAACGGCCGCTGCCTGTCGTGCGACATCGAAGTCACCTCGAACGCCAAGCGCGCGTTCTGCCCGTACTGCGGATCCGCGTGCGCCCTGACCTGACCTGCCCAGACGACCGGGCGTGGCACGGTTGGCCCCGGTCACCTATGCGGGCCCGCTGGTGCCAGTGGTCGCCATGAGGATGAGGTCGGCGATCGTCTCCGGGTGGGTGACCATGGCGAGATGCGACGACTCGACCTCGATGGTCGTGGCGTTCATCCGGTCGGCCAGAAACCTCTCCAGCTCCGGCGCGGTCGTGCGGTCCTGCGTGGAGATCGAGTAGTAGCAGGGCCTGTCCCGCCAGGCGGCCGTCGTCGTGCGGCCCGTGAAGAGGTCGTCGGCGATCGGCCCCTGCACCGCGTACAGAGCGCGGGCGCGGGCCTCGTCGACGCCACCGGCGAAATCGCTCAGGAAGGCGTTCTCGCTCAACTGTGCGTACCCGTCGTGGTGCACGAGGCCGGCGTTCGCCGGCGGCGTGGGGAACTTCGCGGCGAGCGCGGCGTAGTCCTCCCCGGCGTCCGGCGCGCGGGCCGCGACGTACACCAGAGCGGTAACCGTCGGATGATTGCCGGCCTCGCTGATGATCGTGCCGGCCCAGGAATGGCCCGCCAGCACCGTTGGCCCGTCCTGCCGGTCGAGGGCGCGGTTGGTGGCCGCGACGTCGTCGGCCAGCGAGGTCAGCGGGTTCTGCACAGCGGTGACCGTGAGCCCGGCCCGCTGCAGGATCGGGATGACGTCGGACCAGGAGGAGCCGTCGGCGTACGCGCCGTGGACCAGGACGACGTTGCGGGCCCTCTGGACCGAAGACGTGTCGCTCATCCGAAAACCTCCGCACGACGCCGTGCCGTCGCTCGCTCGTCGACAGCTCTCGTCCGCCACTCTTCCGCACGCCGGTCGGACCGGTGGGTCGAATGCCCAGGCTTCAGCCGCTCTGCGCCGGCTCCGGTGCGAGGGCGTTCCAGTTCAGGTGGTCGCGGTAGCGGTGTCGCAGGACGATCCAGCTGACCGAGAACGGCACGACCCCCATGGCCACCACGCCCAGGACGTTCGCGCCGACCACGTCGAAGACCGCCCCGACGTCGCCGAACAGCTGAGCGACCGTCTGGAACGCGACGTGCAGGCCGATGCCGGCCCAGATGTCGCCGGTGGCGGCACGGAAGGCGCCCAAGAGCAACGCGAAGACGAAGAACAGCGCCAGCCGGTCGACGGATCTGGCCGCCCCGATGAGGAACCCGAAGACTGTGAACAGCACCGCCTGCCCGATGACCGCCTGCCAGGCGGGCAGCCGGGTGGCGAGGTGGTGTTGCAGGTACCCACGGAAGACCAGCTCCTCCGGCAGCGCCTCCTTGAGCAGGACCAGCACGACCAGCAGCGCCGCCACCCGCAGCACGTCTGCGACGGACGTCCGGACACCGATCTCCACCCAGCCGAGACCGAGGCAGAGCGCGAACCCCGCCGCGGCGGGGACGAGCCAGCAGGCCATCCCGAACAGCAGACGCCGCCAGCCGGCGCGCAGCGACGGCAACCCGAGGCCGGCCCAGGGCCGACGGTCCAGGACACGACGGGCGACGACCACCAGGGGTACGACGACAGCGGTGGTGAGGACCGCCCCGATCGCATGGGTCAGTCGGTCGTAGTCCGGGCCGAGCAGAGCGCCCAGGACCAGCCACACCAGCACGGCGGCGCCGGTCACGACGAGGATCCGCCAGGGCAGGGCGGGGCGAGGTCCGGCGCTCACCACGCGCAGCGTAGCCAGCGGCGTCAACTGTCGACGGTCAGCGGCCGAGGACGAGGTAGCCGAGGCCGAGGACACCCCGGTAACCGCCGACGTACTCGCGCAACCGGTCGTCGAGCTCCGCGCGGACCTCGGCCGCACGGGGATCCTCCGGGTACGCCAGCAGCCACTCCTGCCGCCCGGCGAGCCAGGTGGACTCGAAGTCGTCCCACTCCCGCTGATCGGCGGTGCTCAGGTGCAGCAACCGCCAGCCCCGCTGGCGGGCGGCATCGACCAGCCCGGGCAGGGTCGGGACCTCCGGGCCGAAGACCTCGGCGATCTCCGCCGTGGGGGACCGCTCCCAGTACGCGTCGCCGAACAGCAGCCGCCCACCGGGTCGGACCACGGCGGCGAGGGCGTCGAGGGCGGCCTCGGTGCCGCCGAAGGCGTGTGCCGAGCCGATGCAGAGGACCCGGTCGGCCGGCTCCTGCCAGGTCGCCGCTTCCCCCATCACGAAGGCGACGTGCCGGTTCAGCGACCGCCCCGCGGCCAGCCGCCGCCCTCGGTCGAGCGCTGCCTCATCGGTGTCGACGCCGACGCCGCGCGTCGGAACCGGGCCGGAAACACCACCGGCGGCCACCGCCCGCAGCAGCAGCTCACCCCAGCCGCAGCCGAGGTCGAGCACACGCGCGCCGGGCCGGACGTCGAGCCGTTCCAGCAGCAACGCGGCGTGCTCCGGCGAGAGTGGAGTGTTCCAGCGCATCCGCGCGTAGCGGCTGGCGGTGAGGTGGTCGGTTGACTGCATCCGTTGAGGGTGTCAAAGCGTGCGCCGGGTCCGGCACCGGGGCGTACGGCAGGATCGGTGGGGTGGACGCGCAGAGACCGGGGCCGGCGCGGCGGCCGACCCCGCAGGAGGTGGCCGCGGCGGCCGGCCGGGGTCTGCCGGACATCATCGGTCCCGGGCTGCGCGTGCTGTTCTGCGGCTTCAACCCGGGCCTCTACTCGGCCGCCGTGGGGGAGCCGTTCGCCCGCCGGGGCAGCCGATTCTGGCCGGCCCTGCACGGGGCCGGCTTCACCGACCGCCAGCTGCGCTCGTGGGAAGGCGACGAGCTGCTGCGGCAGGGCCTGGGCATCACCAGCCTGAGCAACCGGGCCACCGCCCGCGCCGCCGAGCTGACCTCGGAGGAACTGGTGGCCGGGGTGACCGGGCTGGCGGTGAAGGCCGAGCGCTACCGGCCGCGCTGGGTGGCGATTCTCGGGGTGAGCGCGTACCGCATCGCCTTCGCCCGACCGAAGGCCGGGCTGGGCCCGCGACCGGACCGGCTGGGGCCGGCCCAGGTCTGGGTGCTGCCGAACCCCAGCGGCCTGAACGCGCACTTCCCGCTGCCGGCGTTGACCGCCGAGTTCGCCAGGCTGCGGCGGGCCCTCGACCCCTAGCCGGCCACGGCGACCAGCCCCTGGTAGTACTGCTGCATCGCCGGGTGGTAGTCGTCGAACTCGGGGCGGGGCGAACCGTCCCGGGAGGCGACCAGCATGTCGAGGTAGTACTCCCAACCGGCGCCCACCTCGGCGATGCCCTCCACGCTGCTCAGGTGCTGCACGAACCGCAGCTCGGTGGTGCCGTCGGTCTCGGTCAGCGACAGCTCCAGCAGCCAGCTGCCGTGGTCGTCGACCATCGACACGGCGAGGCGCTGCCGCGGTTCGCACGCGTCGATGCGCATCTCGCACCAGGGCTGCTGCTCCTCGTACGCCATCTGGACCCGGATGGTCCGCCCGGGGCCGGCGTCGCCCTCCCACGGGCCGAACCAGCGGGCCGTACGCGCGGGCTCGGTCAGGCTGGCCCAGACGTCCGCTGCCGGAGCGCGGAAGGTTCGGGTGAGGACGAGATCGTGGCCGGTGTCGGTGTGAAACAGGCGTCCGGCGGGTGTGCGGGTCATGCCGTGTGCTCCCTTCGGTGCTCCGCCGGGCCGCGGCCGCGGCGCTCTCGGCGGGTGCGATAGACCTCGGTCTCCAGCGCGTTGAGGTGCCGCTCCCACCGGTCGGTGGCGGCGAGCGCGGCGAGCCAGTCGACCAGCGGGGCGAGCGGGCGCGGATCGAGTCGGTAGATCCTCTGTCGGCCGACCATCTCGTCGTGCACCAGACCGCTCTCGCGCAGAAGCCGCAGGTGGCGGCTGATCGCGGGTCGGCTGATCACGAATCGCTGGGCGATGTCACCAGCGGACAACGGCTCGTCGCGCAGCAGGGTCAGGATGTGCCGTCGTACCGGGTCCGCGATCGCGGTGGCCACCTCGTCCACCCGGAAAGCGTAACCTAGGCGTTACGGGTTGGCGTGGTGAAGCCCACTGACCGCCGCATTTCGCCGCATCGATGGTGGGCACATGATCACTTGACCTGGCACTCTTTATGGCATGGCCGCCCTCCTTCGCTCCCGCCTGACCGACTGGACGTTCGTCGTACCTGTGCTCGCCGTCCTGATATTGATGGTCACCTGGGGGCGGAGCCTGCCTGGGCCCGTCATCGTGGTTGTCGCGGTGCTGCTGGGCGGCGCGGTGCTCGCGGCGGTGCACCACGCGGAGGTGGTCGCCCACCGGGTGGGAGAGCCGTACGGGTCCCTCGTGCTCGCCGTCGCGGTCACCGTGATCGAGGTGGCCCTGATCGTCACGCTCATGATCAGCGGGCCGGAGAAGACCCAGTCACTCGCCCGGGACACCGTCTTCGCCGCCGTCATGATCACGTGTAACGGAATACTGGGTCTGTCCCTGCTACTTGGGGCGCTGCGCCGCCGCGTCGCGGTGTTCAACCCGGAGGGCACCGGCGGAGCCCTGGCCACCGTGATCACCCTGGCCACTCTGAGCCTGGTCATCCCCAGCTTCACCACGGCCCGCCCGGGCCCGGAGTTCAGCCCGGCCCAACTCGTCTTCGCCGCCGTCGCGTCGCTGGCCCTGTACGGGCTGTTCGTGCTCGTGCAGACCGGCCGGCACCGCGACTACTTCCTGCCGGTCGACAGCCGGGGCAAGGTCATCGAGACGGAGGAGCACGCCAAGCCGCCCACCACCCGCGCGGCGATGGTCAGCCTGGGCCTGCTGCTGGTGGCGCTGGTCGCGGTGGTCGGCGACGCCAAGACGGTCTCCCCGACCATCGAGGCCGGGGTCGCGGCGGCGAACCTGCCACACGCGTTCGTCGGCGTGATAATCGCCCTGCTCGTGCTGCTGCCGGAGACCCTGGCCGCCGCCCGCGCCGCCCGCCGAGACCGGGTCCAGACCAGCCTGAACCTCGCGCTCGGCTCCGCGATGGCCAGCATCGGCCTGACCATCCCGGCCATCGCGATCGCCTCGATCTGGCTGGACGGCCCGCTGCTGCTCGGCCTCGGCGGCACCCAGCTCACGCTGCTCGCGCTCACCGCCGTGACCGCCGTCCTCACTGTGGTGCCCGGCCGGGCCAACGTGTTGCAGGGCGGCGTACACCTGGTGCTGATGGCCGCCTTCGTCTTCCTGGCCGCCAGCCCGTGATCCGCACGGCCCGCCGGCTCAGCCCGTGATCCGCACGGCCCGCCGGCTCAGCCCGTGATCCGCACCGCCCGCCGGCTCAGCCCGTGATCCGCACCGCCCGCCGGCTCAGCCCGTGACCCGCGCAGCCCGTGCGGGTCAGCCGGCGGGCGGCGGGTCGCCCGCGAGGCGCTCCGCGCGGGCGTTCAGGTAGCGCTGCTGCGCCAGGTTCGTCGAGCGCGCCGCCGCCATCCGGTACGCCGCCCGCGCGGCGACCCGCTCACCCTCCAGCTCCCACAGGTGGGCGCGAGCGGCAGGCAGTCGAGGGTCGTCGGCGAGGCGGGGGTCGTCGGCCAGGTCGGCGAGCAGCGCCAACCCGGCCGGCGCGCCCCGGCTCATGGCCACCGCCACCGCGTGGTTGAGCGCCACCACCGGGTTGTCGGACATCCCGAGAAGCACCTCGTACAGCGCGGTGATCTGTGCCCAGTCGGTGGCCGCCGCGCTGGGCGCCTCGTCGTGCACGGCCGCGATGGCCGCCTGGAGCTGGTACGCCCCGACCACCCCGCGCGGCAGTGCCCCGGTGATCAGATCGACCCCTTCGGCGATCTGGTCGGCCCGCCACCGGGAGCGGTCCTGCTCGGCCATCGGCACCAGCTCGCCGTGCGGGCCGATCCGCGCCGGCGCGCGGGCGTCGGTGAGCAGCATCAACGCGAGCAGCCCGGTGACCTCGGGGTCCTCGGGCACCAGCCGGCGCACCAGCCGGGTCAGCCGAATCGCCTCCGCGGTCAGGTCGGCGCGCAGCAGACCGGGCCCGGCGGTGCGGGCGTACCCCTCCGTGAAGATCAGGTAGAGGACGTGCAGCACGGCGGCGAGCCGGTCGGCGCGCTCCGGGCCGGTGGGCGGCGCGAACCGCAGCCCACTGTCACGGATCCGCTGCTTACCCCGACTGATCCGCCGGGTCATCGTCGCCTCCGGCACCAGGAACGCGCGCGCCACCTCGGCGGTGCTGAGCCCGCCCACCGCCCGCAGGGTGAGCGCGATCTGCGACGCCGCCGACAGCGCCGGGTGGCAGCACAGGAACAACAGGATGAGCGTGTCGTCGGCGTCCGCCTGCGGACGGTCGGCGGCGGGGGCGTTCCACTGCTCCGGCAGCACCCACCGGGCCACCGTGTCCTCCCGTCGCATCCGGGCCTGTTCGCGACGCAGCAGGTCGGTCAGCCGGCGGGACGCCACGGTGATCAGCCAGCCACGCGGATTCTCCGGTACGCCGTCGCGCGGCCAACCGTGCGCGGCGGTGATCAGTGCCTCCTGCACCGCGTCCTCGGCCGTGTCGAAGTGCCCGTAGCGGCGGACCAGCGCGCCGAGGACCTGCGGCGCCAGCTCGCGCAGCAGGTCTTCGGCGGGAGTCTCCGGCACCGGTCAGCCGGCCAGGTCCTCGACACCGTCGAGCACCGGGCGCACGTCCACGTACCCGCCGGGCGCGTCCGGGTCGACCAGGCCGGCGGCGATCTCGGTGGCCCGGTCGAAGCTGGCGCACTCCACGATGGTGTAACCGGCGAGGACCTCCTGCGTCTCCGGGTACGGGCCGTCGGTGACCACCGGCGCCCCCTCGCGCACCTGCACCCGGCGGGCGTGCACCGGCTCGCTCAGGCCTCGGGCGTCGACCAACTCCCCGGACTCGGCCAGCGCCTGGTGGAAGGTCTCCATGTGCTGGTGCATCGCCGCGATCTGCTCGGCCGACATCGCCGGCCGGTCCGAAGCCCGCCCCGACAGCACGTCGTAGTCCTGCTGCGACCCGTAGAGCAAAATCATGTACTTCACGATCTCTCCCCTCCTCCGCGAGGCACCACCCCGGCACCCGACGAAACGTCGAACCCAACCCCCGCCCTCCGGACACACCACCCCACCCCGGACCCCGGTGATCATGAAGTTAGCGTCACGACACGCCGAGCGGGTTGACGCCAACTTCATGATCATCGAGGTTCGGGGTGGTGGGTGGGGCTTAGGTTGGCGGCATGACTGTGGTGTGGGTGGTGCTGGGGGGTTTCGTCGTCGCGGCGGGGGTGGCGTACGGCGTTGTGGCTCGGCGAGGGCGAGCGGACGTCGGGGACGATCCGGCGGCTGGGCGGGAGGCTCGGGGTCGCCAGCACAGGTACGAGGCCGAGCGGCACGGTGACCAGGGTGACACCTGGCATCGCGGTCGGGAGTCGAGCGGTTGAGCGACGCTACTGGCCGTACGAGCGGCGGAGCCGGTCGTTGATCAGGTAGTTGAGGCGGTGGCGTAGGTGCCCGAGGGTGCTCTCGCTCGGTAGGTCCCCGTCGGTGGTGAGCGTCCAGCGCAGCGTGCAGTCCCCGCCGGGCTGCCCGGCCGTCAGGTCGAAGCGGATCCGGTCCAACGGTCGGTGCGGCCACAGCGACGACCACACGAGCAGCACGGGCGCGTAGCCGGTCACCACCCGGGGCGGCACCTCGTCGTCGCGCAACTCCAGCCAGGGCCGGCTGCCGGCCTCGTACGGGTCGCGTAGCGACCTCCACAGGACGTGCGCCGGCGCCGGTTGACGTCGGCTGCGACTACCCAACTCGTGCACCACGACCGGGCCCCTCCCTCCCCGGACGGAGACAACCCGCCTGCTGGCATTGTGCCGGCCCGGCACCGCCCCCCTGAGCAGGACACAACCGCCCCTGTGCCGCGCAAATCCGCCGCCCTGTGCCACGTAAACCCGCTGCCCCTTCGCCGCGCGAACCCGCCGCCCTGCCCGCGCGAACCCGCCGCCCCCGGCGCCGCCAGAACAGCACCGAGCTGATCGGCGTGAACCGTCCGTCCCCACCCTGCGTAGAACCGGTGATGGGCGTGGCGGTCGTATCGTCGGGGTACATCGCAGCGCGAGCACCGATGTCTGGGGAGGCACAGTGGGGGCACGGTTCGGACGCGACGCGCGGGGCCCGGTGGCGGGCCTGCTGATCGCCGCCCTGGTCTCCCTCGCCTGCGCTGGCGGTGGGCTGGCCGAGCCGGAGGCCGAGCGCCCCGGGGCGAACCCGCCGGCAGCGTCACCGGGACCGGACACCACCCGGGCCGACAGCACCACCAGTGTCGCCGAGTTCGAGCAGGACGTCGCCGACGCGCAGGCGATCGCCGAGCGGTACTGGGCGGCCCAGTTCAAGGAATCCGGGCAGCGGTTCCGACCGATCCGGCGGATCATCCCGTACCAGCGTGACGGCGAGGTGTCCTGCGGCGGACAGGCGTTGCCCCGCAACAACGCCGTCTACTGCTCGCAGGGCGACTTCATCGCGTACGACGTCGCCTGGTCGGTGGCGGCGTTCCGCGAGGTCGGCGACGCGTTCGTGTTCTACCTGCTCGGGCACGAGTACGCGCACGCCATCCAGGTGCGGCTGGGCATCAACTACAGCTTCACCATCCAGCAGGAGTTGCAGGCCGACTGCATGGCCGGGGCGTACCTGGGCGACTCGGTGCGCTCGGGGACCCTGACCCTCGCCGAGGGTGACCTGGACGAGTTCCGGGAGGGCGTGGCGGCGGTCGGCGACGACCCGGACCAGCCGTGGTTCGCGGAAGGGGCGCACGGCACCGCCGAGCAGCGCACCGACAGGTTCTTCCGGGGTTACGAGGGCTCCCTGAAGGAGTGCGACCTGGGCTGAACGGGGTTGCCCGGATCACCCCGACGCCCGTTGCCGCCACCCGCCTCTGCGGCTGCTGGCAGGATCGCCGGTGTCGGTCACGACCCTGGAGGTTCCGCTGAGCAGCCATCACCCCGCCGCTGTGCTCTTCGACATGGACGGCACGTTGGTCGACAGCGAGAAGCTGTGGGACGTCGCGTTGCAGGAACTCGCGAAGGAGTACGGCGGGGAACTCTCCGTCGACGCCCGCCAGTCGATCATCGGCACCGCCATGGCCGAGTCGATGCGTATCCTGCACGACGACCTGGGGCAGCCCGAACGGGATCCGGAGATCAGCGCGGCGTGGATCAACGCCCGGATCCTGGAGCTGTTCCGCACCGGTCTGCCGTGGCAGCCGGGCGCGTTCGACCTGTTGGGAGCGGTCCGCGCTGCGGGAATCCCCACCGCGCTGGTCACCTCCAGCCCTCGGGCGCTCGTCGAGATCGCCCTGGACACCCTCGGTCGGGACAACTTCGACACGGTGGTCGCCGGCGACGAGGTGGTGGCGGCCAAGCCGCACCCCGAGCCGTACCTGACCGCCGCCCGGCTGCTGGGTGTGCCGATCGAGCGGTGCGTGGCGATCGAGGATTCACCGACGGGGGTGGCCAGCGCGCTCGCCTCGGGCGCGGCGGTCCTGGCCGTACCGGCGGAGGTGGCGTTGCCGAGCACTGTCGGCGTACACCAGGTGGAGAGCCTGACCGGTGTGGACCTGGCGCTGCTCGCGGCGCTGTTGACCGATCGGGCCGCTGCCTGAACAGAAAGGAGAGGCCCTGCTGACGCGACCGCGTCAGCAGGGCCTCCCTTTTTGTCCGATCAGTCGTGGGCGATGGCGCCCAGGACGTTGATCCGGGCCGCCCGGACGGCCGGGAGCACCGCGGCCACCACGCCGATGATGGCGGCCAGACCGAGGAAGACACCCATCTGCCCCCAGGGCAGGATCAGGTCGGTGATGCCCTCGTCCTTGAGGGCCTCGACCACAGCGGCGCCGAGGCCGGTGCCCACCACCACGCCGAGCAGCGCGCCGAACACCGAGATCACCACCGCCTCCACGGTGATCATGCCCATGGTCTGGGACCGGCGCAGGCCGATCGCCCGCAGCAGACCCAGCTCGCGGGTCCGCTCCAGCACCGACAGGGCCAGTGTGTTGATGATGCCCAGCACGGCGATCACGATGGCCAGCGCGAGCAGGATCTGGATCATCGTGAGCAGCCCGTCGAGCGAGCTGGTCTGCTGCTTGATGAACGCGTCCCGGTCGGCCACCGACACCTCGGGGCTGTCCGCGAGCAACGCCTCCACCTGCGGCTGGACGTCGGACACCCGGGTGCCCGGGTCCAGTTGGATGAAGCCCTGGATGGGCTGCGGAATGGCGAAGTCCTTTGCCGCGGTCGCCGGCAGCGTCACCGGGTTGGTCAGCTGCGACGACTCGTAGATGCCGCTGATCGTGTAGGTGCGTGCCTCGCCCCGGGTCAGTTGCACGTTGACCGTCGAGCCCACCGACCAGCCACGGGACGTGGCCGTGTCCGAGCTGGCGAGCATCTGGGTCGGCCCGAGCCGGTCGATGTCACCGGCGGTCGGCTTCGCGCCGAAGATCTGCCGCAGCGACGCGATGTCGCTGCTCGCCGCGACCCAGGTGCTCTCGCCGTCGATCCGCCCCATGTCGCCGTACTCGCCGTCGACCAACCGCACACCGGGCAGGGTCTTGGCCTGGTCCAGCACACCCGGGTCGAAGGTCGGCGGACGCGGGCCGCCCTGCTGACCGGCGATCACGAGTTCGGCCTTGATGGTGTCCTGGGCGAGCGCGCTGATGCTGCCCTTGGCCGAGTCGAGGATCACCGTGACGCCGGTGACCAGCGCGATGCCGACCATCAGCGCGGCGGCGGTGATCGCCGTACGACGTGGGTTGCGCCCGGAGTTGAGCCGGCCCAGCTTGCCCGGCACCGACCAGGAGAAGATCGCCCCGAGCAGGCTCACCACCGGCCGGCTGATCAACGGGGTCAGCAGCGCCACCCCGATGAAGGCGAACAGCACGCCACCGAGGATGGTCGACAGCGTCTGACCGCCGGCGTTGCCGCTGAGCCCGAGGAACAGCAGCACCGCGCCGATGCCGGTGACCAGCGACCCGGCCACCGTGACCTTGGTCAACGGCCGGTCCGGGGTGGCCACGTCCTGCATGGCCGCGATCGGCGGGATCCGGGACGCCCGCAGCGCCGGCAGCAACGCCGCCACCACGGTGATCACCAGACCGACGGCGAACGAACCGATCACCGCTGCCGCCGGCACGCCGATCCCGGCCAGGGTGAGCCCACCGGCGAGCTTGCCGAACAGGAACGCCAGCAGCGCGCCCACCCCGATGCCGGCGGCGAGGCCGAGCACCGACGCGATCAACCCCACCGCGATGGCCTCCAGCACCACCGAACCGATGATCTGCCGGCCGCTGGCCCCGATGGCGCGCATGAGCGCCAACTCCCGGGTCCGCTGCGCCACGATGATCGAGAAGGTGTTGAGGATCAGGAAGGTGCCCACCAGCAGCGCCACCGCGGCGAAGCCGAGCAGGATCTTGTTGAAGAAGGACAGCCCCTCCTTCAGACTGGCCGAGGCGTCCGCTGCCACCTGCTCGCCGGTCTTCACCTCGAAGTCCGCGCCCAGGGTGCGGGCCACGTCGTCGCGAAGCTTCTCGTCCGAGACCCCAGCGGCGGCCTGAACGGTGATGCTGCTGAACACGTCCGGCTCGCCCAGCATCAGCCGCTGCGCCACCGGCGTGGTGAAGAAGACCTCGTTGACCCCGCCGATCGAGTCCCGGTCACCGCTGTAACCGAAGACGCCGACCAGTGTGAAATCCCGCTTCTTCGACTCG
The DNA here is from genome assembly GCF_042871765.1 of Micromonospora sp. NPDC005553. NCBI lineage: Bacteria > Bacillati > Actinomycetota > Actinomycetes > Micromonosporales > Micromonosporaceae > Micromonospora > Micromonospora sp. NPDC005553. The sequence goes on along the minus strand of NZ_JBIAJD010000005.1, from coordinate 47,292 downwards.
AACGCGGTCAGCACGCCGACCTTCTGGCCGACCTGCACCTTCGCTGCCGTGGCCAACGCCTTGTTGATGACGATCTCGTCCTCGGCCTGCGGCGCCCGCCCCTCACGCAGCTTCAGCAGATCGCTCTCGCCGGTCCAGTTCTCGCCCAACTGCGGCGGGCCGAACGAGGTGACGACCTTGCCGTTGCTGCCGATCACCCGGGCGCCGTCGGCGTTGACCACACCGGTCGCCGAGGTCGCCCCCGGCACCTGCTTCACCCGGTCCACCAGGGCGGCCGGCAGCGGGGCGGCGGTCTGCTCGCCCTCCAGCTCGTTGACCTGCACCTTCGGCTTCGCCGCGACGTTCACGTCGATCTCGGAGAAACCGTCGGCGAAGACCGAGTCGAAGGAGCGACCCAGCGTGTCGGTGAGCACGAACGCGCCGGAGACGAACATCACCCCGAGCACCACCGCCAGGCCGGACAGGATCAGCCGGACCTTACGGGCCAGCAGACTCTTCAGCGTCGCGCGGAACATCAGTTGCCCACCTCGGCCGGAGTGTCCAGCTTCTTCATGGTGTCCAGCACCGTCTCGGCGGTCGGCTCGATCAGCTCCGAGACGATCTCACCGTCGGCGAGGAAGACCACCCGGTCGGCGTACGCGGCGGCCGTCGGGTCGTGGGTGACCATCACGATGGTCTGGCCGTGCTCCCGGACCGAGTTCCGCAGGAAGTTGAGCACCTCCGCGCCGGAGCGCGAGTCCAGGTTGCCGGTCGGCTCGTCCGCGAAGATCACCTCAGGGCGGGAGACCAGCGCCCGCGCGCACGCCACCCGCTGCTGCTGCCCACCGGAGAGCTGCGCCGGCCGGTGATCCAGCCGGTCCTTCAGCCCCACCGTCTCAATCACCGTGTCGTACCAGGCCGGGTCCGGCTTGCGTCCGGCGATCGACAGCGGCAGCAGGATGTTCTCCTTGGCGGTCAGCGTCGGCAGCAGGTTGAACTGCTGGAAGATGAAGCCCACCTTGTCGCGCCGCAGCTTCGTCAGCCCCGCGTCGCCCAGCCCGGTGACGGTCGTCTCACCGATCGACACCGTCCCCCGGGTCACCGAGTCCAGACCGGCCAGGCAGTGCATCAACGTCGACTTACCGGAACCCGACGGGCCCATGATCGCGGTGAAGCGGCCACGTTCGAACTCCGCGCTGACCCCCCGCAGCGCGATGACCTGAGCCTCGCCGCTGCCGTACACCTTCCACACGTCGTTCGCCCGGGCCGCGGCCTGCGCCTGCTGGCCTACCGTCGCGGTCACGTCATCTACCTCTTCCGTCTGTCCGAAAATGCACGCCGCCCCCCGATGGTCCGGCGCGACTGCTCAATCATCGGTGCCGAATACGCCCGCCCCGTCCGACCCTGGGGGGACCCGGAGCGGATTTCCCGCTGCGGGTGCACCCCCATATCGCATCAGGGTTGCCCCTGAGTCGACGGCCGGTCGACCGTTTTCCCACACAGCGGCGGCAGCACCGACACTTGCACCTGACGCCACAGGAGGGTCAACCGAACCAGGCCGTCTCCGGTCACGGTAGGTGACGACTGCAACGCCGGCCGTCCCCCCACGGAGGGATCTTCGAGTACGCCGGGTGAGGTACCTCAGCCGGCGCAACTACGCCCGGGGGCGGACCAGCCCCGACTCGTACGCCAGCACCACCGCCTGCACCCGGTCGCGCAACCGCAGCTTGGTCAGCACATGCCCGACGTGCGTCTTGATGGTGGTCTCGCTCACCGACAGGACCGTCGCGATCTCGGCGTTGGACAACCCTCGGGCGACCTGCACGAGCACCTCGCGCTCCCGGTCGGTGAGCGCGTTGAGCGCCGCCGCCGGCGCCGCCGCCGGGTCGGGCAGCAGTTCGGCGAAGCGGTCCAGCAGGCGCCGCAGGATCCGAGGCGACACCACCGCGTCCCCGCCGGCGACAGTGCGGATCGCCGCGATCAGATCCTCGGCCGGCACGTCCTTGGCCAGGAACCCGCTGGCGCCGGCCCGCAACGCGCCCACCACGTACTCGTCCAGGTCGAAGGTGGTGAGGACCAGCACCCGTACCGGCAGCCGGGCGTCGACGATGGCCCGGGTCGCCGCCACCCCGTCCATCCGGGGCATCCGGATGTCCATCAGTACGACGTCGGGCAGCAGCCGGCGGGACAACTCCACCGCCTCCACGCCGTCACCGGCCTCCGCCACCACGTCCAGGTCGCTCTCGGCGCCCAGCACCATCCGGAACCCGGTCCGCAGCAGCGGCTGGTCGTCGGCGAGCAGGATCCGCACCGGCCGCGCCGAGGGCGCCTGATCGCTCATCTGCTCTCCCGTCCCGCCGACGTCCTGGCGCGCACCGGTCATCCTCGCGCACCGGAGCCGGTGCGTCGCGGATCACCGTAGAGGCCAGCCGGTCGTCCTGTCCCGACCGCGGCGGCACCATTGCTGTCGGGTCGTTGCACGTGCGGCAGGCGATCCCGGCGGCCTGAATCGCCGCGCCGGGCGTACGCGTCGCTCAGGGCCTGTGTCAAAGCCCCTGGCCGGCCTGCGGCGGGCCCAGGCGACGACCGGCCGCGTTGGAGATTCGTTCGGATGCAACACCGGTATCCGAACGAATCTCCGCCTCGCCGGACCGCCGCCTGGACTCCACCTCGGCTCGACCGAGGACTTTGACGCAGGCCCTAGGAGGCCGTCACTCGTCGGCACCCGGCGCGACCGGAGTGGCCGCCCGGGAGTCGCGCAGCGGGTCGGCGCCCGCCGCCGCGACCGGGAACGGCGGCGGTGTGCCGCCGAAGCTGGGACAGAGCGCCTGGTGGCTGCACCAGTCGCAGAGCCGGCTCGGCCGGGGCCGGAAATCCTGCCGGGCGGTGGCCTGCTCGATCGCCCGCCACAGCGCCACCACGGTGCGTTCGAAGCGGACCAGCTCGTCGGCGTCCGGGGTGTAATCCAACACCTCGGCGTCGCGCAGGTAGAGCAGGCGCAGCACCCGGGGCACCACCCCCCGGGTGCGCCACAGCACCAGGGCGTAGAACTTCAGCTGGAACAGCGCCCGCGCTTCGAACGCCTCCCGCGGCGCACCCCCGGTCTTGTAGTCGACCACCCGCAGCGCGCCGTCCGGAGCGACGTCGAGCCGGTCGAGGTAGCCCCGGATCAGCAGCTCCTCGTCGACGACCGCGGAGATCAGGCTCTCGCGTTCGGCCGGCTCCAACCGGGTCGGGTCCTCCACCGCGAAGTAACCCTGCAACAGCCCGGCGGCGGAGCGGAGGAACTCCACGGGGCCGGCCGGCTCCGCGCCGTCGAAGATCCCGGCCAGCTCGGGCTGCTCGGTGACCAGCCGGTCCCACTGGGGGGCCACCAGGTCGCCGGCCGCCTCCGGCGTGCGGCCGGTGGCCGGCAGGTCGAACAGGCGCTCCAGCACCGCGTGCACCAACGTGCCCCGGGCCTGCTCGATGGTGGTGCGCTCGGGCAGCCGGTCGATGCTGCGGAACCGGTAGAGCAGCGGGCAGGTCTTGAAATCCGCCGCCCGCGACGGGGACAGCGAGGCCCGCACCGTCGGCGGCGCCTGCGCCGCGGGGGAGGGCTGGGGGGTGGTGACCGATTCCGCCGTCATGTCGGCAAAGGTTAGGGCACCGGTATGACACCGACCGCCGCCCCGCCCCGCCCAGCGACGGTCCGTAGCATCGTGGCGATGGAGCAGACAACCAGGCCGCCGCGCCGACCGGACCGACGTCTCGGCCTGAACGTCGGCAAGGTGTTCGGGGTGCCGCTGTACCTCAACGGCTCCATGGTCCTGCTCGCGGTGCTCATCGCTGTGCTGTACGGCGAGTTCGCCCGCCGACAACTGGACCTGTCGCAGCTCAGCGGCTACCTGATCGGCTTCGGGTTCGTCGTGTCGCTGCTCGGCTCGGTGCTGCTGCACGAACTGGGCCACGCCCTCACCGCCCGGCGGTACGGCATCGGTGTGCGCGGGATCACCCTGGAGCTGCTCGGCGGTTACACCGAGATGGACCGCGACGCCCCGTCGCCCCGCGTCGACCTGCTGGTCTCGTTGGCCGGCCCGGCGGTCTCCGCTGTGCTCGGCGTCCTGGCGGTCGCCGCCACGCTCGCCCTGCCCGAGGGGACCGTGGCGCACCAGCTCGCCTTCCAGCTCGCGGTCAGCAACGTCATCGTGGCCCTGTTCAACAGTCTGCCCGGGCTTCCGCTCGACGGCGGCCGGGCGCTGCGCGCCGCGGTGTGGGGGCTGACCCGCGACCGGCACCTCGGCACCGAGGTCGCCGGGTGGGCCGGCCGGATCGTCGCCGTCGGCACCGCGGCCCTGGTGGTGCTGCTCACCGTCGAGCGGCGACTGGCGCCGCTGGCGCTGCCGCTGATGCTCCTGGTCGCCGTCACCCTCTGGCGTGGCGCCGGGCAGTCGATCCGGGCGGCCCGGGTCAGCCGCCGGTTCCCGCTGATCGACCTCGCCCGGCTGGCCCGTCCGGTCTGGCCGGTGCCCACCGGTACGCCACTGGCCGAGGCCCAGCGCCGCCGCGCCGAAAGCGTGCAGCCCGACGCCGCGCTGGTGGTCACCGACTCCACCGGTCGACCGGTGGCGCTGGTCGACCCGGCCGCCGCCGACGCGGTGCCGGTCGAGCGCCGACCGTGGTTGGCGGTCGACGCCGTCGCCCGGTCGCTGGGCACTCTTCCCACGTTGTCGCTCGGGTGGGACGGCGAGCGGGTGATGGAGGCCGTACAGACCTACCCGGGCGCACAGTACGTGGTGACGTCAGGCGAAGATGTCGTCGGCATTCTGCACATCGCGGACCTGGCACAGCTCCTTGAACCCAACCGGAAGATGACACCGTGACCGCAACTCCCTCCACCGTCGCCGCCGACCCCGCCAATCCGGCGCTGACACCCGTGCACCGTGGGCCGTTCCGGCCCGGCGACCGGGTCCAGCTGACCGACCCCAAGGGGCGGATGCACACCGTGACGCTGGAGCCCGGCAAGGAGTTCCACACCCACCGCGGCATCCTGGCCCACGACGCGCTGATCGGGCTCCCCGACGGCAGCGTGGTGACCACCTCCGGTGGGGGCACCGCCTTCCTGGCCCTGCGGCCGCTGCTGTCGGACTACGTGCTGTCCATGCCGCGCGGCGCCCAGGTGATCTACCCGAAGGACTCGGCGCAGATCGTGGCGATGGGCGACATCTTCCCCGGCGCGAAGGTCCTCGAGGCCGGCGCCGGCTCCGGCGCGCTGAGCTGCTCCCTGCTGCGAGCAGTCGGCACGGAGGGCGAGCTGCACTCGTTCGAGCTGCGCGACGACTTCGCCCAGATCGCCAAGCGCAACGTCGAGGCGTTCTTCAACGGGCCGCACCCCTCGTGGAACCTGCACGTCGGCGACGTCGCGCAGTGCCGGGAGACCGGCTTCGACCGGATCATCCTGGACATGTTGACCCCCTGGGAGACCCTCGACATGGTCGAGCGGGCGCTGGTGCCCGGTGGGGTGTTCATCGGCTACGTCGCCACCACACCGCAGCTGTCCGAGCTGGTGGAGGCGCTGCGCGAGCGCGGCGGCTGGACCGAGCCCCGGGCCTGGGAGTCCCTGGTGCGCGACTGGCACGCGGAGGGCCTCGCCGTCCGTCCGGACCACCGGATGATCGCGCACACCGCCTTCCTGGTGTCCGCCCGCAAGCTGGCCCCGGGGGTCACCGCGCCGCCGCGCCGCCGCAAGCCCAGCAAGGGCACCGAGGCGTACGCGCAGCGCCGTCAGGACCTGCGTGAGGCGGAGGCGGCCCGACAGGCCGCCGCCGCGCAGGCGGCGGGCGCGCAACCCAACGGTGCGGGGGAGATGGACAGGCCGTGACCATCGAGCTGGGTGTCGGCAGCGCCGAGCAGGGGGAGACGCTGGCATGAGCCGACCGGGCTACGGCGGTGGAGACCTCCCCGCGGTCTTTCCCGACTGGTCGCCCTACCAGGACCTGGAGTCGGCGGCGCGGGCCTACCTGCGCGACCCGGACGTCGCCCTGGAGGCGCTCGGCGGCGTGCTGCGCGGCGCGTCGGTGCTCGGCTTCACCCTGGAACGCTTCGTCAACGAGGTCAACGGGGTGTGGCAGGAGGTCGTGGTCTGCGACGGCAGCCGGCTCATCCTCTGGCACGGTGAGGACGTACCGCCGGAGGAGGGCCCCCCGGGCTCGATGACGTCGTCGCTGCGGGTGGTGCCGGTCTCCACCGTGACCGAGGTGGGCTGCCGGCGGCGGCTCAACCGTGCCGAGAGCGGCGAGATCCGGGTCGACAGCATCGACGTCTATCTGCTGCTCACCTCGTTGGACGAGGCGCCGCCGAGTGAGGAGATGCCCGGCACGCCCCGGCACGACGCGTTGCGCTTCGGCAAGACCCTCGACGACGGCGGGGCCGGGCAGATCGCCCGGTTGGAGGAGTTCGCGCGGTTGGTCGCCTCGGTGGTCGGCCGTCCGATGCTCTGAGGCGTACCCCAGTTCTTAACCGGCCGGGCCGCGCGGCCCGGCCGGTGGGTCAGTCGTCCTCGGCGTCCGGGCCGGCGACCTCGACGCCGTCGCCACGCACCACGTGGATGCAGTCGCCCGGGCACTCCTTCGCGGAGTCGATCACCTCGAGTCGCAGGTGCGCGGGGACGTCGACCCGGCTGCCCGGTGCCATCCGCAGCTCACCGTCGACGCCCTTGACGTAGGCCAGGCCGTCGATGTCGAACTCGAACACCTCCGGCGCGTACTGCACGCAGAGCCCGTCGCCCGTGCAGAGGTCCTGGTCGACCCAGACCTGCAATTCGTCGGTCGCGACCTCGGCCACCTGTGCACCCCCCATGTTCTCCCGTCCCACGCTCCGACGGTACCCGAACGCCGGTAACGGCCCGTCAGGCCACCCTTGGCGATCAAGGTTCGGTGACGAGGGTGTTGCGTGGGACCGAATCGGCCTCATAGCGGCTAGTGTTAGGGCAGAACGTTCAAGCCCCCCGGGGAGGTGGGACGTGGCAGCACGTAGCGACGACGCGGACTCGCGCGCCGCACGGTGGGAGAAGGAAGCCCACGATCTCTCCACGCAGGTCGCGTTCCTGCAAGAGGAACTCGCCCTGGTGCGGCGCAAGTTGACCGAAAGCCCCCGACACGTCCGGCAGCTCGAAGAGCGGCTGGCGGCCACCCAGGCACAGTTGGCGCGGCTGACCGAGAACAACGACCGGCTGGTGAGCACCCTCAAGGAAGCTCGCACGCAGATCGTGACGCTCAAGGAGGAGATCGACCGGCTCGCGCAACCGCCGAGCGGTTACGGAGTCTTCCTGGCCAAGCACGAGGACGGCACGGTGGACGTCTTCACCGGTGGCCGCAAACTACGGGTCGCGGTCTCGCCCTCGCTCGATGTGGGTGACCTGCGGCGCGGCCAGGAGGTCCTGCTCAACGACGCGCTCAACATCGTCGACGCGTTCGGTTACGAGCGGGTTGGCGAAGTGGTGATGCTCAAGGAGATCCTGGAGGGGCCGAACGGCGGGCCGGGCGACCGGGCGCTGGTGGTCTCCCACTCCGACGAGGAGCGCATCGTGCACCTCGCCGAGACGCTCATCGGCTCGGCGATCCGGGCCGGCGACTCGCTCATGATCGAGCCCCGTTCGGCGTACGCGTACGAGCGGATCCCGAAGAGCGAGGTCGAGGAGCTGGTCCTGGAGGAGGTGCCCGACGTCGACTACGGCGACATCGGTGGCCTCCAGTCGCAGATCGAGCAGATCCGCGACGCGGTGGAGTTGCCGTTCCTGCACGCGGACCTGTTCCGTGAGCACCAGCTCCGCCCACCCAAGGGCATCCTGCTCTACGGCCCACCCGGCTGTGGCAAGACGCTCATCGCCAAGGCGGTGGCCAACTCGCTGGCCAAGAAGATCGCCGAGCGGCAGGGCAAGGAGAAGCACACCAGCTTCTTCCTCAACATCAAAGGCCCGGAGCTGCTCAACAAGTACGTCGGTGAGACCGAGCGGCACATCCGGCTGATCTTCCAGCGCGCCCGAGAGAAGGCCGGCGAGGGCACGCCGGTGATCGTGTTCTTCGACGAGATGGACTCGATCTTCCGAACCCGTGGCTCCGGTGTCTCCTCCGACGTGGAGAACACCATCGTTCCGCAGCTGCTCAGCGAGATCGACGGCGTGGAGGGGCTGGAGAACGTCATCGTCATCGGCGCCTCCAACCGGGAAGACATGATCGACCCGGCGATCCTGCGCCCCGGTCGCCTCGACGTGAAGATCAAGATCGAGCGACCGGACGCCGAGGCGGCCAAGGACATCTTCTCCAAGTACATCCTCTCCGGGCTGCCCCTGCACCCGGACGACCTGGCCGAACACGGCACCGACCCCCAGGCCACCGTCGCGGCGATGATCGACGCCGTGGTGCTGCGGATGTACTCAGAAACCGAGGAGAACCGATTCCTCGAGGTCACCTACGCCAACGGTGACAAGGAAGTCCTCTACTTCAAGGACTTCAACTCCGGCGCGATGATCCAGAACATCGTCGACCGGAGCAAGAAGATGGCCATCAAGGAGTTCCTCACCTCGGGTCGCAAGGGGCTGCGCCTTCAGCACCTGCTCGACGCCTGCGTCGACGAGTTCCGCGAGAACGAAGACCTCCCCAACACCACCAACCCCGACGACTGGGCGCGCATCTCCGGCAAGAAGGGCGAGCGGATCGTCTACATCCGCACGCTCGTCTCCGGCGGCAAGGGCGCCGAGGCCGGCCGGTCCATCGAGACCGCCAGCAACACCGGCCAGTACCTCTGACCCCAGCAGCGAGGGTGCCCACCATCCGGTGGGCACCCTCGCTGCGGGTATTCCAGAGCGGCGGTCAGGCAGCGAAGATCCACCGCTTCGACACCACGTAATTCGCCGCCGACAGCGACGCCGTCACCAACAGCTTTGCCAGCAGGTACGGCGTGCCCGCCCAGGTCAACGCGGACACCAGCACCACGTTGGCGGTCAGGTTCGCGAGGACCAGCGCGAAGTAGCGCCCCACCTGCGGCACCATCTGGGCGGACGAGCCGAACGACCACGCCCGGTTCAGCCCGAAGTTGACCCAGAACGAGGTCAGGAACGACATCCCGGCCGCAACCGGCAGGACGATCCGGAGAACTCCGTGGTACACGAAGAGTGATCCCGTGTCCACGGCGACGCTCAGACCCCCGACGACCAGAAACCGCACAGCGCTGTGTCGGGACAGGTGGCGGACGGACTCGGCAACAGGTGACAGCAAAGAGTTCTCCAAGGGGGGACCCGGAGCGGTGAGGACGACGAGGGAGTCTATCGTCTGTCCATCTACCCAGCGGGGCCTGCCCGCGCGAGCCGCGAGGTTGACGTGCCTGATCCCGGAAGAGTGACGTTGCCGGCCACCAGCGGAAGCCCGGCGGCCACCATCAGCACAGGCCGACGACACTGGGCCCTCGCCTTCGCCGCATTCTTCCTGATCATCTTCGCCTGGTCGATGGCCGCCCCGTACGACGGCACCCCGGACGAGCGGGAGCACATCGTCCGAGCGGCCGGCGTCGCCGCCGGGCAGATCGCGCCCCCGCCCGCCGACGCGAAGAAGGGCACCGGCGCCTTCCAGACCGTTCCCGGTGGTCTCGTCCGCGAGCAGTGCTGGCAGTTCAAGAAGGAAGTCTCGGCGGCCTGCGCCCAGCCCCCCGGCAGCGACGACACACCGACTCGCGCCGGCACCGGGGCCGGTCGTTACTTCCCCGCCTACTACGCCCTCGTCGGCGCACCCACTGTGCTCTGGCCCGGCTGGTCCGGCGTCCTGCTCGCCCGCATGATCAGCGCCCTGTGCTCCGCCGCGCTGCTCGCCTGCGCGTACGTCGTGATCCGCAACCGGTCCCGCCGCGGCCTCATGATGGGCGCCCTGCTCGTCGTCACCACCCCGATGGCCGTGCACATGGCCAGCGCGGTCAACCCGAACGGCCTGGAGATCGCCGCCGGCATCGCCTTCTTCAGCGCGGTCATCCCCCTGCTCCTCGGCCCACCCGGCCCACGGCGCGGCCTCATCGTCCTCGTCGGGATCAGCGCGCTACTCCTCGCGGTGCTGCGCCAGACCGGCCCGCTCTGGCTGGCGACCGCCTTCATCGCGTTCGCCTTCCCGCTGCGCCGCGGCAACCTCCTCGGCCTACTACGGGACCGGGCCGCGCAGCTCTGGGCAGGTGGCATCGTCCTGTCCACCCTCGCCGTGCTCGCCTGGTCCGTCCGCCAGCAGACCTCCGACCTCGGCAACTACTCCGCCGACCGGCTCACCTACGGGCAGGCGGCCCTGCGTGAGGCCGACCGGTGGCGGGGATACCTCGACCAGATCGTCGGGGTCACCTCCTGGCTGGACACCCGGATGCCCGCCCCGCCCTACCTGATCTGGCAGCTCGTCGCCGGAGCGCTGCTGCTCATCGGGGTCGTCTGGGGCAGCACGCTCGACCGGTGGCGCCTGCTCGTGCTGCTCGGCGGCGGCGTGGCCGTTCCCTCCCTCATGCAGATCGCCCTGGTCAACGAGAGCGGCTTCGTCACCCAGGGCCGCTACATGCTGCCCATGCTGGTCGGCGTTCTGCTCTACGCCGCGTGGGTCGCCGAACAACGCGGCTTCGAGGTGGCCCGGGCCCGCTCGTTCACCCGACTCGCCGTGCTGCTGCTCCTGCCGATCCAGCTGTTCTGCCTGGCGTACACGATGGTCCGCTGGCAGAACGGCCTGCCCGCCAACATCGGGCTGAGCAGCCTCAACCCCCTCGCCGGCGACTGGCACCCGGTGGTCGGCTCGGTGATCCCGCTGCTGAGCGCAAGCGTCGGCCTGGTGCTGTTCGGGTGGCTCGTCTGGACCACCGGCTCCGCCGCGACCGACGACCTGACGCCGCCCGCTGAGCATTCCGACACCGAATCCAGCGAACTGTCGCGGCCCGCCGGCACTCACCTACAGAGTGCAGGTGCTCAGGGCGGACTACGCTCGACCTGACGGTGGACCGGGTCGGGCGAGCGAAGCGGGTAGGTCGATGAGCGTAAGACGGATCATGGGCACCGAGGTCGAGTACGGCATCTCCGTGCCCGGGCAGGCCGGAGCCAACCCGATGGTCACCTCATCGCAGGTGGTCAACGCCTACGGGGCACGCCCGGAACTCAACCGGGGCGGCCGGGCCCGGTGGGACTACGAGGAAGAGTCGCCGCTGCGCGACGCCCGCGGCTTCACCTACTCCGGTGCCGCGTACGACCCCGCCGAGGCCCTCGCGGACGAAGACCTGGGCCTGGCCAACGTGATACTCACCAACGGCGCACGGCTCTACGTGGACCACGCGCACCCCGAATACTCCACTCCCGAGGTCACCACCCCCAGGGACATCGTTCGCTGGGACAAGGCTGGCGAGCGGGTGATGGCCGAGGCTTCCCGCCGGGCCGCCACCATCCCGGGCACCCAGCCGATCCACCTCTACAAGAACAACACCGACAACAAGGGCGCCAGCTACGGTGCCCACGAGAACTACCTGATGCGCCGGCAGACGCCGTTCGCCGACATCGTGGCGTACCTGACGCCGTTCTTCGTCACCCGGCAGATCGTCTGCGGCGCCGGTCGGGTCGGCATCGGCCAGGACGGCGGCCAGAGCGGTTTCCAGATCTCCCAGCGTGCCGACTTCTTCGAGGTCGAGGTCGGCCTGGAGACCACCCTCAAGCGGCCGATCATCAACACCCGGGACGAGCCGCACGCCGACGCCGACAAGTACCGCCGGCTGCACGTCATCATCGGCGACGCCAACCTCTCCGAGATCTCCACCTACCTCAAGGTCGGCACCACCGCGCTGATCCTCACCATGATCGAGGAGAAGGCCCTCGGCGCCGACCTCGGCATCGCCGACCCGGTCAGCGAGCTGCGCGCCGTCAGCCACGACCCCGCCCTGACGCACCGCATGCGACTGCGCGACGGCCGCCGGCTCACCGCCCTCGACCTGCAATGGGCGTACCTGGAGCGGGTCCGGTCCTTTGTCGACGACCGGTACGGCACCGACGCCGACGAGCAGACCATCGACGTGCTCGACCGCTGGGAGAGCGTCCTGGACCGGCTCGGCCGGGATCCGATGCTCTGCGCCGACGAGTTGGACTGGGTGGCCAAGCTGCGGCTGCTGGAGGGCTACCGGGAACGGGAGAAGCTCGGTTGGGGCGCGCACAAGCTCCAGCTCGTCGACCTCCAATACTCCGACGTCCGGCCGGAGAAGGGCCTCTACCACCGCCTGGTCAGCCGGGGGGCGATGAAGACGCTGCTCACCGACGACGAGACGCGCAGCGCGATGACCGAGCCACCGGAGGACACCCGGGCCTACTTCCGCGGTCGCTGCCTCGCCCAGTATGCCTCCGAGGTGGTCGCCGCGAGCTGGGACTCGGTGATCTTCGACGTGGGCCGGGAGTCGTTGGTCCGGGTGCCGATGATGGAACCCGAGCGGGGCACCCGCGCGCACGTCGGGGCGTTGTTCGATCGCTGCGCCAGCGCCAAGGACCTGTTGGAGACGTTGACCGGGGGCTGAGATCCGGTGCCTCCGCCGGGAATCGCTCTGTGGCATGCTAGGCCGTCCCCCGATCCGTCGACCCACACGGTGATGCGATGCTCCCCTCAGCCCGGCAGGTTGGCCTGCGTGCGATGACCGTTGTACCGCTGTCGAACGCGTACGCCGGGCGTGCCAACAGCTTCGGCTTCCTGCGGCTCTGCTTCGCCGTCGCGGTCGTTCTCGCGCACACCGCGGTGATCAGGGTACGCCCGACCGTTGACCGAGGTCGTCGACGTGGCCGGTCTGGGGGTGGCCGGCTTCTTCGGCATCTCCGGCTTCCTCATCACCCGCAGCGCCCGGCGGGCCAGCCTGCCCCGCTACCTGTGGCACCGTGCCCTGCGGATCTGGCCGGGCCTCTGGGTGTGTCTGCTGTTCATCGGCTTCGTGGTGGCCCCGATCGTCTGGTACGTCGATCGCGGCAATCTGGACGGCCTGTGGCGGCACCCGGCCGGCGTGGTCAACTTCCTGCAGGCGAACTGGTGGGGTGGCTACCGCCAACAGGGGATCATGGACGTCTTCCGGGACACGCCGTACGGCGACCTGGTGCGTAAGAGCGTCCTCGACGGCTCACTCTGGACGCTCAGTTACGAGATCTTCTGCTACCTGATCGTGGCTTCGCTGGCCGTGGTGGCGGTGCTGCGCCGTGCCCGCTGGTTGGTGCTCGCGGCCGCCGTTCTCGTCTTCGGTCTGCTGCTGTGGAACCAGTACGAGGCGCTGCGCTTCGGCGGATCGACGTACTTCACCAGCGGCTCCGTCGGCACGTTGCCGCTGCTCGGCACACTCAGCAAGATCTGGTTCCTGCGGTTCGGCTTCATGTTCCTGGTGGGTGCCGTGGCGGACCTCTACAGCGACAAGCTGCCCATCAGCGACGTCCTGGGCGTGCTCGCCATCGTGGTGACCGGCTGGCAGACCCTGGAGGGCCACCTGTTCGGCCCGGCGTTGCTCGCCTACGAGTACGCCATCCTCTACCTCGCGGTCCGGTTGCCACGGCTGCTGCACCGCGTGGGCCAGAAGAACGACTACTCGTACGGCATCTACATCTACTCCTTCGTCGTGCAGCAGATGCTGGCCTGGCTGGGGGCGGCTGCCTGGGGGTTCGTCGGCTACTTCGCGGTGGTCATGGTCTTCACCGTCGTCCTGGCGTTCCTGTCCTGGCATCTGGTGGAGAAGCAGGCGTTGCGGTTCAAGGACTGGACACCCCGCCTGCGGCGCGGGGCATCTCCGGCGGAGGCGTCGGGGGAGGAGCAGCGTGAGCCGGAGCGGGTCCCGGTGCCGGTGCCGGGCCCGGCACCGGCAGACGCCTCGTCTTCTCGGAGCTGACCGCTCCACGGCAATTGAAGGCCCCCGACCCGAACACGGCGGACGTGAGGGCTTTCTGTCGTGTGCACGGGGTAGATTTCTTCTCAGACGATCGTGGAGGAGACAGCCATGGCCACTCATGACAGCGGCGGCCAGTCGCAGTCCGGCAAGTCCCGTCAGGGCGAGGAAATCGAGGACGTCACCACCGAGGCCAACCCCGAGGTGGCCGAGCGGCACGCCGAGATCACCGAGGACGTCGACGACCTGCTCGACGAGATCGACTCCGTCCTCGAAGAGAACGCAGAAGAGTTCGTGAGGGGCTACGTCCAGAAAGGGGGTCAATAGGGGCATATGTCCGATTCGCTGGGCCTCCCGGACAAGACGTGTCCGCAGTGCAGGAGAACGCTGGCCGGTACGGAGTTCCACCGTGACCGCCGACGGGTAGATGGTCTCGCCTTCTACTGCAAAGCCTGTGCCGCCGTCCGGTCCGAGGCGAGCCGGCGCAAGCGCGGCATCGCCCCACAGCGAAAGTCGCCCACGCCCGTCGGTGAAGGTCTCAAGTGGTGTCCGGACTGCGAGCAGATCAAGGCTCTGGACGACTTTCCCACCACCACTACCAAGGCCAGCGGCCGGCACAGCTACTGCAAACCCTGCCATAATGCCCGTGGCAAGGAGACGGCGCAGCGACTCTACGGCGGGACGCGCGAGTACCACCTGCAGCGGCGGTATGGCGTGGGTGAGAAGGAGTTTCAGGAGCTCCTGGTCGAGCAGGGCGGGGTCTGCGCGATCTGTGGCGGCGCCGACCCGCAACATCTGGACCACGATCATCGCACCGGATGGGTGCGCGGGATACTCTGCTTCAACTGCAACGGTGGTCTTGGCCAGTTCCGTGACAGTCCCATGAGGCTGGCCAGGGCGATCACGTACCTGAGAGGAACCACGTGGCAGCGGGCTTTGATCCATCCGGGCGTCTTCCAGATGTGTTCACCAACGCGGGGACGTCCTCCTTCACGACGTTTCTGAGTCGGGTGGCCCCCGAGATGTTGCCCGGTCGGCGACCGCTGCCGCCGGGCATGGCCGCCGACCTGGCGCCCCACGCGACCACCATCGTCGCCATCGCGGCGGCCGAGGGTGTGGTGATGGCGGGCGACCGACGGGCCACCATGGGAAACCTGATCGCGCAGCGCGACATCGAGAAGGTGCACCCCGCTGACGCGTACTCGCTGGTCGGCATCGCGGGCACCGCCGGTATCGGCATCGAGCTGATGCGACTGTTCCAGGTGGAGCTGGAGCACTACGAGAAGATCGAGGGCGCGATGCTCTCGTTGGACGGTAAGGCCAACCGGTTGGCCTCGATGATCCGGGGCAATCTGGGGGCGGCCATGCAGGGGTTGGCCGTGGTGCCGCTCTTCGCCGGGTTCGACCTGGCCGCCTCCGACCCGGCGCGAGCCGGTCGGATCTTCAGCTTCGACGTGACCGGTGGCCCGTACGAGGAGACCGGCTACGACGCGATCGGGTCCGGGTCGCTGTTCGCGAAGTCCGCGTTGAAGAAGCGGTTCCGGGCCGGGTTGTCCGTCGAGGACGCGACGCGGCTGGCGGTCGAGGCGCTCTACGACGCCGCCGACGACGACACCGCGACCGGTGGGCCGGATCTGACCCGCCGGATCTACCCCGTGGTGATGACCGCGACCGCCGAGGGCACCCGCCGGTTGACCGACCCCGAGACGGCGGCGATCGCCGAGGGCGTGGTTGCCGGCCGGATGGAGAACCCGGGCGGTTGAGACCCGCACCTCACCAGTCAGCAGTCGTCAGCACAGCGCCGTAAGGAGAACCGCCGACGTGGCCATGCAGTTCTACGCCTCTCCCGAACAGATCATGCGCGACCGCTCCGAGTTGGCCCGCAAGGGCATCGCTCGGGGTCGCAGCGCGGTGGTCCTCAGCTACTCCGGCGGGGTCCTCTTCGTCGCGGAGAACCTTTCCAGCGCCCTGCACAAGGTGAGCGAGATCTACGACAGGATCGGGTTCGCCGCGGTCGGCCGGTACAACGAGTTCGAGAACCTGCGCCGCGCCGGAGTCCGCATGGCCGACCTGAACGGGCTCAGCTACGACCGGCGTGACGTCACTGGTCGGGCGCTGGCCAACGCGTTCGCGCAGACCCTGGGTGCCATCTTCACCGAGCAGTCGAAGCCGTTCGAGGTGGAGATCTGCGTGGCGGAGGTCGGTGCCACCCCGGAGGCGGACGAGCTGTACCGGTTGACCTATGACGGTTCGGTGAACGACGAGCCGGGGCGGATGGCCATGGGTGGTCAGGCCGAGGCGATCACCGGTGTGTTGAAGTCGCAGCATCGGGCGGACATGTCCCTGGCCGAGGCGGTCAGGGTGGCGGTGCAGGCGTTGAGCAGCGTCGGTGGTGAGGGCGGTGCCGCCCGGACGATCGCCGCGAACCAGCTCGAGGTGGCGGTCCTGGACCGTCAGCGGATCGGACGCACGTTCCGGCGGATCACCGGTGCCGCCCTGACGGCTCTGTTGGACGGGGACGCGGCGGCCGAGGGGCAGGCGGCGGACGCGGCGGGCGGTCCCGCCGAGCCGGTCGTGCCGACCACGGAGGGGCACAAGCCGACGTCGTCGGCCGGTTCCGCGGACCTGGAGGACCGGCCCGCGGAGGGCGGCGAGCGCTAGGGTTCTGCCCGCCTGTGCCGGCCCCGTGTTCCGGGGCCGGCACCAGCGGTCATCCTCGGCGCAGCAGGGGCCGTGCCAGGGCCCAGTAACCGCCGGCGACGGCGTTGAACGCTCCCAGGCCGGGTGTGGTCGGCACCCCGGAGGGCGTGACCCGACCGGTCATCAGCTTCGCGATGACCCCGTCCGGCACCCGGCGTTCAGCCTGTAGCTGCCGTCGACGGCCGCGAACCCAGTCGCGGTTGCGCCACAACCAGCCCCAACCCCGCAGCTTCTGCCGGGACCAGCCTCCGGCGACCGCAGCGGTGAGCATGGCGGCCTCGGTGAGCAGCAGCGCCGGGGCGAGCACCACGAGTGTCCGCGCCTCGTAGGCGGTGAGCAGGGTGACCAGCCGGTTCCGCTCGACCAGGTAGAGCTTCAGGGCGTTGCGGGAGAACTCGTAGTGGTGCCGCACGACGGCGTCCGGCACGTACTCCAGTCGTAGTCCGCGCTGCCACAGGCGCAGGCTGAGTTCGGTGTCCTCGTGGTACGCGAAGTATTCGGCGGCGAAGCCGTCGAGCTCGCGCCAGAGCTGTCGGCTGATCACGAAGCAGCAGCCGCTGAGGGAGGGTACGGCCCGGCGTGCGGCGTGCTTGCTGGCCGGCTCGCCGTTGCCGCCGGCCCAGGAGAGGCCGGTGAAGTGCAGCGGGTTGCCGCTGGTGTTGATCAGCTCGGGGGTGTCTGCCAACCGGATCGACGCCATGGCCGCGCCTACGCCCGCTTCGGCGGCCACGGCGGTGGTCTTGGCCAGGGCGTCGGGTGCGACGACGGCATCGGAGTTGACGAACGCGAGCCAGTCACCGGTGGCCTCGGCGGCGCCGACGCGGCAGCCGCCGGAGTAGCCGGTGTTCTCCTCCGGTCGGATCACCCGCACCCCGGGCAGGCCCTTGACGATGTCGATGCCGTCGCCGGTGCAGCCGTTGTCGACGACGATGAGGTCGACCTCGACGTCGGTGCTGGCCAGCACCGCCTGGGCGGCGTCGACGAGGTAGGGCTCCGGGCCGTAGGCGAGCATGACGGCGCTCACCCGGGGTCGGGTCATCGGATGCCTCCGGATGCGGCAGGGGCAACGGCCTCGGCGAGCGGCCGGGCGGGGGTGGTGGGTCGGCTGAAGCCGCCGCGCAGCAGCATCGCCATGGTGGCGGCCACGATGACGGAGCCGATGGTGTACGCCAGTTCGACTCGCAGGGTGACCGGAGCCGGGATCAGCGTCACGGCGATCAGGGCGGCGACGCCGGCGGTCCAGGCGAGGGCCTGGGCGCGGTGCCGGTCGAGGGCGAGCAGGGCCTGACCGAGCACCATCGCCCAGAGGTAGGCGAGCGTGGCGGCCGCCAACCAGGCGAAGTCGCCGTGGCCGAGAACGCCGGGTGCGTCGAAGAGGGTGCCGACCAACCATGGGCCGAGCAGCACGGCGCCGAGGGCGCCGGTGAGGCCGAGCGCGGTGACGATGCCGAGCGCCCGACGCAGCAGGCTGTGGAAGCCTTCCTGGTCGCCGGTGGTGGCGGTGGTGGCCAGGCCGGGCAGCAGTGACGCCTGTAGGGAGCCGAAGACGAACAGGGGGATGCGGACCAGCACGAGGGCGGAGAGCAGTGCGCCGGCGGCTGCCGCGTCGGAGGGGGAGAGCAGCTGTACGTTGATCACCCCGATGTTCACCACGACCTGGGAGAGCAGGCTGGAGGCGGTGAGCAGGCCGAGGCCGCGTAGCAGCGTGGCCCAGGCGACCGGCGGGCCTCCGCCGATGGCGCGCAGCACCGGTGGCAGGGTGAGGAGGACGCTGACCAGGGGGGCGGCGACGAGCACGAGCCCGTACCAGACGGGCGACGTCACTCCGGCCAGCCCGAGCAGGGCCACCATGATGATCCGCAGGCCGCCGTCGATCCCGAGTTGAGCGCCGTACCAGGGGAACAGTTGCAGGCCGGAGAGGACGCCACGGGTGGCGTAGGCGACGGCCATCGCGGCGAGTGCGCCGATCAGCACGGTGACCAGGTTGCCGTCACCGGCGAAGAGCTTGTCGGCGAGCGGCTGGCGGCCGATGGTGACGGCCAACACCAGTACCGCGAGCATCACGGCGGCGACGGTGACGCCGCGGGCCAGCACCGGCCCGGGCGGCAGCCCCTGGCTGTGTCGGGCGGCGACGACCCGGGCGACCTCCTGCTCGATCGGCATGAACACGCCGATGCCGAGGGTGAACACGATCGACCAGAGCACCGACAGGGAGGAGTAGTCGGCCTGGCTGAGGCTGTGGCCGGCGACGGCGAGGTGAACGTAGGAGGCGAGCCCGAGAAGGGCCAGCCCGGCACCGACAGCGACGGTGCCGGGCGGGACCAGGCTCAGTAGCCGTCGGATCACCGGCGGATGAGCGCCAGCGTGAGGACGGCGAACGCGCGGCCGAGGTAGACCATCGCCTTGGCGGGGGAGTGGCTGGGCGTGCCCGCCATCCGCTTGCGCATGGCGACCGGCACCTGGCGGATGCGGAAGCCGCGGCGAGCGGTGTGCACCAGGGTCTCCACCGTGTCGCCGAGGTATTCGGCCGGGTACCAGCTGGCGAACATCTCGATGACCCGCCGGTTGGCGGCCCGGAAGCCGGAGGTGGTGTCGGTGAGCTTGGTGCGGGCGACCCGGGACAGCACGGCGGAGAGCATGACCATCGCCCAGCGGCGGGGGCCGCGGACGTTGTAGTCGCCCTCACCGGCGAAGCGGGCGCCGATGACGAGGTCGTTGTCGTCGAGCAGGTCGACGAGCTTCGGCACGTACCGGGGGTCGTGCTGGCCGTCGGCGTCGATCTGGATGGCGACGTCGTAGTCGTGGTCACGGGCGTAGCGGTAGCCGAGGCGCATGGCCCCACCGACGCCGAGGTTGTACGGCAGTTTGGCGACCAGGGCACCGGCGGCGGCGGCGACGGCGGCGGTGCGATCGGTGGAGCCGTCGTCGACGACGAGCACGTCGACGCCGGGCAGTTCGCCGCGGACCTCGCCGACGACGTCGGCGATCGAGCCCGACTCGTTGAGAGCCGGGATGATGATCAATGTGCGCTTGCCGTTAACCATCGGTCGACACCAGTTCGTCTCGGGCTGCCCGGTCCGCGTCGATCTCAGCGCGGAGCAGGGCGAAGTCTTCGGCCAGGGTGCGGGTCTCTTCTTCCAGAGCGCTGACCTCCCAGCTCAGGTGCACGCACACCAACAGCAGGAAGACGATGCCGAGGAAGAGCACCAGGCTGACACCGGAGGCGACGCCGAGGAGTTCGGCGACGTTGTCGAGCAGCCGGGGGAAAAGGGACAGCGGAATCACAATGATCAGTACGGCGAGCCAGAGCATGCCGTACTTCTCGCGCAGCTGACGGCGGCGCAACAGCTCGACGATGGTGCCGAGGAGCAGCAGGCCGGTCAGGCCGGTGACGAGGGTGAGCTTCATGCGACCTTCCACGGGGCGGGTGGAGCGGGGGAGTGGAACGCGTCAACCAGGGCGCTGTGCCAGTCTGGAAGCGGGGGTAGACCCACGGCTGCCCAGCGGCTGTGCCCTAGCACACTGTACGCAGGCCGTGGAGCGGGACGCGGATACCGGTCGCTGGTGGTGGGTCGGATCCGGTCCGGGTCCAGTCCGGCCAGCGTGAACGCGGCGCGCGCCAACCCGTACCAGGTCGTCTGCCCGGCGCAGGTGCCGTGGTAGACGCCGGGCGGCGCGTGACCGGCCAGCGCCGCGTCGGCGAGCGCGACGAGCCGTTCGGCGAGCGCGTACGACCAGGTGGGTTGGCCGTGTTGGTCGTCGACCACGTCGAGGTGTTCGTGCTGGGTGGCGAGTCGGAGCATGGTGGCCACGAAGTTCGGGCCGTGCGCGCCGTAGAGCCAGGCGGTGCGTACGACGTACCCGGTGTCGGGCAGCAGCCGCGCGACGGCCTGTTCGCCGACCAGCTTGCTGCGGCCGTAGGCGTTGACCGGCGCGATGGGCGCGTCCTCCGGGTACGGGGTGTCCGCGTTGCCGGCGAGGACGTAGTCGGTGGAGATCTGGATCAGCCGTGTTCCGTCGGTGGCGCATGCCGCGGCCAGGTTGGCCACGGCGTGGCCGTTGACGGCCGTCGCCGCGGCCTCGTCGGACTCGGCGGCGTCGACGTTGGTCCACGCGCCGGCGTTGATCACCAGGTCGTGCCCGGCGACGGCGGTGCGGACCGCGGCGGGGTCGGTGATGTCGAGGTCGGCGCGGGTGGCGGCGGTCACCTTGAGGTCAGGTCGTGCACCCAGCACGGCGACCAGGTCCCGGCCGAGCATCCCGCCCGCGCCGGTGACGAGGAGTCGGGTCATGCGGTCGGCGCGGACTTGAGGGGTTCCCACCAGGTGCGGTTGTCCCGGTACCAGCGGACGGTGTCGGCGAGGCCCTGGTCGAGGGTGATGCTGGGGTGGTAGCCGAGCTCTTCGCTGATCTTGGTGATGTCGAGGGAGTACCGGCGGTCGTGGCCCTTGCGGTCGGTGACCGGGACGACCCGGTCCCACCCGGCGCCGCAGGCGTCCAGGAGCAGGCCGGTGAGTTCCTTGTTGGTCAACTCAGTGCCGCCGCCGATGTTGTAGACCTCACCGGCACGGCCCTTCTGCTGGACGAGGGCGATGCCCCGGCAGTGGTCGTGCACGTGCAGCCAGTCACGGATGTTGCCGCCGTCGCCGTAGAGGGGGACGGTGCCACCGTCGAGCAGGTTGGTGACGAACAGCGGGATGACCTTCTCGGGGAACTGGTACGGGCCGTAGTTGTTGGAGCAGCGGGTGACGACCACGTCCATGCCGTGGGTGCGGTGGTACGACAGCGCGAGCAGGTCGGAGCCGGCCTTGGATGCCGAGTACGGCGAGTTGGGGGCGAGTGGCCAGGTCTCGGTCCAGGAGCCCTCGTCGATCGAGCCGTAGACCTCGTCGGTGGAAACGTGCACGAATCGTCTGGTGCCGTGGCGCAGCGCCGCGTCGAGCAGCGTCTGGGTGCCCAGCACGTTGGTGGTGACGAACGGCGCGGCGCCCGCGATGGAACGGTCGACGTGTGACTCGGCGGCGAAGTGCACGATCACGTCGTGCTCGGCCACCGCCTCGTCGACAACCACCGGGTCACAGATGTCGCCCTGCACGAAACGCAGTCGCGGGTCGTCGCGGACGGGCTCGAGGTTGGCCAGGTTGCCCGAGTAGGTCAGCTTGTCCAGCACGGTCACGACGGCCGGCTCGAGCGTCGGCACGCTCTCCGCGCTGCCGAGGGGCTTGCCCAGCAGCAGGCGAACGTACTCCGACCCGATGAATCCGGCTCCGCCGGTGACGAGGATCCTCACGGGTCCGGAAGTATACGCGACGGACGGGGCGGCGCCCGGTGTGTGACCCCCGCACGACGTGTCCGGGTGCGGCTAGGCTTCCCCGATGCGCGGAATCCTACTTGCCGGCGGCACCGGGTCCCGGCTCTGGCCGATCACCCGGGCGGTCTCGAAGCAGCTGATGCCGGTCTTCGACAAGCCGATGATCTATTACCCGCTCTCCACCCTGGTGATGGCCGGGGTCCGGGAGATCCTGGTGATCACGACTCCGGACGATCAGGACCAGTTCCGTCGGCTGCTCGGCGACGGCAGCCAGTTCGGGCTGCGGCTGGAGTACGTCAGTCAGGAGCGCCCGGAGGGCATCGCGCAGGCGTTCATCCTCGGCGCGGACTTCATCGGCGCCGAGTCGGTGGCGTTGGTCCTCGGCGACAACATCTTCCACGGCGTGGGTCTGGGCGGGCAGCTCGCGGACCACAGTGACCTGGTCGGCGGGCGGGTCTTCGCCTATCAGGTGGCCAACCCGCAGGAGTACGGCGTGGTCGACTTCGACGCCGATGGTCGGGTGCTCTCGATCGAGGAGAAGCCGGCCCGGCCGAAGTCCCGCTACGCGGTTCCCGGCCTCTACTTCTACGACAACCGGGTGGTGGACATCGCCCGCAAGCTCACCCCGAGCGCCCGCGGCGAACTGGAGATCACGGCGGTCAACGAGGTGTACCGGGAGACCGGGGAGCTGGCGGTGACGGTGCTGGATCGGGGCACCGCCTGGCTGGACACCGGCACGTTCAGCTCGATGATGCAGGCCGCCGAGTTCGTCCGGGTGGTCGAGGAGCGGCAGGGGCTCAAGATCGGTTGCATCGAGGAGGTCGCCTGGCGGGCCGGCCTGATCGACGACGCGCAGCTGCGCGCGCTCGCCGAGCCGCTGACCAAGAGCGGCTACGGCACCTACCTGCTCGGTCTGCTCAGCGATCAGGCCGGCAACGACGGGGGTTCCTGGTGAAGATCCGGGAGCTGAGCATCGAGGGCGCCTGGGAGATCATCCCCCAGCAGCACGGTGACCCGCGCGGCATGTTCATGGAGTGGTACCGCTTCGACAAGCTCGCCGAGGTGGTGGGGCATCCGCTCCGGCTGGCCCAGGCCAACCTGTCGGTCTCCGCGCGCGGCGTGGTGCGCGGCGTCCACTTCGCCGACGTCCCGCCCGGGCAGGCCAAGTACGTCACGTGCGTGCGGGGCGCTGTCCTCGACGTGGTCGTGGACCTGCGGGTCGGCTCGCCGACCTTCGGTCGTTGGGAGGGCGTCCGGCTGGACGACACCGACCGTCGGGCGGTCTACCTCAGCGAGGGGCTGGGGCACGGGTTCTGCGCGTTGACCGACGACGCGACGTTGAGCTACCTCTGCTCGACCACCTACAACCCGACCGGCGAGCACGCCGTGCACCCGCTGGACGAGGAGTTGGGCATCGAGTGGCCCGCCGACGTTCCACTGCTGTCCGCGCGCGACGACGCGGCGCCGACTCTGGCGCAGGTCCGCGAGCGGGGCCTGCTCCCGGAGTACGACAGCTGCCGGCAGTTCGCGGCGAGCCTCGGCCCGGACGGAATGTCGCACTCAACCGGTATGTGACCGCGCTCGGGGCACGACCTGTGGTCTGACAGTGACGAACCGGGCCTCCGGGCGGCTAATGTCTCACCATGGAGCGGCGAATCTTCGGCCTCGAGACCGAGTACGGCGTCACCTGTACCTATCGCGGGCAGCGGCGGCTGTCCCCGGACGAGGTCGCGCGGTATCTGTTCCGTCGCGTGGTGTCCTGGGGCCGGTCGAGCAATGTCTTCCTACGCAATGGGGCCCGGCTCTACCTGGACGTCGGGTCGCATCCGGAGTACGCGACACCGGAGTGCGACTCGGTGACCGATCTCGTCGCCCACGACCGGGCCGGCGAGCGGATCCTGGAGGGCCTGCTCGTCGACGCGGAGAAGCGGCTGCACGACGAGGGCATCGCGGGTGAGATCTACCTGTTCAAGAACAACACCGATTCGGCCGGCAACTCGTACGGCTGCCACGAGAACTACCTGGTCTCCCGACACGGCGAGTTCGGCCGGCTCGCCGACGTGCTCATCCCGTTCCTGGTCACCCGGCAGTTGATCTGCGGGGCCGGCAAGGTCCTGCAAACCCCACGCGGCGCGGTCTACTGCCTCTCGCAGCGGGCCGAGCACATCTGGGAGGGCGTCTCCTCGGCGACCACCCGCAGCCGCCCGATCATCAACACCCGCGACGAGCCGCACGCTGACGCCGAGCGCTACCGGCGGCTGCACGTGATCGTCGGCGACTCCAACATGAACGAGGTCACCACGCTGCTCAAGGTCGGCACCGCCGACATCGTGCTGCGGATGATCGAGGCCGGGGTGGTGATGCGCGACCTGTCCCTGGAGAACCCGATCCGGGCCATCCGGGAGGTGTCGCACGACATCACCGGCCGGCGCAAGGTGCGGTTGGCCAACGGCAAGGAGGTCAGCGCGCTGGACATCCAGCAGGAATACCTCGCCAAGGCCACCGAGTTCGTTGAGCGACGCGGCGGCGACCAGGCCGCCAAGCGGGTCGTCGAGCTGTGGGGCCGGGTGCTCAACGCGGTGGAGAGCGGCGACCTGGAGCCGGTCTCCCGGGAGATCGACTGGGTCAGCAAGTTGCGGCTGATCGAGCGCTACCAGCGCAAGCACGACCTGCCGCTGTCGCACCCCCGGGTGGCGCAGATGGATCTGGCCTACCACGACGTGCGCCGCGGCCGGGGCCTCTACGGGCTCCTGGAGCGCCGCGGCGACGTCGACCGGGTGGCCACCGACCCGGAGATCTTCGAGGCCAAGGAGACCCCACCGCAGACCACCCGGGCCCGGCTGCGGGGCGAGTTCATCAGGCACGCCCAGGAGAAGCGCCGGGACTTCACCGTCGACTGGGTGCATCTGAAGCTCAACGACCAGGCGCAGCGCACCGTGCTCTGCAAGGACCCGTTCCGGGCGTACGACGAACGGGTGGAGCGGCTGATCGCCAGCATGTGACCGGTTGCCGGCCCCGTCGACGCGCTGCGTCGACGGGGCCGGTCAGCCCGGCGCACCGAGCGGTTAAGCTGAGCGCGCCATGACGACTTCTGGACCTTCCGACCGCCCCGAGCGCGGCACCGAGCGGCAGAACTGGATCGAACGCCGGCGGGAGAAGATCCGCGCCGAGGTCGACCGTAACCGGCGCGGTGACTACACAGTGCCGACGTGGGTGCTGGCCCTGGCGCTGGCGCTCATCGTGGGCGGCTGGCTAGCCCTGATCTTCCTGGCCTGACCCGGACGCACCCTCTTCAGCCCGCGATGATCATGGGGCTATTGCCATGACACGCCGAGGCGGAGCGCAATAACTTCATGATCGACGCGGACTGGGCGGGGGTCAGGGGAGCAGGGTTGCCGCGTGGCGGCCGGCGGCGGCTGCTGCCAGGAAGTAGGCGTGGTCGGCGTCGAGGCCCCGACCCATCGTGGACAGCGGCACCGCGCTGGCCCGCAGCGCGGTGTCCAGACCGTCGGTGAGCACGCGGACGATCCGGTGCCGGGCCGCCAGGGGCGCCAGCGCCGCGTCCACCTCGGCGGCAAGGGCCGGGTCCAGGTCGTCGGGCACCACCAGCTCCGCCGCGGCGAGCGCCACCCGTCCGTACGCGGTGAGGCTGTGGTGTGACACGCCCCGGTGTCGGGGGCGGAGGTCGGCGTCGGAGATGCGCAACGAGCCGACCGGCTTCCCGCCCAGCGTGGCGATCGCGTTGACCGCCTCGCCGACGGCGACGCCGGAGAAGCCCCACCGGGTTCCGGTGCCCAGGTTGCCGGGCCCCTGGGCCACGATCGCCACGTCCGCGTCGAGCACGTGGCGGGCGGCGAGCAGACCACCGTGCAGGGTGGTGGCCTCCAGGTCGCCACCGAACGCCTGCCCGACGGTGATCGTGCCAACCAACTCGCCCCGCAGCCCGGCGAGGGTACGGGAGAACCAGGCGGGCAGCGCCCCACCGTCGGTGAGCAGGTACGCCACCCGCGCCTGCGGGGCGTCGGCCCGGATGCCGGCCAGGATCGCCGGGAGCGCGGAGTGCAGGTCGGCGGTGACCACCGGCAGGCCGCCCAGGTCGTCCGCGTCGGCCAGCACGTCGCGGTGCGGGGAGGCTTCCTCGTCGACGCCGAGGAGGATCGGCTGCAACGGCGTGTAGCGGGCCTTGACCAGATGCCCGGCGTCGCGGGTGTCGGCTACCTCCGGCGGGTCCGGCGGCAGTCGGTCGGGCAGGGCGACCACCAGGGCGTACCCGCCGGTGCCCAGCCCCATCAGCAGCGCGCCCGCGTTGAGCAGCACCCGGTCGCCGGGCTGGGGCGTGCCGACCAGCTCCGGGTACGCGAGGGCCCGCATCCGCGTGCCGTCGGGCAGGTCGACGTCCAGCTCCACCGCCCCGGTCCACTGCCGTCGCAGCGTCGCCACCGTCCCCGTACGCCATCGCACCATGACGGGCACGCTAGCCGCGCGGGCGTGGCGGCCCGCGCCCGGGTGCGGGTCAGGCCGGCTCGGGGCCGCCGGCGTCCGGGCTCGGCCCGGCCTGGGTGTGCCGGGCGGTGCCGGTGGCGCCCGGCATCGAACGGGTCGGGTCGAGGAAGACGAAGCGAATCTCCGGGTACCGGTTGGTGAGCCGCCGCTCGGCCTCGTCGGCGCTGGCCTCGATCTGCGCGCCGGTGGCCTCGTCGCGGAAGTCGACCTTCGCGGCGACCAGGATGTCCTGCGGGCCGAGCTGCATGGTCAACAGGGTGTCGATGCGTTCCACCTCGGGCAGTCCGGCCAGATCCTGCTCGATCTCGTGTCGCAGCCGCTCCGGGACGGCCCGGCCGACCAGCAGCGACAGGTTGTTGCTGGCGAGGATCCCGGCGACGGTCAGCAGCAGGAGCCCGATCAGGATCGACGCGACGCCGTCCCACACCTCGTCGCCGGTGGCGTGCGACAGACCGACGCCGAGCCCCGCCAGCACCAGACCGATCAGGGCCGCGCTGTCCTCCAGGAAGACCGCCTTGACTGTGGTGTCGGCGGTCAACCGCAGGAACCGCCGAGGCGTGGTCCGCCAGCGCCGCGACTCGCGGCGGACCTGCCGCACGGCCCGGGCCAGGGAGACCGACTCGATGACGAACGACACCCCGAGCACGATGTACGAGATCAGGTAGTCGCCGCTGTGCTTGTGCACCAGGATCGTGGTGACGCCGTGGGTGACGGCGAAACCGGCGCCGGCGACGAACGTGAACATGGCGGCGAAGAACGCCCAGACGTAGCTTTCCTTGCCGTACCCGAAGGGGTGTCGCTGGTCGGCCGGGCGGGCGCCGCGGCGCAGCGCCTGGAAGAGCAGCACCTCGGTGGTGGTGTCGGCGATCGAGTGCGCCGCCTCGGAGAGCATCGCGGCTGATCCGGAGATCAGCCCGGCGATCAGCTTGGCGACCGCGATGGCGAGGTTGGCCGCCCCGGCGACGACGACGGTGCCGACGCTCTCGCTCTCGGGTCTGGCCTCCGCTTGCGACATGAGGATCACCCTATGACCGCTGACGGCGACGCGCCGGGGGAGGCCAGATCCGAACAAGTGTGCGGCACGCCCGCGCGGGTGCGCGGTGTGGGCGGGTCGGCTGCTAGCGTCTACCGCGTGTCGCGGACCCGCACCGAACGCCTGGTCAACCTGGTGATCTGCCTGCTGTCCACGCGACGGTTCCTGACCGCCGCGCAGATCGCCGCGACCGTGCCCGGTTACGAGCACGATCCGGACGACGCGCGCGACCACGAGGCGTTCCAACGCAAGTTCGAGCGGGACAAGGCCGAGCTTCGCGAGCTGGGTGTCCCACTGGAGACCGGCACGGCGAGCGCCTTCGACGCCGAGCCCGGCTACCGGATCGCCCACCGTGAATACGCGCTGCCCGACATCCTCCTCGAACCGGACGAGGCCGCCGCGGTCGGCATCGCCGCCCGGCTGTGGCAGCACGCCGGGTTGGCCGCCGCCGCGTCGTCGGGGCTGGCCAAGCTGCGCGCCGCCGGAGTGGACGTGGACCCGCAGGCGACCCTCGGCCTGGAGCCGATGGTCACTGTCGACCCGGCGTTCGCGCCGCTGACCGCCGCCGCCCGGGACCGCCGCGAGGTGGGATTCGACTACCGGGTGCCCGATCGCGACGCGCCCACCCGGCGACGGTTGCAACCGTGGGGCGTGGTCTGCTGGCGCGGCCGGTGGTATGTGGTCGGCCACGACCAGGACCGGGAGGCGACCCGCTGCTTCCGGCTGTCCCGGGTCGTCGGTGCGGTCCGGGTGACCGGCGCCCCCGGCGCGTACGAGCCGCCGGCCAACGTCGACCTGATCAGCCACGTGGCCCGCTGGTCGGGTCCGGCGGAGCGCACCGGTCGGGCCACCGTGCTGGCCGCACCCGGGCGGGCCGCCGGGCTGCGCCGTTGGGCGGTGGAGGTGACCGCTGGGCCGGACGGCGACTGGCTGGTCCTGCCGTACGCCGAACCGGACGGGCTGGCCGGTCATCTTGTCGGCTACGGCCCGGACGTGCGGGTCATCGACCCACCGGAGGTCCGCGAGGCGGTCATCCAACGACTCAAGGAGATCGCCGTGCGCCACGACGAGCTGGCCGTCGGCGGGGGTGCCCGGTGAGCCGCCCGGCCGCCCGCAACGGCTCCCGCGCGTCCGCCGACCGGCTGGCCCGACTGCTCAACCTGGTGCCCTACCTGCTGGCCCGGCCCGGCATCGAGATCGCCGAGGCGGCCGGTGACCTGGGCGTCACCGAGCGCCAGCTCCGGGAGGATCTGGAGCTGCTCTGGGTGTGCGGGCTCCCCGGGTACGGCCCCGGTGACCTGATCGACATGGCGTTCGACGGTGACCGGGTGACCATCACCTACGACGCCGGCATCGACCGGCCGTTGCGACTGACCCCCGACGAGGCCCTGGCCCTCGTGGTGGCGCTGCGCATGCTGGCCGAGACGCCCGGGGTGGCCAACCGGGAGGCCGTCGAACGGGCCCTCGCCAAGATCGAGGCCGCGGGTGACCTGGTGGGTGCGCCGGTGGCGGTCCGGTTGCCCGGGGACGCCCCGCGGGTCGAGGCGCTGCGCGGCGCAGTGGAGGGCGGCAGGGCCCTGCGGATCACCTACTACACGGCCGCCCGGGACGAGACCACCGAGCGGGTCATCGACCCGCTGCGGATGCTGATGGTCGGCGGGCGGGCGTACGTGGAGGCGTGGTGTCGGCGCGCGGAGGCCGTCCGGCTGTTCCGCGCAGACCGGATCGACGCGGTCACCGAGCTGGACGAGCCGGGCACGGTGCCGCCGCAGGCCGTCCCGCACGACCTCACCGAGGGCGTGTTCCGCCCCTCGGCCGACCTACCGTTGATCACCCTGCGCATCGGTCGGGGCGAACGGTGGATCACCGAGTACTACCCGTGCGAGCGGGTCGAGGCCGGCGACGGCGACCAGTGGCTCGTCTCCCTGCGGGTCACCGACCTGGGGTGGGCCCGCCGTTTCGTGCTGGGCCTCGGCCCGGAGGTGACAGTGGTCGCCCCGGTGGAGTTGGCCGAGCAGGTGCGGGCGACGGCGGCCGCCGCGCTGGATGCGTACGCCGTGCCCGCGGCCGTGCCCCGGCTGCCCGAGGTCGACCCGGAGCGCGCGCCGTCGGGTGACCCGGCGGTGGCCGGCCGCACCCAGTAGGCTGACCGCCGTGCTGATCTGGATCGTGCTCGCGGTGGTGCTGCTACCCCTCGTGGTGCTCGCGTTGGCCGTTCGCCCAGTGCTGGCCCGGCTGCCCCGACTGCGCCGCGCCGCCGTGGCGTTGCAGCGGCGTGCCGCCGAGGCCGAGGCGCTGCGGGACACCGCCGAGGCGCTGCAACAGCGTGCCGAGGAAGTCCAACGTCGGCTCGACACCACGTCCCAGCGACTCGCGGTGATCAAGGCCAAGCGCGGCTGATCGGGTACGCGCCCGGCGATGGTTGACGGATCATCGCGGGTTGGTCAAGACTTCACCCTTCCGCCCAGACCACCACCACCCAGCGGGTGGCGGGCAGCCGATCCGCACGTACGATGGGCTGCGTACCACCCCCCGGACACAGAGCGACTGGAGCTTCTCATGGGTGCCCTCAAGCCGTGGCACATCGCTGTTCTCGTGGTTGTGCTGATCCTGCTCTTCGGTGCGAAGCGGCTCCCCGACGCGGCCCGTTCGCTGGGTCGGTCGCTGCGGATCATCAAGGCCGAGACGAAGAGCCTGCAGGATGACGACCGCGACCTCGCCGAGAAGGCCGACGCGCAGGCCGGCTACCAGCCGCTGCCGCCGCACACCGGCCAGCAGGCGCCGTACACCGGCCAGCCGCAGCAGGCCCCGTACCAGCAGGCCCCGCCGCAGCAGCCGGTCGTCGACCCGGTGCACCGCGTCCGCGACAACTGACCGAAGGGCCCCACTCCCGTGGCCTTCGCACTGCGTAAACGCGGCCCCAAGTCGTTCGAACGGGCCGCCGACGGCTCGATGACGCTCATCGAGCACGTTCGTGAGCTGCGCAACCGTCTGTTCCGCGCGTCCGTGGCGATCCTCATCGGGTTCGGCTTCGGTTTCTGGTTGGCCAAGCCGGTGCTGCACCTGCTCCAGCAGCCCTACTGTGACCTGCCGCAGGCCCGATATGTCGACGGCAAGTGCGAGTTCGTGCAGCTCGGCCCGGCCGACCTGTTCCTGCTCAACCTGAAGGTCGCGCTCTGGGTCGGGTTGATCGTGGCCGCGCCGATCTGGCTGTACCAGCTCTGGGCGTTCATCGCGCCCGGCCTGCACCGGCACGAGCGGCGCTACGCGTACTTCTTCACTGCCCTCGCCGCGCCGCTGTTCGCGGCCGGTGCGGTGCTGGCGTACTTCGTCACGGCCAAGGGCCTGGAGTTCCTGCTCAGCATCTCGGACAGCGAGATCAGCACGACCTTGGAGATCACCAAGTACATCTCCTTCGTCACCAACCTGATCCTGTTGTTCGGCGTGGCCTTCGAGTTCCCGCTCGTCGTGCTGATGCTCAACTTCGTGGGCATCGCCAGCGCGAAGCGGTTGCTCAGCTGGTGGCGGGTGGCGATCTTCGTGTTCTTCGCGTTCTCCGCCGTGGTCACCCCGACGCCGGACCCGTTCGGAATGACGGCCCTGGCGATCTGCCTCTCCGCTCTCTACTTCGGTGCGGTGGGCGTCGCCTTCCTCAACGACAAGCGGCGTGGGCGCGGCAAGGAGATCTACGCCGGCATCGACGACGACGAGGTGTCGCCGTTGGAGTTCGACGCGGACCCGGTCGTGGCCGGGCAGCGGGTCGACTCGGCAGCGCCGATCGGCGAACCCGAGCCGATCGCCAAACCGGCGCCGATCGAACGCCGCTACGACGACATGACCTGACGGCTCCGCGCCGACCGGTCCACCGACGCCGTCCCCGTCTTTCGGGGGCGGCGTCGTCGCGTCACCTGCCGCGCAGGCGGCGGAACTGTTGGTGACGGCACCTGCCCCTGGGGAACGGCGGTTGTCCGACCGGTACGGTGCTGCCCGTGACCGAAGACGACCACCTGCCCGGCCCGGTCGCCGGCGAACCCGTCGACCGCGCCCCGCTCGCCGGTGGGCCGGTGGCAGTGCTCACGAACCCGTCCGCCGGTCGGGGACGGTACAGCGCACTGCTGCCCCGGTTGTTGGACGGGCTGGCCGACGCGGGTCGGCCACTTCGAGTGCTGTCGGCGTCCACCCCGGGCGAGGCGGAGGCGGCCTGCCGTCAGGCGGTCGCGGACGGCGCGGGTGCGCTGGTGGCGGTCGGTGGGGACGGCACCGTGCACCGCGCGTTGCAGGCGGTCGCCGGGACCGACGTGCCGTTCGGCCCGATCCCGGCCGGCACCGGCAACGACTTCGCAGTGGACACCGGCTTTCCGGCCGACCCCCTCGCTGCGGCGGCGGTGATCGCCGAGGCGGTACGCGACGGCCGCAGTCAACCGGTCGACCTGGCCCGGATGGTGGGAGTCGACGGCGTCGAGCGCTGGTACGGGGCGGTCCTCGCGGCCGGCTTCGACGCGATCGTCAACGAGCGGGCCAACCGGATGCGCTGGCCCCGCAGCCCGCGCCGATACGACCTGGCGATCCTGGTCGAGCTGGCCCGGCTGCGCCCACGCCGCTACACGCTGCGCCTCGACGGGGTGCCGCACGACCTGGACGCAGTGCTCGTGGCGGTGGGCAACTGCCCCACGTACGGCGGTGGGATGCGGATCTGCCCCGACGCCGACCCGACCGACGGGCTGCTCGACGTGGTGGTGGCGGGTCGGGTCAACCGGCGCACCCTGATCCGGGTGAAGCCGCGCATCTACCAGGGCACCCACATCAGTCATCCGCTGGTGCGCAGCTTCCGGGCCCGCACCGTGGAGTTGGCGGCCGAGGGCATCACGTCGTACGCCGACGGGGAACGCTCCCTGGAGCTGCCGGTGACGATCAGCGCGGTTCCGGGCGCCGTGCGGCTGCTGCGTTGACCCGTACCGCGCCGATGCTGGCGGCGATCACCAGCACGATGGCGGTGCACTCCAGCACTGTCAACTCCTGCCGCAGCACCAGCCAGCCGGCGAGGGTGGCGACGGCCGGGCCGAGGCTCATCAGCACGGCGAAGGTGGCGGTGGGCATCCGCCGCAGCGCCATCAGCTCCAGGGTGTAGGGCAGCCCGGAGGCGAGCACGGCGAGAGCGGCGCCGAGGGCCAGCACCTGCGGGTCGAGCAGTACCGCGCCGCCGTCGACGATGCCCAGCGGCAGGGTGACCAGCGCGGCGACGGTCAGCGCCAGGGCCAGCCCGTCCGCGCCGGGAAAGCGGCCGCCGACCCGGGCGCTCAGCACGATGTACGCGGCCCACATGGCGCCCGCGCCGAACGCGAAGGCCACCCCGACCGGGTTCAGCCTGTCAAAGCCGCCCTGCCCGAGCAGCGCCACCCCGGCCAGCGCGAGCCCCGCCCAGCCCCAGCTGGCCAGTCGGCGGGCGGAGAACACCGACAGCGCGAGGGGGCCGAGCACCTCGAGCGTCACCGCCGGGCCGAGTGGGATGCGTTCGATGGCCTGGTAGAACAGCGAGTTCATGCCGGCCAGCGCCAGCCCGAACGCGCCGGCCGCCAGCCAGGCCGACCGGTCGTGTCCGCGCAGGCGGGGCCGGCACACGACGAGCAGCAGCACCGCCGCGATGGTCAGCCGCAGGGTCACCGCGCCGGCCACCCCGGTACGCGGGAAGAGCAGCGCGGCCACGGCGGCGCCGAACTGCACCGACAGGGCCCCGCCGAGCACCAGCCCCACCGCGACGACGCCACCGCCCCGGGCTGGTGGCGTTTCTGCCGGTGCCGTCGTGGGCAGCAGGATCTCGGTCACGGGCACGACGGTAGGCCGTCCGCCCTGGCCAACCTGCGGCGGCATCCACCCGCCGACACAGCGGTGGTGTTCGCCGACACGGTGCTACCGACGTACGGTCCCTGGTATGACGAGCGCGATGCGGAAACTATCGATCTCTGTGTCGCCGGACGTGGCTGAGCGCCTGGAGCGGGAGTCCAACGCCAGCGCCTACATCACCCAGGCTGTCCGCGACCGGATGCGGCTGGACGCCCTGGACGCGGAGCTGGCCCACCAGGGCATCCCGATCACCGAGCAGGGTGTGGCCGAGGCTCGCGCCCGCCGGGCGGCAGTGGAGGCCGACCGGTCGCCGGAGCGCCGCAGCGCCCTTCGTGAACTGGCCCGCCAGCACGCGCTGGGAACCGCCGCCGCGACGACCGAACAACCGGCCGCGTGAGCCACGACGCTTCGATCCTCACCGGGGAGGCTCGGTACGGCGATGGCCAGCTACCGGTGATTCACATTGCCGACTGACGGCACACACACCGCCGGTCAGCCTGGCAGGGCGAGGTCGAGCACCGCGCCCAGCCCGTTCTCCCGGCCTGGCTCGGCTGCCGGGAGCACCAGCGCCGAGCAGCCGGCGGCCACCGCGCCCGCGTCCGCCGGGGTGTCACCGACCATCAGGGTCTGCTCCGGGTCGACGCCCAGCATGCCGCAGGCACGCCAGAAGATCGCCGGGTCGGGTTTGCAGCGCCCCACCTCGTACGAGAGCACGAACGCGCCGACCAGGTCGGTCAGCCCCCAGGCGTCGAAATGTGGCCGCAGGTCGAAGCCGATGTTGCTGACCACCGCCACCGGCACCCCGGCATCGCGTAACGCGGTCAGCGTGGGGGCGGTGTCGGTGTACGGCAGCCAGCCCTCGGTGGTCAGCAGCCGCTCGTAGAGCGCGTCGGCAAAGCCGTCGATGCCGGCGTCGACGGTCTCGGCCAGGCCGGTGTACGCGCCCCGGTGGGCGTGTTGGTAGAGGTCCCGGTCGGCCCACAGTTCGGCGAGTCGGGGCGGCACCCGTGCCGGCAGTGGCCCGCCGGCGCGGCCGGCGGTGAGCAGTCGGTCGGCCAGCGAGGTGGCGCGGACGCGGTCCAGTGTGACGCCGCACGACGCCGCGGCCTCCGACACCCACCGCTGGGGGTCCTCCACCTGAGCCAGGGTGCCGTGGAAGTCGAAGAGCACCGCCTTGACAGGGCGTCGGGACGCCCGGCGCTCGGTGGTGCCCGGCGGACTGGTCTGGGGCGGTTCGGCATGGTCCGGCACGCCGTGCACCCTACCGACCGCCCCCGACCGCGCCTCCGGACGGCCTTGTGGGGTGACATGACGCGGCACGCACTAATCTTGGTGCCATGTCGAGCCCCGCCGAGCGGTACGCAGCGGCGCGCCGCAAGGCCGCACAAGCCGCACAGTTTCCGGCGCTGGACGAGTTCGCCCTCGAGTTGGGGTTCGACCTCGACGACTTCCAGCGGGAGGCGTGCCAGTCGCTGGAGCGGGGCAGCGGTGTGCTGGTCTGCGCTCCCACCGGCGCCGGTAAGACGGTGGTCGGGGAGTTCGCCGTCCACCTCGCGTTGCGGGGTCGACCCGACGACCCGGCGCCCGCCGCCGACGCGACGACCCCACCGGTGCGACGCAAGTGCTTCTACACCACCCCGATCAAGGCGCTGTCCAACCAGAAGTACCACGACCTGGTCGCCCGGTACGGCGCCGAGCAGGTCGGCCTGCTGACCGGCGACAACGCGATCAACGGCGACGCGCCGGTGGTGGTGATGACCACCGAGGTGCTGCGCAACATGCTCTACGCGGGCTCCAGCACCCTCCAGGGCCTCGCGTACGTGGTGATGGACGAGGTGCACTACCTGGCTGACCGGTTCCGCGGTGGGGTCTGGGAAGAGGTGATCATCCACCTGCCGGCTTCGGTAACCCTGGTCTCGTTGTCGGCGACGGTCTCCAACGCCGAGGAGTTCGCCGACTGGCTGGTCACCGTGCGCGGCGAGACCGCCGTGGTGGTCAGTGAGCACCGGCCGGTGCCGTTGTGGCAGCACATGCTGGTCGGCAAGCGGATGTTCGACCTGTTCCACGACTCCGACGCCGCCCGCAAGCACGACGTGCACCCGGAATTGCTGCGCTACACCCGGGAGACCGCGCGGCGGCTGGAGTTGGGTGAGGGGCGCAGCGCCGGACCCGGCGCCGGCCGGCGCGGCCCGCGTTGGCGTGGCCCGTTGCGCCCGGACATCGTCGACCGGCTGGACCGGGAGGGTCTGCTACCGGCGATCCTGTTCATCTTCAGCCGGGCCGGTTGCGCCGCCGCGGTGCAGCAGTGCCTCGCCGCCGGGCTGCGGCTCACCTCGGCGGAGGAACGGGCCGAGATCCGCCGGGTCGTCGAGTCGCGGGTCACCGCCATTCCCGGCGAGGACCTGTCGGTCCTGGGCTACTGGGAGTGGCTCGACGGCCTGGAACGCGGCCTGGCCGCCCACCACGCCGGCATGCTGCCGGTGTTCAAGGAGGTCGTCGAGGAGCTGTTCGTCCGCGGCCTGGTCAAGGCGGTCTTCGCCACCGAGACGCTGGCGTTGGGCATCAACATGCCGGCGCGCTGCGTGGTGCTTGAACGGCTGGTCAAGTACAACGGCGAGGCGCACGTCGACCTGACCCCGGGGGAGTACACCCAGCTCACCGGGCGTGCCGGCCGCCGAGGCATCGATGTGGAGGGGCACGCCGTCGTGGTGTGGTCCCCGGAGACCGACCCACGGCACGTGGCCGGGCTCGCGTCCACCCGCACCTATCCGCTGCGCTCCAGCTTCCGGCCGTCGTACAACATGGCGGTGAACCTGGTCGGGACGGTCGGCGCGGAGCCGGCCCGGGCGCTGCTGGAGTCCTCGTTCGCCCAGTTCCAGGCGGACCGGTCGGTGGTCGGCCTGGCCCGGCAGGTGCAGCGCAACACCGAGACCATCGAGGCGTACGGCGCGGAGGCGGCCTGCCACCACGGCGACTTCGACGAGTACTTCGCGCTGCGGGTGGCGATCGCCGATCGGGAGAAGGCGATCGCCCGGCAGGGGCAGACCCAGCGCAAGGCCGCCGCGGTGGCCTCGCTGGAGCGGCTGCGGGTCGGCGACGTGATCCGGGTGCCGTCGGGCCGGCGGGCTGGGCTGGCCGTGGTGTTGGACCCGGCGACCGGTGGGTTCGGTGAGCCCCGTCCGTTGGTGCTCACCCAGGACCGTTGGGCCGGGCGGGTCAGCCCCGGCGACTTCACCACTCCGGCCGAGGTGTTGGCCCGGATCCGGGTGCCCAAACACTTCAACCACCGGTCCCCGGGCGCCCGGCGGGATCTCGCCGCCGAGGTCAGCGGCACCGGCCTGGATCGGCACGCGGGCCGACGCGGGGGCCGTTCCCGGGAGGCGACCGGCGAGGACCACCAGATCACCCAGCTCCGCAGCGAGCTGCGTCACCACCCCTGCCACGCCTGCCCGGAGCGCGAGGATCACGCCCGCTGGGCGGAGCGGCGTCGGCGGCTGGAGCGCGACACCGAGGAGCTGCGCGAGCG
The DNA here is from genome assembly GCF_042871765.1 of Micromonospora sp. NPDC005553. Lineage (NCBI taxonomy): Bacteria > Bacillati > Actinomycetota > Actinomycetes > Micromonosporales > Micromonosporaceae > Micromonospora > Micromonospora sp. NPDC005553. The sequence continues at coordinate 10,524 of NZ_JBIAJD010000005.1, read as the reverse complement.
AGTCAGTGGTCGTACCGGGTCCCTCGCGCGAACGTTCGACCGGATCGTGGCGCTGCTGACGGAGCGTGGCTACCTCGCCCGCGACGGCGCGGTCACCGACGCCGGTCGGATGCTGGGCCGGATCTGGACCGAGGCGGACCTGCTGGTCGCCGAGTGCCTGCGCCGGGGGGTGTGGAACGGGCTGTCCCCGGCCGAGCTGGCCGCGGCGGTGTCGGTGGTGGTGTTCGAGGCGCGCCGCGATGTCGACGAGAGGGCGTCGCTGCCGCGCGGGCCGGTGGCCGACGCGGTGGACGAGACGCTGAAGCTGTGGGGGGAGATCGAGGCCGACGAGGCTGCGCGAGGGCTGACGGCGACCCGGGAGCCGGATCTCGGTTTCGCCTGGCCCGTCTACCGGTGGGCCCGGGGGGAGGCGCTGGCGAAGGTGCTCGGCAGCGGTCACGAGATCGATGGTGAGATGCCCGCCGGTGACTTCGTCCGGTGGGCCCGACAGGTCGTCGATCTGCTCGGTCAGATTGCCGACTCGGGTGGTGCCGCAACGGAGCTGCGGTCGACAGCTCGACAGGCTATAGCGGCCGTCAATCGAGGCGTTCTCGCGTACCACACGTCAGCGTGATAGTTACACCCAGTAACTTCTGTCGGGTAAATCGACGCAGCGGACGGTTACCTGAACGGCACCCCTCGAATAGCCCGGGGGGCCTATTGCGCCTGATCAAAGCACCCCTGATCATTGCCGGGGCGTCTTGTTGACGCATCGGTAACGAATGGGGAGAAAGCCGCCGTGGCGGAAATCAATCACTTTGAGTACGGGTGGATCACGCCCGCGTTGAGTTACGCGCTGTCCGTGCTCGGCTCGATCCTCGGCCTGGTCTGCGCCGGGCGCATCCGTACGGCCCGGACGAACGGCCAGCGGGCGTGGTGGGGTCTGCTGTCGGCCTGGGCGCTGGGCGGCACCGCCATCTGGGCGATGCACTTCATGGCCATGCTCGGCTTCGCCGTCGAGAACACCCGGATCCGCTACGACGTGCCGCTGACCGCGGCCAGCACGGTCATCGCCGTGGTGGCGGTCGGTATCGGCCTGGCCATCGTGGGCACCGGCCGGCTGAACCCGGTACGACTGATCGCCGGCGGTGTCTTCACCGGCGTCGGCGTGGCCTCCATGCACTACACCGGCATGGCCGCCATGCGCCTCAACGGCACCCTCGGCTACGACACGGTCCGGGTCGTGCTCTCGGTGGTCATCGCCGTGGTGGCGTCCACCGTCGCGCTGTGGCTCGCGATGACCGTCCGGCGGGGCTTGGCGATCTTCGCCTCCGCGCTGGTCATGGGGATCGCCGTCAACGGGATGCACTTCACCGGCATGAGCGCCCTGTCGGTGCACCGCCACGAGCGGGCGGGCGAGGTGACCGGCGCCGGGGTGAGCACCCTGCTGGTGCCGATCGTGCTGGCGGTGATCTTCGGGGTGGTCGGTCTGCTCTACGCGCTGCTCGCCGCTCCGACCGACGACGACCGGGCCGCCACCGCGTACCTGAACGGGCTGCGGCTCTCGGAGCCGCCGGCCCCGGCGCCCACCCCTGCCCCCGACCCGGTCGGGTTGCGCGCCCGCTCCACCCTCGGCCAGCCCGGCACCCCGTTCCCGTCCCGCCGGGACACGCCGCCGCGCTGACGCCGTGCGGCCGGCCCGCGCCGCGTTGCCGGCGACCTCGGGGATCCGGCCGTCCCGTGCCCGGACGGAGGCGGATCAGGCCGGCCGCCGGACGGGACGGCTGCTGTTGATCGTGAGGGTGACCAGCAGCCCGGGGTGGTCGGTCGTCCCGTCCATGGGCACCTGGCTGCGACAGCAGAGGGTGATGTCGGCGGTCGACGTGACGTGTTGCAGTCGGCCATCGTCGACCCGCTGATGGCCAGGTGGGATGCAGGACCGCACGTCGCGGTCGGGGCCGGCGCGCAGGTTGAGGTCGCCGCCGAGCACGGTCGGCTCGTACCCGGCGTCGCGGCTGATCGTCGGCAGGATGGTGCCGAGCAGGTGCTCGCACTGCGCGAGCGCGACGCGGTAGCCGCCGCTGGCCGACAGGTGCGTGGTGCAGGCGAGCAGGGCGCGGTCGACGTCGACGCAGAGCCAGGCGCGTTCCTCGGGGTCCGCGAGGTCCTGCGTGGGATGGGTTCCGGCGTACACGGTGCTCGGTGTGCCCGGCGTCCGCAGGTGGGCCAGTAACCCGATGCCGAACCGTTGGCCGTTGCGGCAGCGGGTGTCGTCGCCGCTCGGGCGGTCGCCGGCTGCCTGGAACGCGGCCACCACGCGCTGGCCAGGATGGACGGTTTGGAACACCCGGCGCAGGGCCGGCAGGTCGCCCGCGCAGATCTCGTTGAGGGTGACCAGGTCGGGCGCCTCGGCGGTGATCACCTCCGCGGCCCTGGCCATCGCGCGGCCGGTGTAGCAGCCGGCGAGGCCACTGTTGCAGAGGTTCATCTGCAGCATCCGCAGGACCGTGGGCTGCGCGACGCCGGTGGGCGCGGCCGGCGGTGCGACCGGCGGTGCGGCCTGCGGGTTGGCGGGCAGTGCGGCGGCGGCGAGGATGCAGCCCACGGCCAGGGTTCGGCGCAGGAACCGGTACGGACGGGCGGCCACACAAACTCCGGGGTGCACGAGGCGACAGTCGTCGCCGAGGTGCCAGTGATCCTACTGGCGGCCGAATCGACGATCGAGATCCCAGGAGCGGTGGGCCGAGGGGGCACCCGTGCGGCGGGTGCCCCCTCGGGTCGCTCAGTGGGCGCGGACCGCGACCGCCGTGTAGGGCGTGGTGGGGGTCGGCGGTGTGGTGAACCGGGCGTTGGGCAGGTAGAGCCGGCCCAGCGCCTCGGCCACGGTGGTGGGTACGTCGAAGTGCGGATCGGTGATGGTGCCGGTCAGCGCTCCGGCGGTGCCGGCGTGGTTCAGCCGGACCACCGCGATCTGGTTGAGGCGGTTCTGCACGACGTAAAGGGTGCGGCCGAGCAGGAGAAGCCCGTCGCCGTTGGTGAAGGTGTGGCCCGGCACGTCCACGACGGTGCTCGCCCCGGTCGCCGGGTCGACACGGTACAGCGTGCCGGTGGAGGACTGGACGACGATCAACGCCCGGCCGTCGGGTGTGGTGGCGATGCCGTTGAGGTTCACCCCCGTGCCGACCTGCTCGTACGCGCCGGTCAGCGCGATCGTGGTGAAGGCGTCGGCGGGCGGCAGCGCGCCACCGCGACCGAGCGGCAGCCGGTAGAGCACCGGCCGGTTCGAGTCGGTGAAGTATGCCGCGTCGCGGGTCAGCACGACGTCGTTGACGAACGTCGGGGCGGTGGCGAACTGGTAGCGGGCCAGCACCTTGCCGGTACGGGTGTCGAGCACGCGAGCGTCGCCAGCCGTGCCACCGGAGACGAAGAGCCTGCCACGTGTGTCGACCTTGAGGCCGAGCGACGGCGTGCCGGTGGCCGCGCCGATCGTCGTGCCCCGGCCGGTGACCAGGTCGACGCGCTGGATGGCACCGGTGGCGCGGGAGCCGAAGTAGGCGTACCGGCCGGCGGTGGCGATGCCCTCGGGCTGGAACCCGTCGGGGAGGGCGAGGACGGCCGGCGGGCGCCCTGCGGGGTGCGCCTGCGCCGGTGCGACGGCGACGGTGACCAGCATGACAGCGGTCAACGCACCGCCGAGCGTGGTGCGGAGGGGGCGGTTCACTGTGCTCCTTCCGGGCGGAAGCGGCACGAGCCGGCACGTCCGCCACGTTCACTGGGGCCAGGACCCTCCCCACTGTACGGCCGCTGGCGGGCGCCCGCCCGGCGTCACCGGCGCGGCCTTCGGGTGACCGCGCCGGTGAGCCCGTCGAGCGGGGCGGAGGTCAGGCGTTGCGGACCAGCCTCCACCGGTTGTCCGCGCTGCCGTTGTCCGGATCCTGCACGGCCTGCGCTCCCCAGGCGGTCGACCCGTTCAGGATTCCGAGCAGCTTGTTGCTGTTGACGTTGCGGATCTTGTAGGTGCCGTCGCCGTTGTCCACCAGGATCCACCGGTGATCGGCGGTGCCGTTGTCGGCCCACTGGAGGACCCGGGCGTTGTCGGCGGTGGACATGTTCTCCACGCCCAGGACCTTGCCGCTGTTGACGTTGCGGAACCGGACGGCGTTGCCGTCGGTGATGACCACCCAGTTGTGGTCCGCGGTGCCGCTGTCGCTCCACTGCACGGCCAGGCCACCGTCGGCGGTGGACATGTTCTGGATACCGAGGACCAGCCCGGTGCCGACGTTGACCAGTCGGTAGCTGCCGCCGGTGCCGCCGCTTCCGCTGGTGTTCCAGTAGACCGTGTAGTTGAAGCCGTGGGCGTCGTGGAAGGGGCCGAGGTTCACTGTGGACCCGTTGGCGCTCGCGGAGAACGCGAGTGAGCTGGTGCTGGTCCGGGTGATCGAGGAGACGGTGATGGTCGGCGGGGCGCTCAGCGCCGTGTTGCCGTAGTTGCCGGCCAGCACCGCCGGGCCGTACATGATCGCGCCGATGGTGGCGTTGTCGTTGGCGGCCCGGACGGCGACCTGCATCGGCAGCCGAACGGTGATGGTGTCACCTGCGGCCCAGGTGCGCGTGACAGTGGCGTAGCTGCCCGGGGTGGTGGCCACGTTCTCCACAGTGCCGTTGACGGCGATCGTCGCGCCGCTGGTCCAGGACGGGATCCGCACCCGGATGCTCCACGAGCCGCTCATCGAGCCACTGAGGGTGAGGGTGCTGGTGTCACTGACCGGGAAGTTGGTGCTCTGGGTGACAGTGATGCCGCGTTGCGTCCAGTCCAGCACCGACGGCGCGAACAGGTTCACACTCAGCGTGGTCCCGTTGTAGAAGTAGATGGAGTCCATCAACCTCGTGTTGATTTCCAGGCCGGTGCCCTGGCAGCACCAGAACGAGTTGTAGTCGGTGCTCCAGGTGCCGCCACCCCACGCCGGGCCCACGCCCCGACGACCGCCCGGCCGCAGCGGGGTGAAGTAGGTGATGTGGCCGTGGCTGTCGGCCGGGTTCTGCCCGCCGATCAGGTGGTTGATCAGCGCGCGCTCGTAGAAGTCGAAGTAGTCCGCCCGGCTCGGGTCGAGCAGCCACAGCTCCCGGGTCAGTTTGAGCATGTTGTGCGTGTTGCACTGCTCGCAGGTGTCGTTGCTGAGGTAGCCGGCGATGGCGTTCGGTGCCCGGAAGTGCTCCGCCTGGCTGTTGCCGCCGATGGCGTAGGTGTGCGCGCCCACGGTGATGCGCCACGCGTTGCTGGCGATGTCCCGGTAACGGGTGGTCCCGGTGGCCTTGTACTCCCGGGCGGCGCCGATCCACTTGGGCACCTGCGTGTTGGCGTGCAGCCCGTTGAGCTGGTCCTGGTTGGCGGCCAGGGGATTGAACACGGCGGCGTGGTCGAACCGCTGGGCGGTGGCGAGCCACCGGGAGTCGCCGGTCTGCTGGTAGATGTCGGCGAGCACGTCGTTCATGCCACCGAACTCGGTGCCCAGCATCGATTGCATCTGGCTGGAGCTCAGCCGGGCCGTCCGGGTGTCGACCCAGCCGGCGAGGGCCAGCAGCACCGTACGGGCCTGCGTGTTGCCGATGTAACGCCAGACGTCGAGGAGACCGGCGAGGGTCTTGTGGATGCAGTAGTAGGGCACGTTGCCGTTGGACAGCGTCCGTGCCTCCAGCGCGGTGAAGTCGGACTCCGGAAAGCCGGAGAGGTAACCCGCGCCGAATCCGGCGGCACCGTTGTTCGCCTGGCACTTGGCCAGCTCGGCGACCATGTAGTTCGCCTTGTCCCGGCAGGTGGTGTCGCCCAGCACCGCGTACGCGTACGCCCAGGCGCTCAGGAAGTGACCCTGCATGTGGGTCCGGAACGGGAAGTTCGGCGCGTCCCAGCCCCCGTTGGTGGCGGCGCCGTTCGTGGACAGCCGGTGGTTGGCGCGGAAGTTGTAGAGCATCCGGTCGACGTCGACGAACCGCAGGTAGTTCAGCGTTCGTGTCTGGTTGTCCATCCAACGACCGGCGGTGAGTCGTACCTGGCCCGGGTCGAATCCGTACGCCGAGACGCCGATGTCGGACCGGGCCGGGGGCACGATGGCGGCGGACGCGCTTGCGGGGGAGACGGCGACGCCGGTCGCGGAGACCACCACGGTGGCTCCGGCGGCCTGAAGCAGGTGGCGGCGGCTGAGGGGCAGGGATGGCATGGGGAACCTCCAGGTGGCCGGGTACGTCGGGGCCGCCATCGATGGCGGTGGGTCGTCGGCGGCAAAAGGGGCCGACGCCGGGTGCGGTGTGGTGGGTGGGACGTGGGTCGCCGTGGACGCCGGGTGCCCACCCCTGCGCTTATCGCGGCACATCGATGTGATCGCTAACATAGTTCGTCGTTAACACGCCCGCAACCCCCGGAGTGTCTGGTCGACCCATTTTCGCGACGACCTGGCCCGTGGTCGTCCGGTCCGGTGGCGGTTGTGGTCCGAAACGGACATCCACCGGGCTCGCGATCATCGAAGCGTTGCGGTGAGTGACCGTTGCCGGTGGCTTCCCCTCCGTTGACGCCCGTCCGGTCGCTCAGTACCGTGCATCGTAAATCTTCGATGTCCACGTTGATACCTCAATGCTGCGATGGGGTTACGACGGTCATCCAGCGCCACGAAAAAATCCAGGCCAGATAGGGGAGGGAGGCATTGGCGAAAAGCTGTTAGCGCTAACACGGCCGCCGGTCGTGCTTCCCGGCGCGCGAACCACAAGCCCGTTCGAGCGGCCACCACAGCGGTGGCTCCCCCCGTCAAGCACCGCGCACTCTCTGTGGGAGTAATCGTGAACGTGAAGGATCGAACCGCAACCCGGGCCGCTCGCCGGACCAGGCGAGCCGTCGCCTGGCTGGCCAGCATGGCCTGCCTCCTCGCACTGATCCCGGGTACGGCCAGGGCCGACAACCCCATCGTCCAGAACATCTACACCGCCGACCCGGCGCCGATGGTGCACAACGGTCGGGTCTACCTCTACACCGGACACGACGAGGACGGATCCACCTACTTCACCATGCGCGAATGGCGGGTGTACTCGTCCGCCGACATGGTGAACTGGACCGATCACGGCTCGCCGATGAATCTGGCGACGTTCGCGTGGGCGGACGCCAACGCGTGGGCCGGGCAGGTTATCGCGCGTAACGGAAAGTTCTACTGGTACGTGCCGGTGCGTCAGCGCTCCAACGGGCAGATGGTCATCGGCGTCGGTGTGGCGGACAGCCCGACCGGGCCGTTCCGCGACGCGCTCGGCCGGCCGCTTGTCGGCAACAACGAGATCGACCCGACCGTCTTTGTCGACGACGACGGGCAGGCGTACCTGTACTGGGGGAACCCGGGTCTGTGGTACGTGAAGTTGAACCCGGACATGATTTCGTTCTCCGGCAGCGCGACACGCATTCCACTCACGACCGCGGGGTTCGGTACCCGTAACGGTAATGCGAGTCGGCCGACGCTGTACGAGGAGGGGCCGTGGGTGTTCAAACGCAACGGGTTGTACTACAACGTGTTCGCGGCGGAATGCTGCTCCGAATTCATCGCGTACTCCACGGCTACGGGACCGACGGGGCCGTGGACATATCGGGGAACGATCATGCCGCGGCAGGGAGCAAGTTTCACCAATCACGCGGGTGTGATCGACTTCCAGGGCGGTTCGTATTTCTTCTATCACAACGGGGCGTTGCCCGGTGGTAGCGGTTACACCCGTTCGGTAGCGGTGGAGAAGTTCACCTACACCAGCAGCGGCATGTTCCCGACAATCAACATGACCACCACTGGGGCGCCGCAGGTGGGCACCCTGAACCCGTACGTGCGGCAGGAGGCCGAGACGATCGCCTGGGGCTCGGGGATCGAGACCGAGGTGTCCAGCGAGGGCGGGATGAACGTCGGCTGGATCGAGAACGGCGACCACATCAAGGTCAAGGGTGTCGCGTTCGGCGCGGGTGCGACCTCGTTCAGCGCCCGGGTCGCGTCGGCCACCAGCGGCGGGCGGATCGAGGTCCGCCTCGACAGCGCCAACGGCCCGACCGTGGGCACCTGCACCGTGGGGGGCACCGGCGGCTGGCAGACCTGGAGCACCACCACCTGCGCGATCAGCGGAGCGACCGGCACCCATGATCTCTACCTGCGCTTCGCCGGCGGCAGCGGCAACCTGTTCAACATCAACTGGTGGCAGTTCGGCGGTACCGGCGGCACCGTCACCAACCTGCTCACCAACGGCGACGTGGAGAACGGCACGACGGGCTGGGGAGTGCACGGCAGCGGCACGCTCTCCCGCAACACGAGCGTGGCGCACGGTGGCAGCGGGTCGCTGTCGATCACCGGCCGGACCGGTGCCTGGAACGGTCCCGGTCAGGACGTGACCGCCAAGCTCACCAACGGCAGGAGCTACACCACGAACGTCTGGGTACGCGCACAGGGCGGCACCCCGTCGGCGAAGGCGACACTGTCGCTGACCGCGAACGGCACGACGAACTACCTCCAGCTGACGCCGGCTGTGGGAGTGAACGTCAACGGCTGGACCCTGCTCACCGGCACCACGACAGTGTCGTGGAGCGGCACGCTGACCAGCGCCACCTTCTACGTCGAGACGGCCGAGGGCACCGACAGCCTCCTGGTCGACGACGCCTCGTTGCAGTGACTGTCGCTGCCGGGGCCGTGCTCGGCACGGCTCCGGCAGCACGGCGACCGGCCGACCACCGTGACGGAGCGACAGGTTTCCCGGCGCTGTTGGTTACGACTTGACGAACGGCATGTTATCGCTCACAGTCGATGGTTGAGGGCAGCCGCACCTGTGGTTCACCGGGCGAACCTGCTGTGGCACCTCGACCCGTGACGTCCGCCCAGGGCATGCCGGACGTCGGGTCAGGACTCCCCGCACCGCTGCCGCGACGGCGATCGTTGCTGACATCCCCCCGTGTCGCAGAAGCGGCTCCGGGCGTGCGTCTCCATCGCTGCACCACCACAGAGAAGGAATCCGCATGAATCACAGAAGAGCCCTGCGAGCGGCGGTGACCATCGCCGTTACCGGCGCCCTCGCCGCAGGCATGACGATGACGCTGACCTCCACGGCCAGCGCCGGCACGACCCTCCGGGCCTCGGCGGCCGAGAAGGGCCGTTACTTCGGCGCGGCCGTCGCGACGAACAAGCTCTCCACCAGCGTCTACACGACCATCCTGAACCGTGAGTTCAACAGTGTCGTGGCCGAGAACGAGATGAAGTGGGACGCCACCGAGCCGCAGCAGGGTCGGTTCAGCTACACCGGTGGTGATCGTCTGGTCAGTCACGCGCAGGCCAACGGCATGAGCGTGCGGGGTCACGCGCTCTTGTGGCACCAGCAGGAGCCGGGTTGGGCCCAGGGTATGTCGGGCAGCGCGTTGCGCAGCGCGATGATCAACCACGTTACGCAGGTGGCGACGCACTTCCGCGGGAAGATCTACGCCTGGGACGTGGTGAACGAGGCGTTCGCCGACGGCGGCAGCGGCGGGCGGCGTGACTCGAACTTGCAGCGCACCGGCAACGACTGGATCGAGGCGGCCTTCCGGGCGGCGCGGGCGGCGGATCCGGGTGCGAAGTTGTGTTACAACGACTACAACACCGACGGGGTCAACGCGAAGTCGACCGGGATCTACAACATGGTGCGGGACTTCAAGTCCCGTGGCGTGCCGATCGACTGCGTGGGTTTCCAGTCGCACCTGGGCACCTCGCTGGCCGGTGACTACCAGGCCAACCTGCAGCGGTTCGCCGACCTCGGCGTGGACGTCCAGATCACCGAGCTGGACGTGATGACCGGCGGCAACCAGGCCAACATCTACGGCGCCGTCACCCGCGCCTGCATGAACGTCTCGCGCTGCACCGGCATCACGGTGTGGGGTGTGCGGGACTGTGACTCGTGGCGTGGTTCGGACAACGCGCTGCTGTTCGACTGCAACGGCAACAAGAAGGCCGCGTACACCAACGTTCTGAACGCCCTCAATGCGGGCCCGGCCATCCCCACCACGCCGCCGCCGACCGACCCGCCGCCGACGACGCCCCCGCCCACCGACCCGCCGCCCACGACCCCGCCGCCGACCACCGGGGGTTGCTCGGCGTCGGTGTCACTGAACTCGTGGAACGGCGGGTTCGTGGCCACCGTGAAGGTGACCGCCGGCTCCGCCGGCACGAGCGGGTGGAACGTCGGTGTCACCCTCGCGAGTGGTGCCAGTGTCACGAACACCTGGAGCGCGACGGCCAGTGGCTCGACCGGCACTGTGCGGTTCGCCAACGTGGACTACAACGGCCGCCTCGGCGCGGGTCAGGTCACCGAGTTCGGTTTCCAGGGCACGGGCAGTGGGGCCGGCATCACGCCCACCTGCACCGCCTCCTGACAACGACTGACTGACCGCACAGCGTCGGGCGGGGGGGGGGGGGGCGCCCGGGGGCCCCCCCCCCCCCCCCGGGGGGGGGGGGGGGTAACCCCCCCCCCCCCCCCCCCCCCGGGGGCGGGGGGGGGCCCCCCCCCGGGGGCGGG
>NZ_JBIAJD010000004.1:247918-787365 GCF_042871765.1 Micromonospora sp. NPDC005553 | reverse complement strand
AGCCAGCAAAAACTGACCAGTCCGGGGTATAAATCATAATTGGCACTGGCTTTACAAGCACCCTGTTGAGTTCTCAAAGAACAACCACACACCGATCAAAGCACCACACTCAGTGGCACCCATCACGGGGCTTTTCCACACTCCGCGCCCCGCGCTTTCAGCGCCAGGCACTTTTACTACGTTACCCGCTCGTTTCCGCCCTGTCAAACCGATATTTCGCGGTTCGTCATGCTTCAACCCGATAAAGCGGGCACCATGTCGCAACCGGCTTGAGCCGCTCTCGTCATGGATTCGGCAGGCCGGCCGTCGCGATTTCCCGCGACCCGCCCGGTGCCCTGCCGGTTCGTAACCATACCCGGTCGGTTTCGCAGCGCCAAATCCGCCTCGCGGCGTTTCTGGCGGCACCTCCCGGTTGGGGCTCCGGTGGGCGTGCCCACCCGACCCCCAGGCCGTTGGCCTGCGCTCCGGCCGCTTCAGGCTTTCGCCTGTTTCGTCCGTTCCGCGCTGGCAGAGAGAAAGTTACGCGTCCGGCGGGATGATCGTCAAATCCGCCGGACGCGTCCCCCGTCACATCGTCGACAGGTGGCTATTCGCCCAGCTCAACGCCCGCGAACGAGCGCTTCCCCCGGCGCAGCACCAGGTATCGCCCATGCAGCAGGTCGGTCGGCGACACCCCGGCGTCCACAGCGGTCACCCGGTTGTTGTTGACGTAGGCGCCGCCCTCGGCGATCACCCGCCGAGCCTCCTTGAGGCCACTCACCAGACCGGAGTCCCGCAGTAGACCCGCCACATCCGGCAATTCGCCGGTGAGGCGTACGAGGCCCGCCTCGGCGAGGGCCGCGCGCAGGGTCTCCGGCGACAGCTCGTCCAACGATCCGCGGCCGAAGAGCGCCTGACTGGCGGCGATCGCCTGTCGGGTCTCGTCGGCACCGTGCACCAGTGTGGTCAGCTCCTCGGCGAGCGCCCGCTGCGCCAGGCGGGCCGCCGGCCGCTCGGCTGTCGCCTTGGCCAGCTCTTCCAGCTCGTCGCGGGTGCGGAAGCTGAAGTACCGCAGGTAGCGGTCGACCTCCTGGTCCTCGACGTTGAGCCAGAACTGGTAGAAGGAGTACGGGCTGGTCATCGTCGGGTCGAGCCAGACAGCACCGCCCTCGCTCTTACCGAACTTCGTACCGTCGGACTTGGTGACGAGCGGCGTGGTGAAGGCCTGCACCGGCCCCGCGCCCCGTCGGCGTACGTAGTCGACGCCGGCGGTGATGTTGCCCCACTGGTCGGAGCCACCGAACTGGAGCTGACAGCCGTGCCGGCGGTGCAGCTCGAAGAAGTCGTTGGCCTGGAGCAGTTGGTAGCTGAACTCGGTGTAGCTGATGCCGGTCTCCAGCCGGGCCCGCACCACCTCCCGCGCGAGCATCTTGTTCACCGGGAAGTGTTTGCCCACGTCGCGGAGGAACTCGACGATCGACATCTCGCCGGTCCAGTCCAGGTTGTTGACCAACTGCGCCGCGTTCTCGCCGGAGTACGACACGAAGGGCGCGAGCTGATCGCGGATCCGCTCGACCCAGCCGGCGATCACCTCGGTCGGGTTGAGCGCCCGCTCGGCGCTCTCCTTCGGGTCACCGATCTGCCCCGTAGCGCCGCCGACCAGCAGCAACGGGCGATGGCCGGCGAGTTGCAGCCGGCGGGCCATGAGGACCTGCATGAGGTTGCCGACGTGCAGGCTCGCCGCGGTGGGGTCGAAGCCCACGTAGTACGTGGCGGACTTCCCACCGTCGAGCAGCTCGCGCAGCTCGTCGAGGCCGGTCGAGTCCTGTATCAGGCCACGCCAGAGCAGGTCATCGGTCAGGGAGTCCCGCCCAGACGGCGGAGGGCTGCTGTCGGTCACGGTCACCGATTCTCCCCCATCGCCGGCACCAACCCATACCGGGTTTGGCCCAACCCGCCCCGGCTAGGCTTGCGCCAGTTGATCGAGGAGGGCCTTGCCATGGAGATTCCGGACCTGACGGGCGGCTTCGTCGCCCTGCTCGGCCTCAAGTTCGAGGAGGCCAGCGCCGACCGGGTGGTCATCAGCTGGCAGGTCGGCCCGCAGCTGCACCAGCCGTTCGGCATCCAGCACGGCGGGGTGTACTGCTCGGTCGTGGAGACCGCGGCCAGCGTGGGTGGCGCCCTCTGGCTGGCCGACCGGGGCACTGTGGTCGGGGTGTCGAACCAGACCGACTTCCTGCGGGCCGTCCGGGAGGGCGAGCTGAGGGCGATCGGCACCCCGGTGCACCGGGGCCGCAGCCAGCAGCTCTGGCAGGTGGAGATCACCGACGCCGACGAGCAGCTGGTCGCCCGTGGTCAGGTCCGGCTGCAGAACCTCTCGCCCGCCTGAGCGACGGCGTTCGCCGCACCGGTCAACTGCGGGCCTCGTCCAGCACCGGCTCCGCGGGCTGGTCGGTGTCGCCGTCGCCGTCGGCTTCATCGGGTACACGGCTGAGCCGTACCTCGGTGATCGCCCGGTGGTCGATGCCGGCCACCATCAGCACCCAACCGTCGAGCGTGACGTCCTCCCCGGCGACGGTGGGGATGTGCCCGAGCCGGGCCAGCACCAGCCCGGCGACTGTCGTGTAGTCACCGGCCGGGCGCGACGGCAGCTCCACGCCGATGTCCGGCAGGTCGTGCACCGGGAAGGTGCCGGGCAGCACCAGCGCACCGTCGGGTTCACGCCGCACCGAGCGCACGTCCCGGTCGGTCTCGTCGTAGATCTCACCGACGATCTCCTCCAGGATGTCCTCCAGCGTCACGATGCCGTCGACGGCGCCGCGCTCGTCCACGACGAGCGCGATGTGCTGACGCTCGGCCTTGAACTGGCGCAGCGCCTCCACCACCGGCAGCGAGTCGGGCAGCAGCATCGGCGGTCGGGCGATCTCGTCGACCGGACGGTCGTCGGGCACACCCACCAGGTCACGCAGGTGGATCACCCCGGCCGTGTCGTCCAGGCCGCCGTGGCGCACGACCGGAGCCCGGGAGTGCCCGGTGGCGGCCAGCACGAGCCGCGCGGCCTCCGCCGTGGTCCCGCTGTCGAGCGTGAAGACCTGCAACCGGGGTACGAGGACAGCCCGCAACCGCCGGTCGGCGATCTCCACGGCACCCGCGATGATGGTGCGCTGCTCCTTGGTGAAGCCGTGGTTGCCGGCGACGATGTCGCGCAGCTCGTCCGGGCCGATCTCCTCCGGCTCGTGTTTGGGGTTGAGCCCGACCAGGCGGACCACCACGTCGCTGGTGGCGCCGAGGGCCCAGACGGCCGGCCGGGTGAGGCTGGCGAGCAGGTCGAGCGGGCGGGCCACCAGCAGCGCCCACCGCTCGGCGGACTGCATGGCGATCCGCTTGGGCGCCAGCTCGCCGAAGACCAGGGTGACGAAGGTCAGCGCGAGGGTGACCGCCACGATCGCCACCGTCTCGGCGGCGCTGCCGAAGGCCCCGAGCAGCGGCACCAGGGGTTTCGCCAGCGAGACCGCCGCGGCGGCGGAGGCCAGGAAGCCGGCGAGGGTGATGCCGATCTGGATGGTGGCCAGGAAGCGGTTCGGGTCCTTGGCGAGCCGGGCCAGCACCCGTCCGGCCCGGCTGGTGCGCTCCAGCCGCTGGATCTGGCTGTCTCGCAGCGACACCAACGCCATCTCGCTGCCCGCGAAGAGCGCGTTGATCACGACCAGGACTCCGACCAGGGCCAGTTGGCTCCCGTAGCTCTGCACGCCCGGTTCGCTCCCTCGTGGTGGTGGCACCGGCTGCCCCGCGCGGCACCCGCCGGTCGGCGAGCCCGCCCGGCGTAGGCGTGTCTTTGCCCCGTCCGGCGCCGGCCGAATCCTGCTCCGGCGAGGCTACGCCGAACCGGACGACGGTGACGCTACGCCGAGTGGGGCATCGGTGGGTCAGGCCGACTGGGGCGTTGGCGACGCCGGCAGGTCGAGGACGTACGAGTCGCCGTCCGGGCGGAAGCCGAGCCGGTGGTAGTAGGGGGCCACCATCCGGGGCGGGCTGACCACCCGGTGGAAGCCCCGTTCGGTGAACAGGTGGCTGCGCCGGTAGACGAACTCGCCCGGGGTGAAGTCCCGGAATTTCGGGGTCACGTAGTCCAGGTCGATCTGGGCGACACCGGGCGCCTCGGCGTGCGACAGCACCACGCCGACCACCTCGTCAGCGGTGACCACCAGGAACGCCGAGCGCCCCGACGCGTCCGGGTCCCAGTGGAAGCCGGGGTTGAACCGGGTGATGTCGGCGGCGTGCACCCGCAGCGTGTGCGCGAGGAACTGGTCGCCGACGCCGACCTCCACCACCTGGTAGGTCTTCTCGTCGTGCCGGGTGGCGAGCATCCCGCGCAGGTACCAGATGTTGATCACCGCGAGCACGACGTTGAGCCCGACGCCGGGCCAGACCTCGATCGCGGCGTTGTAGCCGATCAGCACGAAGCAGCCGACGAGGTTGAGCGCCCGGAGCCGCAGGATGCGCGACTGCAGCAGCGACCAGACCAGCACCGCGGAGCCGGCCCAGCCGACGAGATCCAACCAGTTCACGCCGCGAGACTAGTGCCCGCCCAGGTCAGAGGCGTCGGCGGGCAGCTCCAACAGCCACTCCTCGACGTCTTCGCCGCGGCCGTTGGCGTACCCCGAGTCTTCACCGATCACCACGAACCCGCACTTGCGGAGCACCGCGAGGGAGGCGGCGTTGTCCTTGGCGGCGCGGGCGTGCACCGGCCGGGGCAGCTCGCGCAGCAGGGCGGCCAGGGCCGACGTGGCGTGGCCCCGACCCCAACGTGCCGGGTCGATCCAGTAGCTGACCTCGATCTGGTCGCCGACCGGGAAGGCTGTCACGTAGCCGACCACCTCGCCGTCGACCTCGGCGGTGCGGACCAGGTTCTGCGGGTTGGTGAGCACCCGGGCCCAGTGTGCGGCGAACTCCCGACGGTCGGACGGGTCCTTCGGGCCGAACGCGGCCATCCGGTTGGCCTTCGGGTCCTGCTGGTGCAGGAAGAACTCGACGAGGTCGTCCTCACGGACCGGGCGCAGCAGCAGATCGGAGGTCATCGGCCGAGGGTACGTAACGGCGGTGACGACGCGCCGAGGCGTGGAGTCAGCCGACGACGGCCACGACCGCCAGCACGGCGGCGCCCAGGGAACTCGCCACCGACAGCAGTCGACGCCACGGCACCCGCGCGTCGACCACCGGCAGGGCGCGCCACCGGGTCGCCGCCAGGGCCACCCCCGCCGCCGACAGGCCGGCGCCGAGCGGCCACAGCCAGGCCGGCACCATCGACCAGTCCCCCATTCGGTGCCCCAGGCCGAGGTAGGCGAACGCCCAGACCGCCGCCGCCAGCAACGTCACCTGGTCCAGTTGGCGACGGCGGGCGGTGCCGAGAAGGGAGAGGCCGCCGAGGAAGGTGAAGGCAACCGCGAGGCCGGCGCCGATCCACGGCAGCACCATCGACGTCGCCGAGTCGGCCTCCTTCGGTGGCACCCCGAGCAGCCGCAGCCCGATCGGCTCGACGCCCTTGTCCGTGTTGCCGAGCACCACCACCGCCCGCCCGGTCGCCCGTTCGAGGCCGACGTAGGACCGGAAACCGCCGGTAGCGCCGTTGTGCCAGACGATCTCGCGGTCGCCGTGCCGGGTGGTGAACCAGCCGTACCCGATGCGGGTGTCGTCGTCCTCGCGGAAACGGGCGGTGGCGGCGTCGGCACCGGGTGCGGTGCCGGCGAGAGTCGCGGCGAGCAACCTGCCCAGATCCTCGGCCGTCGACCAGGGGCCGGCGCCGGCCGGGGCGTAGCCGGCTCCTGCCCACGGGTCGAGCGGCCGGCCGCCGGCCCGGCTGCCCTGGGCGCGATCGGCCGGCAGGTCGTCGATGCGGGTGGCGACAGTGGTGGCCGTCATGTCGAGCGGCCGTAGCAGCCGGTCGTGCAGCAACTCGGGGTACGCGACGCCGGCCTTCGCGGCGAGCGCGTGGCCGAGCACGGACGGCCCGAGGTTGGAGTAGTGGACCTCGCCGCGCTCGTCGTCGTCGGTGTCGACCCGGTCGGTGGCGCTGCGAACGGCGTCGACGCCCTGCCCGGCGTAGGGGTTTGCGCCGGAGACGTTGGACCAGAGGATGCGTGCCCACCCCAGGGGGGAGCCGGGGGCCAGCCGGGGCAGGCCGGCGCGGTGGCTGGCGAGTTCGGCGAGCGTGACGTCGCGGGCGGGGCCGGTGATCTCGGGCCAGGTGGCGCCGAGCCGGTCGTCCGGGCCGACGACACCGGCGGCGACCTGGTCGGCGAGGAGCATGCCGGTTAACGCCTTGGTGACCGAGCCGATCTCGAACGGGGTGCCCGGCTCCACGGGTCGACCGGCGAGGTCCCGGTCACCCAGTCCGGCGGTGCGGATCCGGCCGTTCTCGACCAGGGCGACGGCGAGCCCGCGCAGCCCTGACTGGTCGGGCGTGGCCGAACGGGCGGCGGCGGCCAGGTCGCGGTCGCCGGTGCTCTGCCCGCCGAGTCGGGGCACCCGGGGCATCAACGCCACCCCGACCAGGCCGACGATCAGCGCGACGGCGAGGACGGTGACTGTCGTCCGGCGCATGGTGGTTCCTCCGTGGGGTCGTCGGATGGGCGGCCGGGCCGCGTCTGGTCAGCGGCCGGCGGCGGTGAGGATGGCCAGCAACGGCACCACGCGTTCGGCGGGGACCGCGTACCGGCCTCGGCCGGCGCTGCGCAGCCAACCGGCGGCGGTGATCTGGCGCAGGTGGTGATGCAGTTGGCCGGTGGTGCCCAACTCCTCGATCTCGGCCAGCTCGCTGGTGCTCTGCCGGCCGCCGAGGATCTCCCGCAGGAGCCGCAGCCGCACCGGGTGGGCCAACGCGGAGAGGGTGCTGGGCAGGTCCGTCCAGTCGGCGGCGAGCAGGTCGTCGACGGTGCGGCCGTACTGCCAGTCGTAGTGCTGGCCAGCGACGCGAACGGTGCCGGTGTAGAGCACCGCGCCCGACCCGTCGGGTGGCAGGCGCTGCTTGAGGCCGTCGAGTGCCCAGAAGGTGCCCTCTGGCGCGGGTGGTGGCGGCGCGGCGGCGGGCCGCTCGCTCAACGCGGCAACCTGTGCCTCCAGCGCGGCGAGCCGATCTTCCACGGAGTCCATGCGTCGATACTACGAACATACGTAATTACGTGCAAGTGTCGGACGCCGCGAGTCCGGAACCGGCGCGTCCGGCCCTTACGGTGCGGCCGAGCGGTCGACAATGGCCTGACCGACCCAGGGAGCGCCGATGAACCGACCTGTCGTGGTGGGCGTGGACGGATCGCCGTCCAGCCTCGTCGCCGCCGAACACGCGGCGCGGGCCGCCGTGCTCCGGTCTCGACCGCTGCTCCTGGTACACGGGTACCTGCATCCGTCCGGCTACGGCGTGCCGCTCAACCCGTACGACATCGGGGTGCCCCCGCCCTCCGCGGAGGCGCAGCAGATGCTGGAGCGCACGGCGGCCGAGCTGACCGACCGGTGGCCCGGCCTCGCCGCCGAGGTGCGTCAGGTCCTCGGGGGCCCGGGGGCCACCATGATCGAGGAGTCCCGCCGGGCGGAGCTGGTGGTGGTGGGCAGCCGTGGTCTGGGCGGGTTCACCGGGCTGCTGCTCGGCTCGGTCGGCGCGCAGGTGGCCGCGCACGCCCACTGCCCGGTGCTGGTGGTCCGCCCGGACGAGCAGCCGATCCCGGTGGACGGCCCGGTGCTGGTCGGCGTGGACGGGTCCGAGTCGTCCCGGCTCGCCGTGGGCCTGGGCGCCGACGAGGCGGCGCTGCGGGACGTGCCGCTGGTGCTGGTGCACGTCGGTCCTGCGGACGGGGCCCGGACGGTGCCGGAGGAGATCGAGGAGTCGCATGCCGCGTACCAGGCCGACGTGGTGCGACTCCTGGCCGGCGCTTCCGCCGTGGTGCGCGCCGAACACCCCGACCTGGTGGTGCGCGAGCATCCGGTCCGGGCGGCCGGCGCGGCCCAGGGGCTCATCGAGGCCAGCGGCACGGCGGCGCTGCTGGTCGTGGGCACCCGGGGCCGGGCCGGTTTCACCGGTCTGTTGCTCGGGTCGGTCAGTCAGGCGGCGATCCAGCACGCGCACTGCCCGGTGCTGGTCGCCCACCCGGTCAGCTGACCGGCGCTCCGTCGCCTCGGCCGAGCATCTGCAGGAAGTCGGTGGTGAGGGCGAACGGATCGGCCGGCCCGGTGGCCGGCGGCCGCCGCTCGATCTGGTCGGCCAACTCCCCGGCGGCGCGCCGGATCCGGGCGCGCAACGCGCCGTCGGCGGTGCCGTCGGACCAGTCCTCCGGAGCGGCGAAGACCGCCGTCGGGACGACCACCGACCGAAGGTAGGCGAACATCGGGCGGACGGCGTGCTCCAGTGCCAACGAGTGCCGGGCGGTGCCGCCGGTCGCGCCGATCAGCACCGGCCGGTCGACGAGCGACTCGGAATCCAACACGTCGAAGAAGGACTTGAACAGCCCGTTGTACGAGGCGCTGAAGATCGGGGTGACGGCGATGAGCCCGTCCGCCCCGGTCACCGTGTCGACGACCTCGCGCAGCGCTGCCGGCGCGAACCCGGTGAGCATGTTGTTCACCACGTCGTGGGCGTACTCGCGCAGGTCGACGACGTGCAGCTGCACGTCGGAGCCGCGCCGGACCAACTCGTCGCGGGTGGCCGCGGCGAGCTGGTCGGCGAGCAGCCGGGTCGACGAGGGCTGACTCAGCCCCGCCGAGATCACGGCCAGGGTGCGGTGGGTCATCGGGTCGCCCCCTCCGGTGCCTTGCCCGTCACGTCGTCGACGGCGTGCACTGTGCTGTCCTTGCCGCCGCCCGCGGCGGCGACCAGCGAGGCGTGCGTCGGCGCCGCCGGCACGTGCGCCGGACGTCTCGCGGCGAACTCCTTGCGCAGCACCGGCACGACCTCCTCGCCGAGCAGGTCCAGCTGCTCCAGCACGGTCTTCAGCGGCAACCCGGCGTGGTCCATCAGGAACAGCTGCCGCTGGTAGTCACCGACGTACTCCCGGAAGCCGAGCGTACGGTCGATGACCTGCTGCGGGCTGCCCACGGTCAGCGGGGTCTCCCGGGTGAAGTCCTCCAGCGACGGCCCGTGCCCGTAGACCGGGGCGTTGTCGAAGTAGGGCCGGAACTCCCGGACCGCGTCCTGCGAGTTGCGGCGCATGAACACCTGCCCACCGAGGCCGACGATGGCCTGGTCGGCGGAGCCGTGGCCGTAGTGCGCGTACCGCTGGCGGTAGAGCGCGATCATCCGCTGGGTGTGCTCCTTGGGCCAGAAGATGTGGTTGGCGAAGAAGCCGTCACCGTAGTAGGCGGCCTGCTCGGCGATCTCCGGGCTGCGGATCGAGCCGTGCCAGACGAACGGGGGCACGCCGTCGAGCGGGCGCGGCGTCGAGGTGAACGACTGCAGTGGGGTGCGGTACTTGCCCTTCCAGTCGACCACGTCCTCGCGCCACAGCCGGTGCAGCAGGTCGTAGTTCTCGATGGCCAGGGGGATGCCGGCGCGGATGTCCTTGCCGAACCAGGGGTAGACCGGGCCGGTGTTGCCGCGGCCCATCATGAGGTCCACCCGGCCGTCGGAGAGGTGCTGGAGCATCGCGTAGTCCTCGGCGATCTTCACCGGGTCGTTCGTGGTGATCAGCGTGGTGGCGGTGGACAGCAGCAGCCGCTCGGTACGCGCCGCGATGTACCCGAGCATGGTGGTAGGTGACGACGGCACGAACGGCGGGTTGTGGTGCTCGCCGGTGGCGAAGACATCCAGGCCGACCTCCTCGGCCTTCAACGCGATGGCGACCATCGCCTTGATCCGCTCACGCTCGGTCGGCTCCCGACCGGTGGTCGGATCGACCGTGACGTCACCGACGGTGAAGATTCCGAACTGCATGACCAGCTCCTCGCGTGTCAACCGGATGCCGTCGTGGTACCCGGACGCAGCTCACAACTTATTTGACGACGCAACTATTCCGTCGGCGGTACGCCTCGCAGTGGCGCCGGTCACGCCCCTGACCGGACAACGGGTCGCAGAACGGTCAGCCGCCCGCGACCGACGGCAGCACCTGCACCTCCGCGCCGTCCTTGACGGGGGTGGCCAGGCCACCGGAGTGCCGACAGTCTTCCCCGTCGACGAAGACGTTGACGTAGCGGCGCAGCTCACCACGCTCGTCGCGGATGCGCCGGCCCAGCCGGGGGTGCGCGACGGCCATCTCGTCGAGGATCGCCCGCAGCGTCCCGGCGGCGGTGACGGTCAGCCGACTCGCGCCCCCGGCCTCGCCGCGCAGCGGGCCGGGCAGCAGCACGGTGACCACGCTCAGACCTCCGCGGCGCGGACGCAGAGCACGTCGGGCAGGTGCGCCGCGATCAGGGACCAGGAGTCACCCTCGTCGCGGCTGGCGAAGACCGAGCCGGAGCGGGTGCCGAAATAGACCCCACCGGGGCTGGCGTCGTCGGCGCACATCGCGTCGCGCAGCACCGCCGGATAGAACGGGCCCTCGGGCAGCCCCACCGACAGCGGCTCCCACTTGCCGCCGGCGTCGACGGAACGGAACACCCGGCAGCGGTGGTCGGTCGGGAACCGCTCGCCGTCGGCCACCAACGGGAAGGTCCACACCGTGCCGCCGCGCCCCGGGTGGGCCACCATCGGGAAGCCGAAGTCGCTGGGCAGCCCGTCGGCGATCGAGGACCAGGTGCGCCCGTCGTCGTCGGAACGGTAGACGCCGTGGTGGTTCTGCGCGTACAGCCGCTCGGGGTTGGCCGCGTCCCGGGCGACCTTGTGCACGCACTGGCCGAACTCCGGCCACTCGTCGGGCATGAAGTAGGCGCGGATGCCGGTGTTGCCCGGCGCCCAGCTCGCGCCCGCGTCCTCCGAGCGGTAGACCCCACCGGTGGACATGGCGACCAGCAGCCGAGCCGGGTCACGCGGGTGAGGCAGCACCGTGTGCACGGCCTGACCACCGAAGCCGCCCTCCCACTGCGGGCGGTGCGGATGGTCCCAGAGGGAACGGACCAGCTCGAAGCTGCGGCCACCGTCGCTGGACCTGAACAACGCCGAGGGCTCGGTGCCGGCCCAGACCACGTCCGGCTCGTCGGGGCCGGCCGGCGTCAACTGCCACACCCGGCCGAGGGAGACGCCGGTGTCGGCTGGAAACGCGACCGGCGCCTGGTCGGGCTCGTCCCAGGAAGCGCCGAGGTCGTCGCTGGTGGCGACGCTGGGGCCGAAGTGGGAGCTGGTCATGCCGGCGAGCAGCCGCGGGGTGGAACGTCGGGTGTCGACGGCGACCGCGTAGACACCCGTCATCGGAAAGTGCGGACCAGTGATCTCCCAATTGCGCCGCTCGTCGGTGCTGGTGGCGAGAAACAATCCCTTGGCTGTGCCGATCGCGAGCAGTGTCGCCATGACGTCCTCCGAACCGTCGGTGAGCAGGTCCGGTGATTATGGCCACACCCTCCGACAACCCCCGCCGCCCACACGCCGCAGGTCGGTCAGCTTCGGACGCGCGGCACGTGCCGGCGGTACGCGCTGACCGTCGGGTCGCCGTCCAGCCAGAACCGCCAAGGCAGATCGTGCGCGCCGGTCACCCCGACCCGGGGACCCGCCACCACCGTCTCCGGCGGCACCGGATCGGCCGGCGGCCGCAGACGGACCGGGCCGTCGCCGAGCAGGTCCGCCCCGTACGCCTCACGGTCGATGCCGAGCGCGGAGCAGAGCCGGGCGGGCCCGCGGGCCAGATCCACCTCCCGCCGGACGGCCGGCCGGCGCTCCCGTGCCGTGGCCAGCCCGTCGACCACCGCGCCGGCGCGCAGCAGCACGGCGGAAGCCTCTCCCTCGACCCCGGTGACCACGTTCACGCACCAGTGCATGCCGTAGGTGAAGTAGACGTAGGCGTGCCCGGCGGGGCCGAACATCACGGCGTTGCGCGGGGTGCGGCCCCGATGGGCGTGCGAGGCGGGATCGCCGCCACTGCCCGCGTACGCCTCGACCTCGGTGATCCGGACGGTGACCCCGCCGGCGTACAGCCGGCAGCCCAGCAGCCCCCGCGCCGCCGGCAGCACCGGACCGGCGAGCAGGTCCGCCAGCGCCGCCAGGTCGGTGTCGGTGCTGCGGTCACCGGACGACAGGGCCATGACTCCGACCGTACCCATCCCGGTTCCCCGGCACCCGGCCGGGCGCGCCGACCACTGAGCGGCGGCCCGAACAAGACTCACGTCGCACACCAGACAGTCGGCCGAACAGTGAAACCGGACCCTCGGCTCGGGAGTGTTCCCGATGTCGTCGCACGGGGCGACGACATCACGGGAGGAATTCACCATGACCGTACGGAGCATCCGGCTACCACTGATCGCCACCGGCCTGATCGCGGCAGCCGCGACCCTGGCCTTCACCCCGTCGGCCAGCGCGAGCGTCCCGCTGCGGGCCGCGGCGCAGGCTGACAACGCGGCGCTGCCCACGATCGCGGTCGGCGCAACGGGCAAGATCGAGGCGAACGGCGCGGCGGCGATCGTGCCGGTCACCGTGACCTGCTCGAAGGCCCTCGAGTTCGACGTCACGGTCAAGGTCGCGCAGGCGGTCGGCCAGACGATGCGCGCGGGCACGACGGTTCGGAGGGTCACCTGCGCGGAGGGCACCCAGGAGGTGCGGGTCGCGGTGATCCCGGTCGAGCGTCCGTTCGCAGCGGGCGTCGCGTTCGGTGTGGTGACCGCGAGCCCCTGTGACCCGTACTGCACGCCCATCTTCGGCGAGCGCCAGTTCAACCTGGTGCGCTGAGGCGTCGCCCGGCGGCACGGCATCCCCGTGCCGCCGGGCTTCAACAATCTGTTGACAATTATGCGTTCATAGGATGTGCTCGGGGTATGACGACCGAGGACATCTTCACCGCGCCGGACCCGGGCCGAGCCCGCACCCACCGCACCCACGAGGCGTTACAGCGGATCAGCGAGCGGCACGCCGGCACCGACACCCGGCGGGGCCGGTGGGCCCACCCGTACGTGCTCGACCCGTGGGAGGCGGTCGCCCTGGTCACCGCGCTGGCCGCCGGCGGGGCCGAGCGCGAACCCGCTGAGGAGCCGATCGACGCCGCCGACCTGACCGCCGCGCTGACCCTGTTGCCCCACGTCCGCGCCGAACTGGACGCACTGGAGGCCGGCCTGCTGACGCTGGCCCGCGACCGGGGGCTGACCTGGCAGGCGATCGCGTACGGGCTGGGGTTGGGCAGCGCGCAGGCGGCCCGGCAGCGCTACGAGCGGGTCGCCGCCCGCTCGGCCGAGCAGACCTCCTGACGACCGCTCCGGTCGGACCGGCACGGCGCGTGTGCCACAGCAGTCGGGCGGGCAGACTGTGCGCACGACGAGGAGGCACCCATGGAGCGCGCGGAGATGCTGGCGTACTGCCTGGCCAAGCCGGGAGCGTGGCTGGACCAGCCGTGGGAGGGCGACGAGGTGGTGAAGGTGGGCAGCCGGATCTTCGCGTTCCTCGGCAGCGACAGCGGCAAGCCGACAGTCGGCATCAAGTGCGGGGCGACCCGGGAGGCGGCCGACGAGTGGCTGCACCGGCACCCCGACGACGCCAGCGTGATGGCCTACATCGGCCGGTCCGGGTGGAACACGCTGCGCCTCAACGGCGGGATCGACGACGACGAGCTGACCGAGGCTGTCGACTCGTCGTACGACATGGTGGTGGCCAAGCTCCCCAGGCGGGAGCGCCCGACGGCCTGAACCGCCGCGGCGCCGGCGGCAGGCGCCGACGCCACGGCACGGCTCAGCGCGGAACGACCCGCTCGGTGGCCCACTCCCGCCAGCCGGCCAGCCGGTCCGCCGCGGCGGCGAGCTGGTCGGCGACCGGGCCGGGGCCGGTGGAACCAGGGGTGGTCCGGGCCGCGAGAGCCGAACGGACCGAGAGCACGTCGCGCACCGACGGGTCGAGGTGCCCGCTGATCGTGGCCAGGTCCTCGTCGGAGACGTCGTTGAGCTCGCACTCCCGAGCAGCGCAGAGCGCCACCAACTGGCCGGTGATCTCGTGCGCGTCGCGGAACGGCACATTGCGTCGGACCAGCCAGTCGGCGACCTCGGTGGCGAGGGAGAAGCCGACCGGGGCGGCGGCGACGAGGCGGTCCACCCGGACCGTCATCGTGGAGATCATTCCCGCCAGGGCCGGAAGCAGCAGCTCCAGGGTGTCGACCGCGTCGAAGGCCGGCTCCTTGTCCTCCTGCATGTCCCGGTCGTAGGTCATCGGCAGGCCCTTGAGCATGGTGAGCACTGTCATCAGGCCGCCGACCAGACGCCCGGACTTGCCCCGGGCCAGCTCGGCGATGTCCGCGTTCTTCTTCTGCGGCATGATCGACGAGCCGGTGGCGAAGGAGTCGTCCAGCTCCACCCAGCCGAACTCGTGCGAGGTCCAGAGCACCACCTCCTCGCCGAGCCGGGACAGGTGCACCCCGATCAGGGCGGTGGTGAAGAGGAACTCGGCCACGAAGTCCCGGTCGGCGACGGCGTCCATCGAGTTGGCGAACGACGTACGGAAGCCCAACTCCTTGGCCACCGCCACCGGGTCCAGTGGGAGCCCCGAACCGGCGAGGGCGCCCGCGCCGAGCGGGCTGATCGCCGCCCGGTGGTCCCAGTCGCGCAGCCGTTCGAGGTCGCGCAGCAGCGGCTGCACGTGGGCGAGCAGCCAGTGCCCGAAGGTGACCGGCTGGGCGTGCTGGAGGTGGGTCATGCCCGGCGCGGCGGTGTCGATGTGCCGCTCGGCCTGCTCGACCAGCGCCTCCGCCAACTCGACCAGGCGGCTGGCCACGCCCCGGGCGTGGTCGCGCAGGTAGAGCCGCAGGTCGGTGGCGACCTGGTCGTTGCGGGACCGGCCGGCGCGCAGCTTGCCACCGAGGCTGCCGAGACGCTCCAGCAGACCGCGCTCCAGCGCGGTGTGCACGTCCTCGTCGTCGATGGTGGGGCGGAACGTTCCGGAGGCGCAGGCGGCCTCCAGGTCGTCCAGCGCGGCCAGCATCCGGCCCAGTTCCTCCGGATCGAGCAGGCCGGCGCCGGCCAGGACCCGGGCGTGCGCCCGCGAACCGGCGATGTCGTACGGGGCCAGGCGCCAGTCGAACTGCACGCTCACCGACAGTCGGGCGAGCGCCTCGGCGGGGCCGCCCGCGAACCGGCCGCCCCAGAGGCTCGTCCGGTTGGTGGCGGCGCTGTTCTCGGTCAGGCTCTTGTCGTCCACGTCGCCCATCATTGCGTTGGTTGCCTTTCGGTCGCGACTGCGGGGCCCGCTTGCCGCGTTTGATCAGTCTTCGCGCTCACACGTGTCACTGTCCGCCACTACCCAACCGGGCGTCCCGAGCCGCGGCCATCCGGCTCGGCAGCCCCCACAGCTGCACGAAGCCCTTCGCCAGGGACTGGTCGAAGGTGTCGCCGGTGTCGTAGGTGGCCATCTGGAAGTCGTAGAGGCTCGCCTCGGAGCGCCGGCCGGTCACAGTGGCCCGGCCGCCGTGCAGGATCATCCGCACCTCGCCGCTCACGTGCCGCTGCGCGTCGTCGATGAACGCGTCCAGCGACGCCTTCAGCGGCGAGAACCACAGACCGTCGTAGACGAGTTCGCCCCAGCGCTGATCGACGCCCTTCTTGAACCGGGCCAGGTCCCGCTCGACGGTCACCGCCTCCAGCTCCTGGTGGGCGGTGATCAGGGCGATCGCGCCGGGCGCCTCGTACACCTCGCGGCTCTTGATGCCGACCAGGCGGTCCTCGACCATGTCGAGCCGGCCCACGCCCTGGGCGCCGGCGCGCCGGTTGAGCTCCAGGATCGCCTGGTACGGGGTGACCGTCTCACCGTCGATCGCCACCGGCACACCGCCGTCGAAGGTGATCACGACCTCGTCGGGGTCGCGCTCCTGGGTCGGGTCGGAGGTGTACGAGTAGAGGTCCTCGACGGGGGCGTTCCAGATGTCCTCCAGGAAGCCGGTCTCCACCGCGCGACCCCACAGGTTCTGGTCGATGGAGTACGGCGACCTGGCCGACACGTCGATCGGCAGCCCCTTCTCCTCGGCGAAGGCGATCGCCTTGTCCCGGGTCCAGGCGAAGTCCCGGGCCGGCGCGATGATCTTCAGGTCGGGGGCGAGCGCGTTCAGGCCCACCTCGAACCGGACCTGGTCGTTGCCCTTGCCGGTGCAGCCGTGCGACACGATGGTGCCGCCGTGCGTGCGCGCCGCCGCCACCAGATGCTTGACGATCAGCGGCCGGGACAGCGCCGACACCAGTGGGTAGCGGTCCATGTAGAGCGCGTTGGCCCGGATCGCCGGCAGGCAGTAGTCGGCGGCGAACTCGTCGCGCGCGTCCACCACCTCGGACTCGGCGGCGCCGCAGTCCAGGGCACGCTGCCGGATGGCGTCGAGATCCTCACCGCCCTGCCCGACGTCGACAGCGACCGCGATCACCTCGGCGCCGGTCTGCTCCGACAGGTACGGAATGGCGACGGAGGTGTCCAACCCGCCGGAGTACGCGAGCACGACCCGCTCGGTCATGACGTGGTGTTCCCTTCAGCGGTGTCGTCCCGGCGGGCCCAACCGGCGAGCTTGTCTCCGAGCGCGGCCCCGCCGACGGCCTCACGGGCCACGACGAGGATGGTGTCGTCGCCGGCGATGGTGCCGACGATCTCGGGCAGGCCCGCCCGGTCCAACGCGCTGGCCAGGTACTGGGCTGCGCCCGGCGGTGTCCGCAGCACGGCGATGTTGCCGCTGGAGTCGACCCCGTTGAGAAGTTCGCGCAGCAGCCGTACCAACCGGGCCGGCGCGGCCTCGGCGTCGCGCAACGGCCGCTGCCCGTCCTCGGGGATCAGGTAGACGGCCGGACCGTCGCCGCCGCGCACCTTGACCGCGCCCAACTCCTCCAGGTCCCGCGAGAGGGTGGCCTGGGTGACGCCGACGCCGTCGGCGGCGAGCAGGTCCGCCAGCTCGGTCTGCGAACGGATCGGCCGGTCGCGGATCAGCTCCACGATCCGGGCGTGCCGGGCCGCGCGAGTTAGCGGCGCGGTCATCGCGGCCCTCCGGTGGCGGCATCGCCGGTCGGAGGTTCCAGCAGGAACGTCAGCAGCGCCTTCTGGGCGTGCAGCCGGTTCTCCGCCTGGTCGAAGACCGCGCTCTGCGGGCCGTCGAGCACGTCGTCGGTGATCTCCTCACCGCGGTGTGCGGGCAGGCAGTGCAGCACGATCGCGTCCGGTGCGGCCTGACCGAGCAGCTCCTTGTTGACCTGGTACGGCAGGAACGGGGTGATCCGGTCCAACCCGTCGGACTCCTGCCCCATCGAGGTCCAGGTGTCGGTGGCCAGCACGTCGGCGTCGCGTACCGCCTGGGCCGGGTCGGTCAGCACCCGCACCGACCCGCCGGTCTCCGCGGCGATCTCAGCGGCCCGTCGCACCACCGCCTCGTCCGGCGCGAACCCGGCTGGGCCGGCGATCCGCACGTGCATCCCGGCCGTCGCCCCGGCCAGCAGGTACGACTGCGCCATGTTGTTCGCGCCGTCCCCCACGTACGCCAGGGTGCGCCCGGCCGTGCCACCGCACCGCTCCCGGATGGTGAGCAGGTCGGCCAGCAGCTGGCACGGGTGGAAACCGTCGGTGAGCGCGTTGACCACCGGCACGGTCGCGCCCGCAGCAACCTCGGCGATCCGCTCGTCACCATGGGTCCGCAGCACGATCGCCGCGACGTAGCGGGACAGCACCCGCCCCGCGTCGGCGAGCGACTCCCCGCGACCGAAGTGGGTGACCTGCGTGTCCACCACCAGAGGGTGCCCGCCCAGCTCGGCGATCCCGGCGTCGAACGAGATCCTGGTCCGCAGGCTCTGCTTGTCGAAGAGCACCGCCACCGAGCGGGGGCCGACCAGCGGCCGGTGGCCGAACCGGTCCGCCTTCATGCCCGCCGCCAAGTCGAGGACAGCGGACTGTTCGGCCGGCGAGAGGTCGTCGTCGCGCAGGAAGTGCCGGGTCATCGAGTCGTCCCCGTCGTGGTGGTCAGTGTGGCTGGTGCGGTCTGCGCGCCGGCAGCGGCCGGGGCGGTCGCGTCCAGTGCTGCGGGCAGCGCCGCGAGGAAGGTGTCCGCCTGGGCGGCGGTGAGGATCAGCGGTGGGGCCAGCCGGATCACACCCGGCTGCACCGGGTTGACCAGGAAGCCGGCTTCCCGCAGCGCCTCGGCCAGCACCGACGACACCGGCGCGGTGAGCGCCACACCGAGCAGCAGCCCGGACCCGCGTACCTCGCCGATCAGCGGGTGGCCCAGCGCCTCGATGCCGCGCCGCAACCGCTCGCCGACCCGCTTGACGTTGTCGAGCAGGCCCTCGTTGGCAATGGTCGCCACCACGGCGAGCGCCGCCGCGCAACTGACCGGGTTGCCACCGAACGTGGTGCCGTGCGACCCGGGCGTGAGCAGGTCCGCGGCGGGGCCGAAGGCCAGCGTCGCACCGATGGGCAGACCGCCCCCCAGCCCCTTGGCCAGGGTGACCACGTCCGGTTCCACACCCTCGGCCTGGTGCGCGAACCAGTGCCCGGTACGCCCGACACCGGTCTGCACCTCGTCGAGGACCAGCAGCGCGCCGTGCCGGGCGGTGATCCGCCGGGCCTCGGCGAGGTAGCCGGCCGGCGGGACCAGCACGCCGTTCTCCCCCTGGATCGGTTCCAGGATCACCATGGCGGTCGCCTCGGAGACGGCCGCTTCGAGGGCGGCGACATCGCCGTAGTCGACGTGGGTCACCTCGCCGGGCAGCGGCCGGAACGGGTCGGCCTTGGCCGGTTGACCGGTCAGCGCGAGGGCGCCCATGGTGCGGCCGTGGAAGCCGCCCCTGGTGGCCACCACCTGGGTGCGGCCGGTGCGCCGGGAGAGCTTGAACGCCGCCTCGTTCGCCTCCGCGCCCGAGTTGGCGAAGAACACCCGGCCCGGTCGGCCGGCGAGCGCCAACAGCAGTTCGGCGAGGGCCACCGGCGGCTCGGCCACATAGAGGTTGGAGACGTGCCCAAGGGTCGCGACCTGCTTCGACACCGCCGCCACCACCGCCGGGTGGGCGTGACCGAGGGCGTTGACCGCGATACCACCCACCAGGTCCAGGTACTCCCGGCCCGCGTCGTCGACCACGACGGCGCCCTGACCGGAGACCAACGCCATCGGCGGCGTGCCGTAGTTGTCCATCATGGACTGCTTCCACCGCTGCGCCAACGTGCTCATGTCGCGTCCGTCCCGTCTCCCGGCACCACCATCGTTCCGAACCCTTCCGAGGTGAACACCTCAAGCAACGTGGAGTGCGCCACCCGGCCGTCGACGACGTGCGCGGCGGGCACTCCCCCACGCACCGCTCGCAGGCACGCCTCCATCTTCGGCACCATGCCCGACTCCAGGCTGGGCAGCAGCTTCGCCAGATCGTCCGCGGCGATCTCGGAGACCAGGCTGCTGGTGTCCGGCCAGTCCGCGTACAGGCCGGCCACGTCGGTGAGCACGACCAGCTTGCGGGCCCGCAACGCAATGGCCAGCGCGGCGGCGGCGGTGTCCGCGTTGAGGTTGTGCAGCACCCCCTCCACGTCCGGCGCCACCGTGGAGATCACCGGAATCCGACCCGCCTCGATCAGGTCGGTCACCGCGGACACGTCGACCGACTCGACGTCCCCGACCTGACCCACGTCGACCGGCACCCCATCCACGTACGCCGGACGCCGCACCGCTGTGAACAGCCGGGCGTCCTCGCCGGAGAGGCCGACGGCGTACGGGCCGTGCGAGTTGATCAGACCCACCAGCTCCCGGCCCACCTGACCGACCAGCACCATCCGGACCACGTCCATCGCCTCGGCGGTGGTCACCCGCAGACCACCCCGGAACTCGCTGGCGATGCCGAGGCGACCCAGCATGGCGGAGATCTGCGGACCGCCGCCGTGCACCACCACCGGCTTCAGGCCGGCGTAGCGCAGGAAGACCATGTCGGCCGCGAACGCCCGCTGCAACTCCGGATCGGTCATCGCGTTGCCGCCGTACTTGACCACGACCGTCGAGCCGGTGAAGCGCGCCAACCAGGGCAACGCCTCGATCAACGTCTCCGCCTTGACCTGGGCACGAGCCAGATCGCTGCTCAGGCTCACCGCACCGGCCTTTCGTTCGCGACTACGGCACTCCGCTGCGCCGCGTTCCTCGCGCTCACGTGGAGTACGCCGAGTTCTCGTGGACGTACGCGTGGGACAAATCGTTGGTCCAGATCGTGGCGGCCGACGTACCCGCGTGCAGGTCGATCCGGATGGTCACGTCCCGCCCGGCCAGGTCGACCTTCGAGCGGTCCTCGGCGGCGGCGCCGCCCCGGCACACCCACACCCCGTTGACCGCCACGTCCACCTCGTCCGGCTCGAACGCGGCAGCGGTGGTGCCGACGGCGGCGAGGATCCGACCCCAGTTCGGGTCGTTGCCGAACAACGCCGTCTTGACCAGGTTGTTACGGGCCACCGCACGGCCCACCTCGACCGCCTCGTCCTCGTCCGCCGCGCCGACCACGTCGATGGTGATCTGCTTGGTGGCGCCCTCGGCGTCGGCCACCAACTGCTGGGCCAGGTCGTGACAGGCCGCGGTGACGGCGGCGGCCAGCTCGCCCGGCGTCGGCTCGATGCCGCTCGCACCGCTGGCCAGCAACAGCACCGTGTCGTTGGTGGACATGCAGCCGTCGGAGTCGACCCGGTCGAAGCTGACCCGGGTGGCCGCCCGCAACGCCTCGTCCAACGTCGCCGGACCGGCCACCGCGTCGGTGGTCAACACGCAGAGCATGGTGGCCATCCCGGGCGCGAGCATCCCCGCGCCCTTGGCCATGCCGCCGACCGTCCAGCCGCTCCCCCGGGTCACAATGGTCTTCGGCCGGGTGTCCGTGGTCATGATCGCCTCGGCGGCGGCCGGGCCACCGTCGCGGGACAGCCGACGGATCGCCGAGCGGACGCCCGGCAGCAGCTTCGGCATCGGCAGCCGCTCACCGATGAGGCCGGTCGAGCAGACCGCCACATCACCGGCGCCGAGGATCAACCGAGGGCTGACCGAGGTCAGCGCGGCGGCGGTGTGCTCGGCGGTGGCGTGCGTGTCCTGGAAGCCGGCCGGACCGGTGCAGGCGTTGGCGCCACCGGAGTTGAGCACCACGGCGCGGACCACACCGCCCTGCACGACCTGCTGGGTCCAGAGCACCGGCGCGGCCCTGACCCGGTTGGTGGTGAAGACACCGGCGACACCGGCGTCCGGGCCGTCGTTGACCACCAGGGCCACGTCCGCGCCGCCGCCGGTCTTGAGGCCGGCGGCCACACCGGCCGCCCGGAACCCCCGAGGGGCGGTGACACTCAAGGGGTGACCCCCCAGATCGACAGGCCCGTCGTCTCCGGCAGGCCAAGCATCAGGTTGGCGTTCTGCACGGCCTGACCGGCCGCGCCCTTGCCCAGGTTGTCCAACGCGCTGACCACGATCAGACGACCCGAGTCGACGTCGACGGTGGCCTGCAGGTGACACGAGTTGGAGCCGAGGGTCGCGGCCGTGTGCGGCCACCGGCCCTCCGGCAGCACGTGCACGAACGACGCGTCCGCGTACGCCCGGGCCAGCACCTCCTGCGGGTCAACGCCGCGCGCCGGCGCCGCGGTGACGGTGGCCAGGATGCCGCGCGGCATCGGCGCCAGGACCGGGGTGAACGACAGCCCGGTCGCGCCGGTGGCCTGCTTGATTTCCGGGACGTGCTGGTGGGTGCCCACCCGGTACGGCGACAGGTCGCCCATCACCTCGCTGGCCAACAGGTGCGCCTTGGCGGCCCGGCCGGCGCCGGAGGTGCCGGAGGCGGCGACCACCACCACGTCGGCGGGGTTGGCCGCGCCGTCGGCGATCAGCGGCGCGAGCGCCAAAGTGATCGCGGCGGCGTAGCAACCGGTGTTCGCCACCCGGGTGGAGCCGGCGATCAGCTCCCGCTGACCGGGCAACTCGGGCAGGCCGTAGGTCCACTGCCCGGCGTGCGTGCCGCCGTAGTACTGCGCCCAGGCGTACGGGTCGGCCAGCCGGTGGTCGGCACCCAGGTCGACGATCCGCACCTCGGCTGGGAGCTGGGCCGCGAGAGCCGCCGACTGGCCGTGCGGCAGGGCGAGGAACACCAGGTCCGCATCGGCCAGGATCGCCGGATCGGTCTCGCCCAGCACCAGGTCGAGCCCGGTGAGCTGCGGGTGCACCACGTCGACGCGGTGCCCGGCCTGGCTGTGCGCGGTGGCGGCGACCAGGTCGAACTCCGGGTGCCCGGCGATCAGGCGCAGCAGCTCGCCCCCGGCGTACCCGCTCGCTCCGGCGACCGCGACTCGGATCCCCATACTCACCTCCGCATGACTATGCAGCGAAGGTTAACAGCGGCCCACTGCCCACTGCAACTTAATACAGCAGGCTGCATGGTAATGTGCCTCTATTCCAGCGGCCCACCCGGCCCGGCCCGCTCGGGTGGGCGCGGACGTGGCCGGCGGCTCCTCGCGGGTCCTATGTAACCATCCTGGCCAAGACCTGGGTCGACGCCGGATTCAAGAACCGCGTCGTCGAACACGGCGCCCACCTCGGCGTCGACGTCGAGATCATCACCAAAGACCCGCGGGTCAAGGGCTTCAGCGTGGTCAAACGCCGATCGGTCGTCGAACGCACCCTCGGCTGGCTCATGCACCACCGCCGACTCGTCCGCGACTACGAAGCCCGATCCGTTACTTGAGGATCTCCAGCAGCCGATTTCCCAAAACTGCGGCGGAGTGCGGATTCTGTCCAGTGACCAGGTTGCGGTCCTCCACCATGTACGGCTCCCAGATCGGGCCGCGGCTGTACTGGACGCCGACTTTCTCCTTCAGGTCCGTCTCCAGCAGCCACGTCACCCTGGGGGCCAGCCCGACGGCCTCCTCCTCCTCATTCGTGAAGCCGGTGACCTTGTAGCCCTTGAAGGGCGAAACGCCGTGGATCCTGGTGGCCAGCATGGCTGCGGGCGCATGGCAGACGATCGCCAGCGGGTTGCCCGATTCGAGCTGGGCGGTCAGCAGCCGGCCCGCGTCGGCGTCGAACGCGAGGTCGGACATCGGGCCGTGCCCGCCGGGCAGGTAGACCGCGTCGTAGTCCTCCAGGCGGACGTCGGACAGCTTGAGCGGCCGCCGCATGACCTCCGCATCCCGGATGATCGCTTCCAGATCGAGGGCTGCCTGCTCGCCGCCCACCATCGAGGGGCGCAGGCTCATCATGTCGACGTTCGGGGTGGTCCCGCCCGGCGTCGCGACCACGACCTCGTGGCCGGCGTCGGTGAGCAACTTGTACGGGTTTGCGAACTCCTCGGCCCAATAGCCGGTCGCATACCTGCTGCCGTCCTTGAGCACCCAGTACGTCGCTCCGCTCACTATGAACAGGACTTTCGCCATCGCCCAATCGCCTCCTCATCCCATTTGGCCTGCTGGATGGGAGTAACCATTCTCAGCGTCGACACGCATCCGCCCCGATGAACGCGTCTGGCCGCTCCGCGGTGGCTTCCCGCCCGGTCCGCTGGACCGCCCTGGGCAGCGTGCCAGCGGATCCCACTGCGCGCCGGTTTGGTCCGGCTATGGCAGGGTATGTCCGGAGCGGTTGACAGCGATCGACGGCTGCGGCGAGGAGGACGACGGTGCGAGCGGTTCAGGTGGCCACGGCTGGAGGAGACTTCGAACTCGTCGAACGGGAGGTTCCGCAGCCCGGACACTGGCAGGTGCTGGTCCGGGTAGCGGCCTGCGGCATCTGCCACAGCGACGCGATGGCCAAGGGCGGCCTGGCCAGTGCCTACCCGCGGGTGCCGGGGCACGAGGTGGCCGGCACGGTCGAGGCGGTCGGCACCGGCGTGTCGCAGTGGGCGGTGGGCCAGCGGGTCGGGATCGGCTGGTTCGGCGGCGCCTGCTTCGTCTGTACGCCGTGTCGGGAGGGCGACTTCATCTCCTGCGTGCAGCGCTGGGTCACCGGACTCACCAGGGACGGCGGGTACGCCGACTACGTGCTCGCGCCGACGCGCTGGCCGCCGTGCCCGACGAGCTGAGCGACGTCGAGGCGGCGCCGCTGATGTGCGCCGGAGTCACCTGCTTCCACGGCCTCCGCGAGAGCGGCGCCCGACCCGGCGACGTGGTGGGCATCGTCGGCCTGGGTGGCCTCGGACACCTCGGCGTCCAGTTCGCCGCCAAGATGGGCTTCGAGGTGGTCGCCATCGCCCGCGGCGCGGAGAAGGGCGACTTCGCCCGCCAGCTCGGCGCCCACCACTACATCGACAGCACCCGGGAGGACGTCGCCGCCGGATTGACCCGCCTCGGCGGCGCCAAGGCGGTGCTCTCCACGGTCACCGACGCGGCGGCCACGACGGCGGTCGTCGGGGGTCTGCGTACCCGCGGTCAGCTCGTCGTGGTCGGCGTCCCGGTCGCGCCCATGGAGATCTCCGCACCCGACCTCATCCTGAGCAGCCGGACCGTCGGCGGGCACGCCTCCGGCACGGCCAAGGACAGCGAGGACACGCTACGGTTCGCCGTCCTGACCGGGGTGCGGCCGATCGTGGAGACCACCTCCCTGGACCAGGCCGGGCCCGCCTACGACCGGATGATGGCCGGGCAGGCCCGGTTCCGAATCGTGCTCACCACCTGAACCCCGCCGCTTCCCGCGCCTCGGGCACGCGCCACGCTGCGCACCCTCGTCGCGCGGTAGGGCGAGCTGCATGCCGTCGCAGTCGCCTTGCATGACGGCCGTCTGGCCACCGCGGGGACGAGCCGGTCCAGTTTCGCGCCGCGCAGGCTGACCCGAGGCGCTCCGCCGCGGCGGCGATCGCTGCGTCCCGTGCCGTGACCGCCTCCTCGACGAGGAGCGTCCGGCCTGTGCCCGTGCGGCCGCGGCGACCAGGTCGAACTCCGAGTGGCCGGCGATCAAGCGCAGCAGTTCAGCCCCGGCGTACCCGCTCGCTTCGAAGCGCTGGGATGACGGTCGAAGAAGTACGGCAGCCAACGCCGACAGAACGCGCCGAACGGCCGGACCGCCGGGCAGACCCGCCGGTTGAGGCCGGACAGGGACACCACGTCCGGCCGGTCGGCCTGGTTGAACAGGCCGATGGTGACGTCGAAGACCCCTCGTTGTACGGCTGCCTGGACACCTGTGGCCAGAATGTCCGCATCCACCTCGTCGACGGTGGCGTCCCGCCTCAGCAACTCGCCGGCCACGGCCGGCAACAGGTTGTTGCTGATGACCGTGATCAGTTTCGGGT
This sequence comes from Micromonospora sp. NPDC005553, assembly GCF_042871765.1. Classification (NCBI taxonomy): domain Bacteria; kingdom Bacillati; phylum Actinomycetota; class Actinomycetes; order Micromonosporales; family Micromonosporaceae; genus Micromonospora; species Micromonospora sp. NPDC005553. The sequence goes on along the minus strand of NZ_JBIAJD010000004.1, from coordinate 762,120 downwards.
TCGGCGCGAGATCGACGACGGACGACGAGTAGCCCGAGACGTTGACGAAGGCCTCGGTGAAGGGCAGCAGGACCTTCGCCGTGCCCCAGCCCTCGACCAGTTCCGCCGCCGACCGCGACACCTCGGAGACCAGGTACAGATGGGTGGCGAGGACGGCGTACCGGACCCGCGGATCGCCGGCCAGCAGCTGCGCGATCCGGAACTCCTCAGCGCTGAAACAGAGCCGGGCGAGCATGTACACGCGAGCCAGCTCCCGCGCCTCGGCGGTCGTCAACAACACCTCGGCCGACCCCGCCCCCGGCGCGGGGACGCCCGGCGACGACCGGCGCGAGCGCCGGCCCTCCTCGCCCGCGACGCCGAACGCGTCGTCAAGCGTCGAGAGGATGCGCTCGGCCGGCAGCGGTGCGGCGTCCGGGCCGCCCCGACACCGTCGGGCAAGGTCCGGCCAGTGCGTCGACAAGCGGCTCATGACATCCCGGCACGCCTCGGCGTGAGACTGGCCCCGTCGTGACGCGAGCCGCTCGATGCCCCGGAGCAGGTGCGCGGCCGGCGAGCCCGGGGTGGTCTCCTCGCGTAGCCGAGCGACAGCGTCCGGCAGGCTCCGGCCGGCCGTCAGCCCGAAGTAGCCGTCGAGGGTGTCGAGATCGGCAGCGCCGAAGCGCACCGCCACCGACTTCCCGGCCACGACCCGCTCCCAGTAGTACGCGCTGAGCGCGGCGGGATCCGCCAGCAGCGCGCCGAGATCGCCGGACTCCGGCGAGGGTCGCCCCGGCGGCAACACACGCCGCAGCAGCGTGCGAACGAAATCGTCGTTGCGCGCGGTCACCTCGGCGGAAGCGGCCTGAAACCAGACCTCGGACGCCAGCTTGGCGGTCTGCCTCTCCTCGTTCACGGATTCGAGATAGGTGGCCAGCTTCTCCTTCTCCGGATGTGCCGGGCATCGTTCGCCCAGCGAGGGGGCCGCCAACCGGATGTACATCCCGAACAACTCGCCGGTGATCTCGCGGCCCGGAGCGCCCAGGTCGAAAAGGTCGTCGGCCAGCACGGAGGCGAGGGCACCGAACACACACCCGGTGGCCAGAGACGCGTCGTCGGCGATGTCAGCGGCCGCGACGCACAGATCGACGATGAAGCGTCGCAGGGACAGCGCGGCCGCGTTCCCGTCGGTCGAACCCCAGACCGGGCCGGCGGGCCGGGACGCGACCGCCGTCGACAGGAGCTGCCGCAGAGCGACCAGCGCGCTGTGCAGCTCATCGGCGAGTTCACTGACCGGCCGGCGCGGCGCCGCGGACTCCGCGCGCAGGAGCGCACCGAGGTCGTGCCGCGTGACGATGTCCCGGATGTGCTCCGGCGTCATCTCCCGGATCACGATCCGCGCCCGCTTCCGCACCTCCTCCCGCAGGTCGGTGTAGAGCGGCATGTTGAGAGCGCCCTGCAGGTCGTACTGCATGCGCAGAACGAGGCGCTGCACGACGGGCGTGTCGTCCTCGACGGCCGAGGCCAGCGTGGCGCGGCGCAGTCGGTCGAGGGAGACGCCCGCGCTCTGCCGCTCGTACCAGGCACGGAAACCCTCGTCGCGCAGGAGATGCCGGTCCGGGTCGACGACGAAACCGGGCCGGGACGCGGCGGCCGCGAGCGCCGCGACGACCCGCGGCATCTCGTCGGCGAGAAGCTCCAGGAAGGAACGCCCTTCCCCGGTCGCCAACAGGAACCGGTCGAGAGCCGACCCCGGAAGGTCATTGGCGCCGAGGAAGCCGGTGCCCTCGTCGGTCCGGTGGAACGCCGCCATGATCGCGCTACGTGGCCCGCCGGCGGACGTACGGTACCGGTGATGGACCAGCCGACTCGCGGCGAAGATCGTGTGACACGGTGCCGGGATGTCCTCAAGATGGACGACTCGCGGGAGGCCGTCGTCGAAGAAACGGGCCTGGGCGGCGAGCGCCTCGTCCACCCGGGTCTGCGAGGGAAAGATGCAGCTGTCCTCGTCGCTCCACACGGTGCCGTCGTCGTCCACGTAGCACTGCCGCAGGAGCCGATTCGTGCGGGGCAGGTAGGTGAGCCCCTGCCCCGAGGGCCCTCGACCGGTGCCCATCGTCCAGGTGACGATCACCTTGAACTCGTCCATGAAGGGGCTGTTGTCGACGTGCAGGGTGTTGTCCCGCGCCACGACGTCGAGTGGCTGCGTGTCCTTGGCCCGCAAGTCGATGATCTTCACGGGCCCGCCGAGGGCGTGCGCGACGAGCGCGACCAGCAGCGGATGGGAGAACGCCTCCCGGAAGTCGGGGTGCTCGACCAGGGAGCCCGCATCCGCGACGTTCAGGTAGTTGTGCAGCGAGCCACGGCTGCCCCTGGTGTCGATCGCCGAGTCGTACACCCGCCGCGCGCTGTCGAAACGCTCGGGTGGGACGAGCCCGGCGAAGCTGAGGGCACCCTCGGCCGCGAGGTTCCCGCTCAGCGACGTGAAGGTGTTCCGCAGGAGCGGGCCGTCCGCCTCCGCCCGGCAGGCTCTGTCGACCATTGCTTCGATGTCGCGGCGGAACCTCGTGGCTTCCCGCTCCCGCCGCAGTTGCCGATAGGACGCGGGGCTGGCCAGCTCGTCAGCCGGGACGAGCGGCGCGTACCGAGGACTCATGTCGCCGGACTCCCGACCACCAACGTCGACTGGGTGAGATCCGGGTAGTGCTCCAGGCGGGCCAGTGCCCGTTGGACCTCTTCCACGGCGCTCGCGTTCCCGCACTGACCGTACGCCTGCTCGAGCTGGCCCAGGATCGTCCGGACGGAACGGAAGTTGCCGAGGGACTCCTCCACCCGCCAGGCCCGCTCCAACCAGGTGCAGCCCTCTTCGACCTCGCCCGACCGCAGGCCGGTCGCGCCGAGCAGACGCAGGGCCAGAGCCCGGCCGTAGTCGTTGCCGCGCTCCTCGCACATGGCGAGGCTGCGCAGGCCGAGCCCCCGGGCCCACGAATGGTGGCCGGCCTCGTTCAGGGCTCGGGCCGCGTCGTACAGACCCCGGGCCTCGCGGACGACGTTGTTGCCGCTTCTCGATTCCCGGGCCGCGCGCAACCCCCAGCGGAGCGCCTCCCGGTGGTCACCCGACCGGAGGCAGAGCTCGGCCATGGCGTGATGCGACGACGCCCGACCCGAATCGTCGCCGGACGCCGCGTCCAGCGCCATCGAGGCGCGCAGCTGCTCCTTCGCCGGCTCAAGCTGGCCGATGTCCGCCAGGGCCCGTCCCAGTGCGCGTCGGGACAGCGCCTCCATTGCCGGGTCACCGGCGGCCGCAGCGGCGACAGCCTCCCGCTGGACGGACAGGGTTCTCGTGACGTCCTGTCGCCAGTAGAGGAACGTGTTGACCGCCCGCGCGAACCGGGTGATGAAGGCGAAGTCGTGGTCGGCCCGGGCCTGTTCGATCAGGTAGGTCATGGAGGCGGTGATGGACTCGAACCAGGAGAGGGCCTGCGCCACGGTGAGGCTGACCGATCCGGCGACCGCCAGCAGCTCCTGGTCCACCGGCAGGGAATCCCGGTGCGGATCGATGGCGCGATCGGCGGCGTAGCTCAACGCCAGATACACGGTGCGGATGCGGCGCGCGGTCAGCTCCTGCTCGGCGGCGTCCAGCACCTGCCCGAGCGTCTCCGCGAGATAGGCCTTCATCAGGTCGTGGAAGCGGTAACGGCCAGGGCTGATCTCGTCGATCAGAGACGCCAGGCACAGGGCTTGAAGACTGCGGTCACACACCCGCCTGGGCTGGTCGAGGACGAGGCACAGCACCTCGACCGAGCATTCGTTGCTGGGCAGCATGGACGCGACGTAGAGGACCTTCGTCGTCGCCACGTCGAGGTCGTCCAGTGACCAGGAGATGACGCGTCCGACCTCGATACCCAGACCGGCGTCGTCGAGGAAGCGAAGTGGGCTCTGCTCCTCCTCGATTCCCCTCGCGGCGTCGTCGATCGTCCAGGTGGTCTGGATGGCGAGCTTCGCCGAGACGATTGCCAGCGCCAACGGATGCCCCTCCAGAAGCTGCACGATGCGCCGGGCGGCTGCCTGCTCCCTTTCGACGCGGACGAAACCCACACGTTCGGCGATGAGCTCCACCCCCTCGTCGAGGGTCAGCAACGGAAGTTTGAGGACCCGGGCGTCGTGACGAACGCTCATCTCGGGGATCGCCCGGCGGCTGGTGACCACCAACACCGACCCGAAGCCCGGCACCAGGTCCCGAACCTGCTCGTAGGAACCGACGTTGTCCACGATGACGAGGCAGCGCCGGCCGGCGGTGACAGCGCGGAAGACGCCGCCCCACTCCGCCTCGTCGTCAGGAAGGTCCGACCGGTTGATCCCCAGCGTGGCCAGGAAGCTACGCAGGGCGTCCCGGGCCTCGATGCGCGGTGTGCCGGAGTACGCGCGCATGTCGACGAAGAACTGCCCGTCGGGATATTCGGCGATGCGCGAGCTGGCCCAGGCGACCGCGAGAGTCGTCTTTCCCGAGCCGGCCAACCCCCAGAGCATGCAGCAGCGCGAGCCCGGCGTCGTCATCGCCTCGTCCATCTCGTGCAGCAGGTGGTGCCTGCCGACGATCCTCCCGATGCCACCCGGGAGCATGTGCGGCGGCTCGGGCACGCGCGCGGCAGTGCGCGGCTGTTCGACGTAGATCGCGCCGGAGGTGCCCACCTGGAGGACCTGGTGCGCCAACAGGCCCTCGGCGACGTTGTGCGACGAGCTTCCGGAGGCGGGCTCCATGTCGGTCACCTTCCGGCTACATCGTGATGTCGCCGACGCGCTGGGCCTGCACCAGCTTGCCCACGTTGCTGGAGGCCACCACGTTCGTGCTGCCAGCCGGCGTCGCGCCCTGCCGGAGCTCCCGCAGAAACTCCGGATCCTCGGCCGCGAGACGGGCCAGAAGCGCACGGAGCTGAGCCATGTCGTCCGCCGAGGCGTCGCCCCGCGTGACCCGGTCCAGGGATTCGAGCATCCCCGCCGGCTCGTCCCCGCGGACGAATCGCCGCCGGATCATGTCGACGAGAGCCGCCCCGGACCCCTCGGCAATCTTGACGAGCGCCCCGGCGACAATTGCCTCGATCATGCGCTGCTCCTTGACCTGAAGGCCTGCGACAGGCGTCGGCGCTCACCCCTTCGCCAGGCAAGGCTACCGATTCGTGTCGACCTCGGAAAGGCTCGTGAGACGGTCGGCGACGTCGACGCCGAGCCCTCCGCCGGCCACCCGAACGCCGTCTCGTATCGACGTAGACACATGCCATTGGCGACGGATGCCTGGTGCCCAGCCACCGCTACCTGCCAGGGGACGCCATCGCCGGCGGCGAAGGCTGGCGCGGCGTGTCGGAAGCCCGACACGGCGGAGCCGGCGGCGACACGACGACGGCCCCGCTACCCGCTGCGGGGTACCGGGGCCGTCGTGAGTCGCGTCAGGCGCCGCGAAGGGTGGCGCCGAGGCGCTCCGCCGCGACGGCGACCGCCGCGTCCCGTGCCGCGACCGCCTCCTCGACGGTGAGCGTCCGGTCCGGTGCCCGGAAGGTCAGCTTGTACGCCAGCGACCGGCGGCCGGCACCGAGCTGCGCGCCGGAGTACACGTCGAACAGCCGCACGTCCTCCAGCAGCTCACCGGCGCCCGCCTCCAGCGCCCGGCGCACCTGCTCCGCCGGCACCGACTCGTCCACCACCAGAGCCACGTCGATCAACGCTGGCGGGAAGCCGGAAACCGTCGGCGCCGGCGTCACCGGGGTCGGCGGCAGCGTGTCGAGGTTCAGCTCCATCGCGCTGGTGCGGCGGGGCAGCTCCAGCGCCGCTACCACCACCGGGTGCAACTCCCCGGCGTGTCCGACGACCGAGCCGTCGACCCGCAGCTCGGCGCAGCGACCCGGGTGCCACGGGGCGTACTCGGCGGCACACACCTCGACCCGCTCGTCGGGGATCCCGGCGGCGGCCAGCACGTCACGGGCCGCCTCGATCGCGTCCGCCCAGCCGGCCGGGCGACCCGCACCCCACCAGCCGGCCGGGTCCAGGTCACCGGAGAGCACCACCGCGACGTGCACCGGTTGCGCCGGCACCACGGCGTCGGCGGCTGCGAACTCCTCGTCGGTGGGGCGACGGTCCACGCCCATCGCCGGCGGGCTGCCGGCGCCGACGCGCGGGTGGAAGACCGCACCGATCTCGTAGAGAGCGAGGTCGCGGTGACCCCGGCCGAGGTTGCGCTTGAGGATGCCGAGCAGCGGGCCGAGCAGCGTGGTGCGCAGCAGCGGCTCCTCTTCGGACAGTGGGTTGGCCAGCCGCACCGCGGGCCGACGACTGTCGTCGGCCGGCAGGCCGAGCTGGTCAGCCAGCTCCGGCGACACGAACGGGTGCGCGAGCACCTCCACGTACCCCCGCTCGGCCAGCGACCCGGCGACCGCCCGGCGGCGACGCTGCCGCGGGGTCAGACCGCGCCCCGCAGGCGCGGTCGGCAGCACCGACGGCACCCGGTCGTACCCGTCGAGGCGGACCACCTCCTCGACCAGGTCGGCCGGGTCGGTCAGGTCGGGCCGCCAGGTCGGCGGGGTGACGCTCAGCACCGTCCCGACGCCGCTGGCCGCGCGGACCGCGCCCGGGTCCTCGGACAACCGGTCCGCGCCCTGCGCGACAGTGCAGCCCACCTGCTCCAGCAGGGCGACCACCCGCGCCGGCGGGTACTCGACACCGACCCGCCGGGTCGGCAGGTCCGCCGGAAGACTGATCGGGGTACGCGGCCGGACGTGGTCGATGTCCAGGATCTCCACGCTCGGGGTGCCACCGCCGTGCTCGGTGAGCAGCCGCACGGCACGCTCCAGCGCGACCAGCGGCACGGCCGGGTCGACGCCCCGCTCCCAGCGCTTCGCGGCCTCGCTGAACAGCTTGTGCCGACGGGCGGTACGCCCGACCATCGCCGGGTCCCAGTGCGCCGCCTCGAAGAGCACAGTGGTGGTGACCCCCGTGACGACCTCGCTGGTCTCACCGCCCATCACCGCGGCGAGGGAGATCGGGACGCCGGCGCCCTCGCCTGCGAGGGCGTTGGGCAGCCCAGCGTCGCAAATCACCATGTCGTCGGCGGTGAGCACCCGGCTGACACCGTCCAGGGTGGTCAGCTTCTCCCCCGCCTCGGCGCGACGGACCACCAGCGGCCCGGCGATCCGGTCGGCGTCGAAGGCGTGCATCGGCTGGCCCAGCTCCAACATCACGTAGTTGGTGATGTCGACCGGCAGCGAGATGCTGCGGATGCCGGCCGTCACGAGCCGCTGGGCCATCCACGACGGCGTGGGCGCGCCCGGGTCGACGCCCCGCACCAGGCGGGCGGTGAACCGGTCGCAGCCGACCGTGTCGCGGACCTCCACCGGGTACGCCGGCGTCTCGGTGCCGGCCGGGGCGGGCACCAGGGCAGGATCACGCAGCGGCAGGTCGAACGCGTGCGACAGCTCCCGGGCCAGGCCGCGCAGGCTCAGCGCGTACCCCCGGTCCGGGGTGATCTCCAGCTCGAACACGACGTCGTCGAGGCCGACGACGGGCCGCGCGTCGTCGCCCGGCTTGGCCGCGCCGTCCGGCGGGAGCACGATGATGCCCGAGTGGTCGTCGCCCAGGCCCAGCTCCTTGGCGGAGCAGATCATGCCGGCCGAGTTGTGCCCGTACGTCTTACGGGCGCCGATCGCGAACCCGCCGGGCAGCACACCACCGGGCAGGATCACCACCACCCGGTCACCGACGGCGAAGTTGCGCGCCCCGCAGACGATCTCCTGCGGCTCGCCGGTGCCGTTGGCGGCGCCCACGTCCACCCGGCAGAACCGGATCGGCTTCTTGAAGCCGGTCAGCTCCTCGATCTCGCGCACCTCGCCGACGACGAGCTGCCCGGTGACGCTCTCGCGAAGGTCCACCACGGACTCGACCTCGATACCGAGGTCGACCAGGGCCTGCTCCAGGTCACCGGTGGGCAGGTCGGCGGGGAGGTCGACGTACTCCCGCAGCCAACTGACAGAAACTCGCATGACTTCAGACCACCGTTCCCGTGTCTCGTACCCGCATCGCCTACGCCCCGGTCCCGAGCGCGCGGCTGAACCGCACGTCGCCCTCGAAGAGATGGCGGATGTCGCTGACCCCGTGCCGGACCATCAGGGTCCGGTCGATGCCCATGCCGAAGGCGAATCCGGAGTAGACCTCCGGGTCGACGCCGCAGGCGCGCAGCACCCGTGGGTTGACCATGCCGCAGCCACCCCACTCGACCCACTGCGGGCCGTCGCGGTGCTCCGGGAACCACACGTCGAACTCCGCCGACGGCTCCGTGAACGGGAAGTAGTGCGGCCGCCAACGGGTCTTCGCCTCCGGGCCGAACATCGCCCGGGCGAAGTGGTCCAGCGTGCCCCGCAGGTGGGCCATCGTGATGCCCTTGTCGACCACCAGACCCTCGGCCTGGTGGAACACCGGGCTGTGGGTGGCGTCGATCTCGTCCGTGCGGTAGACGCGACCCGGCACGATCACGTAGATCGGCGGCTTGCGGCTGAGCATCGTGCGGGTCTGCACCGTCGAGGTGTGCGTTCGTAGAACAAGGCCGGAGCCCGCGGAGCCATCAGGGGATGCGATGTGGAAGGTGTCCATCAACCCGCGCGCCGGGTGGTCGGCGGGGATGTTCAACGCGTCGAAGTTGACCCACTCCAGGTCGACCTCAGGCCCCTCGGCCACCTCGTAGCCCATCCCGACGAAGAGGTCGCTGATCGACTCCATCAGGGTGCTCAACGGGTGCCGGGCGCCACGCGGACGCCGGTCGTAGGGCAGTGTGACGTCCACCCGCTCCTCGACCAGCACCCGCTCGGCCTGCTCGCGCTCCACCACCTCGGCGCGCTCGGCGTACGCGGACTCGATCGCCCGGCGGGCCTCATTGACCCGCTTGCCGGCGTCGGACTTCGCGGCCGGCGGCAGCGCGCCGATCTCCCGACGCGCGAGGGAGACCGGTGACCGGTCACCCAGGTGCACCGAGCGCAGCGCGGTCAGCGCGTCCGGGTCGGCGGCGGCCTCGAACGCCTTCGTGGCGTCCGCCACGGCCTCGGCCAGGGCGGCGGGGTCGAGCAGGGCGACCTGCTTCGGGTCGTACGGATCGTTGCGGTAGCTCATGGCGTACGGGCACTCCCTCACGGCGGCGCCAGCCCTCACCGGGGCGGCTAGGCGAGTCTACGGACGCGCGGCTGTGCCGCAGCCCGCCGGTAGGAGTTGCGCAGGGAGCAGGTCAGGCCCGCCGCCCGCCGACACCGGCGGGCTGGCTAAACGAACGCCGTGTCGCGTTCATGGACGGACGCTCTCCCCTGCTGTCAGTCGCGCCACAGGCGTTCACCCTCAGCGCTGTGCTCTCGCTGAAGCGTACAGGCAGACCGCCGCGGCGGCAGCCAGGTTGAGGCTCTCCGCGCGCCCGTACAGCGGCACCCGCACAGTGGTGTCGGCGGCGGTGGTCAACTCCTCGGGCAGCCCGTGCGCCTCGGAACCGAACAGCCAGGCGGTGGGCCCGACGAGCCGACCGTAGTCGGTCAGGTCGTCCAGGTCGTTGTCGCCGTACCCGGTGGTGGCGAAGATCGACAGCCCGGCGGCGCGCAGCGCGCCGACCACCGCGACCGGGTCGGGGGCGCGCACCACGTCGACGTGGAAGAGGCTGCCGGCCGAGGCTCGCACACACTTGCCGTTGTACGGGTCGACGGCGTCCCCGGCGAAGATCACCGCACCCGCACCGGCCGCGTCGGCGGTGCGCAGCACCGTGCCGGCGTTGCCCGGGTCGCGGATCTCGGCGAGCACCGCCACCAGCCGGGGCGCACCCGCGAGGGCCTGTTCCAGTGAGACGTCCAGGTGCCGGCAGACGGCCACCAGCCCCTGTGGGGCGACGGTCTCGGTCAGCGCCGCGAGGGCGTCGTCGGTCACCTCGGAGACCGGCACGTCGGCGCGGGCCGCCGTGGCGGCCAACTCCGGGTACCGGTCGAGCGCGGTGGTCGTACCGAACAGTTCGGTGACCACCTCCGGCCGCGCGAGGGCCTCGCGGACCGCCTGCGGGCCCTCGGCCAGGAAACGGCCGGTGGCGTCGCGGTCCCGGCGGCGTTGCAGGCGGCGGGCGGCGACAACCCTTGGGGTACGCGGGGTGAAAGCCATGGTGTGCGCTCCTCCGGCACGATTGAGGCGCCCCCCGAACGGCGGTGCCGACACGGGAGACGCCTCGCTCTGGTGCGTGGGGATCAGGCGGCCTGAGCCGCCGCGCCGCCGGTGCCCTCGGCCGTGACCGCAGCCCGGGCCAGCTCGACGATCGCCGCGAAAGAGGCGGCGTCGTTGACAGCCATGTCGGCCAGGATCTTGCGGTCGACCTCGATGCCGGCCAGACGCAGGCCCTGGATCAGACGGTTGTAGGTCATCCCGTTGGCCCGGGCGCCCGCGTTGATCCGCTGAATCCACAGCTGCCGGAAGTCGCCCTTGCGGTCGCGACGGTCCCGGTAGGCGTACTGCATCGAGTGCAGCACCTGCTCCTTGGCCTTGCGGTACAGGCGGGAGCGCTGACCGCGGTAACCACTCGCGGACTCCAGCAGGGTACGACGCTTCTTCTGGGCGTTTACAGCCCGCTTGACGCGTGCCATCTCAACTCCTAATTACGTAAGGTGGCGCGCGTCAGCGGCCGAGCAGCTTCTTGATGCGCTTGACGTCGGCCTTGGCCAGCACGACCGTGCCGGTCAGCCGGCGGGTCTGGGTGGAGGGCTTCTTCTCCAGGTTGTGACGGAGGCCGGCCTGCTGGGCAACGATCTTGCCCTTGCCGGTCACCTTGACCCGCTTACCCATACCCGTGTGGCTCTTCATCTTCGGCATGTGGAACGTCTCTCCCCTGTTACTCGCCGCTGGTGTCGGCGGCGAGGCCGGTGTCACCGGCTGCTGCGGTCTCGCCGACCGCTGCGGTCTCATCGGCTTCCGGAGCGGCGGACTCGTCCCCTGCCCGGTCCCGAGGTCCACCGCGAGACGCCGTAGCGGCGACCGCGGAGGCCTTGACGGCCCGATGCGGAGCGAGAACCATGATCATGTTTCGGCCGTCCTGCTTCGGAGCGGCCTCGACGTATCCCAGTTCCGTGATCTCGGATTCGAGTCGACGCAGAAGCCGGTAACCCAGCTCCGGACGACTCTGCTCGCGACCGCGGAACATGATCGTCACCTTGACCTTGTCGCCCGCCTTGAGGAACCGCACCACGTGACCCTTCTTGGTCTCGTAGTCGTGCGGGTCGATCTTCGGCCGAAGCTTCATTTCCTTGATGACGGTCTGCTGCTGATTACGCCGCGCTTCGCGCGCCTTGAGTGCGCTCTCGTACTTGAACTTGCCGAAGTCCATGAGCTTGCACACCGGCGGGCGCGCCATCGGCGCAACCTCGACCAGGTCCAGATCGACGTCCGCGGCCAGCTGAAGAGCGCGCTCCAGCGGGACGATGCCCACCTGCTCACCCTCTGGGCCGACCAGTCGGACCTCACGTGCCCGGATCTGCTCGTTCACGCGTGGTTCGACGCTGATGGGGCCTCCTCGAGTCGTTTCTGCTCTGTCGCCGACCCCTGCGGCTCCCGGGAGGGAACCGACCCGAAAAGCAGAAGGCCCCGGCGCATGCCAGGGCCCGCTCGACCGGTCAGCACGATCACAAGGATCGCGCATCCGGCACCGGGACATGCCCGGAACCGGTGACCGGACCCGGCCACCGTAGCGGCGACTCGGGTGGGAGCAGGCGCTCCGCTTTCAAGGCTGCCTGCTCGCACGCGGAGACAGCCTGGTCGACTCGACAACACTACACCGGCACCCCGGCGACCCCCAAACCGGGCACGACCTGCGGCCAGTCACGGGCGCGGCCGACCATTGCGCCGCGCCGCCGCGCCGCCCTGGCGCGCGCCCGGCACCGCATTGGCGCCGCCCCGTCCCGCCTTGCGCCCCTGGCCGCCCGCCCTGGCGCGCCCTGGCGCCGCTTCAAGATCCGCGCACGTTCCCTGAAACTGCTGCCTCAGGGCGCCGGGAGGCAGCAGTTTCAGGGAGGTTGTCCAGATCTTGGCGAGGGGTGCGCGGCAGGCCTGGCCGCTGGGCGGCGACGCGAGGTCGACGGCGGGCGGTTCCAGCCGCGAAGCGGCAGCGGCGGTTCGGCCGCCGACCGGCGTGGGCGGTTCGGCCGCCCAACCGGCGTGGGGGGGTTCGGCCGCCAACCGGCGTAGGGGTTCGGCCGCCAACCGGCGTAGGGGTTCGGCCGCCAACCGGCGTAGGGGTTCGGCCGCCAACCGGCGTGGGCGGTGTCGCCAGGGTCAGCGGCCGACGGCGCGTTCGGCGAGGCGGACCTGGTGGGCCTCGTGCAGCCGGCGCAGCGCGCGGACCCCGTCGACGGCCAGCTCCTTGTCGGCGGCCTGCAACGCGACCATCGGCAGCAGGTCGTCATCGTGCAGCTCCAGGCTGGCCCACGGCGCGCCCCGGTCGAAGCGGACGCCCCGGACAACCTCCCAGGGCAGCTCGTAGGAGCTGATGACGTTACGGACCCGAATGCTCCGGGCGTCGGCCTCCACCCGAGGACGGGTGAACAGCAGGAAGCCGAGCGCACCGAAGATGCCCAGACCGATCATGGCGATCTGGTCGCCGCGCTGGAAGCTGCCGTAACCATCGCCGGTCGGGCCACTCAGCGAGGTAGCGACCAGAGCGAACACCACCACCAGAGCGGCCGCCGCCGACCAGCAGACCACCCGGATGCGGCGGGGCTTCAGGCGGACCAGTTCGGTTTCACTCACCCCACCAGTCTGCCATCCGCGCTCGGTCATCGAACGCACCACCCGCCGAGCCACCACCCCGAGCCCACCGAAGGCCAGCAAACAAGATCGTGCTCGATCCAGGATCCAGTGGCCTCCGTCGAGATCGAGGCCACTACTTCAATGATCGAGCACGATCTTCCGCGTCCAGCAGCCCCAGAACACCCGCCGCCGCGTCGATCATGGAGTTGTGGTGGTGGACGTAAGGAGCGAAGGCGGCTGAAACGGCCACCATAACTCCATGATCGACGCGAGCGGCGGGGGCGGGGGCGGGGGCGGGGGCGGGGGCGCGGGGGGCGGGGGTTAGAGGCGGCAGGCGTGGATGTTGGTGACGAGGATGGCGCGGGCGCCCAGTTCGTAGAGCTCGTCCATGATGCGGTGCACGTCGTCGCGGAGCACCATGGCCTGCACCGCCACCCAGCCCTCGCGGTGCAGCGGCGACACGGTGGGCGACTCGATGCCCGGGGTGAGCCCGCTGGCCCGGTCCAGCAGACCGGCCGGCACGTCGTAGGCGAGCATCACGTAGCGGCGGGCCACCAGCACACCGTGCAGACGGCGCAGCAACTGCTCGGCCTGCGGGTGCGCGGGTGCGCCGGCACGCCGGACCAGCACCGCCGACGAGCGCAGCAGCGGCTCGCCGAAGACCACCAGGCCCGCCTGGCGCAGGGTCGCGCCGGTCTCCACCACGTCCGCGATCACGTCGGCGACGCCGAGGCGTACGGCGTTCTCCACCGCGCCGTCGAGGCGGATCACGTCGGCCTTGACGCCCACCTCGCCGAGGTGCCGTTCGACCAGACCCGGGTACGCGGTGGCGATGCGGTGGCCGCCCAGCTCCTGCACGGAGGCGATGTCGTCGGGGCGGGCGGCGAAGCGGAAGGTGGCCCGGCCGAAGGCGAGGTCGACGACCTCCTCGGCCGGCGCGGCCGAGTCGATCAGCAGGTCCCGGCCGGTGATCCCGAGGTCGAGGTCACCGGAGCCGACGTAGGTGGCGATGTCCTTCGGACGCAGGTAGAAGAATTCGACGTCGTTGGCCTCGTCCCGGCAGACGAGGTCCTTGGGGTCGGTGCGCTGGCGGTAGCCTGCCTCGCGCAGCATCTGGGCGGCCGGTTCGGCCAGGGTGCCCTTGTTGGGAATGGCGACACGCAGCATGACGGAGTGCTCCTTCGATCCGGTTGGCGATCAACAGGGGTGGGGGCACTCACAGATGTCGGTAGACGTCCTTGAGCTCGAGACCGCTGGCAAGCATCAGCACCTGGACCTGGTAGAGCAGCTGGGAGATCTCCTCGGCGGTGCGCTCCGGCCCCTCGTGCTCGGCGGCCATCCACGACTCGGCCGCCTCCTCGACGACCTTCTTGCCGATGAAGTGCACGCCCTTGTCCAGCGCGGCGACGGTGCCCGAGCCCGGGGTGCCGGCGGCGGCCTTGGCCTGCAGCTCGGCGAACAACTCCTCGAACGTCTTCACGGGAAACGATTCTTCCAGCCACCCCGGCGGCACCCCGCGTCCGGGTCCGCCAAAATCCAGCAAGCGGACAATTCCCTACCAACATGGTGGGACAATTGTCGATCGATGCCCATGGAGCTCTACGCTGTCCGCCATGGCCAGCCGCTCACGTCTCCTCGCGCTCACCTTCGCCGGTGCCGTCGTCGTAGCCACCGCCGGGTGCGCGCCACAGGACGAAGATCCGACCCCCACTGTCACCGCAGCGCCGTCCTGCGCCAAGGACAGCCTGCCCACGCGTACGCCGGGCAAGCTGACCATCGCCACCGACCAGCCCGCGTACGAGCCGTGGTTCGCCAAGGACAAGCCGGACAGCGGTGAGGGCTTCGAATCCGCTGTCGCGTACGCGGTGGCCGAGAAGCTCGGCTACGCCCGCGCCGACGTCACCTGGACGCGGGTCAAGTTCGACACCGCCATCGCGCCGGGGCCGAAGGACTTCGACTTCGACATCAACCAGTTCTCCATCACCGACGAGCGCAAGCAGGCTGTCGACTTCTCCGCGCCGTACTACCTGGTGCGGCAGACCGTCATCGCCTTGAAGTCCTCGAAGATCGCCGGCCGGAAGTCGCTGGCCGAGCTGCGGGACGCTCGGCTCGGCGCGCAGGTGGGCACCACCAGCTACCAGGCGATCACCGACGTGATCAAGCCGGCCGCCAAGCCGCAGGTCTACAACAGCAACGACGATGCCAAGAAGGCCCTTCAGAACGGGCAGCTGGACGGTCTCGTGGTCGATCTTCCGACCGCCTTCTACATCACCGGTGCGGAGATCACCGACGCTGTGATCGTCGGGCAGGTGCCGCAGGTCGGTACGCCCGAGGCGTTCGGGTTGCTGCTGGACAAGAACTCCCCACTGACCTCCTGCGTGAGCGGGGCGGTCGGTCAGCTCACCACCGCGGGGACGTTGAAGGAGCTGGAACAGAAGTGGCTCGCCCAGGTGGCGGGGGCGGCCGAGCTGCGGTGATGCTTCTGGATCGGGTGCCCTCGGAGGCGCAGCTGCGGCGGTCGGCGTACCGGCGTCGGCAAACCGTCTACAGCGTGCTCGTCGCGGCGTCCTCGACGGCGGCGCTCGGCACGCTGCTGGTGCTCGCGGTGACCGGGGCGCCGGGCTGGGACCGGGTCCGGCGCTCGTTCCTGGATCCGGAGATCGCCCGCGACGCGCTGCCGACGGTGCTGAGCGGGCTCTGGCTCAACGTACGGCTGCTGGTCTGCTGTGCGGTCGGCGCGCTGCTGCTCGGGCTGGTGCTCGCCGTGCTGCGGACGCTGCGCGGGCCGGTCTTCTTCCCGGTCCGCGCGCTGGCCGCCGGCTACACCTACACCTTCCGCGGCCTACCGCTGATCATCGTGCTGTACCTGCTCACCCTCGGCGTGCCGGGGCTGCGGTTGCAGGGCATGCCGCCGGTGCTGGTGCTGGGTGGGATCGCGTTGGTCCTCACCTATGGCGGCTACCTCGCCGAGGTGTTTCGGGCCGGCATCGAGTCGGTCCACCCCAGCCAACTCGCCGCTGCCCGCTCGTTGGGCCTGACCCACCGGCAGACGATGCGGCACGTGGTCCTGCCGCAGGCCGTCCGCCGGGTGGCGCCACCCCTGCTCAACGACGTGGTGGCGTTGCAGAAGGACGTCGGGCTGGTCTCGCTGGCTGGGCCGATCGACGCGGTCCGCGCCGCGCAGATCGCCACCGCCCAGACCTTCAACTACACGCCGTACATCGTGGCGGGGGTGCTCTTCGTGCTGCTCGCAATCCCACTGATCGCCGTCACCGACTGGGTGACGCTGCGCGCGGCCCGCCGACAGTCGGGAGGCTGATCCATGGCGTTGCTGCGCTGCCGGGGCCTGCGCAAGGAGTTCGGCGGGCACGCCGTGCTCGACCAACTCGACCTGACCGTCGCCGAGCATCAGGTGGTGGCCCTGATCGGCGCGTCCGGGTCCGGCAAGTCGACCCTGCTGCGCTGCGTCAACCTGCTGGAGGAGCTCGACGACGGCACCATCGAGTTGGACGGGGAGGACATCTCCGATCCCCGGGTGGACCCGGACCGGGTCCGGCGGCGGATCGGCATGGTGTTCCAGGCGTACAACCTCTTTCCGCACCTGAGCGTGTTGGACAACATCACCCTCGCGCCGCGACGCGTACACGGGCGGGGCCGGGCGGAGGCCGAGGCGCAGGCCCGGGAGCTGCTCGACCGGGTGGGGCTCGCCGCCAAGGCGGACGCCTACCCGGACCGGCTCTCCGGCGGGCAGCAACAGCGGGTGGCGATAGTCCGGGCGCTGGCCAACTCACCTCGACTGATGCTGCTCGACGAGGTCACCTCCGCGCTCGACCCGGAGCTGGTCGGCGAGGTGCTGGCGATGATCCGCGACCTGAAGGCCGACGGCATGACAATGGTGCTGGCCACCCACGAGATGGGCTTCGCCCGGGACGTCGCCGACGAGGTGTGCTTCCTCGACGCCGGCCGGGTGGTCGAGAGCGGGCCGCCCGAGCAGGTGCTCGGCGAGCCGACGCAGCCTCGTACCCGACAGTTCCTGCGCCGGATCATCGAGGCCGGCCGCCTCTGAAGGCGGGCCTTCAGAGGCGGCAGAGGCGTCAGCCGCCGAAGCCGACCCGTTGGGCGTTGCCCGCAGCCACCGTCCGCACGGCCAGCGCCGCGTCGAGCGCCGCCACCGTGGCGGCCCAGCCCTTGTCCTCCGCCGAGCCGGGCAGCCCGGCGCGGTCGCGGGCCTGCTCGATGGTCTCCACCGTCAACACGCCGTGCGCCACCGGCTTGCCCTCGTCCAGCGCCACCCGGGTCAGTCCGTCGGTGACCGAACGGCAGACGTAGTCGAAGTGGGCGGTGGCTCCACGGACCACCACGCCGAGGGCGACCACCACGTCGCAGCGGCGGGCGAGGGCCTGCGCGACCACCGGCAGCTCGACCGAGCCGGCGACCCGGGCGACAACGGAACGCGCGCCGCACGCCTCGGCGGCGGCCACCGCACGCTCCAGCATGTGGTCGGTCAGCTCGCCGTGCCAGCGTGCGGCAACGACCCCGACGGTCAGCCCCGCGGCGTCGACCGCCTCGACTCCCGGCTCACCGAAACCCGCCATCGTCATGCTCCGATCTCGTCGTTGGCGACCGGACGCCCCAGCGGCGCCTCGGAGACCTCGTCCAACTCGTCCAGCAGGTGACCCATCCGGTCCCGCTTGGTGCGCAGGTAGCGCATGTTCTCCGGGTGCGCGCCGGCCGGCAGCCCCTCGCGGCCGGTGATGGTCAACCCGTACCCCTCCAGGCCGGCCCGCTTGGCCGGGTTGTTGGTCAGCAGCCGCATGGACCGCACGCCAAGGTCGTAGAGGATCTGCGCGCCGGTGCCGTAGTCGCGGGCATCGGCCGGCAGGCCCAGGTCGAGGTTGGCGTCGACGGTGTCGCGGCCGGAGTCCTGCAACTGGTACGCCTGCAGCTTGTGCAGCAACCCGATGCCGCGCCCCTCGTGCCCACGGACGTAGAGCACCACGCCCCGGCCCTCCTGCCCGACCCGAGCCAGTGCGGCGTCCAGCTGCGGTCCACAGTCGCAGCGCAGCGAGCCGAACACGTCCCCGGTCAGGCACTCGGAGTGCACCCGGACCAGCACGTCCTGGCCGTCACCGATGTCACCGAGCACCATCGCGACATGTTCGGCCGGGTCGTGCTCGGCGCGGTAGCCGAGCGCCCGGAACACCCCGTGCTTCGTCGGCATCCGGGCGTCGGCGACCAGCTCGACCTGCTTCTCGGTACGCCGGCGGTAGGCGATCAGGTCGGCGATGGTGACGAGCGTGAGGCCGTGCTCGGCGGAGAACTTCTCCAGGTCCGGCAGGCGCATCATGGTGCCGTCGTCGTTGACCAGCTCGCAGAGCACGCCGGCCGGACGCAGCCCGGCCAGCCGGGTCAGGTCGATCCCCGCCTCGGTGTGCCCCGGCCGGCGCAGCACCCCGCCCTCGCGAGCGCGCAGCGGCACCACGTGGCCGGGGCGGGCCAGATCGGTCGGGTCGGTCGCCGCGTCGGCGAGCAGCCGGCTGGTGTGCGCGCGGTCGGCCGCCGAGATGCCGGTGCTGACGCCCTCGCGGGCGTCCACCGTCACCGTGTACGCGGTGCCGCGCCGGTCCTGGTTGGTGTGGTGCATCGGCGGCAGGTCGAGCCGGTCGGCTTCGCTCTCGGTGAGCGCCACGCAGACGTAGCCGGAGGTGTAGCGCACCATGAACGCCATCAGCTCCGGCGTGGCCAACTCGGCCGCGAAGATCAGGTCGCCCTCGTTCTCCCGGTCCGCGTCATCGACCACGACGACCGGCCTGCCGGCCGCGATGTCCGCGATCGCCTGCTCGATATCCCCAAAGCTGGTCATGCGACGGCCTCCCGGTAGATGGGCTTACGAACGGTGGCCGTGGCGCGGGAGGTGCGCCACCAGGCGGCGAAGCCCCAGACGCAGAGGGCGCCGTAGATCAGGTACATGACGGCCGAGGGGTAGAACCCGCCGCGCAGCAGCAGCGGCACCCCGACCGCGTCCACAGCGATCCAGAGCAGCCAGAACTCCACCCAGCCGCGGGCCATGCCGTACGTGGCCAGCAGGCTGCCGGTGAGGATCCAGGCGTCGGGCAGCGGGCCCCACGAACCGAGGGCCTTGAGCAGCGGGTACGCCGCGGCGGTGCCGACCACGGCGGCCAGCAGCATCATCAGCCGCTCCCGCCCGCTGGCCCAGCGCGGAACGACAGCGGCCTGCCCGGAGTCGCCGCGACGGTTGCGCTGCCAGCGCCACCAGCCGTAGACGCTGACCGCGAAGAAGAACACCTGCCGGCCGGCCTGCCCGTACAGGTCGTGCTCCTGCGGGGTGGCGAACACCCCGCCGAGGAAGACGGTGAGCAGGAGCGCGTTGCCGACCATGCCGACCGGCCACGCCCAGACCAGCCGGCGCAACCCGAGCAACGCCGAGACCAGCCCGAACGCGTTGCCGACGATCTCCCTGGCCAGCACCGGCGACCCGGCGACGTGCACCTGGGCGTCCAGCAGCCAGCTGAGCGGGCCCATCAGGCCACCCCGCCCTGGTCCGAGGCCAGCCCGCGGGCGTCGGCGTGGGTGAGCCGGTCGCCGAGCAGCCGCTCGACGTACTTGGCCAACACGTCGACCTCCAGGTTGACCGGGTCGCCGACGCCTTTGGCGCCGAGCGTGGTCAGCTTGAGCGTGGTCGGGATCAGCCCGACGGCGAACTCGTCCGCGCCGACGGCGGCGACTGTCAACGAGACACCGTCGATGGTGATCGAGCCCTTCTCCACCACGTACCGGGACAGGGCGGCGGGCAGCCGGAACCGGACCGTCTCCCACTGCTCGGCCGGCTCCCGGGAGATCAGTTCACCGACACCGTCGACGTGGCCCTGCACCAGGTGCCCACCGAGCCGGCTACCGAGCGCGGCGGCCCGCTCCAGGTTGACCGGGTCGCCGGGGCGCAGCGCGCCCAGCGCGGAGCGGCGCAGCGTCTCCCCCATCACGTCGGCGGTGAAGACACCGTCGGCCACGTCCACGACGGTCAGGCAGACACCGTTGACGGCGATCGAGTCGCCGTGGCGGGCGTCGGACGTGACCAGCGGGCCGCGTACGCCCAGCAGCGCCGAATCGCCTGCCGTCGGCGCGACCCGGACGATCTCGCCCAATTCCTCAATAATGCCGGTGAACATCTCAGCCCTCCCTTTTCCGGGGCAAAGCAGTGATCCGGAGATCCGGACCGATCTGCGTAACGTCGACGAACTCCAGATCGATGGCCTCGGCGATGGTGGTCACTCCCGCGTCGACCAGAGCCGTCGGGCCGGCGCCGAGCAACCGCGGCGCGACGTACCCGACGATCTTGTCGACCAGGCCGGCCTCCAGGAACGCGCCAGCCAGCCGGGGGCCGCCCTCCAGGAGCACCGCGCGGACCCCGCGCTGGTGCAGCGCCGCGAGCAGCGCCGACAGGTCGACCCGGCCGTCCGGGTCGGCGCCGACCTCGTCGGCGGTCGCGATCCAGGTGCGTGCGGCGCCGTCGCGGACCTTGGCGTCAGCCGGGGTACGCCCCGAGCTGTCCACCACCACCCGCAGCGGCTGCCGGATGGCAAGGCTGCCGTCGCGCAGGTTGCGGGCGGTCAACCGGGGGTCGTCGGCGAGCACGGTGCCCACCCCGGCGATGACCGCGTCGACGGTGCCGCGCAGCGCGTGCACGTCGATCCGGGCCGCCTCCGAGGTGATCCACATGCTGGTGCCGTCCGCTGCGGCGGAGCGACCGTCGAGCGTGGCGGCGTACTTCCAGATCACGTACGGCCAGCCTCGGCGCATCGAGGTCAACCACGCGACGTTGCCGGCCTCGGCCTCCTCGCCGCGTACCCCCAGATCGACCCGGACCCCGGCGGCGCGCAACGTGGCGGCACCCCCGGAAGCGACCGGGTTCGGGTCGGGTACGGCGATGACCACCCGGCCCACCCCGGCCTGGACGAGCGCGGAACTACAGGGGCCGGTGCGGCCGGTGTGATCGCAGGGTTCCAGAGTGACGATCGCGGTGCCGCCCTTGGCCCGCCGCCCGGCCTGCGCCAGAGCGACGATCTCGGCGTGCGGTCCCCCGGCGTACGCGTGGAAGCCCTCGCCCACGACCTCGCCGTCGGAGTCGAGGAGTACGCACCCGACCACGGGGTTGGGGCTGGTGGTGCCGAGCCCGCGCGCTGCCAACTCGATCGCACGCCGCATCGCCTCATCAACGGAGACGCTGGCCATCGCGCTGCCCCTGCCCTCTCACTCGCCGTCCGCGCGCTGGCGGTCAGGGAGGCGGTGGCCATGGGGCCACGGGCAGGCGGTGGCGGATTCCGGGAACGGCACAGCCGCCCCGGGGGGTCGGCACGGCACGCTGAAGCCAGCGGCCGGCTCGGACCCGTCCGTCCCGCGCGCTGTCTCCCATCCGGACTTTCTGGGCGCGGACGAACCGCCCCCAACCGTCGGCCCCGGATTTTCACCAGGTCCACCGGACAGCAGAGCCGTCCGGGTCGCGGGCTGACCACGGTCAAACCGTGGATCACCGCCGGTTCGGAATTTCACCGAGTCCCGCCAGCGCGTGGTGGGTACACGGGAAGTCTTACACGCCGATCCGTCTCCGTCGCCACCTAGGCGAGCTACTTCACAGCGTTATCACGCTCAGGTGACGCCTCGACGCCGGTCCACCGCCACGTACGAGCCCGGTTGACTCTTGGCCACCGTCTTCATCTCCGAGGCCACCGCGATCGCTTCGAGCGGGTCGGTGAACCGCTTGCCCGCGTCGGAGAGGGACACCCCGATGGAGAGCGTGACCAGGGCCGCCCGCCGGATGTTGCCGCGTCGATCCTTCAACTCGACGAAGCCGCGCTCCCGGTCGGTCTGGTCGTAGAGCGTGTCGGCGGCGTTCTCGAAGTCGACGACCGCCCGGGACGTGAGTGGGCGCACCTGGTCCGGGGCGCAGACGATGACGAAGTCGTCGCCACCGACGTGACCGAGGAAGGCCGGTGGCAGCCCGACGCCCACCACCGCCCGGTGCAGGCTGCGGGCCAGCGCGGAGATGAAGTCGTCGCCGCGCACGAAGCCGTACCTGTCGTTCACGCTCTTGAACCGGTCGATGTCGACGTAGCCGACGGCGTAGTCCACGCCGTTGCGGACCCGATCGCTGATCTCCCGACGGATCCGGCTGTTGCCGGGCAGCCCGGTCAGCGGGGAAACCTCCCGGAACTCCTTGTTCCGGCGCAGCGTGGACGAGACCCGGGCCACCAGCTCGGCGGTGTCGAACGGCTTGACCAGGTAGTCGTCGGCGCCGGCGCTGAGCCCGTGCACCTTGTCGACGGTCATCCCCTTGGCGGTCAGCATGATCACCGGAAGGGCGGACGTCATCGGGTCGGCGCGCAACCGGCGGGTCAGCTCCAACCCGTCGATCCGGGGCATCATGAGGTCGACCACCGCCAGGTCCGGCCGTTGGCGCTCGATGACCTCCAGGGCCTCCTGGCCGTCGCTGGCGTGGATCACCTCGAAGCCGTGCAGCCGCAGGTTGAACTCGACGAACCGGGCGATGTCCTCGTCGTCGTCCACGACGAGAATGATGTCCTTGCGGTCGGCCTCGGGCTCCACCTCAGGCCCCGGGCGCCGCGCGTTCCGCCAGTGCCCGCAGGTGCCGTACCGCCTCCGCCGGGTCGGCGGCCCCGTACACGGCGGTGCCGGCCACGAACGCGTCGGCGCCGGCCGCCGCCGCCTGCTCGATGGTGTCGGCGGCGATCCCGCCGTCCACCTCGATGCGCAGCTCCAGGTGCCCGGCCGACGCGTGCCGCCGGGCCGTCCGCACCTTCTCCAGGAGCTGCGGAATGAACCGCTGCCCACCGAAGCCCGCCTTGATCGTCATGATCAGCAGGGTGTCGAAGCTGGGCAGCAGGTCCAGGTAGGGCTCGATCGGGGTGTCCCGGTCGATGGCCAGGCCCGCCTTCGCGCCTGCCGAGCGCAGGTCCTTGGCGAGCGCCACCGGGTCGTCGGACGCCTCCGCGTGGAAGGTGACGTTGTACGCCCCGGCGTCGGCGTACCCGGGGGCCCACCGGCGCGGGTCCTCGATCATCAGGTGCACGTCGAAGGGCATCGCCGTGACAGCCCGCAGGCTCTGCACCACGGGCAGCCCAATGGTCAGGTTCGGCACGAAATGGTTGTCCATCACGTCGACGTGCAACCAGTCCGCGGCGTCCTCGACGGCACGGACTTCTTCGGCGAGGCGGGCGAAATCGGCGGCCAGGATGCTCGGCGCGACGATCGGCGGCGGTACGGTCACGGGGCCAGTGTACGAACGTGGCCACCCGCCACCCGCATCGCGGCACCTTTGGGGACGCCCTGTGACCCAGCAGTGACCATTGGTGCAGAATTGGACGCTCCGGGCCCCCGAATCCGGACGAACAGACATCAGCCACTGGCCGATCGACGGAAACGCGACGACACTCCAACCGGGACGGTGCCGTAAGCTGCACGCCCGCCGGGGTCTCGCCGCGGGGCGCGGCGACCGGCCGCCAGCTCCCGGGAGGGCGGACGATGCGACGGTGGCTTCCAGCGCTGGCGCTGGCCAGCGTCACGACGATGCTGCTGGCCGGCTGCGCGCCGGCGCGAGGCGCGGACGGTGATCTCACCGATGACTGGCCGACGCTGCGGGTTCCCAAACCGTTCACCCCCGCCACCGACACCTGCCTGCCACGGATCACCACTGTCGTGCAGGCCAGCACGTACGAGACGGTGGACTGCGCGCGCAACCACCTGGCCGAGGCCATCCACGTCGGCACCTTCGTCGGGCCCGACGCGCTGACCGAGGCCCGACCGGAACCCGGATCGCAGGCGCTGCGCACGGCTCGCGCCGAATGCGACCAGCGGGCCCGGGAGGTGCTCGGCGGCGACTGGCACACGGCCCGACTCGCGCTCTCCCTCGCCTTGCCGTCCGCGCCCGCCTGGGCCGGCGGCGCCCGCTGGTACCGCTGCGACCTCAGCGAGACCGGCAGCATCGACAACACCCGCCCGGTCAACCGCACCGGCAGCCTGCGCGGCGCGTTGATCGGCGACACGCCCCTGACGCACCGCTGCTTCGACCCCAAACTGATCGGCGACAACCTCAACTACATGGCGCCGGTGCTCTGCACCGAGCCGCACCGCGCCGAGTTCGTGGGGGTCTACGACGAGCGGGACATCAGCTGGGCGGAGTTCGCCAAGTCCGCCGAGCAGGCGCACCGGCGCTGCATGGCGCTGATCGCCGAGTACGCGGCGGTACCCAACAACAGCGAGCTGCCGTACCGGGCCGGGTCCATCTACTACCCGCCGTCACAGCGGGAGTGGGAGGAGGGCGACCGTGGGGTGCGCTGTTTCCTGTGGAGCGACGACCGCAAACTCACCCGCTCGATGCGCGACGTCGGCCCGGAGGGACTGCCCGCGATCTGAGCATCAGTGCCGTATGCTGCTGCGCCGTGGCGCAATCGACCGGCTGGGTCCGGTCGGGGGCCAGCAGCGGCGGGAGGTCGGGATGCGACGGTGGTTGGCGGCGTTCGCCGGGGGTGGGGCGCTGGCCCTGGCGCTGGCCGGGTGCGGCGCACCCGCCGGGGTCGACCGTGACCTCACCGACGACTGGCCGGCGCCCGTCGCGGCGCAGCAGTTCGTCCCCTCCGCCGACGTCTGCCACCAGAGCTCCCAGCAGGTCGGCTTCCTGACCGGCTACAACCCGACGGCGTGCACCGAGGCGCACCGGGTGGAGACCATGCACGTGGGCACCCTCACCGGTCCGGGCGCCGAGGCCGGCACGCCCCCGCAGCCCGGCTCGGCCGGCATGCGGGCCGCGCAGACCGGGTGCGACACGGCGGTCAACAAGGCGGTGGGGGCCGACTGGCGTTCCGGGCGGCTCGGCCTGACCGTCGTCCTGCCGTCGCCGCAGGCCTGGTCGGGCGGCGCCCGCTGGTACCGCTGCGACGTCACCGAGATCGCCAGCATCGACGACACCGCTGTCGACCTGCGCACCGGCAGCCTCCGGGGCGCGCTGTCCGGGCCGGCCCCGCTGGCGTACCGCTGTTTCAACCCGAAGCTGGTCAAGGACGACATCGACGAGATGGTGCCGGTTTCCTGCACGGCCAAGCACCACGCCGAGTTCGTCGGGGTGTGGCAGGCGCCGGACACCAGCTACGCCGAGTTCACCCGCGGCACCAAGCGGACCCACCGGGCCTGCCAGACGATGATCGCCAAGTACGCCAAGGTCCCGGACAACTCCCAGCTCGACTTCCGCGCCGGCACGATCTACTACCAGCCGTACGAGGAAGAATGGCGCAACGGGAACCGGGGCGTGCAGTGCTTCCTCTGGATCTCCGACCGGAACCTGACCCGCTCGATGAAGAACGCCGGCACCAAGGGCCTCCCGGTCACCTAGGCCTCCCGATCACCTAGGCCTGCGGAAGCCCGGTCGCGCAGAGCGTGAGCGCACGCGTCCGGCCGGTCGGCTGACCGGCCGGACGCGTCGAACGGATCAGCCTCGGCGCAGGACGGCGAGGAACATCGCGTCGGTGCCGTGGCGGTGTGGCCAGAGCTGCACTGTCGGCCCGTCACCGAGACCGGGCATGCCGGCCGGCAGCAGCGGACGGGCATCCACGAAGTCCACCGGAACCCCGCTACGGCGGGCCGCCTCGGTCACCGTCACGTGCGTCTCGACGGTGTGCGGCGAACAGGTCACATAGGCGACCAGGCCACCCGGGCGGACCGCCCGCAGCGCCGCGCCGAGCAGTTCCCGTTGCAGCCGGGTCAGCGGCGGCAGATCGGACGGCTGGCGACGCCAGCGTGACTCCGGCCGACGACGCAGCGACCCCAGTCCGGTACACGGCGCGTCGACCAGCACCCGGTCGAAGTGCTGCTCCGGCAGTTTCGGGTCGCCACCGACCTCACGGCCGTCCATCGTCAGCACGGCCACCGGCAGATCCCGGGTCGCCAGGGAGACCAGCCGAGCGCGGTGCTCGGCCACCTCCACAGCCGTCACCCGGGCACCCCGCTGCGCGGCCAGCGCGCCGAGCAACCCGGCCTTGCCACCAGGGCCGGCGCACAGGTCCAGCCAACGTCCGTCCGGGCCGTCGAGCGGCGCGTCGGCGAGCGCGGCGGCCACCAACTGGGAGCCCTCGTCCTGGACGTGGGCCCGGCCGTCGACCACCGCCGGGATGTCGCCCGGCGAGCCGCCGGCAAGATAGACGGCGTACGGCGAGAAAGCACCGGGCGCACCGCCGACCTGGTCGGCCAGCTCGACCGGGTCGATCAGGCCGGGCCGGGCAGCCAGGTGCACCGGCGGGCGCTCATTGTCCTCGATCAGGAGGCGCTCCGTCTCACCCAGATCGCCACCGAGCGCCTCGGAGAAGGCCCGCACGATCCACTGCGGGTGGCTGTACGCCAACGCGAGGTGCCCGACCGGGTCGGTCTCCATCGGCGGTGCGAGCTTCGCCACCCAGGCGTCCGCGTCACGGGTGGACACCTCCCGCAGCACCGCGTTGGCGAAACCGGTAGCGCCCGGTGCTACCGAACGGACCAGGTCCACGGTCGACGAGACCGCGGCGTGCGGCGGCACCCGGGTGTGCAGGAGCTGGTACGCCCCGAGCCGCAGCGCGTCGCGTACCGGCGGGTCGATCCGGGCCACGTCCCGGCCGGCCGCGTCGGTCAGGATCGCGTCCAACGTGCCCAGGTGGCGCAGGGTGCCGTAGGTCAGCTCGGTGGCGAAGGCCGCGTCCCGACCGAACAGCCCCTCCTCCCGCAGGATGATGGGCAGCACCAGGTTGGCGAACGCGTCGTCCCGGTGCACCGCCGCCACCGCCTCGTACGCGGCACGGCGCGGTCGGTCCATCGGTGGCCGGACCGGGCGGCGGTCCCCGCCACGGCCGGTCGACGGGCCGGAGCGCGTCGGTCGGGTTCCCTCCGGTGCCGTCACGCGAAGTCCTCTCCAGTGCCGACCCGGACGCCGCGCGCCCAGTCGGTCGCGTTCATAGCCCGCTTGCCCGCGGCGCGGACCTCGCCGAGACGTACCGGCACTGTCGCCGTGCCGGCCAGCACCCGGGACTTCTCCACCAGCAACTCCCCCGGCTTGAGCTCGGGGCCGTCGGGCACCGGGACGACCGGGCCGAGCTTCACCCGCTCGTCGCGGAACGTCGTCCAGCCGCCCGGCGCGGGTGTGCAGGCCCGGATCCGCCGGTCCACGGCGAAGGCCGGGTCGCTCCAGCGCACCCGCGCGTCCTCCACTGTCAGCTTCGGCGCCAGCGACACCCCGTCGGCCGGCTGCGGCTCGGCGCGGGCGGTGCCCTCGTCGATCGCGTCGAGCACCGCCACCAGCAGCCCGGCGCCGGAGTCGGCGAGCCTTCCCAGCAGGTCGCCGGAGGTGTCGGTGGCGCGGATCTCGTCGGTCAGCGTGCCGTAGACCGGGCCGGTGTCCAGGCCCTCCTCCAGCTGGAAGACGCTGGCCCCGGTCAGCTCGTCACCGTGTAGCACGGCGTGCTGCACGGGCGCGGCGCCACGCCAGGCGGGCAGCAGGGAGAAGTGCAAATTGATCCAGCCGTGCCGGGGGATCTCCAGGGCCGCCGGCGGCACCAGCGCGCCGTAGGCGACCACCGGCACGCAGGCCGGCTCCAGCTCGCGAAGCCGGTCGAGGAACTCCGGGTCGCGGGGACGGGCCGGGGTGAGCACCTCGACGCCGTGCTCGTCGGCCCACGCGCCGACCGGGGAGCGGGACAGGCCCCGTCCACGCCCGGCGGGCGCGTCGGGCCGGGTCACAACGGCCACCAGCTCGTGTCGGGAGGCGGCGACGGCGGCCAGGGCGGGAACGGCGACGGCCGGCGTACCGGCGAAGATCACGCGCATCCGGGTCAGCGCCCCAGACCGAACGGGTCGCTGATGTGCGGGCTGAGCTTGACCGTGGGCGGGGCTGCCCCGTCGTACCACTCGGCCTGGCGGATCGCCTTCATGGCTTCCTTGCGCCCCTCCGGGTCCAGTCGGTCCAGAAAGAGCACCCCGTCGAGGTGGTCGGTCTCGTGCTGCACGCAGCGCGCCATCAGGCCGGTGCCGACGATCTGCATCGGGTCGCCGAACGAGCTGAAGCCCTTGGCGATGACGTTCTGCCGACGCTTGGTGTCGAAGTAGAGCCCGGGGATGGACAGGCAGCCCTCCGGGCCGTCCTGCTCCTCCTCGTCGGGGAACTCCAGCACCGGGTTGATCAGGTGCCCGAGGACGTCGTCGACGTCGAAGGTGAACACCCGCAGGCTCACACCGAGCTGCGGCGCGGCCAGGCCGGCGCCGTTCTGCTCACGCATCGTGTCGGTGAGGTCGGCGACGAGCCGACGTAGCTCGGCGTCGAAATTGACCACCGGATCGGCCGGCGTGCGCAGCACCGGATCCCCAAACAGACGGATGGGCTGAACGGTCACGCGGGACGGCTCCTTCTTCGAATGGACGAGGGTGCCGTACCAGTCTACGGAGTGCCCGGCCGGACGCCGGGCGGCGCACCTCGCTCAACCACCGCCGGTGTGCCCAGCGTCACCGGCGGACTGCCCGGCCAACAGCTCCCGCACCCGCTCGGCGTCCGGGTGGCCGAGATCGTCGAGGATGACCAGGGCCCGCCGCCAGGTACGCGCGGCGCCGGCAGCGTCCCCCACCGCCTGCCGGCTCTCGCCGAGCCGGGACAGGGTGTCCGCCTCGTCGTAGCGGTCGCTGACCCGCCGGTAGAGCCCGAGGGCCCGTTGGAAACAGCGGATCGCCACCGGGTGGTCAGCCAGTCGGGCGTGGATGAAGCCGAGGCTGTCCCAGGTGTTCGCCTCGCCGTGCCGGTCCCCTGTCGTCCGCAGCAGCGCCAACGCCTCCCGGCAGTGCCCGAGCGCCGGCTCGTACCGGCCGAGCTGGGCGTACGCCCACCCGACCGCGTTGCGGGCGCTGGCCTCCCCGGCGACGTGCCCGGCGGCCCGGTACAGCGCCAGGGCCCGCTCGCTCTGTTCCAGGGACTCGGCGTGCCGGCCGAGCCCGTCGAGCATCGCGCCGAACGCCCGGTGGGTGCGCGCCTGGCCGGTGTGGTCGGTCAGCTCCGCGAAGATCGCCAGGGCCTGCCGGTAGTTCCTCGCCGCCTCGTTCACCCGGCCCAGCCGGGACAGCACCCTGGCGAGGTCGCGGTGGGCGTTCGCCTGCCCGGGTCGGTCGCCGGCCCGCTGCGCCCCGGCCAGGGCGTTGCGCTGGGCCACGGCCAGGTCCGGCCACCGCCCCCGGCGTTGCAGGAAGTCCACCAGTGTCCAGGCCAGCTGCCACGCGTGACCGTCGAACCCGGCCCGCCTCGCGTGGGCGACGGCCGCGAGCAGCACCGGATACTCGACGCTGAACCAGGCGAGCGCCTGACCGAGGTCGGTGATCTCCTCGGGCAGCACACCCGGCGCGGCGGCGGTGAGGGTGACCGGGTCCCGACCCGGTTGCAGCAGCAGTGCCGCCGCGTGGGCGGTGTGCAGGTAGTGGTCCAGCCCACGCCGGATCGCGGCCCGCCGGGCCGGCTCCGGTTCGAGACGTTCGACCTGCTCGGCCGCGTACGCCCGGAGCAGGTCGTGCGCGCCGAACCGACCGGGGGCGTGCTCGGTGACGAGGTGCGCGTGGGCCAGTTCGGCCAGCAGTCGGGGCACCTGGGCCCGGGGCAGCCCGGCCAGACTGGCCGCCGCGGCGAACCCGATGTCCGGTCCGGGATGGCAGCCGAAGAGCCGGAACAGGCGGGCCGCCGCCGGGGTCAGGCCCCGGTACGACCAGGAGAAGACGGCCTGCACGTCGGTGCCGGCGTCTCCTCCGTCGAACGAGTCGAGTGGCCGGGGCGCCGCCCGCAGTTCGGCGGCGAGGGCGGCCAGCGGGAACGTCGGCTTCTCCGCACCTCTCGCGGCGAGCACGGCCAGCGCCAGCGGCAGCCGCGCACACCGCTCGATGATCTCGTCCACCGCCTGCGGCTCGGCCGACAACCGGTCCGTGCCGAGCCTCCGGGCCAACAGTTGCCAGGCCTCGGCGGTGCTGAGCAGGTCGACGCCGATCGGCCGGGCGCCCTCGGCCGCGATCAGCCCGGCGAGCCGGTTGCGGCTGGTCACCAGGACCAGGCAGTTCGGGCTGCCGACCAGCAGGGGTCGGATCTGGTCGGCGTCGCGGGCGTTGTCCAGCAGCACCAGCATCCGGCGGCCGGCGAGCAGGCTGCGGTAGAGGCCAACCTGCGCGGGCAGGTGGGTGGGGATGCGTTCGGGCGGCACCTCGAGGGCCTCCAGGAAACCTCGGACCGCCTCGACGGCCGTCACCACCGTTCCGGTGGCGTCGAACCCGCGCAGGTCGACGTAGAGCTGGCCGTCCGGGAAGCGGTCGGCGACCCGGTGCGCGAAGGTGACAGCGAGGGTCGTCTTGCCGACCCCGGCCGTACCGGACAAGGTCATGACGGGGATCGACGCCATACCGTCGTTCCCGGGTGCCACGGCGCGAGCGCATTCGGCCTCGAGCTGGGCGAGTTGGGTCGCCCGCCCGACGAACCCGGGCAGCGCCGGGGGCAGCTGACGGGGTATCGGGAACCGGGGGGACGTGGTGCCGGCGCGCGGGCCGCCGACCCCCGCCCGCGCGACCGCCCGCCCGCTGGTCGCGTGCTCCCGGTTCGGGCGTCGGCGTCGCTCTTCGACCCGGTCCCGCGCGGTGGCCAGCACCCCCTGTTCGGCGGGGCTGGCCCCGAGCAGTCGGATGAGGACGTCGAACCGCTCCGGTGGCGGCAGGATGTTGCCGGCGAAATACTCCCCGATGATCCCGCGTGACCAGCCGGTCTTCGCGGCCAACTGTCGGTACGTCAGCAGGGTCTCGCCCTGTTGCCGGGCCTCGCGGCGGCGCAGCTGGCGCAGCAACCCGGCCAGCTCGGGCAGTGTCTGTGTCTCGGTGCAGACCCGGACCAGCTCGACTGACCCGTGTGACGTCTGATGAGTGCCGGACGGTATCCACTGCTCAGACATGCGACCCCCACCCCGGTCATCCGGCCCCCCGGATGCGCACGGGCAGGGTAATTCCGGCCCCACGCCGATCGATAGACGGCTGCCAATGTATGACAGTTCCACTACGGACAGTCGCCCCGTCCAACAGTGTCCAGCGGTGTCCAGTCCCGTCCAGGATCCGCCCCATGGCGTCGACGCCCCTGCCACCGTCCTGGTGCGGGCACGGCCCGCTCCACGACCCCTGGGGGAAGAGGTACCAGATGATCCGTCCACACCCGACCACCCGGCGCCCCGTGGCGATGCTGCGTCGCGTCGCCGTCACCGCGATCAGCCTCACGCTGCTGGCCGCCGGCCTGACCGCCACACCGGCCACCGCCGCACCCGCGGGCAAGGCCCCCGCCACCGGATCGTTCGTCGACAGCACACCGGTGCCCGGCGGCTTCGCCTCCTGGTCGGAGCTGCTCCGGGTGCAGCAGCGGATGAACAACGCCGCCGCCCAGATCACGAACGCGGCGCAGCGCAGCGCCAACTCCGGCTTCGCCGGCATCGTCGCCGACCCCACCACCCGCCACCTCCAGGTCTACTGGAAGGGTGAGCCGCCGGCCAACCTGGTGGCCAACGCCCGGGCCACCGTCGCCACCAAGGTGCTCCCCGCCGCGTACTCGCAGCGGGAACTCATGGTCGCGGCCGACCGGCTGCGGGCCGCCGCCGGGGACAAGATCACCACGGTGGGGCCGCGCGCCGACGGCGCCGGCCTGCTCGTCGGCACGCAGGACGGGCTGCTCGGCGCCACGGCCATGGCCGGCGTGCCGGTGACCGTGCAGACCAAGGTCGCCGCCGCGCCGGCGACCCGATGGGACGACACGGCGCCGTGGTGGGGTGGTGCCGCCTGGCGCAACGCCAACACCGGCGGCGGCTGCTCGACCGGCTTCGGGGTCTTCCAGGGCGGGTCCGCGCGGATCCTTTCCGCCGCGCACTGCGGCAACATCAACAACGCCGCGACCGACCCGACCGGGCAGTCGATGGGCATCGTCGGCACCCGCAACGCCGGCACCGACACCCTGCTGCTCTCCGGCGCCGCAGGCGGCCGGGTCTTCAACAACAGCACCGCCGCGAACGGCGACGTGGTCAGCGAATTCAGCAACCAGGTGATCGGCGCGTCGGCCAGCCAGGTCGGCAACTGGGTGTGCACCTCCGGCGCGTACTCCGGCACCCGCTGCTCGATCCAGGTGAAGGCCCGCAACCTCTGCATCAACGTGCGCGACTTCGGCCAGGTCTGCGGGCAGGTCCAGGCCGAGAACACCCTCCACAGCAACGCCGTCGGCCAGGGCGACAGCGGTGGCCCGGTGGAGATCGTGAACGCGGCGAACACGCTCCAGGTCTGGGCCACCGGCACCAACACCGCCATCGACGACACCTTCACGTCGACGGCCTGCACCGGCTACATGAAGACCGGCCGGGTCTGCGCCTGGCGGTTCTACTACGAGGACATCTTCTCCGGCATGGCCGGTGTCGGCGCCTCGGGCGTCATCCTCGGCTGAGCCGTCTCGGCGACCGCCGTACGACTCGGTGGCCGGGCCGGCGCGCGTACCCCGCGCGTCGGCCCGGCCTCGCTCAGACGCCGGCGGCCGGGTCCCCCGCGAGCACCGCGTCGCCGCGGAGCAGCGCCGGCTCGGGCAGCGGCAGTTGGATCTTGTGAGCCGCCTCCCAGTCGTAGATCAGGCCGGGGCGCACCTGGGCGGCGAAGTAGTCGATCGCCGTCATCCCGCCCACCACCGGCTCGTCGACCTCGGCGACCAGCTGGGCGGGGACCAGGGAGAACCCGTTCTGCAGAGCGGCGCTGAGGCGGCGATGGCCGTCGACGACGAAGAAGTACTCGCCGGTGAACCCGATCTTCAGCGGTTCGAGGGCCTCGTCGCCGGCCTCGGCCACCCCACCGACGAAGTCGGTGTCCCACAGACCACGCAGGGTGGCGATGTCCTCGGTCGGGTAGACCCGGGCCGGGTCGAGCAGCAGCAGCGGCGGCCCGTCGCGCAGCACCTCGGCGCCGAGCGTGCCCTCGTACGCGGCCACGATGTGCTCGATCACCTCGGCGGCGGACGCCCGGGTGGTGTCACAGATCAGGTCATAGTTACGCAGCCGGGCCTTGTCCACCCCGTAACGGATGATGAACCGACTGCGCTCGCTGGCGCTGCGCTCCCGGAGCTTGGCCTTGGCCTCCTCCAGCGAGGCGTAGCTCTCGGCCGGCCCGGAGGGGCGGGCGAGCACCCGGCGGGCCGCCTCGCCCGGCTCGGTGATCATGTGCACCTTGAGCGCGTCGGTGAAGAAGTGCCACGCCAGCCGGGAGTCCATGATGAGGGGCTCACCGGAGGCGGCAATGTCGCGCTGGAGCTGGTCCACGTAGCCGTCGACGGCCTGATCCAGCTCGGCGTGCAGGTTGAGCTGCAGCGCGGTCATCTGCCGCTGCTGCGCCATCTCCCGGTAGAGGTCCCCCACGCTGACCCGGCGCATGCCGAGCCGCTTCGCGATCTCGACCGACACGGTGCTCTTGCCGCTGCCGAGGTCGCCGTTGAAGACGATCGATTGTCCAACGGTCACGACTGGTCCACCCCTGATCACCGGCTCATTGACATCATCGACCTCGCGCCCGACCGACGCGTTCCCGCCATCGTCGCGCCATCCCGCGACGGCCCCAGCTCGGCGTGGCTGACGCCCCCTCGAGACCTGGAGCCCGTCGTACGCCTTGGCATGACGGGCGATGCTACCACTCGGGCGCCACCGCTTTGCCGGACGCGGTGTGCGAGGGCCCCCGGCAGCGGGTGAGGTCCGCGACCGTCAGCACCGGCCGAAACACCTCAGAACAGGCTCAGCGGATCGACCTGGAGACGAACCGGATCGGCGGCCTTGCGAGCGGCCCGGACGCCGGCGGCCGAGTGCAACGCCTCGGCGAGCGCAGCGGCGCGGGCCCGGGGCACCCGGACCAACATCCGTTCCCGGCCCTCCTCGGCCGGCACCGGCCCGAGCACCTCGGCGTCGTCCGGCAGCCGAGCCGCCGCCAGCAGGTCCGCGACCGCCTCGGCCACCCCGGTGACGCTCGCCATCCGCACGGCCGGCGGGAAGCCCAACTCGCGGCGCTCGGCCAGCTCGCGGCCGGCGAACCAGCCGGCGTCCCAACGCAGCAGCGCCTGCACCGGGGCGAGCGCGCCGTCGGCGACCACCACCACCCGACCGGCCGGTGCCGGGCGGGCCAGCGCCGCCGCCGCCAACCAGCGGCGCAGCGACTCCTCGCCGGCGCGCAGGTCGGCCCGGGTCAGCAGGGCCCACGAGTCGAGCAGCAGCACCGCGCCGTAGCCGCCCTCGGCGACCGGCTCGGCGCCCGGGGTGGCCACCACCAGGGCCGCGCCGCCTGCCACGTCGGTCAGCACCTCCTCGCGCCCCGAGGTGCGCACCGGCACGTCGGGGAACGCCCGGCCGAGCTCCTCGGCGGTCCGCCGGGCGCCGGTCACCGCGGCCCGCAGCCGCCGCCCACCGCACTCCGGGCAGGCGTACGCGGCCGCCACCCGGGCGCACCACCGGCAGGCCGGGGTACCACTGGCCGAGGGCAGCGCGAGCGGGCCGGCGCAGTGCGCGCAGCGGGCCGGGGTGCGGCACTCGGCGCAGGAGATCGACGGGACGTAGCCGCGGCGGGGCACCTGCACCAGCACCGGCAGGTCCTGGCGGAGCGCGTCGCGGGCAGCCGTCCAGGCCAGGCTGGGCAGCCGGGCGGTGGCGGCCCCGGGGTCGCGGGCCAGCTGCGGGTCGTCCCCGGTCGG
Source organism: Micromonospora sp. NPDC005553 (assembly GCF_042871765.1). NCBI lineage: Bacteria > Bacillati > Actinomycetota > Actinomycetes > Micromonosporales > Micromonosporaceae > Micromonospora > Micromonospora sp. NPDC005553. The sequence goes on along the minus strand of NZ_JBIAJD010000004.1, from coordinate 727,550 downwards.
CGCGATGGCCGGAATCCGCGCCCGCACGGTGGCCCGGTCGGCGACCACCTCCGGGGCCCAACCGGTCTCCACCAGCAACTGCGCCTCGGCCGTCCGGGCGTACCCGCCGACCAGCGCGCCGGCCTCGGCGAGGTGGGCGCGGGTGAGCAGCACGTCACGGGCGTGCGGGTAGGGCGCCCGGGGCTCGGAGTGCAGGTCGTCACCGTCGTCCCAGACGGCGACGAGGCCGAGCCGGGCCACCGGGGCGAACATCGCCGCCCGGGTGCCGATCACCACCGGCACCTGGCCACGGCGAGCGGCGAGGAACGCCCGGTACCGCCGGGCCGGGCCGAGCGCGGCGGAGAGGCTGACGTGCCGCCCCGGGCCGAGGACGCCGGTGAGCGCCGCGTCGAGACGGTCGAGGTCACGCGCGTCGGGCACCACGACCACGGCGCCGCGCCCACCGGCGACGGTGGCCGCCACCGCGTCGGCGTACCGCGCCGCCCAGTCCTCACCGGGCAGCGCCGACCAGACCGCGCGGGGCGCCCGGCCGTCGGCGAGCGCCCGCAGCAGAGCCGGACCGGTCGGGTAGTCGCGCCACCCGCGCGGATCGACCGCCCCGATGGGGGCGGCCGGGGTGGGCGGCTCGTCGTGGGGCTCCTTCTCCACCCGCGCGTGCCGGGGCGGCACGGCGAGCCGGAGCACGTCGGCGAGGCTGCCCGCGTACCGGTCGGCGACCGCCCGGGCCAGCCGGGCGACCTCCGGGGCCAGCACCGGCTCCGGGGACACCACCTTCTCCAGGTACGCGAGTCGGCCGGTGTGCCCGGAATCGTCGGCACGCGACAGCAGCCACCCGTCGACGAGTTGCCCCGCGAAGCGCACCTTCACCCGGGTACCGGGCACCGCCACCTCGTCCAGCTCCGCCGGCACCAGGTAGTCGAACGGCCGGTCCAGGTGCGCCAGTCCGACATCCACGCAGACGCGCGCGACCGGCGACCCGTCCGCGGGTCGCCGGTCGCTGCGCTTGGTGGCGGTCAGGCTCCCGCGGCCGACTTGAGGTCGGCGGCCCGGTCGGTGCTCTCCCAGGTCAGGTCCGGCAGCTCCCGGCCGAAGTGGCCGTACGCGGCGGTCTGCTGGTAGATCGGGCGGAGCAGGTTGAGGTCCCGGATGATCGCGGCCGGACGCAGGTCGAACACCTCGGTGACGGCCTTCTCGATCGAGGACACGGGCACGGTCTCGGTGCCGAACGTCTCGATGAACAGGCTCACCGGGTGCGCCTTGCCGATGGCGTAGGCAACCTGCGCCTCGCACCGCTCGGCCAGACCGGCGGCGACCACGTTCTTGGCCACCCAGCGCATCGCGTACGCGGCCGAGCGGTCCACCTTGGACGGGTCCTTGCCGGAGAACGCGCCGCCACCGTGGCGGGCGTACCCGCCGTAGGTGTCGACGATGATCTTGCGACCGGTCAGCCCGGCGTCGCCCATCGGGCCGCCGATCTCGAAGCGGCCGGTCGGGTTGACCAGCAGCCGGTAGCCGTCGGTGTCCAGGCCGAGGCTCTCCAGCTCCGGGGCGATCACGTGGTCGCGCACGTCCGGGGTGAGCAGCGAGTCCAGCGAGATGTCGGCGGCGTGCTGGCTGGACACCACGACGGTGTTCAACCGGACCGGACGCAGCCCCTCGTACTCGATGGTGACCTGGGTCTTGCCGTCCGGCCGCAGGTACGGGATCGTGCCGTCCTTGCGCACCGCCGAGAGGCGGCGGGCCAGCCGGTGCGCGAGCGCGATCGGCAGCGGCATCAGCTCGGGCGTCTCCGAGCAGGCGAAGCCGAACATCATGCCCTGGTCGCCAGCGCCCTGCGCGTCCAGCGCGCTCTCCGACGCCCCGGTGCGCAACTCGAAGGCGTTGTCCACACCCTGCGCGATGTCCTCGGACTGCGCACCGATGGAGACGCTGACCCCGCAGGAGGCGCCGTCGAAGCCCTTCTTCGACGAGTCGTAGCCGATGTCGAGGATGGTCCGGCGGACGATCGTCGGGATGTCGGCGTAAGCCTTGGTGGTCACCTCACCGGCGATGTGCACCTGACCGGTGGTGATCATGGTTTCCACTGCCACGCGGCTGTGGGGGTCCTCGGTCAGCAGCGCATCGAGGATGCCATCGCTGATCTGGTCAGCGATCTTGTCCGGGTGGCCTTCCGTGACCGATTCGGACGTGAAGAGACGGCGTGTCACGGCACTCCTAAGCGTATGAAGTCGTTCCGCGGAAGTTTAATCACCACTGCGGTCCGTGTCGGGTTCGGTTGTGCTCTGTTCCACCCGTCAGGAGCCGCCAGGCAGCCGCGCTACGACGAGATCCCAGACGGCGTCGGCCACAGCTTCCTTGGCCTGCTCGGGCAGCCGGCTGACCGAGCCGTCCGCGCCGATGACCGTCACCGTGTTGGTGTCGGCGCCGAAGACCAGGTCCGGACCGACCTCGTTGACCACGATCAGGTCGGCCCGCTTCCGGGCGAGTTTCGCCCTACCGTTGGCCTCGGCATCGCCGGTTTCGGCGGCGAACACCACCAGCACCTGCCCTGGCCGTTTGCGCTGGCCGAGCTCCGCCGCGATGTCCGGGTTCGTGACGAGCTCGATGGTGGGTGCGACACCGTCGTCCGACTTCTTGATTTTGCCAGTCGCGTACGTCGCGGGCCGGAAATCGGCCGGCGCCGCCGCCATCACCACCGCGTCGGCCTCGACGGCGGCCTTGACTGTCGCCTCCCGCAACTCGGCGGTGGTGCCCACCCGGATCAGGTCGACCCCGGCCGGGTCGGCGAGGCCGACGTTGGCCGAGATCACGGTGACCCGGGCACCCCGGGCGACAGCCGCGCGGGCGAACGCGTACCCCTGCTTGCCCGACGAACGGTTGCCCAGGAAACGCACCGGGTCGAGAGGCTCGCGGGTGCCACCGGCGGTGACCACCACCCGGCGACCGGCCAGGTCGGCGGGGGCGGAGTCGCCACGGGCCAGCAGCCGACCCGCGACGGCGAAGATCTCCGCCGGGTCGGGCAGCCGGCCCTTGCCGGTGTCGGCGCCGGTGAGCCGGCCGACGGCGGGCTCGATGACCCGGACCCCACGGGAGCGCAACGTGGCCACGTTGGCCACTGTGGCGGGGTGCTCCCACATCTCGGTGTGCATGGCCGGGGCCAGCAGGACCGGGCAGCGGGCGGTCAGCAGAGTGTTGGTCAGCAGGTCGTCGGCGAGGCCGTGGGCGGCCTTGGCGAGCAGGTCGGTGGTGGTCGGCGCGACCACCACCAGGTCGGCCTGCTTACCGAGCCGGACGTGGGGCACCTCGTGGACGTCGGTCCAGACGTCGTCGGCGACCGGTTGACCGGAGAGCGCGGCCCAGGTCGGCGCTCCAACGAAGCGGAGCGCCGACGCGGTTGGCACCACCCGAACCCGGTGACCCGATTCGGTGAAGAGTCGCAGCAGCTCGCACGCCTTGTAGGCGGCGATGCCGCCACCGACCCCGAGGACGATCGAGGCGGACATCGGCCAGCGGGGGCTTACGGCTGGTCGGTCGGCTCGGCGGTGAGCAGGCCCGAGTTGATCTCGCGCATGGCGATGGAGAGGGGCTTCTCCTGCGGGGTGGTCTCGACGAGCGGGCCGACGTACTCCAGCAGACCCTCACCGAGCTGGCTGTAGTAGGCGTTGACCTGGCGCGCGCGCTTGGCGGCGAAGATGACCAGCGCGTACTTCGACGTCGTCTTCTCGAGGAGCTCGTCGATCGGCGGGTTGGTGATGCCTTCGGGGTTGGCGATGGATCCCACGAATTAACCTCTGCGTCTTTCGAGCCGCGCGGACGCGGTGCTGAGTCTCAACGGCGGCCGACCGTCAGCCACGCACGCGTGACCAGGCCGGATCCGGATAAGAAGAACCGAGTAAGCCTACCAGCTCCTCAACCACCCGTTCGGTGTGGTCGTGGGTCAGCGCGTACGCGACGGTGGCGGCCACCGTGGCGTCGGGCGCGTACCCGGGTGGGCTCAGCAACACCAGCCGGGCATCGGGCAGGCGCGCCCGGACCAGCGGGACGCCGCGCAGGTCGAGCGGGAGCAGCACCGGCTGCCCGGCGTCGAGCCGGGCGCGCAGCGGTGGGTACGGGGTGCCCCGGCGGTGCGAACCGATCCGGGACCACTCCAGCAGCTCGCCGTCGACGATCCGTCGATCGAACTCGGCGGGTGCGAGGAAGACGCGGTCCACCCCATCGATCTCCGACTCCCGGCGCGGCCTGGTGGTTGCCGCGACCGGGATCCACACGGACGGAGAACGCGCCCGGACGAGCTCGACGACACTCTCCCTGCCGGAACCCGAAGGTCCAGCCAGGACAGTGAGCCGAGCCGCCGGGCGCGCCTCGTCATCCGTGCTCACTGCTTGTTTCTACACGCTGCCAGGTTCAGTTGGCGGCGAACTCTCCAAGCAGTGCCTTGCGCTGCTGCTCGCCGAGGCCACGCAGGCGACGGCTGTCGGCGATCTTGAGCTTCTCCATGATCTGGGTAGCCCGGATCTTGCCGATGCCCGGCATGGCCTGCAGGACGGCCGACACCTTGAGCTTGCCAACGACGTCGTCGCTCTCGGCCCGCTCGAGGACAGCACCGAGGGTGGTCTTGCCCTGCTTGAGCTGCTCCTTCAGCTGAGCACGGGCCTTGCGGATCTCCGCGGCCTTCTCGAGCGCGGCAGCGCGTTGTTCGGGGGTCAGTGACGGGAGCGGCACCAGTTCTCCTCAGGTCCCTATCGCGGCGGGCGGGGCGCACCGCCGCATCTGTGAAACGTGGTGTCGCTGTGAACCAAGGGGTCCATGGTTCCCAGCGCGGGGAAAACTAGCGGCCAACGGAGCTTTCGGCAACGTGGGGGCCGCATGATCACCGTAGAGTGACCGACCCGTCAGTCAGTCACCGGGCAGGCAGAACGGCCCGGCAGTCGACCAGAACGCGGTCCGCGGCGACCCGCAGCGCAACCACATCAGGGCCTGCCGAGAGCACTTCCCGGGAGTACGACGGGAGCACCGAGGCGAGGCTCGAACCGAAGACGGTCCGCAGATCGGCCGCACCGGCACCCTGCGCGCCGAGCCCCGGAGCGAGCAGTGGGCCGCCCACACCGGAGAGGTCGTGACCGGTGTCGCCAATGGTCGCGCCGACCACCAGACCGAAGCTCCCGAGTGGGGACGCACCCCTGTTGAGCTGGGAAATCTCGTCGATCACGGTTTGCGCCACGGTGCGGCCGTCGGCCGTGACGGCCCGCTGCACGGCGGCACCCTCGGGGTTGGAGGTGAGGGCCAGCACGAACACGCCGCCGCCGTGCTCGGCAGCCAGTTCGAACATCGGCGCCAGCGAACCGACCCCGAGGTAGGGGCTCGCGGTGACCGCGTCGACATACATGGGGCTGGATGGATCAAGGTACGCGGCGGCGTACGCGCTCACCGTCGAGCCGATGTCGCCGCGCTTGACGTCGAGCAGAACGAGCGAGCCGGCATCCCGTAACTGTCGGATAGTTGACTCAAGAATCGCCACACCTCGGGACCCGAACCGCTCGAAAAAGGCCGACTGAGGCTTGACTACCGCAACCCGGTCACCGAGGGCTTCCACCACGGTTCGGCTGAACCGGTCGAGCCCCTCGACGTCGTCCGGGAGGCCCCACTGAGCCAGCAGACCCGGATGCGGGTCGATGCCCACACAGAGTGGGCCCCGCTCGGTGATCGCCCGGTGCAGCCGGGTACCGAAGCTCTCCATCGGAGTGTTCCCCTCTTCTCGTCCGGGCGGCTGACCCGCCCGGGTAACCCGTCGACCCGGTGGCCGGGCCGACTCAGCCAGCCGCCACCGCCGCCGCCACCCCGGTAGCGATCCGGGCCACGTCGGCATCGTCGGTGACGTACGGCGGCATCGTGTAGATCAGGTCGCGGAACGGGCGCAACCACACCCCCTGGGCGACCGCGGCAGCCGTCGCCGCGCCGAGGTCGACCTCGTGATCGAGCTGGACCACGCCGATCGCGCCGAGGACCCGTACGTCGGCCACGCCCGGCGTGCCGCGCAGAGGCTCCAGACCGGCGCGCAGGCCGGCACCGACCCTGGCGACCTGCCCGGCCCAGTCTCCGGCCCGCAGCAGCCCGATGGAGGCGTTCGCCACCGCGCAGGCCAACGGGTTGCCCATGAACGTGGGCCCGTGCGCCAGCACACCGCTCGTCGAGATGCCCCGGGCGACCTCCGCGGTGCACAGGGTGGCCGCGAGCGTGAGGTAGCCGCCGGTCAGCGCCTTGCCCACACAGAGCACGTCCGGCGTCACCCCGGCGTGCCCGGCGGCGAACATCTCGCCGGTACGGCCGAACCCGGTGGCGATCTCGTCGAAGATCAGCAGAATTCCGTGCGCGCGGGTCACCTCGCGCAGCACCCGCAGGTAACCCGGGTGGTGGAAGCGCATCCCGCCGGCGCCCTGGACGACGGGCTCGACGATCACGGCGGCCAACTCGTCGGCATGCCGCTCGACCGTCTCCACCAGCGCCGCCACGTACCCGTCGTCCGGCGGATCGGTGAAACCGCCCGGCGGCACCGGGGCGAACACCTGCCGGGGCAGCACGTCGCCCCACAGGTGGTGCATCCCGCCCTCCGGGTCGCAGACGCTCATCGGATGGAAGGTGTCGCCGTGGTAGCCACCCCGCCAGGTCGCCAGCCGGCGCCGCTGGGGCCGCCCGACGGCCCGCTGGTACTGCAGGCACATCTTCACCGCCACCTCGACGCTGACCGAGCCGGAGTCGGCCAGGAACACGTGCTCCAGGCCGTCCGGGGTCAGCTCGACCAGGGTTCGGGCCAGGCGCACCGCCGGCTCGTGGGTGAGCCCGCCGAACATCACGTGGCTCATCCGGCCGAGCTGGTCGGTCACCGCCGCGTCGAGCACCGGGTGCCGGTACCCGTGGATCGCCGCCCACCAGGACGACATCCCGTCCACCAACTCCCGCCCGTCGGCCAGGGTGAGCCGTACCCCCTCGGCGCCGCGCACCACGTAGGGCGGGTTGGCCGGCGGCAGCGCGGCGTACGGGTGCCAGACGTGCGCCCGGTCAGCGGCCAGGATCTCCTCGGGTGTCACGCGTACTCCTCTGCGCCTCAAGCGGTCCGGACGGCGGACGTCCTGCGGCCGGGTCGAACTCTCCGCCGCCGCCTCCCCCGCCGTGGCCGCCGCTTCCATTTCCGCCGCCTTTGCTCTGCACCCGCGGATGCGCCATCCGGTGGCGGCCGCCTGTCGCGCGCCGAGTGGTGCACCCACGGGTGCAGAGCAAAGGGGCAACAACGGGCGTGGTGTCGTCGATGCGGAGCGGGCCCGGCACCCGGTTGCGCCGGGCCAGCACCGCACCGGGGGCGGTCACCGGCCGGCGACCGCTTCCGGTGCCGCCGTTGCGGCCGCCGCGCGGGCGACGGCGCGGACCAGGGCCGGTCCGCGGTAGATGAAACCGGTGTAGAGCTGCACCAGGTCGGCGCCCGCATCGAACATCCGCGCCGCGTCGTCCGGGTCCAGCACACCCCCGACGCCGACGATCGGCAGCCGGCCGCCGGTCTCGGAGTGGACGAAGGCGACCACGTCACGGGCCCGCCCGGTGAGCGGCCGACCCGAGAGGCCGCCGGCCTGCCCGCCACGCTCGACGTCGACGTCGGCCAGCCCGTCCCGGGACAGCGTGGTGTTGGTGGCGATCACCCCGGCGGCGCCCCGGGCCAGGCAGACCTCCAACAGCTCGGCGATCGCCGCCTCGGTCAGGTCTGGCGCGATCTTGACCAGCACCGGCTTCTCCCCCACCAACGCGCCGAGCAGCGCGTCCAGGTGGGCACGGTCCTGCAACGACCGCAGACCCGGGGTGTTCGGTGAGGACACGTTCACCGCGAAGTAGTCGCCGTGCCCGCGCAGCGCCCGGTACGAGGCGAGGTAGTCCTCGACCGCCTCGTCCAGCGCTGTCACCTTGGACTTGCCCAGCGAGATGCCCAGCGGCACCCCGAGCGGGCGCGGCAGCGCCGCCAACCGGACGGCCAACGCGGCGGCCCCGGCGTTGTTGAAGCCCATCCGGTTGACCACCGCCTCGCTGGCCGGCAGCCGGAACAGCCGCGGCCGGGGGTTGCCCGGTTGGGCGTGCGCGGTGACCGTGCCGACCTCCACGAAACCGAAGCCGAGCGCCGGCCAGGCCGGCAGCGCCGCGCCGTCCTTGTCCATCCCGGCGGCCAACCCGACCGGGTTGGGGAACCGCACCCCGAACACGGTGCGCGGCGCGTCGACCGCGTAGCGGGCCCGCAGCGCGGCGAGCGCGGCCGGCCGCCGCGACAGCGCCGCCAACCGCCGCAGCGTCCACTCGTGCGCAGCCTCGGCGTCGCCGCCGCCGATCCGGAACAACCCAGGTCGTACGACCTGCTCGAACAGTGTCACTGGGCGGCCCGCAGAGTGGCGTGCAGGTCCTGCAGGGGGCGGACCTGCATGTCGCCGCGGATCCGCGCCTCGATGCCCATCACCGCCGCGGCGGCTCCGGGAACCGTGGTGATGCACGGGATGTCCGCCGTGACGGCCGCGCTGCGGATCTCGTAGCCGTCGGAACGGGCGCTGGCGCCCGAGCCCTGCGGCGTGTTGATCACCAGCGCCACGTGACCGCCGCCGATCAGCGACACCGCGTCGTCGCCCGCACCGGCCTGGTAGTGCTTCCGGATCTGCTCACAGGCGATGCCGTGCCGGCGCAGCACCTCGGCCGTGCCGGCGGTGGCGACGATCTCGAAGCCCAGATCGGCCAGCCGCTTGATCGGGAAGATCATGCCGCGCTTGTCCCGGTTGGCCACCGAGACGAAGATCTTCCCAGCGGTCGGCAGCGACCCGTACGCGGCCGACTGGCTCTTGGCGAAGGCGTGCCCGAAGTTGGTGTCGATGCCCATCACCTCGCCGGTCGACTTCATCTCCGGCCCGAGCAGCGAGTCGATCCCCTTGCCCGCGCGGGTCCGGAAACGCTTGAACGGCAGCACCGCCTCCTTGACCGCGACCGGCGCGTCGGCCGGCATCGTGCCCCCGTCCCCCGTCGCCGGCAGCAGGCCCTCGGCGCGCAGGTCGGCGATGCTCGCACCGAGCGCGATGCGAGCCGCCGCCTTGGCCAGCGGCACCGCCGTGGCCTTGGAGACGAACGGGACGGTCCGCGACGCGCGCGGGTTGGCCTCCAGCACGTACAGCACGTCGTCCTTGAGGGCGTACTGCACGTTGAGCAGGCCACGGACCCCGACGCCACGCGCGATGGCCTCGGTGTAGCGGCGGACCTCGACCAGGTGCGAGCCCGCGAGGGTGATCGGCGGGAGCGCGCAGGACGAGTCGCCGGAGTGGATGCCCGCCTCCTCGATGTGCTCCATCACGCCGCCGATGTAGACCTCGCCGTCGGCGTCGCACAGCGCGTCCACGTCGATCTCGATGGCGTCGTCGAGGAACCTGTCCACCAGCACCGGGTGGTCCGGGGAGATGTCAGTGGCCCGGCCGATGTAGTCGCGCAGCGTCGGGTCGTCGTAGACGATCTCCATGCCCCGCCCGCCCAGCACGTACGACGGCCGGACCAGCACCGGGTAGCCGATCTCGTCGGCGATCGTCTTGGCCTCGTCGTACGAGGTGGCCATGCCGTGCGCCGGCGCGCGCAGGCCGGCGCGGGCCAGCACCGCGCCGAACGCGCCGCGCTCCTCGGCCAGGTGGATCGACTCCGGGGAGGTGCCCACGATCGGCACACCGGCGTTCTTGAGCCGCTGCGCCAGCCCCAGCGGGGTCTGCCCGCCGAGCTGGACGACCACCCCGACCACGCCCGGCCCGCCGGCCGCCCGGCCGGACGAGTCCTCGGCGTGCCAGACCTCCAGGACGTCCTCGAAGGTCAACGGCTCGAAGTAGAGCCGGTCGGCGGTGTCGTAGTCGGTGGAGACCGTCTCCGGGTTGCAGTTGACCATGACCGTCTCGTAACCGGCCGACCGCAGCGCCTGGACGGCGTGCACGCAGGAGTAGTCGAACTCGATGCCCTGCCCGATCCGGTTCGGGCCGGAGCCCAGGATCAGCACCTTCGGCCGGTCCGACGGCACGACCTCGGTCTCCAGGTCGTACGTCGAGTAGTGGTACGGCGTGGTCGCCTCGAACTCGGCCGCGCAGGTGTCCACGGTCTTGTAGACCGGGCGCACGTCCAGGCGGTGGCGCAGGGTCCGCACGCCGTCCTCGGCGGCCAGCTCCGGGCGCAGCGCGGCGAGCTGCCGGTCGGACAGACCGGCCCGCTTGGCACGACGCAGCAGGTCGGCGTCGAGCACCGGCGCGTCGACGATCTCGGCGCGCAGCTCGATCAACGCGGCGATCTGGTCCAGGAACCACGGGTCGATCCCGCCGGACGCCTCGGCCACCTCGGCGATCGACGCCCCGAGCCGCAGCGCCCGCTCCACTGTGTACAGCCGGCCGTCGTGGGGGATCCGCAGCGCCGCGAGGGTGTCGGCCAGGGTGACGCCGGCAGGGTCCGGCACACTCCAGAAACCGGCCGACTTGGTCTCCATCGAGCGCATCGCCTTGTTCAGCGCCTCGGTGAAGTTGCGTCCAAGGCTCATCGCCTCGCCCACCGACTTCATCGTGGTGGTCAGCTCCGGGTCCGCGCCGGGGAACTTCTCGAACGCGAACCGGGGGATCTTCACCACCACGTAGTCCAGGGTCGGCTCGAACGCCGCCGGGGTCTTCAGGGTGATGTCGTTGGGGATCTCGTCGAGGGTGTAGCCGATGGCCAGCTTCGCGGCGATCTTCGCGATCGGGAAACCGGTCGCCTTGGAGGCCAGCGCCGAGGACCGCGACACCCGGGGGTTCATCTCGATGACGACGATCCGGCCGTCGACCGGGTTGACCGCGAACTGGATGTTGCAGCCGCCGGTGTCCACCCCGACCTCGCGCAGCACGGCGATGCCCAGGTCACGCAGGTGCTGGTACTCCCGGTCGGTGAGCGTCATGGCCGGGGCCACCGTGACGCTGTCGCCGGTGTGCACGCCCATCGGGTCGATGTTCTCGATCGAGCAGACCACCACCACGTTGTCGTGCCGGTCGCGCATCAGCTCGAGCTCGTACTCCTTCCAGCCGAGCACGCTCTCCTCGATGAGCACCTCGTGCACCGGGCTGGCGGACAGGCCGTCGCCGGCGATGCGGGCCAGGTCCTCCGGGGTGTGCGCCATGCCGGAACCCAGGCCGCCCATGGTGAACGACGGCCGGATCACCACCGGCAGGCCCAGCTCGGCGACGGTCGCCTCGACCTCGTCCATCGAGTGGCATACCCGCGAGCGGGGCACCAGGGCGGTCGGGTCGTCGATGCCCAGCCGTACGCCGGCCTTCGCGACGATCTCCTTGAACAGCTGCCGGTCCTCGCCCCGGTTGATGGCGTCGATGTTCGCGCCGATCAGCTCCACGCCGTACTTCTCCAGGACGCCGGCCTCGTGCAGGGCGACGGCCGTGTTCAGCGCGGTCTGCCCGCCGAGGGTCGCGAGGATCGCATCCGGGCGCTCCTTCGCGATGACCAGTTCGACGAACTCCGGGGTGATCGGCTCGACGTACGTGGCGTCGGCGAACTCCGGGTCCGTCATGATCGTCGCCGGGTTGGAGTTGACCAGGCTGACCCGGATCCCCTCGCTGCGCAGCACCCGGCACGCCTGGGTGCCCGAGTAGTCGAACTCGCAGGCCTGCCCGATGACGATCGGCCCGGAGCCGATCACGAGGATGTGCTGGAGATCGGTCCGCTTAGGCATTGCTGCGCCCCTTGCTGTGGGTCCGGCCCTCGATGAGTTCGGCGAAACGGTCGAAGAGGTAGTCCGCGTCGTGCGGACCGGCCGCCGCCTCCGGGTGGTACTGGACGGTGAACGCGGGCAGGTCCACGGCCCGCAGCCCCTCGACCACGTTGTCATTGAGGCAGACGTGCGACACCCGTACGCCGCCGAAGTCGGTGTCGATCACCTGGTCGGGTACGACAGCGCCGTCGCCGGCACCCGGCACCTGGACGGCGCCGAGCCGCTGTTCGCGGCCCGACACGTCGACCGCGAAGCCGTGGTTGTGGCTGGTCACCTCGACCTTGCCGGTGACCCGGTCGAGCACCGGCTGGTTGATCCCCCGGTGGCCGTAGCCCAGCTTGTAGGTGCCGAAGCCGAGCGCCCGACCGAGGATCTGGCTGCCGAAGCAGATGCCGAACAGCGGCACCTCGCGCCGCAGCGCCTCCCGGGCCAGCTCCACCGCGGCGTCGGCGGTGGCCGGGTCGCCCGGACCGGGCGACAGGAAGATCGCGTCGGCGCCGGTGGCGAGCATCTGGTCGATGCTCGACGACGCCGGCAGCACGTGGGTGGTCACCCCCCGGGTGGCCAGCCGACGCGGCACGTTGCGCTTGATGCCCAGGTCCAGCGCGGCCACTGTGAACCGGTGCTCGCCCAGGGCCTCGACGACGTACGGCTCGGCGGTGCTCACCTCGGCGGACAGGTCCGCGCCGACCATCTGCGGCGCCTGACGGACCCGGGCCAGCAGGCTCTGCGGATCGTTGTCGATGCTGGAGATGCCCACCCGCATGGCGCCCCGCTCGCGCAGGTGCCGGGTCAGCGCCCGGGTGTCCACGCCACTGATGCCCACCACACCCTCGGTGGCGAGACGGTCCTCGAGACCACCGGTGGCCCGCCAGTTCGAGCCGATCCGGGCCGGGTCGCGCACGACGTAGCCGGCCACCCAGATCCGACCGGACTCGTCGTCCTCGCCGTTGACGCCGGTGTTGCCGATGTGCGGCGCGGTCTGCACCACCACCTGACGGTGGTACGACGGGTCGGTGAGGGTCTCCTGGTAACCGGTCATGCCGGTGTTGAAGACCGCCTCGCCGAAGGTCTCTCCGACACTGCCGTACGCCTCGCCGGGGAACGTACGCCCGTCCTCGAGCACCAGGATTGCGGGTCTGCGCTTGACCATTACTTGACAGCCTTTCCGTCCAGGACCGTCGGCTCGCCACGCAGGAAGGTCGCCACGATGCGACCTGGCAGCGTCATGCGGGCGTACGGGGTGTTGCGACTGCGACTGGCCAGCTCCGCCGGATCGATGGTGCGGTGGGCGGCCGGGTCGATCAGGGTCAGGTTGGCCGGCACACCCGGCGCGGGGTCGACGCCGTGCCCGGTGAGGCCGGCGATCCGTGCGGGGGTGCGCGACATCCGCTCGGCGATCAGGTCCCACTCGGGGCCGAGCACGTCCAGCGCGATGGAGAGGGCCGTCTCCAGACCGAGCATCCCCGGTCGGGCGTACGCCCACTCGCACTCCTTGTCCTCCACCGCGTGCGGCGCGTGGTCGGTGGCGATCACGTCGACCACCCCGTCGGCGAGGGCGGCGCGCAGCGCGGCGATGTCCGCGGCGGTGCGCAGCGGCGGGTTCACCTTGTAGACCGGGTCGTAGCTTTCCGCCCGTTCGTCGGTGAGCAGCAGGTGGTGCGGGGTCACCTCGGCGGTCACGCGTACCCCGCGGGCCTTCGCCTGGCGCAGCACCTCGACGCTGCCGGCGGTGGAGACGTGGCAGACGTGCAGTCGGCTGCCCACGTGCTCGGCGAGCAGCACGTCCCGGGCGATGATCGCCTCCTCGGCGACCGCCGGCCAGCCGATCAGGCCGAGCCGGGTGGAGACCTCACCCTCGTGCATCTGGGCGCCCTCGGTGAGCCGGGGCTCCTCGGCGTGCTGGGCGATGATCCCGTCGAACGCCTTGACGTACTCCAGTGCTCGGCGCATCAACTTCGGGTCGGCGACGCAGTGCCCGTCGTCGGAGAAGATCCGCACCCGGGCCGCCGAGTCGGCCATCGCGCCCAGCTCGGCCAGTCGCTCGCCGGCCAGCCCGACGGTGACCGCGCCAATCGGCTGCACGTCGACCAGACCGGCCTCGCGGCCGAGCCGCCAGACCTGCTCGACCACGCCGGCGGTGTCCGCCACCGGGGAGGTGTTGGCCATCGCGCAGACCGCCGTGTAGCCGCCCAGCGCGGCCGCCCGGGAACCGGACTCGACGGTCTCGGCGTCCTCCCGGCCGGGCTCGCGCAGGTGGGTGTGCAGGTCGACGAGGCCGGGCAGGGCGACCAGGCCGGTGCCGTCGACGACTGTGGCGTCCGGCGCGGTCAGGCCGGGGCCGACCTCGGCGATCACGCCGTCGCGGATCAGCAGGTCGGTCGGCGCGGCGCCGACGACACTCACGCTGGTGATCAGGTACGCGGTCACCGGTTGTTCCCTCCGAGCAGCAGGTAAAGGACAGCCATCCGCACGGAGACCCCGTTGGTGACCTGTTCGACGATGGTGGAGCGGGGTGAGTCGGCGACCTCGGGGGTGATCTCCATCCCCCGGTTCATCGGGCCGGGGTGCATGACGATCGCGTGCTCGGGCAGCCGGCGCATCCGGGGCCCGTCCAGACCGTAGCGGCGGGCGTACTCGCGCGCGGAGGGGAAGTAGGAGTCGTTCATCCGCTCCCGCTGCACGCGCAGCATCATCACCACGTCCACGTTCGGCAGGACGGAGTCGAGGTCGTAGGAGACGTCGGTGCCGGGCGCGAGTGCGCCCGCGATGTCGACCGGGATGAGGGTCGGCGGGCCGACCAGGGTGACCTTGGCGCCGAGGGTGGAGAGCAGCAGCACGTTGGAGCGGGCCACCCGGGAGTGCAGCACGTCCCCGACCACCGCGACCGACAGACCGGCGAGCCGGCCCAGCCGGGCCCGCATGGTGTACGCGTCCAGCAGCGCCTGGGTGGGGTGCTCGTGGGTGCCGTCGCCGGCGTTGACGACCGACCCGTCCACCCAGTTGGCCAGGCGGTGCGGCGCGCCGGAGGCGGGGTGTCGGACGACGACGGCGTCCGCGCCCATGGCCTGCAGGGTCAACGCGGTGTCCTTCAGGCTCTCACCCTTGGTGACGCTGGACCCCTTCGCGGAAAAGTTGATCACGTCGGCGCTGAGCCGCTTCGCCGCCGCCTCGAAGGAGATCCGGGTACGGGTGGAGTCCTCGTAGAAGAGGTTCACCACGGTCCGTCCGCGCAGCGCGGGAAGTTTCTTGATCTCCCGGCCGGCGACGGTGGCCATCTCGGCGGCGGTGTCCAGGATCTCGGTGGCGGTGTCGGCGTCCAGGTCCCCGCCGGAGAGCAGATGCTTGATCATGAGGCAGTTCCCCCGTACAGCTTGACCTCGTCCGTCCCGTCGATCTCGGCGAGCGTCACCTTGACGCTCTCGGCGAGTGAGGTCGGGATGTTCTTGCCGACGTAGTCGGCGCGGATCGGCAACTCCCGGTGGCCCCGGTCGACCAGGACGGCGAGCTGGACCGAGGCCGGGCGGCCCACGTCGTTGAGCGCGTCGAGCGCGGCCCGGACGGTGCGGCCGGAGAAGAGCACGTCGTCGACCAGGATGACCCGTTTGCCGTCGATCCCGCCGGGGGGCAGCTCAGTCGGACCCACCGCGCGGGTGGCGTGCCGACGGAGGTCGTCGCGGTACAGGGTGATGTCGAGCACACCGACTCCGACGGCGACATCCTCGAAGGTGCTGATCCGGTCGGCGAGCCGCCGGGCGAGGGGGGTACCCCGGGTGGGAATCCCCAGCAGCACCGTGTTGGCGGCGCCCTGGGTCTTCTCCAGGATCTGGTGGGCGATGCGGTCGACCACGCGTTGCACGTCGGCGCTGGCGAGGATCACCTTCACCGAGGGTTGTTGCGGTGGTGACGAGCGGGCAGCCGGTGGGTACGCCACGGCGGACCTCCTTCCCCGCCTCACGGGACGGGTCGTTAAAGGATGTCGGGCACCTCCGGCCGGACCGCACAGCGGACCTGGACCGGGGCTTCCGCCACGTTACCAGTGGTCACCGGGGTGATGGCCGGCGGCCACTGACCACCGGGTCAGGTACCGGAAAAGGGGAAAACTCCCCGGACGCTCCGCAACGGTAGGGGCACGACCACTTGACCACGTGTCGCATTCCCCGTACCGTCACGCTCCGTAGCGATCGACGGGAGAACCCCGAGCAGCACTGGGAGTGTCCGAATGCCCTCTGAATACGCCAAGTCTCTGGGCGCCCGCCTGCGCTCCATCCGCCAGCAGCAGGGTCTCTCCCTGCAGGGTGTGGAGGAGAAGTCGAACGGGCGGTGGAAGGCCGTGGTGGTCGGCTCTTACGAGCGTGGCGACCGGGCCGTGACGGTGTCCCGCCTGGCCGAGTTGGCCGAGTTCTACCGCGTACCCGTCTCGGAGCTGCTGCCTGACGGCAGTGGCGTCCGTCACGAGCCCACCAGCAAGATCGTCCTGGACCTGGAGCGGCTCTACGACGAGGCCTCCGAGGACCTGGCCTACGTCGCCCGCTACGCCCGCGCCATCCAGCAGCAGCGCGGCGACTACAACGGCCGGGTGCTCTCCATCCGCGCCGACGACCTGCGGGCGCTCGCGATCGTCTACGACGCCTCACCGTCGGGCCTGATCGAGCGGCTCACCGAGCACGGCGTGCTGGTGGCCGACCCCCGGGCGTTCTTCGCCTCCTGATCTGCCGCTTCACCTGATCTGCCGCTTCACCGAAAGGGCCCGTGCCAGCTGGCACGGGCCCTTTCGGATTAGCTGTGTCCGGTGCGGACGCTCAGCGGGTGGCGTACTCGGCGATCCGGCCGAGCACCCCGTTGAGGAAGCGCGGCGAATCGTCCGTCGACATCTGCCGAGCCAGCTCGACGGCCTCGCTGATCGCCACCGCGTCGTCGATCTCGTCGACGTAGAGCAACTCGTAGACGGCGATCCGGGCCAGATTACGGTCGACGACCGGCATCCGCTCCAGCGTCCAACCCTCGGCGTAGCTGGCAATCAGCTCGTCGATCCGGTTGAGGTGCTCGGCAACCCCCTCGACCAGACCCACCGCGTAGCCGAGGTGCTCCGGCCGGGGCTGCTCGATCCGCTGCACGTAGCCGGCGAGCACCTCCACCGGAGGCTTGTCCCGCAGGTCGGCCTCGTAAAGGACATCCAGCGCCCGCTTGCGCGCCTTGCGGCGCGCCGGCATCTGCTGCTTGGAACCCTCAGCCATCAGGCGCGGCCGAGGTAACGGCCGTCGCGGGTGTCGACCTTGATCTTCTCGCCGGTGGTGATGAACAGCGGAACCGGCACGGTGGCGCCAGTCTCCACGGTCGCCGGCTTGGTGCCGCCGGTCGAACGGTCGCCCTGCAGGCCCGGCTCGGTGTAGGTGACCTCCAGCACGACGCTGGTGGGCAGCTCGATGTAGAGCGGCACACCCTCGTGCTGGGCGATGGTCGCCTCCGCCTCGGGCAGCAGGTAGTTGGCTGCCTCACCGACGGTGCCACCGGGCACGGTGATCTGGTCGAAGGTCTCCAGATCCATGAAGACGAAGTCCTCACCGTCGGCGTACAGGTACTGCATCGTGCGCTTGTCAACGGTCGCGGTTTCGACCTTGGTGCCCGCGTTGAAGGTCTTGTCGACCACCTTCCCGGACAGCACGTTCTTCAGCGTGGTGCGCACGAAGGCACCACCCTTACCGGGCTTGACGTGCTGGAACTCGACGACGGCCCAGAGCTCGCCGTCAAGGTTGAGTACCAGGCCGTTTTTGAGGTCGTTGGTGGAGGCCATTTCCTGCCTTGATCATCAATTGGCGGACAGACCTGGCAAGTCTACAAGCTGCGTCGAATCGGACGGCCCCCCGTTCGGAGCACCCAGTCGGTGGGCCCTCAGCGGGTGGCCAGATGGTGCAGAGCGAGACGATATCCGTCGATACCGAGACCGCAGATCACCCCGGTCGCCACCGCCGAGATCACCGAGTGGTGCCGGAACTCCTCACGGGTGTGGATGTTGGAGATGTGCACCTCCACCAGCGGCCCGCGCAGCATGGCGCAGGCGTCCCGCACCGCGTACGAGTAGTGCGACCAGGCGGCCGGGTTGAGCACCACCGCGGCTCCCTCGTCGGCCGCGGTGTGCAGCCAGCCGAGCAGCTCGTGCTCCGCGTCGGTCTGGCGGACCGTCACCGCCAGCCCCAGCTCCCGACCCGTGCTCTCGCAGAGCGCCACCAGGTCCGCATAGCTGGTCGCGCCGTACACGTCCGGCTCGCGGGTGCCCAGCCGACCCAGGTTCGGGCCGTTCAGAACGTAGACCTTCAAGGGGTTGCCACCTCCCGGTAGGCAGCCTCCAGCAACGCGTCGTCGGGGCCCTCCAACATCGCCGGGCGGGCCAGCCCGTCGAGCACCACGAAGCGCAGCCGAGCGCCCCGGGCCTTCTTGTCCACCCGCATCGTGGGTAGCAGCTTCGGCCAGGCATCGGCCGGGTAGCTCACCGGCAGGCCCAGCGCGCTCAGCGTGACCCGGTGTCGGTCGGCGGTCGGCGCGTCCAACCGCCCGGCGAGCCGCGCCAGCGTGGCCGCGTACACCAGACCGACAGCGACGGCGTGGCCGTGCCGCCAGCGGTAACCCTCGTTCTGCTCGATGGCGTGGGCCAGGGTGTGACCGTAGTTGAGCACCTCCCGCAGGCCCGACTCGCGCAGGTCGCCGGCGACCACGTCGGCCTTGACCCGGATGGCCCGCTCGATCAGCTCCCGGCTCACCGGACCACGGGGGTCGGTGGCGGCCTCCGGGTCGTTCTCGATGAGATCCAGGATCGTCGGGTCGGCGATGAAACCGCACTTGACGACCTCGGCCAACCCGGCCGCCAGGTCGACAGCGGGCAGGCTGTCCAGAGTGGCCAGGTCCGCCAACACCCCGACCGGCGGGTGGAACGCGCCCACCAGGTTCTTGCCGGCGGCCGTGTTGATGCCCGTCTTGCCGCCCACCGCGGCATCCACCATGCCCAGCAGCGAGGTCGCCACCGGCACCCAGCGCACACCCCGCAACCAGCAGGCCGCGACGAAGCCGGCCAGGTCGGTCACCGCACCGCCGCCCACCCCGACCACCGCGTCGGTACGGGTGAAGCCCGCCGCTCCGAGCCGGTCCCAACAGGCGGCGGCCACCTCGACGTGCTTCCCCGACTCGGCGTCGGGCACCTCGATCGGCAGTGGCTCGACGCCGGCGGTGCGCAGGCGTTCGCCGAGCGCGTCCGCGAGGGCCTTGAGCGGAGGCGCGTGCAACACCGCCACCCGGGTCGCGCCGGGCAGCAGGCCAGGCAGCGCACCCAGCAGGTCACGTCCCACCAAGACGTCGTACGGCCGCTCGCCGCCGACCGGAATTCGGGTCACCTCGTCCATCGCCGGCAGCCTAGTCCAGCGGGCGGCGCGGGGAGGGCGGCTGTCCACCTGCTGGCCGAGCGGCCCAGTCCGCCAACCGGCGGGCGTGCTCGGCCACCGCGGCGCGCAGCGCGTCCGGGTGCCGCACGGTGAACGGACAGCTCAGCCCGGCGAGCAGCGCCGCCATCCCGGGCAGGCTCTCCGCTCGGGCCCGCAGCAGCACCCCGTCGGTGGTGGCGGTCAGCTCGGCCACGCTGGGCGGGATGCGGCGGCGGGCGGCGACCAGGTCGGTCTCCAGCACGACCTCCACCTCGTGCCGGTACGGCACGCCGGCCAGCGACCGGGTCACCCAGGCCACCGCCTCGAAGCCGTCGGGCACCGTGAACGTCGCCGCGCCGGGCGTCACCGCGCCGATCCGGTCCAGGCGGAAGGTCCGAATCTCCCCGCGTCGGTGGTCGTGGCCGGTGACATACCAACGGCCGGCGTGGAAGACGAGCCCGTACGGGTCGAGTTCGCGCTGCGACCGCTCGCCCCGCCAGGAGCGGTAGTCCAGCGCCACCCGCTGCCGGTGCCGGGCGGCCGAGGCCAGCGCGAGCAGGGTGCCGGACGCCGGCCCGCGCTCCGCCTCCGGGCGGCGCAGGGTGAAGCCCAGGTGCTCCTGGACGGCGGCGAGCCGGTCGGCGAGCGCAGCCGGCAGCACCCGACGGATCTTCGCCAGCGCGGTGGCGGTGGCCGGCTGCTCGGTGGCCAGCCCGACCCGTTCGGCGACGACGAGGCCGAGCAGCACGGCCACCGCCTCGTCGTCGGTGAGCATCAGCGGCGGCAGCTTGTAACCGGGGTGCAGCCGGTAGCCGCCGTGGCGGCCCCGGTCGGCGGTGACGGGAATGCCCAGCTCGACGAGCGTGGTCGCGTACCGGCGCACCGTCCGCTCGTCCACCCCGAGGTGGCCGGCGAGTTCGGCGGCCGTCGACCGGTGCCGGGTCTGCAGCAGTTCGAGCAGGGCCAGCACCCGCGCTGCGGGATGTGACACGGGCCACTCCTCCAAACCGGGCGGATCCTGTCCGGAATAGATCGTACGGTCTGTCGGTAACCGAGAGAAGGAGCCACAGATGGCGACATTCGTGCTGGTGCCGGGATTCTGGTTGGGTGCCTGGGCGTGGCGGGACGTGACCGCCGCGCTGCGGTCGCAGGGGCACGAGGTCTATCCGATGACGCTGACCGGGGTGGCCGAACGCGACCACCTCGCCGGGCCGGAGGTCGGCCTGGACACGCACACCACCGACATCGTCCGACTCATCGAAGTCGAGGACCTGCGCGACGTACTGCTGGTCGGGCACTCCGGCGGTGGGATGCCGGTCGCCCAGGCGGTGGACCGCATCCCGGGCCGGATCGCCCGGGTCGTCTACGTGGAGAGTGGGCCGTTGCCGGACGGCACGGCACAGTTCGACACGGTGCCGCCGGAGGAGCAGCAGCGGCTACGCGAAGCGATCGGCACCGGGCACCTGCTGCCGCCGCCGGCCTGGGACCCGGCCGCCGACCCGACGAACCTGGCCGGCCTGGACGAGCCGACGCTCGCGCTGCTGCGTACCCGGGCCACCCCGCAGCCGCTGCGCGCCGCCACCGACCCGGTCCGACGCACCGGCGGGCACCCCGTTCCGACCGCGCTGGTCGCCAGCACCTTCCCGCTCAGTGTGGTGCGGCAGATGATCCAACAGGAGCATCCGTTCTTCACCGGCCTGGCCGACGGCCAACTGCACGAATTGCCCACCGGGCACTGGCCGATGCTCAGCGAGCCGAAGGCCCTGTCCGACGTCCTGGACCTGATAGCCCAAGCCTGACCCCGCCGTCAGCGCCCCCGCCCCGCCCCTCCTGCGCCGATCTTGCACTTTCGGTTGCCGAAATGCGCTGAATGCCCTTCAAGTCAGAGCAGGAAGTGCAAGATCGGCGCAACAGGGGGCGCGGGGGCGCGGGGCCTGACGTCAGCGCGGGAGCAGGGCGGCGACGTCCGCGACGACCTGCGCCGGGGCTCGGCCGTCGGTGACCACTGTCTCGGTGGCGACCTCGGCGTAGAGCGGCCGGCGCTGGTCCAGCAAATGCTTGAGGGTGGCCCGGGGGTTGATCGCCAGCAGCGGCCGGCCGGCGCCGAGCCCGACCCGCTTGACCGCGTCGGGCAACTCGACCGAGAGGTGCACCACCCGGTGCCCGATCAGGGCCGCCCGGGTCTCCTCGGCCAGCACCGCGCCGCCGCCGAGGGCGAGCACGCCGGTGCCGCCGGCCAGCGCCGCGGCCACGGCGGCCCGTTCCAAGGTACGGAAGTGCGCCTCGCCCTCGTCGATGAAGATCTCCGGGATCGGCTTCCCGGCCATCTGCTCGATGTCGGTGTCGGTGTCGCGGAACTCCACGCCAAGGGTGGCGGCGAGCGCCCGGCCGACAGTGGTCTTGCCACAGCCGGGGGCACCGACCAGCACGACGACCGGTGCCATCAGCGGATGACCAGCGCGTCGAGGTACCCGGCCAGGTTGCGGCGGATCTCGGCTATCGAGTCTCCGCCGAACTTCTCGGTGGCCGCCTCGGCCAGCACCAGCGCCACCATCGCCTCGGCGACCACCGCCGCGGCGGGCACCGCGCAGACGTCGGAGCGCTGGTTGATCGCGGTGGCCGGCTCGCCGGTGGCGACGTCCACGGTGGAGAGGGCACGGTTCAGCGAGGAGATCGGCTTCATCGCGGCGCGGACCCGCAGCGGCTCGCCGGTGGTGATGCCACCCTCCAGCCCGCCGGCCCGGTCGGTGACCCGGCGGACACCGGTGGCCGACGGGATGATCTCGTCGTGCGCCTCCGAGCCACGGGACCGGGCCTGCTGCCAGCCGTCGCCGATCTCCACACCCTTGATCGCCTGAATGGACATCAGCGCGGTGGCCAGCCGGGCGTCGAGCTTGCGGTCCCACTGCACGTGGCTGCCCAGCCCCGGCGGCACCCCGTACGCCAGCACCTCGACCACGCCGCCGAGGGTGTCGGCGGCCTTCTTCGCGGCATCGACCTCGGCGACCATCAGGGCGCTGGCCTCCGGGTCGAGGCAGCGCAGCGGGTCGGCGTCGATCCGCGCGGCGTCGGACGGGGTGGGGCGCAGCCCGGGCTTCGCGGCCACCGGCCCCAGCTCGACGACGTGCGAGACGATCTCGATGCCGAGCGCCTGCCGGATCAGCGCCTTGGCCACCGTGCCGACAGCCACCCGGGCGGCGGTCTCCCGTGCGCTGGCGCGCTCCAGGATCGGCCGGGCATCGGTGTGGCCGTACTTCTGCATGCCGGCCAGGTCGGCGTGGCCCGGCCGGGGGCGGGTCAGCGGGGCGTTGCGGGCCTGCCGGGCCAGCTCGTCGGGGTCGACCGGGTCGGCGGCCATCACTGTCTGCCACTTCGGCCACTCGGAGTTGCCGACCCTGATCGCCACCGGGCTGCCCAGGGTCACGCCGTGCCGCAGGCCGCCGAGCAGCTCGACCTCGTCCCGCTCGAACGACATCCGGGCACCCCGCCCGTAGCCCAGCCGTCGACGGGCCAGCTCGTCGGCGATCTCGGTGGTGGTCACCTCGATGCCGGCCGGCACCCCCTCCAACATCGCGACGAGGGCGGGACCGTGCGATTCACCTGCAGTCAGCCAGCGCAACACAGCGGTCAGTCTGTCACGGCGGGCCACCGACGCGGCGCGCTCCCCGGGGCGTCCCGCCCAGCGGACGCCGCCGCCCGCTGAACAGGACATCCTGTGCTCTGCACCCGCCGCCGCGACAACCCGCGACGCAACCACCGGACGGCCTTTGCTCTGCACCCGCCACTGCGACGCACTGCGACGCGCGACGCGACGGTGGCTCAGATCCCCCGACCGCGCTTGTGCAGGGTGCGCAGCACCGCGTCGGCCCGGACCACCCGACCCGCGACGGCGAGAGCCAGGTAGGCGCGCGGCTCGCGGGGGTTGCTCCGCAGGGTGCGCCGGGCCCAGCGCAGCGCGCCCCGGCGGTCGCCGGAGGCGGCCTGGGCGAACGCGATCTGCCCGGCGACACGGGCCTCGCCGGCCGGTTGACTGGCGAACTCCGGGTAGCGCTGGAGCAACCACTGCAACGCCTCGGAGATGGTGTCCCACCGCTGCGCGAAGTACGAGCGCTTGTGCCAGCGGACCAGCACCGACGGCGTCCGCAGGTTGATCAGAGGCGCGCTGCGCGCGGCCCGCAGCAGGAACTCGTAGTCCTCCGCGTAGCTGCCCGGGATCTCCTCGTCGACCAACCCGAACCCGTCGCGCAAGGCGGTGGCGCGGATCAGGAAGGTCGACGGGTGCAGCTCCGTCATCCGATCGCGGAGCAGGTCGTCCAGGGTGATCCGGTCCTTGTCGAGCACCCGGTCGACGGTGTGCCCGTCGTAGTTGACCCGGATGCCGCAGCAGACGAACTCGGCGGCCGGGTCGTCGGCCAGCGCGTCGACCTGGGCGGCCAGTTTGCCGGGCAGCCACTCGTCGTCGTCGTCACAGAACGCGACAAGCTCACCCTCGGCGGCGAGGGTCCCGCTGTTGCGCGCACCGGCCAACCCGGGGGTACGGGCGTTGCGGATCACCCGCACCACGCGGGCCGGGCCGCTCCCCAGCTCGGTCAGCGACTCGTCCGGCACGGACTGGTCGAACACCACGACGACCTCGATCAGGGCCGGGTGCTCCTGTGCCAGGATCGCGCGCACCGCGGCCCGCAGCAGCTCGGGGCGGTCCCGGGTGGGCACCACGACGCTGACGGTCGGCTGCTGGGTCATCGAATCTCCTCCGTACCCGGGCGCGGCCGGGACCAGGCCCGCCACCGGGGTGGGCGCGGGGTCGAACGGGCCACCAGGTCGTCGACGATCTGCCCGACCCGGGCCACCGCCGCCCGTCGTGCCTCGTGTGCCTCCGGATCGGCGGCCACCGCGTACCGGGACGGGTCGGCCAGCCCGGCGGCCAACGCGTCGTGCAGGGCCTCCCGGGTCTCGCAGAGCGCCACCAGCCCGGCGGCGCCGAGCCGGCGGGCGAAGAGGAGCTGGTGGTTGTCGACGTGCTCACCGCGAGCCGGGTCGCGGGGCACCACGATGGGCAGGTGGCCGTGCCGGCGGGCCTCCAGGATGGTCGCCGGGCCACCGTGGCAGACCACCAGATCCGCGTCGATCATCGCCTGTTGCAACGCGTCGTGGCCGAGGAACGGCACCGCGCCGCTGAGCTGGGGCGCGGTCGTGTGCCCGTGCTGCATGGTCAGCCCGATCGGGCCGGCAGTCTGCGCGTGCCACTGCGCCACCCAGTCGACGAGCCGGTCGAAGGGGTGCTTGTCGGTGCCCACCGCTACCAGCAGTCGGAGCTGGGCGACCGCCGAGCTGTCGCGCTGGCGCGGCAGGCGGGCCGCCTCGGTGCCCGGTCGGGGTTGCGGACGCCGGGCGGTGCCCGTCTCCCCGGTCACAGCAGCGTCCCGACGACTGTCGCCTCGGGGTACTGCCGGCGCTGCTCGTCCCACTGCACGAGCATCGCGGACAGGAACGGCCGGCAGAGCCGAGCGGTCAACGTCGGGGTGTCGATCCGGTCGTACACCTCGATGTAAACGGTCGGGATGCGCCGCAGCCGGGCCAGCACCACGAACGGCACCGCCACCCCGGCGCCTGTGGTGACCACGGCGGCGACCCGCCGCGCCCGCAGCACCCGCCAGGCCAGCAGCGCGTTGCGCAGCAGGTTCGGCACGTTGCGGGTGGTCGGGTGGTGCGCCGGCACCAGGTCCTCGCCGTCCAGCAGCGACACCGCCTCCGGGGTGTCGAAGGTGACCCAGCAGCGCCGCCACTGTTCGTACCAGGGCCGCAGGGCCAGTAGTTGGGCCAGATGGCCACCGCTGGAGCCGACCAGCAGCAGCACCGGTGCCCCACTGTCGTCGTTGTTCGTGTCCACGCGACTCCCCACAAGTTCGCTTGGAATTTCAGTTCACGCCAGGCAGAAGCAGATCACACGATCCCCGGTCGTTGAATAGCGCGACCGGCCGAGGCGACGATCTCCACAGCGGGCGGTGCGGTGCACCGAACGTCCGAGGTCCATCGATCGTCATCACCACCTGCGATTATGTCGTCACTCTGCGACGCACCGTCGTCGCCGCGATTCCTCCAGATCAGCCGCTATGTCTTTTCTCGATGACGTCCAAGAGTGCGGGATGCAGGGCGGCGTTCCAGCCCGCGCCCGCGTCGGCCAGCCGCCACGTCCGCAACCACATCTCCACCAGGTACGCGTCGGCGACGAGCCGGCGCTGCGCGGCGTCGAGGCCGAGTCGCTCGCCGTGCCGGCTCAGGTGTCCGTCCACCGCCGAGGCGGCGGCGGCGGCCGGCTCCCCGCGCAGCACGAGGGCCCGCTGGAACGCGTCGTGCGCCAGGTCGAAGCCGACCGGCACGTCCGGCCCGCTGTGCTCCCAGTCCCAGGCGACCAACCGGCCGGCGTGCCAGCCCAGGTTCCACGGCACCCAGTCACCATGCCAGTGACCGAACTCGACGCTGGTGTCGCCATGCCGGCGGGCCAGC
This sequence comes from Micromonospora sp. NPDC005553, assembly GCF_042871765.1. Classification (NCBI taxonomy): domain Bacteria; kingdom Bacillati; phylum Actinomycetota; class Actinomycetes; order Micromonosporales; family Micromonosporaceae; genus Micromonospora; species Micromonospora sp. NPDC005553. The sequence continues at coordinate 701,843 of NZ_JBIAJD010000004.1, read as the reverse complement.
GCCGAGACCGCGGCGACCGCCCGCGCACCGGCCGGCTCGGTCGCGGCGGCCCGGCCGGCCTGATCGGCCAGCCGACGCAGGAAGGTCGAGTCGACCAGCGGTCGAGGTGTGCCCTCCGGGCCGCCCCGCCGGGCGACCGCGAGCAGCGCCGCGATCCGGGGCGGGTCGTCCACCGGCACCCCGCGTACCGCCGGGGGCAGCGGCTCGATCACCGCGACCACCTGACCCGCCCACGACGTCTCGGTGAGCAGTCGCGGCGGCGTCGGATGATCGGCGACGCCGACCACCTCGCGCAACGCCCGCAGCGCCGCCGCCTCCGCGCTGACCAGCGCGCGGGTCGCGTCGTTCCAGCCGATCTTCGCGTAGCCGCGCGGACTCCCGTCGGCACTGAAGAGTTGCAGGGTGGGCTTGCCGTTCGGGTCGGGTGGGCGGACCCCGAACGCGGCCAGCAGCGGGGTGTCACCCAGGTCGGCGGAGAGCCGCTCGCTCAGCAACAGCTCCGCGGCCGGCACCCCGGCCGGCACCGAGACGGTCAAGGTGGGAAAGAGAGCGAGCCCCGCCCGACCGAACCGGGCCAGCCCGCCGAGCACCGCCCGCAGCGCGCGCACCTTCGGTGGCCGCAGGGCGTTGTACGCCAACAGGGACGCCGCCCCGGCCCGGGGCGCGCCCAACGGCACCAGGAACCGGGCCCGGGCGACCGACGGCACCACCGCGTACCGGGCCACCGCCTGGTGACCGGCCGGCGGGGCACCGGCCATGGTCAGGCCGACCCGGTCGTCCGGGAAGACCGCGCGGCTCACCCAACCCAGGCCGTCCACCCGCGAACGCGGGTCGGTGGCCGGGCCCACCCCTGTCGTCACGCCGCCCGGTCCGCCCAGTCGAGGTCCAGCCCGAGCCGTTGCCGCAACGCGTCGTTGTACGGCCGGTAGTAGTCGGTCAGCTCGGCGCGCACGCTCGGCTCCAACGGTGCCGAGCGCCGATCGTTGTAGACCTTGAAGTTGGGCAGGTCGTACGCCGGCAGACCGAGGAAGTCCAGGGTCCGTCGGTAGGTCGCCCGCGAGTCGCGGTACAGGTCCTCGCTGGGCAGGAAGAGGATCTGCCCGGAGTCGAAGCGCTCCAGCCACGGCTCCAGGTGCTCCAGGTAACGCCCCCGGGCCCGGTACGTGTACCAGTCGTACGGCTCGCTGAACGACTCCGGCTCGGCGATCAACCGCTCCCGCTCTCCCGCCGTGCGTTCCGGCTCGGCGGCGAGGGCGGCGGCGAAGTCCAGTGGTTCGATGCCGTGGGTGCGGCGTTCCTTCCAGTGCGAGTACGCCCGCTCCACCGGGTCCCGCAGCAGCACGATGAGCTTCACCGACGGCATCAGCGCGGAGACCCGCTCCGCGGCGAGCGGGTGGAACATGTACAGCGGGGCGGCCTCACCGACCCGGACCGGCCCGCCGTGCCGCTTGGCCAGGGCCTCGCGCTGCCGCTCGGTCGGGAAATGCGAGCGGTACCAGGCTTCGCCGCGACCCCAGTGCTCCTCGAAGTAGTGCGCCGACTTGGTGTTCCACGCGGGAAAGAGCCGGGGCACCAACGGGTGCTGGATGAGGTAGTTCCACAGGGAGGTGGTGCCACCCCGTTTGGTCCCGATGATCAGGAAGTCCGGCAGCGGCCGGCGGTCGCTGGTGCGAACGCCGTAGTCGACGAGCGACTCCCTCACCCGGGTGGTCACCTGGGTCGGAACCAACTGCTTGACCCGGTCACGGATGGACACCACGACGAACCTCACCTGCCTCTCGTCGATGCCGAGGTGGGTTCGGCGGCCGCGGCCGCGTTGTCCCCTCCACGGATCTGCCTCATGGTCCCCCGGATGCCGGCGCGCACCCGGGGCAACGTCAACATGCCGACGCAGCCGGTCAGCAGCACCGCCAACGCCACCGCGAGGCCGGGCAGGCCGCGACCGCCCACCAGCACGCCGGCCCCGGCGGCCGAACCCACACCGGCGATCGTGGCCGCCGCGGCACGCACCATCGCGGCGTCGAACAGCGGCTCCCGAACCACCGACCGGGCGAACCCGGCGGCGGTGAGGTTCTCGGTGGCGATGCCGGCCGCCCAGGCCACCGCCGCGCCCGTCGCGCCGTAGCGGGGGATCAGCCAGAGACCCAGCGAGACGGTCACCGTCAACCCGGCAACTGTGGCGACCAGGTGCAGCCCGCTGCGCCCGCCCATCAGGAGCAGGCTCTGCACGTTGCCCACTCCGGTGTTGACGAGCATCGCCAGCGCCAGCACCGTCATCGCCGGCACACCGGCGGTGAACTCCGGCCCGAACAGTTGGAGGAAGGCCAGCGCGAAGACCGCCAGCAGCAGGTACACCGGCCAGGACAGCACCAGCCCCCAGGTGGTCAACTGCCGGTGCACGGCCGCCGCCGCGGCCCGCTCACCCCGCCCGAGCAGCCGGGACAGCTGCGGCGACACCGCCACCCGCAGCCCCTGCATGGCCAACTGACCGGCCAGCACGTACCGGCCGACGGCGCCGAAGACACCGGCGTCCGCCGGCCCGGCCAGCACCGAGGTGAGCAGCACGCCCACCCACATGCTGCCGGCGTCGATGGCCGCCGAGGCGGCCCGGGGCAACGCGAAGCGCCAGAACGTGGACCAGTCGGCGCGGTGCGGACGCAGCGTCGCGCCCCGGCCCAGCCCGAGCGGGCCGGCGACGAGGGTGAGACAGGCCAGCAGCGCCAACGCCGCCGGCACCAACCAGCCGGTCATGCCGGCGAGCAGGCCACCACCGGCCAACGCGGCCGCGCCGACCAGCACCGGGCGGGCGACCGGCAGCAGCAGGAACTGCACCCCGACGTACGCCCGGATGGGCCGCACGCAGCGCAGCGCGGCCAGCAGCAGGGTCATGGCGACCACCACCGGCACCGCGGCGAACGTGACGGTGAGCAGAGCGTCGCCGCTCGCACCGGAGCCGCGCAGCAGGCGGGGCGCGAGGGCGTCGGCGGCAAGCACGCCCGCGCCGGCGACCAGCAGCCCGGTCAACAGCGGCGGGATCAGCGCCACCGGGAGCACCCGGGCGGCGTCGCCGCGCACGCCGGCGGTGCGGCGGGGCAGGGCCCACATCAGACCGGTCTCCGCGCCGAGCGTGCAGATCGCGGTGGCCACTGTGACGACCCCGATCGCGGCGAAGAACGCGCCCGCACCGGCCGGACCGTAGCCCCGGGTGATCACGACCGCCAGCACGAACCCGAACAGGCCACTGGTGGCCGCGCCGAGCAGTCCGGCCACGCCGCTACGCGCGCTGCGGCGGGTCTCGGCCGAGCCGGTGTCCTCGGCGGGCGACGACGCGGCCTGGCCCTCGGCGGGGGCGGGCGTGGGTCGGCCCTCGTCGGCACCGGCCGACGGTCGGGTCGCGGCGGTCACGCGGGCACCGGCGCGATCCGCGCGGGCGGCGGCGACCCGGCCAGCCGGGTCAGCCGTTCGCGTTCGGTGAGCGCCATCGCGAAGGCCACAGCGAAGAACGCGACCGCCAGGTTCTGGTTCGCCATGCCGTAGAACGGGACCTGCACGAGGCAGACCACCGGCACCACCGCCAGCCACTGCCCGGCCGCCGACGTCGCCCGCGCGCAGATCACCGCCGCGGCGACGAACCACGCCAGGAAGCAGATGAGCGCGGGTACGCCGTGGCTGAACAGCACCATCCACAACTGCCCCTGGGTGCCGATCGGCGCGGCCGCCGACACCGTGTCGACGTTCACGGGAGCCCCGTAGCCCAACCAGGGCGACTCCTGCACCCGGCGGATCACCTCGGTGTAGAGCGAGAGCCGGTCGGTGTTCGTGTCGCTGGAGTCGACCCGCCTGCTGATCAGCTCGGTGATCGGGATGAACAGGGTGGCCAACCCGCCGATCACCACGACCCCGACGATGGAGGCGGCCACCCGGACGTTGCCGCGCAGGCTGGCCCGCACCCCGAGCACCGCCAGCCCGGCGCCGAGGCTGAGGAACATCGCCCGGTTGAGGGTGAGGAACGCCGGCGCCAGCGACAGCGGCAGCGACGCCAGCAGCGCCCAGCGCAGCAGCCCCTGCCGGCGCAGCATCGCGAAGGCCACCACGCAGGGCAGGGTCATCGCGTACGCGCTGCCGTAGTTGTTGGTGTACGCGAACGGCGCGGCCGGCCGATAGATCGGGTTGAGCGAACGGGCGCTGTATTCAGCGGTGGTGAGGTGCACCATGTCCTGGATGAACGGGGTGCCGGCCACCCCACCGGGCAGCAGCACCTCCATCGGGGTCGTCATGGCCAGCCGGGGCACGAGCACCCCGAGCCAGCCCAGCGCCACCAGCCCGAACCAGAACGCGCAGAGCGGGGTGAGCACCGCCACCAGGCTGGCGCGTTCCCGGGCTGCCGCGTAGACGTAGACGCCGACCACCAGCGCGGTCAGGTAGAAGGCCAGCCGCAGGGCGAACGTGAGCAGCGAGGCGGGCGACGACAACTGGGTGGCGCTGACCACCACGATGGCGAGGAAGAGCAGCCAGATACCGGCCGCCGGCGGCAGGGGCACGCGCCCCCGGGTCAGCAGCAACGCGAACAGCAGCGCGCCCAGCAGCGGCCAGCCGAGGTAGAACGCACCGAGCAGCCACCAGAGCGGCACCAGGCCGAACATCATCGACAGCGGCCAGAGCGGCAGGTGCGGCGGCGCGGACGGCGGCACCGGCGCGGGCTCCTGCGGAGCGCCTCCGGGTGGTGGTTCGGTCGCCGGGGCGCGGGTCACCGACACGCTCAGGCCCGGCCGTTTCGGGTGAGCACGAAGCCCAGCGGGGTGACCCCGGCGGCGCGCAGCCGCTCCACCAGGCGCCGCAGGTCGCTCTGCCGGGTGCGGTCGCGCTCCACGACCACCACCGCGCTGCCCTGCCGGGCCACGGCCACGCCACGCTCGTCGGACTCGGCCGGCGGGGCGTTGAACAGAACCAGGCCGTGGTCCGCGCCCTGCCGCCAGGTGCCGAACCGGACACTGCCCACACCCACGACAACCTCGTCGGGGGTGACGACGCGACTGTTCTCCGGGCGGGCGGACGCCACCCTCGGCAGCGTCAGGGTGGCGTCGGGGTCGGTGGACGGGCGGGCGCCGGGCGGGTGCGGGGAGGGCCGACGGGCGGGCGTGCTCTCCGTGGTGGCACCGGCGGCCGGTGTGCTGCCGGCCGGCCGGGGCTTGGGCACCAGCGGTCGGGACGGGTCGATGGGCAGTCGCCCCCGGTCGGCGAGGACGCTGGCACGTAGCCGCTCGATCCGTCCGCTGTCGTCGGCGACGAAGACTTCCCGGCCGTCCACGGCGAGCGCCACGGCGAGACCGGCGGTGAGCGGGGTGGCGTCCTCCCGGGCGGTGACCAGGGCCACCCGGGCCGGCTGCCGGACCCGCTCGGCGACCGCCATCGCCACGTACCGGATGTCGGCGTCGACCGCCCGGGGGCTGCCCCGGAACGCCGGCCGGCGCACCGTGCCGAGCAGCGGCAGGCCGGAGGCCTCCCGGCCGTCGGCGACCGAGCGGACCCGCCGGTCGGTCGACTCCCAGAGGTACGCCAGGACGATGCCGACCAGCGCGCCACCGAGCAGGCCGGCGACCAGGTAGAGCGGCCGGTGCCCGGCGGAGGTGACCAGCGCCTTCTCGGCCGTCTGGGTGACCCACCCGGGGTTGACGTCGACCGCGGCGATCTCGGTACGGGCGGCGTTGAGCTGGGTGAGCTGGTTGTTGATCCCGGCCAGTTCGGCCACCAGCGCGTCACCGGCTGCGGTGTCCTTGGCGGTGTTCGCCCGCTTCTGCAACGCGGTCTGCTGGGCGGCGACCTTGGTGATGCTGGCGTCGTAGGAGCGCAGCATCTCGGCGCGCTGCTGCTCGTACATGGTCCGGCGCACGCTCAGGTACGCCTCGGCGGCCCTGTTGGCGCTCTGCACGGCCTGTTGCGCCTCGCGCGCCTGGTAGGTGAAGCGCAGGATCTGCCCACCGGTGGGCACCTCGACCTCGAGCGCGTCACGAATGTCGCGCGGGTCGCCGCCGGCGAATTCGGCGAGCTGCTGCACCACCTCGGTGCCGGTGGCGATGCCGCTCTCCACGTTCATGTTGACCGCGCGGTCGGCACCCGCGCCGCTGGGGGTGAAGGCGTCTGTCACGACCGGCCGGACCGCGACCACGGCGCTCGCGGACAGCGCCGCTGGCACCAGCAGCACGTAGCCGAGCGCGGCGAGCAGGCCGACCATGGCGACCGCCGCGACCAACCGCAACCGGTGCATCGGCACCCGCAGCAGGTCGGTCAGTGTCACGGCACGTGAGGTGCCGGAGGACGGGCCGTCCGTGGGCCAGGGGGCGGGCGCTGCATCAGTCATGGAACTTCTTCACCGTCTGTTGAGGATTGCCGACGACCACGACGCCGGGCGGTACGTCCGTGCGGACCACAGTCGCCGCGCCGACGACGCTGTCCCGGCCGACCCGCACGCCCTTCAGGACCAGAGCGTGCGCACCGACCCAGACGTTGTCCTCGAGAACGATCGGAGCACGGGTGAGCGGGCCGGGCGGTGCGTGCCGCTGCTCGGGGGGCAGGTTGTGGAAGTCGTTGTCGAGCAGCTCGCAGTCCGACAGGAGGCACCTGTCCCCCACTGTCACCGACGTCCAGGTGCCGATCCAGGTGGCGTTGAGCAGACAGTCCGCGCCGACGCGTACCTCGCCGGGACCGGCGAAGCGGACGAGTTTGTTCAACCGGGTGCGGTCACCGATGGTGACCCGCACACCGCGCCGCAACCGGATCCGGCCACGGATCTCCACGTCTCGACCGAGCGTCAACCGTCGGTAACGGAGCTGATACCAGCCGCGTTTGACCGCGAAGACCAGACGCACCGCGCGTCTCGTTCGGATGCCACCGGCGCCGAGCAACGACCCTCCCCCACCGTCGCGGGCCGGCGGCGGTGGGTACCCGCCACCGGCCCAACGTGAACAATCTACCGATGCTCCGTTACGAACGGTTGACCCTTACTGTACGGAGAAGAATGTCGATGGGGTAGACCAGGACAACTCGGGCGTTGCGCTGCTGATGACCGTCGCCGTGGTGCCGTTGACCACCGCCGTCGGCGCGGCCGTCGGGTCGAACGGCACGCTCCGCAGCGTGCCGTCGGTGGAGCCGTAGACGATCCGGCCGCCGACCCAGGCCATGCCCCGCACCGTGGACCAGGTCACACCGGTCGTCGGCAGGGCGAACTCGGTGGCACCGAGGTAGTTGCCGTCGATCTCGAAGTACCGGTAGTAGAGGTTGTTGGCCCCGGTACGGGTGTAGTAGAGCCGGCCGTCGAGGAAGAAGGCACCGGTCAGCAACGCCGGGTTGTACCAGTCGTTGTAGCCGGACGCCTCCCACGGCGAGCCGATCGCGCCCCCGTTGAAGAGCGAGATGTCGATCCGACTGCCGGTGGGCGTGCCGGCCACCGTGTGCGACCAGTAGATCCGGTCGTCCACCCGCCACGTCGCGCCGGCCGCCGTGTACGTGGGCTGGCTGACGCTGGTCGCGGTGCCCAGCTCGGTGCCGTTGAACGGCACCTTCGCCACGGTGCCCGAGGCGGTGCCGACGTAGAGGTTGCCGGTGGTGGCCGACGGCGGGTTCTTCGCGGTGAAGGTGCGTCCGCCGGCGAGCGGGAACATACCGAGCCGGCCGTGGTACTCCTCGCCCATGCCATCGGAGTTGTGCCCGAAGTAAAGGCCGTCCGAGCCGCGCCAGAGCACCGGCACCGACGAACCCCAGCTGCTGGTGCCCGACGGCATCGAGGCGCTGCCGCTACGGCGCGGGTTCCAGTTCACCGGCATGCCGGTCGCCGGAGTGACGGCGGCGATGCCGAGCCGGTCGATCGCGCCCGAACCCGCGTTGTCGCTGGCGTTCGGGTTGTTCAGCCAACGGAAGTGCCCGCCCAGGTAGATGACGTTGTCCGCGACCTCGACCGAGGTGATGGTGTCGTTGCCGGTGAAGTCGACCCAGGTCGCGAGCAGGCCGCTGCCCCGCGCGGCGGTCTCGAAGCGAACCAGGGCGTCGCAGTACGCGGTCGGCCAGCCGGCGCCGCCGTTGGTGCCGACCACGAACCAGCTGCCGTCCTCACCGAACTTCACGTCCTGCACGTAGTGCACGAAGGTCGTCGGCGAAGCGCACGGCGGGGCGAACTTCTCGGTGCTCCAGTCGAGCAGGGTGGGAGTGCCGGAGACGTCCACCAACGCCATCTGGTTGCGCGGCAGGTCGTTGACGAGCGTGAAGTTGCCGCCGACGACCAGGGTGCCGCCGTCCGGCGCGACGTCGATGGTCCAGACGTACGACGTGGTGCCGTGCCGTCCCACAGTGGCGTCGATGCTGAAGCTCGGGTCGATCGCGCCGGTGGTCGCGTTGAGCCGGCCCAGACCGGCGTGCGCGGTGCCGTTGAGCCAGTTGAACGCGCCGGCCACGTACAGCCAGTTGCCGTGCAGCGCCAGGTCACGGACGGTGCCGCCGTCGGAACGCCCGACCCAGCTGTCGATGATCGCGCCGGTCGACGGGTTGAGCGCCACCAGGTTCTTCCGGGAGACGCCGTTGACGTTCTTGAAGGTGCCGCCGACGATCAGCGTGCCGCCGGGGCCGGCGAGGAGCGTGTTGACCGCGCCGTCGAGCACCGGCAGGAAGGTGGTCGACATGGTGCCGGACGTCCGGTCGTACGCGAAGAGGTAACGCTGCGTCACCCACGCGGAACTCGCGGTCTGCCGGAGCTGGGTGAAGCTGCCGCCGACGAAGACCGTGTTGCCCACCTGCGCGAAGGCACGGGTCTCACCGTCTCGGGCGTGCGGGGTCGTGTCGGCGGGGTTCGCCGACACCAGAGTCGCCGTGGCCGGGACCGGCACCACCGCGGCCGACGCGGTCGTGGGCACGCCCAGAGCTGCGGCGATGATCGCCAACGCGACCATCCCCGCCCGAGTACGACGTCGTCCTGCAAAACGCCACAAGTGCGAGAGTTTGGGCACGCTGCGCCTCCAGATTGGATGAGAACCCGAGGTAGCGTGCCTCGTCCAGCCTGGTAAACAAAATCCGCCGATTGGGCGGTGCATGAATCCGCAAGCCGACAGAACGCCGGAGGATCGGCTGCGCGACCCCCGGCGAACGTCGTCCGGTCAGCCCGTTTCGAACGTCAGCGGTTACCTCCGGTGGGTTGCCGCAGGTAAGGGTCCTGGCCGGCCTTCGCGAAGCCGGCCACCGCCGCGGCGTCGTGGTTCATCGTCATGTCGCAGGTCGACGTGCGGCTGGTCATGCCGGCCGAGTTGAAGTAAATGGCCGCCTTGATCTTCGGGTGCTCCTTCAGCGCCGCCGGGAAATCCTGGAACCAGCGCTGCTTGGCGCCCAGGTCGGCGGAGTTGAAGTTGGTGCCGAACTCGGCGAGCATCCGGGGCTTGCCCGCGCCGATGCCGTTGTCGTCCAGCCACCGGTAGAAACCACCGACCGTCGTGCTCGGGCTCTTCCACACCGTGCTGCCGTTGCAGACGTGGAAGTTGTACGGGTCGTAGGCCACCCAGTCGACGTACCGGTCACCCGGGTACAGGCCGGCGTACCGGGAGTAGTGCCCGGACCAGCCCATCATCGTCCAGACCCAGACCGCGTTGGTCGCACCGGCGTTGGCGAACCGCTCGTGGACGTAGCGCCAGGCCCGGACGAAATCGGCGTCGCTGCCCTTGTTCGGCTCGTCCTCCGGCTCGTGGTCGAAACCGATGAAGACCGGCACACCAGCAGCCTTGATCCGGCCCGCGACCGCGTCGATGGTGCCGTCCTGCTTGCCGCCGTAGACGTCCGACCACTTCAGGGTGGTGCCGGCCGAGAAGTCCCGGGACTCCCAGGCGAAGAACATCAGCCGGCCTTCGCGCATCTGCTGCTGCTCGTACATGTCGGGGAAGGCGCCGTTACTGCCGGCATTCGAGAAGTCGTGGTAGCGGTGCACGATGTCGAACTTGCGCCCGACCTGACTCTCCACATCGGTGACGGCCTTGCCGTGGTCCCAGCCGCCGGCCGCACCGGCGGGCGAGTACATGCCCCACCAGGCGCCACAGGACGGGACGAGCTTGTCCGAGACGGAACCACACTTGCCGGACGGAACGGTGCCGCTGGCGCTCGGGGTCGCCGTCCGGGTCGGGGCGATGGTCGGCGACGGCTTCGGCGAGGCGGTGGTCGGCGACGTGCTCGGCGACGGCGGCGGTGCCGGCCGGGTGGGCGACGGCGGCGACGGCCGGGACCCGAGGTCGTAGCTGATCAGCAGGCTGGGTCGCAGGTCCGGGTTGCGGTTCTCGACCGACGCCCAGTAGATCCGGCTCTCCAGGCCGCTCTGCGCCAACGAGACCGTCCAGGTGCCGTTGCCGGTGACCAGTTTGGAGACGTCCCACTCGTTGAAGCCCTTGGACACGCTGGTCACGCTGTCCAGTGCGGCACCGGCCGACGTCAGCGGCGGCCGCGACTCGCGGGCGCTCAGCGGCGAGGCGTGCGCCGTCACCGTGGCGGGGAACTGCTGCCAGGCGTGCACCCGCAGCGTCGCCCGGATGTTGACCGCGGTGGACGGCACCGTGGTCACCGCGAACTCGATGACCGCCTCGCGGCCACCGCGCGGGTTGCCGTCGCAGCGCGTCGCGCAGGTCGCGAGGGTCGACTTGGCCGCGTTGTCACCGTCCTGCGAGACCGCGGTGGCGGTGGTGTCGGCCGCCGCCCGGATCGACAGGTCGTCGCTGGCGAGCAGCGGCATCATCGTCGCCACGATGCCGGCCACCACCGAACCGCCGACCACGCCGATGGCAATCGCCTTACGCCGGGGCCCGGAGCGGAACCGGGTGATGCGGTGCAGTCCGTGCCTGGTCAAGGAAACTCCCTGTGTCTGCGTCCGTAACGGTGAGCAGCGTATCGATGACCAGGACATGTGGCAGGTAGGACAGTTTTCCGTAAGCGCGTCTTAACCGTCAGCTAAGGAACCGCCTCGGGGAATTCAGGGCCTCTGGCCAGGGGCGCGACCGAAGCCCGCCACACACCTTGCCCGTGGAGCACGCGCGGAGTCAACGGAACCGGTGGAAAGCTGCCGCCTCCAGGACGTTCCGGCTGCCTGTTCGGTCCGTCAGCCGGCGCGAGCGGCAGTCAGCGCGGCGGCCATCGCCGCCGTCGGCGCGGTCACGCCGGTGAACTGTTCGAACTGCCCGACCGCCTGGGCCAGCAGCAGATCCAGACCGGAGACGATCCGGCAACCGGCCGCGTCGGCGGCCGTCGCCAACGGCGTCGGCCACGGGTCGTAGAGCGCGTCGAAGAACACCGCGCCCGGCCGCCAGGCCACCGCGCCGGCCAGCGGGTCGGCCACCCCCTTCGGCACCGTGGCGACGACCACGTCGGCGGTGCCGAGCCGCCGGGGCGCGTCGGCCCACGAAGCGGGTGTCAGCGCGACACCCACCGCGTCCGCCACCGGGCGCAACTCGTCGACCGCCTCGGGTCGGCGGGCCACCACCGTCACCGACGAGCAGGCCAGTTGCGCGGCGGCGGCGAGCGCGGCGCGGGCCGTCCCGCCGGCGCCGAGCACCGTCACGGCGGCGCCGGCTGTCACACCGGCGTCGGTGAGCACCCGCACCATGCCGGCGACGTCGGTGTTGTCCGCGTACCAGGAGCCGTCCGGACGGCGTACCAACGTGTTGGCCGCACCGACGGCGGCGGCGACCGGCGACGCGGCGTCGGCCACGGCGAGCGCCGCCTCCTTGCCCGGCATGGTCACCGACAACCCGACCCACTCCGGGCCCAGGCCGGCGACCAGATCCGGCAGCTCGGCCGCCGCGCACTCGATCCGGGTATATGACCAGCCAGTCAGCCCGGCGGCGACGTAACCCGCGGTGTGGATCACCGGGGAGAGGGAGTGCGCGATCGGCTTGCCCAGCACCGCGGCCCTACGGCTCGCCTCGTTCACCCCGCACCACCCAGCGCTGCTGTCGTGTTCCGCATCACGTCTCCGTCCTCACGGACCCTCGGATCGACCCTACCCAGCAGGCAGATCGAGCCACCAGAGACCCACTGTCGAGGACCACGCCCGGGGGCGGCCAGCGCTTGACGCTCATCGATGGGAGTGAAAGCATTCCGGCGACGGTACGACCGATCCGAAAATGGGGGGAACCTTTGAACAAACGCATTCTGCGTGCCCTGATCGCAATTGCCGCGGTCTTCAGCCTTTCGCTGATGATCGGCGCACCCGCCAAGGCCGATGCCGCAGCGGGAAGCTGGTCGGACAACCACCAGCTGTGCAATTCCAGCTCCTGCGTGCGCTCGGGCAACATCGTGCGGCTCTGGCAGGCCATCGTCTGGGCCGACGACCTGAGCGGCACCGTCGGCACCAGCTTCATCGACGGGGAGTTCGGCTCCAACACCGCTGCCAAGACCAGGACCTGGCAGGACGTGATGAACATCGGCATCGACGGCTCCGTCGGGCCGCAGACCTGGGGCAAGGCGTACGGCGCTGTCAACCGCAACACCGGGTTCGACACGAGCACCCAGACCGGCTACTTCTACTACGGCTACAACCGCACGTTCGGTCTGCGCAAGCAGAACAGCAATGGCGTGTGGACGTTCCTCAACCCGCGCACCGGCACGTGGACCGGCACGAGTCACTGACAATGACGCAGTAATTGCGCGTCAGGACTGACCGCAAAGGCTCCCTTCCCGGCGATGACCACAATTGCGGTCGCAATGGGAAGGGAGCCTTTACGGCGTGATTGGGCCGGTCAGATGATGCCGGCCTCCCGAGCCTTGTTCTCATTGCGCTGGTGCTGCTCGTACGTCTCGGCGAATGCGGAGTGGCCCTTGTCATCGATGGCCACGAAGTAGAGCCACTTGCCGGTCGGCGTGTCCATCGCGCCTTCCAGGGCCTGCCTGCCCGGGTTGTTGATCGGGGTGGGGATCATGCCCGGCAGCTTGCGGTTGTACGGGTTCTTCGGGTCGTCCAGCTCGGCCGCCGTCATCTGCTTGGACGACTTGGTCGGCTTACCGATCGACTCCAGGTAGTAGTTGACGGTGACGTCCATCTCCAGGCAGTTGCACGGGAACTCGCCGTACGCGCGGTTGTAGGCGACCCTGGCGACCTTCCCGAGGTCGTCCTTGTTGCCCGCCTCGGCCTGGGCCAGCGAGGCCACGATCAGCGCCTCGTACGGGCTGACCTTGCGTTTCTCCTGCACCTGGTCGGCGAACTTCATCTCACCGGTCACCGACAGGAAACGGTTCACCATCAGCTTGAGGATGCTCTCGGCGGTGGACTTCGGCGGGATCTCGTAGGTGTCCGGGAAGAGGAAACCCTCGATGGACTTGACGCTCTTCTTGCCGTCACCGCGCGTGTACCACCAGTCCGGGACGCCGAGCCCCTCCGGGTCCTTCGCGGCGGCCTGGAAGTCCTTGACCGGGATCTTGGTCTTCTCGGAGAGCAGCTTGTAGATGTTGAAGCTGGTGCGGCCCTCGGGGATGGTCAACCCGTTGACGATCTTGTTCTTCAGGTCGAGCATCGCGGTCACGGCGTTCGCGCCGCTCATCTGCTTGCGCAGCTTGTACGTGCCCGGCTGGATGTTCTTGCTGCGCGAGTTGGCCTCGGCCGCCTCGATGAACGCCTTCTGGCTCTTGACCACGTCAGCTGCCACGAGGGCGTCGGCCATGTCGGCGAGCAGCGCGCCGGCCTTGATCTCGACGGTGATCTCACCAGCCCCGCTGCCGTCGTAGTCGGGGGTGACGAAGTAGTTCTGGATACGGTCGAAGCCGTAGAACGCGCCACCGCCGATGCCGCCCAACAGGAGCAGGGCCATCAGCAGAGCCAGGAACGTCTTGCCCCGGCCGCCGCCGGACCCGCTCTTGCGCTTGCGGAAGCCGCGCCGGTGCCGACCCTTCTCCCCCCGCTCCGCATCGTCGAACCCAAGATCCAGATCGTCGATCATTACGTCCGCCTCCGCTGCGCGTCCAGCCAGCTCTGCAGGATCTCCACCGCGGCCGCCTGATCGACAACCGCACGTTGACGTTTACCTCGGACGCCACGCTCGGCAAGCCTACGAGAAGCGACCACGGTCGACATCCTCTCGTCAGTGAGCGTTACCGGGACAGGCGCTATCACATCGACCAGTCGGTCAGCGTACGCCTTCACATGGACGGCCGCAGGACCGTGCTTGCCGGCGAGATTGACCGGAAGACCGACGACAACGCCGACGGCCTCGTGCTCCGCCACCAACGCGGCCAACTCGGCGAGGTCGCTCGGCACCGCGTCCGGCGCCGCCTTGAGATCGCGGGCCAGTGTGACCAGCGGCGTTGCCAAGATCCCGTCCGGATCCGAGCGGGAGATGCCCACCCGCACCTGACCGACATCCACACCGATCCGCACACCGCGCGTCAGCTCAGCCACCGACGGTCACCACCGACCGGGTACGAACCAGGGCGGACCAATCGGCCCGCCCTGACTCACAGTGATGATCCGTCACGCTTCAGTAATCGCCTTCTCGACGGTGAGCAGCAGGTTCGGTGCCTCAGCCGCGGGCAGACCGCCGCCCTGGGCCAGATCAGGGCTGCCACCGCCCCGCCCGGAGAACGCCGCCTTCACCAGATCCGACGCGGCCAGGCCCCGGCTGCGCGCCGCCGCGTTGACCGCGACCACCAGGGACGCCTTGCCGTTCGAGCGCGCCGCCACCGCGACGACCGCCGGCCGCGCCGGGTCGATCTTGCCGCGGATCTCCTGAGCCAGGGTGCGCACATCGTTACCGGCCGCGCCCTCCGGCGCCTCCGTGCCCACGTACGCGACCCCGCGCACGTCCTTGGCCTGCGCCGCGAGCGCCGCCGCGCCACCCAGCACCAACTGGGCGCGCAGCTTCTCCAGCTCCTTCTCGGCGTCCCGAAGCTGGGTGACGGTCTGCTCCACCCGGTCGGCGACCTGATCGTTGGGCACCCGGTACAGCTCGGCCAACCGGGAGACCAACAGGTGCTCCTTGGCCAGGAAGCCGAAGGCGTCCATACCGACCAGCGCCTCCACCCGGCGGACGCCGGAGCCGATCGACGACTCGGAGAGGATCTTCACGAGGCCGAGTTGGGCCGAGCGGGCCACGTGCGTGCCGCCGCACAGCTCCCGGGCGTAGTCACCCACCTCGACGACCCGCACCTCCTCGCCGTACTTCTCGCCGAAGAGCGCCATCGCGCCGATGCGCCGCGCCTCCTCCAACGAGGTGATGAAGGCGTGCACCTCCAGGTCGGCCAGCAGCACCTCGTTGACCTGCTGCTCCACGTCACGCAGGACGCTCGGCGACACCCCGGTCGGGGTGTTGAAGTCGAACCGGAGCCGACCGGGGGCGTTCAGCGACCCGGCCTGCGTGGCCGACTCTCCGAGGAAGTTGCGCATTGTCTGGTGCACCAGGTGCGTTGCGGTGTGCGACCGGGAGATCGCCCGACGCCGCGTCGTGTCGATCTCGGCGAAGCCGGCCTCACCGGCGCGTACCTCGCCCCGGATCACCCGAGCACGGTGCACGATCAGACCGGGCACCGGCTGCTGCACGTCGAGCACCTCGACCTGCCCGCCACCAACCGTGATCATGCCCTGGTCGGGCTGCTGCCCACCGCCCTCGGCGTAGAACGGGGTGGTGTCCAGCACCAGCTCGATGGTGTCGCCCTCGGTCGCCGCCTGACGCGGGCCGTCGGCGCCGAGCAGCGCCCGCACCGTCGACTCGCGGGACACCTCGCCGTACCCGGTGAACGTCACCGGACCACCCGCGTCGAGCACCGACCGGTACGCCGACAGGTCGACGTGCCCCGTCTTGCGGGCCTGCGCGTCGGCCTTCGCCCGGGTCCGCTGGTCGGCCATCAGCCGCCGGAACCCCTCGTCGTCGACGCTGAGACCCTGCTCCGCGGCGATCTCCAGGGTCAGATCGATCGGGAAGCCGTAGGTGTCGTGCAACTGGAACGCCTTCGCCCCGGACAACGCCGAGCCGCCCGCAGTGCGGGTCTCCGCGATCGCGGTGTCCAGGATCGTCGTTCCCGCCCGCAGCGTGGACAGGAACGCCTCCTCCTCCGCGTACGCGTAGTCCGCGATCCGGTCGAAGTCACTCGCCAACTCCGGGTACGACGGCGCCATGCAGTCCCGCGCCACGGGCAGCAGCTCGGGCAGCGCCCGCTCCTGCCAACCCAGCAACCGGATCGACCGGATCGCCCGACGCATGATCCGCCGCAGCACGTACCCGCGGCCCTCGTTCGACGGGGTCACCCCGTCACCGATCAGCATCAGCGCCGTGCGCACGTGATCCGCGATCACCCGCAACCGCACGTCGTCCGGGTGCGACTCACTCGCCACGTGCCCCGAGTGCGCCCCGTACCGCTTCCCGGTCAGCTCGGCCGCCCGCGCCAGGATCGGCCGGACCTCGTCGATCTCGTACAGGTTGTCCACACCCTGCAGGATCGACGCCATCCGCTCCAGGCCCATGCCCGTGTCGATGTTCTTCGCCGGCAGGTCACCCAGGATCGGATAGTCCTCCTTGTTGGTGCCCGGCCCCCGCTCGAACTGCATGAACACGAGGTTCCAGTACTCCATGTACCGGTCCTCGTCGACCGCCGGACCACCCTCACGCCCGTACTCCGGGCCCCGGTCGTAGAACAGCTCCGACGACGGACCGCACGGCCCGGGAATGCCCATCGACCAGAAGTTGTCCGCCTTGCCCCGACGCACGATCCGCTCCGCCGGCACACCCACCGACCGCCAGATCTCGTACGCCTCGTCGTCGTCGAGGTAGATCGTCGGCCAGATCCGCTCCGGATCCAGCCCGTACCCACCCTCGGCGATCGGCTTCGTGGACAACTCCCACGCCAGCGGAATCGCACCGGCCTTGAAGTAGTCCCCGAAGGAGAAGTTGCCGTTCATCTGGAAGAACGTGCCGTGCCGGCTCGTCTTACCGACCTCGTCGATGTCCGGCGTACGGATGCACTTCTGCACACTCACCGCCCGCTGGTACGCGGGCGTCTGCTGACCCAGGAAGTACGGCACGAACTGCACCATGCCGGCGTTGACGAACAGCAGGTTCGGATCGCTGATGGCGGGCAGCGGAGCGGACGGCACCACGGCGTGCCCATTCGCCTCGAAATGCGCGAGGTACCGCCGCTTGATCTCCGCCGTCTTCATCGCTGGTGTTCCTCCGGAAAGATTTCTCGATCGCCGATTCGCGGGTCTTCCCGCAGGTCGGCGAACTTGTCGTCGAACGCCTCGCCCTGGGCGAACGCGTGGTGGATCTCCTGCTCGCGTTCGGCCATCCCGACCCGGACGTCCTCCACGAAACTACGCAGCGACTCGACGAGCCCGCCAGCGGATTCCGTCAGCGAGCTGGCGATACCCGCCGGCGTGTACGCCTGCGCGGTCCGGGTCGCCTTGCGGACCACGATCACACCGACGGCCACCCCGATGCCGAGCCAGAACAAGCGCCTCATGTCCCGCTACCTCCTGGTGCGCCGGGCCGGTCAGCTGTTGCCGCGTCGCGCGGCCCGTCGCTGCTGCTTGATGGTGTCGCGTACCTCGCGCTCGGTCTCGGCGTGCCGGCGGCCGGCGGCGGCCTTCCGCACGCCGTAGCCGAACGCGGCCACCTTCACCAGAGGGTTGGCGGCCGCGGCGGAGACCACGGTGGCCAGGTTGGCGACGTTGGCGGTGACGTTCTGCGCGTGGCTGGTCATGGTGTCGACCTTCGCCAGCTGGAGGTTCACACCGTCGAGCGAGATCTGCACCTGCTCCAGCGCGGTGTTGACGTTCTTCACAGTGGTGTTCACGTCGCCGAGCAGCGGTGCGGTCCGATCGTTCAGGTCGTTGATCATGCGGGTGGTGGCGTCAACCGTGTGCCGCAGCCGCAGGATGGGCAGCGTCAGGATGAGCACCAGCACCGCGAACGCGGATGCCGCGATCAGCGCCGCTATCGCTCCAATGTCGCCCACGCCTGTCCTCCTCAAGCAGAGTTCCGCAGGACCCGACGTCCCCGGAACGCACAACCATGCCGCCCGTACCGGCCGCCGAGCCGTCGGCGCTCACCGGTAGCGGGCGTGCCCGCCAGCCCCAGACCCTACCGTCCGTGATGGAGACCGGCTCAGGACGGTGAGGGTGTCTCCTCGCCCAGCGGGTCCGCACTGACCGTCGGGAACGGATCCTCACCGGTCAGTGACGGGTCGGTGGTCGGCTGCGGCCTGGTCCGCTCGTCGTCGATCGCATTGCGCACCTTCACCGACACCAACGAGCCGGTGCACTCGGTCGCAGCGGCCGACGGGTCGCCGGACGGCACGACCGCCGGCTCGCCGTCCACCGGCGGCGGCACACAGGTCGGCTCGCGTACCCACAGGTCGAGGGTCAACTCGTCGCGACGCCAGCAGGTGTAGCTGCCCTTCGTCTCCTGCTCCGGGCAGCGGCTCACCTTCCACGGCTGCCACCCGTCCCGGCGCAGCGCGTCCTCGTAGACCTGCGCCGTCTCCTTGGGCGCTTTCTCCGAGGTCACGGTGCGCTCACGCAGCCGGCAGTCGAGCAGACACCAGCGGCTGCCGCTGACGTCGTCGACCGTCTTCGCGGCCGCCCAGCCGGGCACGCCGAGCTGGTCCAGGTTGTCGAAGACCGGGTCACGGCTCAGCGTCCGGATCCCGAAGAAGAGCGGCACCGCACCGAGCAGCACGACGCTGACCAGCACCAACACCGCCGCACGCAGGCGACGTCGTTCACGGGTCTGCCGGCGTTCCTCAGAACGGGCACCCGGTGCGGCGTCGTCGTCCGGCGCGTCCTGACCGGCCGAGCGCAGCGCTGGCCCGTCAGAGGGCTCCGGTTCCGGCCGGTCCACCGGACCGGCGGTGGCGGGCACCGCGGCGGCGGCGCGGGCCACGCCGACGGGCTCGCCGGCGCGTCCGGGCGGCGGCACGGGCGCGACACCGCTCGGCTCGGCACGGCCGGGCTCCCGATTCGGCGGCAGGGCGCGGCCGGCGGCGCGGTCGGCCGGCATGGGTCGCCCGGCCGGCGCAGCACCACGGGCCGGGCCGGACTCCCCGGTCCGGTCGTCGGCTGCCGGCTGCCCGCCGGGTGGGCGGACAGCGGCACGAGCCGCACCATCCGGACGGGCACGCGGCGGACCGTCCACACCCGGCGGCACTGCGGCACGAGCCGGACCATCCGGACGGGTCGCGTCCGGGGGTGCCGCATCGCCACCCGGGCCGGGACGCGGTGGGCCGTCGGCGCCACGGCGCCCGGTGCCGGGTGCCGGCGCGTCGCCCGGAACGGGGCGGGCCCGCCCGGGTGGGACGGAGCGGGCAGCGCCCCGAGCAGCGGGACCGCCGCCGGGTCGAGCGCCGGCGTAGGGGTCGTCGCCACTGTCGCTCGCGGCCCCCTGTCGACCGGGGGCAGCCGTACCGTCAGGGCCGGCCTCGGCCGGTCCACGTCGTCGTCGGCCGGTCGGATCCGGGGCGGGCGGTGCGTCCGGGCCGGGCCCCGCCACGGCACGGCCGCGCCGAACAGTGGGGTCCGGAGTGGGGGGCACCGCCGCAGCGCCCCGCCCACGGGCGGGCCGCTCACCGGGCGGCGAGGGGTAGGTCAGAGCCTGCTCTCCGGTGGATCCCGACCCGTCGGGCCGGACGGCGCGACGACCGGTCGGTGCGTCCGCGCCGGGGTCGACCGGCGGGCCGGCGGGCCGGCGGGCGGCGGTGCGTTCCGCGGCCGGGTCGGGCACGGCGAGCCGACCGGACGCCTGGTCGGTGAGGTCTACCGGCCCGGTGGGCGGCGCCGGACGGCGTCCCCCGGCCGGCGGACTGCCGTCTCGGCGGTTGACCACCCGCAGGGCGGGGTCGGTGTGTGGCAGGCGGCCGGCCTGGCGCAGCCAGTCCGCTGGCCGCTCCGGGCGGTCCGGCCGGTCCGGGCGGGGTTCGCCGCCGGGCGGCGTTCGGCGTTCCGGTTCATCGGAGACGACCCGGCGGCGACCGGTGCCGTCGGCGGGGCCGGTGGTGGGCAGGGCGCCACTGTGCGCGCCGGTCGCCTCGGGCACCGACGACGCGTTCCCCGAGCGGGGCACGGGTGGCGCGTTACCCGAGCGGGGCACGACCGGCTCGTCGGGTTCCGCGGCGCGGCGACGCCCGCCGGCTGTCGGACGGGCACCCTCGGACGCGCGCGCGGCGGGTTCGGGTGCACCGGGGTCGGCCGGGCCCGGACGACGCCGGGCGGTACGCGGGTCACGGTCGATGGCGGGGTCGGGCCGCAGGCCGTCCGCTGTCGACGGCACGACGCCGGCCGGCGCGCCGTCGAAGCGGGCCGGCCCGGGGGCGGCGGGAGCTCCGGCGGACCGCGTCGGGTCGGGTGCCGAGCCGGCGGCGCGGCGACCGGCGGGCGTGCCGTCGGCGGGAGGACGGGCACGGCCGGGTTCGACCGGTTGCTCCGGGCCGGGTCGGCGGACCGGCGGACCGGCGTCCGGACGGCGCAGCGGCGGCATGGAGTCGGGTTGACCGCCGGGTGCGGCGGGGTCCTGATGACGGCCCGGCGGAACAACGGCGTCCGGACGACGGGCCGGCGAAGCGGCGGCGTCCGGGCGACGACCGGCCGGTGGGCCCGAGGTCGGTGGGCCCACGGGTGGGCCGGGAGGGGCGGCCGCACCGCGCGGACGGGCCGAGCCGCCGGGCGCGTCGGGTGCCGGACGAGGCCCCGGCGGGCCGGCCGGGTCACCCCCGCCCGGGCGAGCGGAGGGCGGCGACTGTGGTGCGGCGCCGCGGGCGCCGGGCACCGGCTGAACACCGCGGCGTGGCGGCTGCCCGGCTACGGGGCCGGCTGCGGGCGGCCGGTTGTCCGGGCGACGGCCCACTGGCGGTGTCTCCCCGGGCCAGGGCCCGTCGACCGGGCGACGGGCGGCGGCACCGCCCGGTTCACTCTGACGCGGAGCCGGCGGCGCCGAGGGCTCCGACGCACTGCCGCGCGCACCGGCCGGCTCTCCCGCCGTACGCGGGGCGGCGGGTTGTGCCGGAGGCCCGGCCGGGTCTGCCGGCGGCATACCCCCGCGGGGCCGGTTCGGCTCCGCCGGTGCGCCGTCCGGGCCCAGCTCGGTGCGTTGCTGCTTGGCCGAGCGCAGATCGTCGATCCAGCCGAACTCCTCGCCGGCGACCGGCTCCTCCGGCTCGGGCTCAGCCGCCCGGCCGCGACCCCAACGGCGGGTCTTGGCGCGGGGATCGCGCCGCTCGTCCGGGCCCTCGTCCGGGCGGTCCCCACCACGCGATCTCACTGTTGACCCTCTCCTGCGGCGTCGGTGCCGCTGTCCTGCATCGTGCCGGGGGCATCCGTGCCCGTCGTCGGACGGGCGGCCCCCGGGGATAGCGCTGGCGCGGTCTGCGCCGTTACGGACGGCTCGGATGTCGGCGTCTGCGGGCGCACGGCCGGAGCCGGCAGACCACGCACGATCCGGCGCAGCAGCGGCAACCTGGTGGCCACCGACCGCTCCGCGCCGTGCGGGCTGGGCTGGTAGTAGTCGGTGCCCACCAGGTCGTCCGGGACGTACTGCTGGGTGACCACGCCGCGCTGGTCGTCGTGCGGGTAGCGGTAGCCGGTCCCGTGGCCCAACCCTCGGGCGCCGGCGTAGTGCGCGTCGCGCAGCCCTCGCGGCACCGGGCCACCGCGACCGGCCCGGACGTCGGCGATGGCGGCGCCGATGGCGGTGGTGGCCGAGTTCGACTTGGGCGCGGTGGCCAGGTGGATCACCGCCTGGGCGAGGTTGAGCTGCGCTTCGGGCAACCCGACGTACTCGACCGCGTGCGCGGCGGCGGTCGCCACGCTCAGCGCACCGGGGTCGGCCATGCCCACGTCCTCGCTGGCGAAGATGACCAGGCGACGGGCGATGAACCGGGCGTCCTCACCGGCTACCAGCATGCGTGCCAGCCAGTGCACCGCAGCGTCCACGTCCGAGCCGCGCATGCTCTTGATGAAGGCGCTGACCACGTCGTAGTGGGCGTCTCCGTCGCGGTCGTAGCGCACCGCCGCCACGTCGACGGCCTGCTCGGCGGTGGCGAGGTCGATCCGCCCGCCGCCGAGGGCCGTCGCGGAGGCGGCCGCCGCCTCCAGGGCGGTGAGTGCCTTACGGACGTCACCGGCGGCCAGCCGGACCAGGTGATCCTCGGCCTCGGTGGTCAGCACCAGCGCGCCGTCCAGACCACGCTTGTCGGCGACCGCGCGGCGCAGCAGGCCCCGCACCGCCTCGTCGTCCAACGGTTGCAGGGTGAGTAGCACGCACCGCGACAGCAGCGGTGAGATGACTGAGAAGTACGGGTTCTCGGTGGTCGCCGCCAGCAGGGTGACAGTGCGGTCCTCGACGGCGGCGAGCAGCGAATCCTGTTGGGTCTTGCTGAAGCGGTGCACCTCGTCGATGAAGAGCACGGTCTGCGGGCCACCGGAACGACGCTGGCGGCGAGCCGCCTCGATCACCGCCCGGACGTCCTTCACGCCGGCGGAGAGCGCCGACATGGCGACGAAGCGGCGGTCGGTGGCCCCGGCCACCAGGTGCGCGATCGTGGTCTTGCCGCTGCCCGGCGGGCCCCAGAGGATCACCGACATCGGAGCACCGCCGGAGACCAGTTGCCGCAGTGGTGCGCCGGGAGCGAGCAGGTGCTCCTGCCCGACCAGCTCGTCGAGGGTCACCGGGCGCATCCGGACGGGCAGGGGCGAATCGTCGGCCACCGCGGTGAAGCCGTCGACACCGGCGGGACCGTCGGGCGCGCTGCGCGACCCGGCGGGTTCACCGAGGGAGAAGAGGGCGTCGGACTCCATCACGAAGACAGTACCGGGCCGGGCCCACGACGCCGGAATCGCGCCGCAGGCCCGCCACCGGTGATCGGTTCCGGTCAGCCACGCCCGGGGCGACGGCCCCGGTACCAGCGGCCGCCGCCACCGCCGCGCGGGCCGCTGCCGACGCCGGCCAGGTAGAGCGAGAGCAGAAGCAGCCCGATGAGTACGAGGGTGTTCCAGTTGAACAGGTCCGGCGCTCCGAAGTCGGTGCCGAGCAGGTCGAGCAGCAGGGCAAAGCCAAAAACGATGGCCGCGAGAATGGCGAGCATGTCGGTCCTCCGGTGGGGGTTCCCAGTAGGTCGGCGCGTGATGTACCCAATCGGTCGACTCGCCAATCTCCACGGTGGAGGTGGCCATGCCGCGACGGCCCGACGGAGGCATTCGAACCCCGGCTCCTAGGCTGGGCCCCATGATCACCGACGACCAGGTGCTCCAGGACCGGAGCGCCGTCCTGGCCGCCGTCGGGCACCACCCGTTCGCCCGGCACGCCCTCGGACGGGCCGGGCCGGTGCGCGCGTACCAGCGTGATGGTGCCGTGCTGTGGGTGGTGCCGCCGGGGCACGGGCCGGCCGGCTGCGCGATCGGCCCGGCCGAGCCGGCGCTGGAGATCTGTGTCGCGCTGGCCACCGACGGGATGTTCCAGTCCGGACAGCGCCCGCACCTGCACCTGCCTCGACACGATCGCGGTCTGCTGGTCGACCGGCTGGCGGTGACCGAACACAGCGACTGGGACTTCCACTGGACCGACACGGCGCCGCCGGCGCAGCCGGACGAACAGCCGGTGGTCCGCCTCACCGCCGCCGACCAGCCGGCGCTGGCGGCACTAGTCGAAGAGTCGTTCCCCACCAGCACCTCGCGGCCGGGCGACCCACGGGTGGTCGACTGGTACGGCATCTGGGCCGACAACCGGTTGGTGGCGTGCGGCGCGGACCGCAGCCAGGGGGACATCGGCTTCCTGGCCGGCCTGACCGTCGCCCCCGACCAACGTGGTCGGGGGCTGGGCGCGTCCCTGACCGCCGGGATGACCCGGGCGCTGCTGGCACGTCACGACCTGGTCGGGCTCGGCGTCTACACAGACAACGTCGGTGCGGCGCGGCTCTACCGTCGGCTCGGCTACACCTCCACCCTCCCGCTCAGCTCGATCCGCCTCGCCTGACCGGCCTGCCGTCCGGTCAGGCGAGGGGCGTTCGCTAACGGTCGGTGGCGGGCACCGGGACCGCGGTCGGCTCGACGGCCGAGGCGGCCCGACGGCCGGCCAGCCAGGCGGGCAGGTAGAGCGGGGCGGCGACGGCCAACACCACAGCGCCGACCACCATCGCGGTGCTGACGCTGGTGGCGGCCGCGAGCGCGGTGAGCACCACCCCGCCGAGCGCGCCGGCCGGTTGCCCCATCATCGAGTTCAGCGAGAGCACGCTGGTCCGGTACGGGCCGTCGACCTGCCGGTGCAGCAGCCCACTGTGCAACGGGTTGGACGCGCCGTGCACCGTGTAGCAGGCGAGGTAGGCCACCAGCACGCCGACCGGCCCGGCGAACAACCCCATCCCGACCACGGTCACGCCCTGCAGGACGCGGAGCAGGGCCGCACCCGGAGCGGCGCCGAACCAGCGCAGCAGCAGTGGGGTCAGTGCCGCGCCGGCGGCCGAGGCGAGCCAGGCGGCCGAGTTCGCCGGCCCGAGCAGCACCGCGGCGCGTTCCGGATCACCGATCACCTCGGCGAGTCGGACCGGCAGCAGCGACTCGAAGGTGACCATGCCGAAGCCCCAGAACAGCTCGACGGCCACCAACGCCAGCAGCACCCGGGAACGCCGCAGCAGCCCGACGGCCTGGCCGATCATCCGGGGCGCCTGGACCACCGAGGCCCGCATCGCCGCGACCCCGGTGGCCGGCCGCTCCTCGACCAGCAGCACCACGAGCGCGACGAGCGCCGCCGTCTGCGCCACGATGGCGGCCAGCACGGGCACCGTGAGCGCGGTGACCGGCCCGATCGGGCCGAGCGCGATGAGACCACCGCTGAGCAGCGCGCCTCCGCCGATGGCGCCGCCGACGACGGTGCCGGCGTAGCCGAGGCCACGCTCGTACTCGGCCTGCGGGTCGGCGGCCAGGGTGGCGTCGACGTACCAGGACTCCAACGGGCCGCTGTCCAACGCCCGGTAGATGCCCTGCAGAGCCCAGACCACGAAGAACAGCACGAACGAGTCGGCCACGGCGAACAGCGCGAGGGAGACAAGGTTGAACACCCCGGCGGCGAGCAGCACCGGTCGACGACCGAGAGCGTCGGCGAACCCGCCGGTGGGCAACTCCAGCGCCAGCACCAGCAGGCCCTGAGCCGTACCGACCAGGCCGATCTGCGGCAGCGACAGGCCGCGCTCCTGCATCAGCAGGATCATCACCGGGATCATCAGACCCGTGGGCAGCCAGCGCAGGCCGTAGAGCGTGAGGTAACGACGCCGAACCTGACGTACGGTCAACGCGCTCACCGGAGGCCCTCGCGCAACGGGTAGGCGGCCAGGAAGACCTGCACCGGGCGGGCGTCCGGGTCGGTGGGGGCGTCGGGCTGGGCCTCGCGGTGGTAGCGCTCCAGCACCTGCCACACCTCCGCCTTGAGCTCCTCCAGTCTCGCGGGCGGGATGGTCATGAAGATGTCGCCCATGCCGAAGCCGTCCCGCCAGGCGGGTGACCACTCGTGCTGGGTGGCGAACCAGCGGTCGGCGGTCTCGACGAGGAGACGCACCTGGTCGCCCTGGATCCACTCGATCGCGGCCCGGGCGTCGGGGTCGTCATCGAAGTCGCTCGGCTCCCAGTTGGTGACGTCGTGCGCCGCCTGCCACCACCGTTGCCGCCCGGTGCCTCGGTCGGGATCCTCGATGACGAGCCCGACCTCGGCGAGTTGACGCAGGTGGTAGCTGGTCGCGCCGGTGTTTGTGCCGAGCAGTTCGGCGAGGGTGGTGGCGGTGGCGGGCCCCTTCACACGCAGGGCGCCAACCAGCCGCATTCGTAGCGGATGCGCCAGGACCCGGACCTGCCGCTTGTCGATGCGGACCTCACGTAGCGCCGCCCGCTGAGCGTCTTCGTCGTTCGCCATGAACGCAGACTATCTCTGCACACTTTCTATGCACAACTATTCTGCACAGAAAGTGTGCCTGTCAGCCGGCGAGGAGTTCGCGTACCCCGCGCACTCGCGTCCGCAGCAGGGAGGCGGCGCGCGCGGAGTCGAGGCGTACGTCCAAGGGGCGTACCAGACCGGTGGCCGCGCTGGTGGTGGTCCTCAACCCTGCCGCGTCCAAGCCGTACCGCTCGGCGACCAGCAGGCCCAGGTCGGCTCGGCTGACCGCGTCCGGGCCGGCCACGTTGAGCACACCGGCGTACGTCGAGGCGACCAGTTCCAGCACGGCGGCGGCCAGGTCGGCGACGTCGATCGGGCAGCGCAGTTCGTCGCTGAACAGGGTGGCCCGACCGGCGAGCGCGTCCCGGCAGAGCTGGATCTGCTTGCTGCCCTCCCCCACGATCAGGGAGGTCCGCACCAGCGCCGCACCCGGGTCGATCGCCCGTACGGCGGTCTCGGCCGCCGCCTTCGCGGCACCGTACGCGTGCACCGGCGTGGGTGGTTCGTCGTCGGCGTACGGCACGGGTCGTCCAGCGTGCAGCGCGTCGCTGGACACGTGCACCAGCCGGGCACCCACCTCGGCGGCGGCGACCGCCACGTGCGCGGCCCCGTCGGCGGTGACCGCCCAGTCGCCGTACCGATACGGGGTCCCGACCACGGCGTCCGGCCGCACCTCGGCGACCAGTGCGCGCACGGCGGACCGGTCGGTCACGTCCAGCCGCCGTGCCGCGACCCCCGGCACCGCGATCTCACCGGAGTGGAACGTCCCGACAACGGAGAACCCGGCGCTCAGGCCCCGCTGACAGACCTCTCGCCCGAGTAACCCACTACCCCCGACAACAAGCACCCGCATCCCAGCCCACTCCCCCACCGCCGCCGCCGACCATGAGGTTAACGAGCGACACGCCGTGGCGCGGGCCCGTCAACCTCATGATCGACGGCGCGATAGGGGGTCAGACCGGGTCTGCCACCGGGGCTGCGGGGCCGGCCGTTCCGGTGTGGGCGGTCGCGGCGGGCTTGGGCTTGGCGTCGATGCCGGCCTCGGTGCGCTGCTGCGCGGTGATCGGGGTGGGCGCACTGGTCAGCGGGTCGAAGCCACCCCGGGTCTTCGGGAACGCGATGACCTCGCGGATGGAGTCGGCACCGGCGAGCAGCATGCAGACCCGGTCCCAGCCGAAGGCGATGCCGCCGTGCGGCGGGGCGCCGTACTTGAACGCCTCCAGCAGGAAGCCGAACTTGTCCTGCGCCTCCTCGGGGGTGATGCCGAGCAGGTCGAAGACCCGCTTCTGCACGTCACCCCGGTGGATACGGATCGACCCGCCGCCGATCTCGTTGCCGTTGCAGACGATGTCGTACGCGTACGCCAGGGCCCGGTCCGGAGCCTCCTCGAACCGGTCGACCCACTCCGAGTTCGGCGAGGTGAACGGGTGGTGCACGGCCGTCCAACCGCCCTCGTCCGTGCGCTCGAACATCGGCGCGTCGACCACCCAGCAGAACGCCCAGGCGCTCTCGTCGATCAGGCCGGACCGCTTGGCGATCTCGACGCGGGCCGCACCCAGCAGCTCCTGCGCCTCCCGGGTGGTGGCGCTCGCGGCAAAGAAGACCGCGTCACCCGGCTTCGCGCCGACCGCGTCGGCGAGCCCACCCAGGTGCTCGGCGGACAGGTTCTTCGCCACCGGGCCACGTGCCTCGCCGGTCTCCGCGTCCAGCACCACGTACGCCAGGCCCCGCGCGCCACGCGCCTTCGCCCAGTCCTGCCAGCCGTCCAGCTCCTTGCGGCTCTGCGCTGCGCCGCCCGGCATCACCACCGCGCCGACGTACCCGCCCGCGTCGATGGCCCCGGCGAAGACCCGGAACTCGGTGCCGCGCAGGTACTCGGTCAGCTCGGTCAGCTCGACGCCGTAGCGCAGGTCCGGCTTGTCCGAGCCGTACCGTGCCATCGCGTCGTGCCAGGTGATCCGTGGGATCGGACGGCTGATCTCGTGCCCGGCCAGGTCCTTCCACAGCGCGGAGACGATCGCCTCACCAAGGTCGATCACGTCGTCCTCGGTCACGAACGACATCTCGATGTCGAGCTGGGTGAACTCCGGCTGCCGGTCGGCGCGGAAGTCCTCGTCGCGGTAGCAGCGGGCGATCTGGTAGTACCGCTCCATGCCGCCCACCATCAGCAGCTGCTTGAACAGCTGCGGCGACTGCGGCAACGCGTACCAACTGCCGGGCTGCAGGCGCACCGGCACCAGGAAGTCGCGGGCGCCCTCCGGCGTCGAGCGGGTCAGCGTCGGCGTCTCGATCTCCAGGAAGTCCCGCTCGTGCAGCACGCCCCGGGCCAGCTGGCTGGCGCGCGAGCGCAGCCGCAGCGCGTTCGCCGGGCCGCTGCGGCGCAGGTCCAGGTAGCGGTACCGGAGTCGGATGTCGTCGCCGGCCTCGATCTGGTCGTCCACCGGCAGCGGCAGCGGCGCCGCCTCGGAGAGCACCTCCAGCTCGACGACGGTCACCTCGACCTCGCCGGTGGGCAGCTCCGGGTTCTCGTTGCCGGCCGGGCGGCGGGTCACCTCACCGACGACCTTCACGCAGAACTCGTTGCGCAGCGCGTGCGCGTCTTCCTCGCGGAACACCACCTGGACAACACCGGAACCGTCGCGCAGGTCGACGAAGATGACCCCGCCGTGGTCGCGGCGGCGGGCCACCCAGCCGGCGAGCGTCACCGTCGAGCCGGCGTCCGCGGCGCGCAGGCTTCCGGCATTGTGGGTACGGATCACGGCTGGCAACTCCTCATTCGCGGTGCGGTGTGCCTCCGCATTCTGTCAGGAGCGTCGGCAACGATCCGCGCCACCCGTCGACCCGGCCGATCAATCCGGGCGAATCAACGGGTGGCGCGGTCTGTCCGCAAACCTCAGTCTTCGGGAATGTTCCAGGCCGTGACCCGGATGACGGTCGTCCGGTCGTTGCTGATGGCGACGACCTCCAGCAGCACCACCCGCCATCTGTCCCGCTGTTCACGCGCCGCGGCGTAATTGGTCCTGATGCAGAGCCAGGAGCCCTTGCGAAGTGGCACCTCGGCCTCCGAGGCGATCGGGGCGGAGCGGATCGAGTTGTTGCACTCCGCTGGCTTCATCCCCGCCGTCGCGGCTTCACTGCCCTCCACCCCGTTTGCCAGCTTGATGAAGGGAGCGCCCGGACAGCCAGCGTTGAGGGCCATCTCCGTGCTGTTCGACCCCACGTTGGCACGTGGTTCATCGAGGTCCACCTCCATCTCCTTGAAGCAGTCTGTCGGCTTCAAGGTGAGGCTCTGATTCTCGTATTCAGGCTCGTAGACCGTCTGTTCGTTGAGCGCAGGGGGCGTCCCCGGCGAACGCGGCGGTTCCTCCGGCGAGGCGGTCGTCTGCGCAGGATCGGCCGCTCCGGACGTGCTGGGAGGATCCGCGACGGGTCCGGTGCCGGTCGAGCCGACGGGTTGCCGGGCGGACGCGATGTCTCGCGCGGTCTGCGCCTGGTCCAGTGCACGCCAAGAGACGGCAGCCGAGCCGACGGCCACCAGCAGCGCCAGCACGGCGACGGCGACCACCACCAGGCCCAACGTGTTGCGGGGCGCGGTGGCGACCGGTGCAGCCGATGGTCGGGGAAGCGTGGCCCCACTCGAGAAGGGAGCTGATTTTTCGCCACCGGGCGGTGGCGTTGGTGGCGGAGGAACCGGGGTGGGTTCGGGGGGTTCGGGACGCGGATCGGGTTGGCTCACCGCAAAACCTCCTGCATCGGCAGAAGTCAACGTCGGATGGGGGCAGGCTGTTCTCCAGTTCGGGATCGGCACATTATCAGGAACCCGCCATCGCCCGGGGCAGAGTATTCTTCGCCGACGCGAAGTGACCGGAACCCGTCAGACATCAGCGGTCCAATCTCTACGTCGGTGGCGGAAAGGTAGATGCCCGATATGCAGGATTCCAGCCAGGGAGCGACGCCAATACCGGCCCGGCGCGGGGCACAGGTGGCAATCGCCTTCACGGTGCTCGGGGTGCTCGTCGCGGCTGCCGCATTAGCGCGGGACGTCTTCGACTGGCGGGTGGGCCCGGGCGCGCTGACAGCCACCGCGTCGACGGCGGGTGCCGCGCCAGCCAACCCGTCGCCCGCCAGTCCCGCGTCGGGTGTCGCACCATCGGCCAGCGCCCCGCAGGCCGTTCGACTGGACACCCTGGCCGTCGAAGCTGGCGCGGTGAATCTCGGAAAGCTTCCCCGCCAACTGAACGGTCGATCCGAGTACGACCGCCCTATTGTCATCGGCTGCCCGACGAATTCTGGCGCGGACAAGCAACGTGAGGTCACCTTCAAGCTGCAGCGCCGCTATATCGATCTGACCTCGACCGTACGGCCGTTCTTCTCAGCTCCGGACGACCATGACGGCGTCGTCCTGGTCTATGCGCTGGTGGCGATTCGGCAGACGGACGGGACGATCACCCGGGTGACGCGGGGGCAGCAGTTCGACGCTCGAATGAACAGTCCGCAGGACCTCACGGCGGACATCGAGGGTGCCGACGAACTGACGTTGCGTGTCCAGTGCCAATACCCGGGTGGGTCGGTCATCCTCACCGCCGCCACGGTCAGCGCGGGCTGACCGCTCCCGGCGAACCCGGCTCAACCAGGCGTCTCGGCGGTTAACGTGGCGAAATGCGGCCCGTACCGAACTGGGCCGTCGCCACGGCGGCGGCGGCGCCCGTGCTGCTGGTGGCCGGTTGGACGGTGGCGGAGGCCCGACAGCCCGTCGGGTACGACCCGGTCCGGGACACCATCAGCGAGCTGGCAGGACAGGACGCCACCGACGCCTGGATCATGGTGGTGGCCCTGGTGCTGCTCGGCTGCTGTTACCTCTCGGTCGCCGCCGTCCTGCACGCGGCCGGGCTGCCCAGCCGCTTTCTGCTCGCGATCGGTGGGGTGGCCACCATCGCGCTCGTCGCCTTTCCCCGGCCGCCGGTCGGCGGTTCACTCAGCCACGGCGTCGCGGCGACGGTGGCCGTTCTCGCCCTGGTGCTCTGGCCGGCTGGTTCGGCACTGCGGCTGCCGCGCGGCAACGACACCGAGCACCCCACCCGACCGGAGCCGCCCTGGGCGTTCCGCCGGGCGGTCGGGCTGAGCGCCACGCTCGTGTTGCTCGCGCTCTTCGGCTGGTGCGCGTTCGAGGTGACCAGTGGCTCCCGCACGGGGTTGGCCGAGCGGGTGACGGCGGTGGCGGTCTCCCTCTGGCCGCTGCTGGCGGTTCTCTCCGCCCGGCGGGCGCACCTCGCCTGGTCGACCGGCGGCACCGTACGCGTCGGCCCGGACCTGCCGACCATCGGCGTCGTACCCCCGGATCCCCTCGGGCCATCCAGCGGGCCCACCCCCGGGCGACCCGACCGGCTGCCGTGAGTCGTCGCCCCGTCTGACCTTTCGGCGCCCGGCCTGAACCGGCGGCCGTGCCGTCGGCCCGCGCCCAGCCCCGGAACCGTGCCATCGGCCCTTGCCCGGTCCCGGAACCGTACCGTCGCGTCGTTACGATCGCTCGATGTCTGTGGTTCCCCGTTGGGCTCTCGTGTCGGCCGGTGGCGCACCGCTGTTCCTCATCGGCGGCTGGACCCTGGCCCAGGCCGCCCAGTCCGACGGATTCGACCCGGTGCGGCAGACCATCAGCGCGCTCGCCGCCACGGGTGCGGACCATCGCTGGATCATGACGGTCGGGCTGGCCGGCCTGGGCCTCTGTCACCTGGTGACCGCGCTCGGCCTGGTCAGCGCCGCGCCGGCGGGCCGAGCGCTGCTCGCGCTGGGCGGGCTGGCGACCCTGGTCCTGGTCGCGTTCCCGCAGAACGCGAGGGGCAGCTCGACGACGCACGTCGTGGCCGCCGGTGTGGCGTTCGGAGCGTTGGCCGTCTGGCCGGCCCTGGCGGTGCCCCGTCGGGCCGCGCCGTCGCCCGATCGGGAACACCACCACCCGCCGGCTCCCATGCGCGCGTTGGCGCTCGCGGCGGCCGTGCTCCTGCTCGGACTGGTCGGCTGGTTCGCCGTCGAGTTCATCACCGAAGGGGCATTGATCGGGCTGACCGAGAGGCTGGCGGCGGCCGCCGAGGCAGGCGTACCGCTGGCCGCCGTGCTGGTCGTCCGGCGTCGACCGGGACGGTCCGGGCCCGGCTGAGCGTCGTCGTGTTCGGTGGCTGTCAACGCGACGCGGGCCGCCGGAGAGTTCCGGCGGCCCGCGAGCGGTGCGTGGATCAGAAGACGCTGACGCCGTAGCGGCTGAGCGCCTCGGTGACCGGCTGGAAGTAGGTCGTGCCACCGGTGCGGCAGTTGCCGCTACCACCGGAGGTCATACCCAGGGCGGTGGTGTTGGCGAACAGCGAGCCGCCGCTGTCGCCCGGCTCGGCGCAGACGTTGGTGCGGATCAGGCCGGAAACCGAACCCTCGGCGTAGTTCACCGTGGCGTTGGTGGCGTTCACCGTGCCGCTGCGCAGGCCGGTGGTGCTGCCGGAGCGCTGCACCGACTGACCGACGGAGGCGTTGCCGGAGCCGGTGATGTCGCGGAAGCTGCCGTTGTAGAGGGAGACGTTGCCGGCGGCGTTGGCCGAGTTGCTGTGCCGCACGATGCCGTAGTCGTTGCCCGGGAAGCTGGTGCCGGTACGGGTGCCGATCAGCGAGGTCTGGCCGGAGTTCGAGTACCAGCTGGCCGAGATGTTGGTGCAGTGCCCAGCCGTCACGAAGTAGTAGGTGCTGCCACTGCGCACGTTGAAGCCGAGCGAGCAGCGCCCGCCCCCGCCGGCGTAGATGGCCTGGCCGCCGGAGATCCGGGTGCTCAGCACGCCCGCCTCGGCCTCGACCCGGACCGCGCCGTTGGCCCGCGCGGCGGCGGCCTTGACCCGCTCCAGCTTGGCCCCGGTGACGGTGCTGTCGACGGAGACGACGACCTGGTTGGTGACCGGGTCACTCCACCAGGCGGTGCCTGGGATCTTGGCGGAGCGCTCCAGCTCGGCGGTGGCCCGGTTGAGCTCGGCGGCACCGCGGGTGACGTAGCGGACGACGGCGCCGGCCTTGCTCGCCTTACTGGCGGCGGCCGCGTC
Source organism: Micromonospora sp. NPDC005553 (assembly GCF_042871765.1). Taxonomy (NCBI): domain Bacteria; kingdom Bacillati; phylum Actinomycetota; class Actinomycetes; order Micromonosporales; family Micromonosporaceae; genus Micromonospora; species Micromonospora sp. NPDC005553. The sequence goes on along the minus strand of NZ_JBIAJD010000004.1, from coordinate 668,866 downwards.
GGTCACCGTGACGACGGATTTGCCGCTGGCGTCGATGTACGAGCCGGCGGAGCGGTCGCCGAGTGCCGCGGAGATCGCGGCGGCGGCGTCGGGGGACGCGGCAGGAGCGGCCTGGGCGGGCGCGCCGATGAGCGAGCCGACGACCAGGGTTCCGGAAACGGCGACTGTGGCCGCAACGCGGAATGAGGACCTCGTGGGTCGCATGTAACAAACCTCCTGGGCGGGGGAGCGGGTCTGCCGGGGGCGACTGACCCGAGGGCAACGCGGCCGATCTGGGGAAATCGGCCGGCTGAGACTGAAGTATTCACATACTTAAGATCATTAACAAGGCTTGGATTCGCCCGAATTCGTCGACCTCGGCCGGTCGCACGGCCGCAACACCCCCGACACGCTGGCGAACAGCCACCGTCACACCTAATCGACGACCGCCGCACTTTCAGCGCGTACGGTCATCGATGTCTTCTCCGAGTCGCCGCTCAGCGCGGGGCGCGGCGGGCGTCGGGTCAGGGGGTACGGCGTCGGGCGCCGGGGCCCGGGCTGGGTACCACGTCACGTGGCTGACCCACGTCGTGACCCTCGGAGCAGCGCAGTTCGGCGCGTACCTCGGCGCCGCAGTCGCGGTGCGTGACGCGCAGCGGTGGGCCCTCCGCGTCGGCGAGGTACCGGTCACCCCAGGCGAGGACGGCGACCAGCACCGGCCACAGGTCCAGGCCCTTGTCCGTGAGCCGGTACTCGTGGCGCAGCCGACTGCCGGGCTCCCGGTACGGCTCGCGACTGAGCACGCCCTGCTCCACCAGGGTGGCGAGCCGGTTGGTCAGCACCTGGCGCGGAATGCCGGTGCGTACCCGCATGTCGTCGAAGCGGCGTACGCCGGTGAACACCTCACGGAGGACCACCAGCGTCCAGCGCTCACCGAGGACCTCCATCGCGCGGGCGATGGTGCAGTTCTCCACTGACCAGTCCAGAGCCGCGGGTCGCATCCGACCAGGCTAGATCTCGTTGACAGACTCAGCAACCGGCTGCCAGGCTGCGTCCATGACGCAGACGCAGGAACCAGCGCGCAGCCGTACCTTCACGTGGGCGGACCCGGCGACCAACGCCGCCCAGGTCGGTCGGCGAAGCGGCCTCGACATGCTCCGGGCGATGATCGCCGGCGAGCTGGCCGCGCCGCCGGTGATGCACCTTCTCGACATGGCCAGGATGGAAGCCGACGAGGGCCGGGTCGTCGTCGAGCTGACTCCACAGGAGTTCCACTACAACCCGCTCGGCAGCGTCCACGGTGGCGTGCTCTCGACCCTGCTGGACACCGCTGCGGCGTGCGCCGTGCACACCACCCTGCCCGCCGGGGTGGGCTACACCTCGCTGGACCTCAACGTGAAGTTCCTCCGCCCGGTCACCGTCGACAGCGGCACCCTGCGCTGCGAGGGCACCGTGCTGCAACGCGGCCGCCGTACGGCCCTGGCCGAGGCCCGCATCACCGACGCCACCGACCGCCTGGTAGCCCACGCCACCAGTACCTGCCTCCTCCTACCCCTCCCCTAACCCCACCCCTTCCCATTCCCATTCCTTTGGGTTGATCATGAAGTTATTGCCCCGACACGCCGTCGCGAGTGGCAATAACTTCATGATCAACCAGGGCTGGTGGGGTGGGGGTGGGGTGGGGTGGGGTGGGGTGGGGTGGGACGGGGTGGGTTTAGCGGAGGGCTAGGCGGGCGGCTCGGGCGTCGCGCTTCTCCTCGAAGCGGCTCGCGGCGCGGTCCAGGTTCTCCAGCTGGGCGGCGAGCTGCTCGCGGGCGGCCTCACCGTCGGCGTTGAGGCCGGTCACGTTGAAGACATCCCACTGACGCAGGACCGGCTGCAGCACCTCGTCGCGGTGCTGGCGCAGGTCGTAGATGCCGGCCAGGGCGATCGCCACCGACTTGCGGGCGAACCCGTCGATGCCGCTGCCCGGCATCTGGAAGTCGGCCACCACGTCGGCGACGGCCCGCATGGCCTGGCTCGGAGCCAGCTCGAACGCGGCAGCGAGCAGGTTGCGGTAGAAGACCATGTGCAGGTTCTCGTCGGCGGCCACCCGGGCCAGCAGCGCCTCGCAGGTGGGGTCGCCGGTGGCCTTGCCGGTGTTGCGGTGCGAGATCCGGGTGGCCAGCTCCTGGAACGAGACGTACGCCAGCGAGTGCAGCACCTCGTCGCCGTGGGCGTTGGTGTAGCCCTCCGACATGTGCGTCATCCGGGCCCGCTCCAACGCCACCGGGTCGACCGCCCGGCTGACGGTCAGGTAGTCGCGGATCGCGACGCCGTGCCGGCCCTCCTCGGCGGTCCACCGGTGCACCCAGGTGCCCCACGCGCCGTCGCGACCGAACAGGGTGGCGATCTCGTGGTGGTACGAGGGCAGGTTGTCCTCGGTCAGCAGGTTCACGATCAGCGCGGTGCGGGCCACGTCCGGGATGGTGGAGTCGGTCGGTGACCACGCCTCGCCGCCGAGTGGCCCGTCGAAGGTCCGCCCTTCGCTCCACGGCACGTACTCGTGCGGGAACCACTCCTTGGCGAGCGAGAGGTGGCGGTCCAGGTTGCGGGCGACAACCGGCTCCAACTCGACGAGCAGCGCGGTCTGGCTCACTGTGGTGCTGACGGTCACGAGAAACTCCCTACGGTGGCGTAACTTACGCTACCGTAGGTCCCCGCGGCCGTCAGCGCCAGTGGGGGCACTCAACCGACAGTGGGTTTGAGGTCTCCCGGGGGTGGCGTCCACTCCCCCGCACCGGCCGTGACCTGCTCACCGGAGCGGATGTCCTTCACCTCGTCCGGCGCTCCCTCGGCACCGGGGAACCACACGTACGGGATACCGCGACGCTCGGCGTAACGGATCTGCTTGCCGAACTTCGCCGCGCTCGGCGACACCTCGGTCGGCACCCCACGCCGCCGCAGCGCCTCGGCCACCCGGTTGCTGGCCGTACGGTGCTCCTCGCTGGTCACCGCGACGAGCACGGCGGTCGGCACCTCCCGCGAGACCGACAGCTCCCCCGCGCCGAAGAGCAGACCGAGCAGCCGGGTCACACCGATCGAGATCCCCACCCCCGGGTACGAGACAGCGCCGGCGCTGGCCAGGTTGTCGTACCGGCCGCCGGAGCAGATGGAGCCGAAGCGCTCGTAGCCGCGCAGCTGGGTCTCGTAGACGGTGCCCGTGTAGTAATCCAGCCCACGGGCGATGCGCAGGTCCGCCACGCAGAGGCCGGGCGAGTGCTCGGCGGCGGTGTCCACCACCCGGACCAGCTCCTCAATGCCCTCGTCGAGCAGCGGGTCGTTCACCCCGAGCGCCCGGACGGCGTCGGCGAACGAGGCGTCCGGGGCGGAGATCTCGGCCAGCGCCAGGCACGCCTTGGCCTGCGCCTCGCTCGCCCCGGCGGTCTGGGCCAGCAGCTCGGCCACCTTCGCCGGGCCGATCTTGTCGAGCTTGTCCACGGCCCGCAGCGCCGCCTCCGGGTCGGTCAGCCCGATGCCCCGGTAGAAACCCTCGCAGATTTTGCGGTTGTTGGCCTGGATCGTCACCGGTGGGATCGGCAACGAGCGCAACGCGTCCCCGATGACCAGCGGCATCTCCGCCTCGTGGTGCGCGGCCAGGGTGTCCCGGTCGACGATGTCGATGTCGGCCTGGACGAACTCCCGGTAACGGCCCTCCTGCGGCCGCTCGCCCCGCCACACCTTCTGGATCTGGTAGCGGCGGAACGGGAAGCTCAGCTTGCCGGCGTTCTCCAACACGTACCGGGCGAACGGCACGGTCAGGTCGAAGTGCAGGCCGAGCTGGTCGTCACCACCGGCACCCTCGGCGTCGGCGTGCAGCCGCCGGATCACGTAGACCTCCTTGGAGGTCTCGCCCTTGCGCAGCAGCTGGTCCAGCGGCTCCACGGCGCGGGTCTCCAGCGGCGCGAAGCCGTACAGCTCGAAGGTGGCCCGGATCCTGTCGAGCACGAACTGCTCGATCATCCGCTGTCCGGGAGTCCACTCCGGGAAGCCGGAGATGGGCGTGGGCTTGCTCATCGGCGTACTCCTTGCGGTTCCGCGCCGGTGGCGCGGTGGTGTCGTGGGTCCGCGCGCGGCGCGGACGGAAGATCTAGAGGCCCCGGGTGGGAGCGGCCGGCGACGTGCCAGCCACCTCGATGAGGTACGGGTTGCTGGCGCGCTCGCGGCCGATGGTGGTGCTGGGGCCGTGGCCGGGCAGCACGACGGTGTCGTCGGCCAGCGGGAGGATCTTGTCGCGCAGGCTGGTGAGCATGGCCGGCATGCTCCCGCCCGGCAGGTCGGTGCGGCCGATCGACCCGGCGAAGAGGACGTCACCGGAGAGGCACAGCTCGTCAGCCTCCCAGCCCGACCCGGCGCCCGGCAGCCGGAACAGCACCGACCCGCCGGTATGGCCCGGGGCATGGTCGACGGCGATCTCCAGGCCGGCGAGTGTGAGGGTGGCGCCGTCGGTCAGCTCCGCCACGTCCTCCGGCTCGGTGTAGCTCAGCCGGCCGCCGAAGAGCGACGTCAGGTCGGTCGAGAGGCCCTTCGACGGGTCGGCCAGCATCTCCCGGTCACCGGGGTGCACGTACGCCGTGATGCCGCGCGCGCCGCAGACCGGAGCGACCGAGAAGGTGTGGTCGAGGTGGCCGTGGGTGAGCAGCACGGCGGCCGGATGCAGGCGGTGCTCGGCGAGCAGCGCGTCGAGCTGGTCGAGCACCCCGATGCCCGGGTCGACCACCACGCACTGCTCCCCCGGCGCGGTGGCAACCACGTAGCAGTTGGTGCCGAAGGCGTCCGCGGGAAAGCCGGCCACGAGCACAGGCGCTGTCCTTTCCGTCGAGCAGCTGTCGTCCTGCACAGCAGCCTATCGGGCGGGCCGAGCGAGTTTGCCGCGTCCGTCCCACACGTCCCGCCAGGCACAGTGACAACCTCCGATAAGCGCTGCTCGGGATGGGGTGGACCTCGTACACCACATTCCCAGTCACTAGCCGTACACTCTGGCGGGCGTGTGGCGCGGCACACGTGACGCCCGGACGGGCCGGGGCGACCGGCCGCCGGCGACGACCAGGCAGAGGAAAGGGGAGCACCGGTGGCTTCCAGCAGGGACCGGCAGCGCAAAATGGCGCGGGCCAAGCTCGACCGGCAGATGGCTCGCCGGGCCGCGTCCACGCGGCGCCGACGGCAGATCCAGGCCGGAGTTGGCGCCGCTCTGATCCTCGTGCTGGTCGTGGCCGGCTCAGCCTGGGCGCTCGGGGCCTTCGACTCCGACCCGAAGCAGAACACGGCCGCACAGGACACCTGCCTCTGGACGCCGCAGGACGCGACGGCCAACACCAACCTCAAGGACGTCGGCACGCCGGCCACCAAGGATCTGCCCACCGACGGCACCCGGGCGATGACCGTGACCACCAACCAGGGCGCGCCGATCACCGCGGAACTGAACCTGACCAACTCTCCGTGCGCGGCGGCGAGCATCGCCCACCTGGCGAGCCGGTCGTTCTACGACAACACCAAGTGCCACGAGATCACCGCCGAGGGCGCGCTGCGCTGCGGCGACCCCAGCGGCACGGGTCTCGGTGGGCCGACCTACTCGTTCTACGACGAAGAGGTGCCGACCGTGCCGTCGGCGTCGCCGTCGGCCAGTCCGGCCCCCGGCCAGCCGCCGACGTACCCGAAGGGCACGGTGACGATGGTCTCCAACCCGCCGGGCAGCAACGGCAGCCAGTTCCTGATCTTCTTCAAGGACTTCACCACCGCCGACCCGAAGTACCCGGTCATCGGCCGGGTGACCGGCGGGCTTGACGTGGTGGAGAAGATCGGCGCCCTCCCGACCGTGGACAATGGGACCGGGGCGAAGGTCAAGCCCAGCACCGATGTGACGATCCAGAGCCTCACGGTCGGTGAGCCGGTCACCGGTGCGGCACCGGCTCCGTCGGCCTCCGGCACCCCGGCCAGCAGCCCGAGCGCCGGCTGACCGGGCGCCACCAACCACCCAAGCGGCACCCAGCAGCAGACAGCCAGGAGGATCCAGGCGTGACGTCCACCAGAGAGCGGCAGCGCGCGGCGGCACGCGCCCGGCTCGAGAAGGAGATGGCCGAGCGCGCGGCCAAGGCCCGCAAGCGCCGGCAGACGACGGCGATCGTCAGCGCGGCTGCCGCGCTGGTGCTCGTGGTCGCCGGCACCGTCTGGCTGGCGGTGAGCCTCGGCGGCGACGACGACAAGAGCGACACCGCCGCGCCGGCGGCCGGTGCAGCCGAGTGCGCGTACAACGCGCTGCCCACCGACCAGCGGCCCCCGCAGATCAAGGACGTGGGGGTGCCGAGCAACGAGCAGTCCGCCACGGGCGTGCAGACCATGACGATCGACACCAACCTCGGCCCGATCACGGCCAAGGTCGACCGGTCGCTGGTGCCGTGCACGGCGGGCAGCTTCACCTACCTCGCGGAGAAGAACTTCTTCGACAACACCAAGTGCCACCGCCTCGTGAGCGAGGGCATCAAGGTGTTGCAGTGCGGTGACCCCAGCGCCACCGGCAACGGCTGGCGGGACACCGACGGCCAGGGCGGCCCGAGCTACCGCATGGCCGAGGAGAACCTGCCCACCGACAAGCGCCCGCCGTACCCGGAGGGCGTCATCGCGATGGCCAAGTCGCAGGATCCGGGGAGCACCGGCAGCCAGTTCTTCATCGTCTACGGCGACTCGCCGCTGGACCCGGCGTACACGGTGCTGGGCACCATCACCGGCGGCATGGACCTGGTCAAGGACGTGGCCAAGACCGGCGACGACGGGGCGTTCGCCCAGCAGGCCGGCGGCGGCCACCCGAAGAAGGAGGTCATCATCAAGGACCTCACGATGAGCAACCCGCAGGGCTGACCCCACGCGCACGACGAAGCGCCCGCCGGCTGAGCCGGCGGGCGCTGTCGTGTTCCCAGGGTACGGAGTACTGGCGCTCAGGCCCCGGAGGTGACCCGGTAGGCGTCGAAGACGCCGTCGACCTTGCGAACCGTGGCCAGCAGGTGGCCCAGGTGCTTCGGGTCGGCCATCTCGAAGCTGAACCGGCTCACCGCCACCCGGTCACGGGTGGTGGTGACGGTCGCGGAGAGGATGTTGACCCGTTCGTCGGAGAGCACCCTGGTGACGTCGGCCAGCAGCTTGTGTCGGTCCAGGGCCTCGACCTGGATGGCGACCAGGAACGTCGACGCGGAGGTGAGCTTCCAACTCACCTCGACGACCCGCTCGCTCTGCGCGCGCAGGTCCTCGGCGTTGGCGCAGTCGTCGCGGTGCACGCTCACCCCGCCGGAGCGGGTGACGAAGCCGAACACCGAGTCCGGTGGGACCGGTGTGCAGCAGCGGGCCAGCTTGATCCAGACGTCGCTGACGCCCCGGACCACCACGCCCGGGTCGCTGCTGCTCTGCCGGCTGCGTGGCGGCCGGGTGGCGACGGCGGTCTCGGCGATGTCCTCCGCCGCGCCCTCCTCGCCGCCGTACGCGGCCATCAGCTTCTGCACCACCGACTGCGCGGAGACCTGACTGTCGCCGACCGCCGCGTAGAGCGACGCCACATCGGCCAGGTGCAGGTCCCGGGCGATCGACATGAGCGCGTCGGAGGTGAGCATCCGCTGCAACGGCATGCCCTGCTTGCGCATCGCCTTGACGATCGCGTCCTTGCCGGCCTCGATCGCCTCCTCGCGCCGCTCCTTGTTGAAGTACTGGCGGATCTTCGTCCGGGCGCGAGGGCTCTTGACGAAGCCCAACCAGTCCTGCGTCGGGCCGGCCGTCTCGGACTTCGACGTGAAGATCTCGATCACGTCGCCGTTGGACAGCGTCGATTCCAGCGGCACCAGCTTGCCGTTGACCCGCGCGCCGATGCACTTGTGCCCCACCTCGGTGTGCACCGCGTACGCGAAGTCCACAGGCGTCGACCCGGTCGGCAGCGGGATGACGTCACCCTTCGGGGTGAAGACGTACACCTCCTGGCTAGACAGGTCGAAGCGCAGCGCGTCGAGGAACTCGCTCGGGTCGGCTGCCTCACGCTGCCAGTCGAGCAACTGCCGCAGCCAGGTCATCTCGTCGATGTGTGCCGGCGGGCCGACGATCTGGGTGCCCTTGTGCTCCTTGTACTTCCAGTGCGCGGCGATGCCGAACTCCGCGGTGCGGTGCATCGCGTACGTGCGGATCTGCATCTCCACCGGCTTGCCGGTGGGCCCGATGACAGTCGTGTGCAACGACTGGTACATGTTGAACTTGGGCATCGCGATGTAGTCCTTGAACCGGCCCGGCACCGGCTGCCAGTTGGCGTGGATGACCCCCAGCGCCGCGTAGCAGTCGCGAACCGTGTCGACCAGGATCCGCACACCGACCAGGTCGTAGATGTCGTTGAAGTCGCGACCCCGCACGATCATCTTCTGGTAGATCGAGTAGAGGTGCTTCGGCCGCCCGGTGGTCTCCGCCTTGATCTTGGCGGCCTTCAGGTCGGTCTGCACCTTCTGCGTCACCTGCCGCAGCAGCGCCTCGCGCTGCGGCTGGTGCTCCCCGATCAGCCGGTTGATCTCCTCGTAGCGCTTCGGGAACAGCGTGCCGAAGGACAGGTCCTCCAGCTCCCACTTGATCGTGTTCATACCGAGCCGGTGCGCCAGCGGCGCCAGGATCTCGAGGGTCTCCTTGGCCTTCTGCTCCTGCTTGGGGCGGGGCAGGAAGGTCAGGGTGCGCATGTTGTGCAGCCGGTCGGCCAGCTTGATCACCAGCACCCGCGGGTCCTTGGCCATGGCCACGACCATCTTGCGGATCGTCTCGGCCTTGGCCGCGTCACCCAGCTTGACCTTGTCGAGCTTGGTGACGCCGTCGACCAGCAGGGCGACCTCGCCACCGAAGTCGGCGCGCATCTGGTCGAGGGTGTACTCGGTGTCCTCGATGGTGTCGTGCAGCAGCGCGGCGACCAGCGTGGTGGTGTCCATCCCCAGGTTGCCGAGGATCGTCGCCACGGCGAGGGGGTGGGTGATGTAGGGGTCACCGGACTTGCGGTACTGCCCGGAGTGCCACCGCGCGGCCGTGTCGAAGGCGCGCTGGAGCAGCCGGGCGTCCGCCTTGGGGTGGTTGTCCCGGTGGCTGGCGATGAGCGGCTCCAGCACCTCGCTGACCTGGGAGGTCTGCCAGGGCGCGTTGAACCGGGCCAGCCGGGCCCGGACCCGCCGACCGGTGGGCGCGTTGGACAGCCCGAACCCGCCGCTGGGCGACGGGTCGATGCCGGCGTCGGCCGGAAACGGCACCACGACGCCATCGGCGCCAGGGGACGCCTCGACGCTCGGCGGGCCGCTGGTCGGATTCACCGCGCTTTCGCCGGGAGCCCGGCCGGAGCCGTTGCCGTTGCCCGTCACCCGGGCCGGCGCATCGCCTGTCGGGTCGGTAACCGAGCCGTCAGCGTCGCCTGTCGGGTGCACCGTGCCCTCCGCCGGAGGGACGACATCGTGGGACACCGGCCTCCTCACCGCTCGCCGGAAACACGCCGGCCGAAGATCGGCCGACCTGGTCTCGCCCGCCGGACGGGATACCGCCGGCGTCAGCAAAGGGCAATGCTACCCGCACGGACGGCCCCCTGCCGCTCCGCCGGACGGTCGGCGCCGCGTCCATCCGACCGGTCCGGGACCAAACGGTCAGCAGAGTACCGACCGACTCAAACAGTCAACAGGGCGTGGACGGGACGCGGCGCCAGTCGCTCGCGCCCACCCAGGAAGCCGAGTTCCAGCAGCACAGTGAAGCCGGCGACGGTGCCACCGGCCCGCTCGACCAGGTCCAGCGTCGCCTCGGCCGTGCCACCGGTGGCCAGCACGTCGTCGACCACCAGCACCCGGTGCCCGGCGGTGAAGGCGTCCTCGTGCACTTCGAGGGTGGCCTCGCCGTACTCCAACTCGTAGGAGACCGAGTGCGCGGGGCGCGGCAGCTTGCCGGCCTTGCGCACCGGCACCACGCCCACCCCGGTCGCGTACGCGATGGCCGCCGCGACGACGAACCCGCGCGCCTCGATGCCGACCACCACGTCGAAGGTGTCCCGCCCGTGGTGGGCAACGATCCCGTCGATCACCTCACGGAAGACCCTGCCGTCGGCGAACAGTGGCATCAGGTCCTTGAACATGACGCCGGGCTTGGGGAAGTCGGGCACGTCCAGCACCCGACTGGCGACCAGTCGGGCGGCCTCCGGGCCACTGTCCCCGTGCGCTGCGGCGCTGTGGGTCTCCGTCACGGCTGTTTCGCTCTCCTTCGACGACGAACGGCGTCCGGCAACAGCATGCCGGACGCCGTTCGGGTGTTTCGTGTCGGGTCAGCGCCGCTTGGCGCCACCCGGCCGGTTGCCGCCACCACCCGGGCGACCGCCCCGGGCACCGGTGGACCGCTTGCCCGCCGGCCGAGCGCCCACCTTGGGGGCGGCACCGGCCAGCGCGGCGGCGTCCTGGTCGACAGGCTCGTCGGTCGCGTCGGCCTGGGCGACCGGGCTCGCGGCAGCACCCTTACCGGTGACCTCGCCGCGGCTGATCGCGCCCCGCCGGGTCAGGACGCGCTTGTTGTGCGCCTGGATCCGCGGGTCGTAGTTCTTCAACAGCGCCAGCAGCGGAGTGGCCACCAGGATGGAGGTCAGGAACGCCACCGCCATACCGACGAACAGCACCAGACCCAGGTCCTTCAGCGTGCCGGCACCGAGCAGGCCGGCACCGATGAAGAGCAGACCACCGACCGGCAGCAGGGCGACCACCGAGGTGTTCAACGACCGCATCAGGCTCTGGTTGATGGCCAGGTTGGACGCCTCGGCGTACGTCTGGTTGTTGTTGGCGGTGATGCCCCGGGTGTTCTCCTGGACCTTGTCGAAGACCACCACCACGTCGTAGAGCGCGAAGCCCAGGATGGTGAGGAAGCCGATGATCGTCGACGGGGTGACCTCGAAGCCGACCAGCGAGTAGATGCCGGCGGTGAGGATCAGGTTCGTGATCAGCGAGGCGACCGCGGCCACGGCCATCCGCCACTCGAAGCGCAGGATCAGGTAGACCATCACCAGCGCGATGAAGATGACCAGACCGAGTACGGCCCGCTCGGTCACCTGGCTGCCCCAGGCCTCACTGACCTGGTTGTCGCTGATCTGGTCGGCGCTGATGCCGAGGTCCTCGGCGATCTGGGCCTTGACCGCGGTGGCCTGCTCGGCGGTGAGCTGCGGCGTGCGGAGCTCGTAGGAGTCGCCGCCCGGACCGCCGACCTTCTGCGTGGTGGCCACCGTGACGCCGGTGTTCTCGGCGGCGAGGGCCGAGTTGACCTCCCGCTCGGCGTCGTCCAGGGTGCCGACGCTGGCCGGCACCTGGAACGAGTTGCCGCCGGCGAACTCGATGCCCAGGCTGAACCCACGGATCGAGAAGCTGAGGATCGCGATCAGGATGAGGAGCCCGGCGACGCCGAACCAGAGCTTGCGTCGACCGACGATGTTGAGACCGGCCTCGCCGTTGTAGAGGCGGCTCGCCAAACCGTTTTCAGCCATCTCAGGCCTCCTTGGCGCGCGGGTTGCGGGGCTGAGTCGGCTGGTTGCGAGCCGGCAGTGCTCGGCCCAGACCGCTGACCCGCGGGGACAGGAACGCCTGGGTCCGGGCGAACATCGTCATGATCGGGTGCCGGAAGAGGAAGACCACGACCAGGTCCAGCACTGTGGCGAGGCCGAGCGCGAACGCGAAGCCCTTGACGGTGCCGACCGAGACCACATAGAGCACCACAGCGGAGAGCAGGGTGATCGCGTTGGCCGAGATGATCGTCCGACGGGCCCGGATCCAGGCGCGGGGCACCGCGCTACGCGGGCTGCGTCCCTCCCGGATCTCGTCTTTCAGTCGTTCGAAGTAGATGACGAACGAGTCCGCCGCCACACCGAGCGAGACGATCATTCCGGCGATGCCGGCGAGGGTGAGCGTGAAGCCGATCTGCCGGCCGAGCACCACCAGCGCGCCGAAGACCAGCAGCGCGGAGAGGATGAGGCTCAGGAAGATCACCGAGCCGAGCAGCCGGTAGTAGAAGAACGCGTAGATGATGACCAGCAGCATGCCGATGCCGGCAGCGAGCAGACCGGCGCGCAGGTGGCTGGCACCCAGCGTGGCGGTGACGTTCTGCGCTTCCTGCTGCTCGAAGGTCACCGGCAGCGCGCCATAGCGGAGCTGACCGGCGAGGGTGCTGGCGTCCTTCTGGGTGAAGGTGCCGGTGATCTGGGAGTTGCCGGTCAGCACGCCCTGGATCTCCGGGGAGGAGACGATCTTGTTGTCCAGCACGACGGCCACCCGGCACTTGCCGTCCTGGCCCAGGGCGGTCGCGTCGCAGGCCTGACCCTCGTTGTTGAACGCCTCACGGGTCAGCGAGGTCCACTTGCCCTGACCGTCGCCGGTGAAGTCCAGGCTGACCACCCAGGCGTTGGTCTGGTCGAGCACCGCGTCGGCGTCGGACACGTCGGTGCCCAGCACCTTGGCCTGGTCGAGCAGGTACTTCGACGCGCCGTCCTCGCAGGAGACCACCTGCTGCTTGGCGTCGGAGATCGACGCCGGAGGGCGCTGGTCGAGCTGCGCGCAGCCGATCGTCGGCACGTTGAACTGCATCTGCGCCGGCAGCACCGCGACCTCCTGCGGAGACAGCGTGCCGAACGGCTTGAACTTCTCGGCCAGCGACGGGTCGGCGGTCAGATCGGCCGGGGCCTGCAACCCGTTGGCGGCCTGCCACGCGGCGGCGCCGACCTTCTGCTCGACGGCCTTGCGCTGCTCCTCGACGCTGGCCGGCACCGGCTCGGCACTGGCGCTGGGCGCGGCGGCGCTCGGCGAGGCCGTGGCGGACGCGGAGGGGGTCGGCGTGGCGCTGGGCGACGCCGGGGCCATTCCGCCCTGACCGCCGCTGGGCGACGAGGTCACCTTCGGCGAGGCGCTGCCGGACGGGGTCGCGGCACCGGACGGGGTCGCGCTGCCGGTCGGGGCGGCGCTGCCGGACGGGGTCGGCGTGGCGGCGGGCGGCGCCTCGGCCACCCCGCTGCCGGACGCGCCCTTGAGCACCTTGCGGAAGCGCAACTCGGCCGCTTCGCCCACGTCGTCGAGGTTCCGGTTCTCACCGGGCAGGGAGATGACGATGTTGCGGTTGCCCTCGGTGACCACCTCGGCCTCGGCCACGCCGAACGCGTTGACCCGACTCTCGATGATCTCGCGGGCCTCCTCGAGGTTCTCCGCCGTCGGGGGCTTGCCGTCGACGCTGTTGGTCGCCTCCAGTGTCACCCGCGTGCCGCCGATGAGGTCCAGGCCGAGCTTGGGCTCGAGCCGGTCCTTCCAGCTGCCGCTGGCGCCGGCGAAGAACACCAGAAGATAGAGGACCACGAAGATGAACCCGAGCACGGCGAGCTGCCGCCCGGGGCGCATCTGTCCCTGAGGTGGTGCCACGGCTGTCCTGTCTCCCTGTACGGTCGCGCCGCTGTCGCAGCGGCGGCGGTGTCGGGCCGGGGGTCCCGCCCGACGGGTCTGCCTTGAGCCGACGGAATGCCGACACGAGGACCGGGCGCCCCCGGCGCGGAACGCCGACGGTCACGGGAACGTGCCGACGCCCGGCGTCGACCCAACTATCCAGTTTTCACGTCTCGCCCGCTGCCCCGTCCGGGCGCGACGACCCCGGAAGCCGGCCGACCGGCCGTACGCCGCAATCGCCGCTCCCCGAGGGAAGGGGTCACTCCTTGACGGTGTCCGCGTCCTCGGTGACCGGCTCGCTCGGCAGCTCCGCGCGGGTAACCACCCGCGCGATGGCCGGGCGGGCGTACCGGGTCTGCACGCCCGGGGCGACCTCGATCAGGACGGTGTCGTCCTCGATGCCGGTGACAGTGCCGTAGAGCCCACCGATGGTCACGACCTCGTCGCCGGGGCCGAGGTTGGACTGCATCGCCTCTGCCTCTTTGCGGCGCTTCTGCTGCGGCCGGATCATCATGAAGTACATGACACCGAAGAGCAGGGCGATCATCAGGATCGGCGTGAAACCGCCGGCCCCGCCACCCGCTGCTGCCAATTGCACGGTTACTGACCTTCCCATTGGCCACCTGCCCGGCACCGGGGTGCCGGAGCGGAGGCGGATTCTCACGTCCTGTACAGACCGCGGCGAAGTCTAAACCCTGCACCTGGGAACGCCGAATGCGGCACAGATCACGTTCACATCACGGCTGATCGACGTCCAAGGAGAACAAGTCGGGCACAGGTGGACTATCCACACCAAATGTACCATTCGGCGGAGTGCGTCCCAGATGCCGCCAAGCGGCCTCGGTCGCCACCCGACCCCTGGGCGTACGGGCCAACAGCCCAGCCCGCACCAGGAACGGCTCGCAGACCTCCTCGACCGTGTCCGGCTGCTCCCCCACCGCCACCGCGAGGGTGGACAACCCGACCGGGCCGCCCCGGAACGAGTCGACCAACGCGGTCAACACCGCCCGGTCCAGCCGGTCCAGGCCGAGCGCGTCCACGTCGTACACGATCAGGGCCGCACGCGCGGTGTCGAGATCGACCACCCCGTCCGCCCGGACCTCGGCATAGTCGCGGACCCGGCGCAGCAACCGGTTCGCGATCCGGGGCGTGCCCCGGGACCGACCGGCGATCTCGGTGGCGCCCTCCGGGGTGATCGGCACCCCCAGGATCCGCGCCGAACGGTGCAGCAACGTCTCCAGATCCGCCGGCGCGTAGAAGTCGAGGTGCGCCACGAAGCCGAACCGGTCCCGCATCGGCCCGGTCAACAGACCCGAACGGGTCGTCGCGCCGACCAGGGTGAACGGCTCCACGTCCAGCGGGATCGCCGTCGCACCGGGCCCCTTGCCCACCACCACGTCGACCCGGAAGTCCTCCATCGCGCTGTACAGCAACTCCTCGGCCGGCCGCGCGATCCGATGGATCTCGTCGATGAAGAGCACGTCGCCCTCGGCGAGGCTGGTCAGGATCGCCGCCAGATCGCCGGAACGCTCGATCGCCGGGCCGCTGGTCACCCGGATGCCCGCGCCCAGCTCGGCGGCGACGATGTTGGCCAGACTCGTCTTGCCCAACCCGGGTGGGCCGGACAGCAGGATGTGATCCGGCGGCGACCCCCGCCGCATCGCGCCCTGCAACAACAGGTCGAGCTGGTCGCGTACCCGGTCCTGGGCGATGAACTCGGCCAGCCGCCTCGGCCGCACCGTGGCCTCCGCGTCCCGATCGGCGTCGCTGACGTACGCCGAGACGAGCCCCTCGGTCTCACTCATCGTGCCGCCTTCATTCGCGACTGCGGGGCTCGCAAACCCGGCTCACTCCTCGCACTCATCGTGCCGCCCGGGCGGTCATCGGGTGCGGCCCAGCAGTCGGATGGCCTGCTTGAGCAGGACCGGCACCGGCGGGGTCTCACCCTCGATCGACTCCGCCACCGCGGCCACCGCCTGATCGGCCTGCCCGGCCGTCCAACCCAGCCCCACCAGCGCCTGCCGGACCTGGTCGGGCCAGCTGCCGCGGGTCACCCCGGCCGCCCCGTCGGCGCCGATCGGCACCGGGCCGATCCGGTCCCGTAGTTCCAGCACCAGACGTTCCGCGCCCTTCTTGCCAATCCCGGGTACGCGGGTCAGGGCGGCCGTGTCCGCGTTGGCGATCGCCTTGCGTACCGCGTCCGGGGTGTGCACCGCCAGCACCGCCTGGGCCAGTCGCGGGCCGACGCCACTCGCGGTCTGGAGCAGCTCGAACAGAGACTTGGCGTCGTCGTCGGCGAAGCCGTAAAGAGTCAGCGAGTCTTCCCGCACGATCAAACTGGTGGCGAGCCGGGCGACCTGGCCGACCCGCAGCTCCGCGAGGGTCCCCGGGGCGCAGTGCACGGCGAGCCCGACCCCGCCGACCTCGATCACCGCCTGGTCCGGACCCGTCGCGGTCACCGTGCCGCGCACGCTGGCGATCATCGCGCTCCTCCTCGTCGTGCCCTGTCGGCCGCGGCGGCCAGCTTGGAGCGGGTCCCGCCGCGCCATACATGGCAGATGGCCAGGGCCAACGCGTCGGCGGCGTCCGCCGGCTTCGGCGGCTCGGCCAGCCGCAACAGCCGGGTCACCATCGCGGTCATCTGTGCCTTGTCGGCCTGACCGGACCCGGTCACGGCGGCCTTCACCTCGCTCGGGGTGTACGTCTGCACCGGCAGCCCGGCCCGCGCCCCGGCCAGCACGGCGATGCCACTGGCCTGCGCGGTGCCCATCACGGTACGAACGTTGTGCTGACTGAACACCCGCTCGACGGCAACGCTCTCCGGTTGATGCTCGGCGACCAGCTTGTTCAGCGACCGGTCCAGGTGCAACAGGCGCAACGCCAGGTCGTCGGCCGGGTCGGTGTAGACCACGTAGTAGGCGACCAGGGTGCAGGGCCGGCCGGGCACACCCTCGACCACACCCACCCCGCACCGGGTCAACCCCGGGTCCACACCGAGCACGCGCACGCCGCCCCCTCCCCAGCCGTCAGCAGTACGTGTGTTCGACACCCTAACCGGCGCCCTTCCCACCAGCCCCACGGGACACGCCGCCACGCCGCCACGCCCCCACCCACGCCCCAAGATCTGCGCAACTTGCCGGATGTTGCTGCCTCCAGCGCGCGAGAGACAGCAACATCCCTGATATTGCGCGGATCTTCACGACAAACGTCGTTCCGAGTGACCGGGAGCGGCCTGCGGGGACACCCACCGCCGTCAAGGTCACGCCCGATCCAGGATTTAGTGGCCACGGCGCGCCTGGATGCCCCCACATCCAGGACAACACCGTTGCGTTGGGCGGGGCGGCTGCTCGTCACCGGCGCCACCTCGCCGATCATGCAGTCGTGGTGGGCAACAAAACGCCCACAAACCGCCAATCCGGGCACCACAACTCCATGATCGCCCCCGCCGCGCCGCCCCGCGCCGCCCCGCGCCGCCCCGCGCCACCCCGCCCCGCGCTGCCCCTGCCCCTGCCCCTGCCCCTGCCCCTGCCCCGCGATCTTGCACTTCCTGTCCCGACACAAGCCGCATCTCACCCATGTCGACAACCGAAACCGCAAGATCGACGCGATCTTCTCGCTCCACCTACGGTGATCGACCAGGAGCCCCTTCTCCAGCACGGGTTGACCCGCCAGCCACAGCGCTAACGCGATATTGCGGCGTGCGGCGTGGCGGGCTGTGGCAGAGGCCAGGCCCGGCGGCGCGAGGCCCAGCAGGCGGCGGCGCGAGGCCCAGCAGGCGGCGGCGCGAGGCCCAGCAGGCGGCGGCGCGAGGCCCAGCAGGCGGCGGCGCGACCCAAGGCGCGGCGGGACGGGATGGGCCGGGCGGGCGGGGCGGCGGGGCGGCACAAGGCGCGGCGAGACGGCGAGGCGCGGAAGCGGGGTGCAAAGGGGGCGGTGGGTGGGAGCGGGTACTAGGGGGCGGGTGGGCCACACAGCTTTGGTACGGAGTATGTGTCGCTGGCCCATGTGCCGGGGAGCACACAGCTCGTAACTTCTTGCGCCATGACGGCAGAACCCGTGGTGGTCCCCCACGTCGTACAGCTCGACCTCTCCGGTCGGACCGCCCTGGTCACCGGGGGCGGCGGCGGCATCGGGCGGGCGTGCGCCCTGCGGCTGGGCGCGGCCGGCGCCAAGGTGCTCGTGGTGGACCGCAACCTGGAGGCGGCCAAGGCGGTGGCCGCCGAGGCCGGTGGCCGGGCCGAGGGCGTGGACCTGTCCGACGCCGCGGCGGTGGATTCGCTCGACGTGGACGTGGACATCGTGGTGAACAACGCCGGGCTCCAGCACGTCGCACCGTTGCAGGACTTTCCCGTCGAGCGGTTCGAGTAC
Organism: Micromonospora sp. NPDC005553; assembly: GCF_042871765.1. NCBI lineage: Bacteria > Bacillati > Actinomycetota > Actinomycetes > Micromonosporales > Micromonosporaceae > Micromonospora > Micromonospora sp. NPDC005553. Next base: position 651,047 of record NZ_JBIAJD010000004.1, on the reverse strand, counting down.
ATCCAGCGGGTGATGGTGGAGGCGCCGTTTCTGCTGATCCGCCGGGCGCTGCCGCACATGTACGCGCGGGGCTGGGGGCGGATCGTCAACATCTCCTCGGTGCACGGGTTGCGCGCCTCGCCGTACAAGGCGGCCTACGTCTCGGCCAAGCACGCCCTGGAGGGGCTGTCGAAGGTGGTCGCGTTGGAGGGCGCCGCGCACGGCGTCACCGCCAACTGCATCAACCCGGCGTACGTGCGTACCGCGCTGGTGGAGAGCCAGATCGCCGACCAGGCGGCCAGTCACGGCATCGACGAGGCCGAGGTGATCGAGAAGATCATGCTGGCCCGGGCCGCGATCAAACGGTTGATCGAGCCGGAGGAGGTGGCCGAGCTGCTGGCGTACCTCTGCTCGCCGCCGGCGGCGTTCATCACCGGGGCGTCGATCGCCCTCGACGGGGGCTGGACGGCCAACTAGTGGGGCTGAGCACAATGTCGACCATGTCTTCGCCGGTGGAGTTCCTGGAGCTGCTCGCCCGAGAGGCCGCGGCGGTCGAGTTCGAGGGACCGCTGGTGGCCGCGCGGGCCGCCGGGCTACCGCCGGACCGGCTGGCCGAGCTGGAGCAGGCCAAGTCGGTGGCGTTGCGGGTCCGCGCGCTGCTGGAGCGTCGCCGCCGCCGGGAGAGCGAGCTGTCCGGCCTGTACGACACGGTCAGCGACCTGGCGGGGCTGCGCGATCTGGACGACGTGTTGCGGGCGATCGTGCACCGGGCCCGTCATCTGCTGGGCGCGGACGTGGCGTACATGACGCTCAACGACGACGAACGTGGCGACACCTACATGCGGGTGACCGACGGGTCGGTGTCGGCCCGTTTCCAGCGGCTGCGCCTGCCGATGGGTGCCGGTCTCGGTGGCCTGGTGGCCCAGTCCGGTGCCCCGTACGTCACCGCCAACTACGGCGAGGACGCGCGCTTCCACCACACCGGCGAGATCGACGCCGGGGTGGGCGAGGAGGGTCTGGTGGCGATCCTGGGGGTGCCGCTGCGGCTCGGTTCGACCTCCATCGGCGTGCTCTACGCGGCCAACCGTTCGGCCCGGCCGTTCGTTCGGGAGGAGGTGGCGCTGCTGGTGTCGCTGGCCGCGCACGCCGCGGTGGCGATCGACACCGCCCGGCTGCTGACCGAGACCCGTTCGGCGTTGGCCGAGTTGTCGGCGGCGAACACCACCATCCGGGCGCACAGCAGCTCGGTGGAGCGGGCCGCCGCGGCACACGACCGGATGACCGCGCTGGTACTGCGCGGCGGCGGCGTGGAGGACGTGGCGGCCGCGGTGACCGAGGTGCTGGGCGGCGCGCTGCTGGCGCTGGACGCCGAGGGCCGCCTGCTGGCCCGGGTGGGTGAGATCGAGGAGCCGGACCGCGCGGACATCGTCGAGGCGGTGGCCGCGTCCAGGACCGAGGGGCGCAGCGTACGCCGGGGTCCGCTCTGGTACGCGGCGGTGGTGGCGGGCGCGGAGAACCTGGGCGCCCTGGTGCTGCGCCCGGACGACGAGTTGGTCGACGCCGACCAGCGCATCCTGGAGCGGGCCGCGTTGGTGACCGCGCTGCTGCTGCTGTTCCGCCGGACGGTCGCGGAGGCGGAGGGGCGGGTGCGTGGCGAGTTGCTGGACGACCTGATCGCCCGCCCGCTGCGCGACACCGACGCGCTTCGCAGTCGGGCCCGTCGGCTCGGGGTGGACCTGGACGCGCCGCACGTGCTGGTGGCGGTGGGCGACGACGCGATCGCCGCGACCGGTTCGGCTCGGCAGCGGGTGCTGTCCTGGGCCACCACGTACGCGTCGGCGCGGGGCGGGCTGGCCGCGGCGCGCGACGGTCGGGTGGTGCTGATGCTGCCGGGGTTGGACGCGGGTGGCAGCGCCCGCGCGGTGGCCCGGGACCTGTCCCGGGTGACCGGTCGACCGGTGACCGCCGGAGCGAGTGGCCCGTCGAACACGCCGTCGGCGCTGGCCGGGACGTTTCAGGAGGCGGACCGGTGCCTGACGGCGCTGGGCGCGCTGGGCCGCGCCGGGCAGGGCGCGAGCACCGTGGAGTTGGGCTTCGTCGGGTTGTTGCTGGGCACGGTCGGTGACCGGGGTGAGAAGGACGTGACCGAGTTTCTCACCGCCACCGTCGGGCCGGTGCTCGACTACGACGCCCGGCGCGGCACGGCTCTGGTGAAGACGCTGGAGGCGTACTTCGGGGTGGGCGGCAGCCTGGCCCGGGCCGCCGAGCAACTGCACGTGCACGTCAACACGGTGACCCAGCGGTTGGAACGGGTCGGGCAGTTGCTCGGCGTCGACTGGCAGCGGCCCGAGCGTGCGCTGGAGGTGCAGCTCGCGCTGCGCCTGCACCGACTGCGCACACCAGCCGGCTGACCGACGCCGGCCGGCGGCAGGAACGCCGCCGACCGGGCAACCAGCGTCGGCGGACAACAGCCGCCGACCGAGCAACCAGCGTCGGCGGACAACAGCCGCCGACCGAGCGCCCGGTGTCAGCGGGCCCGGATGCCCTCCAGCACGGCGTCGACGACCCGTTCGGGCAGGGTCTGCTCGTCCAGGTCCGGGTTCCACTGGAGCACCCGCTGGATCAGCATCGGCCCGGTGAGCAGCGCCATCGTCACCTCGACGTCGATGTCGGCGCGCAGCACCCCCTCGTCGATGCCGCGACGCAGCACCTCGCGCATCAGCTGCCGTCGGGGCGAGATGATGTTCTGGTAGAGCTGGAACTGATCGGCGCTGCGGTTCACCGCGGGTGCCAGGCAGGGCATGATCTTGGCTGCTCGCGGGTCGACGTTCTTGCCGATCGCGCCGACCAGCAGCACCAGGTCGTCGCGGACGGAGTGGCCCGCCGGCTGGGCCATGACGCCCTTGAGTCGGCGCAACGCGTCCAGCAGCAACGCGTCCTTGCCGGCCCACCGGCGGTAGATGGTGGCCTTGCCGACCCCGGCGCGGGTGGCGATCGCCTCGATCGAGAGCGCTTCGATGGTGCTGCCCTCGGCGAGCAGGTCGAGGGTGGCCTCGATGATCGCCTCGTCGGCGCGGATGCTCCGCGGTCGACCGGGCGACCGCGGAGCATCGGCAGTGGACATCATGTCCGCCATTCTTCCCGGACCTATGCCGTGCCGGCCAACTCAGGCTCGGCGACGGGCGCCGCCGGGGCGACGCTCGCGTCCTCCTTGCCCGGCATCCAGCGCAGCACCACGATCATCCCGAGTGCGGCGATCACCGCGGAGAGCCCGGCCGCCCAGTGCATGGCGGTCACGAAGGCGTCGTTGGCCGCCGAGATCAGCCCCGGCGCCGCCGGACCGAGCTGGCCCGCCGCCGCGTACGCCCCGGAGATCGACTCGTTGGCCGCGTCCTGGGCCTGGGTGGGCAGACCGGTCAGGGCGTCACCGATGTCGCTGCGGTAGACCGCTGAGAGCACCGAGCCGAGGACGGCCACGCCGAGCGCGCCGGCCACCTGGCGGATGGTGTTGCTGACCGCGGAGCCCACTCCGGCCTTCTCCCGGGGCAGCGCCGACATGATCGACTCGGTGGCCGGCGGCATGATGTTGGCCATCCCGGCGCCCTGGATGAGGAAGACCAGCAGCACGATCCAGATCGGGGTGGAGGCGCCGATGAAGACGAAGGCAGCGAGGGACACCACTGTCAGCGCCAACCCGACGGCGGCGACGGCCTTACCACCGTAGCGGCGGACCATCGCGGCGCTGCGCGGCGCGAAGACCAACTGGGCGCCGGCGAAGGGCAGGAAGAGCAGGCCGGTCTGCAACGGGCTGTAGTCGCGTACGAGTTGCAGGTAGAACGAGCCGAAGAACATCGAGCCCATCGCGGCGAAGAAGACCAGGCCGACGATGGCGACCGGCGCGGCGAACCGGGGCACCTTGAACAGTCGGACGTCCAGCGACGGGTGGTCGCTGCGCCGCTCGTGCTGCACGAACCAGGCCAGCACCGCGATGCCCACCAGGATCGAGCCCCAGGCCAGCGGGCGGTCGAAGCCGTGCTCGCCGCCGTCGATGATGCCGTAGGAGAGGGCGACCAGGCCGACCACGGAGAGCAGCACGCCGAGCACGTCGATCCGGCCGGGCCGCGGGTCACGCGACTCGGGGACCAGCAGCGCCACCAGGACCACGCCGGCGGCGACCACCGGCACGTTGATCAGGAAGACCGAGCCCCACCAGAAGTGCTCCAGCAGCGCGCCGCCGAGGATCGGGCCGATCGCCACGGCGAGACCGACAGCGCCGGCCCAGACACCGATGGCCCGACCACGCTCGCGCGGGTCGAAGACGTTGGAGATGATCGACAGTGTCACCGGCATGATGGCCGCGCCGCCGACCCCCATCAGGGCGCGGGCCGCGATGAGCTGTCCGGGGCTCTGGGCGTACGCGGAGAGCAGCGACGCCAGGCCGAACAGCACCAGACCGATCATCAGGAAGCGCTTGCGGCCGGCGCGGTCGCCGAGGACTCCGAAGGTGAACAGCAGCCCGGCGAAGACGAGCGTGTAGGAGTTGATGGACCACTCCAGCTCGCCCTGGCTGGCGCCGAGACCGTGCACCGGGTCGGCCAGGGTGCGCAGGGCGACGTTGAGGATCGTGTTGTCGAGGACGACCACGAGGAGGCTGATCACCAGCACCCCCAGGATCGCCCACCGCCTCGGGTGTCCGGTGTTGTTGTGCAGCTCCATGCCTGGCTTTCCCCCCACGCTTGTCACCCGAGACGCAATACGATACGGGTCAGACTCGTAACGCGGATCAGCCTACGACTCCCATTAACGATACGGCACCGATCCGTATCGTATGTGGTGGGCATCACGCCCGGCCGCGACCGACAGGCAGGCGTCGACGGCCGCCGTCAACGTGCCGAGACGGACCGCCGGACCGCTGAGCGGCTCGATCCAGCCCGGCCCCGCGCCGTACACCCGAAGGCGCGGAAAATCCCTGGCGAAGCGCACCAGACGGTACGCGCGGCCGGTGAGCGGCGTCTGCGACCAGAGCACGACGGTGCGCGGTCGGGCCCGGTACACCGCACTGGTGAGTGCGGACCAGGGCAACGCGGGGCCAAGGTTCAGACAGCCGCGACCCTGCTCGCGCAACGCGGCGGCGAGCGCCAGCAGACCCAGGCTGTGCGCCTCCTTCTCGGCACCGGCCAGCAGCACCCCGCCGGTGCGCAGTGACCGGCCCGGCTCCCGGCGGTACGCGTCCAACCCGACCCGGACACCCTCGCAGAGGGCGTGCTCGACGACGACCTCGACGGCGGTACGCCCCGACAGCCGGGCCAGCAACGGACGACAGACCTGCTCCCAGAACGCCGGCACGCCCCAGGCCTCGGCCAACTCCAGCACCAGCGTCGCGACGGCGTTGGCGTCCAGGTCCTCGGCCGCCAGCGACACCTGCTTGTGCGCGATCTCCACGGCCTCCGCCGGCATCGGATCGGTCAGCACCAGACGTACCCCCGGGTAGACGTTCTCTACCCGGGGGTTCGCTCGGCGGGCACCTGGCGGATGCGCCGTCGCGGAATTTCAGCGGCGGCGGGCCGCCAGCCGGTGGGCCAGCGCGGCGACGCTGCCCCAGATGCCGCGCCGGAACAGCACCACGACCAGGACGAAGATGCCGCCGGTGACCAGGCCGATCGCCTCGAACCCGGAGAACGACAACCAGTCCTCCAGCCGGACCACGAGCGCGGCGCCGAGCACCCCACCCCAGAGGGTGCCGATCCCGCCGAGCACCACCACGATGACCGCCTTGCCGGAGGTGGTCCAGTGCAGCACGTCCAGCGAGACGAACCGGTGGCCGACCGCGAACAACCCGCCACCGAGGCCGGCGATGAACCCGGAGAGCACGAACGCGGTGAGCTTGTAGCGGTGCACCGGGTAGCCCAGCGCCCGCGCCCGCGCCGGGTTGTCCCGGATGCCGACCAGCACCCGACCGAACGGTGAGTGCACGATCCGCCAGGCGGCGGCGAGCCCGAGCAGCACGATCGGCAGGATCGCGTAGTAGAAGAAGTAGTCGTCGGTGAGGTCGACGCCGAACAGCTCGCGGGGCACCCCCTGGAGGCCGTTCTCGCCCTGCGTCACCGAGCGCCACTCGTTGGCGACGTAGTAGACCATCTGCGCGAAGGCCAGGGTCACCATGGCGAAGTAGATGCCGGTCCGCTTGACCGCCAGGTACCCGATCGGCACGGCCAGCACGGCCGCGGCGAGGGCCCCGGCCAGCACCGCGAGGGGAAACGGCAGGCCGGCGTGGATGGCCACCAGCCCGGTGACGTACGCGGAGGTGCCCCAGAACGCGGCATGGCCGAAGGACATCAGCCCGGTGAAGCCGAGCAGCAGGTCCACCGCCACGGCGAAGAGCGCCCAGCAGAGGATGTCCACCGCGACCGCCGGGTAGAGGCCGTTGGGCAGCCACGCCGCGACGGCCAGGCCGACGGCGAGCAGCGCGTACCGGACCCAGCCGGGGGCCCGGGCCACGGCGATCAGCCCGGACGGTGGCGTCGAACGGGACGCGTCGGTAGGAGTGTCCACGGTGTTGGTCATGCGGGGGCCTCCTCCCGACCGAACAGGCCGGCCGGGCGCCAGAGCAGCACGCCGGCCATCACGACGAAGACGATCGTCTGCGAGACGAGCGGGAAACTGGAGAGGTACGCCTCACCCCACGCCTGCACGAGTCCGATGCCGAAGCCTGCCGCGACCGACCCGAAGATCGAGCCCAGCCCGCCGATCACCACCACCGCGAACACCACGATGATCAGGTCTGCGCCCATCAGCGGGTTGACCGCGCGCATCGGTGCGGCCAGCACACCGGCGAGGCCGGCCAGCCCGATGCCGAAGCCGAAGACCGGAGTCACCCACCGTCCGACGTCGATGCCGAACGCACGGGTCAGGTCCGGCCGCTCGGTGGCCGCACGGACCACCATGCCGATCCGGGTCCGGGTCAGCACCCACCACACCGCGACGCAGAGCAGCACCGCGAAGCCGAGGATGAACACCCGGTACGTCGGGAAGTCGAACAGCCCGAAGTCGACCGACCCGCTCAACAGCGACGGCGTCTCGTACGGGCTGGACTGCACGCCGTAGCGCAGTTTCACCAGGTCCTGCAGGATCAGCGTCAGACCGAAGGTGAGCAGGAAGTTGTAGAGCGGGTCCAGTCTGGTGAGGCGGTGGATCACCGCGCGTTCCAGCGCCATGCCGAGCAGACCCAGCCCCACCGGCATGATCACCAGGGCGGCCCAGAACGGCACGCCCGCCTCGCTGAGCAGCACGTACGCCCCGAACGCGCCGAGCATGTAGAACGCGCCGTGGGCGAAGTTGACGACTCGCAGCATTCCGAAGATGACCGCGAGCCCGAGGGCGAGCAGGGCGTAGAACGCCCCACTCACCAGCCCGTTGAACGTGTTCTGCGCGAATCCGCTCACAGCTTGCAGTCCGCCGAGGGCGCGCGGAACGCCTCCGCGGCGGGGATCGTCTTGAGCACCTTCACGTAGTCCCACGGCTCGGCGACCTCGGACTGCGACTTCACCTGGGCCAGGTACGCGTCGTGCACCACCCGGTGGTCCTCGGCGCGGATCTTCCCGTTGCGCAGGAAGACGTCCTCGACCGTCTTGCCCTCCAGGCCCTTGACCACGGCGTCCGCGTCGTCGGTGCCAGCGGCCTGCACCGCCTCCAGGTACTGCAGGGCAGCGGAGTAGTTGGCGGCGTGCGCGAAGGTCGGCCGGGTGCCGGCCTTCTGCTGGAAGCGGTCGGCGAACTCCCGGTTCTTCGCGTCGAAGTTCCAGTACCAGGCGTCGGTGTACGTGGTGCCGGCCAGCGCGGCCGGGGTGAGCGAGTGGATGTCGGTGAGGAACATCAGCCCCACCGCCAGGCCGACGCCCTTGTCCCGCAGCTTGAACTCGTTGTACTGCTTCACCACGTTGACCAGCTCCGCGCCGGCCTGCATGGTGCCCAGCACGTCCGGCTTCGGGTTCAGGTTCGGCGCCTTGAGCAGGAAGGTGGAGAAGTCACCGCTGGTGTTCGGGAACGGCGCCCCGTCCTTGCCGACGACAGTGCCGCCGGCCGCCGTGATCGCGGTGGAGAAGCTCTTCTCCATGTCCTGACCGAAGGCGTAGTTCGGGTAGAGGATGTACCAGTTCTTGCCGATCTGCTCGGTGGTGGTCTTTCCGGTGCCGTTGGCCAGCATGTACGTGTCGTACGCGTAGTGGAAGGTGTACTTGTTGCAGCTCTTGCCGGTCAGGTCGGTGGTCGCCGCCCCGATGTTGAAGTAGAGCTTCTTCTTCTCCTTCGCCACGTCGGCGACCTTCAGCGCGGCCGACGAGGTAGGCACGTCCAGGATCAGGTCGACGCCCTTGCGGTCGTACATCTCCTGGGCCTTGGAGTTGGCCACGTCCGGCTTGTTCTGGTGGTCCGCGGTCTCCACGGTGATGTCCTTGGTCACCGCCTTGTCGCCGTACTTCGCGGTGAAGTCGGCGATGGCCATCTCCACCGCCGCCACCGAGTTCTTTCCGGACAACTCCGAGTACGCCCCGGACTGGTCGTTGAGCACGCCCAGCACAATCTTGTCGCCGGTCAGCTTCTGGTCGCCACTCGACTGGGGGCCACCGCCACCGCACCCGGCGGCCAGCACCACCACGGCCGACGCCGCGGCCACACCCATCGTCCTGCGCATGCCCACTCCATCCATTCCGCGCGGCGTCGCGCGGGTCGTCGTTGAGAAAATTCAGATCCCGAGGTACGCGAGCAGTTCGCGTTCGCGCGAACGCACCTCGGAGTTGTCCATCGCCTCGGCGACCCGGCCCTCGGCCAGCAGGTAGTGCCGGTCGGCGACACCGGTGGCGAAGTGCAGGTTCTGCTCGACCAGCAGCACTGTCACCCCGTGCCGTTTGGCCTCGCGCAGCAGGTCGCCGACCTGCTGCACCAGCAGTGGCGACAGCCCTTCGGTGGGCTCGTCGCAGAGCAGCAGCCGGGCGCCCATCCGCAGCACCCGGGCCAGCGCGAGCATCTGCTGCTCGCCACCGGAGAGCATGGTGGCCGCCGAGTCCCGTCGGGTGTACAGGGCCGGGAACGCCTCGTACACCCGCTCCAGCGACCACGGGTCGGGGCCGACAGTGGGTGGCAGCGTGAGGTTCTCGGTGACGGTCAACGTGGCGTAGCTGCCCCGGTCGTCGGGCACCCAGCCCAGCCCCAGGCGGGCCCGCTTGTGCGCCGCCAACCTGGTGATGTCCCGCCCGTCCAGCTCCACCGCGCCGCGCTGACCGGGGTGCAGCCCCATCACGCAGCGCAGCAGAGTGGACTTGCCGGCACCGTTGCGGCCGACCAGGGTGACCACCTCGCCGGCGGAGACCTCGAGGCTGACGTCGCGCAGCACCTGCGCCTCGCCGTAGAAGGCGGACAGGTTCTCAATGCGCAGCATCGGCGGCTCCCAGGTAGGCGGTGATCACGCGCTCGTCGGCGCGGACCTGCTCGTACGGGCCCTCGACGAGGACCTTGCCGGCCTGGAGCACGGTGACGGTGTCGGCGAGACGGCCGACCACGCTCATGTTGTGCTCGACCATCACCACGGTCCGGCCCTGCCGGACCCGACCGATCAGCTCGACGGTGCGGTCGACGTCCTCCAGGCCCATGCCCGCTGTCGGCTCGTCGAGCAGCAGCACCTTCGGGTCCAGCGCCAGGGCGATGGCCAGCTCCAGGGCTCGTTTCCGGCCGTACGCCAGGGACGCCGAGGGGGCGTGCGCCAGCTCGGCCAGTCCCACCATGGCCAACAGTTCGTCGGCCCGTTCGGTGTAGCGGCCCATCAGCTTCGCCGACCGCCAGAACCGCCAGCCCAGCCCGCTGGACGACTGCAACGCCAGCGCGACGTGTTCGCGCGCGGACAGTTGGGGAAAGAGACTGGTGATCTGGAACGAACGGGCCACGCCGAGCCGTGCCACCTGCTCGGGGGGCAGCCCGGTGACGTCCCGCCCGGCCAGCTCGATCCGGCCGCCACTGGGGCGCAGGAAGCCGGTGAGCAGGTTGAACAGGGTGGTCTTGCCCGCGCCGTTCGGGCCGACCAGCGCGTGCACGCTGTCCGACGCCACGTCGAGGTCGACGTCGTCGACCGCCCGGAAGCCCCGGAAGTCGCGGGTCAGCCCACGGGCCGACAGGAGCGCTTGCCCGGCCATCGCCTCATCCTCCGCACGTCGCGGCGACGGTCGGTTCGGTGACCGCGGTCACAGGCCCGTCGCGTGGACGAAACCTACGGCGGGCCTCCGGAGTCGAACCATGTCGATGGGATCCATATTCGCCCCGCAGTTGACGTGCCTGAACTCCACTCCCCCGCGCCGTCGACTTGACCGGACCCCCTAGGTTGATGATCCACACAGCCCACCGGAAGGTTCCCACCCCATGCCCGTCGGCTTCACCATGGCGATCGTCTTCGCCGTCGCCCTGGCGGTCAGCGCCGTCGTCGCTCTCGTCGCTCCCACACGGCCGCTCAAGCGGATGGCCGCCCTCGCGACGCTCGGCTTCCTCGCCCTCACGCTGGTGGTCGGCGTCGCCTCCAGCGCCCATTCCGTGCCCATCCGCTCGGTCGGCATCGTCACCAGCTTCGGCAAGCCCACCGGGAAGGTCACCGGTTCGGGCCTGAAGTGGGTGGCGCCCTGGCAGAAGGTCGGCGAGTGGGACGCGGGCCGCCAGAAGTACGACCACATCGGTGGCAACAACTGCGTACGCGTGCGCACCGGCACCCTCGCCGACGCCTGCGTCGAGGTGCTTGTCGAATGGCAGGTCAAGCCGGAGAACGCGCCAAAGCAGTTCATGGACTACAAGGGCGACTTCGGCAGCTTCCGGGGTCAGCGGGTGGGTGTGCAGCTCGACAGTGCGGTCAACGACGCCTTCGCCGCGTACAACCCGCTCGAGAAGATCGACGCCCAGACCGGCGACCTCAACGTCGACCTGAAGCCGTTCGCCGCGAACATCAAGACCAGCGCGGAGGCGCGCCTCGCCACCGACGTCGACATCCTCTCGGTGACCATCACCCGGGTGAACCACGACGACAAGACCGAGGGCAACATCAAGGCGTTCCAGGACAAGCTGGCGCAGACCCGCAACCTGGAGCAGGACCGCAAGAACGCCGAGATCTCCAAGCAGATCACCGAGACCAACGCGAAGGTCGACAAGGTGACCCGTTGTCTGGAGATCGCGGAGAAGAACGGTGCGAACCCCGGGCTCTGCATCAACCCGGGCATCGTCACCGGCAAGTGACCCGAGGCCGGCCCACCACTGGCGGGTGGGCCAGAGGTCGACCGAATCGCCGCCACCGGCAACTGTGGTACCGCGAACGGCGTTGTCCGGGTTAGCCTTTGTTCATATGGCTACCTTTCGCAGCGCCTCAGTGCTCCTTTCCTCAGACGGCACCAGGACCCCCGGCACCGCCGCGCTCTTCGCCGAGCCGGCCCGTAGGGGCGGGATTCCGCCCTGGGCGGGCGACTTCCGACCCGCCAACAGCGCCGGAAACGGCCCCAAGAACGCGGTCGGAAAGACCTTCACCCTGGAGCTGCCCGACGGCAGCACCGGCAAGGTCGTGGTCCAGGGCCTCAAGAGCGGCAAGGGTGGCGTCGTGCTGGCGCTGATGGGCGAGGACGCCCCACCCTTCTGACCGGTCGCCCGGCTCTCGTCGCCAGGGTGCCCAGGGTTGGCCCTTCCCGGGCCGACCCAGGGTCCCTGGCCAGAAGCCTGCTGGCGGTCCGTTGGCTGGGCGAGCACGGCTTCGACCCGTGGGCACCAGGCTGCGAGGTCGACGTGCTGAGATCCTCGACGTGCTGAGATCCCGGCGGTGACCAGCGTCAGTCCAGCGTGACCACCCAGCGGGCGCCCTCACCCCGGGCCAACCGGTCGAACGCGGCGGGCGCCTCGTCCAACGGAATCGTCCCACTGACCAGCACGCCCAGATCCAGTGCGCGGTCGGCGAGCTCGGCGGCCAGCACCGGCACCTCCCGGTCCGGATCGGACGAGCCGTACACCGAGGAGCGCAGGGTGCGCGCGGAGTGGAAGATGTCCAGCGCGCCCAGGCTGACCATGTCGTCCTTGGCGCCCATGCCGACCACTGTCACCGCTCCCCCGCGCCGGGTCAGCCGCCAGGCGGCGCGGATGGTGGCGGCCCGACCGACGCACTCGAAGGCGTGGTCGACGCCCCGGCTCTCGGTGCGCGCCCGCACCTCCTTGGAGAGCCGGTCGTCGGAGAGCAGGAAGTCGGTCGCCCCGGCGGCGAGCGCCAGGTCCCGTTTCGCCTCGGCGACGTCGATGGCCAGGATCGTCGTGGCACCGGCCCGGCGGGCCGCGCTGAGCACGGCGAGCCCGACCCCACCGAGCCCGACGACCGCGACCGACTCGCCGGGTGTCACCCGGGCGGTGTTCCGGACCGCACCGACGCCGGTGAGCACCGCACAGCCGAGCAGTGCGGCCTGCTCGGGCGGCAGCCCGGCGGGGATCGGAATGACGGCACGCTCGGGTACCACCACCGCCTCGGCGAGCGCGCCGAGGCCGAGGGTCAGGTGCAACGGGACCCCGTCGTCGGTCTCGCCGCGCGACACGGTCGGGGCCGTGGTGTCGGCGCAGAGCCACGGCTCGCCACGCCGACACCACCAGCAGGCCCGGCACGCTGGCGCCCAGTTGAGCACCACCGGTGTGCCGACGGTCAGCTGACTGCCCGGCCCGACCTCGGCCACCACACCGGTCGCCTCGTGCCCGAGCACCAGCGGGAACCTCGCGGCGAGGGTGCCGTTGACCATGGACAGGTCGGAGTGGCAGACACCGGCCGCCCTGATCGTCACCCGCACCTCGCCGGGGCCGGGCGCGGGCAGGCGTACCCGCTCGACCCTCAGCTCGGCGCCGGAGCCGCGCGCGACCAGCGCGCGAACGATGACCGGCGCGGACGCCGGCCCGGTGCCGCCACCCGGCACGGCCGGGGACAGCTCGGGCCGGCCTGCGGGCACGGCCGGGGACAGCCCGGAATCGGTCATCGCTGGATCGCCTTCAGCTCGCAGAACTCGGCCAGCCCGTGCACGCCCAACTCCCGGCCCAGGCCGGACTGCTTGTAGCCACCGAACGGGGCGAGCGGGTTGAACGGGGCGCCGTTGATGTCGACAGCGCCGGTACGCAGCCGCCGGGCCACCGCGAGCGCCGCGTCGGTGTCGGCGGACCAGACCGCGCCGGCCAGCCCGTACTTCGAGTTGTTGGCGATGGCGACCGCCTCGTCGGTGTCGGCGAACGGGATGACGGCGAGCACCGGGCCGAAGACCTCCTCCTGGGCGAGCGCGCTGTCGGGGTGCACGTCGGCGAAGACGGTCGGGGCGACGAAGTGCCCCCGGGTCGGCACGGGGGCGTCGGGCCCGCCGGCGACCAGCCGGGCGCCGTCGGCGAGGGCCCGGTCGATGTGGCCTCGCACCCGCTCGGCCTGGGCGGCGGAGACCAGCGGGCCGAGCCGGGTCGCCGGGTCGAACGGTTCGCCGAGACGGTAGCCGGCCACCGCCGCGGCGATCAGGTCGAGGGCTTCGTCGTACCGGTCGCGGTGCACCAGCATCCTGGTCCAGGCGGTACAGGTCTGCCCGGAGTTGAGCAGGGCGTTGCCGACGCCCACCTTGACGGCGGTGGCCAGGTCGGCGTCGGGGAGGATCACGTTGGCGGACTTGCCGCCCAGCTCCAGCGCGACCCGGGCGATCCGGTCGGCGGCGAGCCGCATGATTCGCGCGCCGGTGGCGGTGGAGCCGGTAAAGGAGACCAGGTCGACGTCGGGGTGCCCGGCGAGCGCCTCACCTACCACCGGCCCGGTGCCGGGAACCAGGTTGAGCACGCCCGGCGGCAGGCCGGCCTCGGCGACCGCGTCGAAGAGCAGGTACGCGGTCAACGGGGTCAGCTCGCTGGGTTTGAGCACCACAGTGCAGCCGGCGGCCAGGGCGGGTGCGAGCTTCGCCATCACCTGGTGCAGTGGGTAGTTCCACGGGGTGATCGCGCCGACCACGCCGATCGGCTCCCGGACGACGAGGGAGTTGCCGATGCTCTCCTCGACCGGCGCGCGGGCGGCGAGCGCGACGTGGTCGCGCAGCACGGTCAGTGGGAGCCCGACCTGCACCCGGGTGGCGAGCTTGAGCGGAGATCCCAGCTCGACGGCGATGGTGCGGGCGAGGTCGTCGGCGCGGGCGGTGAGCGCCGCGTGCAGCCGGTCGAGGTGGGCGGAGCGCTCGGCGGGGGTGGCGGCCGACCAGCCGGGAAAGGCGGACCGGGCCGCGGCAACGGCGCGATCCACGTCGGCCGGGGTGCCGGCCGGCACCTGCCCGATCAGCTCCCCGGTGCTCGGGTTCTCCACGTCGATGAGGCCGGCGTCGGCGGGAGGGGTCCACTCCCCGCCGACGTGCAGGTGACGCCGCAGGCGCAGGGAGTCGGGCAACAGCGACGGCGGGGCGGCGAGGTCCATGTCGTCCCTTCGAGGGGGGTGGGCGATGGGGTGCGACGGGCGATGAAACTAGCGCTGGGAGTTTGGACGTTACCCGTCGGGCCGGGCGGACTCCACCGTGTCGACGGTGCGGGTGTACTCGGCGGCCAGACCGTGCAGCAGTGCGTCCAGGCCGAGGGCGAAGGCTCCCTCGTCCACGCTCTGCTGGTGCTCGGCGAGCCGGTGGGCCTGGCGCAGGTGCGGGTAGTGCGCCGCGTACAGCTCGGGGTCCTCGACGAAACCGCGGGCGAACGAGCCGAGCGCCGACCCGGCCACGAAGTACCGCAGTGCCGCGCCGATGTGGGTGGCGCGGGCCGGCGGCCAACCGGCCCGGACCAGCCCTCCGTAGACCGCGTCCGCCATGGCGAGGGCCGCCGGTCGACGACCCGGGCCCTGCGCCAGGTACGGCACGACGTTCGGATGCGCGGTGAGCGCCCGCCGGTACGACCACGCCCAGTCCCGTAGCGCGGCCAGCCATTCCCGGCTGGCGAAGCCGCTGGTGTCGACGGCACCGGTGACCGTGTCGGCGACCGCGTCGAGGATCTCGTCCTTGGTGGCGAAGTGGTTGTAGAGCGAGGGACCCTGCACGCCGAGCGCGGCGGCGAGTCGGCGGGTGGAGAGCGCGTCCAGCCCGTCGGCGTCGATCAGCGCGAGCGCCGTCTCGACGATCCGGTCGCGGGTGAGCAGAGGCCGTCGAGGTCGGGGCACGTCAGAACTCCTCGGTCTGCGGTGTCCCTCCCCGTGGGAACCACCTGTTCACGCACCCTATCGGGGACCGCCTGCGGGCGGGCGTCACCACGTCGGCCGGAGAAGGGGTCTGGACGAATGAAAACTTACACCGCTAGTTTATGAGGGACCGCTACGGCCCGTGGCGGCGCACCACCACGCCGACCGAGGGGGAACCGTGGACTTCGCACTGTCCGACGAGGAACGCGCCGTCCGGGACACCGTGCGCGCGTTCATCACCCGTGAGGTGATGCCCCTGGAAGCGGAGGTGCTCCGCCGGGAACGGGCGCACCAGCCGGGCCTCGACCACTCCGAGGTGCGCGAACTGCAACTCAAGGCGCGCAAGTTCGGCTTCTGGGGCCTGGCCACCCCGGAGGAGTACGGCGGAATGAACCTGCCAGCCGTACTCCAGTCGTTGATCTGGACCGAGCTGGGCCGCACGTTCGTGCCGTTCCGCTTCGGCGGCGAGGCGGACAACATCCTGTTCCACGCCACCGAGGAGCAGAAGCGGGAGTTCCTCATCCCGACCATCGAGGGCGAACGACGCTCCTGCTTCGCGATCACCGAGCCGGGCGCCGGGTCCGACGCGGCCAACATCCGGCTGTCCGCCCGCCGGGACGGCGACGACTGGATCCTCGACGGCGAGAAGACCTTCATCACCGGCGGTCACGACGCCGACTTCGCCATCGTGGTCGCCGTGACCGACCGGGAGAAGGGCGCCCGCAACGGCGGCGCCACCGCGTTCCTGGTGGACCGGTCGATGGGCTGGCGCTCGGAGTTCATCCAGACGATGGGTGAGGGTGGGCCCGCGTCACTCATCTTCGACGGCGTACGCGTGCCGCACCGCAACATCCTCGGTGAGATCGGGCAGGGCTTCACGCTCGGCATGGAGTGGATCGGCAAGGGGCGCTACACCATCCCGTCGCACGCCATCGGCATCGCCGAGCGGGTGTTGCAGATGGCCATCGAGTACGCCAACACCCGGGAGACCTTCGGCACGAAGATCGGCACCAACCAGGCCATCCAGTGGATGATCGCCGACTCCGAGACGGAGCTGGAGGCGGCCCGCTGGCTGGTGCTGCGCTCGGCGTGGACGGTCGACGCGGGCCTCGACCCCCGGCACGCCTCGTCGATGGGCAAGCTCTACGGCGCCGGCATGGTCAACCGGGTGGTCGACCGGGTGCTCCAGATCCACGGCGGCATGGGCTACACCCGGGAGCTGCCGATCGAACGCTGGTACCGGCAGGTCCGGCTCTACCGGATCTTCGAGGGCACCGACGAGATGCAGCGGCTGATCATCTCGCGGGACCTGCTGCGCGGCTACACGAAGATCGGTGGCCACCTGGCCTGACGTCGAATGTCCGCCCGTCGTGAACAAAGTGGGTCCGCCGGTCATCTACCCCCATGACAGCTGCCATTCAGCCAGAGGGGGATGTTCCATGCACCTACGAATCAGGGCCGTGGCGACGGCGATCGTCGTCGCCACGGTCGGCGCCATCGCCATCCCGGCCGCGCCGGCGTCGGCCAACGTCAGCCAGGGGTACGTCGCGGGCTCGGGCACCTGGACCGACGACTGGAACGACGAGGGGCCCATCTCCGCGTCGACCCGCTCGTACAACAACGTCGTCGCGATGTGGCAGTTGATCCTCTGGGCGGACGGTTACCTCGCCCGCTCGGGCGTCGACTGCCGGTTCGGACCGGCGACGACCGCCGCCACCAGGAAGTGGCAGACCGCTCGGGGCCTCGTCGGTGACGGCGTCGTCGGCCCCCGGACGCTCGCCAGGGCAGCGACCCGACTCGCCGTGTACGAGGGCGAGGGGTGGTTCTACTACGACGGAGCCGGCAGCAACATCCTTCACTTCGGTCGCCTCGCCGACGGCACGTGGGACATGAGCCTCGGGATCGATCTGGAGTGGCGAGCCCTCTCGTACACCGCGGCGACCTTCAGCGTCTGCTCCTGACGCGGCTGAGGACGGCCGGTCGCGCGCCCGGCCGTCCTCGGCGCCAGGTTCAGCCGGTCAACGCCGTCAACGAGGCGTCCACGTCGGCCTCGGTGGAGTAGATGTGGAACGAGGCCCGCACCCGTCCGGCCCGCACCGCCGCCCGGATACCGGCCGCCGCCAGACGCTGCTCCGCGTCCGGCACGTCCACGGTGACGATGGCGCTCTCCCCCGGCTCCCGGCCCAGCCCGGTCAGGAACCGGTTGGCCAGCGCCACGTTGTGCGCCCCGATCGCCGGCACGCCGATCTCGGCGACCACCTCCAAGGCGGGCGCCGCACCGACCCAGCTGAACCAGGCCGGTGAGATGTCGAACCGGCGGGCGTCGTCGGCCAGCCGCAGCGGCGGGCCGTAGTAGGAGGCGTGCGGGTCGCGGCCCGCGTACCAGCCGGCCGCGTCGGGACGCAGCCGCTCGCGCAACCCGGGGGCCAGATAGGCGTACGCGGTCCCGCGCGGATTCATCAGCCACTTGTAGCCGCCCACCGCCACCACATCGGCCCGGCTGCCGTCGAACGGCAGCCAGCCGCACGCCTGGGTCGCGTCCACCGCCACCAGCGCGTCGTGCGCGCGGGCCGCGGCCACGATCTCGTCGTACGGCGCGACCGCCCCGTCGGCCGACTGCACCAGGCTGAACGCCACCAGGTCGGTATCGGCGTCGATGGCGTCGACCAGAGACCCCAGCGGCACCACGCGGACCTTGACGCCACGCTCCTCCTGCACCAGCCAGGGGAAGAGATTCGAGGTGAACTCAACCTCGGGGACCACCACAGTGGCACCGGCCGGCAGCGCCGCCGCGACCGGCGCGAGGAGCTGGGACACCGCCGCGCCGACGGCCACGTCAGCGACCGGCACCCCGATGAGGCCGGCGAAGGTGACCCGAGCCCGGCTCGTCGACTCGCCCCAGCCCTCCCACGACGTACGGCCGACCCGCCAGACCGCGAGAGCCTCCTGCAACGCCGCCCACGCCGGCTCCGGCGGCAACCCGTAGCTGGCGGTGTTCAACCAGCCAGGCTCCGGCTCCCACAGCTTCTGCGCCTGCTCGATCTCCATGCCCTCGACGCTAGGCCGAACGACGCGCGACGGGCACTACCAATCGGCGATCGGCGGCCCGTCCGGTGGCGGGCCGGGAGCCGGCTCATCGGCGGCGGGCGGGCGGGTGGATCCGGGCGAGACTGTCGGCGAGGCTGGCGAGCCACCTGTCGACCTCCACCAGGTGCCGGACCGACTGATGGTCGGCCTCGCCGAGGAGCGGACGGATCCGGTCCAACTGGTCGACGCAGGTGGTCGAGACGGGCTCCCGGTCCGATGCCCGGCCGTTGGCGACGTCATCGGCGAGGGCGTCGTACGCCGATCGCAGGCGTCCGGCGGAGTCCCGCAGGAGCGTCGCCGCCCCGGGCCAACCGGCCAGGCAGCCGGGCGGGTTGCGCCGCAGCAGTGACTCCGCTCCGGGCGCGACGTGGTGCCCGGCGCTCAGCACGGCGTCCCAGTTCACCTGTTGCCGGTGCGGATCGTGCCGCTCCGAGTGGTACTGGCAGTACGACGAGTCGATGAGGACCATCCGGCGACGGACCCGGTCGAGGGCGCCCGAGGGCGGCGGAGCGTCACCGAGGATCGCCTGGACCGTCTGTTCGACAGTGTCCGCGCTGGCCGCCAGGTAGCGAGTGGCGTTGCGCCGCAGGTCGTGGCCCGCGCCGCGCGGCCACATCGCGACCCCGGCGAGCACGCCGATCACCGCGCCGAGAAGCACGTCGACGAGGCGCGCCTCGGCGAGCCGCCACCCCTCCGGGCTGAGCTGGGCGAAGACGACTGTCAGCAGCACTGTGAACAGCGCCTGCTGCCACACCGGGCCGAGTAGCTGGCCGACGCCGAAGGCCAGCAGCAGGGTGACCGGCAGGACGACGGCGTACACGATCGGCTCGTCGACGACGAGCATCACCCCGCCGCTGACGGCCGCACCGACGATGGTCCCCAGCACGGCCGGGCGCAGCGCCGTGCGGGTGTCGGCGGCGGACGTGCGCAGGACCGTGAGGGTGGCCAGCAGCACCCAGAACCCGTGGGTCAGCTCCAAGACCCCGGCGGCCACCCGGGCGATGGCGAGCGCCACGGCCAGCCGCAGCGAGCTGTGCAGGTGGGCCGAGCGCGGTGCCAGGTGTGAGCGGAACTGCCACCAGTACAGCGTCCACGGGCTGCGCCGGGCGTACGCGAACAGCTCCGAGGAGTCGTCGCCGCCGATCCGCGCCCCGGTCGCCACCCGGGAACCGACGACGAAGACCCGCACCTGGTCCGCGAGGGCCAGCGCCGTCGCGTCCCGGCACAACCGGGGTACGTCCGGCGCGTCGCGGACCTGGCCGGAACCCACCGGGTACGCCGCCTCGGCTCGTCCGACCGCCACGTCCAGGTCGGCCGGGGCCACCGCCGGGGCACCCGGCGACAGGCTCCGGCCGGCCGCGCGGGTGGTGTCCGCGCACGAGCGCAGCAGACGCGCCGCTGCCAGGTCCGGGATCGGCTCCGGCGGGGCGGCCGCCGCCAACCGGTCCGCGTCGGCGAGCACCTCCCGTAACGCTGCCCCGCAGATCCGCAACGCCCGATCCTGGGCGCCCGCCGCGGTGGGCGCCCACGCCGGAGGGCTGCGGTTCAGCGCGATCGCCGCCACCACGTCGTGCGCCCGCTCGCGTCGCGCGTCCCGATCACCCACGGCGGCGTGCGGGTCGGTCAGCCGCTCGGCGGTGGCGTCGAGGAAGGCGGCGATGCCGTCGGCCGCCTCGGCCAGGCGCTGCCGGTAGGAGACCGGCACCGGGTCGGGCCAGAGGAACACCTCGGCCGCGGCGAGCAGCACGACGGCGAGGGTCACCCCACCGAGTCGCTCCGGCAGGGTGTCCGGTTGGTACGGCGGGAACGACGCCAGGATGTAGAAGAGCTGGAACGCGCTGGCCAACCCCACCAGGCGCGGGTTGCCGACCCCGGCGAACGCCACCACGAACCCGACGACCAGCATGCCACCGGCGGCCGCCCAGGTGCTCCACGCCAACAGCGAGCCCACCGCGATCAGCGCCCACATCACCGGCAGCGACAGCACGAGGATCCGCGCCCGTTGCGGCGCCGGACCAGGTAGCTGCGCGAACGACCCGGCGGCGATCGTGCCGAACAATCCGTACGTGGCGAGCGTCGAGCTGCCCGCCCCGTACCGGCAGCCGTAGAAGACGACGGACGCGACGAGCGTCAGCCGGACCGCGCGCCGCAGGACGGCGTCACCCGGGTCACGGCGGCGAAGCCGGCCAAGGAGGCTGGTTGCGAGCACTACCGCTCCCCCGGTTCGTCGCGGCAACCCTCCCCGGCCCACCATTCTTCACCGCGCCTCGCGACCGGCGGAGCGTTTGGCGACGAATCACCGCCGGGAGCCGCCGAGCAGGCCGAGCCGGAGGGCCCGGAACAGGGTGCCGGGGCGACTCAGGGCGGCCGGGTGGTCGAGCATGGTGGTGACCCGACCCAGCCGGGCGTTGAGCACCGGGTCGGTCAGCGACGCCCGGAAGAGCAGATCCCCGAACCACTTGGTGACCTTGTAGCCAGGCGGGTACGGCCCGTCGACGTGCGGCAGCTCGATGTCGGCGGTGGTGGAGATCTGCCAGGCGGCGTCGACCACCACGCGGACCTGGTCGAAGTACGCGTGCGCGGGCTCGTCGTGCGGCTTCGGACCGGAGCGCAGGTACTTCGACAGGCAGGAGGCGTGCAGTGTCGCGGAGGTCATTCCCTGGCCGTACACCGGGTTGAAGGAGGCGACCGCGTCGCCGGTCGCGACCAACCCGGCGGGCAGACGGTCGAGCTTGTGGAAGTCTCGGCGTCGGCTGTCCGCCTGGTGGTACGTGACCACCCCGCCGAGCATCTCCCCGTTTTCGGCGATGTCGCCGAACATCTGCGGGTAGTGCTCCCGGCAACGGGCGGTGAAGTCGGCGACGTCACGGCTGGGCCGGTCCCCGTCGTAGCCGGCCACCAGCATGATCCAGCGGTCCCCCTCGACCGAGTTGATCCCACCGATCCGGGCGGTACGCCCCTTGCCCGCCATGGTGTGGAAGACCGCCACCCAGGCGTCGCTGACCGCCTCGTCGCGCTTGAAGAGCGCCGTGGCGTAGTTCAGCTTGATCGGCATGCGGTGCAGCGGCGGGCGCGGCCACCCGTGCTCGGCCAGCCAGTCGCTCAACCGGCTGGACCGCCCCATCGCGTCGACCACCAGGTCCGCCGCTTCGACGACGGGCGCGGTGCCGCCCTCGGGCACGTACCGGGTGCCATTGACCCGCCGCTCGTCGAAGAGCAGACCCTCGGCCCGGCCGTACACCATGCGGATGTTGTCGATGGCGAGGGTGCGTCGGCGGACCAGCGCCTCCAGGAACGGACGCGTGGTGATCAGCGCCGGACCGGTGCCGGTCGCCGCGGGCGGCAGACCCAACATGCCGTTCACGTAGACCTTCGCGGTGCCCGGGTCGTTCGGTGGTGGCGGGGCGCCGAGCGCGAGCGCCTCGTCGGCGATGCCGGGGAACCAGCGCTCCAACTGGACCTGACCGGCGGGCAGCAGCGCGTGCACCTGACTGCCCTGGGGCACGCCCGGCCGTGGACCGGCGTCGACATCGGACGGATCCCGTTCGATGATCAGCACTTCCTCGGCGTGGTCGCTCAACACCCGGGCCGCCAGCAACCCGGCCATGCTGCCACCGAGCACCACCGCCCGTCGCATGACCACTCTGGTCTCGGCGGGTGGTTCGGCCGTCGCTATCTCGGCGAAGAGCCGGGACGGAGAGGCGGGCATGCGATCACTCCTCGAACGGTCGGGAAACCTCGGCATTCACGACCGTAACCATCGCGACGCCAGCCGTCAGCGCTGAGTTGGCCCGCCATTTCGAGTTGGCGCCCCGGATGCGGTGGTCAGATGGGCGGCGAGCCCTGCCGGCCAGGACCGCGCCGGATCCGGCGACCAGCTATAAATGTCTGATGAGTGCCCATGCCGGTGCGACCCGGCCCCCGCGTGCCCCGGCCCTTCCGGACCCCGGGCCGGGCAGCCGAACCAGGCCGGTCGCCTGGTGGGGCTTCCTGAGCCTGGTGGTGGCCGCCCTGGCCGCCTGCACGCCGGCGGGTGACTCGCGCCGGCACGCCACCCCGCCGGCCACCGGTGCGGCGCCGTCGACGGACGCCAGTGGTGGTGGGCCACCCTGCACGACATCGGTTGACACGCTGCCAGCACCGCCGGCGGGCTACCGGTTGGTGGGCGAAGACGTGGCGGTGCCCACCGCCCCCGTGATGTCGGCGGAGGATTCCGGGGAGGCCGATCCGGCGGCACGGCTGTTCGCCAAGTGGGGGCTCGTCGTCCGCGCCGGGACGGTCGCCGACCTGCGGGTGGCACCGGGCTGGCAGGACAAGGCCCGGCTCGGCTGGGGCGGCACCGGCACGCCCGCGGCGACCGTCACGGTGCACGCCTGCCTGCCGGAGGGTGGGCAGGCTCAGTGGTTGGCCTTCGTCGGCGGCACCTGGGTCGCGCAGGTCGCCTGCGTACCACTCATCGTGACGTCGAATGGCCAAACCGACCGCGTCGACGTCGGCATCGGCGTCCCCTGCGACAAGACCACCGCCCCCTAGCCCTGCACGCGCACGCCCACCCCACCTCAGCCCTGGTTGATCAAGAGGTTTGCGTCACCTATCCCGGGGTGTCGTGACGCAAACCTCTTGATCAACGGGGGGACGGCGTCGCTGCGGCACTGCGCCGCCGCGACCCCGGGTCCACGCCTCGACTCAGGCCGGGACT
Organism: Micromonospora sp. NPDC005553; assembly: GCF_042871765.1. Classification (NCBI taxonomy): domain Bacteria; kingdom Bacillati; phylum Actinomycetota; class Actinomycetes; order Micromonosporales; family Micromonosporaceae; genus Micromonospora; species Micromonospora sp. NPDC005553. The sequence continues at coordinate 628,068 of NZ_JBIAJD010000004.1, read as the reverse complement.
CCGGCCGGCGTGGTCTCCTTCTCGTCGGGGCGGGACGCCGCCTCGTCGTCGTGCTCGTCGACCATGGTGGCCTCGTCGAACGGGTCGTTGCCGCTCAGCACCGCGGTCGCCCGCTCCCGGTCGAACTCGCCGGTCCAGGTTCCTACCAGCACCGTCGCCACCGCGTTGCCGGCGAAGTTGGTCAGCGCCCGAGCCTCCGACATGAACCGGTCGATGCCGACGATCAGCCCGACCCCGTCGACGAGGTCCGGCCGGTGCGACTGGAGGCCGCCGGCCAGCGTGGCCAGCCCGGCGCCGGTGACCCCGGCAGCGCCCTTCGACGCGATGATCATGAACAGCAGCAGCGAGATCTGCTCGCCGATGGCCAGCGGCTTGCCCAGCGCGTCGGCGATGAACAGCGACGCCATGGTCAGGTAGATCGCCGTACCGTCCAGGTTGAACGAGTAGCCGGTCGGCACCGTGATGCCGACGACCGGCTTGCTCACACCGAAGTGCTCCATCTTCGCGATCAGCCGCGGCAGCGCCGACTCCGACGACGAGGTCGACAAAATCAGCAGGAACTCCCGGCCCAGGTAACGCAGCAGCGAGAAGATCGAGATCCGGGCCACGAACCACAGCAGCGCGCCCAGGAACACCAGCACGAAGATCAGACAGGTGGCGTAGAAGCCCACCATGATCTGGGCGAGGCTCTTGAGGGCGTCCACGCCGGTCGCGCCGACCACGGCGGCCATCGCGCCGAACGCGCCGATCGGCGCCAGCCACATGATCATGGCAAGGACCTTGAAGACGACCCGCTGGATGACGGTGATGGCGCTGAGCACCGGCTCACCCCGCCGGCCCATGGCCTGTACGGCGAAGCCGACCAGCAGGGCGACCAGCAGCGTCTGGAGCACCTTGCCCTCGGTGAGCGAGGAGAGCAGCGTCGTCGGGATGATCCCGAGCAGGAAGTCGGCCGTACCGGCGGCCTCGTCACCGGCGGCGGCCTTACCGGAGCCGACCAGGTCCGGGCCGAGGTTCAGGCCCGAACCGGGGTGGATGAGGTTGCCGACGACCAGGCCGATGGCGAGCGCGACCGTCGACATGGTCAGGAAGTAGCCGAGGGCCAGGCCGCCGACCTTGCCGACCTTCGCGGCCTGCCGTACGGAGCCGACGCCGAGCACGATGGTGCAGAAGATGACCGGGCTGATCATCATCTTGATCAGGTTGACGAAGCCGGTGCCGATCGGCTTGAGTTCCTTGCCGAAACCGGGGGCGACCAGGCCGACCACGATGCCGGCGACCACGGCCACGATGACGGCCAGATACAGGTAACGGGTACGGTCCCGGCGGACCGCCGGTGCCGGGGTGGTGGCGGATGCGGTGGTGTCCATGTCGACAATGTGAAGCGCGTCTCACCCGTTGACAGCCTTGCGGTCATTCTGTTCACCGCGTTGGCGGAAACGGTGGCGCGACTGAGGAGGGTGGTGAAGGTGGCCCGACGCCAGTGGAGCATCGCGGGGCAACTCTTCGCCCTCCAGGCGATGGTGGTGACGCTGCTCGTGCTGGCCGGCGCGGCGGGCGCCGTCTGGCTGGCCCGCAGCGACTCCCGCCAGGCCGCGCAGGAGGAGGTGCTCGCGGTGGCGCAGACCGTGGCCAACTCCCCCGACGTCCGCGAGGCCCTCACGACCGTCGACCCCGCGAAGGTCCTCCAGCCGTACGCCGAATCGACAAGGAAGGCCACGGGCACCGACTTCGTGGTGGTGATGGCCCCCGACCGCACCCGTTTCTCGCACCCGACCAAGGACCGGATCGGCGAGCCGTTCGTCGGCGAGATCGGGCCCGCTCTGGCGGGCCGCCCGTTCACCACCACCAACGTCGGGACGCTCGGCGAGTCGGTGCGCGCGGTCGTTCCGGTGTACGACGAGCAGCGACGCCTCGTCGGTCTGGTCTCGGTGGGCATCACCACCCGCGCGATCGACAAGAAGCTGCTCGGCCAGTTGCCGGTGCTGTTCGGTGTGGTCACGCCGGCTCTGGCCCTCGCCGCGACGGGCTCCTGGCTGCTCAGCCGCCGGCTCCGCCGCCAGACACACGGTCTGGGGCCGGCCCAGATGACCCGGATGTACGAGTACTACGACGCCGTTCTGCACTCGGTGCGGGAAGGTCTCGTCGTGCTCACCACCGATCGTCGGGTGGCGCTCGTCAACGACGAGGGCCGCCGGCTGCTGGGGCTCGACGCGGACGCGCCAGTCATCGACCAGCCGGTGGCCGGGATCGACCTGCCGCCCGCGGCGGCCGAGCTGCTCGGCTCCGGCCGCGACGCCCGCGACGAGCCGATCGTCGCCGGTGACCGGGTGCTCGTCGCCAACCAGCGGACCACCCGCTTCGAGGGCGCGGTGCTCGGCACCGTACTGACCCTGCGCGACCAGACCGAGCTGCGCACCCTGGCCAGCGAGCTGGATTCGGTGCGCGCGTTGACCGAGGCGTTGCAGGCGCAGACCCACGAGTCGGCCAACCGGCTGCACACCGTGCTGACGCTGGTGGAGCTGGGTCGCGCCGACGAGGCCGTCCGGCTCGGCACCCGGGACCTGGCCCTCGCCCAACAGTTGACCGACCGGGTGGTCGGCGCGGTCACCGAGCCGGCGTTGGCGGCGCTGTTGCTCGGCAAGTCCGCACAGGCCGGCGAGCGCGGAGTGGATCTGGTCATCGAGCCGGACTGCCGCCTCGACGACAGCCCACTGCCGACCGGAGATCTCCTCACCGTTGTCGGCAACCTCGTCGACAACGCCCTGGAGGCGGTGGCCGGTACGCCGGCGCCGCGCCGCGTGCGGGTCTTCGTCGGCGCTACCGGTGACGAGCTGGTGGTTCGGGTAGCCGACAGCGGCCCCGGTCTGGCACCTGAACGGGTCGCCGACGCGTTCCGGCGCGGCTGGTCCACCAAGAGCACCGGTCGGGGTCTCGGCCTGGCGCTGGTCGGCCAGGTGGTACGCCGGCACGGCGGTAGCGCCGAGGTCTGTCGCTCCGACGACGGCGGCAGCCTGTTCACCGTTCGGCTGCCGGGCAGAACAGGGCGGTCATGAGCGCCATCCGGGTACTCGTCGTCGAGGACGAGCCGCTGCTGGCGGAGGCGCACAGCGCGTACACCGAACGGGTTCCCGGTTTCGTGGTGGTCGGGGTGGCGCACACCGCGCGGGCGGCGATGGCGGCCCTGCGCGCGGGCGGCGGCGGCGACGTGGACCTCGTACTCCTGGATTTTCGGCTGCCCGACCTGCACGGCCTGGACGTCTGCCGGGCGCTGCGCGCGGCCGGCAGCAGCGTCGACGTGCTCGCGGTGACGTCCGCGCGGGACCTGGCGGTGGTGCGCACCGCGGTGTCCCTCGGGGTGACCCACTACCTGCTCAAGCCGTTCACGTTCGCCGCGTTCCGCGACAAGCTGGAGCGGTACGCCGACTACCGCGCCCAGGCGCTCGCCGACGGCGAGGTCGCCGCCCAGCACGAGGTGGACCAGATGTTCGCCACCCTGCGCGGCACCGCCGGGCACAGCCTGCCCAAGGGGCTCGACGCGCAGACCCTCGATCGGGTACGCGCCGCGCTCACCGACGGCACCCGCACGGAGGTCGGGCTGTCCGCGACCGAGGTGAGCGCGCTGACCGGCATCTCCCGGGTGACCGCCCGCCGCTACCTGGAGTACCTGGTGACCGTCGACCGGGCCGCCCGCACCCCCCGCTACGGCACCCCCGGCCGCCCCGAGGTCGAGTATCGACCCCGTTGAGCATGGAACAACTCCGCCCGACATCGGCGGCGAGGTGCCACGCATTGACCTGGAAGTGGGAGAATCGACGACGGACCGACTCCCGGAGGTGAGCTGTGACGTCGAGCAACGCCGAGCGGATGCCCGAGTGGCCGGCAGCCGAGCACGTGCCAGCCGAGGAGTTGGCCCGCCGTCAGGGCATTCGACCGATCGCTTCCGTGGACGACCTGGCCCGGCCGGGCCTGTTCGAGTCGGACGAGGAATTGGACGAGTTTCTCGCCGACCTGTACACCTCTCGGCGGGCCGGCGCCGCATGAGCCTTGTCGTTCTGGACACCGACGTGGCATCGGCAATCCTCCGAGGCCGGGGACGCCCCCGACCGACAAACGACTCCTGGATCGCGGCTTGCTGCCTGGTCGACCGGCTGCCGCTGGCCACCTTCAACGGCAAGGATTTCGCCGACTTCGCCGAGTACGACGGGCTACGTCTCTTCGACGTCTCCTAGCTTTGACAGCTCCGAGTGTGGCTGCCCGGTACTGCAAGGCGGTGGCAGGCCGGGAACCCGGTGGCGGGGCGGAGATCCGTTGTTAGACTCGGCGGAGTTGGGCTAGTGACACGACCAGGGAGACCAGACATGGCGGGTGACGACGACATCTCCGGGTGAGACCGGATGTGTTCGGCCATCGGTTCGGCGCGCGTTCGGCGCAGCCGCCGGGGCCATGTCGTCGTTCCACCGGTTCCCGTTGTCGTCGGGCGGCTGAGGCGCGCCCACCCCACCCTCTGAGGTCACTCGCATGTCTGATGCGTTCATTGTCTGCTCGAACCTTTCCTTCTCCTGGCCGGATGACACCCCGGTCTTCTCGGAGCTGTCCTTCACCGTCCCGGGCGGTCGCACCGGCCTGGTCGCGCCCAACGGCGCCGGAAAGAGCACCCTGCTGCGGCTGATCGCCGGGGATCTGCGGCCCAGCGGCGGCAGCGTCACCGTCGACGGTGTGCTCGGCTACCTCCCGCAGACGTTGCCGCTGGTCGGCGACCTGAGCGTGGCGCAGGTGCTGGGCGTCGCCGAGCGGATCGCCGCGCTGCACGCTATCGAGGCCGGCGACGCCGCCGAGGAGCACTTCGCCACCATCGGCGACGACTGGGACATCGAGGAGCGCACCCGCTCGGAGCTGGACCGCCTCGGCCTGGGTGAGCTGTCGCTCGACCGCCGGCTGCACACCCTCAGCGGCGGCCAGGTGGTCTCCCTCGGTCTGGCGGCGCAACTGCTGCGCCGCCCGGACGTGCTGCTGCTCGACGAGCCGACGAACAACCTGGACCTGGAGGCCCGGCACAAGCTCTACGACGTCCTCACCGAGTGGTCCGGGTGCCTGCTGCTGGTCAGCCACGACCGGGAACTGCTGGACCGGATGGACCGCATCGCCGAACTGGACCAGGGCGAGATCCGCTGGTACGGGGGCAACTTCACCGCGTACACCGAGGCGGTGCAGGCGGCGCGGGAGGTGGCCGAGAGCAACCTGCGCAACGCCGAGCAGGAGGTGAAGCGGGAGAAGCGGGAGATGCAGCAGGCCCGCGAACGGGCCGACCGGCGGGCCAGCAACGCCTCGAAGAACCTGAAGAACGCCGGCCTGGCCCGGATCGTCGCTGGTGGGCTCAAGCGCAGCGCACAGGAGTCGGCGGGCAAGGCGCAGGAGACGCACTCGTCCCGGCTCGGTCAGGCCAAGGCCCGACTCGACGAGGCGGGCCGGGCGGTACGCGACGAGGACCGGATCGTCGTGGACCTGCCGGACACCACAGTCCCGGGCGGGCGCACCGTCTTCTCCGGCCAGGGGATGCGGGCCCACTTCGACGACCGGGAGTTGTTCGGCGGCGACGGCGCCGACCTGGTGATCCGGGGGCCGGAACGGATCGCGCTGACCGGGGCGAACGGCGTCGGCAAGTCGACCCTGCTGCGCCTGGTCAACGGTGACCTGCAACCGTCCGGCGGTGAGCTGAGGCGCGGCGAGGGACGGATCGCGTACCTATCGCAGCGGCTGGACCTGCTGGACCTCGACCGCACGGTGGCGGAGAACTTCGCCGCGTACGCGCCGAGCCTGCCGGACGCCAAGCGGATGAACCTGCTCGCCCGGTTCCTGTTCCGGGGCGCCCGGGTGAACCTGCCGGTCGGGGTCCTGTCCGGCGGTGAACGGCTGCGCGCCACCCTCGCCTGTGTGCTCTGCGCCGAGCCGGCGCCGCAACTGCTGCTGCTCGACGAGCCGACAAACAACCTGGACCTGGTCAGCGTGGGTCAGTTGGAGAGCGCGCTGTCGGCGTACCAGGGGGCGTTCGTGGTGGTCAGCCACGACGAACGGTTCCTCGCCGAGATCGGCGTGCAGCGTTGGTTGCGGTTGGCCGACGGTCAACTGCGCGAGATCAGCGCCCCCGAGCGGGTCTGAGCCCTGCGGTCCGGCCGGCGCAGGCCGGCCGGACCGATGCGGGCTCAGCTCACGTTGGCCGGGCCGAGGACGCTCTTCAGGTCACCCATCAGCGCGGTCGTCGCCGCCACCCGGAACGGGCCCAGCCGCAGGGTGGTGGTGCGCCCGCCGTTCTGGAGTTTGACGTGCACCTCGGTGTCGCCGGGGTGCAGCACCAGGGTCTCCTTGAGTTTCTCCACCAGCGGTGGCGTGCAGCGGTGCACCGGGATGGTGAGGGTGACCGGCTTGTTCGTGGCGCTGGTGCTGACGTCCGGCATGGACATGTCCATCGCCATGATCCGTGGCGTGTCGTCGCGGCGGTCCACCCGACCCTTGACCACCACGATGGCGTCCTCGGCGATGTACTGCCCGATCACCTCGTAGGTGTTGGGGAAGAACAGCGCCTCCACCCCACCGGCCAGGTCCTCCAGGGTGGCCGATGCCCAGGCACGGCCCTGCTTGGTGACCCGGCGCTGCACCCCGGAGAGGATGCCGGCGAGGGTGACGACCGCCCCGTCGGGCACCCCGCCCTCCTCGGCCAGGGAGGCGATGGTGGTGTCGGCTGCCGCGTTGAGGATGTGCTCCAGACCGAACAGCGGGTGGTCGGAGACGTACAGGCCGAGCATCTCCCGCTCGAAGGCCAGCTTGTCGCGCTTGTCCCACTCGCTGTCACCGATGGTCGGCATCACAGTGGTGCTGCCGGTGTCGGCGTCACCGAACCCGGCGCCGAACAGGTCGTACTGGCCGACGGCCTCCTTGCGCTTGACGTCGGCGTACGCGTCGATCGCGTCGGCGTGCACCGCGAGCAGGCCCTTGCGGGGATGGTCGAGGGAGTCGAACGCACCCGCCTTGATCAGCGATTCGATCGTCTTCTTGTTGCAGACCACCGCGTCCACCTTGGACAGGAAGTCGTAGAAGTCGGCGTACTCGCCCTTTTCCTCCCGGCAGCGCATGATCGAGGCGACCACGTTCGCCCCGACGTTGCGGACGGCGGCCAGGCCGAAGCGGATGTCCTTGCCGACCGGGGTGAACGGCCCGGCCGAGGTGTTCACGTCCGGCGGCAGCACCTGGATGCGCATCCGGCGACACTCGGCCAGGTAGAGCGCCATCTTGTCCTTGTCGTCGCCGACGCTGGTCAGCAACCCGGCCATGTACTCGGCCGGGTAGTGCGCCTTCAGGTACGCGGTCCAGTAGGAGACCAGGCCGTACGCGGCGGAGTGCGCCTTGTTGAAGGCGTACCCGGCGAACGGCACCAGGACGTCCCACACCGCCTGGATCGCCTCGTCGGAGTAGCCGCGCTCGCGGCAGCCGTCCCGGAACGGGATGAACTCCTTGTCGAGGATCTCCTTCTTCTTCTTACCCATGGCCCGGCGCAGCAGGTCCGCCTGACCGAGGGTGTAGCCGGCGAGGATCTGCGCGGCGCGCTGCACCTGCTCCTGGTAGACGATCAGGCCGTGGGTGGGCGCCAGGATCTCCCGCAGCGGCTCCTCCAGCTCCCTGTGGATCGGCGTGATCTCCTGGAGGCCGTTCTTGCGCAGCGCGTAGTTGGTGTGCGAGTCGACGCCCATCGGGCCGGGTCGGTACAGGGCCAGGACGGCGGAGATGTCTTCGAAGTTGTCCGGCTTCATCAACCGCAGCAGTGACCGCATCGGCCCGCCGTCGAGCTGGAACACGCCCAGGGTGTCGCCGCGGGCCAGCAGCTCGTACGCGGCCTTGTCGTCCAGGGGCAGGCCCAGCAGGTCGAGCTTGCGGCCGTGGTTCAGCTCGATGTTCTTGACCGCGTCGTCGATGATCGTCAGGTTGCGCAGGCCGAGGAAGTCCATCTTCAGCAGCCCGAGCGACTCGCAGGTCGGGTAGTCGAACTGCGTGATGATCGCCCCGTCAGCGTCGCGGCGCGTCAACGGGATGTGCTCGATGATCGGCTCGGCGGACATGATGACGCCGGCGGCGTGCACGCCGGTCTGCCGGATCAGCCCCTCGATGCCCTTGGCGGTGTCGATCACCTTGCGGACGTCCGGGTCCGAGTCGTACAGGCCGCGGATCTCGCCCGCCTCGGCGTAGCGGGGGTGCTTGTTGTCGAAGATGCCGGTGAGCGGGATGTCCTTGCCCATCACCGCGGGTGGCATCGCCTTGGTGATCCGGTCGCCGACCGCGTACGGGAAACCGAGGACCCGAGCCGAGTCCTTGATCGCGGCCTTCGCCTTGATCGTGCCGAAGGTGGCGATCTGGGCGACCTTGTCCTCGCCCCACTTGTCGGTGACGTACTTGATGACCTCACCGCGCCGACGCTCGTCGAAGTCGATGTCGACATCCGGCATCGAGACCCGCTCGGGGTTGAGGAACCGCTCGAAGATCAGGCCGTGCTGGATCGGGTCCAGGTCGGTGATGCCCAGCGCGTACGCGACGAGCGACCCGGCGGCCGAGCCACGGCCCGGCCCCACGGCGATGCCCTGGTTCTTCGCCCACTGGATGAAGTCGGCGACCACCAGGAAGTAGGACGGAAAGCCCATCTGGTTGATGACACCCAGCTCGTACTCCGCCTGGACGACGTGCCCCTCGGGGATCCCGTTCGGGTAGCGGCGACCCAGGCCGGCGAAGGTCTCCTTGCGGAACCAGGACTCCTCGGTCTCCCCCTCGGGCACCGGGAAGCGCGGCATCAGGTTGTGGAACTCGAACATGCCCTTCGGGTCGACCTTCTCGGCGACCAGCAGGGTGTTGCGGCAGCCCTCCTGCCACAGCTCGGACGAGTCCACAGCGCGCATCTGGTCGGCGCTCTTGATGAAGTAGCCGCCACCCTCGAACCGGAACCGGTTGGGGTCGTCGATGTTGCTGCCGGTCTGCACGCAGAGCAGCACGTCGTGGGCGGTGGCCTGCGCCTCGTGGGTGTAGTGGGAGTCGTTGGTGACCACCGGCGGGATGTCCAGCTTGCGGGCGATCTCGGTGAGCCCCTCGCGGACCCGGCTCTCGATGGAGAGGCCGTGATCCATGATCTCCAGGAAGTAGTTGTCCTTGCCGAAGATGTCCTGGTAGCTGGCGGCGACCTTGAGGGCCTCGTCGAACTGGCCCAGCCGCAGCCGGGTCTGCACCGCGCCGGACGGGCAGCCGGTGGTGGCCATGATTCCCTCGGCGTGCTCGGCGATCAGCTCCATGTCCATCCGGGGCCACTTGACGTAGTGCCCCTCCATGGAGGCGCGCGAGTTGAGGGTGAAGAGATTCTTCAGGCCCTTCGCGTCCTTCGCCCACATGGTCTTGTGGGTGATCGCGCCGTTACCGGAGATGTCGTCGCTCTTCTGCTCCGGGCGACCCCACTTGACCCGCGCCTTGTGGTAGCGCGACTCCGGCGCCACGTACGCCTCGACGCCCAGGATCGGGGTGATCCCGGCGGCCATCGCCTGGTTGTAGAAGTCGTTCGCGCCGTGCATGTTGCCGTGGTCGGTGATCGCCACGGCGGACATGCCCAGCCGCTTGGCCTCGGCGAACAGGTCCTTCAGTCGGGCCGCTCCGTCGAGCATCGAGTACTCGGTGTGCACGTGCAGATGCGCGAACGAATCAGCCATGCGTGGCGCCCCCCGGCGGTGTGGATCTTGTTGGTCGGAGCCGACCGGGACCTACCCTACCGAGGTGATCTCGGCGGCTCCACCGTCCGCGCCGAGGGTGGCCCTCGTCTCCTGATCCAACCCGCGTGCGCCTAGTCTCGGAGGATGGCGAGGTACTACGACGTGCACCCGGAGAACCCGCAGCCCCGGGTCATCGGCCAGGTCGCCGACCTGATCCGCGGTGGTGGGCTGGTGGCCTATCCGACGGACTCGTGCTACGCGCTCGGCACCCAACTGGGCAACCAGGACGGGCTGGACCGGATCCGGCAGATCCGGCACCTCGACGACCGGCACCACTTCACGCTGGTCTGCCACGACTTCGCGCAGCTCGGTCAGTTCGTCCAGATCAGCAACGCGGTCTTCCGCCTCGTGAAGGCGTCCACCCCGGGCAGCTACACCTTCATCCTGCCGGCCACACGGGAGGTGCCCCGCCGGATGCTGCACCCGAAGAAGCGGACCGTTGGCGTGCGGGTCCCCCGGCACACAGTCACCCAGGCGCTGCTGGCCGAGTTGGCCGAACCGCTGGTGTCCAGCACCCTGGTCCTGCCCGGCGACGACGAGCCGATGACCCAGGGCTGGGAAATCAAGGAACGGCTCGACCACCAGCTCGACGCGGTGCTCGACGCGGGCGACTGCGGCAGCGAGCCGACGAGCGTGATCGACCTGTCCGGGCCCGAGCCGGAAGTCCTGCGCCGGGGAGCCGGGGACGTGTCCCGCTTCGAGTAGGGCGCCGGTTCGCGTCGGGTGCCGGACGCTACGGGGCCACCGCAGCGTCACCGGTCGTACGCTCGGGGATCGGCACCGGCGAGCATTGGACACCCGGCATGCCCGACGCGGACGACATCGACGCCCTGGCCCGGTCCGCCGCGCACGGCGACCCGGCCGCCCTGGACGCCCTGCTGCTCGCGGTACGCCCCGAGGCGCTGCGGCTGTGCGCCCGGTTCCTGCCCAACCGGGAGGACGCCGAGGAAGCCTGCCAGGACACCCTCCTGGCCCTGGCCAACGGCATCACCCGTTTCGAGGGACGCTCCTCGTTCCGTACCTGGCTGCACCGGCTCGCCGCCAACCGGGCTCGCTCGACGTACCGCACACTGCGCCGCCGCTGGCGGTTGGAGGCCGGCGGCGTACCGCTGCCCGACCGGGCCGACCCCCGACGGACGAGCGTGGTCGCCGGCACCCGCCTCGACCTGCTCGACGCCTTCGACGCCGTCCGCCCCGACCTCGCCGAGGTGGTGGCCCTGCGCGACGTTCTCGGGCTGAGCTATCCCGAGATCGCCGAACTACTCGACGTGCCCGTGGGCACTGTGAAGTCCCGGTTGCACCTGGCCCGCCACCAGGTCCGGCAACAGCTCGGCGCCGACGCGGGCTGAGTCAGCGAGACGGCTGTGGCATCGGAGGGGAGGTCGGGTGGTTGCGCTCCGCCGGGCCGTCGGCCGCGCGGTCACCGCGTTCGCGGCCACCGTGTCGGTCGCCGCCTGCGGCAGCGACGCGGTCTCGCCGCTGCCCGTACAGCCGCCGTCGCCGTCGCCGTCGGTGGTGGCGTCGCCGGTGGTGGCGTCGACGCCCACGCCATCGGTGACGCCCGGTACCAGCCGGTCGCCCTCGCGGGCACCGTCGACCATCGGGCCGCCCCTACCGGTGCCGCCCCCGCCGGTGAGAACCCGGGGTACGCCCCAGCGGCCGACCTCGCCACCGACGACGCCGACCAGCAGTTGTCAGGGCGCGGTCCGCTACGACCTACCGCTGGCAGAGACCGAGCTGGAGCTACTGCGTTCGCTCTGTTTCGCCACCGGCGCGGTGCTGCGGATCCAGGGCATCGGGCCCGGTCTGGTCACCGTCGACCGGCCGGATCTGGTCTCGCAGCACTACGAGGCCGGGGTGGTGGACATCCGGTTCGTCCGACCCGGCACCGTCGCCGTCACGATCCCCCAGGACGACCGCGCGCACACCATCACCGTGGTGGTCCGCTGAGCGCAGGCTCTGGTGCAGGCTGGCGTCAGGGGGTCACCGACGCCGGGGTGGGTCGGCGTCGCCTGCGGAGCAGTTCGCCGAGCGCCACACCGGAGAGCACCAAAGCGGCCGCCACCCCCAGTACCAGCCCGGGCAGGTGCGCGGCGAGCGGCGCGAGGACGACGGTGGCGGCCACGCCGAGGACGTGGGACAGCGCCGCCCGCCCGTAGACCTCGTGCTCCAGGAACGCCCGACCGCAGAGGAACAGGCCGGTGCCGCCCAGCATGAGCGCCGTCATCACACTGCCAGGGGGTTCACCGGGCTCCGCGACGACCCGCTCGACGCTGGCCGCCGTGCTGACCACACCGGCCACCATCAACCAGTGGGCGTACGGGTTGGTCTGCACCAGCCGGGCCCGGTGCGGTGAGGCCTCGATGGCGGTACGCAGGGTCGCCCCCGCTCCTCCCGCGTAGCTCCACCACAGCACCACGGCCGTCAGGAACGCGGTGCCGAAGGCGGCTATCCGGTCCGGCGTGAAGGGCGCATGGCTCAGGCTGAGGACGGTGACCAGGACGAGTTCGCCCAGGGTGAGGGTGTAAATCTGCTGGTACCGCTCGGCGAGGTGCTCCGGCGACACCTCGTACTGCGGCAGGGCCGGCCGTCCGGGGACGGGGAAGCGGAACCCGAACCCGACGTAGTCGACGGTCAGTGCGGCGAGCCACACACCGAGGCGCCAGCCGGGGTCGGCCAGCACACCGCCCACCACCCAGAGGGCCCCCGCGCTGAGGGACCAGACCAGGGCACGGAGGGAGCGCTCCCGCCCCTGCCCACCGTGCTGTGACCGGACGAGCACCAGCCCTCGGCCCAGGTTTATCGCGGCCCAGGCCCCACCGAAGACCAGACCGTGGTCGCTGAAGGCCGTCGGCAGTGCGGCGGACATCAGCATGACGCCGAACATGATGCCGAGGATCAGGTACGGAATCGGCCGCCTGCGCGGGCTGTAGGTGTCGGTGATCAGCGTCGTGGTCACCCACACCGCCCAGAGCGTCGACAGGAGGAGCAGCGCCTGACCGAGGCCGGTCCAGCTCTGCTCGGCGGCCATCTTCCGCGAGACCAGGGTCAGGCTCGCGACGAAGGCGAGGTCGAAGAAGAGCTCCAGCAGGTCGGCACGCTGCGGCCCGCCCTTCACCCGGGTCAGCGGCCGACGCGGGTCCTCCGTCACGCTGACAGCCTCACACCGCAGGACACCTCGTCGGGGCCTTTTCTCGCAGCGGGCGGTCAGCGCACTCGCACTCCGGCCAGCAGGGTGTCCACGAACGCGGTGTCGGTGTCCAGCGGTGGCGTGATCTGCACGTACACCAGTGCAGCGCCGCCGGGGTGCAGGGCGGCCGACTCGACGATGCGCGGCCGGCCCTGGTCGCAGCGGTACGCCACCACGATCCACTCGACGCCGGCCTGCCGGGTGGCGCGGGGCGGCGCGGGCGTGCAGTCGCCGTGCGTGCGCTCGGCCAGGAATCCGGCCGGGGTGGTGCGGGCCGCCGTGGCGGTGGAGAGGCCGACGAACGCGCCGGGCAGGCGAGGGTCGGCGGCCCACCGGCGCGGTTGCGGCGACAGCACCAGGGCCGGTTCGGGTTCGCCGTCGGTGCCGTACTGACCGGCCCAGGTGGCACCCGCCGCCGACCAGCCGGGCGGCAGCGCCACGGTCAGCGGCCCGGTCGTGTACGTGCCGCCGACCGACCGGGCGGACCCGGTGCCGCCCGGCTCGACGCCCACCGCCCCCACCACGGCGAGGGCCACCACCGCCGCGGTGGCCCGCCGCCACCGGTGACGGCGGCGCGCCTCTGCCCGGAGGCCCGGTGGTCGCCGCGCGTCGGTCGGCGCAGCCCGGCCCGACGGGCCGGCCGACGCGGCAGGGCCAGTCGCGCGGATCAGCGCGGCGTGCAGGGTCGCGGCGTCGGGGTAGCGGTCGGCCGGGTGGTGGGCGGTGGCCCGGGCAAGCACCGCCGCGACAGCCGGAGGCACGTCCTCCCGTAGTCGGATCTCCGGGGCGCGGCCAGCCGATTCGGGTCCGGACGGGTTCGCGTGCGACGGGCCGGCGGCGAGCAGTCGGACGCCGAGCCGCCCGAGCCCGTACACGTCGGCACGGGTGTCGACCACAGCGCCCGGATCGTCCTGCTCGGGGGCCATGTAACCCGGGGTACCGGCGCGGGCGGTCAGGCCCGAGGCGGCGGCGAGCGCCTTGGCGAGGCCGAGGTCGGCGATCAGCACCTGTTCCGTGCCGCCGGGGCCGGCGGCACGGAACAGGATGTTGCCCGGGGTGAGATCGCGGTGCACGACGCCGTGCCGGTGCAGCACGGAGACCCCGGCGCAGACCTCGCCGAGCAGGCGCAGCGCCGCTGGCGCGGGGATCTCGCCGGCAGCCAGCCGGTCCCGCAGGCTGCCTCCGTCCGCCCAGGCCAGGACCGCGTACGGGCGGCCGTCGGGCAGCTCACCGACGGCGTGCACCCGGATCAGCCGCTCGTGCTCCAACCGCCGTAGCAACCGGGCCTCGTCGAGGAAGCGCTCCCGCACCCGCAGGTCATGGCTCCAGTTCTCGGCCAGCACCTTGATCGCCACGTGCGCGTCGAGCGCCCGGTCGTAGCCCAACCACACCGTCGCGAACGAACCGACGCCGAGCAGTCGCTCGATGGCGTAGGGCCCGATCCGCAGTGGAGCCGTCACCGTGTCACCTCCGGCGGGCGTCTCTCTGCACGGTAGACCGGGCCGAGCCGGAAGGTGACGAACCGTTGGCCCCCGCGCGGTGACTAACAGGGCAGGAGTCCCATCACCGAAGGAGCCACCATGAAACGTCCCCCGATCCTCGTCACCACCGCCGTGCTGGCGCTCGGCACGCTCGTTGCGGCGGCCGTCGCTGGCCCGGCGGCGGCAGCGGCGCCTCTGGCCGGCGACGCCGCGCCCGCCTCGGCCCGTGGTCCGCTCGCCGTCGCCGTCGGGCACAGCCACCCGCAGGTGCTCAGCGTCGACGGCGTCGGCGTGTACCGCATCGGCGCCAGCCTGGCCGCGCTCACCGCGAACGGGCACATCGACTGGACCGCGCCGTCCTGCGGCACTGTGGTGCACGCCGGCGCGACCGGTTCCTGGGCGGGCGTGATCCTGCTGGCCTTCCGTGACGGGCGGCTCGTGGAGGTCGGTACGGCCACCGCACCGCCCTACTCCCCCGCCGGAGCGGCGGTCGGCATGACCTTCGCCGAGCTGGAGGACATCTACGGGCGGCGGGGCTCGCTGATCCGCAACGACGCGGGAGACGCCGAGGCGTACCTGGTGCGGGTGGGGTCGCGGGTGGAGCTGTTCACCGGGCACCCGATCCGGCCGGGCGTGGGTTACTTCCAGGTCGGCCCGGCCAGCTTCGTCGAGCGGAACTTCCGGCAGGGCGCGACTTGCTGACTTTTCCCAGGTACGGGGCGTCCGGTGTCGACCGGGCGCCCCGTACGTCGTATGGACCCGAAGGGAAGGTGAGGCGGACACGATGTTATTGGCCTAGACAACACTGTGTGGCACACAGTATGGTGTGACACATGGTTAGCGAGGACGTTCTACGGACGCACCTACAGGAGTTGCGTCGAGGCACCGTCGTGGTGGCCAGCCTGGTCGCGCTGCGCCGACCGGACTACGGCTACGCACTGCTGCAACGGCTCAGCGACCACGGCTTCCCGGTCGACGCCAACACCCTCTACCCGCTGCTGCGCCGCCTGGAGGACCAGGGGCTGCTGACCAGCGAGTGGAACACCGAAGAGAGCCGACCGCGCAAGTTCTACCGGACCAGCGACGAGGGCGAGTCGATGCTGAACCGGCTCCTCGACGACCTCGCCGCCGTGCAGACCTCCATCACCGGGCTGATCCAAGGAGTGGAACGATGAACACCCTGACCGACCGCTACCTCGCCGCCACCCTGCGATCGGTGCCCGCCCAGCGCCGCGACGAGATCGCCAACGAGCTGCGGGCCTCCATCGACGACATGATCGAGGGCCGGACCGATGGCGGGCAGGACGCCACCACCGCCGAGCGGGAGGTGCTCACCGAGCTGGGCAACCCCGACGTGCTGGCCGCCCGGTACGCCGACCGTCGATTGCAGCTCATCGGTCCGACCTACTACCTGCTCTGGCTGCGGCTGCTGAAGCTGCTGCTCAGCTTCATCCCGGCGCTCGTCGGCACGATCGTCACGGTGGTCGAGGCGGCGGAAGGGAAGGGTTTCGGCGCCGTCGGGCCCGGCATCGTCGCAGCAATACAGGTGGCTGTGCAGATCGCCTTCTGGCTCACAGTGACCTTCGCCATCATCGAGCGCAACCAGACGGCCGTGGACCTGCCGGAGTGGACTGTCGACCAGTTGCCCGACGCGCCGGTACGACGAGGCATCCCCCTCGCCGACACCATCGCATCGGTGATCATGTTGGTGCTGACCATCGCGTACCTGCCGCTCCAGCACTACCACTCCTGGGTGAGCGACACCGACGGCGAGAACATCGCGATCCTCGACCCGGCCCTGTGGTCGTTCTGGCTGCCGGCGCTGATCGGCGTGCTGGCACTCAGTGTGGTCTTCGAGGTCGTGAAGTACCGGATCGGCCGCTGGACCTGGGCGCTGTTCGGCACGAAGGTGCTGCTCGACCTGGCGTTCGCGGTGCCGCTGGCCTGGCTCGCGCTCTCCGACCGCCTGCTCAACCCGGCCCTGGCCGAGCGCCTGACCTGGGTGGCGGAGGCCGACAACCGGGACGGCATCGGCCTGGCCATCGCCGTGGGCGCGGCCGCGATCGTGGTCTGGGACCTGATCGACACGGCCCGGAAGACCCGCGCTCAGACGACCGCGTGAGCGACACCGGAGACGGCGGCCCGGCGCGTACCCCGCGCCGGGCCGCCGCCCGTCGACGCGACCGGACCGGCACGAGCCCTCCCGGTCGACGGGCCTGGTGGGCGGCGTGGCATCGTTCCCGGATGAGCGTGGCACCGCGAGAGGAATGGCGTCGCCCGGGCCCGACGGCGGAGCAGCGCCGCAACGACCTCTGGATCGGCCTGGGGATGACCGGGCTGGCGTTGGTCAGTCTGACCCTGGCCCGCAGCACCGGCGCGTTCCTCCTGGGCCCACCGCCGTCCGGGCCGGAGCAGCTGTTCTGGACCGTCGCGGTGACTCTCCCGCTGATCTGGCGACGACGCTGGCCGACCGCGACCCTGCTGGTCGTCGCGGTGGCGTTCATCGCCGCCCAGGCCCGCTCGGCCCCGGAGACCCAGTTCTCCTCGTGGGCCCTGTTCTGCGCCCTCTACACCGTCGGCGCGTGGGGGCAGGACCGCCAACTGTCCCGCCGGCTGCGGATCGGCGTGATCGCCACGATGTTCGCCTGGCTCGGTGTCTACTACGCGGTGATGATCGACCACATCCCGGCGGATGCCTTCGCCGACGCGGTCGGACCGGTGCCACCGGTGCTCGCCGCGATGGTCACCGGCGTGCTGCTCAACGTGCTGGTCTTCGGTTTCGGGTACTTCTTCGGCGAGACCGCGTGGGTGGCCGCGCGCCGCGAGCACGAGCTGCGCGCCCAGGCCGAGGACCTGCGCCGGTCGCAGGCCGAGGCCCGGGAGCGGGCGGTGCTCGGCGAACGGGTCCGGATCGCCCGCGAGCTGCACGACGTGGTCGCCCACCACGTGTCGGTGATGGGCGTGCAGGCATCCGCCTGCCGCCGGGTGTTCGACCGCGACCCGGGCAAGGCCCGCACCGCGCTGACCGCCATCGAGCAGAGCGCCCGCACCGCCGTCGACGAGCTGCGTCGGATGCTCGGCGTGCTGCGGACCTCCGCCGGCACCGACGCCGCGACGCCGCCGGCCGGCGGCGTCGAACGGATCGACGAGCTGGTCGAGCGGGCTCGGGCCGCCGGGCTGACGGCCACCCTCGGGGTGTACGGCGACCCGGTCGCGTTGCCCGAATCGGTCTCCCAGACGGCTTACCGGGTGACGCAGGAGGCGGTGACCAACACTTTGAAGCACGCCGAGGCGGCCCTGCTCGACGTGCGGGTCCGGTACCTGGCCCGGGAGGTGGAGGTCGACGTGACCGACGACGGGCGGGGCGGCGGGCGGGCCGACACCGACGGATTGGGCCTGATCGGCATGCGCGAACGGGTCACCGCCCACGACGGCGACCTGGAGGCCGGGCCACGGGCCGGCGGCGGCTGGCGGGTACGCGCCCGCTTCCCCCTGGCGGCGTCGCCGGACCGACCGGTGGGCCTACAGCGGGAGCCGAGCGACAGGCAGCAGGCGGCAGCCGGCGCGGAGCCGTCGGCATGAGCGCGGCAGCCCAGCAGGCGCTTGACGCCGGGCCGACGGTGCGGGTGCTGCTCGCCGACGACCAGCACCTCGTCCGTACCGGCTTCCGGGTCATCCTGGAGGTGGAGGACGACATCGAGGTGGTCGGTGAGGCCGCCGACGGCGAGCGGGCCGTCACCATGACCCGAGCCACCCGCCCCGACGTCGTACTCATGGATGTGGAGATGCCCGGGATGGACGGCCTGGAGGCCACCCGGCAGATCGTCGCCGACGGCCCCGGGGCGCCAGCGGTGCTGATCCTCACCACCTTCGACCGCGACGACTACCTGTTCGCGGCGCTGCGGGCCGGGGCCAGCGGCTTCCTGCTCAAGAACGGCACGCCGGAGGAGCTGATCGAGGCCATCCGGGTGCTGGCCAGGGGCGACGGTCTGCTCGCCCCGGAGATCACCCGCCGGGTGATCTCCACCTTCGCCCGACCCGGCGACCCGGCGGGCACCGCCCACCGGGGTCCCGAGGCCGATGCCGCGCTGGCCGGGCTGACCCCGCGCGAACGGGAGGTGCTGATGCTGCTCGCCGCCGGGTCGAGCAACGCGGAGATCGCCGCGGCCATCCACCTGGGCGAGGCGACGGTGAAGACGCACGTGAGTCGGGTACTGGCCAAGCTCGGCCTGCGCGACCGGGTGCAGGCAGTGGTGTTCGCGTACGAGAACGGGGTGGTCCGCCCGGGCGGGTGACGGCGTCCGCCGCGAGGTGGACCCGCCCGCTCACCCGCCGGGCGGACGGCACGGCGGCGTGATCGATCTAGCGTGTGTGCGTGACCAGAACGCTTCGCCTCGACGGCGTCGACCGCAGCTTCGGCGACCGTCAGGTGCTCAGGAACGTGTCCTTCGAGGTGTCCGCCGGCCGGATGACCGGTTTCGTGGGCGCCAACGGCGCCGGCAAGACCACCACCATGCGGATCATCCTGGGTGTGCTCGCCCCCGACGCGGGCGAGGTGAGCTGGGGCGGCACCACGCTGACCCCGCAGGACCGCCGGCGCTTCGGCTACATGCCGGAGGAGCGGGGCCTCTACCCGAAGATGACCACCCGCGAGCAGGTGACCTACCTGGGCCGGCTGCACGGGCTGGACGCCGCCGCAGCACGACGTTCCACCGACGCGCTGCTGGACCGGGTCGGGCTCGGCGAGCGCGGTGACGACCTGCTGGAGACGCTGTCGCTGGGCAACCAGCAGCGGGCCCAGATCGCCGCCGCGCTGGTCCACGACCCCGAGGTGCTGGTGCTCGACGAGCCGTTCTCCGGCCTCGACCCGCTGGCCGTGGAGACCGTCGTGGCCGTGCTGCGGGAACGGGCTTCGGCCGGCGCGCCGGTGCTCTTCTCCAGTCACCAGCTCGACGTGGTGGAGCGCCTCTGCGACGACCTGGTGATCATCGGGGACGGGGTGATCCGGGCCGCCGGCAGCCGGCAGCAGCTGCGCGACTCGTACACGGTGCCCCGCTTCGAGCTGGTCGTGGAACACGACGCCGGCTGGGTACGCGACCACCCCGGTGTGACAGTGGTCGAGTTGGACGGGGCGCGGGTGGTCTTCGACCTGCCGGCCGGTACCGACGAACAGCCCGTGCTGCGGGCCGCCCTCGCGCGCGGCCCGGTCCGCGCCTTCCGCCCGGTCAGCCCCTCGCTCACCGAGATCTTCCGAGAGGTCACCCAGTGAACGTCACCCAGGCCACCCGGTTGGTCGCCGAACGCGAGATCCGGGTCAAGCTGCGCGACCGCACCTTCCTGTTCGGCACGCTGTTCTTCCTGTTGATCGCCGCGGCCGGCACCATCCTGCCGCCGCTGTTCTCCGGCGGGCCGTCCACAGTGGCGGTGACCGAGAGCCTGGCCGCGCCGCTGCGCGCCGCCGGGCTGGAAGTCCGGGTCGTCTCCGATGACCGGGCCGCCGAGCAGGCCGTCCGCGACGACGACGTGGACGCCGCGGTGGTCACCGGACCGGCCGTCCTGGCCATGGACGAAGCCCCCGACGACGTGGTGAGGGCCCTGAGCACCCAGCCGACCGTCCGCCTGCTCGACCCGGACGCTGTCGATCCGGTGGTGGCGTTCCTGGTGCCGTTCGTCTTCGCGTTCGTCTTCTTCATCACCTCGCAGACGTTCGGTGTGCAGATCGCGCAGAGCGTCATCGAGGAGAAGCAGACCCGGATCGTGGAGATCCTGGTCGCCGCCGTGCCGGTCCGGGCCCTGCTCGCCGGAAAGGTGGTGGCCGGGGCCATCCTTGCGTTCGCGCAGATCGCCCTGATCGCGCTGGTGGCGGTGCTCGGGCTGCAGATCGGCGACAGCGGAGGTCTGCTCAGCCTGCTCGCCCCGGCGATCGGCTGGTTCGTACCGTTCTTCCTGATCGGTTTCGTGCTGCTCGCCGCCATGTGGGCCGCGGCCGGCGCACTGGCCAACCGGCAGGAGGACATCGCCGCCGTCTCGACGCCGGTGCAGCTCGCCGTCATGCTGCCGTTCTTCGCGGTGATCTTCCTGAACGACAACGCCACAGCGATGCGCGTGCTGTCCTACCTGCCGTTCTCGTCGCCCACGGCCATGCCGTTGCGGCTCTTCACCGGCGACGCGGCCGGCTGGGAGCCGATCGTCTCGCTGCTCCTCCTGGTGCTCGCCGCCGGTGCGTTCCTCCTCGCCGGGGCCCGGGTGTACGAGGGGTCACTCCTGCGCACCAACGGCCGGACCTCGCTGCGCACCGCCTGGCGGGAGCGGGAGACGATCGGCTGAGCCAGCGGTCCGCCCCGCCCGGGCGTCGGTGTCCTGATCGGATGCCGGCGCCCGCTGCCGTACGGCACCGTGCCGAGCGCTGTTCGGAGGCCGTGAACAGCGTGAACACTCCTACGTTGAGCCGATCCTCACGGCAACGACCTGGTCGTCGCCGGTTTCCGGACCGGAAAGGCTCCCGATGTCCCCACCGATCACCGCACGGCAACTCCGTCGTCTGCTCAGCGTCGTGCTCGCTGTCGCGCTCGCCAGCACCCTCACCGCCCTCGTCCGCCCCGCGCCGGCCGCCGCCGCTGCGGGCGACCTCATCCTCAACGGCACGTTCGACACCGGCAGCACTCAGCCCTGGTGGACCCGGCTCGCCTCGACCAGCACCACTGTCAACGCCGGGCAACTACGCGTCCGCACCAGCGCCACAGTGGGCAAACCCGTCTGGGAGGACCTGGTCGGTCACTTCGAGTTCGGGGTGACGGCCGCGCAGGCGTACCGGTTGCAGTTCGACGCCTCGGCCGACGTCAGCCGCTCCCTGCGCGTCTCGGTCTCCCGGGCGGACACGCCCTTCACCTCCGCCGTCGACCAGAACGTCACGCTGACGTCCTCGATGAGCCGCTTCACCTTCGACTTCGTGTCCCCGTTCGGCGACCCGAAGGCGGTGCTGCTGTTCCACTTCGGCGGCCAGAGCGCCTCGACGGTCCGGTTGGACAACATCTCGCTCACCCCGCTGGCCGCGAACCCGGCCACCGACCCGATCCTGTACTGGAACGGTGTCCTGCTGGCCACCTACAAGGCGCTGGACCTGCCACCCACCTCCTCGTCGCGCGAGGCCGCCATCCTGCACGCGGCGATGCACGACGCCGCCGTCTCGGTCACCGGGGTCGGCAACCCCTACCGGGTACGAGTGCCGGTCAGCTACCCCGGCACCATGGACAACGTCGTTGCGCCATCAGTGCACGCCGCCATCGACCGGGCCGCGTACGACGTGCTGACCGCCCTGTACGGCGGTCAGGGCCAGTCCTACTCCGCGGCCCTCGCCGCCGCTGTCGCGCGCCGACCGTCCGGGGTGAACGCCGCCGAGGTCGCCCGTGGTGACACCGTCGGTGCGGCGGCGGCCGCCGCCAACCTCCAGGCCCGCGCCAACGACGGATTCGACAACTCCACCGCCTACCCGGTGCAGGAGAACGTGCCCGGCGCGTGGCGGCCGACAAACGGCAAGGCGGCGGTCAGCCCGAACTGGGGACTGGTGACCCCGTTCGCGCTCACCTCGGGCCGGCAGTTCCGGCCCGGCCTACCGGCCGGCGCCACCGGGTACGCCGACCTGCTCGGCAAGCAGGAGTACCGCACCCAGGTGCAGGAGATCCGTGACTACGGCGGTCGGACGTCGTCGGTGCGGACACCCGAGCAGACGCAGATCGCGTTCTTCTGGGCCAACGACCTGGGAGGCACCTACAAGCCACCGGGTCAACTCTTCTCGCACACCCGGATCGTGTCGGAGCAGCGTCAGCTCGGCATCCTCGCCAACGCCCGGCTCTTCGGGCTGGTGGCCCTCGCCCTCGCCGACGCCGCCATCGCCGCCTGGGACGCCAAGTACCAGACGCCCATCGACCTGTGGCGGCCGGTGACGGCGATCGAGGCGATGGAGGGCCCCGGTTGGCAGCCGCTGTCGAAGACCCGCGAGGGGGTGCCGTACACCCCGGCGTTCCCGGCCTACATCTCCGGGCACGCCACCTTCGCGGGGGCCTGGTCGGCGGTGATGAAGAGGTTCTTCGGCACCGATGCGATCGCCTTCGACGCCACGACGGACGACCCGCACGCCGTGGGCGTGGTGCGGCACATGACCGGCTTCGACCACGCCGCCGAGGAGAACGCGCTGAGCCGGATCTACCTCGGCGTGCACTATCGCTTCGACGCGGACGCCGGCCTCGCCACCGGCCGCTCGGTGGGCGCGTACGTCTTCGCCAACCGCCTGCGGCCGTAACGGGGGCTCCCCGTCCGGTTCATGAGGACCGGACGGGGAGCGGCACGCGTGACAGCTAGGAAGCGCAGTTCCAGTGGCCGAAGTCGCCGGTACGGGACCAGAGCTCCCGTGCCGCCCTGATGTTCCACGCCGCGTCCAGCGCCGTCTGGCGGTCGACGCCGAACCGGGACACCTCCATGTCGCTGAACTGGAACAACCCCCAGCGGCGCGACCCGTCCTCGACGACCTCCACCCGGTAGGGGTCCAGGCCGGACAGGCAGCGCGCCACCCGCACCGCCCCGGCCGGGTCCTCCGGGAACGTCCGCCGCAGGTGTTTGCCGATCCGGTCCTCCGACCAGGTGGCGGGCACCGTGCGATCGCCCGCCAACTCGTCGAACAACCGCTCGTCCGCCGTGCCACTGACCGGCAGGCCGCCAAACGCCTGGAACACCATCACCCGGCTGGTGGTGTCCGGGCCGAACCAGCCGTCGACCGGGACAGTGAGTCCGTCGGCCACCAGATGTTCCTGGAGGCTCAGCACGCAGGGGCCGTACATGCCCTGGCGCAGCACCTCCGGGCAGCCGACCGTCGACGAACTGTCGACTGTGGAAGGGGTGAGAGGTCGCAGCGCCCCGGTCGCCCCGACCGTCAGGACGCCGAGCACCGCCAGCAGCGCCAGCCGAAGCCAGCGACGGGCCGGCCAGGGCGCTTGGGGTCGCGGCGGAACCGAGCCGACGCTCGGGCGGAGGTCCGCCGCGACGGCGGTGGACGGGCCGGCAGGGGTCCGTTGCGCGTCGCCCTCTCCTCGACAGTGCTCGCTGAGGCGAGCTTCGAGGTCCCGCCGTGCCTCCAGCCACCTGTCGACCTCGACCGCAGGGGTGCCGCAGGCGGCCAGCAACGCGACGACGGTGCGTTCCCGGGGCAGCGTCGTCCGCCCCAGCATCGTCGCGAGGGTGCTCGGCGGCAGCCAGTGCCCGGCCGCCGAGGCCTGCCGGGCCAGTTCCCGATAGGTCAGACCGGAACGCCGCCGAACCTCCCTGAGCAACGCCACGTACTCCCCCGCCGTGGCCGCCTGCGGCACCGGATCCCGGACAGCGTCATCCATCGGATCTCCCCGTGTGGTTGGTGTGGTCCAGCCCGAACCCGTGCCGGCGCGAGCCGCTCGGCCGTACACCGGTCAGCGGCGCGGCCATCGACAACGACGCTAGGTAACCCGGCCGGCCAGGACAATGCCCTGGTCACCGCGCTGGGATGTCCGGGCAGCTCACAGCGGCTTGTCCGGATCCTGTCCGACCATGTCGGACAGTCACCGCGACCTGATTTGCCCTCGCGTCCGCGGTGTCTGGAGAATCGGGCGATGACCACGGGGGAGCTACGCCCGGACGACGCGTCCGACCCGGCCGAATTCGTCGAGATGCTGCGCCAGCTCAAGGACCGGTCGGGCCTCACCTACCGACAACTGGAACAGCGTGCCGCGTCGACAGGCGACGTCCTGGCGCGCAGCACCGCGGCGGACATCCTGCGGCGGTCCACACTGCCACGCCCCGAGGTGGTGGCCGCGTTCGTGCGGGCGTGCGGCGCGGGAGAACAGGTCGAGACGTGGCTACGGGCCCGGCACCGCCTCGCGGCGGGTCAGTTGGCCCCGCCGTCCCCGGCGGCGGACCCGCCTCCGGTCGACCCGGTCACGACGGTGGCCCCGGAGCACTCCGGCCCGGCCCGCCCACGCTGGTTCGCGCGGCCCGCGCCGGTGGCGCTGCTCGTCGTCGCCCTGCTGGCCACGCTCGGCGTGGGCTTCTGGATCGAACGACGCGACGACGAACAGGGGAAGACCGCCCACGCCACCGATCCGACCGCGTCGGCGGCTGACGGTGCCCGTTCGCCGGGCGCGGGGCTCAGCCAGATCAGCCCTGCCCGCAGCCCGCACCTCTGCCTCACCGAGGGCCGCGACCGCACCGGCCAGTACACGAAGGAGATAGCGGTCCAGCGGCCCTGCACGGAGGCCACCCCACCGGACACCTCGCTGGTACCGGTGGCCGACGGAATGTTCTTCATCCACTGGGTCCACCCGGTGCTGGGGAAGGGCTGCCTCACCATCCGCGAGGAAGATCCCGGCCGGAACTTCCTCGAACCCTGGAACGTGGAGGACTGCAACGCGAACAGGCCGACGCAGGTGTTCCACTTCGAACCGACCGGAGCGAACCCCGACGCGTACCGGATCCGGCCCGACCGGAGCGAGTTGTGCGTCGGCCTGCGCGACGACGACAACGACGTGGCAAACGCGGCGCTGGTCGAGCCGTGCACCGGCGGCCCGGATCAGGTGTTCCTGGTCAAAGCGCTGCCCGGGAACTGACGTCGCCGCCGCTCACCGCGCGGGTGGCACCTGATCCCAGCCGGCGGGCAGCGGGGGCGCCGTCCAGGCCGGGTCCGGCTGCCAGGTGGCCCACGACCGGTCCCACCAGCGCTCACCGGCGTCGAGCAGGGCAGCGATCCGGTCACCCTCGGCCTGGATGGTGTCCGCCATGCCCGGGTAGCGCCCCTCGACGAGGCGCTGGGCGAACAGCTCCACGTCCTTCCAGACGTACCGGTCGGCGTCCGCGGCCCACCACAGGTCCAGCTCGTGGTCCAGGGTGTCCACCCCGATCGGGGTACGCCGCACCGGGTCCTGGAGGTTGAAGTACCAGCCGGCGAAGTCGCGCGCCGGCCCGGCCCAGAACACGTCGATCGAGTGCGCCTCACCGGGGCGTTGCAGCATCAGCTTGCCGTGCCCGGACCAGGAGCGGTGCCCGGCGGCCTCCCACGGGTGCCGCCCGCAGGGGAAGACGCCGGTGTCCGGGTAGCCGAACTCGGCCCCTGGTGGAAGGAAGAGGGCGAGCAGGTCAGGCGAATCCTCGACGCAGATCGTCGGGCAGCCGAACCAGACCTCACCCCGCAGCACCTCACGCCGTACCACGGTGTCACCAGCCGCAAACCGCGCTACCACCACCGCAACACCCCCTCAACCCACATCCCGCCGCGATCTTGCACTTTCTGTTGGCGATATGCCAGGTGTTGCCCGGTGTGTCGGGTCAGAAAGTGCAAGATCGCGGCGGGATGGGGCGGCGGCGCGACGAGGTCAGGTCAGGCGTCGACCGCTGCCATCACGTCGTCGCTCACGTCGAAGTTGGCGTAGACGTTCTGGACGTCGTCGCAGTCCTCCAGGACGTCGATCAGCTTGAAGATCTTGCGCGCGCCCTCTTCGTCCAGCGGCACGTTGACGCTGGGGATCAGGGAGGACTCGGCCGACTCGTACTCGATGCCGGCGTCCTGCAGCGCCGTGCGCACCGGGATCAGGTCGGTCGGCTCGGAGACCACCTCGTACGCCTCACCGATGTCGTTGACCTCTTCGGCGCCGGCGTCGAGGACGGCCAGCATCACGTCGTCCTCGCTGGTGCCCTCCTTGGGGACGATCACCACGCCCTTGCGGGAGAACATGTACGACACCGAGCCGGCGTCGGCGAGCGAGCCGCCGTTGCGGGTCAGCGCGGTCCGTACCTCGGTCGCCGCCCGGTTGCGGTTGTCGGTGAGGCACTCGATGAGCATGGCGACGCCGCTCGGGCCGTACCCCTCATACATGATCGTCTGCCAGTCGGCGCCGCCCGCTTCCAGGCCGGAGCCGCGCTTGACGGCGCGGTCGATGTTGTCGTTCGGCACCGAGCTCTTCTTCGCCTTCTGAATGGCGTCGAAGAGCGTCGGGTTGCCGGTGGGGTCGCCGCCGCCGATCCGCGCGGCCACCTCGACGTTCTTGATCAGCTTGGCGAACATCTTGCCGCGCTTGGCGTCGATGACGGCCTTCTTGTGCTTGGTCGTCGCCCACTTTGAGTGGCCGGACATCTGCTACCTCCGTTGCTACCCGCCGTCTGCATCGACCGCACCGCTCACGCCCCGCTCCCACCGGCGCACGCGGAGGTGCCGGTCAGCTCTGGTGGAAGCCGTGGCGGGCAGATGGCCCTGCCGAATCTCCGCAATCCTACCGACGTCCCTCGGGTCGCTGTCACGCACCGCGCGTGGCTGCCTCCCCGCGCCTGCCCAAATCGGGCAGACGCCGGGAAAGCGGATTCACCTCATCAGGATGGTCTCCGTCTCAGCTCACCAGCTCCGCCTGGTCGGCCGCCACCCGTGCCTGGTCGACCGGACGGCCTGCTCGCGACCAGGTCACGATCTCGGTGAGCATCGCCGACAACTCCGCCTCCCGGCCGTCGGCCGGCACGAAGCGGCCGGCGGTCGGGTCACCACTGTCGGCCCCGGTGAAGTCGAAATCGGTGAAGATCGACAGTGCCACCTCCGTCGGCACCACCACGGTCCGCACCTCGGTCAGGATCGCCCGCAGGTGGTCGGCTGCCCGAGTGCCACCCCGTACGCCGTAGCTCAGCACCCCGGCCACCTTGTCGGTCCACTCCGCATACAGGTAGTCGATGCCGTTCTTGAGCGCGGCCGGGATCGAGCGGTTGTAGTCCGGGGTGACGAACACGAAGGCGTCGCAGGCGTCCACCACGGCCGCCCACCGCAGGGTGTGCGGGCGTCGGTAATCGCCGAACAGTGCCGGCACCGGCTCGTCGAGCAGTGGCAATTCCTGCTCCGCCAGGTCCACGAGCGTGCAGACGGCGTCCCCGACACGTACCGCCTCGTGCCGCTCGGCCACCTCCATGGCCCAACGGGCGATCGCCGTGCCACGTCGACCGGGACGGGTGCTGCCCACGATCAGGCCGATCCGCAGCGGGCCCATGCTCTGTGCGTTTGTCATGACCACGATCCTGTGCGCGACGGCACGGGCCGGGGAGACCGCCGCGAGGATGGCCCTGTCAGGGCCACCCACCAACCGATGCCGGCTGCCAGACTGGGCCGGTGATGGACGGAGAGCTGGGCGCGTTCCTCCGCAGTCGTCGCGAGGCGCGGCAACCGGCCGAGGTCGGCCTCGCCGAGGGGCCGCGCCGCCGCACCCCCGGGCTGCGCCGAGCCGAACTGGCGACGTTGGCGCAGGTCAGCGTCGAATACCTGACCCGGCTGGAGCAGGGCCGCGACACCCGGCCGTCGCCGGAGATCCTCGCCGCGCTCGCCGACGCGCTGCGCCTGGACAGCCCCGACCGGGAACACCTGCGGCAGCTCGCCTCGGCCCAGCACGCCCGACAGCTCTGCTCGGGCGACCGGCCTACGGTTTCCCGTACCGTCCGGCCAACGGTCCGCGCCATGCTCGACGCGCTGCGCGACACCCCGGCGTACGTGCTCAACCGGCTCGGTGACGTGCTGGCCTGGAACGACCCGTTCGAGCGGCTGGCCCGCCCGCTCGGCCTGCTGGACGGGTCGCGACCGAACCTGGTCTGGTTCGTGCTGACCGACGAGCGGGCCCGCGGGCACTACCCGCAGTGGTCGGCGGTGGCCGACCAGCAGGTTGCGGAGCTGCACCTGCTGCGGCGAGGCGACCCGGCCAGCGACGCCTTCGCCGAGCGGCTGGCCCGGACGGCGGGAGCGCCGTTCACCGACCGTTGGCGGCGGCGACCGGTGACCGCCGCACGGGCCGGCCTGCTGACGGTGCGGCATCCCGAGGCAGGGCTGCTCCGCCTCAACGTCGAGACGCTGGAACTGGCCGAGGCAGACCCGCAGCGGCTGGTGGTGCAGTTGCCCGCCGACGCCGCCACAGCGACCGCGCTCGACGAGTTGGCGGGCCGCCGCCCGGGGCGCCTGCGTGCGGTCGCCGGCTGAGCGACGGGCACCCCGTCACCCGGCAGCGCGGACCAGGTCCACGAAGTACGCGTGCACGCGCAGGTCACCGGTGAGCTCCGGGTGGAACGAGGTGGCCAACAGGTTGCCCTGTCGCACCGCGACGATCCGGTCGGCGGCCGGGCCGTCGGACACCACCCCGATGACCTCGACGCCGGCACCGACCCGCTCGACCCACGGCGCGCGGATGAACACCGCGTGGAACGGCTCGCCCGGCACCCCGGCGACGGTCACCGGCGCCTCGAACGAGTCGACCTGCCGGCCGAAAGCGTTGCGCCGGACGGTCATGTCGATGCCGGCGAAGCCCCGCTGATCGGGTCGACCGTCGAGCACCTCGGTCGCCAACATGATCATCCCGGCGCAGGAGCCGTAGACCGGCATGCCGTCGGCGATCCGCTTGTCGATCGGCTCGCGCATCTCGAAGATGTCGGCGAGCTTGCTCATTGTGGTGGACTCGCCGCCCGGGATGACCAGGCCGTCGACCGCGTCCAGCTCCGCCGGACGGCGGACCGGGCGGGCGTCCGCGCCCGCCGCGGCCAGCGCCGCCACGTGCTCGCGGACATCACCCTGGAGCGCGAGCACACCGATGGTGGGCGCGCCCATGCCTACCAACCCCGCTCGGCCAGACGGTGCGGCTGCGGGATCTCGTCGACGTTGATGCCGACCATGGCCTCGCCGAGGCCCCGGGAGACCTTGGCCAGCACGTCGGGGTCGTCATGGAAGGTGGTCGCCTTGACGATCGCGGCGGCCCGCTGAGCCGGGTTGCCCGCCTTGAAGATGCCGGAGCCGACGAAGACGCCCTCCGCGCCGAGCTGCATCATCATCGCCGCGTCGGCCGGGGTGGCGATCCCACCGGCGGTGAACAGCACCACCGGCAGCTTGCCGCTCTCGGCGACCTCCTTGACCAGCTCGTACGGGGCCTGCAACTCCTTGGCCGCGACGTACAGCTCGTCGGTCGGCAGCGAGGCCAGCCGGGCGATCTCCTGGCGGATCTTCCGCATGTGGGTGGTGGCGTTGGAGACGTCACCGGTGCCGGCCTCGCCCTTGGAGCGGATCATCGCCGCGCCCTCGGTGATCCGGCGCAACGCCTCGCCCAGGTTGGTGGCGCCACAGACGAAGGGCACCGTGAACGCCCACTTGTCGATGTGGTTGGCGTAGTCGGCCGGGGTCAGCACCTCGGACTCGTCGACGTAGTCCACGCCGAGCGACTGGAGGATCTGCGCCTCCACGAAGTGGCCGATGCGGGCCTTGGCCATCACCGGGATGGAGACCGCCTCGATGATTCCGTCGATCATGTCGGGGTCGCTCATCCGGGACACCCCACCCTGCGCGCGGATGTCGGCGGGCACCCGCTCCAGGGCCATCACCGCGACGGCGCCGGCGTCCTCGGCGATCTTGGCCTGTTCGGCGTTGACGACATCCATGATCACGCCGCCCTTGAGCATCTCGGCCATGCCACGCTTCACGCGGGCGGTGCCGACGACGGGGGCGTTACCGGTGTTCGAGGCGGTGTTTTCGGGCACGGGTGATCGCTCCTTGGACATGCTCCGGGGGTGGCGCCGGAAATGCTACGCGCGGTGCAACGCCGCACCGACAGCCAATCAGACCCCCGGTGGCCTGCACTGTGGCAGTGGTCACCGGCCCGCCCGCGCCCATCTGGGAGCAGGGGGTCAGGCGGCGGGGACGTCCGCCGGCACGACGAGGGTCGGGTCGTCGATGTCGAAGTAACGCGGCCACTCCCGGCCCCGCCCCATCCGCAACAGGCGCACCAGCGGCCGGCTGCGCGCCGAACGGGCGTCCCGGACCAGGTCGGTGTGCACCTGCCGGGACAACGCGAGCCGACGACTAGCGGCGACGACCGCAGCGCAGTCCGGGTCGCCCGGGTCCAACTGGACGCCGCGCAACTGCCGGGTCAGGTCGTTCTCCGCCGCCTCCCGCTCGTCCGGAC
Organism: Micromonospora sp. NPDC005553; assembly: GCF_042871765.1. Lineage (NCBI taxonomy): Bacteria > Bacillati > Actinomycetota > Actinomycetes > Micromonosporales > Micromonosporaceae > Micromonospora > Micromonospora sp. NPDC005553. Next base: position 597,623 of record NZ_JBIAJD010000004.1, on the reverse strand, counting down.
CGGCGTCCAGGGCGATGCGGGCCGCCGCGTACAGCTCGACGCCGAAACGCCGCTCAGCCAGGACCGCGGCTGCCGCCGCGCGGCGCAGCAGGTGGGCGTCGAGAGCCCGGGCCGCCAGCTCCGCGCGGCCCTGTAGCCGCTCCACCCGGCCGGCGGTCCAGATGAGGTACGCCGCGACCAGCCCCACGACCACGCTCGCGGCCACCACCCACCACATGTGCGGCATCGTAGTGCTGCTCCGTTTCGTCCGATTGGGCGCGTCCGGACCGGTCCCGCCGGTCACCACCGCACCATCCGTCACACCGGCTCAGCTCAGCCCCACCCACTCCTGGTCGATGACCCGCCCGTCGGTTGCCTCGATCGCCGCTGCGTATACCTCCAGAACGCGGCGAGCAACCACCGGCCAGTCGAAATTCGCGACCACCTGATCGCCACAGGCAGTCAGCGTGGCCCGCGCGCCCGGGTCGTCCAGCAGCTCGGTCAGCACGCCACGCAGCCCCACCGAGTCTCCGGTGGGGAAGAGCCGGCCGGCCCGCCCACCGTCGAGCACCCGCCGGAACGCGTCCAGATCGCTGGCGATGACCGTCGTACCCGCCGCCAGCGCCTCGGTGAGGATCATGCCGAACGACTCACCGCCGGTGTTCGGTGCGACGTAGAGGTGCACACTGCGCAACATGCGCGCCTTGTCCGCTTCGCTGACCAGGCCGAGGAACGTGATCTGCTCGTGCAGTTCGGCCGGGAACTGGTCGTACAGGTCGTCGGGGTCACCCGGGCCGGCGACCAGCAACCGCAGACCGGGCCGGGTGGCGGCCAGCGCCACGAACGCGTCGCGCAGCACCGGGAAGCCCTTGCGCGCCTCGGTGAACCGGCCCAGGAAGCCGAGCGTGCCGCCGGTGCCGGCCGCGCACTCCCCCGGCCAACCCGGCAACGGCTCGGCGTCGGCGAACTTGGCCACCGCCACCCCGTTGGGGATCTCCACCGCCCCGCCGTCCATGTGCTCGACCTGCACCTTGCGGGCCAGCGCGCTCACCGCGATGCGGGCCGTGATCCGCTCCAACACGATCTGGAGCACACCCTGCGCGGCGGCGAGGACCCGCGAACGGGTCATCGCGGTGTGGAACGTGGCCACCACCGGGCCACGGGCGGAGAGCACGGCCAGCAGCGACAAACTCAGCGTGAGCGGCTCGTGCACGTGCAGCACGTCGAAGTCACCGTTGGTGATCCACCGCCGCACCCGGGCGGTCGACACCGGGCCGAACGCGATCCGAGCCACCGAACCGTTGTACGGCAGCGGAACGGCCCGCCCGGCCGACACCACGTACTCCGGCAGCGGCGAATCCTCGTCGGCCGGTGCGAGCACGCTGACCTCGTGGCCCAGCGCGATCAGCGCCTCGGCCAGGTCCATGACGTGGTTCTGCACCCCACCGGGCACATCGAAGGAGTACGGGCACACGATGCCGATCCGCATCCGTCAGCCCACCTCCTCAGGCCGGGCCGGAGGCCGACGAGGGCAGCGCCGCGCCCTCCCCCGACCTCGACTGGTCCAGCCACATCCGCTGCAACATGTGCCAGTCTTCCGGATGCCGGGCGATACCCGCCGCCAGACCGTCGGCGATCAGCTGGGTCAGCGACCGGACCCGCTGGTCCAGTGGCCCCGCCTCGGGGCCGGGCACCGGCAGCGGGCCAGCCAGCGACGCACAGGCGGCGTCCGGTTCGTACCACATCGAGGCCACGTAGAGCGGCGCGCCGGTGTGCAACGCGAGCAGCGCCGGCCCGGCGGGCATCCGGGTCTTCGCGCCGAAGAAGTCCACCTCCACCCCCCGGGCGGAGAGATCACGGTCGGCCAGCAACGGCACCACCGCGCCGGCCCGGAGCCGGTCCAGCAGCACGTCGAACGCCGGACGCGGCCCACCGTGGGTCGGCAGGATCTCCATGCCCAGCTCAGCGCGGAAGGCCATGAAACGCCGGTACACGCCCTCCGGCTTGAGCCGTTCCATGACAGTGGTGATCGGCCAACCGGTGGCCGCCACCCAGGCGCCCGCGGCGTCCCAGTTGCCGGCGTGCGGCAGGGCCACCACCGCGCCCCGGCCGGCGGCCACGTCAGCGGCGAGCAGCTCGGCGCCGTCGAGCCGGAAATTGGACAGGATCTGCGACCGGCTCAACCCGGGCAGCCGGAACGCCTCCATCCAGTACCTGGCGTACGAGCGCAAACCGCGCTTGACGAGATCGTCCAACTCGGCGTCGGGCAGCTCCGGGCCGACCACCCGGCGCAGGTTCGCGCGCAGTCGGGCCGTACCCCCGCCGCCGGCGCGGTGGGCGCGGTCCGCGCCCGCCTGGAACGCCGCCGCCACCAACGGCCGGGGTAGCGCGCGAACCACCCGCCACCCGGCGATGTAGCCCAGCTCGGTGAGGTTCACGCGGCTCTGCCGCCGGTCGTCCGACGCCCGGTCGTCGGCACGCCACTCACGCCTGGCCGTCCGGCTGGAGCTGCTGGGCCTGGCGGTAGACGTGCGTCATCCGCTGCCCCACCGTGAAGATCGACACGGCGGCGAGCAGCCAGAGCGCGATCTCCAGGGCCGGATCGACACCGACACCGGTGAGGATCCCGCCGACCCCGACGATCAGCAGCCGCTCGGTGCGCTCGGCGATGCCCACGTTGCAGGTCATGCCGAGCCCTTCGGCGCGAGCCTTCACGTAGGAGACGAGGCTGCCGGCGGCCAGGCAGACCAGCGCGGCGGCGACCCCGGAGTAGTTGCCCTGCGTGGCCAGCCAGTACGCGACAGCGCCGAAGACGGCGCTGTCGGCGACCCGGTCCATGCTTGAGTCGAGGAAGGCGCCGAACCTGGTGGAGCCGCCGCTCATCCGGGCCATCGTCCCGTCGAGCAGGTCGGTGAGCGCGAACAGGGTGACGATCAACGCGCCCGCGACCAGGTGGCCGCGAGCACCGAAGCCGAGCGCGCCGACGAGCACACCAACGGTGCCCGCGACGGTGACGGCATTGGGGGTGACGCCCGCGCGCAGCAGGGCGCGGGCAATCGGCTCTACGACGCGGGTCATCCCCGCGCGGGCCGACACTTGGAAGATCTTCGCCATGGCGGTCCCCACGATAACGGTCCGCCCAGCTCCGGCGATACGGACGGTACCGCCGACCCGCCCGGGGGAGGCTTGTGCCTATCCGGCAACGGGTGTGAGATCGAGCCGGGAGGTGAGCCAGCTCACCCGTCCGCCCGTCCCGTTCCCGCTGTGCAGCAGACCACCGGAGGATGACGCCGCGCACTCGCCCCGGGCCGCTACCCGTCGCGCGGCGGTCGCCACCACCACCGGCTGAGGGAGGTGCGCCCCATGGCGCAGAAGAGTCACGACAAAGGTCCCACCGGCGGCACGCCGGTGGTTACCGAGCCCGAGCGGGTTCGCAACGTGGTGCTCGTCGGGCACTCCGGGGCGGGCAAGACCACACTGGTCGAGGCCCTGCTCGCGGCGACCGGCACGATCGGCCGCGCCGGCACCGTGGTCGACGGCACCACCGTCGGCGACCACGACCCCGCCGCCGTACGCCAGCAGCGCTCGGTCAGCCTGTCCTGCGCGCCGCTGCTGCACAACGGCATCAAGGTCAACCTGCTGGACACCCCCGGGTACGCCGACTTCGTCGGTGAGCTGCGCGCCGGGCTGCGGGCCGCCGACGCCGCGCTCTTCGTGGTCTCCGCCGCGGGCGGCATGGACGCGGCCACCGTCGCCCTGTGGGAGGAGTGCGCCGCCGTCGACATGCCCCGCGCTGTCGCGGTGGCCCGACTGGACCAACCCCGAGCCGACGTCGACGAGACGGTGGCGCTCTGCCAGCGCCTCTTCGGTGACAACGTGATGCCGCTCTACCTGCCGATGCTCGGCGACGACGGGGTGTCCACCGAAGGCCTGCTCGGCCTGATCACCCGTCGGGTCTTCGACTACAGCGCCGGGCTGCCCGCCGACGTCCGCGACCCGGACCCGGAGCACCAGCGGGCCATCGACGAGTCCCGTGACGAGCTGATCGAGGGGATCATCGCCGAGAGCGAGGACGAGACCCTGATGGACCGCTACCTCGACGGCGAGGAGATCGGCGACGAGGTGCTCATCGCCGACCTGGAGAAGGCCGTCGCCCGGGGTCACTTCTACCCGGTGGTGCCGGTCTGCGCCCACACCGGCGTCGGGCTCGACGTGCTGCTGGAGGTGCTGACCGCCGCGTTCCCGTCGCCGCTGGAGCACGAACTGCCAGCGGTGACCGGCGTGGACGGCTCGCCGCGTCCGCCGCTGAGCTGCGACCCGGCCGGGCCGCTGGTCGCCGAGGTCGTCAAGACCACCATCGACCGCCACGTCGGTCGGGTCTCGCTGGTCCGGGTCTTCTCCGGCACCCTGCGCCCCGACCAGACCGTGCACGTCTCCGGGCACGGCATGGCCGAACGCGGGCACCCCGACCACGACGCCGACGAGCGGGTCGGGCACATCTACACCCCGCTGGGCGCCACAGTGCGGGAGGTGTCGCTCTGCGTGGCCGGTGACATCTGCGCGATCACCAAGTCGGGCAGCGCCGAGACCGGCGACACCATCTCGACCAGGGACAACCCGCTACTGATCGCCCCGTGGGAGATGCCAGAGCCGCTGCTGCCAGTGGCGATCGCCGCCCGCAGCCGTGCCGACGAGGACGCCCTGGCCCGCAACCTCGCCCGCCTGGTCGCCGGCGACCCCACGCTGCGGCTGGAGCGCAACCCGGAGACCCACCAACTGGTGCTCTGGTGCATGGGCGAGGCACACGCGGACGTGGTGCTCGACCGGCTGCGCGCCGGTGGCGTCGAGCTGGACACCGAGCCGGTCAAGGTGTCGCTGCGCGAGACGCTGACAGTGCCCACGACGGGGCACGGTCGCCACGTCAAGCAGTCCGGCGGCCACGGCCAGTACGCGGTCTGCGACATCGAGGTCGAGCCGCTGCCCCGCGGCAGTGGCTTCGAGTTCGTCGACCGGGTGGTCGGCGGGGCGGTGCCGCACAACTACATCCCATCCGTGGAGAAGGGCGTCCGCGCCCAACTGGAGCGCGGGCTGGTCGCCGGCCACCCCGTGGTGGACCTGCGGGTGACACTGGTCGACGGCAAGTCGCACAGCGTCGACTCCTCCGACGCGGCCTTCCAGACCGCCGGCGCGCTCGCGCTGCGCGACGCCGCCGAGCGTGGCCAGCCGGCCCTGCTGGAGCCGATCGACGAGGTCACCATCCGGGTTCCGGACGGCTCGGTGGGCAGTGTGATGGGCGACCTGTCCGGCCGACGCGGCCGTGTGCTCGGCACCGAACCGGACCCGGACACCGAGGGCCGCACCCTCGTCCGCGCCGAAGTGCCAGCCACCGAGCTGCTTCGGTACGCCGTCGAGCTGCGCTCCATGACGGCCGGCACCGGCACCTTCCGCCGCCACTTCGTCCGCCACGACCCCATGCCCGCCCACCTGGCCGACCAGACCCGCAAGGAACAACTCCCCTAACCCCGCCGCCCTGCCCTGCCCTGCCCTGCCCTGCCCTGCCCTGCCCCGCCCTGCCCCGCCCTGCCCTGCCCTGCCCTGCCCTGCCCTGCCCTGCCCCAGCGATCTTGCACTTCCGGTTGCCGATATGTCGCTACTGCGGCATAAGTACCCGCAGTAAGTGCAAGATCGGCGGAAGGTGCAACGGCTACCGGGTCGATCATGCAGTTGTGGTGGGCGAAAGGTTGCTTGGTGCACGTTTTGTGAGGCACCACAACTCCTTGATCGACGCGGGCAGGCGGCGCGGGGCGGGACTGAGCGGAGGCGCGGCGGGGCGGGGCCGCACGGCGCTAGGCGGCACGGCGCTAGGCGGCACGGCGCTAGGCAGTACGCCCTGCGCCGTGGGTGGGCTTTTGGTGACCTGGTTACGGGTGGACTGTGGGGTGGGTCGGGCGGGGCCAGTGGGGGCGGTCGGCGTCGCGCAGGGCTGCGGTGCGGACGGCGGCAAGCTGACGCTCCACCTCGACGAACTGGTCCGCCGGCAGTGGGCCCCGGTGCAGCGCGGCGGCGTTCTCCTCGACCTGGGCGACCGTACGGCAGCCCGGGATCGGGATGGTGCGGCCGCTGCGCGCCCAGATCCAGCCCAACGCGCCCTGGGCGAGGGTGCGTCCGTCGGCGGTGAGCGCGGCACGGACCGCGCCGACCCGCCGCAGCCACTCCGGTGCCGGCCGGCCACCCCGGAACCACTCCAACCAGCTCGGAGCCAGTCCGCGTACGTCGTCGCGGGGCAGCGTCGACGCGGCCGTGTACTTGCCGGTGAGCAGCCCCATCCCGAGCGGGCCCCGGTTGACGCTGGCCAGGTCGTACTTGTCGCAGACGGCGAGCAGCTCGGGAGCGTCGCGCAGCACCGACAGGGCGTGTTGCACCGCGGTGGCACCGGCGGCGGCGTGCCCGAACGCGGCAGCCCGGTCGGTGCGGTCGGTGCTCCACCCGTACGCGCGGATCAGGCCCTCGGCCACCAGGTCCTCGCAGGTCCCGATCAGCGCCTGCGCCCTCGGCACCGACAGATCGGCCAGGTGCAGCTGATAGAGGTCGATCCGGTCGGTGCCCAACCGGCGCAGTGAGGCGGTCACGGCACTGCGCAGGTATCCGGGCGACGCGTCCTCGCCGGTGGCCTGCCGACCGGCCTCGTCGAAGGTGTAACCCCACTTGGTGGCGATCACGGCGTCGTCGCGGCGACCGGCGAGCGCACGGCCGAGCACCCGCTCACCGTGCCCGGCCCCGTACGTGTCGGCGGTGTCGAAGAGGGTGATGCCCAGATCGAGTGCCCGGCGTACCGCCCGCACCGACTCGTCGTCGTCGACAGCGCCCCAGCCCAGTGGCTGGGTGCCCTCCGCCCAGGGCCCGCCGATCGCCCAGCACCCCATGCCGAGGGCGCTGACCTCGATGCCGCTGCGCCCCAACACCCGTGTCGTGACTGCCATCGGCCGATCGTGCCACCTTCGGCGGGCCGCGGCGTAGCAGACCGGCGGGCGGACACGCGGGCGCACGGGGACGGTCACGGTGCGGCATGATCAACGCTGTACGACGGCTCGGGGTCGACATCGGCGGAACGGTCATCGAGCCGGCCGCCGACGATGCGGACACCTCGTTCTTCGGCGCGCACCGCCTGCGTACCCCGGCCGTCGTCGGAGCGTTCGGCCCGGCGTTCGACACCGGGTGGAGAGCTGGTCGGAGCCGACCCCGCTGCTGCGCGCCGACTAGCCGGACCGGCGCAGAGGTCGCGCGGCCGGCGCGGCGTGGCCGGCGGCGGTCAGGACGGCCAGGCGCGGGCGAACAGGTCCCGGGTGTCGCCGAGCAGCTGCGGCAGGACCTTGGTGCGGCCGATCACCGGCATGAAGTTCGCGTCGCCGCCCCAGCGCGGCACCACGTGCTGGTGGAGGTGAGCGGCGATGCCGGCGCCGGCCACCCCGCCCTGGTTCATGCCCAGGTTGAAGCCGTGGGCGTTGCTGACTTTGCGGATCACCCGCATCGCGGTCTGGGTGTACGACGCCAGCTCCGTGGTCTCCGGAACGTCCAGGTCCGTGTAGTCGGCGACGTGACGGTAGGGGCAGACCAGCAGGTGCCCCGGGTTGTACGGGTAGAGGTTGAGCACCACGAACACGTGCTCACCCCGGGCCACGACCAGGCTCTCCTCCGGAGGCAGCTTCGGCCCCCGACAGAAGGGACAGCCGGTGGGCTTCTCGTAGCCCTCGGCCGGGCGGTCCTCGCCAGAGATGTAGGTCATGCGGTGCGGCGTCCAGAGCCGCTCCAGACCGTCCGCCATGCCGTCACTGTCCGTGTGCCGTTCCACCCCTGTCACGAGCCGATCCTACGGAGCCCCGCGGGCATGCCGCGACACCCGCCGTCGGGAAACCCGGCATTGCAAGTTCTTGACGGATCAAGGCAGAGGCATGAAACTTCCATCCATCCACGTACTTCCATGCATTAATGGAGGGCTACATGTACCGACGGCTCGGCAGGTTCCTCGCGGCACTGGCGATGACCGCCGCCACCACAGTGGCCGGCGTCACCCTCACTGCCGGCGCGGCCCAGGCGGACGGCTGCTACACCTGGGGACGCACCCTGTCCCAGGGGGCGTCCGGCGAGGATGTCCGGCAACTCCAGATCCGGGTCGCCGGCTACCCCGGCTACGGCGCGGTGCTCACCCTCGACGGCGCGTACGGCCCGGCCACCCGATCGGCGGTGATCCGCTTCCAGCAGGCGTACGGGCTGCCCGCCGACGGCATCGCCGGCCCCCAGACGTTCAACCGGCTCTACGCCCTCCAGGACGACGACTGCACCCCGGCCAACTTCAGCTACGCCGAGCTGAACAAGTGCAACAGCGACTGGTCCGGCGGTGCGGTCTCGGCGAGCACCGCCCGGTTCAACGCGCTCGTCTCGATGTGGAAGCTCCAGGCCATGCGACACGCCCTCGGCGACGTGGGCATCGCGATCAGCAGCAGCTTCCGCAGCTACGCCTGCAACAGCGCCGTCGGCGGAGCCTCGAACAGCCGACACCTGTACGGCGACGGGGTGGACCTGGTCGGCTCCCCGTCGTTCTGCCGATTGGCGCAGCAGGCCCGCAACCACGGCTTCGGGCAGATCCTCGGCCCCGGCTACCCCGATCACAACGACCACACGCACGTGGCGGCGGTCGGAGGCTGGTCAGCGCCGAACTGCGGCATCTGACACCCCACGCCGGCCTCCCGGCGTCGGGCCCCCCGCGCCAACCTCCCGGCGTCGGTCCCACCCGCGCCGACCTCCCGCGCCGACCTCCCGGCGAAGATCCCGCCCGAACATGGAAGTAGTGGCCTCCCATACCAGGGAGGCCACTACTTCCTGGATCGAGCACGATCATGCGGCGGGCGGGCGGGCCGCACCACGCAGACCGCGCGGACGGACCGCACCACGCAGACCGCGCGAACGGACCGCACCACGCGGACGGACCGCACCGCGCGAACGGACCGCACCGCGCGAACGGACCGCACCGTGCGGACGGACCGCGCCGTGCGGTGGTCCCGTTACTCCGCCGCGGCGGACGGGCCGATGTTGGTCCGTGAGCTGACAACGTCCAGCACGTGGGTCACCGCCTCAGCGACCGGCACCCCGTTGCGCTGGGAGCCGTCGCGGTAGCGGAAGGAGACCGTGCCGGCGGCCACGTCGTCGTCACCGGCGATCACCATGAACGGGATCTTCTGCTGCTGCGCCGTCCGGATCTTCTTCTGCATCCGGTCGTCACCCGCGTCCACCTGGGCCCGGATGCCCTCGGCACGCAGCGCCGCGACAAAGCCGTGCAGGTAGTCGGTGTGGTCCTCGCGGATCGGAATGCCCACCACCTGCACCGGCGCGAGCCAGGCCGGGAACGCGCCAGCGTAGTGCTCGGTGAGCACCCCGAAGAACCGCTCGATCGACCCGAACAGCGCACGGTGGATCATCACGGGCCGCTGCCGGCTACCGTCGGCGGCCTGGTACTCCAACGCGAACCGCTCCGGCTGGTTGAAGTCGACCTGGATGGTGGACATCTGCCAGGTCCGGCCGATGGCGTCACGGGCCTGCACGGAGATCTTCGGCCCGTAGAACGCCGCGCCGCCCGGGTCGGGAACCAGGTCCAGGCCGGAGGTCGCGGCGGCGGTCCGCAGCGCCTCGGTGGCCTCGGCCCAGTCCTCGTCGGCCCCGATGAACTTGGGCGAGTCGTCCCGGGTCGACAGCTCCAGGTAGAAGTCGTCCAGGCCGTAGTCGCGTAGCAGGTCGAGCACGAAGCTGAGCAGCGTGGACAGCTCGCCGGCCATCTGCTCACGGGTGCAGTAGATGTGCGAGTCGTCCTGGGTCAGGCCGCGGACCCGGGTGAGGCCGTGCACGACACCGGACTTCTCGTACCGGTAGACGGTGCCGAACTCGAACATCCGCAGCGGCAGCTCCCGGTATGACCGCCCGCGCGACCTGAAGATCAGGTTGTGCATCGGGCAGTTCATCGCCTTGAGGTAGTAGTCCGCGCCCTCCAGCTGCATGGGCGGGAACATGGTGTCCGCGTAGTACGGCAGGTGACCGGAGGTCTGGAACAGCTGCGCCTTGGTGATGTGCGGGGTGTTGACGAACTCGTACCCCGCCTCCTCGTGCCGCCGCCGCGAGTAGTGCTCCATCTCGCGACGGATGATGCCGCCCTTGGGGTGGAAGACCGCCAGGCCGGAGCCGATCTCGTCGGGGAAGCTGAACAGGTCGAGGTCCGCGCCGAGCTTGCGGTGGTCGCGCCGGGCGGCCTCCTCCAACAGCTTCAGGTACGCCTTCAGCTCGTCGCGGGTCGGCCACGCGGTGCCGTACACCCGCTGCAGTTGGGGGTTCTTCTCCGACCCCCGCCAGTACGCGGCGGCGGAGCGCATCAGCTTGAACGCGCCGATCAGTCGGGTGGTCGGCAGGTGCGGGCCCCGGCACAGGTCCGACCAGCAGACCTTGTCCTCCTTGGCGTCGAGGTTGTCGTAGATGGTCAGCTCGCCGCCGCCCACCTCCATCACCTCGTCGGTGTCCAGGCCCTCGCCCTTGACCTCGATCAACTCCAGCTTGAACGGCTCGTCGGCCAGCTCGGAGCGCGCCTCGTCCAGGCTGCCGAAGCGGCGGCGACGGAACCGCTGCCCGGACTTGATGATCTCCTGCATGCGCTTCTCGAGCTTGCTGAGGTCGTCGGGCTGGAACGGCTTGTCGACGTCGAAGTCGTAGTAGAAGCCGTTCTCGATGGGCGGGCCGATGCCGAGCTTGGCCTCGGGGAAGATGTCCTGCACGGCCTGGGCGAGGACGTGCGCGGTGGAGTGGCGCAGCACGTTGAGCCCGTCGGGCGAATCCAGGGTGACCGGCTCGACGACGGTCTCCTCGGCCGGCGCCCAGTCCAGGTCGCGCAGCTGGCCCTGCGGGTCGCGGACCACGACGATCGCCTTGGGACCGTTCGCGGGCAGTCCGGCCGCGGCCACCGCGTCGGCCGCCGTGGTCCCGGCGGCGACGACGACGGGGTCGGCCACTGCGGGGGTACGGGGTGCGGACACGGTGACTCCTCCAAGTGGTACGAAACGGTGCCGATCCTCGGCTCCTGCCGATGCTATCGGTCGCCCCGCCCCCGACCGGGAAGGGCACCTGCTTACCGCCGACGTTGAACCTTTCGCGCCTCGCAGCCGAACTAGAAGGTGTGGCCGGAAACCGGTACCGGCCACGCCGACACGGATGGGGGCACGACATGGCGAGCACGTACGGCGGTGGCCGTCGGCGGCGGATCGTGGCGGCGACCGCGGTGACCGCCGCTGGGCTGCTGCTCTGGCCTGGCACGGCGTACGCGGCAGACGTGACGACCACCCCGACCGAGGCCCGGCAGGGCGAGGCGGTACGGCTGGAGTTCAGCGTCCCGGAGGAGCGGGCCGGCACGAAGACCAAGCAGATCGAGGTACGGCTGCCGGCCGACGCGCCGATCGCCGAGGTCTACCCCATGTCGGTGGACGGCTGGGCGCCCCGGCTCAGCTCCCGCACCCTGGACAAGCCGCTGCCCGGCATCCACTCCTCCGGGGTGAGCACTGTGACGACCGCGGTGACCTGGGTCCGGGTCGGTGCGAGCGACCCGGGGCCGGCTCGGTTGGCGCTCTCCATGGGGCCGATGCCGCAGGCCGAGCGGCTCACCTTCGAGGTCGTCCAGACGTACGCCGATGGCACTGTGGTCCGGTGGGCGGACGCCACCGGTCCGCACCGGGCCCCGGCGCTGACCCTGCTGCCGGCGGCGCCCGGCGCGGCGGGTCCGGGCGCGCACGGCGGCGGCCACGGCGGCCCGGCGGCCGGCGTGCCCGATGCTGCCGGTGTGCCTGATGCTCTGGACAACGGTGCGGACGCGGCACCGCCGGCCCGATCGGGCGGTGCGGACGAGGGCAGTGCCGACGGGTTGCTGGCCGCCGGCCTGCTCGCCGGCCTGGGCGGCGGCGCGGCGATCGGCTGGTTGCTCAGCCGGTGGCGCCGACGCGACCCGGGAGAGGCCACCGCGCTCGCCGAGGTGACCGGCGACCCGGACGAGGCCGCGACGCCCGACACGGCCGCGACCCTGGCCGAGATAACCGGCCGCGCGGACAAGACCGCACAGCCCTCCACGGCGGGTGGCCGCGCGAGCGACGCCACGACGCTCACCGAGACAACTGGCCACGCGGACGAGACCGCACAGTCCGCCGACCGGACGCCGACCGACCCGCAGCCCGCCGACCCGCAGCCCGCTGTCTCCGCGACATCGCGGTGATCCACTCGGCTTCCAGGAAACCGCGGCATCCCCGCCGCCCGGACAGGCCAATTTGCAGGAAAGCGAGTTGATCGCGGGCCGCTCAGGCCCAGGGCGGGCGCCAGCGCAGGGCAGCCCGCACAGGGGCAACCTCCGGCCGGCCAGGGCAGCCCCGGGTGCTCAGGGCAGCCAGGTAGGTAACGGTTCGCGGGCGGCCAGCCACTGCGCGGGCACCCCGCCGGGGGTGCCGACGCCGGTGTGCGCCGCCACCACCGCTCCGGCGATGGCCGCCGTGGTGTCCACGTCACCACCGGCCCGTACGCACGTCTCGATGGCCGCCGGATAGTCGTCGAGGTGGGTGGCGGCCACCCAGAGGGTGAACCCGACGGTGTCCTGGGCGGTCACCCGGGAGCCGTTGCCGAGCTCCGCCACCACCCGGGGCAACGGCCGGCCGAGCAGCCCGGCCGCCCGGTGTACGCCCCGATGCACCTCGGTGCCCGGGTCGAGCGCGGCGGCGATCCCGGCGAGGAGCCGCTCCGGGGCCGGCCGGTGTCCGTCGAGGCGGGCCCGGGCGGCCAGCGCGGCGGCGACGGCGACAGCGACCGCCCCGGCGATCCCCTCCGGGTGCGCGTGCGTCACCTCGGCGGACGCGCGCGCCTGCGCTGCGGCGCGCGCTGTCGAGTCGGCGAAGTACGCGCCCAGCGGGCCGACCCGCATCGCCGCACCGTTGCCGCAGGAGCCCTGCCCGTCGAAGGCGGAGGCGGCGGCCAGCGGCCACGGGGTGCCGGCCCGGATCAGCCCCAGGATGAGCATCGCGCCCGAACCGTAGCCCCGTCGCTCGGTGCACCGCTGCGCGAAGGAGAGGGCCAGCCGGTCCCGGTCGATGCCGGCGGAGTCGGCCAACTGGGCGAAGACCGAACAGGCCATCTCGGTGTCGTCGGTCCATTCCCAGGGCGACAGCGGCAGCGCGTCGGCGGCGAGATCCACCGGCGCCGACACCGGTAGGAAGTACTGCGCGCCGAGCGCGTCGCCGGTGGAGAGACCGGCGAGGCTGTCCCGGGCGAGCGCCAGGCGGGCATCGGCGAACAGGGTGAACGGCATCGTCGTACCAGCTTGCCCGGTCGCCGGGCACGCCGCAACGCGATCAACTTGCCAGGCCAAGTACGGTCTTGTCGTGGCCTCCGTGCTCCTGGTCGAAGACGATCACGTCGTACGCGGCGCGATGCTGCGGTCCCTCACCGACCGGGGGCATGCCGTGCACGCCGTGGGTACGGCGTTGGACGCCCTGCGTCGGGTGGCCGCGGAGACACCCGACCTGGTGGTGCTCGACCTCGGCCTACCCGACCTGGACGGCTCGGACGCGCTGCGGATGTTGCGCGGCATCACCGACGTTCCGATCATCATCGCCACCGCCCGCGACGACGAGCAGTCGGTGGTCAAGCTGCTGCGGGCCGGCGCCGACGACTACATGGTCAAGCCGTTCACCGGCGCACACCTGGATGCCCGGATCACCACAGTGCTGCGCCGGGCCGGCCGGGCCAGTCGGTCCGTGCAGCCCGCCGTGCACAGTGTTGGCGGGCTGCGGGTGGACGTGGGCGAGCGCAGCGCCCAGCTCGACGGGGAGCCGCTGGCGCTGACCCGCAAGGAATTCGACCTGTTGGCGTATCTCGCCGCACGACCTGGGCGGGTAGTGTCCCGCCGGGAACTCTTGGAGGAGGTATGGCGGCAGCCATCGGTCGGCGAGGATCAGACAATCGACGTTCACCTGTACTGGCTCCGCAGAAAGATGGGCGAGTCCGCGGCGAAGCCGCGCTACCTGCGCACCGTGCGGGGGGTCGGATTCCGGCTGGTGGCACCGGACTGAGGACGGCGCTGGCCCTGCTCACGGCCGGCATGTGCAGTCTCGTCGCGCTCGCGTTCCTGATCCCGCTCGGGCTCAGCCTGCGGGAGCAGAACCGGGACGAGGCGATCGCCGACGCGGCCCGGCGCAGCGCGCTGGTGACCGGCGCGCTGGCGGTCAGCACCGACCCGGCGGTCGTCGAGCGTGCCATGGTGGCCAGCGCCGAGGGCGCACCCACCCGGCCCGTGGTGCACGGGTTGGGGTTGGACGAATCCGCTGGTCGGGCCAGCGGCAGCGACCTGGACCGGGCCCGCTCCGAGCGCCAGTCGCTCGTCGTCGACGTCGACGGGGGTGTGGCCCGGCTCGACCCGGTGGTGCTCGGTGACCGGACGGCCGTGGTCGAGGTGTTCCTTCCGGAGTCGACGCTGGGCGAGGGCGCCGGCGGCACCTGGTTGCTGCTGTTCGCTGTCGGGGCGGCGATGGCCGGCGCGGCGGTGCTGGTGGTCGACCGGGTCGCTGCCCGTGCGGTGGACTCCACCCGCGGTCTGGTCAAGGCCGCGCTCTCCATCGGCGACGGCGACCTCGGCGTACGCGTCGAGCCGACCGGTCCGCGCGAGCTGGCCGAGGCCGGGTACGCCTTCAACCGGATGGCGGACCGCCTGGACGCCGCCCGCACCGACGAGCGGGAGTTGGTGGCCGACCTGTCGCATCGTCTGCGTACCCCGTTGACGGTGCTGCGGTTGGACGCGGAGGCGTTGGAGTCCGACGACACCAGCGTGGGTTCGTTCAGCCCGGCTGAGTTGGACCGGCTGCGGGGGATCCGGCGGATCCGGCAGGCGATCGTCACCCTGGAGGGTGAGATCGACGTGCTGATCAAGACCACCCGCAAGACGGTGGCGCTCGAGGCCGGGCCGGCGATGTGCGACGTCAGCGAGGTGGTCCGGGACCGGATGGTGTTCTGGGCGGCGTTGGCCGGCGACCAGAACCGGCCGCACCGGGTCAACGGCGCCCAGCTGCGCATCCCGGCGCCGGTGCCGCGGGCCGAACTGGCCGCCGCGCTGGACGCGGTCATCGGCAACGTCTTCCGCTACACGCCGCAGGGCACCGCGTTCGAGGTGGCGGTGTCCCGGCGCGACGGTTACGTGGCGATCCGGATCGACGACGCCGGCCCCGGCATCGCCAACCCGGACCGCGCGCTGCGCCGCGGCGCCAGTGACCAGGGCTCGACCGGGCTCGGGCTGGACATCGCCAAGCGGGTCGCGTTGCAGGCCAACGGCTCGGTGAGCATCGACCGCGCCCGGCTGGGCGGGGCCAGTGTGGTGATGCTGCTCGCCGACCCGGAGGCAACACCCCGGCAGGTCAGCCGCTTCGGTCTGGTCGGTCGGATGGCCCGCGACGCCCGGGACACGAAGGCCACCGCACGTCGCTGGCCCCGCCAGCGCCCCACCGACGACTGACCCGGCCAGGCCCGGGGCTGTGCGCCGGCGCAAGTCTTCCTTAGATCGCGGTTAACGACCGCGTCGGATCGGCCGTGGGCTGACAGGATTCAGGGCACGAACCCACCAGTTCCACCGGCCGAGCGCACCACGCACCCACGGCCGGTGGAGCCGCGCGCGCGGCGGGAGTCACAGGTCCCCCCACACCCACGCTCCCGCCGCGCGCCCTGCTCAACCAACCGGCCCGGCCGGCACCCGAGCGGCAGTCCAGCTCAGCCGGCGGTGGCGAGGTACGCGTCGATCTCGGCGAGGATCCGCTGCTGGCCGGCGGCGTCCAGGAAGGACGCGGTCACCGCGTTGCGGGCCAGCCCGGCCAGTCCCTCGGCACCGACACCGAGCAGGCGGGCGGCCACCGCGTACTCGTCGTTGAGGGTGGTGCCGAACATCGGCGGGTCGTCGGAGTTGATGGTGACCAGCAGCCCGGCGTCGACGAGCTGACGCAGCGGGTGCTCGTCGAGGGTGGCGACCGCCCGGGTCCGCACGTTGGACGTCGGGCAGACCTCCATCCCGATCTGCCGCTCGGCCAGGTACGCGAGCAGCTGCGGGTCCTGCGCGGCGGAGATGCCGTGCCCGATCCGCTCGGCACCCAACTCGTTCAGCGCGTCCCAGACGGTCTGCGGCCCGGTGGTCTCCCCGGCGTGCGGCACCGAGCGCAGCCCGGCGGCGCGGGCCTGGTCGAAGTAGGGCCGGAACTGCGGTCGGGGCACGCCGATCTCCGGGCCGCCCAGACCGAAACTGACCAGCCCGTCCGGACGCTCGTCCAGCGCGATGCGCAGCGTCTCCTCGGCTGCCGGCAGCCCGGCCTCGCCGGGGATGTCGAAGCACCAGCGCAGCTCGATGCCGAAGTCGGTCAGGGCGCGCCTGCGGGCGTCCTCGATGGCCTCGCAGAACGCTGGCGCGGGAATGCCCCGTCGGACGTGCGAGTACGGGGTGATGGTCAGCTCCGCATACCGGACCTGTTGGCGGGCCAGTTCGCGGGCCACCTCGTGGGTGAGGATCCAGACGTCCTCCGGGTCGCGGATGAGATCCACGACGCTCAGGTAGACCTCGACGAAGTGCGCGAAGTCGCGGAACTCGAAGTAGCTGGCGAGCGCGTCCGGGTCGGCCGGCACGGGAGTGCGCCCCTCGTGGCGCGCCGCCAACTCGGCGACGGTCCGGGGCAGGGCGGAGCCGACGTGGTGCACGTGCAGCTCCACCTTGGGCAGGCCGGCGATGAAGGTGGACAGGTCGGTCACGGATTCTCCTGGGCATGGTCGCCGGTGCGGGCGACGACGAAGACGCGGCGGAACGGGAAGTACACCTGACCCTGCCGCACCGGGTACGCCGCGGTGAGCCGTACCCCCAGCTCGGCCCGGAAGGCGGACCAGCCGGCTGCGTCCAGTGCGGCCCGGACCGGGCGCAGCGCGGTGCCCTCCATCCAGGCCAGCACCGGGTGCTCGGCGGCGGGTCGAGCCGGCAGCAGGTGCACGTAGGTAGTCTCCCAGGCGTCCACCGCGCAGCCGACGGCGGTCAGTAGCGCCGCGTAGTCGGCCGGGTCGTCGACCGGGTCCGCGCGCAGCAGCGGGGCGACCTCGGCGCGCCAGGTCGGCCGGTCGGCCACCTCGCGCAGGGCGCGGTGTGAGTCGGCGGCGAAGTTGCCGGGGACCTGCATGGCGAGCCAGGCGCCGGCGGGCAGATCGGTGGCCCAGCGGCGCAGCAGCTCCTGGTGGCCGGGAACCCACTGCAGGGCTGCGTTGCTGACCACCACGTCGTCGTCGCCGGTCGGACGCCAGTCGCGCAGGTCGGCGACCGCGAAGTCGACAGGCGCGCCGAGGGTCTCGGCCCGCTCGATCATCTCGGCTGAGGAGTCGAGGCCGCGCACCCGGCTGGTCGGCCAGCGCTCGGCGAGGATGGCGGTGAGCTGGCCGGGGCCGCAGCCGAGGTCGACCACCGCCCGGGGGCGCTCGGCCGGGATCCGGGCGAGAAGGTCGTGAAACGGCCGGGATCGCTCGTCGCCGAAGCGCAGGTAGGTCGTCGGGTTCCACATGATCGCCTCCCAAACCGTACGTCCGTACTGCTGACCGTACGGCTCGCGTGGCAGGGTCGCAACCCGGTCACTAGGCTCGGGGCATGGAACAGCGCAGCTTCAACCGGCTCGGCCGGACCGTTGGCGCGGTCGGCCTGGGCGCGTGGCAACTCGGCGCCGACTGGGGCACCGTCAGCGAGGACGACGCGATGGCGGTGCTCGCCGCCGCCGTGGACGCCGGGGTCACCTTCCTCGACACCGCCGACGTGTACGGCGACGGCCGCAGCGAGCAGCTGATCGGCCGCTTCCTGCGCACCCGACCCGACGCCGGGCTGACCGTCGCCACCAAGATGGGCCGCCGCGTCGAGCAGCGGCCGGAGGCGTACACCCTGGCCAACTTCCGGCAGTGGACCGACCGCTCCCGGGCCAACCTGGGCATGGACACCCTGGACCTGGTCCAGTTGCACTGCCCGCCCACCGAGGTCTTCGCCTCAGACGAGGTCTTCGACGGTCTGGACACCCTCGTCGCCGAGAAGGCCGTCGCCGGGTACGGAGTCAGCGTCGAGACCTGCGACCAGGCCCTCACCGCGATCGCCCGACCGGGGGTGGCGAGCGTCCAGATCATCCTCAACGCGGTCCGCCACAAGCCCCTGGAGCAGGTGCTGCCGGCCGCGGCGGCAGCCGGCGTCGGCATCATCGCCCGCGTGCCGCTCGCCAGTGGCCTGCTCTCCGGCCGCTACGACGAGCACACCGAGTTCCCCGCCGACGACCACCGCAACTTCAACCGGCAGGGCGCCGCCTTCGACGTCGGCGAGACGTTCTCCGGGGTCGACTTCGATCGAGGTCTGGCCGCCGTACGCCGGCTGGCCCCGCTCGTCGACGCGGACCGCACGATGGCGCAGTTCGCCCTGCGCTGGGTGCTGGACCAGGCGGGCGTCACAGTGGTCATCCCCGGTGCCCGCGACGCCGACCAGGCCCGACGCAACGCCGCCGCGGCGGACCTGTCCCCGCTCACCGACGAGCAGTTGGCAGCCGTCCGCGACACCTACGACGAGCTGATCCGCCCGCAGGTGCACGACCGGTGGTGACCCGCGCGCCCGGGGTGCTCGCGTCACGCCACCCGGCCGGCGATGCTGGACGGCGGCGCGCCGCCCCGGGTGGCAGAGAGGGGACGCGATGAGAGGTTGGCTTCCGCTCACCCTCGGCCTGCTGGCCGTGGTGATCGGTGCGGTGTGGACGGTCCAGGGCCTCGGCTACGTCAGTGGCAGCGTGATGACCGACGAGAAGATCTGGGCCGTGATCGGCCCGATCGTGACGGTGGTCGGGCTGATCGTGCTCTGGCTCGGCCTGCGCTCGCGTCGACGCTGACCGCTCGCCGCAGCGGCGAGCCTGAACAGGCGAAAGCCCCGCATCCCAACCGGGATGCGGGGCTTTACCGTGACCCGTGAGCCGGATCGTCCCACTGGCCGGCGGGGGCCGGCCGTCCTACTCAGATGGGACGGACCTGCTCAGCCTGCGGGCCCTTCTGACCCTGAGCAATCTCGAACTCCACCCGCTGGTTCTCCTCCAGCGAGCGGTAGCCGCTGGTCTGGATGGCCGAGAAGTGGACGAACACGTCAGCACCCCCACCATCGACGGTGATGAAGCCGAAGCCCTTGTCAGCGTTGAACCACTTCACGGTTCCCTGAGCCATGTGTATCTCCCTCGAAAAACTGGCGGCCGTGCACGCCGTCCGGCCGATTGGCCGTTTTTGAGCAGCGGTGCCTGAGGCAGCCCCACGACGGAGACTTCTCTCAACCCACGCCATCTCGCAACAGCGGGGACCAGCAAATCACGGAGGTAAAAAGTCTGTCACGACCTCTCCGACGAATTTCTCCGACATGTGACCTGACGGATGCCTCAGGCGCGCTGGGCGGCGTGCGATGCCATGCGAAAGCCCCCTTCCCATCGATGCGGGAAGGGGGCTGAAGTCGCTGCTGGTCAGTCCGGCCAACTGCCGGTCATCCGGCGTACGCCGACCGCGCCACCCCGGTCCACGGCGGCCCGGACGACAGCGAAGATGGCCCCCTGCAACGCCGCGGCGGCCAGGATCTCGCCCCAGCCGCGATCCTCGTCGGTCGCGTTGGGCGCCTCACCGTCGCCCGCGGTGGCCTTCCAGACCTGCCGGAAGATCGCCCCGGCCACCGTGCCCGCGGCGATACCCAACAACACGCCGACCGGCCGGTACGCGACCTTGCCGATGCTCCTGCTCACCTACGCCTCCCCCGCACGATCATCAGCACCACCACGGTGGCCACCGCGCCGGCCGCGATGGCCGCCCACGGCACCGGGTTGCGGCGCACCAACTCGCTCTTGTCGTACGCCTGTGCGCGTACCAACTCGCCCTTTTCGTATGCCTGCGCCCGCGCCATTCCGGCGCCACGCGCGGCCTGTCCGCGGACCCGAGCGACGGTCTGCGCCGCCTGCTCCCGCATCCGCTCCTTGGCCTGCTCGGCGGACTCCTTGAGACGCGCCTTGACGTCGGCCTTGGCGGCCAACGCCTCCATCGTCTCGCCCAACTCGACCCGGGTGCGACGGATCTCCTCGCGGAGGGCCTCCGTGTCGCCGGTCCCGTTACCGGTCATTGCCGCCCCCTGTCCTTCACCGCGGCAGTGACGGTGTCCATGTCTGCCCGGAGGCTACGGACCGTGGCCGCCGGCACCGGCGGGACAGCACGGCTGACCTGCTTCTTGCCCACCAGGGCGAGGACGCCGGCCACCAGGAAACACGCCACCGCCACGATCAGCGCCGCCGCCCAGGCGGGCAACACCAGGTCGAGCAACAGGATCGCCGTGGCGACCAGCGCACCCAGACCGAAGAAGGCGAGCGCGCCACCGCCGCCGAACAGGCCGATCCCGATGCCCGCGTGCTTACCCTTCTGGGTCAACTCCGCTCGGGCCAGCGTCAGTTCGTCCCGTACGAGGCGGGAAATCTGCTCGGTGGCCCGCTGCACCAACTCGGCGGTGGAGGGCTCGCTCCCATTCTGGGATGTGCGGGCTTTCGCCACGTCAGCCATGCTGTCCTCCTTTCCTCATCACCGCGCTGTATGCCCGAAGTCGTCGCTCGTCAATCCTAAAGCGCGCCAGCCAGCTCACCGTCCCGCTTGTCCGGACGCCGCGCCGCTGATCCGCCGCCAGTCGCCACGATCACACCAGAGACGTCAGGCAGCACATCCCCCACCCAAGCCCAACCAAACCTCCGAAACCAACCACCCACCCCCGCTCCCCGCCCCACCCCACCCCTCTCGCAGCGGTGATCATGAGGTTGGCGGGGACAAACCAGGCGTACCCACCCGTCAACTCCATGATCGTCGAGGTCTGTCGCGCAAGATCGCGCTCGATCCTGGTTGTAGTGGCCTCGACGGGGATGGAGGCCACTACAACCAGGAAGTTGCACGATCTTGCGGGGCAGGGCAGGGCGGGGCAGGGCGGGGCAGGGCAGAGCAGGGCGGGGTGGGCGAGGTGTCAGGGGCGGGTTTCTTCGGGGCCTACGAAGGCTTCGCTTCGGGCGTCGCCGTCGTCGCTGCCACCGAAGACACGGGCGTCGTCGGGCGCCTCGGTGTCGGACAGGCGGCGGGCCGGCCGCCTCGGCTGCACCCACTGCCAGGACAGGTTGCTGTTGGAGTCGCCCAGCTCGGTGCGGAGCCGCGGCATCGCCGTCGGGCGGTTGTCCCGGATCCAGGCGACCAGGTGTTCCCGGACGAGACAGCGCAGGTCCCACAGGCTGCCGGCGTCGGCGGCGCTGACCAGCGCGCGCAGCCGGACCGTCCCGCCGGTGGCGTCGGTGACCTGCAGGACGCAGACCCGTCCGTCCCACAGTTCGGTGCCCTCGACGAGGCGGCGCAGCTCCTCGCGCATGGTCTGCACGGGCACCGCCCAGTCGACGTCGAACTCGGCGGTGCCGAGCACTGCCGCCTCCGTCCGGGTCCAGTTCTGGAACGGCTTGCTGGTGAAGTACGAGGTGGGCAGGATCAACCGACGGTCGTCCCAGATCTGCACGACGACGTAGCTGAGGGTCAACTCCTCGATGCGGCCCCACTCCCCCTCGACAACGACGACGTCGTCGAGCCGGACGGCATCGCTGAAGGCGAGCTGGACGCCGGCGAAGACGTTGCCGAGCAGGCTCTGTGCGGCGAGCGCGGCCACCACACCGACCACACCGGCCGAGGTCAGCACACCGGCGCCGATGCCCCGCACGCTGGGGAACGTCATCAGCATCACGCCGACGGCCAGGATGACGATCACCGCGATGGTCAGTCGGCGCAGCATCACCACCTGGGTCCGTACCCGTCGGGCGTGCCGGTTGTCCGGTACGTCGACCCGGAACCGGGCCAGCGCGGTGTCCTCCACGACGACCAGCAGGCAGGCGACCAGCCAGGCCACTGTGGCGATGACGCCGAGGATGAGCAGGTGCAGCAGGAGCCGTCGCCAGCTCTCGCCGACCGCGTACCCGGTGCTGAAGCGGACGGCGAACTGCACGGCCAGGACCGTCGCGGCGACCTGGAACGGGCGGTGCGCGTGGTCGGTCAACTCGGTCAACAGCAGTGACCGGCGGCCGAACCGCCGGGTCAACCGGTGGACGACCTCGACCAGGAACAGGGCGACCGCCGCCGCGACGAGCGCGGCGACGGCCGTTTCGAGATAGTTCTGCACGGCTTCGGTTGCTTCCCTTCGATCAAACGACGGGCACTCCGGGCAAAAGCCCAAGAGTGCCCGTCATCCTCAGAATCGACCAGCTCAGACCTTGCGGTACCGGGACTGGAGGAAGCAGTAGACGCCGAAGGCGGCGATGCCGAGGGCGACCAGGGCCAGCAGGAACGTGCCGTACGACTGCTCTTGCAGGGTGTGCAGCGCGGCGTCCAGACCACGGGCCTTCTCCGGGTCGTAGTTCACCGCCGCCACGATGACCAGCAGACCGGCGATGCCGTAGGCGACGCCCTTGGCGATGTATCCGGCCATGCCCAGCCGGCGGGCGAGCTGGCGGGTCTTCGGGCTCATCTCGCCGGTCTTGAGGTGCTTCTCGAACTTCTTCCGGGCGCCGTAGATCGCCAGGCCGATGCCGATCGCGGCGACGACCAGCCCGGCCAGGCCGACAAGCCAGCGGCCACCGCTGGAGGTCATCAGCTTGCCGGTCAACGCCTCCTGCTGGTCGGCGCTGTTCGACGAGGCGTCGGAGAAGACCTTGAAGGCGGTCCAGGCGAAGTAGAGGTAGACGATGGTCCGGCCGGCCGAGGCGACCCGCTCCATGACCCGCTCCTTGCCGCGCTCGGCGCGGTGCCCGACCGCCGCCTCCAGCGCCTGCCAGATCGCCATCGCGAGCAGGCCGACCGCGACGGCGATGACCAGGAACTTGCCGAGGGGCTGAGCGGAGAGGGTACGCAGCGCGCCGGACTGGTCGCCGTCGTCGGACGACGTACCGAACGCGATCTGCAACGCCAACCAGGCGAAGAGGAGATGGACGATGCCGTAGCCGATGAAGCCGGCCCGGGCGAGGAGTTCCAGCCACCGGCTGTCCGCCGTTCGGGAGGCGGTGGCTTCGGCGCTACGGGTGAGTGACATGGCGTCACAATCTCCGATTCTGAAGATTCCCAAACGTCGGCCACCGCCGCCCGCCCGGATCAGCTGCCCGGGTTGCGCGCTACGCGGATCTTGACCTGCTGGTCGGTCACGCTGTCCAGGGTGACAGCGAAGCCCCCGGCCTCGGCGGCCTGCTGGCCGGTGGTGAGGGTGAGCTGCTCACCAGCGACCTCGACGGTCACCTGGTCACCCTCGGCGCCGACCAGCTTGGCCTCGACGCCCAGGATGGTGGTCCTCGCGTCGACACCCCGCTCGAAGGTGACCGTGCAGGCGTCCAGCGCACAGTCGGTGGAGGCGCCCTGGGAGCTGCACCCGGCGAGCACGGCGAGGCCGAGCGCCAGACCGGCGAAGAGACCGGCGGCGCGGCGGACGGCGGGAATGGGCATGGTGGCGGGTCGGTTCGTCACCCCGCCAAGAGTACGAGACATCCGCGACGACACCGCCCAACGGTGATCACCTGGCGGCCGACCAGCGTACGAGGAGCACCGGCTAGGGTCCGGGACATGCCGTTCGACATCGCCCGCACCCGGGCCGCGTACCCCGCCCTGACCGAGGGCTTCGTCCACTTCGATGGTGCCGGCGGCACCCAGACCGCAGCCGGTGTGATCGACGCGGTCACCGATGCCATGAGGTCGGCGGTCGGCAACCGCAGCGCCGCCTTCGTCCCGGGCCGCCGGTCGTTGGAGCTGGTGGCCGAAGCCCGCTCGGCGGTGGCCGATCTGCTCGGCGCCGACCCGGCCGGGGTGGTGCTCGGCCCGAGCGCGACCGCGCTGACGTACACCCTGGCCCGCACGCTCGGAGCGACCTGGCGCCCGGGCGACGAGGTGGTGGTGTCCCGGCTCGACCACGACGCGAACGTGCGGCCGTGGGTGCAGGCCGCCGAGGCGGCCGGCGCGACGGTGCGCTGGGCCGAGGTCGACCGGCACACCGGTGAGCTGCCCGCGGCCCAGTACGCGGACCTGGTGGGTGAGCGGACCCGGTTGGTCGCGGTGACCGCCGGCAGCAACGCCATCGGCACCATGCCGGACGTGTCGGCGATCGCCAAGACCGCGCACGCGGTCGGCGCGCTGGTCCACGTCGACGGGGTGCACTCGGTGCCGCACGGGCCGACCGACCTGGCCTCGCTCGGCGCCGACGTGCTGGTCACCAGCGCGTACAAGTGGTCCGGCCCGCACCTGGCGGCGATGGTGGCGGACCCGGCCCGGTGGGAGGCGTTGCGCCCGGCGAAGCTGGTGCCGTCCTCCGACGCGGTGCCGGACCGGTTCGAGTACGGCACGCCGAGCTTCCCGCTGCTGGCCGGCGTGGCCGCGGCGGTGGATCACCTGGCGGGGCTGGACCCGGACGCGGTCGGGGACCGGCGGGACCGGCTGCGGGCCGGGCTGGCTGCCGCCCAGGCGCACGAGGAGGCGCTACTGGACCGGCTGCTCGCCGGGCTGGCGCAGCGGCCGGCGATCACCGTCTACGGCTCGCCGGCGCGGCGCTGCCCGACGATCTCGTTCCGGGTCGCCGGGATGTCCCCGGCCGCCACCCAGGAGGCGTTGGGTGCCGCCGGGTTCTGCCTCTCCGTCGGCGACTACTACGCCTACGAGTACTTCCAGCTGATGGGTCTGCGCGACAGCGGCGGCGCGGTGCGGGCCAGCATCTACCACTACAACACCGCCGAGGAGGTGGACCGTTTGCTCGGCGAACTCGACGCGCTGGCCGACCAGGCGGGGAGAATGGCCGGATGAGCACCCTGGTCGAGGACAACCCGGCGAAGCACCGCTTCGAGATCCTTGTCGACGACGCGCTGGCCGGCTTCACCGCGTACCTGCCGCGCGGGGAGGTGCTGGTCTTCACCCACACCGAGGTGGACCGGGGCTTTCAGGGCAAGGGGGTGGGCGGCACGCTGATCCGCGGCACCCTGGACCAGCTCCGGGCACGCGGCACGACAGTGGTGCCGCAGTGCCCCTTCATGGCCGCGTTCATCGACAAGCACCCCGAGTACGCCGACCTGGTCGCCGACCTCCCGTAGCGCGGGCGGTCAGAGGGCGCCGGTGAGCACCTCGGCGGCGGCCCGTCCACTGGCCCGGGTGGCGCCGTGGGTGGCCAGGTGCACCGCCCCGGTGACCAGCTCGGGCACGCCCAACTCGACCACGACGGCGTCCGGGCGGGCGGCCAACGCGCGGTGCACGGCGGCGCGCATCCAGTCGTGCCGGTGCTGGTCACGGACGACCAGGACCAGGGGGCGGCTGCCTGCCCCGGCGCCCGGGTCCGCCGGCACGTCGGGTTCGGCGTAACGGACCGTGCTGGTGCCGGGCAGCAGCTCGGTCAGTGGTCCGCCGATGCCCCACGGGGTTTCGGCGCCGATGGCGATGTTGCGCGGCGGCTCGAACTCGACGACGTGTGCCGCGCGGGTGAGGGGCAGCGCGACCGTCGTACCCGGGGCGGTGGTGACCCGGACGGCCCGGCGGGCGGCGACCAGCCCGACGTCGGCGGCGGCGCGCGCTCCGGCCAAGCCGGAGTTGCGGGCGGCCACCGTCCAGGCGGCGAGTTGACCGACGCGCTTGGCGGCCTCGGCAAGACGCTCCTCGGGCAGCTCACCGGAGACGACGGCGGCCACGATGGCGTCGCGCAGCTCGCGGGCGGCCTGCTCGTCAGCCCGTTCACCGCCGATGCAGATGGCGTCGGCCCCGGCGGCGAGGGCGCGGACCGTGGCCCCGGCGAAGCCGTACCGGTCGGCGACCGCGCGCATCTCCATCGCGTCGGTGACCACCACACCGGAGAAGCCCAGTTCGTCGCGGAGCAACCCACCCAGGATGCGCTGACTCAACGTCGCCGGCAGGTGCGGGTCGAGGGCGGGCACCAGCAGGTGACCGGTCATCACCGCCTGCACCCCGGCGGCCACAGCGGCGCGGAACGGGGCCAGTTCGCAGGCGTCCAGCCGGTCCCGGTCGGCGGTGATCCGGGGCAGGTCGTGGTGTGAGTCGACCCGGGTGTCGCCGTGGCCGGGGAAGTGTTTGGCGCAGGCCGCGACGCCGCCGGCCTGGAGCCCGCGGACCCAGGCGGCGGTGTGCCGCGCGACGAGCACCGGGTCGGCGCCGAAGGAACGGACGCCGATCACCGGGTTCGCCGGGTTGGAGTTGACGTCGGCGTCCGGGGCGTAGTTGAGGGTGATCCCCGCCGCGGCCAGCTCGGCGCCGAGGTCCCGGGCGACGGCCTCGGTCAGCCCCGGGTCGTCGACCGCCCCGAGGGCGAAGTTGCCGGGCCGGGAGCTGCCGTGCACCGACTCCAGCCGGGTGACGTCGCCGGCCTCCTCGTCGATCGCCACGATGACGTCCGGCCGTTCCGCGCGCAGCGTCGCGGTGAGGGCGGTCACCTGCTCGGTGTCGACGACGTTGCGGGCGAAGAGCACCACCGAGCCGAGACCCTCGCCGAGCCAGCGGCACACCCAGTGCGGTGGGGTGGTGCCGACGAAGCCGGGTTGCAGGACGGAGGCGGCGAGCGCCGCGAGGTGCCCGTTGGAAGTGGTCACGCCACTCCCTCGCAGTGATCGAGATCGATCACCGGCGACGGTGCGCCCCCGTCGATCCGCTGGTTGCGCTCGCTCATGCGGCCCCCGTACCCCATCTCTCGCGCGCCCTCGGCGCACCGCCACCGGCAGGCGGTTCTGCCATGGTCACACTGAGCGATTCAATAGTCAATAAACCTTACAGTTGCCTGGCGGCCCGTTCCCCGGGGAGAGTGCGGGGATGGATCCCGTCCTGCTGGCCGACGCGACGAGCCCGGCCGACATCCCCGGCGTACGCCTGCTCGGCCTGGTGGTCGGTGCCCTGCTGCTCCTCGCCGCGATCCGGGCGATGTTCGGGCGACGCTGACCCGCCCGCGGCGAGAACCGGTGTGACCGGGCGCCGCCGGGGTAGGGCTCTCCCCATCAGCAGGTCCGCGTGCCGAAGGGGTAAGCCATGAAGATCGGATATTTTCTGTCCAGTGAGGAGTACACGCCCGCCGAGTTGCTGGCGCAGGCGCGCGGTGCCGAAGAGGCCGGCTTCGAAGCTCTGTGGATCTCCGACCACTACCACCCGTGGGTGGACGCCCAGGGCCAGAGCCCGTTCGTCTGGTCGATGATCGGCGCGCTCAGCCAGGTCTGCTCGCTGCCTGTCACCACGGCGGTGACCTGCCCGACAGTACGGATCCACCCGGCCGTCATCGCCCAGGCGGCGGCGACCAGCGCGGTGCTGCACGGTGGACGGTTCGTGCTCGGCGTCGGCACCGGCGAGGCCCTCAACGAGCACATCTTCGGCGACGCGTGGCCGCAGGCGGACGTCCGGCTGGAGATGCTGGAGGAGGCCGTCGAGGTGCTGCGGGAGCTGTGGAAGGGCGGTTTCGTCAACCACCACGGAAAGCACTACACGGTGGAGCACGCCCGGATCTACACGCTGCCCGACACTCCCCCGCCGATCTACGTCTCCGGCTTCGGACCGAAGGCCATCGACCTGGCCGCCCGGATCGGCGACGGCTACGTGAGCACCATGCCCGACGGCGAGATGGTCCGCCGCTTCCGCGAGAACGGCGGCGGCGACAAGCCGTGCCAGGCCGGATTCAAGGCGGCGTACGCGGACAGCGAGGACGAGGGGTTGCGGATCGCGTACGAGCGCTGGCCCAACGCGGGGGTGCCGGGTGAGCTGTCCCAGGTGCTCCCCTCGCCACGGCACTTCGAGCAGGCCTCCGAGCTGGTCGAGCCGGAGATGCTCAAGAAGGCGTTCGTCTGTGGCAACAGCGCCGACGCGCACCTGGAGATGATCGACAAGTACGCCAAGGCCGGCTTCGACGAGGTCTACGTGGCCAACACCGGCCCGCACCACCAGGGTCTGTTCGACCTGTACCAGCGCGAGGTCCTGCCCGGCCTGCGCTGAGCCCCTGGCACCCGAGCCCATGATCTTCCGAATGCGTTTCGGTTGTCCCGGGCTCGGGTACCTCCGGCCCTCGATGAAACTGTCCACGCATTCGATGACGTTGCGCCGCGCCGCCCGCAGCCTGTTCGGCTGGAACGCGCTGCGGCCCAACCAGTTGGCCGCCATGCGCGCGGTCATGAAGCGACGCGACGCCCTGGTGGTGCTGCCCACCGGTGCCGGCAAGTCGGCGATCTACCAGATCCCGGCCAGTCTGATCCCCGGTCCCACCGTGGTGATCTCTCCGCTCCTCGCCCTTCAGCAGGACCAGATCGCCTCCCTCAACGAGCGGCAACGCCCGGAGCTGCGGGCGGTGCGGATCAGCTCGAACGAGTCCGCCAGCCAGCAGGCCGAGGCCCTCGCCGACGTCCGCGAGGGCCGGGCGGAGTTCCTCTTCATCACCCCGGAGCAGCTCAGCAACCCGGACCGGATGGCCGAGGTCGCCGCGCTGAAGCCGGCGCTGGTGGCGATCGACGAGGCGCACTGCATCTCGGCCTGGGGGCACGACTTCCGCCCCGACTACCTGGCGCTCGGGCACCTCATCGAGGGCATCGGAAGGCCGCCGGTGGTGGCGCTCACCGCCACCGCCTCCCCGCCGGTACGCGACGACATCATCGCCCGGCTGCGGCTGCGCGATCCGGACGTGGTGGTCTCCGGGCTGGACCGGCCCAACCTCTTCCTCGAGGTGGCCCACTGCCCGGACGAGGACTACCGCTGGCGACGGCTGATGACGCTGCTGCGCGACGAGGGCCGGCCGGGGATCATCTACGTGCCGACCCGCCGCGCCGCCGAGGAGCTGGCCACCCGGTTGACCGACGCCGACTTCCCGGCGCAGTTCTACCACGGTGGGATGCCGATGGGTGCCCGCGCGGAGCTGCACGAGGCGTTCCTCGCCGACCAGGTCCCGATCATGGTGGCGACCTCGGCGTTCGGCATGGGCATCGACAAGCCGAACATCGCCTGGGTGGTGCACATGGCGCTGCCCGACTCGCCGGACAGCTACTTCCAGGAGATCGGCCGGGCCGGGCGCGACGGGCAACCCGCCCGGGTCCTGCTGCTGTGGCGGGCTGAGGACGTGGGCCTGCAGCGGTTCTTCAGCGGCGGCCTGCCCGACGAGAACGAGCTGCGCGACCTGGCCGCTCTGCTGCGCAAGAAGGCAGCCACCAAGACCGAACTGCGCGAGACCACCGGCCTGGGGCCACGCAAGCTGGGCCAGTACCTGTCCCTGCTGGAGCAGGTCGGCGCGGCCGAGCCGCGCGCCCGGCAGCGCATCGGCGCCCCGCGCTACTCCCCCGCCGCGGTGGACGCCGCCGCGGCGGCCCTCGCCGAGGCGGAACGTCAGCAGACGGTGACCCGGTCCCGGACCGACATGATGCGGGCCTTCGCCGAGACCAGGGCCTGCCGGGGGCAGACCCTGCTGGCCTACTTCGGCGAGCAGATGAGCGACGTCTGCGGGCACTGCGACAACTGCCACAACGGCACCAGCGTGGCCGACCAGGGTGCGGTCGGGCCGTTCCCGGTGCACAGTCAGGTGCGTCACCCGGAGTGGGGGCCGGGCATGGTGCTCTCGTACGAGGAGGACAAGATGACCGTCCTCTTCGAGGAGGTCGGGTACAAGACGTTGTCGGTGCGCGTGGTGTCCGAACAGGGCCTGCTGACACTGGACTAGCCTGACCCGGGCGCCGGTTGCGGCCCCGGTGGATCGACAAAGCAGAGCACCGATTGACCAAGAAGAGCAGGGCGGAAGGGGCGTTGTCGTGATCGAGCAGCCGGCGTACACCGGGTTCGGTTTCTCCGACGAGGAGTGGGGGCTGCTGGTCGGCCTGCCACAGTCGGTGTTGACCGCGGCGAGCGCCGCCGAGTCCGACGGCACCCGCCGGACCATGGCGGAGAACGCGGCCGGACTGGAGACCATCGCCGCCGGCCGGGAGTCCGCCAGCCCGCTGGTGGTCGCCGTGGCCGGCGAGATCGTCACCCGGGTCGGTGACCCGGAGGCCGGCGAGGAGCTGCCGGTCATCGCGCCCGCCGACCCGGGGGCGTACATCGACGACGTGCTGCTGCGGGCCGGCGAGGCCGGCACGTTGCTGGCCGCGCGGGTCGACGAGGGTGAGGCCGGCGCGTACAAGCACTGGCTCGTGAAGATCGCCGAGCAGGTGGTGGGCGCCGCTTCCAGCGGTGGGCTGCTGGGCATCGGCGGCGAGTCGGTCAGCGACTCCGAGCGGCGTTTCCGCGACCGGCTCGCGCACGTGCTCATCGACTGACCGACGACAACGACGTGTCGGCCGGACCGGTCGGCTCGGCGGCCAGCGCCGCAGGGTCGGCCGGCCGGACGCCACGCAGCGCGACGAGCGCGGTGAGCGCGCCCAGCAGCATCACCGCCATGGCGGCGTACGCGGCCAGGTGCAGCCCGTCGGTGAACGCCACACCGGCGGCGTGCCGCACCGCGTCGGCCAGCTCCGCGGGCAACCCCTGGGCGACCGCGAGCGCACCACCCAGGGTCTCCTGGGCCGCCGCTCCGGCGTCGGCGGGCAGCCCGGCCGGAAGGCCGTCGACGATCTCGCGGCGGTAGACCGCCGCGCCCACGCTGCCCAGGATCGCCATCCCCAGCGCACCGCCCAGCTCGCTGCTGGACTCGGTCAGCGCCGAGGCGACACCTGCCTGCTCGGGCGGCGCCGCGCCGATGACCAGCTCGGTGACGAGAGACATCACCATCACCAGGCCGGCGGCGTAGACACTGGCGCCGGCGAGCAGCAGCCACAGCGGCGTCTCCGGGGTGACCCGGGTCAACACCACGAAACCGACCACGGCGATTCCGAACCCCGTACCGATCAGGTACGCCCGTTCGACGCGCTGGGCGAGGGCGGCGGCGGCCGGCGCGACTCCGCCCACGGCGAGGGACGGCACGAGGCTCCACAGTGCCGCCCGCAGCGGGCTCAGGCCGAGCACCAGCTGAAGGTGCTGGGTGGTGAAGATGGCGAAGCCGACGATGGCGAACATCGCCAGCAGGTTGACAGCGAGCGATCCGGCGAAGCCGCGGCGGCGGAACAGGGCGAGGTCGACCATCGGGTACGCCTGGGTCCGCTGCCGGTGCAGGAAGAGCGCCCCCACCAGCAGACCGCCGACGATGGCGAGGACGCGCGCCGGGCTGAGGCCGTCCCGGGCCATCTCCTTGATGCCGTAGATCACCGGCAGCAGCGCCCCGAGCGACAGTGCCGCGCTGACCAGGTCGAACCGCCCGGTCGCCGGGTTGCGAGACTCGGGCACCAGGAGCGGCACGAGCAGTAGCAACATCAGCATCGCCGGGATGTTGATCAAAAAGATCGAGCCCCACCAGAAGTGCTCCAGCAGGATGCCGCTGAGCACCGGCCCGATCGCGATGCCGCCGGTGAGAGTGGCGGTCCAGACGGCGATGGCGGTGCCGCGCTGCTTGGCGTCGTCAAACATGTTGCGCACCAGCGCGAGCGTCGAGGGCATCAGGGTGGCCCCACCGACGCCGAGCACGGCACGCGCGGCGATGAGCGTCGCGGTGCTGTCGGCGTACGCGGCCAGCAGCGACGCCGCGCCAAACGCGGCCGCGCCGATCAACAGGAGCCGGCGTCGGCCGATCCGGTCCCCCAGAGCGCCCATGGTGATGAGCAGCCCGGCCAGCACGAAGCCGTAGATGTCGAAGATCCAGAGCTGCTCGGTGGCGGTGGGACGCAACTCCGCGCTGATGAACGGGACGGCGAAGTAGAGCACCGACACGTCCATCGAGACCAGGAGCAGCGGCAGCATCAGCACGGTGAGCCCGATCCACTCCCGTCGGCCCGCTCGCGGTGCCGGTGTGGTGGTGATCGCCATGATCAGTTCTCCTTCTGCGTATGACGTACGCTATTATGCGTAGACCATACGCAGAACTAGGATGGCGGGGCAAGGAGGAAATGTGGCGGCGAAGACAGACGACGGCGGGCCCGTACTCCCGCCGGCCATCGAGAGCGCGTGGGGGCTACGGGAGCGGCCACCCAAGGGCCCCCGGCCGGGAATGAGCGTGCCCACCATCGTGGACGCCGCCGTACGCGTGGCCGACGCCGACGGCCTGGCGGCCGTCTCGATGAGCCGGGTGGCCAAGGAGTTGGGCGCCGCGACCATGGCCCTCTACCGGTACGTCGGCTCGAAGGACGAGCTGCTCATGCTCATGGTGGACACCGGGTACGGCCCGTCCCCCGGCCCACCCGCACCGGAAGACGACTGGCGCGCCGGCCTCACCCGGTGGGCCTGGGCCGAGCACGAGGTGCTGCGGCAACGGTCCTGGCTGCTGCACGTGCCGATCAGTGGCCCACCCATCACCCCCCAGCAGCTCGGCTGGCTGGAGGACGGGCTGCGCTGCCTCGACGGCACCACGCTCGGCGAGGCCGAGAAGATGTCGGTGCTCCTGCTGATCACCGGGTACGTCCGCAACGAGGCCACCCTCGCCTCGCAAATCGCCGAGGGCAGCCGGGCGGCAGGCGTCGAGCCCAGCGAGATGATGCCGGCGTACGGTCGACTGGTGGCCCGACTCATCGACCCGGCCCGTTTCCCCGCGCTGCACCGGGTGCTCAGCGCCGGTGTGCTCAACCAGGACGACGACCCCGACGACGAGTTCGTCTTCGGCCTGGACCGGATCCTCGACGGCGTCGAGGCCCTGATCCAGCGCCGAGCGGGCTGAGGGAGCCCCATGCTGCCGAGAAACACCATCGACACCACGGTCCTGCCGCCGAGCGAACGGTTCGGTATGTGGCTGGACCTGGTGGCGCGCACCTCGGCGCCGCTGCGCATCCGGTCCGCGCACAGCGACGACTTCGCCGCCCGCGCCGACTTCGTCGAGCTCGGCCCGATCCAGCTGGTGCAGTACGCATACCCGTCCCTGGACGCCACCCGGAGCCGGAAACTGGTCCGTCAGTCCGACCCGGAGCTGTACATCCTCGCCCTCACCACCGGCGGCGTCGGCACGTCCAGCCAGGACGGTCGCCGCAGCGAGATCCTGGCCGGCGAGTTCACCTTCTACGACGGGTCCCGGCCACACGACGTCTGCCATCACGCCATCGAGCCCGAACGGGACCAGGCCACCTCGATCATCACGCTGATCCCGCACGCCGCGCTACCCCTACCGCCGCAGCGGATGGCAGCGCTCTACGGCGGCCGGATGTCCGGCAGCGAGGGGATCGGGGCGTTGCTGGCGCAGTTCCTGATCCAGGTGACCGGGCGTCCCGAGCAGTACCATGCCGCCGACGCCAGCCGGCTCGGCGCGGTGGGGCTCGACCTGGCCACCACCATGCTCGGCCGGCACCTCGTCGCCGAGGACGCCGTGCCGACCGAGGTCCGCCGCCGGGCGCTGCTCACCCAGGTGCAGTCGTACATCCACCGCCACCTCGGCGACGCGACCCTCGGCCCGCAGGTGGTCGCCGACGCCCACCACATCTCGGTGCGGTCCCTGCACCGGTTGTTCGAGGCCGAGGACACCACAGTGGCGTCGTACATCCGGGAACTGCGGCTGGCCCGGTGCCGGCGCGACCTGGCCGACCCGGCGCTGCGCAACCAGCCGGTGCAGACCGTCGCGGCCCGGTGGGGCTTTTCCGACAAGGCCCACTTCAGCCGGGCCTTCCGCGCCGCGTACGGCACCACCCCGCAGGAACACCGCGACAGCGGCTCGGATCTGGCGCGGATCGTCAACCGTCGGGCATCCACGGTCAACTCGCTGCCGGCAGACTGACACCAACGCGGCCGGCCATCACCTGGTGGGCCGCCAACGGGGGCCGTGGCGAGGCGCCCGCCGCGCGAGCGGCGGGCGGCCGCCCGGTGGCACCCCGCTGAGGCCCGAGGCTCCGGCTCCGTCGCGCTTCCCCCCAGAATCGCCGACGGGGCCGGTCAGGCCTCGTCCAGCAGCTTCAGGACCACCTGTTCAGCCTCTTCGCGAGGCGCCTGCGGATCCACCGACGCCACCACTCCGTCGTGGTAGAGGTCGACCACCCGGGGATCCACGTAGGACGCACGAGCCACCGTCGGCGTGTTGCCCAGCAGCTCCGCCACCGCACGCATCACAGCGACCACCGCCTTGCGCCGGGCGGTCACCGAGCGGGCCGGACCGGCGGTGGCCAACTCGGTGGCCGCGAGCACAGTGGCGTGCCAGGTGCGGAAGTCCTTCGCGGTCATCTCCCCACCGCTGGCGTCGCGCAGGTAGCCGTTGACCTCGTCGCTGCGCACGTCGCGCCACTCCCTGCCGTCCCAGTAGCCGAACAGCCGCTCCGCCCGTCGTCGACGACGGCGCAGATTGGACAGCACCTGGCACAGCTCCGGGTCCTCGATCCGGCGTACCTGCTCGATTCCCCCCTTCGCGGGAAACACGAGCACCACGCAGCCGCCTCGGGACCGGGCATGCTCGGGACGCAGGGTGGCGACCCCGTAGGTCGGGTCGTCGCCGGCGGCGTACTGATCGCTGCCGACCCGGAACATCCCCATGTCCAACAGTCGGGCCACGGTGGCCAGCACCCGGTCCCGGCCCAGTCCGGGCCCGTCCAGGTCGCGCCCCACCCGCTCACGCAGCGCCGGCAGCCGCCGGGCCACCTCCAGCACGCGGTCGAACTTCGCCTCGTCCTGCTTCTCCCGCCACCGCGGGTGGTAGATGTACTGCTTGCGTCCGGCTGCGTCGATCCCGATCGCCTGGATGTGCCCGTTCGGGTGCGGCGCGATCCACACGTCCTGCCAGGCCGGCGGGATGACCAACTCCCGCAGCCGGGCCAGGACGTCCGGATCCCGCACCGGCGCACCG
This sequence comes from Micromonospora sp. NPDC005553, assembly GCF_042871765.1. Classification (NCBI taxonomy): domain Bacteria; kingdom Bacillati; phylum Actinomycetota; class Actinomycetes; order Micromonosporales; family Micromonosporaceae; genus Micromonospora; species Micromonospora sp. NPDC005553. Next base: position 562,702 of record NZ_JBIAJD010000004.1, on the reverse strand, counting down.
GACGGGTCGACGAAGAGCCAGCCCCGACCGCGCCGACGCCGTCCGTACCCCGGTCGACCCGGGTCGCTACGCCGCAACCGCACCGGAGACCCGCACCACCCTCTCCACCTCGGCCACGGCGGCCAGCACCTCGTCGAGGCGCAGAGCCGCCATCGTCGGGTGGCTTCCTACCCCATCCCACCTGGGCCAGTCTCCTTCGCCGGCCCAGAGCACCCGGTGCCGTGGCCGGTCCGGTGGAGGCCCCCAGTGCGCCGGTGGCACCGGCCCGAAGAGGACGACCGACGGGGTGCCGTACCCGGTGGCCAGGTGAGCGACGCCGGTGTCCCCGCTGACGACCAGCCGGGCGTCGGCCACCAGCGCGGCGAGCACGCCGAGGTCGGTCCGGCCGGCCAGCACGGCGTCCGAGCTCAGGCCCGCCGCCTCGGCCACCCGGGCCGCCAGCGCCCGTTCGTCGGCCGAGCCGGTGAGCAGCACCCGGTGCCCCTGGTCGGTCAGTGCCCGGGCCAGACCGGCGAACCGCTCGGCGGGCCACCGCTTGGCCGGGATCTTGCTGCCCGGGTGCAGCACCGTGACACCGCTGGGCATCCCCGCCGCAGCGGGCCGACGCAGGGTCAGGTCGGCGCGGTCGGCCGGAATGTCGTACCAGGAGAGCAGCCGGCACCACCGGTCCACCTCGTGCTCGTCGGCGGCCCAGCGCGGGCCGTCGGCGAAGCCGGCGTCCGGGCTGGCGTAGGCGAACATCCGACCAGGTCGGGTCGCCGCGAGCAGCCGGTGCGACTGCGGGCCGCGCCCGTGCAGATTGACAGCGATCCACGGGGCCGACCCCGCCCGGAGAGGGCGATCCAGCCCCGCGGTGTCCACCAGCCGGTCGACGCCACCGACCAGGTCGACCAGCGGGGCAAGCCAGCCGGGCGCGGCGAGCGCCAGCTCCCGCGACGGGTACGCGGCCCGCAGCGCCCGCAGCGCGGGCACCGCGGTCACCAGGTCGCCGACGCCGAGGGCGCGCAGCACGAGGATCACGGGTACGACGTCTCCTGCTCGGCGCAGATCACCATCTCGCGCACCGCGCAACCGGGCGGCTGATTGAGCGCGAACATGATCGCGGCGGCGGTGTCGGCGGGCTCGTTGAGGTTCGCGTCCGGCCCCGGCTTGTACTGCGGGTCACGTTCGTCGAAGAACGCGGTGCGCATCCCACCCGGGATGAGCAGGGTGACGCCGACCTGACCGGCCAGCTCGGCGGCGAGGGCTCGGGTGAACCCCACCACGCCGAACTTCGCCGCGCAGTACGCGGTGGCGTCGCTGACCGCCTTGACGCCCAGGGTCGAGGCGACGGTGACGATGCGGCCCCGGGAGGTCAGCAGGAACGGCAGCGCGGCCCGGATCACCGCCGCGGTGGCCAGCAGGTCGACCGCGACGATCCGGTCCCACGTCTCCCCCGGCAGGTCGGCGAGTCGGCCCGGCACGTCGGTGCCGGCGGCGGTCACCACGGCGTCCAGGCCACCGGCCTGCTCGGCGAGGTGCCGGGTGGCCACCTCGGCGGCTCGCGTGTCGGCCAGGTCGCACTCGGTCCAGGACACCCCGTCTGCCGGCGGCTGCCGGTCCAGCACGACCGGACGGCCACCGGAGGCGGCCACGGCGGCGACCACAGCGGCGCCGAGGCCGCTGGCGCCCCCGGTGATCAGGACGGTGGGCCCGGCACCGGCCCGCGTGGCGGTCATCGGGTCCGCTCCGCGAGCGTGCGGACGATCAGGTCGGTGGTGGAACGACCGTCCAGATAGGGCACCACCACTGTGTTCCCACCCCAGCGGCGCAGGACCTCCGCCTCCGGCAGTGCGGCGCTGGAGTCCCCACCGCCGGTGGCGTAGTCGCCGCCCTTGACCCAGACGTCGGGGCGTACCCAGGACAGCGCCGCCTGCGGGGTCGGCTCGTCGAAGACGAGGACCGCGTCGACGCAGCTCAACGCGGCCAGCAGTCGGCTGCGGTCGTCTTCGGACTGCACCGGCCGGTCCGGCCCCTTCAACCCGGCCACGCTGGCGTCGGAGTTCAGGCAGACGATCAGACAGTCGCCGAGCTGCCGGGCCGCCTCCAGGGTGGCCACGTGCCCGGCGTGCAGCAGGTCGAAGCAACCGCCGGTCGCCACCACAGTGCCACCCGCGGCGCGTACCTCACCCAGGAGCCTGGCGACAGCGGCCACTCCCACCCGGTCGGCCATCGCACCACCCCGTGGTCCCGGCTGGAAGGCGCGCGGCTCCGGCGCGCTCCGGCCCCGCACCGCGGGCGTCGACGGAGGCAGCGCCGTGGCCACTCCCCCACCGGCCACGTACGCGGACGCCTCGGCGACCGCCACCTGCACCGCCTCGGAGACCAGCGCGCCCTGGGCCAGTGCGACGCTGGCCGCCGCCGCGAACCGGTCGCCGGCACCGCAGGTGTCCCCCTCCGCGCTACCGGGCGTCGGCACCACCAGCGGCGTCGACCCGGCGTGGCAGAGCAGCGCGCCGTCGCCGCCCAGCGTCACCGCTACCGCGCCGGCCCGCCACCGCCGCCGTAGTCCCTGGGCACCCCGCGACGCGGTGGCCAGTCGGGACGCGCCGGGCAGCGCGGGGACCAGCTCACGCACCTCGGACTCGTTCGGCGTGGCCAGGTGTACGCCGGGCACGGCTGCCGGGCCGCGTGGATGCGGGTCCCACACCACCGGCGCGCGGGTGGCGGCCAACGCGGCACGCAGCGCGGGCCCCCGCGCCACCCCCCGGCCGTAGTCGCTGACCAGCACCGCAGACGCCTCGGCGATCACCCGGAGCACCTCGTCGGAGGGCTGACCCGGCTCCCCGGACACGCCGCCCCGGTCGTGGCGCAGCAGCACCCGCCCCCGGGCCCGCAGCCGGATCTTCTCCGGCGTCGCGCCGGAGAGGGCCAGTGGGTACACCTGCACGCCGGCGGCGGCGAGCAGCGCGCTCAGTCGGGCCCCGCCGGCGTCGTCGGCGAGCGCCGTCACCAGCACCACCTCGGCGCCCTGCGCGGCGGCGAACACCGCCGCCAACCCGGCGCCCCCCGGTCGGTCGGTGGCCACCGTCTCGTCGAGCACCGGCACCGGGGAGTCCGGGCAGAGCCGGTTCACCACACCTTCCACGTCCCGGTCGAGCAGGGTGTCCCCGAGCACCACCACCGGTCCCCTCACGCTTGCCTCCTCATCCTCGCGCGTCGACCCGCTGTCCGGCTCACGCGTCGACCTGCCGTCCGGGCCCGCCGTCGAGCACCACCTCGACCCCGGTGCTTACCGGCGCGGCAGGCAGCCGACCGGCCGGTGCGGGCTCCCCGGGCACGGGGTGGACGAACGCCGGATCGGCGGCTGCCGCCAGCGCGGCGGGCAACTCCTGTTCGAGGTACTCGCAGAGCAGATGACTGGTCACCAGGTGCAGCTCCTGGACGATCTGGGTGTCCGGGGACGCGACGGCCAGCACGTCGTCGCAGGCCTCGGCGAGCGGATTGGGGGCGGCGCCGGTGAGCGCCCAGGTGGTCACCCCGACCTCGCGGGCCGCCCGCGCTGCGGCGACCAGGTTGGGGCTGGTCCCGCTGGTGCTCAGCAACAGCAGGATGTCCCCCGGGCGGCCGTGGGCGCGCACCTGGCGGGCGTACACCTCGGTGTAGCCGTAGTCGTTGGCGATGGCGGTGAGCGCGCTCGTCTCGGCGTGCAGCGCGATCGCGGACAGCGGCTGACGGTCGTCGTGCAGCTTGCCGACCAACTCGGCGGTGAGGTGCTGGGCTTCGGCGGCACTGCCGCCGTTGCCGGCCACCAGCAGACGACCTCCGGCGACCAGCCGGTGGGCCAGGTCCGCGCCCCAGCGCGCCAACTGTCGCTCACACCGTCGGTACGGCACCAGTGCCGCGGCGAGGTTCGTCAGATGCGTGTCGAGCAGGCTGCCCGTCGGCATCAGGCCACCACCCGGGTCGGCCGACGAACGGCGGCCACCTCGCTGTAGACCTCGACCAGCCGCTCGGCGGTGGCCGCCCACGAGTACCGTTCCCGGGCCCGCTCACGCGCCGCCGTCGCGTACGCGAAGCGCCTGATCCGGTCGTCGAGCAATCCCTGTATCGCGGCAGCCAGCGCGTGCGGGTCCCGGGCCGGCACGAGGTCACCCGTCGTCCCGTCGACAACGGTGTCCCGGATGCCGCCCACTGCCGTGCCGACGACCGGCACCCCACAGGCCATCGCCTCCAGCGGGGTCAACCCGAACGGCTCGTACCAGGGCGCAGCGACCAGCAGGTCCGCCGAGCGGTACCAGCGGCCCATCTCCTCGCGGGGCACCGCGCCGACCAGGTGCACCCGGTCGGCCACCCCGCACGACTCCGCGAGTGCCCGCAGCCGGCGGGCGTACGGGTCGGTCTCCAACAGCCCCTCGGGTGGGCCGCCGACGACCACGCACTCGGCGTCCGGCACCAGCTCCATCGCGCGGACCACGGTCTGGAAGCCCTTGCGCTCGACCAACCGACCCACTGTGAGGATGCGGGCCCGTCCCGGTTCCCGGTCGGCGGCCGGCCCGAGTGGGGCGAAGGTGGCGAGGTTGACCCCGGAGGGCACCACCGTCATCCGGGACCGGGGCACACCCATCCGGACCAGCTCACCCACCTCGTCGCGGCACTGCGCGACGATCCGGTCCACCGAGCGGCCCAGCTCCCGCTCGTAGGAGATCCGGCGGGCCGGGCTGGTGTCCTGCACTCCCTGGTAGCGGCGCTTCACGGTGCCCAACGCGTGGTACGTCTGCACCACCGGCACCCCGGTCTGCCGGCCGGCGGTCAGCGCCGCCAGGCCACTCATCCAGAAGTGCGCGTGGATCACCTCGGGCACCCAGTCGCCTCCGCGCCACCGCTCGATCAGCCAGCGGCTGAACTCCCGCATGTGCGGCAGCAGCGCGTCCTTGGCCACCGGCTCGGCCGGGCCGGCCGGCACGTGCACCACGTCGTACCCGTCCGGGCTGCGGACGGTCACCGGCAGGTCAGGTGCGTCGCGGCGGGTGTAGACCCGCACCTCGTGCCCGGCGGCGGCGAGCGCGGCGGACAGCTCCGCGACGTGCGTGTTCTGGCCGCCGGCATCCTCCCCTCCGAGGACGGCGAGCGGGCTGGCGTGCTCCGAGATCATCGCGATCCGCATACTTCCTCCTCCAGCAGCCGGTCCCAGTCAGCGAGGAAACGGTCGAGGCCGTATCTGTCGCGCGCGGCGGTTCGCGCCGCCGCTCCGGCCTGCCGCGCGGTGTCCGGTTCGGCGATGAACCGGCGGGCGGCGTCGAGCAGGGCGTCGGTCCGGGTGGCGAGCGCCCCCGCCTCCGGGGGCACCGCCATCACCGCCTCGGTGGTGGCGAGCGCGACGACCGGCATGCCGATCGACATCGCCTCGATGAGGCTGAGCCCGAGGGAGGTCCACCGGCACAGGTGCAGGTACGCCCGCCGCCGGGCCAGTTCGGTGTGCATCCGCTCCTGGGGCACGTCGTCGTGGCTGGTCAGCCGGTCCGCGGGCAGCCCGAGGTGGTCGGCCAGGCCGGCGACGCCCATGCCGAACACGTCCAACGGCGCGATCTCCGCGAACTGGGGCAGCAGGTCGGTGCCGGTGACCCGACCTCGCCGCACCGGCTCGTTGATCACCACGGCGAGCCGGTCCAGCTCCCCGGTGTAGGACGCGGAGGGGGCGACGATGCCGTGGTCGACCACTGTGGTGCGGGTGGCGCCGGTGTCCCAGAAGATCTGGTTGAACCCGGTGACGTGGGCGATGAGCAGGTCGTCGCGGTCGGCCATCGGGTGACGGGTGTTCGGCACGTCGCCCTTGGGGGTGTTGTGCTCGACGTAGATCGCCGGAAGGTCGCGGCCGGGGCGGCGACGGAGCCACTGCTCGGCCCGGTCGATCTCCTCGGGGCGTTGCAGGATGACCAGGTCGACGTCAGCGCTCGGCAGCTCCTCCGGGCTGACCTCGACCGCGCTGTCCGGCCACGGGTAGGTGCGGGCCCGGCCGAGGCCGTACGGGCCGCGGTCGGGTGTGGTGGGAATCAGGTAGCGGTGGCTGCCGTGCACGAACGACGTGGTCCAGGAGCCGTGCACGTGCCAGAGCAGGATGTTCATCGGCCGCCACCACCGCTGGCGGTGAGGGTCCGGAGCGCGTCGACCACGTCGCCCGGGTCGACGCCGCTGAGGCAGGGGTGCCCGGGGACCGGGCAACTGGCCGCCCGGGTGTCCCGGCAGGGCGCGGCGGCGTCGCCGAGCCGGACGGTGGGCACCCGGTAGGGCCCCCACTGACCGAACGGGACGGTCGGCGCGAAGAGACTCACCACCGGCACACCGGCGGCCGCCGCCAGGTGCGCGGGCCCGGTGTTTCCGACCACGACCGCGCTGGCGTCCGCGACGATCGCTGCCAACCCGGCCAGGTCGGTGCGGCCGCCCAGGTCGGTCCCGCCGGCCGCGGCGACCTGGGCGGTGACCGCCCGCTCGTCCGGGCCGCCGGTGACCAGCACCCGGTGCCCGGCGTCGACCAGCGCCCCGGCGATCCTGGTGGCCACGTCGGGCGGGCAGGCCCGGCTCGACGCGGCCGATCCGGGGTGCAGCACCACGTACCCCGGATCGCCCAGGTCGGCCGGGCGTGGTGGAACGGCGTCCCGGCGCAGCCGCAGGACCGGTTCGTCGCCGTCAGGCAGCCGATGGCCGGCGGCGGCCGCCAGGGAAAGGGCACGTTCGGGTTCGGGGACGCCCACCGGCACCCGGTGCCGGATGTCCAGCAGCGAGCCCGGATAGTCGTCGCTGATCGCCGCGATCCGGTTGATCCCCGCCATCCGCAACAGCAGCGCCAGCGGCAGGGCGGACTGGTGGAACGAGGTGAACACCACCGCCTGGTCCGCGCCGACCGCGCCCAGCCGCGCGGTCAGGCTCCGCATGGCCTCCGGGTCGACATGCCCCGGCGTGGGGTCGATCCACGGCAGCGGATGTTCGATGATCTCGTCGACGCCGGGCAGAAGGTTGGCGGCGGCCCGACCGCGCGGACCGCACAGCAGCACCACCCGCTGCGCTCCGGCCGCGACGGCGCGGATCGCCGGGCCGGTGACCAGCACGTCACCAGCCGAGTCCGAGCGGACCACCAGCGCCGTCCGTACCGGTTCGGTGGGCGGAGTCGCGGGCTGCACGGCCTGTTGGCGGCGCAGGATCTCCGCCACCGCAGCAGGCAGGTCGTTGGCCACCCACCCGGCGGCGGCGACCTCCTCCGGCCGGGTCACCGGGGTCGGCACCAGCACCCCAGCCGCCCCGGCGGCCATGGCGGCGCCGACGTCCCGGCCGATGTCGCCCACGAGTACGCAGCGGGACGGCGTCGTGCCCAGCTCGCGGGCGGCGGCGTACACCAGGCCCGGCGCCGGCTTGCGGCAGTCACAGCCGTCGGCGTCGTCGTGTGGGCAGACCAACCACGCGTCGAACCGGCCCAGCAGCTCCTCGACGCGGGCGTGCACCGCCCGCATCTGCTCGGCGGTGAAGTAGCCCCGGGCCAGGCCCGACTGGTTGGTGACGACCGCCAGCCGCAGCCCGGACGCGCGCAGCCGGTCCAGCGCCGCCCGCGCGCCCGGCACCGGCCGTACCTTCTCCGGGTCGCCGTTGTACGGCACGTCCTCGATCAGGGTGCCGTCGCGGTCCAGCAGCACCGCGTCGTAGAGCACCGCTCGGGGGCTTGCGACAGATCCGGAACCGGCGCGGTCAGCGGCGGCATACACCTGTGCTGACCTGCGCTGATACGGATCCCCCTGGTCCTGTCGCACAGCCGGCGGGTTCCCTGCGCCCCGAGGAGTAAACGTCGCCGTCGAGGGGGTGGGCCAGCGCCGCCGGCGATGCCCCGGGAAGGCCTTACCCGCCGCCCCCGAGAAGCTAACCCCGCCGGTCGTTAGCCAGCACGTGGCGTGGGTATGAAAGCCCAGTGGCGATTGTGGAGAAAGTGATCGACGCTCCCCCGCAGCAGGTGTTCGACGTGCTCGCCGACGGGTGGACGTACAGCGACTGGGTGGTGGGCACCGCACACATGCGGGACGTGGACGACGCCTGGCCTCGGGTGGGCAGCCAACTGCATCACCGGGCCGGACCATGGCCGGTCTCGTTGCAGGACGCGTCGACGGTGCTGGTCTGCGAACCGCCGCACCGGCTCGTGCTCAAGGCCGGTCTCTGGCCGGCGGGCGAGGCGATCGTGGCCTTCACCCTGGAACCGGTCGGCGACGGCGCCACCCGGGTGCGTCTCGGGGAGGATTTCGCGGCCGGACCGCTCCGCTGGGTCCACAACAAGATCAACGATCTCGTCCTGCACCGGCGTAACCGGGAGACCCTGGCCCGACTCTCCGACATCGCCACCCGACAGAAGGGGTGACAGTGACACGGACCGTGGTGGTGACCGGCGCGAGCGCCGGCGTCGGCCGGGCCGTGGCCCACGCGTACGCGGCACGCGGCGCCCGGCTGGCGCTGCTGGCTCGGGGCGAGGCGGGTCTGGTCGCCGCCGAGCGGGAGTGCCGACTGCGCGGCGCGACAGACGTGCGCGTGTACCGGGTCGACGTGGCCGACGCGGGCGCGGTGCAGCAGGCCGCCGACGACGTGGTGCACCACTGGGGCGGAATCGACGTGTGGATCAACAACGCGATGGCGTCGGTGTTCGCGCCGGCCTGGGAGATTCCGGCGCGCGAGTTCCGTCGGGTCACCGAGGTCACCTACCTGGGCACCGTGCACGGCACCCTCGCCGCGCTGCGGCACATGCGGGCGCACGGGCGGGGCACCATCGTCCAGGTGGGATCGGCGTTGGCCTACCGGGGGATCCCGCTGCAGTCGGCGTACTGCGCCAGCAAGCACGCCGTCCAGGGGTTCAACGACTCGCTGCGCGCCGAGCTGCTGCACGACTGCCCGGGGGTGAAGTTGTCGATGGTGCAGCTGCCCGCTGTCAACACCCCGCAGTTCTCCTGGGTCCGCACCCGGCTGCCCCGCCATCCGCAGCCGGTGCCGCCGATCTTCACTCCGGAGCTGGCCGCCCGGGCCATCGTCTGGGCCGCCGACCGCGGCACCAGGGAGCTGAACGTGGGTGGCCCGACCTGGCAGGCGCGGGTGGCCGACGCACTGTTCCCCGGCCTGCTGGACCGGAAGCTGGCCCGCGACGGCTACGACAGCCAGCAGACCGGTGAGAAGGTCGATCCGACGACCTGGCCGGACAATCTGGATCACCCGGGCGATGCGGACACGGACCGGGGCACGGCGGGCGTTTTCCGCGAACAGGCGCGAGACCGCTCCGCGGCGCTCTGGGTCGGCACGCACAAACCGGCGCTCTCCGGTGTGGCGCTCGCCGTCGCGGCGCTCGCACTCAGCGCTGTCGCTCGCCGTCGGCGCTGACCACCACAAGCCTCTGACCAGGGGTTAGACGCCCACGCAGAGTGGGTGGCGAGGGCCCGCAACACCCGGAAGGGGTGCCTCCCTCCGACCGAATGCGGGAACTAGATACCCTTTCCATGACCCTTGTCCGCAAACCGAGGATGACCGACATGATCAAGCCGGTGCAGTTGCCGTCGCCGTGGCGGGACGCACGCCTGACCGTCGTCGTGCCCACATACAACGAGGCGGGCAACCTTCCGACGCTGGTCGAGCGACTGCTCGCGCTGCCGCTGCCAGGGCTGCGCATCCTCGTCGCCGACGACAACTCCCCCGACGGCACCGGGGAGGTGGCCGACAAGTTGGCCATCGAGAACCCCGACCGGATCGAGGTCGTGCACCGCGCCGGCAAGGAGGGCCTCGGCCGGGCGTACGTGGACGGGATGACCCGCGCGATCGAGGGCGGCGCCGAGTACGTGGCGCAGATGGACGCCGACCTCTCGCACCCGCCCGAGGCGCTGCCAGGGATGCTCGGCGCGCTGCTCTCCACCCAGGCCAGCGTGGTGATCGGTTCCCGCTACGTGCCCGGCGGCGAGCTGGACGAGAACTGGCCGCTCTACCGCAGGGCGCTCAGCGGCTGGGCCAACCTCTACGTGCACACCCTGCTGCGGGTACGCATCCGGGACCTCACGGCCGGGTTCAAGATCTGGCGGGCCGAAGCCCTGCGCGACATCGACCTGGAGCGGGTGCAGTCCAACGGCTACAGCTTCCAGGTGGAGATGCACTACCTCGCCACCAAGCTGGGGCACACCATCCTGGAGGTGCCGATCCGCTTCGAGGAGCGGCGCGACGGCGTCTCCAAGATGACCACCGCGACCAAGGTGGAGAGCGCCCTGATGCCCTTCCGCCTCCGCAGCAAACACCGCAACATAACCCGCTGAAAGCCCGCCCCACCCACCGGCGCGGTCCCAGCCCCAGCCCCAGCCCCAGCCCCAGCCCCGATCGATCATGGAGTTGTGGTGCCCGTTTAGAACCCGGGCAGGTGCTTTGTCACCCACCACAACTCCATGATCGACGGCGGCGGGCGGTTCCGGGGGTTCCGGGTGGCGGTGGTTTAGGTGGGGTAGATGGCGCGGTGGGCGGTGGTGATGGCTGCGGCGTACGCGCGGCCGGTGAGCGCTCGGTCGCGGGCCAGGGCCGCCCGGGCGGCGTTCGCGCCGGGCGCGCCGTGCACACCGCCGCCGGGGTGCGCCGACGCGCTGGCCAGGAAGAGCCGGTCCACCGGGGTGTCCGCCCGGCCCAGGCCAGGGATCGGGCGCAGGAAGAGCTGCTGGTACGCGGCGGCGGTCCCGCCGCCGAGCGTGCCACCGACCAGGCTCGGGTTGCCCTTCTCCAGATCGGCCGGCCCGGCCACGTGTCGGCCCACGATCAGGCTGCGGAAACCCGGGGCCGCCGCCTCCAGCACGTCCTCCATCCGCTGCACGTGCCCGGCGACCTCCTCGGCCCGCCAGTTCCGCCGGAACGGCAGGTGGGTGTACGACCACAGCGACTCGGTGCCCGGCGGGGAGTGGCTCGGGTCCGCCACCGACATCTGCCCGACCAGCAGGAACGGGTCGCGGGGCAGCTCGCCACGGGCCAACTCGCTGGCGTAGTGGGTGAGCCCGTTCAGGTCCGCGCCGAGGTGAACGGTGCCGGCGCCGGCCACCTGCTGGTTCGTCCAGGGCACCGGCGCGGAGAGCGCCCAGTCCACCTTCAGCGTGGAGCCGTCCCACCGGAAGTGCGCCAGGTCCTCCACCAGCCGGGACGGCAGTGCCGCGGCGCCGACCAGGTCGAGGTAGAGCGCCGGCGCCGGCACGTCGGCGAGCACTGCCCGCCGGGCCCGCCACAGCGCGCCGCCGACGGTGCGGACCCCCATCGCCCGGCCTCGGGCGGTGAGCACCCGGTCGACCGGAGCGCCGTAGAGGATCGTCCCGCCGCGCGCCTGTAGCCGATCCACCAGTGCGTTGGTGATCTGCTGCGCGCCGCCGTCGGGCACCGGCCAGCCGATCTGCTGGCCGAGCATGGCCAGCAGCCAGCCGTACACCCCGGAGCCGGCCTCCTCCGGGGACAGGTCGGTGTGCAGGGCACAGCCGGCCAGCAGGGCCGGCCCGCCGGGACCGTCGAAGAGTTCGTCGCCAAGTTTGCGGACCGGTACGACGAGCCGGCGCGCGAGTCGCAGCGCGCCGGCGACGCGCAGCCGACGAAGGAGGCCCAGCCCGCCGCGTACCGGCGGGAACGGCGAGGTGATCGCCTCCAGCATCGGCTCGGCCACGTCGAGCCAGTCGGTGTACGCGTTGAGCCAGCGCTTACCGTCCCCGGGGGCGAACTGCTCCAGCGACGCGGCGGTGACGTCCGGATCCCGATTGATCACCGCGGCTCGACCGTCGGGCAGCAGGTGCGCCAGCACGTCCGGCGAGTGCCGCCAGGACAGCCCGTGTCGACCCAGGTCCAGGCCGCCCAGCACCGGCGAGGCGTACCCGAGGGGGTAGAACGAGCTGTAGAGGTCGCTCAGGTAGCCGGGCGCGGTGACCTCGGCGGAGCGGACCGCGCCGCCGGGCACCGCGGTCGCCTCCAGCACCACCACGTCCCAGCCGGCGTCGGCCAGCAGGTTGGCCGCCACCAGGCCGTTGTGCCCGGCCCCGACGATGACGGCGTCCGCGCTCGGCGCGGTGGTGGTTGTCATCGGATCCGCCTACCCGGCGCGCAACCGGGCGAAACGCGTTTGCCTCGTCGAGGCCGGGGCATCCAGCGCCGCATGTACACGGTTGCGCAGCTGGTGGGCGGGGTGTGGGGTGCGGGCGGCGACGGCGGCGAACTGGTGGTGCGTGATCCGGCGGACGACACGCCGGTGAGCACGGTGCCGGTGGCCACCGCCGACGAGGTGGGCAAGGCGAGCCAGGCGGCCCGCAACGCGGCGGCCCAGTGGGCGGCGACCGCCCCGGCGGAACGGGCGGCGGCGCTGCACCGGGCCGCGGACGCGGTGGAGGCGGTCATCGATGAGTTGGCGGCGGCGGTCACCGCGGAGATGGGCAAGCCGTTGGCGGACGCCCGCGGCGGCGTCGAGGCGGGGATCGGCACCCTGCGACAGTATGCGGAACTGGCGCCGCTGCGCGGGGGGCGCACGCTGAACGGCGAGACGGCCGCGCTGGACTTCCTGACCCCGCAGCCACGCGGGGTGGTCGCGGCGATCACCCCCTGGAACGACCCGGTGGCGGTCTCCTGTGGACTGCTCGGAGCGGCCCTGGTGACCGGGAACGTGGTGCTCTACAAGCCGAGCGAACGCACACCGGCGACGGGTTGGTTGCTGGCCCGAGCACTGGACGCGGCACTGCCGGCCGGGGTGTTGTCGCTGCTCACCGGCGGCCCGGAGGTGGGTGCGGCGCTGGCGGCGCAGGACGTCGACGTGGTGGCCCACGTGGGTTCCACAGCGACCGGGCGGGCGATCGCCGCCGCGGCGGCCCGTACCGGGGCGAAGGTGCTCCTGGAGAACGGCGGCAGTGACCCGCTGATCGTGGACGCGGGCGTCGACCCCGAGTGGGCGGCGGAGCAGGCCGCGCTCGGCGCGTTCGCCAACGCCGGGCAGATCTGCGTGGCGGTGGAGCGGCTCTACGTGCACCGGGAGGTGGCCGACGATTTCGTGGCCGCGCTGGTCCGACTCGCCGCAGCGCTGCGGGCCGGGCCGGGCCGGGACCCGGGCACCGAGCTGGGGCCGCTGGTCGACCGACGGCACCGGGACCACGTGCACGGCCAGGTGGCTGCCGCGCTGGCGGACGGCGCACGCGTGCGGGTGGGCGGCGAGGTGCCGGACGGACCGGGGGCGTTCTACCCGGCCACCGTCGTCACCGACTGTCGCCACGACATGCCGCTGGTCCGGGAGGAGACCTTCGGGCCGGTCGCACCGGTGGTGGTGGTCGACTCGTTCGACGAGGCGCTGCGCTGCGCCGCGGACTCCCCGTACGGGCTGGCCGCCACTGTGTTGACCCCGTCGATGAGTCACGCGCAGCGGGCGTGGCGGGAGCTGCCGGTGGGCACGGTCAAGGTCAACGCGGTGTTCGGGGGTGCGCCGGGGGGTGCCGCGCATCCGCGCCGCGCCAGCGGGCAGGGCTTCGGGTACGGCCCGGAACTGCTGGACGAGTTCACCGCGACGAAGGCGGTGCACATCGAGGCGCCGGGGGGCGGGCACTGGTGAGAACAGCACGGGCGGACGCAGGGGTGGAGCGTCCGCCCGTACCGCGTCGGTTGTGTGCTCGGGTGCGGCGGCGATCAGTCGCCGCGGGCCTTGCGGGTGGCGCGGTCGTTGGCCTTCTCGATGGCCGTGACCAGCTCCGGTTTGGTCATGCTGGACCGCCCGGGCACGTCGAGTTTGCGGGCCACCGACATCAGGTGGTCCTTGGTGGCGTTGGCGTCGACGCCACCGGCGGTGGGGGCCCGTCGTTCCGGCCCGCCACCGGCGGCCTGCTGGTCGCTGGGGCCCTTGCGGCCCTTCGGCTCCCAGTGGTCGCCCACCTTCTCGAACTGATGCTTCACCGCGGCGAAGGCGGTGCGGTGCGACCGCTCCCCCTCGCCGTAGGTCTCCACCGCCGAGTCGTGCGTCTTCTCCCAGGTGCGCTGCGCCTTCTCCGGGGAGCGTCGCAGCGTGCTGGGCAGGTCTTCGCGCCCGGGCATCTCGTCCTCCTCCGTGTCGACAGGGTCACTGTGACCGTTCCCCGGTGACCGGGCGGCAAACCATAGCGGCGGCGGTCGGGCACCGGGCGGGTTTGTCGATTTCACCAACCGGGTACCGGCGGGCCAGGCCAGACCGGACGACCGGTCATCCGGCGGCCGGGGCGCAGGGAGCGGGCATGACGACCACGGAGCCGGGTACGACGCTCGACGGCACACAGCACACCCGGGTGCCCCGACGGATGCGGCAGCTGAGCTGGCGTACCTGGCGCGGAGTGCTGGTCCGCAGCGTGCAGAACTTCGTCAACGACAACTGCTCCGACTGGGCCGCCGCGCTGACCTACTACGGCGTCCTGGCGCTCTTCCCGTCCGCCATCGTGGTGGTGGCGCTGGTCGGCCTGGTCTCCGACGGCGAGCGGACCCTGGACACCGTGGTCGACCTGGCCAACCAGGTCGGTGCCGGAGCGGTGCTCAGCGACGACGAGGGCGGCGTGCTGAAGGTGATCCGTTCCGTGGTGCTGGAGCAGAGCAACCCGAAGCTTCTGCTCAGCTTCGGTCTGCTCGGCGCGCTGTGGTCCGCGTCGGGCTTCATCGGCGCGTTCACCCGCGCCTCCAATGCCGTCTACGGGGTGACCGAGGGCCGCCCGGTCTGGAAGCTCCGGCCGCTGCAGATCGGCCTGGCGGCGATCACGTTGGTGCTGCTCGCTGTGGTCGCCCTCGCCCTGATCGTCAGTGGGCCGGTCACCGATGCGGTCGGCGACCTGGTCAACGCCGGCGGCCTGGCCCGCACGACGTGGAGCGTGGCGAAGTGGCCGGTCCTCGCCATGATCATGATGGCGCTGCTGTCCCTGCTGTTCTGGATCGCGCCGAACGTGCGCCAGCCCCGGTTCCGCTGGCTCACCCCGGGTGGCGCGGTGGCCCTGATCTCCTGGGCGGCGGCCTCCTTTGGCTTCGGCCTCTACGTGGCCAACTTCGGCTCGTACAACACCACCTACGGCAGCCTCGGGGCGGCCATCGCGTTCCTGGTCTGGCTCTACCTGTCCAACTCGGCACTGATGCTGGGCGTGCAGATCAACTCCGAGGTGCAGCGCGGGCGGCAGTTGCAGGGCGGCGACCCGAACCCGGACGAGCCGGTGCTGCCGCCCCGCAAACCCGCCGACGAGTGAGCCCCCGTCCGGCCCGGTGTCCGTTTCGCCGTCGGGCCGAGGGCCGGTTCGTGGCCCGGTGCCGGTTTATCGGGTGGGGTGCCGGGTAGCGCAGAAGGCATGGAGCGTGGCAACAGCAAGCACGGACCGAGGATCGACGAACAGATGAGTCAGGAGGTCAGCGGCCTCGTACAGGGGCCGGGGACCGGTGGCTCTCGAGTCGACGAGTCGCGGGTGCCGGAACCGGCTGGCGAGGACCAGCCGGAGACGACCACCGCCCCGGCCGGCGACCTGCGCACCGGCACCCCGCAGGGCATGAGCTCTACGGACGTCGAGCAGCGCAGCCGGCTCGGCCGGTTCATCTCGATGAGCGCGCTGCCGGGCGACCGTCTGGTGCTCATTGCCAGCGCCCGTGAGAACGAGGCGCCGGACGACATCGTGGCGGCCCTGGAACGGCTGCCCGAGGGCACCGTCTACCAGACGGTCTCCGAGGTGTGGGCGGCGCTGGGCAACAAGAACGAGACAACTCGCTGGTGACCAGGATCGCCCCCGATCCGGCAATCCACCGGCGACTGAAGGAGGTTCCCCGATGAGTGGCGTTACCGAACACGTGGACGTGTCCGTACCCGTACGCACCGCGTACGACCAGTGGACGCAGTTCGAGGAGTTCCCCCAGTTCATGGAGGGTGTGCAGGAGGTCCGGCAGCTCTCCGACACGATGACCCACTGGACCGTGGACATCGCCGGGGTGAAGCGCGAGTTCGACGCGGAGATCACCGAACAGCTCCCCGACGAGCGGGTCGCCTGGCGCTCGACCGACGGCACGCAGCAGGCCGGCGTGGTGACCTTCCACCGACTGGACCAGGACAAGACCAGGGTCACCCTGCAGCTCGAGTTCGAGCCGCACGGCGTGGTCGAGCAGGCCGGCGACAAGCTCGGCATCGTCGACCGACGGGCCAAGGGCGACCTGGAGCGGTTCAAGACCTACATCGAGCGGCGTGGTCAGGAGACCGGCGCGTGGCGCGGGCAGGTGGACCGTCCGCAGCCGTGACCCCGGGCAGCAGTGACCTGAGGTGGCCGCCGGTATCCCGGCGGCCATCGCCGTGTCCGAGCCTGCTCGGCGGGCACCGTTTGCGATCATCGTGCCCGGGTACGGCTGAAGGTATGACCGACGACAACATCAGGGTGTGGCGGGACGAGGAGCGGCTTCCGTTGGAGGAGTTGGAGCGCGCCGTGTCGGGCTCCAGCCTCGACGGGCAGGCCGACGACGTGACGGGAAACGACGCCGGCGAGGAGGCCGCGTTCGGGCACGGGCCGGCCGCGTCGGACCACGACGGACAGGCCCAGGGCAACAGCCGCGAGGCCACCGACCCGCAGCGCGCCTACCGCCCGTCCACGACCGGCCGTACCGGGCCCGACGTCTGAGGATCGCTTCCGGGCTGGGCGGGCACCACCGGCACGGGACGTCCCGCAGCCGGCCGGCGCGCGCCCCACTCGTAGAGCGCGATCAGCGCCAACGCGAGCACCAGCAGGGCCGATCCCAGCACCTCCACCGAGGTTTTGCCGATCAGCACGCCCAGCCCGGCCGGGACGAGCGCCGCACCAATGCCAGCGGCGCCGATCTGGAGGCCGATGGCGCGGTCCGCGTGCGCCGCGCCGACCCGTTCGGCGGTGGTGAGGGTGAGCAGCGGAAACACCGGTGCGGCGGCGAAACCGACGACGACCAGGCCGAGCACCGCAAGGACCGCCGGCCCGGGAACGGCGATCAGCGCCGTGCCGACGGCCATCCCGGCCAGGCTGACGCGCAACACCAGCCCCGCCCCCAGGCGCTCGGCCACCAGACCCTGCACGACCCGGCCCACGAAGAGACTGCCCCAGTACGCGGAGACGCAGCCGCCGGCCACCGCCGCGCTGAGCCCACGCCCCTCGGTCAGCAGCAGGAACGCCCACAGCCCCGCGGACACCTCGATCGCCACGTACAGCACGAAGGCGAGCGTCCCCGACCAGACCGCCGGCAGCCGCAGCGTGTCCCTCACCGGGACCTGGACGGTGGACGCCGGCCCGGAATCCGCGGCGGCGGGCACGCCCTGGATGGCGTCACCCGCCTCGGCGCTGGCTGGACCGCCACGCCGCCAGGCCCGCACGGTGAACGCGAACGCGGCGGCGAGGACGAGTTGGGCGGCGGCCACGATGCCGTACCCCCAGCGCCAGGCGAGCCCGGCGCTCAGCACCGCGGTCATGATCAGTGGACCGATGGCCACGCCGAGACCGAAGAAGGCGTGCAACCAGTTCATGTGGCGGGGCCCGAAGGCCCCGGCGGCGTACGCGTTGAGCCCCGAGTCGACAGCGCCGGAGCCCAGCCCCAGCAGCAGCGCACAGCCCACCAGCGCCGCCAGCCCGGGGCTCACCGAGTAGCCGGTCAACGCCAGGCTGGCCAGCAGGGTGCTACCGGCGAGCAGGGCGCCCACGCCGACCCGGGCCAGCGTGAAGCCGGCCAGCACGCTGGAGGTGAGATAGCCGACGGTGCCGGCAGTGAGCACCCACCCGACGGCCTCGGTCGGCACGTCGAAGTCGCCTCGGATCGAGGGCCAGGCGACGCCGAGCAGGCCGTCGGGCAGGCCGAGACTGACGAACGCCAGGTAGGACAGCAGGAGCAGTGCGGCGCGGGGACGCGCGGGCGTGGTGGACACGAGAAACCATCCTGCCGCAGGGGCACCCTAGCGCCGCCGGCACCCGATCGCTCGCGGCGCAAAGAAGTCGTGCCCGTACGGTCGAGAAAATGGACAGCTCATCCAGAATCGGCCGATCGGAGGACGGCAAGGCGGCCGGTTCGCGTAAGAATTTCGGAATGCATCAAGGCTCCGGAATCCTCTCCACGCGTCAGCGCAAACTCGCCTGGCTCGGCTTCCTGCTGGCCGCGCTTCAGGCACCCGTTTCCGCCTGGGTCGTCGCCGACGAGTCGTGGCTGTTCAGCCTGTGCGTCGCGCTGATGGTGGCCACCGTGATCATCGCCGACGACGCGGCACGGCGTCGCCCGGCCAACGCGACAAGCGACTAGCCTCCGCCATCCGGCCGGGCCTCGTGGCCTGGCCGGCCCCGGCTACTGCGGTGTTCCTTCATCTCCGCCTCGTAGAGATGGCGCCGCCCACCCACCAACTCGTCGCGGGCCTGCTGGTCCAACTCCCGGAACAGCGCGTGGTAGCCGTCGTCGAAGTCCTCGACGATCTGAAACGTCCACCGTCCGGCGATGACGTTGCGGCCGCGCAACTCGGTGGCGATCCGGTCGGCGAGGCGCGGATGCCCGGCGGCCTGGAACTGTTCCACAGCGTCGTCGAGCATCAGGTCGGCATGACCGATCAACTGGTGCATCGAGTAGAGATGCCCCCGGGCCCGCTCCACACACTCCAGCGCCTCGCTGAGCTTGCCGAGCGCGGCCACCGTCGCGTCGCTGACGCCGTCCGGCCGCCGGTGCCGCTCGTCGGGTCCGTCCGCCTGCTGTCCCATCCGTGCCTCCGTGGGGGGTGCGGTCAAAGCTGGGCGTTCTCCTGCTGCCCCGTCTGTGCCGGATCAATCCCCCAGGTCAGCGGCGAGCGCCCCAGTGGTGCAGCCGACATCCGCCGAGCGGACGAGGTCGACGCGGTCACTGGTCGGTTAGCCTCGGTCACCATGCGTGTGCCGTTCAACCGGGTCGCCTCCCGTACCGCCGTCGACTCGGCGCGGTCCACCCTGGCCGCCCTCACCGTCTCCGTGGGCACTGTCGGGCTCGCCGCCGCCGCCGCGCGCCCGGGGCTGCTGGCCCTCGTCGACCAGCATGCGGCGGCCGTCCGGGACAGCCTCGACGGCGACCGCACGCCGCTGACCTCCGCGGCGCTCGCCGGCTACGCCGAGGGGGTGCGCGCCGCCGCGCTGGAGCACGGGTGGACGCCGCCCAGCGGGGCGGTGGACTGGAGCGAGCCGGAGTGGCTGCTCACCCGGCTGGTCGCGGTCTGCGCGCTGGCTCGCGCACTCGACCAGCACTGACACGCGAGGAGAGGGCACCCCGCGCGTACGCGGAACACCCTCCCACCCGTCGTGCCGTTCCGCCCGCTACGAGCGGTACTGCTGGGCTTCGTCCACCCGAGGCATTGCCTGGGTGCGGTCACCCCCGCGGTCGGCCATCTGCCGCTCCACGTCGCTACGCCCGGCCGACGCGGCCTGACGTTGCTGCTGCACCGCCCGGGCCTCCCGGGCCGCCCGGTCCAGCCAGCCGTCCCAGCGGTTCTGCATCGGCTTCACGAGACCACCACCGACGCCGACGATCAGGATGCCGGCCACCGTGGCGAGCACCGCGATCAGCACCGGAGTGGTCACCGTGGTGGCGATACCCACCTGGTTCAGGGCGGCGATCACACCCAGCGCGATGATGAAGATCGCCGTCAGGTCGGCCAGCACCTTGCCGTACGAAAGCCCTCCCAACGCCCCGGTGACCAGATCCCGGACGGCGTTGGCGATCGCGGCCGCCACCACCACGATGACGATCGCGATGAACGCGCGCGGCAGCCAGGCCACCACGCCGCTGATCAGGTCACTGATCGCGTTGGGCCCCCAGACTCCGAAGGCGAACTGCAGCGTGAACAGCAGTACGGCGTAGTACGCCAGTCGGGCCAGAATGTCGCTGGCGTCGTACTTCGTTCTCTCCAGGGCCCGTTTGATGCCACCGCGTTCGACCGCCTGGTCGAAGCGCACCCGTTCCAGCACCGTATCCACGATCTTGAGGACGGCTCTGGCGATGAGCCAGCCGACCACGAGGATGACGATGAAGGCCACTGCCTTCGGGATGAAGAGCAGCACCGACCTCCAGGTGTCGGCGATGGCATCGCCGATGTCGGCCTGCCGGACCGCGAGGGTTTTCAGCATGATGTCCCTCCTGTCGCATGGACTGCGCCGGGCGCATACCCGGCAACCGGTCCGGCACTCCGCGCAGCGCGCGGCGTTTTTTCCGACAGACCTCCGGGCAGGGGCCCTGAACTGCCCAAATGGCCACCGCGACGGACTCGGCGACGGCCCGCCGCCGTGGTCGGACGCCTTTCCCGGTCGGCCGACTAGGCTGCGACCATGCCAGGAACGGTCGGGCGGGTCCCCACGCCAGCAACTCCGGGTCCGGGCGGACGCACCGGGTCCGGCCCGGCCGTCGGCGTGCTCGCCCACGACTGGGCCAACACCCCGCTGGGCCCGGCCGACGACTGGGACGTCGCCCTGCAGGCGGTGGTGGAGCTGGTCCTCGCCTCGCCGATGCCGATGGCCCTGGCGTACGGCGACGACCTCGTCCTGCTCTACAACGCCGGCTACGCCGAACTGCTGGGCACCAAACACCCGAGCGCCCTCGGTCGTCCGGCCGCCGAGGTGTTCGCGGAGATCTGGGCGCTGCCCGGCGTCGGTGCGGTGATCGAACGCTGCTACCGGCAGGGCGAACCCTTCCTGGAGAAGGAGTCCACCCTCCCGCTGGTCCGTGGGCACTCCGCGACGGTGGAGCAGGCGGTCTTCACCCGGGGCTACTCACCGGTGCGCGACAGCGCCGGGCAGATCGTCGGCGTGTTGGCTGTCGCGGCCGAGACCACCCACGTCACCGAGCAGTTGCAGAGCCTCAGCGCCGTGGCCGCGGCGCTCGCCGGCACCCTCACCCTCGACGACGTGGCCCGGGTGGCGCTGCGGTACGCGATCACCACGTTCGACCCCGACCAGGCCTCGTTCGCCGTCGACGAGGGCGGCGGCGGCTGGCGCATGGTGCGTCGGGTCCGTGGCGAGTTGTTGGACGAGGCCGACGAGCGGCTCCCCCCGCTCTGGAGGCGCGCGCCGGCAGACTGGTCGGCCCCGGTGGTGCAGGCGGCCCGCTCCGGCGCCCCGTCGTTCACGCGCGACGGGCAGCCGCTGCGGGACACCGCCGTGGACCGCCACGACCAGAAGATCCGCGCGATGGCGGCCCTGCCGCTGGGCACCTCGGTGGTCCGCGGCGGGCTGGCGGTCGGCTACCAGGTTCCGCACACCTGGTCCCCCGCCGAACGAGCGCTGCTGGCCGCCTCCGCCGAGCTGATCGGCCAGGCCGCCGAGCGGGCCCGCCGTTTCGAGACCCAGCACGGCACTGCCCAACTGTTGCAGCGCAGCATGTTGCCGGAGCACCTGCCGGATCTTCCCCGGTTGCGGATCGCGGCCCGCTACGACCCGGGCGTGGACGGCAACGCGGCCGGCGGTGACTTCTACGATGCGTTCCTGCTGCCCGACGGCTCGCTCGGCGTGGTGCTGGGCGACGTCGCCGGGCACGACGTGCAGGCCGCCGCGCGGATGGGGCAGGTCCGGGCCGCGCTGCGCGCTCTGGCCCTGGCCGACCCGGCGCCCGACGCTGTTCTGGCCGGCCTGGATCGGCTGGTGACCAGCCTCGGCGCGGAGGCCAGCACCCACGAGCTGTTCGTCACCGTCGCGTTCGGGGTGATCGACGCGGAGCGGCGGGAGCTGACCCTGGCCAGCGCCGGTCACCCCGCGCCGTTGATCCGCCGCGGTGACCCGGATGGTCGGTTCCACGCCGAGTACGTCGACGTCCCGGCCGGGCCGCCGCTGGGGTTGGGCGGCCGGCCGGGCACCACGACCGTTCCGTTCCGCCCCGGTGACACAGTGCTGCTGTTCAGCGACGGGGTGGTGGAGCGTCGCCGGCAGAGCCTGAGCGCCGGGCTGGCCACCCTGAGCGACGCCATTGCCAAGGCCGGCAGCGGCGACCCCCGCGCGCTCTGCGCGGTGGCCACCGCGGCGGTCCCGGGCGGCACGGAGGACGACGTGGCCGTGCTGGCGGTCGAGCACGCGCTCAGGCCGAGTCGTTCGGCGAGCATGGAGGTGCCCGCCGAGCCGACCGCGCCCAGCCGGGTCCGACACTGGCTGACCGGCCAGCTCACCGAGTGGCAGGTGCCCGAGTCGGTGATCGGAGCGGCGGTGCTCTGCACCAGCGAGCTGACCACCAACGCGTTGCTGCACGCCGGCACGGCTGCCCGGGTGGAGATCGACCTCAGCGCCGAGCGGCTGCTCGTCTCGGTAGCGGATTCCGGCACCCGGGGGACCGTGACCCGGGCCCGTACCGACACGTTGAGCAGTCGCGGGCGCGGCCTCGGCCTGATCGAGGAGCTCAGCGACGCCTGGGGCACCGACCCGTCGGTCCGGGGCTCCACGGTCTGGTTCGAGATCCTCACGCCGCCGGCCGCGCAGCCCTGAGCCGCCCGATGGCAGGAGGACGCCAATGGCCACCAACCGGCCCGCCGGGGTCCTCTTCGATGTCGACGGCACCCTGGTCGACACCACCTACCTGCACACGGTGAGCTGGTGGGAGGCGTTACGCCAGACCGATCAGCCGGTGCCGATGGCGGTGGTGCACCGCTCGATCGGGATGGGATCGGACAAACTCCTGGACCATCTCCTCGGCCCGGAGCGGGACCGCGACGCCGACTCCAAGCTGCGCGACGCGCACGACACCCTCTACGCCGAGTACTGGGAACGACTAACGCCGCTACCCCGGGCGGCCGACCTGTTGCGCGCCTGCGCCGAGCGGGGTTTGCGTGTCGTGCTGGCCACCTCCGCCTCGGAACCCGAGGTGGGCGCGCTTCGTCGAGCGCTGGGCGCCGAAGACGTGATCGACACGATCACCTCCTCCGCGGACGCCGAGCAGAGCAAGCCGGCACCGGACATCCTGGTCGCCGCGTTGGAGCAGTCCGGGTTGACCGCCGAGCGGGTGGTCTTCGTCGGCGACTCGGTGTGGGACGTCGTCGCGGCCGGCAAGTTGAGCATTCCGTGTGTGGGCCTGACCTGCGGTGGCACCAGCCGCGGCGAGCTCGCCGGCGCGGGTGCCGTGGCGGTGTACGACGACCCGGCCGCGCTGCTGCACGAGTTGGCTGACTCGCCGCTCACCCGACCCCGGTGAGGATCACTCGGGTCCACCGGCACCGACGCGCATAGCCGGAGCCCTTGCGGGGCAAGGACTGTCACCACCTGCCCGCACCTTGCGGGTGCGGGCGGAAAGGTGGTGCCGTGGAGCCGGTAGATGTGGCGTTCGCACTGGTGGGCCTGGGAGCCCTGCTCGCGGGCATCCTGCCGAGGGTGCTGGATCGCCGCCCGCTGTCCATGCCGATCGCCTTCCTCGCCCTCGGCATGCTGGTGTTCCTGCTGCCGGTCGGGCTGCCGTCGCCGGACCCCCTGGCCCACCCGGAGCTGGCCACCCACCTCACCGAGATCGGGGTGATCGTCGCGCTGATGGGCGCCGGGCTGAAGATCGACCGGCCGTTGAGTTGGCGGCGGTGGTCGTCCACCTGGCGGCTGCTGGCGATCGCGATGCCCCTGTGCATCGCGGCGGTGGCCCTGCTCGGCTGGTGGTGGGCGGGGCTGGTGCCGGCCGCCGCGCTGCTGTTGGGCGCCGCGCTGGCGCCCACCGACCCGGTGCTCGCCGCCGACGTGCAGGTCGGCGAGCCGACCGACGTGGAGGATTCCGAGGACGAGGTCCGCTTCGCGTTGACCTCCGAAGCCGGCCTGAACGACGGGCTGGCGTTCCCGTTCGTCTACGCGGCCATCGCCATCGCCTCGACCAGCCTCGCCCCGAGCGACTGGTTGGCCGAGTGGTTCACAGTGGACGTGCTGTGGAAGATCAGCGTCGGCGTCGGCGGTGGCCTGCTCATCGGCTGGTTGCTCGGCAAGCTGTTCTTCCGCGCACCCAGCGAGCTGCGGCTGGCCCGGCACGCCGAGGGCTTCCTGGCGCTGGCCGCCACGTTCCTGGCGTACGGGCTGGTGGAGGTGGTCGGCGGGTACGGCTTCCTGGCGGTGTTCGTGGCCGCCCGGGCCATTCGGGCCGCCGAACGGACCCACGAGTTCCACTCGGTGCTGCACGACTTCGCCGAGCAGGTCGAACGGCTGCTCACCCTGGTGCTGTTGCTGCTGCTCGGCGGCGCGATAGTGGGTGGTCTGCTGAGCCCGCTGACCTGGCCGGCAGCCGCCGTCGGGCTGGCGCTGGTGTTCCTGGTGCGGCCGCTGATCGGCTGGCTGTCGTTGCGCGACGCTCCCGGACGCCCGGCCGAGCACTGGGTCATCTCGTTGTTCGGCATCCGCGGCGTCGGCTCGTTCTACTACCTCGCGTACGCCACCACCAAGGCCGACTTCCCGCAGGCCGAACTGCTCTGGGCGACCGTCGGGCTGGTGGTGCTCGTCTCCGTCGTGGTGCACGGCATCACGGCGACCCCGGTCATGCAACTGCTGGACCGGGAGGGAGAGCGAACCTCCGACCCGGCCGAGCGGGACGCCGACGCTCGCCCCGTCGCGGCAGCCGGGCACGCCTGAGCGGGCGACCCGGGCCGAGCGGGCACGCCTGAGGGGGTGACTCAGGCCGAGCGGACACGCCCGAGGGTGTGACTCAGGCCGAGCGGGCACGCCTGAGGGGGTGACTCAGGCGAGGCGGGCGGCCAGCGCACGGCCCAGGTCCCGGCCGGAGCGCCAGGCGCTCTGCACCCGGGGCTTGCCGAACGCGTCGCCGGCCAGGCCGATCCCGTCGGCGTCGAGGTGGTGGGTGGCGCCGCCGGCGTCGCTGGTCGGCTTCGCGTACGTCCAACGGTGCACGTGCACGTCGACGGCCGGCTCAGGCAGCCCGAGCAGGTCCCGGACGGCCTGTTCGATCGCCGGGCCGGCCCCGGTGGGTTGAGCCAGGTGCCCGGCCGCGAACTCCGGCACGGTGTGCGCGACCAGCACCGGCGCGCCGTCACCGCGCCGGTCGCCGTCGTCGCAGACGAGGTTGAGCACCGGGTGCTCGTTGACGAACGCGCCCCGGAAGTCCGGCCACCGCCGGGTCGGGAAGCGCAGCACCGCGGCCAGCGACGGCGACCAGCGTTGCTCCTGTACGACCCGGGTGGCCTCGGTCAGGGCCGGGTCGAGCAGCAGGGCGGCCTGCGGACCCGGCATGGCCAGGGCGACCGCCGCGCACGACTGCCCGTCGACGACCGGGCCGGGTTCCACTGTGAGCACCAGCCGGTCGACGGTCACCGGTACCGCGCCGGCCAGGTGCTCGACCAACGAGCGAAGCCCACGGGGAGCGGCGTAACGCATCGGCCCGGCCACCTCGTGGTTTCCACTGCGGTCGTACGCCTGGAAGGTGTCGGTCCATTCGTGGACCAGCCCGGCGGCGCGCCACTGCTCGACCAGCGCGGCGAAGTCCGGGTCGGTGGCGGTGAAGTAGGCGGCGCCGATGTCCGCGGGGCGGCCCTGGAAGCGTTTGCTGGCCATCCGGCCACCGCAGACGTGCCCCCGCTCCCGGACCTGCACCGGCACCCCGGCCCGGGTCAGCTCGACCGCACAGGCCACCCCGGCTATGCCCGCCCCGACCACCACCACGCTCGACCGGTCCTTCGTCATCCGATGATCGTAGGTGGCGGCGTTCGGGCATGAACCACCGACGATCGGGGTACTGGCACACCTGTTCGAAAGGAAGGGTGATGATGATGACGGACCGCCGCACCGAGCAGGCCGACCAGAACGCCGCGATCAAGGACCCGGACGAGTGGGTCACCGGGGACGAGCCGCCGACCGCCGCCCAGGAGTCCTACCTGAGCACGCTGGCCCGGGAGGCCCACGCCGACCTCCCGGACGACCTGACCAAGGCCGAGGCGTCCAAGCGAATCGACGAACTCCAGGCCAAAACTGGCCGAGGCCAGTAACCCCGCACCTCGCCCGTCAGCCGGCACTGCCTCGCCGATCATGGAGTTGTGGTGGGTGACAAACCGCCCGCAAAAGGCCTAAGTCAGGCACCACAACTCCATGATCGGCGGACCGGACTGCCCGTCCCGCCAACCGCAACGGCGTTGCTCGCACCCCGCCACGCGATCTTGCACTTGCTGTCGCGACAAAAGGCGCGCAAGGCGCAGAACAACGACGACAAGTGCAAGATCGCGGGAGCAGGGAGCAGGGAGCAGGGAGCAGGGGCGGGGCAGGCGCGGGAGACGGGCGCGAGGGTGGGGTGGCGGTCAGGGGCGGGGCAGGGGGTGCAGCTTCACCTCGGTCAGGCTGCCCTCGCGCACCTCGGCGGTGAGGTACGTGGCGTGGGGTTGGGAGCGGCGGTCGGTGGGTGAGCCGGGGTTGAGCAGGCGTAGCCCACCGGGCGCCTCGGTGTCCCAGGGGATGTGCGAATGCCCGAACACCAGCAGGTCGACGTCGGGAAAGCGAGCCGCGCACCGCTTCTCCCGGCCGGTCCGGGGGCCCGTCTCGTGCACCACCGCGACCCGCAGGCCGTCGAGTTCGACCCGGGCCACCTCCGGCAGCCGGGCGCGCAGCGCCGGGCCGTCGTTGTTGCCGTACACCCCGATCAGTCGGCGCGATCGCGCCGTCATGGCGTCGAGCAGGGCCTCGTCCACCCAGTCGCCGGCGTGCACCACCACGTCGGCCGCGTCGATGGCCGCCCAGAGGGGTCCGGGTAGGTCCCGGGCCCGCTTGGGTAGGTGGGTGTCCGCCGTGAGCACCAGCCGCATACCCGGCATTGTCCCCCGAGTCCCGGCCGCCCACCCGCGGGACGTGGGTGGACGGCCGGGCTCCGCCTCCGCCGCTCGGCCCCGTGCGTCATCGACGCTCGGGTACGGGTACCGAGCCGGTCAGGGGGCGGTCAGGGCAGGGTCCAGCGTTGCGCCCCGGTGCCGTTGCAGGTCCAGATCCGCAGTTGCCGTCCGTCGGTGAGATCCGAGTTGGGGATGTCCAGGCAACGCCCGGACTGGGGGTTGCGCAGGCTGCCGTCCGACTGGGTGGCCCACTGCTGGGCCCCGGTGCCGTTGCAGTCGTAGAGCTGCACGAGGGTGCCGTCGGTAGTGCCGCTTGCCTTCACGTCCAGGCACTTGGCGAGGCCCCGCACCGTGCCGTCGCCGGGCAGGGTCCAGCGCTGGGCGGCGGTGCCGTTGCAGGTCCAGGTCTGCACCTTGGTGCCGTTCGCGGTCTGGCTGGAGGCGATGTCCGCGCACTTGCCGAGGGCCTTGACCTCACCGGTGCGCGCCCCGCCGGTGCCGACGCCCGGGCCGGTGAAGGTGTAGCTGTCCACGTCCAGCAACGCCCCGCTGCCGCCGGTGACGACCAGGTACAGGTCGTGGGTGCCGTCGTCCGGTTTGGTCACGGTGGCGCTCAGTTCGGTGTAGTTGTCCCAGCCGCCGGTGTTCGGCACCGCGATCCGGGCGACCTCGGTGCCGGTCGGTGAGTCGTACCGGAAGGAGAGGGTGCCGCCGGGGCCGCCGGAGGAGACCCGGGCCCGGACGCCGGTGATCCCCTTGAGGCTCACCGCGTGGTGCCGGACGCTCTCGCCGCTCTGGACGTCACCCAGCCGCTTGCCACCCTCGGCCGCCGCCTGGTCGATCACCTTGGGTCCGTTGAGCTGGACGAAGTGCTCGGCCTGCCACTGTTTCGGGTAGAGGCTGATCTCCTGCTCACCGGTGAGTGCGACCGAACCGGTCGCGCCGCGATCGGTGTAGCTGCCCCGCAGGACGAAGAACAGCACGGAGTCGGGGCCGGCGTGCACCGGGCCGGTGTTGAAGGTCGCGCCGCAGCCGGTCCCCTCCCCCTCCTCGTGGGCGTGCTCCTGGTGGCCCAGCGCCGCCCGGACGACCACCGCCGAGCAGGCCGGCGTGCCGTCCTGCGGGTCACTGGCTGTGGCGCCCACCGTCAGGTCCTGCTCCCAGTCGAAGAGTCCGCCGGCGGGCAGTCCGGTCAACGTGACAACAGGCCGGTTGTTGCCGACCACCACCGACACCACTGTCGTGGCGCTGCGGCCGGTGCCGTCGTTGACGGTGAGCCGGGCGCTGTAGCTGCCGTTCGCGGAGTACGTGAAGGACGGGTTCGCCGCGGTCGAGTCGGTGCTGCCGTTGTTCGTGAAGTCCCACGCGTACCTCAGCGGGTCGCCGTCCGGGTCCGAGCTGCCGGCGCTGGAGAAGGTCACCGCGAGGGGTGCCAGGCCGTTGTCCCGGTTGACGGTGGCCTTGGCCACCGGCGACCGGCCACCCTGGACGTAGTTGATTTTGTAGAGACCGGCGTCGACCGCGCCGGAGAAGTAGCCGCTGCCGTATTCCAGCAGGTAGAGCGAGCCGTCCGGGCCGAACTGCCAGTCGATGGGGTGGACGAGTTGCATGCCGGCGAGCACTGGCTCGATGACTGTCGGTGCCCCGGTGGACGGGTTGCCGTTGTCGAACTGGACCTCCTTGATCCAGTTGCGGCAGTACTCGGAGATCAGCCACTTGTTGTCGTAGTAGGCCGGCCACTTGACGTCCGAGACGAGGTTCGGGTCGTAGTGGTAGACCTCGACGTGGTTGGGCGATCCGCATCCGCCCGGGTTGTCCAGCGCCGGCCAGTCCTCACTGCCGCCGTGCTGCTCCCAGACGAGTGCCGGTCTCGTCGGCGGTAGCTGCTGGACGCCCGTGTTGCGGGGTGAGTTGTTCACCGGTCCGGTCGAGCCGCCGCAGGGGAACCAACCACGCGGTGTGGCGGTGGCGAAGTCCCAGTCGTTGTAGGCGACGTTGGGGCCGCCACAGTACGGCCAGCCGTAGTTGCCGGGCCCGCTGGCCCGGTTGAACTCGTCGTAGGCCGCCGGGCCGCGGTTGGCGAGGTCGGTGCCGGCGTCGGGGCCGACCTCACCCCAGTAGAGGGTGTTGTTCGCCTTGCGGTCCACCCAGATCCGGTACGGGTTGCGCACACCCATCACGTAGATCTCGGGGCGCGTCAGGGCGGTGCCGGCGGCGAAGAGGTTGCCGGCGGGAATGGTGTAGCTGCCGTCGTTCTCCGGGTGGATCCGGTTGATCTTGCCGCGCAGGTCGTTCGTGTTGCCGGAGGTGCGCTGGGCGTCGTACTGGGCGTTGCGGTTCGTCCGCTCGTCGATCGGGGCCATCCCGGCCGAGTCGCCGCCGGAGTTGGTGTTGTCTCCGACGGCGAAGTACAGGTTGCCGGCGGTGTCCCAGCTCATCGAGCCGGCCGAGTGGCAGCAGAGATCGCGTT
Source organism: Micromonospora sp. NPDC005553 (assembly GCF_042871765.1). NCBI lineage: Bacteria > Bacillati > Actinomycetota > Actinomycetes > Micromonosporales > Micromonosporaceae > Micromonospora > Micromonospora sp. NPDC005553. Next base: position 533,495 of record NZ_JBIAJD010000004.1, on the reverse strand, counting down.
CGGTGGGCCACTCGATCAGCATGTCCTCGCTGCTCGGATCGAGCAGCAGCGTGGACGGGTTGAAGGTGAACCGGCTGATCCGGTTGACCAGTGGGGTGACCTTCGGCGAGTAGAAGAGGTAGACCCAGCGGTTGCTCGCGAAGCTCGGGTGCAGGGTGATGCCGATCAGGCCGTCCTCGAAGCGGGCGTCCAGCGCCAGGGTGAGGGCCACTGTGGTGGACCTGGTCGCCGGGTTGTAGAGGCGGACCTGACCACCGGCGCTGCTGGTGCCCCGGTTGATGTAGAAGACCTTGCCGTCGGGTGCCACGGCCAGTTCGATCGGTTCGCCCATGGACAGGCCGCCATCCAGGGCGACCTTCTCGAAACCGGCGGTGGCGGGCGGAGCGAGGGCGGCGGCCTGGGCCGGGGACGCGGCGGCCGGCAGAACGCTTGCCTGCGGGACGAGACAGAGGGTGACCAGGACGGTGAGCAGTGTGGTGGCGCTGACGAGACGTCGGCGCGGTGTGCGGGACACGAGACCTCCAGCTGTCCGGGGGATCTCGGTGCCGCTCCCGCCGACTGGAGGAGCACCGCAGGGTGTCCCGGACATTAACGTCTTTCACTGGAAAGCGATAGAACTTCGCGTCGCCAGATAGAAAGTTGTCACGATCTCCGCGAAAGTCCGGCTCAGCGGTCCACCGGAGAGAAGTACGCCGGGGGCATGCCGCACTGACGCAGCGTCGGGTCCCGCTCGACGTCGGTCAGCACACCGGCGGCGTTGATCAGGCCGATGTGGGAGAACGCCTGCGGGAAGTTACCCAACTGCTCCCCGGTCAGCGGGTCGATCTGCTCGGCGAACAGGCCGAGGTCGTTGACCCGTTCCGCCAGCCCTCGGAACAACTCGTGCGCCCGGTCCCGCTCACCGGCCAACGCCAGGCAGCACACCAGCCAGAACGAGCAGATCACAAAACCCGCCGGGTCACCGTCCCAGCGCCGCAGCAGGCCGTCGTGGGAGAGCCGCTGCTCCACCGCCCGGATCGTCGAGCGCATTCGCGGGTCGTCGGCCCGCAGGAACCCGACCAGCGGCATCACCAGCACCGAGGCGTCCAGGCCGTCGGATTCGAAACTTCCGGTGTACGACTGGAGCCGCTCGTTCCAGCCCCGCTCGAACACCTCCGCGCGCACCGCGTCGCGGGCGGCCGCCCAGCGGGCCACGTCCTGCGGCTCGCCGAGCCTGTCACCGAAGCGGACCGCCCGATCCAGGGCGACCCAGCACTGCACCTTCGAGGACACGTGGTGGTGCTGGACGCCGCGCTCCTCCCACATGCCCGCGTCGGGCAACTCCCAGTCCCGCTCGGCCTGGTCGGCGAGCACCCGGAGCACGTGCTGCACCTCCGGGTCCAGCGGCTCCAGCTTGTCGCGCATCAACCAGGCGGCATCCATCGCCTCGCCGAAGATGTCGGTCTGCCGCTGCTGCCACGCGTCGTTGCCGATCACCACGGGTGGGCTGTCGCGGTAGCCGGCGAGCTGTTCCAGGCGGTGCTCGGTGAGGTCCCGCTCCCCCAGCACCCCGTACATGATGGGCACCGGCCTGTCGTCGATGCGGCCCATCGCCCGGCCCAACCAGGCGAACTGCCGCTGCACCTCGTCCAGGCACGCCGTCCGCCACAGCGCCCGCAGGGTCAGGCTGAAGTCGCGCACCCAGACGTAGCGGTAGTCGTAGTTGCGGTCCCCGCCGAGTTTCTCCGGTAGTGAGGTGGTCACCGAGGCCACCACCGCTCCGCTGGGCCGGTACGTCATGCCCTGCACCACCAGCCGGCTGCGTCGCACCTCCTCGGGGTAGAGCCCGTCGTAGGGGTGTCCGGTCGACCAGGAACGCCAGCCGGCGACGGTGTCGGCGATGGTCCGATCGGCGTCCGGCACCTCGGGCAGCGGGGCGTCGTAGGTCGGGGCGTACCCGAGGGTGAAGGTGTGTCTCGTGCCGGCGCGGACGGTGAACGTCCCGGTGGCCTCACCGTCCCCGGCGGTCAACCGCTCGCTGCCGCGCAGGGTGAGTCGGGCGGCCCCGGCGATGGCTTCCAGCATGTCCTCCCGCTCGATCAGGTACGCGATGGTGCGGCCGTACTCGAAACGCGGTCGGTAGTGCACCCGCATCGGCACCGAACCGGACAGGCCCTCCACCAAACGGACCAGCACCTGCGGCGAGTGCAGACCGATGTCGTGACCGCGCGAGCCGGGCTCGAAGGCGAGCGCGTCGGTCAGCGCGACCTCCCCGTGCGCGGTGTGGAAGACCGTCCGCAACACCAGGGTGTCCTCGAGGTAGGAGCGCTCGACCCGGTAGTCGCCCTCGGGCTGGATGGACCAGTGCCCGGCGTTGTCGTCGAGCAGCCGCCCGAACACCGACGGGGCGTCGAAGCGGCCCGGGCACCACCAGTTGACCGAGCCCGAGGCGTCCACCAGCGCCGCGCTGCGGCCGTCGGCGAGGAAACCGTAGTCGCTGATCTGTCCGCTCTCCACCTGGCTGGCTACCCGGGCAGTCGCCGCCCATTCCCCTCCTGCCCGGCGATGGACACCGCGTTACCGGTCGGCCTGGGCGGGAACCCGGGGAGCTGACGAGGGGGGATGCTCATGACGTCAGCTTCGGGGCCGACCGGCAACTGGCGGCCCGGCACACAGGGTGGCGACCTGCTTCCATCCGGACCGGCCGGCCGGCTGTCGACACCGAGCGGGAACGGCAACGGGCCCGAGGGCGGGCCGCCGACCGTGACGATCGGCTCGTACCCGGACTATCCGACCGCGCAGCGGGTCGTCGACTACCTGGCCGACAACCGCTTTCCGGTGGAGCACAGCGCCATCGTCGGCACCAACCTCACCCTGGTGGAGACGGTGCTCGGGCGAATGACCACCGGTCGAGCCGGGCTGCTCGGCGCCGGAACCGGGGCCTGGTTCGGGCTCTTCATCGGCCTGTTGTTCGGCATCTTCACGGTCGGCAACTGGCTGGCGGTGATCCTGGTCGGGCTGGTCATCGGCGCGATCTGGGGTGCCGTCTTCGGCGCGGTGGCGCACGCCATGACGGGCGGGCAGCGCGACTTCACCTCGGCCAGCTCGCTGCGCGCCGGGCAGTACGCCGTGACCGTCGACGCGCAGCTCGCCGACCAGGCGCGACAGCTCCTCGGTCGGATGCAGATGCCCAGCTCGGCGACGAACGCCCGTTGAGCGACGTTCGATCGGCCGTCCCGGCACACACCGGGACGGCCGCTTCGTCGTTCAGTCGTGGTACGCCAGCTCGCCGGCCCGCAGCGGCACGTCGACCCGGTTCTCCGGCGGCGCGAGCGGGCAGGCCCAGCGGTCGTCGTACGCGCAGCTCGGGTTGTAGAGGTAGTTGGCGTCCAGCCGGACCCGGTCACCGGGCAGCAACTCGACGCCCCGGCCGAAGGTGCCCTTCACCGTGTCGGTGAGGTACCGCCCTCCCCCGTAGCTGTCCCGCCCGCAGGTGCCGTCGCGCAGCGGAACGAACAGCCCGCCCCCGTACGCCTCGATCCACCACAGGGTCAGCGGCCCCCACGGCGTCTCGGCCACCGCGACCCGCCGGTACCCGACCACCCCGTCCGTGCCCCCGGTGTCGATGCGCAGCTCACCGCTGGCCGAGCGCAGGGGCGCTTCGACAACGGCTTCGGGGTTGGGCGGGAAGTAGCGCACCCCGGCGAAGTCGGGTCGCTCCGCCACCGGGATCGGGCTCTGCGGGTGGTTGGCGAAGAGCTCGTCGCGGCCGGCCCGGAAGCCGACCAGGTCGACGTCGGACAGGTACAGCCGGGCCACCCGCTCCCGCCAGTCGGCCAACTCCAGATCGCTCAGCATCCCGGGGACTCCTGATCGAATGAGAACTCGCCGGACCGGGCGGGTTTGCCACACGCCTGGCAGCGCACGTCAGCGACGAAGACCTGGCCGCAGACGTCGTGGATGAAATCGACCCTGGGCACGTCGTCCTCGCTGTAGGTGTCGCCCCAGCGCTTGAGCACGAGGATCACCTGCCCGAGGTCCTTGCCCTTCTGGGTGAGTTCGTAGCCCGCCACCTTGCCACTCTCGGCGTCACGAGCCCGAAGGATGCCGGTCTCGGTCAGTTTGCGCAGTCGGGCGGCGAGGACGTCCCGTGGTGCACCGACGGCCCGGAGGATCTCGGTGTACCGCGAAGCGCCGAATGCGAGCGCCCGCACGATGTGCAGCGACCACCTGTCGTTGACTGCGTCGAGCGCCACAGCGAGAGAGTCCCGCTCTGGTTTGGTTTTCAAACCGTCGGTGCTACGGTTCGTTTGGTTGGACATTCAAACCACACTACCCGAGGAAGCGCCCATGACATCGCCATCCGAACCACGTACCGACGGGGCACCACCCGTCGTCACCCAGCGCCGGGCCTGGACAACGCTCGTGATCACCGGGCTGATCATCGGCACGGCGTTCATAGCGGTCTATGTCGGACTGCAACGAAGCCCGCAGCCGAGCCACCTGCCGATCGCCGTGGTCAGCCAGCAACTGGCGAACACCGCACAGGTCGGATTCGGCGACTCCGTGGCCGTCACCGAGGTCGGGAGCGTCGCGGACGGCGAGGCCCTGGTACGACACGGCGACGCGGTCGCCGTACTCGGCGCGACCTCCCCCACCACGCTGACACTCGACTACGCCGGCGCGAGCGGGTTCAGCGAGAGCGGCGCCGCGCGTCAGCTCGCGGCCGGTCTCGCCAGCAAGGCTGGGGCGACCGTCCAGGAGAACGACATCGTGCCGCTGGCGACCTACGACAGTCGCGGGCTGTCCGCCTTCTACGTGGTGTTCGGCGTCACCCTCTCGTCGTTCGTCCTCGCGCAGGGGCTCACCGCGGCGACCGCGAAGGTGCGGCTGCGCCACCGGCTCTACGCGATGGGCGGCTTCGCCGTCGTGATCGGTGTGATCGCGGCAACCGTCGCCGGCCCGATCTACGGGTCACTCACGGCCCCGTTCCCGCTGCTCGCGCTCTCGCTCATCCTTCTCTCCGCCGCCAGCGCCTTCACGACGAAGGCCCTGGGCGCCTGGCTCGGCCCGGCCGGAATCGCCCTGGCCGTCCTCACTCTCACGACAATCGGCAACGCGACGAGCGGAGCGACGATCGGGGTCGACCTGCTGCCGGACTGGGCGCAGGCGATCTCGGCGAAGCTCCCACCGGGCGCGGCCGTACGGGCCGTCAACAACTTCGGCTACTTCGACGGCGCCCACACCGTGGCACCCCTCGCCATCCTCGCCACCTGGTTCCTGGCCGGCCTCGGATTCGTCCTGCTCCGGCAGCGGACCGCGCAGCGCCGCCCGGTCACCCCCGACGCGGGGCGGTGACCGCCCGGGTCACGCACCCGCCCGCCCGCTCGGCCGTCAGCGCGACGGCCAGTTGGTGAGGACGGCGTCGAGGGCGTCCAGGGTGCGCGACCAGGAGTCGTCGGTGGGGCGCGGGGTGTGCCGGAAGCCGCCGGTCTTCTCCAGGCTGACGAACCCGTGGAACGTGCTGTGCATCATCCGCACCGCGTCGGTCTGGTCCGGCTCGGAGAGCTGGTAGCCGCGCAGGATCGCCCGGGTCATCTCGGCGTGCCGGACGCCCGCGCTCGTGGCGGCCGTCTCCGGGTCGAGGTCGATCTGCATGGCCGCGTATCGGCCCGGGTGCTCTCGCGCGTAGTCGCGGTACGCGTTGGCGAACGCGACGAGCGCGTCCTTGCCGGCCCGGCCGGCGAGCGCGGCGGCGACCCGGTCGGCCAGCTCCGCCAGCGCCAGCAGGGCCATTCTCACCCGTAGTTCGTGCGCGTTCTTGAGGTGGAAGTACAGGCTGGCGTCCTTCACCCCGAAGTGGCGTGCGAGGGCGGCGACTGTGACGTTCTCCAGGCCCACCTCGTCGGCCAGCTCGGCCGCGGCCAGCGTCAGACGTTCGGCGGTCACCCCGGCACGTGCCATGCAGCACTCCCAACCTATCCCCAATTATCACTTGCCTAGGAGAGCTAGGCTACTACCTATGTTGGTCCTAACCGAATCCGTCATCCGCGCGTCCTTCGTCAATTGCAGTCGAGGCGAGGCGAAGCGGCTGACCGTACCTAACGATCTTGAAATGCGTCCGTGGGACGACCTCGACTTCCTCGGCTGGCGGGACCCGTCCGCGCCGCAGCGGGCCTACCTGGTCGCCGAGATTGACGGCAAGCTGGCCGGGGTGGTGCTGCGGGCCGCGACGCACCAGACGGGGCGCGTGCGGCACAGCATGTGCTCGTTCTGCCTGACCACACACCTGGGCGGAGGCGTCTCGTTGATGACCGCCCCCAAGGCCGGCCCGAGCGGGCGGCAGGGCGACTCCGTGGGCACCTACCTCTGCTCCGACCTGGCCTGCTCGCTGTACCTGCGGGGCAGGAAGCACGCCGGGCCTCCCGCGCCCGAGCCGCTGCCCCTGCCGGAGAGGATCGACCGCGTCAGGAGCGCCCTCGCGACGTTCCTCCGCAAGGTCACCGAGTGACGGGTCGAGGCGAACGGCGCGGCCGGGGCTGAAGCGAGTTCGGACCCGGCCCGCCTGCGGTCAGCGGTCGGTGGCCAGGCGGGCGTGCAGGTGCTCGTCGTAGCGGCGGCCGTCGCCGTAGCGGTACGACTCGCGCAGGGTGCCCTCGGGCGGGTAGCCGGCACGCTCGGCGACCCGGCAGGACGCCGGATTGGCCGCCGCGTGACACAACTCCACCCGGTGCAGCCCGAGATCCGCGAACGCCCACTCGGTGAGCCGGACGACGGCGCGCACCGCCACCCCACGCCCCCGCGCCGCGGGCACCGTCCAGTAGCCGATGGACGCTTCGTCGTGCTGGATGTGATGAAGCGACACCGAGCCGAGCAGTTCGCCGTCGGCCGCCGCGGTGACCGCCATCGAGGCGTGGCCGCCGGTGGACCAGTCGGCCCGGCGACGCACCCAGAGCAGTGCGACCTCGTCGTCGATCGGGCCGCCAGCCTGCGGGTTCCACTGGGCGATCGCCGGGTCCCGGAGGGCGTCGCGCACCGCCGGGGCGTCCTCGTCCCGCCATGGGCGCAGCAACAGGTCGGCGGCGGAGAGTTCCACGTGTTCCACGAGGCCGGAGTCTGGCACAACCGACGGCCTGGGCGCCGCTCGTTTCACGCGGCTTTATTTCAAAGCTGCATGAACTGACGGTCAGCACCCGTGGAAGTGAGCCAAGTAACGCTCAAACGATGTTATTCAAATTTGAAAGAGTGCTACCGTCATGGGCATGACCGAGAGCCTGGACAGCACCCGAGAGGCCGCCTGGCGCGCCTACATCGAGGCCAGCCAGCGTCTCTACACGCAGTTGGAAGAGGATCTGCGGGTCGCCAGCGATCTCAGCTTCGCCGACTACCACGTGCTGGTCCTGCTCTCCGAGGCACCCGGGCAGCGGCTACGGATGGGCGAGCTGGCCAGCCGGCTGATCTTCTCGCCCAGCCGCCTCACCTATCAGGTCTCCTCCATGCAGCGTCGTGGCCTGGTCAGCAAGGAGCCCTGCCCGGACGACCGGCGCGGCAGCGAGGCGGTCCTCACCGCCGCCGGGCTGCTCGCCCTGCGAGAAGCCGCACCCCACCATCTGGCGTCGGTGCGTACCCATCTCATGGACGACCTCGACGATGCCGAGGTCGCCTGCCTCACCCGGGTCTTCGACCGGCTCGGCGAGCGCCTGCGGGCATCGCGGGCCAGCTCGACCACCCCCGCCTCACGCTAGGAGCCTCGACATGCCCGCGATCACCGTCGACAACGTTCTCGTCCTTCCCCGCCTGCCCCAGCTCGACGAGGCCACCACGATCCGTCCGGTCCGCACGGTGACCACGGCGCCCAGCGGCTTCGAGGGTGAGGGCTTCCCGGTCCGTCGCGCCTTCGCCGGGGTGTCGACCACCGACCTGGACCCGTTCATCCACCTCGACCAGATGGGCGAGGTCGACTACGCGCCGGGCGAGCCCAAGGGCACCCCGTGGCACCCGCACCGCGGCTTCGAGACCGTCACGTACATCATCGACGGCGTCTTCGACCACCAGGACTCCAACGGCGGTGGCGGCACCATCACCGACGGCGACACCCAGTGGATGACGGCGGGCAGCGGCCTGCTGCACATCGAGGCACCGCCGGAGCACCTGGTGGTGAGCGGCGGGCTCTTCCACGGCACCCAACTGTGGGTCAACCTGCCCCGCTCGGCCAAGATGAACCCGCCCCGCTACCAGGACATCCGGGGTCGAGAGTCAGCGCTGCTCACCACGCCCGACGGCGGCGCGCTGATCCGGGTCATCGCCGGCGAGGTCGCCGGGCACCGCGGCCCGGGTTCGACCTTCACCCCGATCACCATCACGCACGTCACAGTGCAGCCGGGCGCGCAGGTCGACCTGCCCTGGCGGCCCGACTTCAACGCCCTGGTGTACGTGCTGGGCGGTCGCGGCACGGTCGGCACCGACCGGCGGCCGGTGCGTACCGGCCAGCTCGCTGTGCACGGCCCGGGTGACGCGCTGCGGTTCAGCGCCGACACCTCGCAGGACAGCAACACGCCGGCACTGGACCTCTACATCATGGGTGGTCAGCCGATCCGGGAGCCGGTGGCACAGTACGGCCCGTTCGTGATGAACACCCGGGACGAACTGCTAAAGGCGTTCGAGGACTTCCAGGCCGGCCGCCTCGGCGTCATCCCCACCGAGCGGCTCCCGCACACCGGCGGCCAGGGCACCCGGCCCTGACCACCGTCGACCGCTGAGGTCGGCGCCGACGCCTCCGGTTCAGCCCGGCGGCGTCGGCGCCACCTCAGGAGACCGCAAATATCCCGGCAACGCCCAGAATCACCATCACCAACACCGCTACCAGCGCGCCCCGCTCGCTCTCCACCGCCGGCTCGCGGTTCTCGGTCACGGGATTCGTCGTGTCGCGGGGCATGGTGTGGCCTCCTCGGCTGTTGTCGCGTCGCTGTCGATGGCGTTGGCCAGGTCACCGCTACGGCGGCCTGACGTGCGGACCCGCGTCGGGGGTCCTACGGTGAGGACGTTGCCGACCTCCAGGGGGCTGGACGGTGCCGTTGCAGGACTGGTTCCTCACTGCTGAGGAACGCGCCAACCCGGTGTCTGGCATACCCGTGTGGACCACGGGAAACCTCGCCGAGCCGTTGATTCACGGTGCGGCGTACTTCGACCGACTGGTCGACGAGGTCGAGGCCCTGGGCGCCGGCGACCACCTGTTCTTCACCGACTGGCGGGGTGACCCGGACCAGCGGCTGCGACCGGACGGTCCGACAGTGGCCCAGCTCTTCGCGCAGGCCGCGCAGCGCGGTGTGGTGGTCAAGGGGTTGATCTGGCGCTCGCACCTCGACGTGCTGGCGTACAGCGAGGCGGAGAACCGCGACCTCAGCGAGACGATCTCGGCCGCCGGTGGCGAGGTACTTCTGGACCAACGGGTCCGGCGCGGCGGCTCGCACCACCAGAAGCTCGTGGTGCTGCGGCACCTGGACGCACCCGAGCGGGACGTCGCCTTCGCCGGCGGGATCGACCTGTGCCACAGCCGCCGCGACGACGCCGCGCACCACGGCGATCCGCAGCCGGTGCAGATGTCCCCCCGGTACGGACCCAATCCGCCCTGGCACGACGTACAGCTCGCGGTGCGCGGTCCGGTGGTCGGCGCGTTGGACACCCTGTTCCGGGAACGCTGGACCGACCCGATGCCGCTGGACTCGGAGAACCCGATGGCCTACCTGCGGGACCGGCTGCGCGGCTCGGATCTGCGCCCCGACCCGCTGCCCGAGCAACCGGCCGATCCGCCGGCCTGTGGTCCGCACCAGATCCAGGTGCTGCGCACCTACCCCGCCGTCCGTCCGCGCTACTCGTTCGCACCGGACGGGGAGCGGACCGTGGCCCGGGGTTACACCAAGGCGGTACGCCGGGCCCGCCGGCTGATCTACCTGGAGGATCAGTACCTCTGGTCGGCCGAGGTCGCGGACCTGTTCGCGCACGCGCTGCGGGACAATCCGGACCTGCACCTGGTCGCCGTCGTCCCCCGCCACCCGGACGTGGACGGCAAGCTGGCGTTGCCGCCGAACATGGTGGGGCGCGAGCAGGCGCTGTCACTGTGTGAGCGGGCCGCACCGGACCGGGTGCACGTGTTCGACGTGGAGAACCACGCCGGTGACCCGGTCTACGTGCACGCCAAGGTCTGCGTGATCGACGACGTCTGGGCCAGCGTGGGCAGCGACAATTTCAACCGGCGGTCCTGGACGCACGACAGCGAGTTGTCCTGCGCGGTGCTCGACGAGACACCGGACCAGCGGGAGCCCACCGACCCGGCCGGGCGGGGTGACGGCGCGCGCAGCTTCGCCCGGGACCTGCGACTGCGGTTGTGGCGCGAGCACCTGGACCGTGACCCGGACGGCGCGGACGACGCCGACCTGCTCGACCCGGCGGACGCCGTCGCGGCCGTCACGGCCGCCGCCGACGCGCTACAAGGGTGGTACGACGACGGCCAGGTCGGCGAACGCCCACCAGGGCGGCTGCGCCCGCACCGCCCCGAGCGGCTGCCGTGGTACACGCGGGCCTGGGCGCTGCCGGTGTACCGGCTGGTCTACGACCCGGACGGCAGGCCACTGCGGGCGAGGCTGGCCGGCACCTGGTGAAACGGTCGGGCCGGCTCCGGCGCGGCCACCGCGTGCACGTGCAGCCCGCCCGGGTAGGCGAACGACGAGCGTGGTGAGTAGTAGCCGAAGCCGATGGTCAGTGGGTTGTCCGGGCGCAGCGCGTACATCGGGTGGCCGGGCTGGAGGAACTCCACCGACTCGATCTCGAACGGGGCGACCGGCTCGGCGACGAACGGGTAGGCCGAGCTGACCAGCTGACCGTTGCGCCGGGTGAAGTAGCGGTGGTGCCCACTGCTGATCGCGTGCCCGGTCTCCCCCACCCGACACCGGGCCCGGATCAACGGCGTGCCGTCGATCTCCGTCTCGGAGAGCAGTTCCTCGCCGGTCACGTCGATGTGGGTGCGCCCGGCGAGCACCGGGGCGCCGCGAGCGACGGCGTACTCACGGACCCTCCGGCTGGAGGCCACGTAGTGGGTCCACCAGCCGCCGGCGTTGAGGCCGCCGGGCGCGTCGACGCCCAGCAGCGAGACGCCGAGGTAGGTCAGCGAGTAGGCGCCGAAGCCGGAGGTCTGCGTCTCGTCGTCGACGACGTACTGGTTGAGGAAGACCTGCCGGTCGGGGCGGGGGCAGAGCCCCGGAGGGACCAGCGCGGCGACCGCGTCAGGATCGGCCGGCAGCCAGCTGAAGTAGAGGGTGCGACTGTTCACGACAAGCTGGGGAGCGGCTGGATCGAGCACGGTGCCTCCGAACCGGGTGTGTACACGCGACGCTACGGCCGGTCCCACCAGCGGGACAAGGACGGATAGCCGACACTCCCGGCGACTTGTCGGGTTTCCTGTTGACCGGCCGACGTGACCCGTGGGCCGATCGACGGGCCGGTCAGCGGTCGACAGCCGGAACAACGGGTAAGGATCCTCACAAGCACCCTAACTTCCGCACCGTTTGCCCGTTTTGTCACTGGACACACCTTAAGTACATCAACCTTTCGGCTAGATTTCCGGGAGCCGATCAGGTTAAGGTGACTCCCGAACGGCCTATTGGAAGCTAAACCAAAGCGTCACACCTTTTTGTCCGCGGACGAGGTGCAGGGAGGACCACCCATGACCGCGCCAACGATCACCGAGCAGCCGAGCGCCGCCGTCAAGACCACCACCAAGCTCGACCCGCGCGCTCTCACCGACAGCGCTGCCGACCTGCTCAACGCGATGGCGGCGCTGCCCGCCAACCACCCGTCGCGCGCCGCCCTGCGGGACCGGGCGATCGAGGCCTGGCTGCCGCTCGCCAACCACCTGGCCCACCGCTACAGCGGGCGCGGCGAGCCGAACGACGACCTGGCGCAGACCGCCGCGATCGGCCTGATCAAGGCCATCGACAAGTTCGACCCCGAGCGCGGTGTCGACTTCGCCGGTTACGCGATCCCCACCATCATCGGCGAGCTCAAGCGGCACTTCCGGGACCGCACCTGGGACATCCGGGTGCCCCGCCGGCTCCAGGAGCTGCGGCTGGCCATCTCCGACGCCAACAGCTCGCTCCTGCAGACCCTCGGCCGCTCGCCGACGGTCGCCGACATCGCCGCGCACCTCAAGCTCACCGAGGAAGAGGTGCTGGAAGGCCTGGAAGGCGCCCGCGCGTACAACGCGGTGTCGCTGTCCACCCCGACCGGTGACGGCGAGCGCGCCACCGAGCTTGGCGACATGCTCGGCGGCGAGGACACCGAGTTCGAGCTGGCGGAGCTGCGGGTCGCCCTCGGCCCGGCGCTGGCCACCCTCGACGAGCGCGAGCAGAAGATCCTCACGCTGCGCTTCTACGGCAACCTGACCCAGTCGCAGATCGCCGACCAGATCGGTGTCTCGCAGATGCACGTCTCGCGGCTGCTGACCCGGGCGCTGACCAAGCTGCGCGGCCAGCTCGACGGCACCTACTGACCCTTTGACGAGTGGAGGGCCGGGTCCCAAGGACCCGGCCCTCCGCTCTGTCCGCGCTGTCACGTGAGCGTGACAGCGCGACCACAGGACGTGCTGGTCACGTCGACCTGACCAACTCGGTGCCCGACCGGCTCAGTGCCCGACCGGCTCAGTGCCCGACCGGCTCCCGCCACATCGGCCAGAACGGCGTGCCGTCGGGCACCCGGAACGGCTCGCCCGCCAGATAGCCGTGCTTCGCGTAGAGGTCCCGGCCGCGCGGGCTGCTCGCTTCCAGGTACGCCGGCATCCCGTTGGCGTCCAGCCAGGCGTGGTGGTGGCGCATCAGCGCGCTCCCCAACCCCTGCCCCTGCCGGTCGGGCCGGGTCGCCAGGAAGGCGAGGTGGTGGTGGTCCGGGTGTGGGTGGTGCGCCGCAAACAGCTCGTCGAGGTGCTGGAACCGGTCGGTCCACTCGCCGCAGGCGGCGGCCAGTCGGGCGTCGTACTCCGCCGGCGGCGGCGCCGGCTCACCGACGGACGGAAACCAGACCGCCACCGAGGCCCGGTCCTCGGTGGCGTGGACCATGCCGTGCCGCATCGCGTGCTCGACCAGGATCTCGAAGTCCCCGGCCAGCACGGCCTCCCGCTTGCTCGCGTCGGGGACCAGCCAGTACGTCACCTCCAGGACGGTGAACGCCTCGGCGATCCGAGCAGCCACGAGGGTGGTCTCCTCCGGCCCGAGTTGCTCGATGACCACGCTCATCGGGTCACCTCCACGGCCGGAGCCTCTGGCTTGACGGCGGCCGCGGCGCTCGCCGCGCCCAGGCCGATCCGGGCGTACGTGTCCGGGCGGCTGCTGCGCAGCAGCAGGGCCCAGCCGATGCCCAGCAGAGCGGCCACCGGGTACGCGGCCGGCAGCGCCCAGCGCAGCGTCGAGTCCGGCGCGACGCCGAGCAGGTTGGCGAAGTTCGACACGGCCAACCAGATGATCACGAAGAGCGCGATGGTGGCCAGGCCGGGGGCGATGGCCCGTCGCCAGAGGTTCTCGCCGCTGGCGGAGCGGGCGAAGTAGGCGATCACCGCCACCGAGGTGGTGGCGATCAGCAGCAGGACGCCGAAGCCACCGGTGGTGCCGACCCAGAAGAACAGCTTCACCACCGGCTCCCAGCCGTTGACCGCGTACAGCGCGATGACGAGCAGCCCGAGGACGCTCTGCGCCACCGAGGCTGCCCGCGGCGCCCCGGTACGGGCCGAGGTCTTCCCGAACACCGCCGGCAGCACCCGCTCCCGACCGAGCGCGAAGGTGTACCGGGCAGTGGTGTTGTGGAACGAGATCATCGCGGCGAGCACCGAGGTCAGGAAGAGCACCTGCCCGATGGTGACCATCGTGTCGCCGAGCTGCGCGCCGGCCAGGTTGAAGATCAGCTCGACGCCCTGCGCGCCGGCCTCGGCCACGATCTTGTCCTGCCCGACGGCGACCGTCATGGTCCAGGAGGACAGCGCGTACAGCCCGGCGATGATCGCCACCGAGAGGTAGGTGGCCAGCGGCACCGTCCGCTTCGGGTCCTTGCTCTCCTCGCTGAAGACCACCGCCGACTCGAAGCCGACGAAGCCGAGGACGGCCAGCACCAGCACCGCGCCGAGGCCCGACACGAAGAGGTTGTCCGGCGAGAACGAGGCGAAGCTGACCTGACCGTCGGCCGGGTTGCCCAGCTGCCCCAGGTCGAAGACGAGGACGACCACGACCTCGGCGACCAGCAACGCGGCCAGGACCTTGCCGTTGAGGTCGACCCGGAGCAGGCCCAGTACGCCGACCAACGCCCACGCCACCAGGGCCACGACGGCCCAGTGCGGGTGCCCGCCGAAGAGCCGGTCGAGCACCGGCTCGGCCGCCGCACCGATGGTGCCGTACAGCCCGACCTGGAGCGCGTTGTACGCGATCAGCGCGACCCAGGCCGCGCCGACGCCGGCCGGTCGGCCGAGCCCCCGGGAGATGTAGGCGTAGAAGGCGCCCGCGTTCTCCACCCGGCGGGACATCGCCACGTAGCCCACCGAGAAGAGGGCGAGGACCGCGGCGATCAGCAGGAAGGCCAGCGGGATTCCGGTCACCCCGATGACGCCGTAGCCGGTGGTGACGACGCCTGCCACCACTGTCAACGGCGCGGCGGCGGAGAGGACGAAGAAGATGACCGACGGGATGCCGAGGCGACCTCGGGCCAGGGCTTCGGAGACGTTGCTGGGTCGTTCGACTGTCGATGTCGGGGGCATACGACTACTCCGATCGTCGAGGGGAGGGTTGGGGGTTACCGGAGGGGGATCAGGGGATGCCGCGCAGCACGGCGGCGCCGACGGCGGCCTCGGTGTGCCCGACGAGTTCCTTGAGCGGGGCCGGCAGCGCGGGGATGAGGACGTTCAGCCGGTGGTGCGCCCGAGGGCCGGCGCTCCACAGCACCTCGCGGGTCAGCCCGGCGGCCACGACCAGGCCGAGCAGCAGGGCGTCCGGCACGCCCGGTGGTTCCGGCCGATCCAGCAGGGCCCGGAGGCGGGTGGCCGGCCAGGCCACCGCGTTGAGGTCGATCGGCAGGTAGCTGACCGTGGTACGCAGCAGTCGGCGGCTCTCCTGGCGGCGCAGCACCCCGGCGCGGGCGAGCCGTTCTCCCACCGACGCCGTGGCGCTCTGTGCCAGGAAACTGAGCCAGGTGCGCAGCTCCCGGTGTTGGGACTCGCCGATCAACTGGTCCAGCACCGTGTGCGCCAGGGCGTCGGCCGGCGGACGCCTGTCGATGACGGTGACCTGGCCGGCCACGACTGTTATGTGTCCGTAGAGGATCAGCTCGCCGAGGAGCCCGCCGGCCAGCCCGAGCCCGGTCGCCGCAGGGTGCAGTTTCGCCTTACCACGACTGTCGTTGTGGGCGATCAGGAAAAACTCGTCGGCGATGAGCAACGATCCTCCCGACAGGCGTGTCCACAGTGTTCGCAACCGGGAAAGGATGCACCGACAGCTACTGCAACGCAACTCCCAGATTTGAAAGTTGCACTCCGTGCATCTGCGACCTGCGGATCTTGTCGTGGCAGACTCGGACGGTGACCGCCACCCCCACCGTCCGACCCGCCGCCAGCCCGACCGTGCGGCGTCGCCGCATCGCCCGGGAGCTCCGCCAGCTACGGGAACGTGCGGGCATGACCCTCGATGTGGCCGCCCGTCAGCTCGACATGTCGAAGAGCAACCTCTCCCGGATCGAGACGGCGCAGATCGGCATCAAACCGCGCGACGTCCGGGCCGCTCTCGCGCTGTACCAGGTGACCGGTTCGGATGCCGAGGCGCTGATCGAGATCGCCCGGGGGGCACAGCAGCGCGGCTGGTGGCAGAACTACAGCGACGTGCTCCCCGAGTGGTTCGAGTTCTACGTCGGGCTGGAGGCCGAGGCGGCGGCGCTGCGCACGTACGAGGCCGAGTCGGTGCCCGGACTGCTGCAGACCGAGGCGTACGCCCGGGAGATCTTCCGGCGCACCGCCGGCGAGGACGGCCTGGAGCGCAAGGTCGCCGCCCGGCTGCGCCGGCAGGAGGTGCTGCGCCGCGAGGACCCGGTCGCTCTGTCGGTGATCCTCAACGAGGCGGTGCTCCTGCGCCCGGTCGGCGGCACCGCGGTGATGGCCGAGCAACTGGTCCACATGAGCCGGATCGCGCAGCTACCCAACGTGACAATCCAGGTACTGCCCTTCACCGCTGGCGGGCATCCCGCGATGAGCACCCCGTACGTGATCCTCAACTTCGCCGATGCCGCCGACGCGTCAGTGGTTTACCTGGATAACCTCACGATGGGGCTGGCTCTGGAAGAAGCCGATCATGTGCTCGGGTATAGCCTTCTGCACGAGGAGCTGTGCCGGATGGCGCTCGATCCGGCGGCGTCGTTGACCCGTCTTGAGCATGCTTCTCGTAACTTTGCGTGACCGCTTCTGCGGCACGCCGACGCAGACGAGAGGTACCGCGGATGACGGCGTACGACCTGACCCGAGCGGACTGGCGCACCAGCACGCGCAGCAGCGGCAACGGCAACTGCGTGGAGGTCGCGACAGTCGCGGGTCAGGTCGCCGTCCGGGACAGCAAGGACCGCTCCGGCCCGGTGCTCGCCTTCGGCGCGACGGCCTGGCGGGCCTTCGTGCTCGGCGTCGGCGAGGTCCGTCGCTCCTGACGCACCCGTCCCGGTGCGAGACTGGGCCGTGCTCTCCGACGTAACCCTTGACCTGCCGGTCCGCCCGGTGCTGCCGGCGCTGGTCGCGGCACTCGACGCGGCCGGCGCCGGTGTGCTCGTGGCTCCACCGGGCACCGGCAAGACCACCCTCGCGCCGCTGGCCGTGGCCGACCGGGTGACCGGTCGGGTGGTGATCGCCCAACCCCGTCGGGTGGCGGCCCGTGCCGCTGCCCGGCGCATGGCCGAGCTGCTCGGCGAACGGGTCGGTGAGCGGGTCGGCTACGCGGTACGTGGCGAGCGCCGGGTCAGCCCGGCCACCCGGATCGAGGTGGTCACCACCGGCCTGCTGGTCCGCCGGCTGCACCACGACCCGGAGCTGCCCGGCACGGGTGCCGTGCTGCTCGACGAGTGCCACGAACGCCAACTCGACGCCGACCTCGCGCTGGCCTTCACAGTGGAGGCGCGCGCCACCCTCCGGCCGGACCTGTGGCTGCTGGCGATGTCGGCGACGCCGGACACCGACCGGTTCGCCGCGCTGCTGGGCGGGCCCACTCCGGCACCTGTGGTGCGGGCCGACTCGGCGTTGCACCCGGTTGAACGGATCTGGGTGCCCCCGGCGCGCCCGATCGCCCCGCCCGGGGCCGGGCCGGTGGACCGGGCCCTGCTCGACCACGTGGCCGCCACCGTCCGGCGGGCGCTGCGCGAGCACGACGGCGACGTGCTCGTCTTCCTGCCCGGGGCCGGCGAGATCGCCGCGGTCACCGGCCGGCTGGCCGACCTGCGGGACGCTGTCGCGCTGCTGCCGCTGCACGGCCGTCAACGCGGCGCCGAGCAGGACGCCGCGCTGCGTCGCGGGGACCGACGGCGGGTGGTGCTGGCCACCGCGCTGGCTGAGACCAGTCTGACCGTCCCGGGTGTGCGGATCGTGGTGGACGCCGGGTTGTCCCGGGTGCCCCGGATCGACCTGGCCCGTGGGCTGGGCGCGCTGGTCACCGTGCCGGTCTCCCGCGCCGCCGCCACGCAGCGCGCCGGCCGGGCCGGCCGGGAGGCCCCCGGGTACGTCTACCGCTGCTGGTCGGCGGCGACCCACGAGCGGCTGCCCGCCCGCGCCGAGCCGGAGATCGCCACCGCCGACCTGACCGGCTTCGCGTTGGAGCTGGCCGCCTGGGGCCGACCGGACGGTGTAGGGCTCGCGTTGCCCGACGCGCCGCCGGCCGCCGCGATGACGGTGGCCCGGGACACCCTGGAAACCCTGGGCGCTGTCGACGTCGACGGTCGGATCACGACGCGGGGGCGGTCGATCGCCGCGGCCGGGGCGCACCCACGACTGGCCCGGGCGCTGCTCGACGGCGCCGGCCGGGTCGGCGCCGACCGGGCCGCCGAGGTGGTCGCCCTGCTCGCCGATGAGGGCGCCGCCGGCCCCGGTGACGATCTGGTCGCCGGTTGGCGTCGGCTGCGCACCGGCGTGGACGCGGGCGCGACCGCCCGTTGGCGCACCGAGGTACGCCGGCTGCGGGCCGCGCTGCCTGCCGACGCCCCGCCGAAGGGCCGCGCCGACGCCACCGGCCGCACCGGCCCGGGTGGACTGAGCGACGATCTCGCCGCCGGGCTGCTCGTCGGTCTGGCGTACCCGGAACGGTTGGCCCGGGTGCGGCGGCCGGGCGGCTCGGCGTACCTGATGACCGGCGGGACCGCCGCGGAGCTGGCCGCCGGCTCGGGGCTGGCCGGGTCCGACTGGCTGGCGGTGGCGGTCGCGGACCGCACGCCCGGCGCGCCGTCGGCCCGCATCCGCCGGGCCTCCCCGGTGGACGAGGCGACGGCCCGGGAGGCGGCCGGTCCGCTGCTGCGCACCGGCCGCGAGGTCGGCTGGTCGGACGGGGACGTGGTGGCCCGGGAGGTGACCCGGCTGGGCGCGATCGAGCTGGTCCAGCGGCGCCTGGACCGGCCGGACCGGGCGGAGGTGGCCGCCGCGCTGCTGACCGGCCTACGCCAGGACGGGCTGGGGCTGTTGCCCTGGACGCCGGCGGCTCGGGCGCTGCGCGAGCGGCTCGCGTTCCTCCGGCACCACCTGGGCGAGCCGTGGCCGGAGGTTGGCGACGACTCGTTGCTCGACGCCGCGCCGACCTGGCTGGGCCCGGAGCTGGCCGCCGCGCGACGCCGGACCGACCTGGCGCGAGTGGACGTACCGTCGGCGCTGCGTCGGCTGCTGCCCTGGGCGCAGGCCGCACGCCTCGACGAGCTGGCTCCGGAGCGGATCGAGGTGCCGAGTGGTTCTCGAATCCGGCTGGACTACGGTGACCCCGCCGCGCCGGTGCTCGCCGTGAAGCTCCAGGAGACGTTCGGCTGGCCGGCGGCCCCCCGCATCGCCGACGGTCGGGTGCCGGTGCTGCTGCACCTGCTCTCCCCCGCCGGCCGGCCGGTGGCGGTCACCGCCGACCTGGCGTCGTTCTGGCGTACCGGCTATCCGCAGGTCCGCTCCGAGCTGCGCGGGCGCTATCCCCGGCACCCGTGGCCGGAGGATCCGGGAACGGCCAAACCCACCCGGCACGCCACGCCGCGTCGGCGCTGAGCGGCGGTCTACTCCTCGACGACGTCGGCCACCACGACTGTGACGTTGTCCGGCGCGCCGGCGTGCAGGGCCAGGTCGATCAGCTTGGCGGCGCAGGCGTCCCGGTCCGGATAGCCGCTGAGCACCTCGGTGAGGGTGTCCGGGCGAACCACGTTGGAGAGGCCGTCGCTGCAGAGCAGCCACCGGTCGCCGGCCCGGGGCACCATCGTCGCGTACGACGGGGAGACCTCCTCACCCTGCAACGCCTGGGTGACCACGGCCCGGCGCGGGTGGCTGCTGGCCTGGTCGGCGGTGATCACGCCCTGATCCACAAGCATCTGGACGAAGGTGTCGTCCCGGGTGACCTGCTTGAGCACGCCCTCGCGGAACAGGTAGGCCCGGGAGTCGCCGACGTGCGCGAGCGCCAGACAGCTGCCGGTACGGGCGAAGAGCAGGGCGGTCAGCGTGGTGCCCATGCCCTGGCGCTCGGGATCCTCGGCGACCGCCTGTCGGATCCGGGAGGTGGCCAGCGCGATGCCGCCCTCGAGCGCGGCCACCAGGGCGTCCTCGGGTGTCTCGAGGTCCAGCGGGGCGACCGCGTCGATGGTGAGGGCGCTGGCCAGGTCGCCGGCGGCCATTCCGCCCATGCCGTCGGCGACGGCGACGAGCCAGGTGCCGGCGTGCAGGGCGTCCTGGTTTCCGCTGCGGATCAGCCCACGGTCGCTCGTTCCCACGGAACGCAGCTTCAGGGTCATGGGTGGCAGCCTGCCAGGCGAAGGGCGCAGTTGTCTCTAGGAGATCAGGACGACGGCGCGTGGCGCGGCCAATCTCACGTCCGGAGGGCGGCGCGTCGGGGGCGCCGCTCGGGCTGGCCGCCCACGTCGGATGCCGAAACCCATCCAACCAGATCAATTGACAGGGCGTGCTGGCACTGGAAACATCGAGCAGACACCTGGGAGCGCTCCCAGCGTCTTCCCAGCTCCTTGCCACCACCACTGTCCCACTTCCCGTCCCGGAAGGACTCCCGTGACGCCATCCCGACGCCGCCTCCTACTGGCTGCGGCGACCACCCTGGCCCTCACCGGCGCGGGCGCCGGCGCGGCCCACGCCGACCCACCACCGGACGCCCCCGAGCAGATCGACAACGGCGACTTCAGCGAGGGCGTGAGCCCCTGGTTCTCCTTCGGCACCGGCGCGCTGGCAGTCACCGACGGCCAGCTCTGCACCACTGTCGCGGGCGGGCTGGCCAACCCGTGGGACGCCGGCATCGGCCAGGACGGCGTGCCGCTGATCGCCGGCGCCGAATACACCCTCGGCTTCGCGGTCTCCGCCACTCCCGGCGCCGCGGTCAAGGCCGTGTTGCAACTCGGCAGCGCCCCGTACACCACGTACGCGGCAGTGGACGCCGCCGCCACCGGCACCCTCCAGCGGGTCGAGCAGACCTTCACCGTCCCGGACGACAACTCCAACGCTCAACTGATCTTCCAGGTCGGTGGCGCCGCCCAGGCGCAGACCATCTGCCTGGACGACGTCTCGCTGCGCGGCGGCGAGCCGCCCGAGCCGTACGTGCCGGACACCGGGCCACGGGTGCGCGTCAACCAGGTCGGCTACCTGCCCGGTGGCCCGAAGAACGCCACTGTCGTCACCGAGGCCACCACGGCGCTGCCCTGGCAGCTGCGCAACGCCACCGGAACCGTCGTGGCCAGTGGCACCACCACCGCTCGCGGCGTCGACGCCGCCTCCGGGCAGAACGTGCAGACTGTCGACTTCTCCAGCTACCGCACCCCTGGCACCGGGCTCACGCTCAGCGTCGACGGGGAGACCAGCCACCCGTTCGACATCTCCGGCGCCCTCTACGACCAGCTGCGCTCCGACTCGTTGCAGTTCTTCTACGCCCAGCGCAGCGGCATCGCCATCGACGGTGACCTGATCGGCGACGAGTACGCCCGGCCCGCCGGCCACCTCGGCGTCGCACCCAACCAGGGCGACACCAACGTGCCCTGCCAGCCGGGTGTCTGCGACTACTCCCTGGACGTGCGCGGCGGCTGGTACGACGCCGGCGACCACGGCAAGTACGTGGTCAACGGCGGCATCGCCACCTACCAGTTGTTGAACACCTTCGAGCGGACCAAGACGGCGGCCACCGCCAACGGCGGCGCCGAACTCGCCGACAGCACACTGCGGGTGCCGGAGCGCGGCAACGCCGTGCCGGACATCCTCGACGAGGCCCGCTGGGAGCTGGAGTTCCTGCTGCGCATGCAGGTGCCCGCCGGCAAGCCGCTCGCCGGCATGGTCCACCACAAGATCCACGATCAGAACTGGACCGGGCTGCCGCTGTCCCCGCAGGACGACCCGCAGCCTCGCGAGCTGCACCCGCCGTCGACCGCGGCCACCCTCAACATGGCCGCCACCGCGGCCCAGTGCGCCCGACTCTTCGCCCCCTACGACGCGGCGTTCGCGACCCGCTGCGGCACTGCCGCGAAGACCGCCTACGCCGCGGCCAAGGCCCACCCGGCGGTGTACGCCAGCCCGACCGACGGCACCGGCGGCGGCGCGTACGACGACAGCAACGTCACCGACGAGTTCTACTGGGCGGCGGCCGAGCTGTACCTGACCACCGGGGCGCAGAACTACCTGGCCGACCTGACCGCCTCACCGCACCACACCGGTAACGTGTTCGACGCCCGGGGCTTCGGCTGGCAGAGCGTGGCCGCGCTGGGCCGCCTCGACCTGGCCACCGTGCCGAACGGACTGCCCGCCACCGATCTGGCCCGGGTCCGCGCCTCGGTCACCGCCGCCGCCGACACGTACCTCGCCGAGCTGCGCCGGCAGGCGTACGGGCTGCCGATGCCCGGAGACGCCAACAGCTACTTCTGGGGCGGCAACAGCAACGTCATCAACAACGCGGTGGTGCTGGCCACGGCCTTCGACCTGACCCGCAACGTCGCCTACCGTGACGGGGCCGTGCAGGCGATGGACTACATCCTCGGTCGCAACGCCCTGAACATCTCCTACGTCACCGGGTGGGGAGAGCACGCCGCGGAGAACCAGCACAGCCGGATCTTCGGCCACCAGCTCGACCCGAGCCTTCCCCGACCGCCCGCCGGCTCCCTCGCCGGTGGCCCGAACGCGGCCCTGCAGGACCCGTTCGTGGCACAGTTGCTGGCCGGCTGCGAGCCGATGTTCTGCTACGTCGACGACATCAACTCGTACTCGACAAACGAGGTGGCGATCAACTGGAACTCGGCGCTGACCTGGATCGCCTCGTTCCTGGCCGACCAGGGTGACGCCGGCGCGGTGCCGGCCACCACCTGCACGGCGCGCTACACCAACTACGGCGCCTGGCAGGGCGGCACCGGGTTCACCGGGCAGCTGACCATCCAGAACACGGGCACCACCGCCGTCAACGGCTGGAGCGTGCGCTTCGCGTTCACCGGCGACCAGCGCGTACGCGAGGCGTGGCTGGCGAAGGTCACTCAGTCCGGCGCGACCGTGACCGCGCGCAACGAGTCGCACAACGCCAAGATCGCACCGGGTGGCTCAGTGATGTTCGGCTTCAACGCGACGACCACCGGGGGCGCCAACCCAAGCCCCGGCCTGGTGACCGTCAACGGGGCAGCCTGCTCGCTGAGCTGACCGACGTCCTGGTGGCCGCCCGGGGAAGGGCGGCCACCAGGACCGCACGTCTCGCGCGGCCGGCGGGTCAACCGCCGGCCGCGTTGTGCTCAGGGCCGGCGGGTCAATGGCCGGCGGCGTTGTGCTCGGCCACCAGGCTCGGGAGTTCGTCGAGCGAGTCGATCCGGAACAGGCACCGCTCGGCCACCATGGAGGCATCGAGGATGTGCCCCCACGGACCGCGTCGGATCAGGCACGTCTTCATGCCCGCCTCCAGGGCCGGGCGCACGTCGTTGTCGGGCCGGTCGCCGACGTACAGGATCGACGACGCGACACCACCGCCCGCGGCGACGACCCGCTCGAAGAACACCGGTGACGGCTTCGCCACACCCCACCCGTGCGACGTACCGATCACGTCCACCGGAAGCTCGAGATCGCGCAGGGTCGCCTCCGCGTGAGCCGGCTGGTTACCGGCCAGGCCCACGCACAGGCCCTGGTCCTTCAAGGACTTCAGGCATCCCCGCGCGTCCGGGTAGAGGTCCTCCTCGACGAACGACTCCGGCTGGCCGGCCGCCGCCCGACGCTCCAGCTCGATGGCGAGATCGAAGTCGGGCCGGAAGACCCGGAACGTCTCCTGATAGTCCAGACCCCGGGCGATCACCGCACCGAAGACCGCCGAGAAGGTGTGCCGGGGCACGCCGAGCCAGTCGGCCCATGCAGCGAACTCGTGGGACTCGTCGAGAATCGTCCCACCGACATCGAAGATGACAGTGTCAATCATGTCCGTCCCCCGTCGACGCTCACATTGTCGGTGAAGCATAGGCGGGGGTACGCGCAGCCGGCGGGCTTGGATGATCACTTGATGTGTGGCCTGCACAGCGGTGGCGGTGTGGCGCTCCGCAGGACAGTTCGGGGCACGCCGGCAGGGTGTCTGCGGCCGGCGCTGTCGAGCTGATGACGTGGACGAATCACGGCACGCGGCAAAACCGGTGGATCGGACGCCGCCGAGTGAGCCATGGTGACGCCATGGATGGCAGCGGTCTGGTTGACGACGATCTGGCTGGCGGTGGAGCGGCCGGTGGTGATCTGGCCGGTGGTGATCTGGCCGGTGGTGATCTGACTGGCGCGGAGCGTCGGGTGTGGGCGGCGATGCCGCCCGGGTCCCGCGGCGCATTGTCCGGGCTTTCCGGCGCGGACCTGCGCAGTCTGCTGTTGAGCGTGGCCCGCGACCGGGCGGCGACAGCGCGCCCGTCCGAAGTGGTACGACGGTGGCGCGAGGACCGCTTCGTCCGCCCGGCCCGCGCCGACCCGCGCGCGCTCGCGCGGGTGGAGGCCCGCATGTGGCAACTGCTGCCCGCCGACGTCGCCGGGGTGGAACTGTCGCCGGTCGTACCGGTCGGCTCCTGCTCGGCTGTCGCACCGGTCAGCCAGAACAGGATCGTCACCACGATGCGCGCCAGCGAGGTGCTGAGCGATCCCACAAACGCCCTCGCCATCGAGGCGGCCGTACGTCGCCGTCGACAGAGCGAGGTGCACCTGGCCGCCGCCCACCGGGTGTTGCGGGCGCAGGATTTCGGCAGCGCCGCGTCGGCGCACTTCCGGCTCTTCGCCCTGGTGTCCAGCGCCCGGGACACCGGCTCGGGCGACACGCAGGCCCGGCTGCTGGTCCGGCACCTCACCTACTGGCAGACCGTCCTCGCCGAGCTGGCACCGGCCGCCGCGCCTCAACTGCACGTCACCACGTTCGACAACGAGACCGTCCGGGAGCGGCTGGCCGACACGGTCCGACCGGCACTCGACGCAGGTGTGGTGCCGCTCGTGGACGAACCGGAGCGGTCTCGCGGTCGCGGCTACTACACGGGCTGCGCCCTGCGGGTCACCGTCCTGAACGGCAGCCTGGAGCTCGGCGACGGCGGCCTCACCGACTGGACCGCCCGGCTGAGCGGTGACGCGAAGGAACGCTGCCTCGTCTCGTGCCTCGCCACCGAACGTCTCGTCGACGTCATCAGCCGCTGAACCCGGCCTGACGACGACCCCCCGCCCACCGTGCCGGCCGTCGGCCGACGGCCGACGGTCAGCCGATCTCCTCGTCGACGAAGCACCAGCGCCAGGCCTCGCCCGGCTGCGCCGAGCGGATCACCGGGTGGCCGGTGGACGCGAAGTGCTTGCTCGCGTGCTGGTTCGGCGACGAGTCACAGCAGCCGACCTGCCCGCAGCTCAGGCAGGTGCGCAGGTGCACCCAGTAGGTGTCGCCGATGGCGACGCAGTCCGCGCACTCGTCGGGGGTACGCGGCTCGGCGGCACCGGCCTCGGTCAGGTGCTGACAGCTCACTTCTCAACCTCTCGCAGCAACGACTCTTCCAGGTCCAGGTCACGGTAGGCCTGCACCAACACTTCCTCAGGAATCCGACCGGAGTCGCGGGCCGCCCGGAACACGTCCCGCTCGGCGTCGATCATCTCCTGCCGCAGCCGACCGTACGCCTGCGACGGGGTCTCCCGCTCGTTGCCGCCGAGTCGTTCCCACGCCATGTTGGTGCGGTCCGCCACCGCTCGGCGTAGCCGGTCCACCACCGCATCCGGTGCGCCGTCGGCCAACTCGTCGAGGCGGTCCTGAGCGGCCTTGCTGGCCTGCTGCTGCACGGCGGCCGCGGAGAGCGCGTCCTGCACCGCGTCGTCCGGTGGCAGCTTCAACCGGCGGGCGACCAGCGGCAGGGTGGCGCCCTGGCCGACCAGGGTGAAAACGATCACGGCGAAGGCCAACCAGATCAACAACGCCCTGGGGTACGGCTTGTCGTCGGCCAGGGTCAGCGGCAGGGCCAGCGCGGCGGCCAGGGTCACCACGCCCCGCATGCCGGCCCAGCCGATGATGATCGGGAACTTCGGTGACGGCCGGGCGTCACGGCGGCGCACCCGGGGGACCAACCGGGCCAGGTAGGTGGCCGGGAAGAGCCAGACGAACCGGGTCAGGAAGACGGTGGCGAGCACCGCGAGGGTGATCAGGATGAGCGAGCCGATCGGCTCGTCGAGGTCGTGCAACACCTCCCGCAGTTGCAGCCCGACCAGGAGGAAGACCAGGCCCTCCAGCAGGAAACGAACCAGCCGCCAGAACGCGCCGATCTGCAACCGGGACGCCGCCGACAGCAGCTGGGGCAGCTTGTGCCCGAGCACCAGGCCGGTGACGACAACGGCGACCACACCGGAGGCGTGCAGGTGTTCGGCGGTGAACACCACAGCGAACGGAATGATCAACGACAGCGCGTTGTCCAGCAGCGGGTCGGTGATCCGCCGATGCAGGAAGCCGAACACCAGCGCCCCGAGCGCCCCGATCAGGATGCCGCCGCCGGTGGACCGCAGCACCTCGATGGCGATCTTGTCGGCGCCGACGGCCGAGCCGACGGTGGCCATCGTCGCGACCCGCAGCAGCACGAGCGCTGTCGCGTCGTTGACCAGGCTCTCGCCCTCCAGAATGGTGACGACCTGGCGGGGCAGCCCGACCCGACGGGCGACGGCCGTGGCGGCCACGGCGTCCGGTGGGGCGACCACCGCGCCGAGGGCGAGGCAGATCGCGAGCGGCAGCTGCGGCAACAGCAGGTGCAGCACCAACCCGACCACGAACGCGGTGAACAACACCAGGCCGACCGCGAGCAGCAGGATCGGCCGGATGTTGTTTTTGAACGCCGGCACCGAGGTCTCCAGCGCGGCCACGTAGAGCAGCGGCGGCAGGATGCCGACCAGCACCAACTCCGGCTCGAGGTGCACCTGCGGGAAGCCCGGCACGAACGAGAGCGCCAGGCCGAGGACGACCAGCACGATCGGCGCGAGCAGGCCGAGCCGGCGGGCCAACGCGGCGCCCAGGGTGGCGATCGCCAGGAAGACGACGACCGGAAACAGGCTTTCCATGGGGTAGGAGCCTAGGGGTACGCCGGTGCCGGCCTCGATCAGCCGCCCGGGCGCAACTTCGGCAGCACCTCCGCGCCGAACGCGTCGATGAAGCCGCGCTGCTCCTGCCCGACGTGGTGCAGGGCGATCTGGTCGAAGCCCAGTTCCACGTACTCCTCCAGCCAGCCGACGTGCCGACCCAGGTCCGCCGACACGTTCACCACCTCGGCGACCCGCTGGGCCGGCACGTCGGCGGAGACCACGTCGAAGTGTTCGACGGTCTCCAGGTCCCAGCAGACCGGCGGGGTGAAGACGTTGCTGCGCCACTGGTCGTACGCGAGCGCCTCGGCCTGGGCCTGCTCGGGCGCCCAGGAGACGTGCACCTGGAGGTGCAGCGGCCCCCGCCCGCCCGCGTCCCGGTACGCGTCGATCATCTCGCGCAGGTGCTCCACCGGGGCGTTCACGGTGATCAGCCCGTCCGCCCATTCGGCGCACCAGCGGGCGGTGGCCACGCTGACGGCGGCGCCGACCAGCGCGGGCGGCTGCTCGGGGCGGGTCCACAGCTTGGCGCGGTCCACCCGGACCAGACCGTCGTGGCTGACCTCCTCGCCGGCCAGCAGGGCCCGGATCACGTCGACGCACTCCCGCAGCCGGGCGGCGCGCACGTCCTTGCGGGGCCACGGGTCACCGGTGATGTGCTCGTTGCTGGCCTCGCCGGTGCCCAGGGCCGCCCAGAACCGGCCTGGGTACATCGCGCCGAGGGTGCCGATGGCCTGCGCGATGATCGCCGGGTGGTACCGCTGGCCGGGCGCGTTGACCACGCCGAACGGCATGCCGGTGGCCTGCAACGCCGAGCCCAGCCAGGACCAGGCGAAGCCGGACTCGCCCTGCCGGGAGCTCCACGGGGAGAAGTGGTCGGAGCACATGGCGGCGTCGAAGCCCGCCCGCTCGGCGTGCATCACCGCCTCCAGGAGGGCGCGCGGACCGATCTGCTCATGCGAGGCGTGAAAGCCGAACGACGTCATGGGCACACCTCCTACCCACGTCCGCGTCGGCTGATGCGTGCCCTATTCCGCGTGTGCTCCCGCGCCGGCCGAGGCGGCGCCCTCGCCGACCCAGACCGTCTTGGTGTTGCAGAACTCCCGCATGCCCAGCGCCGAGAGCTCCCGCCCGTACCCGGAGTTCTTCACACCGCCGAACGGCAACTCGGGGTAGGAGGTGGTCATCCCGTTGATGAAGACGTTGCCGGCCTCCAGGTCGGTGGCGAAGCGCTCCTGCTCGGCCGGGTCCCGGGTCCAGGCGTTCGAGCCGAGTCCGAAGCTGGTGCCGTTGGCGACCTCGATCGCCTCCTCGTACGACGAGACCCGGAACAGGCCGGCGACCGGGCCGAAGACCTCCTCGGACCACATCCGCATCTGTGGGGTGAGGTCGGTGACCACTGTCGGCGGGTAGAACCAGCCGTCGCCGTTCGGCCGCTCGCCGCCGCAGAGCACTGTCGCCCCGTTGTCGACCGCGTCGCTGACCTGGGCGTGCACCTCGTCGCGGCCACGCTCGCTGGCCAGCGGCCCGACGTCGGTGTTCGGGTCCATCGGGTCGCCGACGCGCAGCGCGGCCATGTTGGCGGCGAACTTCTCGGCGAAGGCGTCGAACACGTCGGTGTGCACGATGAACCGCTTCGCGGCGATGCAGGACTGGCCGTTGTTCTGGCAGCGGGCGGTGGTGGCGACCTCGGCGGCCCGGTCCACGTCGGCCGAGGGCATCACCACGAAGGGGTCGCTGCCGCCGAGTTCGAGGACGGTCTTCT
The DNA here is from genome assembly GCF_042871765.1 of Micromonospora sp. NPDC005553. Taxonomy (NCBI): domain Bacteria; kingdom Bacillati; phylum Actinomycetota; class Actinomycetes; order Micromonosporales; family Micromonosporaceae; genus Micromonospora; species Micromonospora sp. NPDC005553. The sequence continues at coordinate 504,957 of NZ_JBIAJD010000004.1, read as the reverse complement.
TGAGCTCCCGTCCGGCGATCTGCGCGATGGACCGGCCGGCGGGCTCGCTGCCGGTGAGCGTCGCGGCGCGTACCCGCGGGTCGCTGAGGATGTGGTCGACGGCCTCCGAGTCGACCAGCACTGCGGTGAAGGCTCCCTCGGGAAAGCCTGCTCGCCGGAACACGTCCTCCAGCAGCAGCGCGGTCTGCGGCACGTTCGAGGCGTGCTTGAGCAGGCCGGTGTTGCCGGCCATCAGCGCCGGGGCGGCGAAGCGCATCACCTGCCAGAGCGGGAAGTTCCACGGCATCACCGCGAGCACCACGCCGATCGGCTGGTAGCGGACGAACGCCCGGGTGGCCTTCACGGCGTCGGCGTCGGCGGGCTCGTCGGCGAGGAACGCGGGGGCCCTGTCGGCGTAGAAGCGGGCCGCGGTGGCGCACTTGGTCACCTCGGCCTGCGCCGCGACGTACGTCTTGCCCATCTCCGTGGTCATGATCCGGGCGATCTCGTCGCGCTCGGCGTCCAGCAGGTCGGCCGCGGCGTTCATCCACTGGGCGCGCTGGTCGACTGTCGTCGCCCGCAGCTGGTGGAATGCGAGGTCGGTGCGCTCGATGGCGTCGTCGAGTTGCTCGGTGGACATCGCCTCATAGGTCTTGAGCACCTGTCCGGTGGCGGGGTTGGTGGTGGCGATGTGGGGCATTCCGTCCTCCTGTCACTCGAACAACGAGTGTCGTACGCCCGGCTCCTCGCGGCGGCGGGCGGCGCGGCGGCGCTGGATCACGACCAGGTCGACCACGGCGACCACGGCGAAGATCGCGCAGAGTACGCCGAGCCAGGCGATGCCGGCCCAGAACGCCAGCACCGCGAAGAGCACCATGATGACCAACCCGAAGCTGGCGAGGGTGAGCCGAAGGTTCAATGCGCTGTTGGCATGGCCGACCGTGCCGCGGGCGCGCCGGGGCTGCGATCTCGTCATGCTCAGGGAGCTACCCCCGATCGGCCGGATTAACCTGCTGCCGCGCGCCTGCACACCCGCACCGGCCGGTGTGCTCCGGCACATCCGTTCGCGCCGCGGCCCTCGTCGACCGCAGGATGGGCGCATGTCAATGACCCTCGCCGTGCCGGTGACCGTCTCCATCGCCCGCCGCGTCGATCCCGGCCGGGCCAGCGAGATGGTGGCCTGGATGCGGGCCGGCACGGCGCTGGCCGAGGCGTTCCCCGGGTTTCTCGGCGCCGGCTGGGTGCAGAGCGGGCCCGGTTCGCCGGAGTGGCACATGCTCTACCGCTTCGCCGACGCCGAGACGCTGCGTCGGTGGGAGGAGTCGCCGCAGCGGCACTGGTGGCTCAGCTCGGCGCAGGGCATCGTCGAGCACACCCGGGTGGAGCGGCGTACCGGGATCGAGGGCTGGTTCGACAGGCCGCTGGAGCACTCGGTGGACCCGGTGGAGTTGGCCCCGCCCCCGTCGCCGCCCCGCTGGAAGCAGGCGGTGACCATCTGGCTGGCGTTCTTCCCCCTGAGCCTGACCGCCACCCTGCTGACGAGCCGCTTCCTCGACGCGGTGCCGCTGGCGGCCCGGGTGTTGCTGATGACGCTCTGCCTGACCCCGCTGATGACCTATCTGGTGCTGCCTCGGATCACCCGGGCGTTGCACTGGTGGCTGCACGGTCAACGGGCACCGTGGCGGGACGCATAGCACCTCTACGGCTTCCGCGTCGGCACTCTGCCGCATACCCGACAGCAACTTCCCGGCCAACCGCATCCTGCGCATAGAGTTACCGCGCTGTCGCTCTGTGCTGCGGGAACGGGAGACGTCATGCCACGACGCTGGGTCGCCGCACTGGCCTGTCTCGCGGCGCTGGTCGCACTGGCCTGCGAGGGCGGCAACTCCGCGGAACCCCGCCCCACCACGAGCGCCAGGCCGTCGACCGGGCCCGGCGGCATCGCCGCTCTCGGCGACTCGATCAGCACCGGTTTCGCTTCCTGCCTGGTGCTCACCTCCTGCGAGCGCAACTCCTGGTCGACCGGGGACGGGCTGCGGGTGCAGAGCCACTACCGGCGGCTGCTCGAACAGAATTCGGCGATCCGCGGCCGGACGTACAACCATGCCCGTCCCGGTGCTCGCGCGGACGCCCTCGTCGGTCAGGCCCAGGCGGCGGTACGCGACCGCGCCGACTACGTCACGGTGCTGATCGGCGCCAACGACGTCTGTCGGGGCGGGGTGGACGCGATGACACCGGTGGCGCAGTTCCGGGCCGACGTCGACAAAGGGCTGCGGGTCCTGCGGACCGGCCGGCCCAAGGCCCGGGTGCTGGTGGTGAGCATCCCCGACCTGTACCGGCTCTGGGAGGTCGGGCACGACGACGAACGGGCCACCCGCGCGTGGCGGCGGGGCATCTGCCCGGCCCTGCTCGCCGAGGCGACCTCGACCGCGCCCGCCGACCGGGCGCGCCGGGCCGCCGTCCGGGACCGGATCGACGCCTACAACGCCGAGTTGAAGGCGGCCTGCCGGGCGTACGGATCACGGTGCCGGCACGACGGCGGCGCATTGCACAAGGTCCGGTTCACCCTGGACCTGCTCAACCCGCTGGACTGGTTCCACCCCAACGCCACCGGCCAGGGCCGGATCGCCGAGGTGACCTGGCGCTCCTCCGGCCTGGCCAGCTGACGACCCCGGACGGCCCGTCAGGGTTGGCGCGGCTCCGGGACGCCGTTGCCGTGGGAGCCGTAGAGAGCCCGGGACCGCTGGGCGAGATCCTTTGTGGCCGACGAGTTGGCCCAGGTGCCGAGCACGATCGCCGCACCGGGCACGATCTTGGCGACCATCCGTTTCGCGGCCCGGACGCCGGCCATCTGGGCCAGCCGGACGCCGAGTTGCAGCATGACCCGACCCAGCGGACGCTGGCCGCCCAGGCCGAAGAGCGCGTCGGCGCGCTCCCGCCCGGCGGCCACGCCGAGCGCCAGCCTGGCGCTCGCGGCGACCTTGTGCACCCGCTGGAGAACCAACAGGTCGGTGGCCCGGTCGCTGTGCAGGGGGTCGACGCCGTACGCGGCGGCGATGTGCAGGGCCATCCGCGCCTGGGTCCAGGCCAGCACGCCCACGTCGATCACGGCGCCGGGCAGCCCGGCCGCGCCGGAGACCGCGCCGGACAGCCGGGCCAGGTTGACGAACTTGCGGGCCGCCTGGTCGGCCAGGGCATCGGCGGAGACGCCGGGCTGCTCGGCCCGGGCCCGGGCTGCCCACTGCGCGGCTTCCGGCCCCAGGCGGCGCACTGCCTCCAGGGCAAGGTGCTCCGGCGCGTACTGCGGGTCGTCACGCATCCGGTCCCAGAGCCGGGCCGGCGGACCCTCGGGGGCGTTCACCGGCCCGGCCGGCAGGTCGACGGACGGCTGCGGAGTAGGGACGACGGGCTGACCGTCGACGGGCGGGGTGTCGGTCACCAGGTCTCCCCAGGGGTGGAAACGGTGGACAGGGCGGCCGATGGAACGGTCAGCGGCGGCGGTTGGACAGCCGGGCCGCCAACCCCTTCAGCTTCTGCTGGTTGCCCGGCTTGGCCATCTCCCGACGACCTCGCTCGACCAACTGCTGCCCCTTCGGCGATCTCAGGAACGTGGTGATCCGCTGCATCAGTGACATGGCGTCCTCCTGTCGATGGTCCCGTAGTCATGTGTACCTCGAACCTGCAACACATGTACCCGGGATGCGACAGCCTCAACCCTGACCGTCCATAGTGGGCGGTAGGTTACCGCCCCGCCGGCACGATGGCGTCAACGACCCGGGTGGCCCGCCACTCGTGCTGCTGGTAGTGCTCGGGGTACGCGGAGACCTGCACCGCCTGGGCGGCGTCGGTGAGCCGCATCCGCTGCCAGCCGGGCACCTGCTCCAGCGCGCTGAGGAACTGCCGGGTGGCGAACTCGGGGTCCATCAGCTGCCCCACCGGGCCCCAGCCGCTGCTGGAACGCTGCTGGAACAACCCGACCGAGTCGTGGTCCCAGCCGACGCCCTGGTGCGGATAGTCCTGCGACTCGGGCAGCACGCCACTGGCCACGTTGTAGAGGTTGCTCTCCTGCATGGCGGTGGCCACCGCGATCACCAGACCCCGGCGCGGCACCCCCATCTTGCGGCCGGCACGGACGATCGCCTCGGCGTTCTCCATCTGGTCCTCGTCCAGCCCGGCGACGGGCGCGGGGTCGGTCGGGCGAGCCGGGGCGACCTTGCGGGCCGGCGCGCTGGTGTCCGGATCGGCGGGGCTCGCCGCGGCGGACTGGGCGGCGGCGGAGGCGCTCGGGGCGACCGTGCGGTCGAGGGAACGGGAGGCGCGCTGCTGCTCGGCGCGCTGCGCCAGCTCGGAGCTGGAGAGCGATCCACTGCGCGTCGCCGCGTCGGCGTCCTCGTTACGAACCTGGACGACGGCGGTCAGACCGAGGCAGCACACCACACCGGTGGCCAGCGCCAGCTGTGCCCGGCGTCGACCGGTCAGGTCCCGGGCGTACGCCCGGAGCCGGGTCGCGGCGGTTGTCCGTTCGGTTGAGGTGCCATCCTCCGTATCGGCAGTGGGGCTGCTCGGGGCGTACGGGTCGTCGAGGGTGCCGTCGTCACGCATCAACCGAGGCTAGGCAGGTGGAAACCCCGATCACGCACGGTGATCACGTGGCGCTCGACACAGATCGGAGCGGTACTGGTGGACGACCCGGGCGGGGTGACCCGCCCGGGGAACGGACCTCGCGTACCGGATGAAGCTGGCGCCGCACTCGGACCGGCACGGGCCAGGACGGGAGCGAACATTCCACCCCTGAGAACGACATGATCGACAAACTCGGCCTTTGGGCCGAACCACCCCTCGGCCGATCGGCCACGAGGCTCGGCCTGGTGGCGTAAACAGACGATTAGTCCGGTCACGCCCACCACCCGGCCAACGGATCGCCCGACGAAGGAATGCGCCAGGATGGCGGGTACGTTGCCCGAACGGGTGCCCTCCGTCGCGACGGCACCCCGCACGCACATTTCAGGGAGGTCCGCACCGGTGCTCGACCCACACGAGCTCTACCAGCTCACCGACGATCTGCCCGACCTCGGGCAGCCGGTCCTCATCCAGGCCCTCACCGGGTTCGTGGACGCCGGAAACGCCAGCCGACTGGCGCGTGAGCAGCTGCTCACCTCGCTGGAGGGTCGGCCGATCGCCACGTTCGACGTCGACCAGCTCTTCGACTACCGGTCGCGACGACCGGTGATGACCTTCGTCGAGGACCACTGGGAGAGCGTCGACGCGCCCAAGCTGGAGCTGCACCTGCTGCAGGACGACGACGAGACCCCGTTCCTGCTGCTCACCGGCCCCGAACCGGACCTCCAGTGGGAGCGTTTCGTGGCCGCCGTGGCCGGGCTCGCCGCCCGGCTGGACGTCCGGCTCACAGTGGGGCTCAACTCGATCCCGATGGCGGTCCCGCACACCCGGCCGACCGGGGTGACAGCGCACGCCACCCGCCCCGAGCTGATCGCCAGCTACGAGCCGTGGTTGCAACGCGTCCAGGTGCCCGGCAGCGTCGGTCACCTACTCGAGTTCCGCCTCGGCGAACAGGGCCGCGACGCGCTGGGCTTCGCCGCCCACGTGCCGCACTACGTGGCGCAGACCGAATACCCGGCGGCCGCCGAGGTGCTGCTCACCTCCGTGTCGCGCAGCACCGGGCTGCTGCTGCCCGGCGACGGGCTGCGCTCGGCCGCCGAGGTGGTCCGGGTGGAGATCGACAGGCAGGTCGCACAGACCGAGGACGCCGCGGCCCTGGTCCAGGCCCTGGAGGAGCAGTACGACGCGTTCGCCCGAGGCCGGGGCGAGAAGAGCCTGCTCGCCCCCGATGCCGGCCCACTGCCCACCGCCGACGAACTCGGCGCCGAACTGGAACGGTTCCTGGCCGAACAGACCCGTCCCGGCGACACCCCGGCCGGCTGACCCGGCGTCGCGGCGGCGAATGCGGCAGGCTGGGGGCATGCGCCTGGCGACCTGGAACGTCAACTCGGTGAAGGCCCGCCTACCCCGGCTGCTGGAGTGGCTGGCCGACACCGGGCCGGACGTCGTCTGCCTCCAGGAGACGAAATGCCCCGACGGCGCCTTCCCGGTCGCCGAGGTCGGCGCGCTGGGCTACACCGTGGCCAGCCACAGCGACGGCCGGTGGAACGGGGTGGCCATCCTGTCCCGGGTCGGGCTGGACGACGTCCGGGTCGGGTTCGCCGACGAGCCCGGCTTCCCCGAGCCCGAGGCCCGGGCCATCTCGGCCACCTGCGACGGGGTGCGGGTCTGGTCGGTGTACGTGCCCAACGGCCGGACGCCGGAAGACCCGCACTACGCGTACAAGTTGGCCTGGTTCGCGGCGCTACGCGACGCGCTGGACGCCGAGCTGGCCGGCGGGCTGCCGCTGGCGGTCTGCGGCGACTTCAACGTCGCCCCGACCGACGCCGACGTCTGGGACCCGGCGGTCTTCACCCACTCCACGCACGTCACCCCGGCCGAGCGGGCAGCCCTCGCGGCGCTGCGCGACCTGGGCCTCAGCGACGTCGTGCCCACTCCGATGAAGGGCCCACACCCCTACACCTACTGGGACTACCGGGCCGGCATGTTCCACCAGAACAAGGGCATGAGAATCGACCTGGTGTACGCGTCCGCGCCGTTCGCCCGAGCGGTCCGCTCCGCGTACGTGGACCGGGAGGCCCGCAAGGGCAAGGGCCCCTCCGACCACGCCCCGATCGTGGTCGACGTGGACCTGGTCCCAGCGGTCGAGACGTTCTGAGTTTGGCTAGGGTGGGCAGATGGCAGTCGTGAAGATCAACGCAATCGACGTCCCGCCCGGCGGCGGCGCGGAGTTGGAGAAGCGGTTCGCGGCGCGGGCCGGAGCTGTGGAGAACTCCCCCGGCTTCCTCGGCTTCGAACTCCTCCGCCCGGTGGCCGGCGAGACCCGCTACTTCGTCTACACGAAGTGGGAGAGCGAAGAAGCGTTCCAGGCGTGGGCCGCCGGCCCGTCGCGCGCCGCACACGCCGCCGCACCCGGCGACAAGCCCCGTCCCCCGGTCTCCACCGGTGCCAGCCTGCTGGAGTTCGAGGTGGCGCTGCACGTCCCCCAGCCCTGAGCGACGGCCACGTCTCACGGAATGAGGAGGGCCTTGCCCGGGATCGAGCGCGCCTCGATCGCGCGGTGAGCTTCAGCCGCGGAAGATAGCGGATACTCGCGTGCGATCACCGGGCGTATCCGCCCCTGGGCCGCCTCGGTCAGGGCCCTGCCCGCGAGCTGCACCATCTCCGGCGCCTCGAACTGAACGTCAGCAATGCCGTACAGATCGATGCCGCGCGCCCGCGAACTCGACAGATCCATCGTGGCGAACTCGCCACTCGCCGCCCCATGGGCCGAGACCCGCCCGCCGTCGGCCACCAGATGAAAGGCGTCGCTGCCGAGTTTTCCCCCGACACCGTCCAGCAGCACATCGACAGACAGACCGCCAAGCGCTTCGCGTACCGCGTCGGTCCATCCGTCACCCGCGTAGTCGACGACAGCGTCGGCACCGAGCCGTCGTACGAGTGTGAGCTTGTCCGCGCCACGGGCCGCTCCCACGACCTGCGCGCCGACACGGTGTGCGAGCTGGACGAGCAGCGTTCCCATGCCGCCCGCGGCCCCCAGGATCAGGACCCGGTCGCCCGGCTTGACGCCGACACCGCCGATGATGCCCATGGCGGTCACGCCGTCGTGTGCGAGAGCAGCCGCTTCCCGCAGGCTCAGTCCGTCGGGGACCGGCACCAGCCGGTCGACGCTCGCCCGAACCAGTTCAGCGTATGAACCCCGCGTGCCGGCACCCGCAACGACCTGGCGGCCAAGCCAGGACGCAGAGACGCCCGGACCGGTGGAGACCACCGTTCCCGCCGCAGCACCGCCCGGTACGTACGGCGGGGTGACACCGAACATCTCACCCCAGCCACCGCGGATCTGAGTCTCAAGGTAGATCGTGTCCACGGCCTCGGCCCGAACGATGACCTCTCCCTCCCCGGCTTGCGGATCGGGCAGGTCCACCAGGTTCAGAACCTCTGGACCCCCGTACTCAGAAACCTGGATCGCCCGCACGTATGTCTCCAATCAGCCGCGGTCCAGTGCTTCGGATCCGCTTCCGTACCCCGTGTCAGCGACGCTAGGACCTGAATGCTGGTTGAAGTCAAGCCGCGCCGGACCGGCTGTCGCCGTTGATAGCGTCGAGGCAGACCGAGCGGTAGTCGGCCACCAGTCGCCCTGCCAGCCTGATCTGTGGGCTCCGCCGTCGGCTTGATCCACTCGGGTTCAGCGAAACCGGGGTGTCCGGGCCGGTCCGACACCCCGACTTCAATGATCTCGAGTCGATCAACCGTTCCACGAACAGGTGGCCGCTCGAACAGGCGGCACGGCGGCGCGCACGGGCGTGCGGCACGGCAGGGCCCCACGGGCGTGCGGCCCTGGCCGGGGCGTCTCAGGGCTTGCGGGAGGACTGGAGGGTGGCAAAGGCGATCACGTTGTCGGCGTAGCCGGTGCGTCCACCGATGAACTGGCCGCCGCAGGTGATCAACCGCAGCCCGGCGGGGCCGTCGTGGCCGTAGATGCGCTCGGCGGGCAACTGGTCCTTCGGGAAGTGCTCCACGGTGTCGACCTTGAAGATCACCGTCGACCGGTCCGCACGGGCGACCTCGATCAGGTCGCCCGGCTTGAGCTTGCCCAGGTCGTAGAAGACCGACGGGCCGCTCTTCGTGTCCACGTGCCCGACGATCACCGCAGGGCCAGGCTCACCGGGCGTGGGCCCCCGGTCGTACCAGCCGGTCTCGTTGTGCCGTTCCAACGGCGGTACGGCGATCGAGCCGTCCCGCGCCTGCCCGACGGGCGCCACCGGCGCGGTCACCTTGATCGCCGGCACCGAGAGGCGCACCGGGCGACTGGCCGACAGCCCGACCGACTCACTGCGGGCCGGTCGGTCACCGCCGGTCGGGGCCAGGTCGAACGGGCCGACCGAACGGCCCAGCCCCGCCCCGGTGGCGAAGACGCCGGCCAACACCAACACCACGGCCAACGGTATGGACCAGGGGCTGCGCCCGGACGGCCGACTACGCCGGGGGGCGACGGCGGTCGGCGGACGCGCGGCCACCGACGGGCGGTCGGGGGCTGGCGGGCGCTGGGGCCGCGACGAGCGCTCGGGACCTGACGGATGGTCGGAGCCCGGCCAACCGTCGTCCAATGGCAGCCGGACGTCATCGGGTGGCGAGGCGGGGCGGCCGGCGAACGGCTGGCGGGCAGCGGCCGGCGGCGAGGCGGGACGACCAGGCGACGGCGGGCGTGAACCGGCCGGCGGCGGCGTGGGGCGGAAAATCGTCATGGCAGCCTCAGCGACGCATGGCGGCTCGGGGACGACGCAGCGCCATCACGGCGAGGACCAGCCCGGTGATGATCAGTGCCGCGCCGCCGGGCAGCAGCAGCTTGCCGGTGATCCCGCCGCTGCTTCCACCGAACCCGGTCGCCGGACCCCGACTCGGCTGGACGGGGACCTTCTTGACCACCTGGAGCATCGTCGAGGCGGTCTCGCCGTCGCGGCACTCCAGCTTGACCCGGTAGTTGCCGGGGCGGGTGCGCTCGCGGACCATCGGCGCGGCGGTGAGCACCCCACGCTGCGGCTGCACGCCTACCGCCCCGAAGGCGTCGGAGACCACGGTGGCGCCCACCGAGTTGTCCCGACAACTGGCCCGGATGCCGACCAGGTAACCGGGCTGCACCGTGCTGGGGCTCACCTCGACGAAGATGTCCACCGCCGGAGTCGGTTGGGGAGCTCCGCCGGGCGGCCCTCCGGGCTGCGGCGCTGGCGCGACGGCAACCGCCCGCTCGGGCGCGGCGAGGGCGGGCGCGGCGGCGAGCAGGGGGCCGGCCAGCACGGTCACCAGCGACAGCGTCACGACGCCGCGGGTCACTGTCACGATGCCCCCTCTCGACGCCGTGCGGCCCGGCCGGGCAGCGGATCACCCGACCTGCCGTACCAGTTGGATCCTCTCATTTCCGGTCGCACATCACATCCGATCCGCTGGCGGCGTCGCGTACGCTCGTTTCGCTGTGACCGCCATCGACCATGACCCCGCCGTCCCGCCCGCGAGCCGGACGATCCGCACGTTCCACCCCCGCCGGGGTCGGATGAGCGACCGGCAGACCGACGCGCTGAGCCGGCTCTGGCCCGCGTACGGCCTGGATGTGCCGGACGGGCCTGTGCTGCCCGTCGACCTGGCCGACCTGTTCGGTCGCCGGGCGCCCGTGGTGCTGGAGATCGGCTCGGGCATGGGCGACACCACCGCTGCGATGGCTGCCGCCGACCCGGATCGAGATTATCTGGCGGTCGAGGTGCACACGCCGGGAATCGCCAACCTGCTGCACCTGGTGGAGCGCGGTGGCCTGCGCAACGTACGGGTGGCGGAGGGCGACGCGTTGTCCCTGGTCAACGGCTTGCCCGAGGGTGTGTTGGACGCCGTGCACGTCTTCTTCCCGGACCCGTGGCCGAAGTCCCGCCACCACAAGCGGCGGATCATCCAGCCGACGCACGTGGCGCTGCTGCGGTCCCGGCTGCGCCCCGGCGGGTTGCTGCACTGCGCTACCGACTGGGCCGAGTACGCCGAGGCGATGCGGGTGACCCTCGACGCGGACCCGGAGCTGGTCGACGCGTACGGCGGCTTCGCGCCACGGCCGGCGCACCGACCGGTGACGAAGTTCGAACGTCGGGCGATCACTGCCGGTCGGCCGGTCGCCGACCTGTTGTACCGCCGACGGTGACCGACAAAACGCCCGAACCGGAACGCGGCGGGGCGTTCGGGATGCCCGGACGAGGGTCCGGTGCGGACCGGGTTGGCGTACCGGGGCATGATCCAGGCACCATGGACAGGCTATGACGCTCACCGCCGCGCTGCCGACAAGCGCCGACCCCGACACCCTCTTCGACGCGTTCGCCGGCTGGGCGAAGGAGCGCGGCCTCGACCTCTACCCCCATCAGGAAGAGGCGGTCATCGAGATCGTCTCCGGTGCCAACCTGATCATGAACACGCCCACCGGCTCGGGTAAGAGCCTGGTGGCGATCGCCGCGCACTTCGCGGCCCTCGCCGACAGCCGGACGACCTTCTACACCGCGCCGATCAAGGCGTTGGTGTCGGAGAAGTTCTTCGCGCTCTGCGAGGTCTTCGGTGCCGAGAACGTCGGCATGCTCACCGGCGACGCCAGTGTCAACGCCGACGCCCCGATCATCTGCTGCACCGCGGAGATCCTGGCGAACCTGGCGCTGCGCGAGGGCACCAAGGCCGACGTCGGCCAGGTGATCATGGATGAGTTCCACTTCTACGCCGAGCCCGACCGAGGCTGGGCGTGGCAGGTGCCGATCATCGAACTGCCGCAGGCCCAGTTCATCCTGATGTCGGCCACGCTCGGAGACACCACCCGCTTCGTCGACGACCTGACCCGGCGCACCGGGCGACCCACCGCCGTCGTGCGCACGGCGGAGCGGCCGGTCCCGCTCATCTTCTCGTACGCGATGACGCCGCTGCACGAGACGCTCGAGGAACTGCTGGAGACCAAGCAGGCCCCGGTGTACGTCGTGCACTTCACCCAGGCCGCCGCGCTGGAACGCGCCCAGGCGCTGACCAGCGTCAACGTCTGCACCCGCGCCGAGAAGGACATGATCGCGGAGGCGATCGGCGGTTTCCGGTTCACCGCCGGCTTCGGCAAGACGCTGTCCCGGCTGGTCCGGCACGGCATCGGCGTGCACCACGCCGGCATGCTGCCCAAGTACCGCCGCCTGGTGGAGACCCTCGCCCAGGCCGGCCTGCTGAAGGTCATCTGCGGCACCGACACCCTCGGCGTCGGCATCAACGTGCCGATCCGCACCGTGCTGTTCACCGGCCTGTCCAAGTACGACGGGGTTCGTACCCGGCTGTTGAAGAACCGGGAGTTCCACCAGATCGCCGGGCGGGCCGGGCGAGCCGGCTACGACACCATCGGCCGGGTCGTGGTGCAGGCCCCCGAGCACGTCATCGACAACGAGAAGGCCCTCGCCAAGGCCGGCGACGACCCGAAGAAGCGACGCAAGGTGGTCCGCAAGAAGCCGCCGGAGGGCTCGATCGGCTGGGGCCAGCCCACCTTCGACCGGCTGGTCGACGCCGAGCCGGAGCCGCTGACCTCCAGCTTCCAGGTCAGCCACTCGATGCTGCTCAACGTGATCAGCCGCCCCGGGGACGCGTTCGCCGCGATGCGGCACCTGCTCACCGACAACCACGAGGAGCCCGCCGCCCAGCGCCGGCACATCCGCCGGGCGATCGCCATCTACCGCGCGCTGCGCGCTGGCGAGGTGGTCGAGGAGCTGCCCGAGCCGGAGGAGACCGGCCGCCGGGTCCGGCTCACCGTCGACCTCCAGCTCGACTTCGCCCTCAACCAGCCGCTCTCCCCCCTCGCGCTGGCCACCATCGAGCTGCTCGACGCCGAGTCCCCGTCGTACGCGCTCGACGTGCTGAGCGTCATCGAGTCGATCCTCGACGACCCGCGGCAGATCCTCTCCGCGCAGCAGTTCAAGGCACGCGGCGAGGCGGTCGCCGCGATGAAGGCAGAGGGCATCGAGTACGAGGCCCGCCTCGAACTGCTCGACGAGGTGACCCACCCGAAGCCCCTCGCCGAGCTGCTGGAAGCCGCGTACGAGATGTACCGGCAGAGCCAGCCGTGGGTCGCCGACCACCAACTCTCCCCCAAGGCCGTCGTCCGCGACATGTACGAGCGGGCCATGACCTTCACCGAGTACGTGCAGTTCTACGGGCTGACCCGCTCGGAAGGTCTCGTCCTGCGCTATCTGGCCGACGCGTACAAGACGCTGCGCCAGACCGTGCCCGAGGACGCCAAGACCGAGGAGCTGATCGACCTCATCGAGTGGTTGGGCGAGCTGGTCCGCCAGGTCGACTCCAGCCTCATCGACGAGTGGGAACGGCTGCGCAACCCGTCCGACGTGGCCGAGGTCGCTCAGGCGCACGCCGCCCTGACCGATCGGCCGCCGGCGGTGACCCGCAACGCGCGGGCGTTCCGGGTGCTGGTGCGCAACGCGCTGTTCCGGCGCGTCGAGTTGGCCGCGCTACGCCGCTGGGACCTGCTCGCCGAGTTGGACGCCGAGGACGGCTGGGACTACGACGCGTGGGCCGACGCCCTGGCGCCGTACTTCCAGTCGTACGACTCGATCGGGGTCGGTCCGGACGCCCGCGGTCCGGCACTGCTCATGATCGAGCAGGGCCGGGAGCGGTGGACCGTACGGCAGATCTTCGACGACCCGGACGGCGACCACGACTGGGGCATCAGCGCCGAGATCGACCTGGTGGCCTCGGACGAGGTCGGCGCGGCGGTCGTGCGGATCACCGACGTCGGCCAGCTCTGAGGTGTCGATCGGCGCGGTGCCGACCGGCGTTGCCCGGCCGAGGGCCCAACAGCGCCGGGGTACGCCGGGCGGCCACGTCCTCGATCCAGCCGAACAGCAGCACCGCCCCGGCGGCCAGTAGGCACACCCCGGCCAGTCGCAGCGCGATGGAGGCCACCGAGTTGTACGGGAGCACCGGCGCGAGCAGCAGGAACATCCCGAGGCTGGCCGGGATGTGCCACAGGTAGATGGTGACCGCCCGGGCGTTGACCACCCGGAGCACGGCACCCAGCGGCCCCCGGCCGACCGGCCGGGGCTGCACTCTGAGCAGCACGGCGACGAGCGCCATCGACCACAGTGTGGTGCCACCCGCGATGTGGTTGAGGTCGACGGCCCGACCGGTCACCATGGCGGCCACCACCCAGGTGCCGCCCACCCCGGCGAGGCCGGCCACGAGGCAGCCGTACCAGCGCCACGGGACGCGGTGCAGCAGCCGATCATGGTGGGCGAAGCCCAGCAGCCAGCAGGACAGGTAGGCGGCGACGAAGTAGCCGGCGTGCACACCGCCGAGATGCATCCCGACCGGCAGCGCGGTGGCGACGCCGATGCTGGGCCACGGCCAGCGGCGGAACAGCCACAGCAGCACCGGCGAGAGCAGCACCAGCCACAGATAGGTGACGACGTACCAGAGCCCGATGTGGAACACCCAGGCCCAGGACTGTCCACCCACCGGTGGCACCCGCAGGGGTAGCACCCACCAGAGCAGTTCAGCCCAGCCGGCCACGCCACTGGGCAGCGGACGCCACCCGACGGAGAGCACCACCAGTGCGATCGCGCCGAACGCCCAGTACGGCAGCAGCAGGCGGCGCAGCCGCCGGCGTACGGCCGTCGGACTGTGCCGGTCGAGTGACGCCGCCATCAACGAACCGGCGATGCCGAACATCAGACCCATCGCCGGCACCAGCAGGCTCAACCAGACCCAACCGGTGACGTGGAAGAGCACGACGCGGACCAGGGCGAGCGTCCGCAGCAGGTCCAGGTAGCGGTCCCGGCCATCTGCGGGGTCGGCGGACTGGGCGGCGCGCGCCGCCGTACCCCTGCCAGGGATGACGACCCTGGACGCCTCACCGATGACCACAACGCACAATAACGCCACAACTAGGACAAAGTTTGCGCCATCGCGAACGCGAGTAACGGGAGCGACCGGCCGCGGGCGGGCTGTCCCTCCGATCAGCCAGCTTCCCCGAAAGACAAGCCGCCGGACGTCAGGATCTTGGATTGGCCGCTGAGGACGGCGTTCTATCGAAGAACGAGCAGGTCGAGCGCGTCGATGACGGGGCCGGATTCGGTTTGAGCGGCGAGGTGGAGTCGAGCCAGACCGGCGGCGTACTCGTTGTAGGTGATCAGTTGTAGGGGCGTGTGTGCTTCCCGGCGCATGGTGGCCGCGACGTCACGAAGCGACGGTGCCGTGGTCTGCGGGACCTGTTCCAGTTAGATCGTCGTGAAGCCAGCGGCGGCGAAAGCCGCTTCGACGTCGTGCACGCTGGGGTAGGTGTTCAACACGCGGATGGCCTCGGGAAAGAAGCGGAACAGCGTGATTGCGTGGTGGCGGCCAGCGAAGGCGGAGCGGATCAGCACCGGCCCGCCGGGACGCAGCACGCGGCGCAGCTCACGTGCGGCAGCGGTCAGGTCCGGCACATGGTGGATGACGGTGGACAGCCAGGCCGCGTCGACGCTTCCGGCCGCCAGCGGAACGTTGGCGGCATCTCCGGCCAGGACCTGAGGGTGCAGGCAGCGGGCTCGCATGGCCTCGGCCGGCTCGACGGCGACAACGTCGATGCCGTCGTACCAGTCGGTGAAGGTCTGCGCCCACGCGCCGGTGCCCGCGCCGAGGTCGAGCAGGCGCGTGCCGGGCTGAGGGTCGAGGTGGCGGGTCACCGCTTCACGCCAGCCGGCGAGTGCCTGGTCGGACAAGTGACGGGTGGCCTCGAACGCTGCCGCGTCGTGGTTGTTGTAGGCGATGCGAGCCATGCCACTGACCCAACCGCTTCCGTGCCGGCTGCGGCAAGGATGGATGCCGTGATTCACAGACGGCAATTCGCCTGGGCGGATCACGACGCTGACAAGAGGGTCCGCCCGCCGTCCGGATGACTCGTGGCGCTCCGATCGGCTGTCATCGGCTGGGCGGCGATCGCTGCCACGCCGTTGGCCAACGTCCCGTGAACTGGTCACCCTCGGCTGGACCGGATACGGGCAAATCGCCTGGTTGGCAGGAGGCGGTGATGCCCTCAACTTTGCTGGGCAATGTCAGACCTGTCGATTAGAATGTATGTACTAATCAAGATCCTGACCTGGGAGGACGCCCGTGACCGCGCCCGCCTCCACGCCCCTCACCCCCTACGCGACACTGCTCGGTTTCACCCGCTACGTCGACCGCACCGGCCCCACCAAGGCGACCTTCGTGGGAGGGCTGCGCAAGCAGCGCGCCAGCCGGTCCGGCTTCAACCCGCACGGCCAGTTCGTCAAGGCACTCAAGGCCGACATCGCCTTCCACACCGGCGGCACCCACCTGGCCGGGGTGGCCGACATCGTCAAGCCACGTTGGCGCCCGCTCTACCAGGCGCTCGTCCCCGGCGCCACGACCTGGCTGCGCTCCCTCGGCGAGCCGGCCGCCGTCGATCTCGCCCAGACCCGCGACGCCCTGGCCATGCTGGGCGACCTGCCCGTCAAGATCAACCCCCACTTCGGGGTACGCCACGCCGACGGCCGCGCCGAAGCGGTCCGCCTGCACTTCGACGAGGCCCCACCGAGTGAGGAATCGGTGCTCGCCACCCTGCACCTGATGGCCCGACACATGGACGCGGTGCTCCCGCACGCCGAGCCGGTCCTGGTCGACGTCCGCCGCGGCCTGGCCCACCGCATGCCCACCGACGCCAAGCCCGACCAGATCGAACGATGGCTCTCCGGCGAAGCCGCCGCCTTCCGCGCCATCTGGTCCACCGCCGCCTGATCCACCCCCGACGTCCACGTCCCACCCACGCACCCCACCCGCTCCCGCGACCCACGTCCGCCTGAGACCGACGCGCTCCGTGCGCCAGCCTGGCAAGATCGCGCTCGATCCAGGATGTAGTGACCTCCGCTTCTCGGGAGGCCACTACATCCATGTTCGAGCGCGATCATGGGGATAACGACGCGCATCGGCGCTCGTCTGTTGACTGTGGTTATCCACAGGGGCAGCGTGACGCGAAGAGGTTCGGCCAATCTGAGCCCCATGCCGAAAGCTCTTCGTCGGCCGCCGCAGTTGCGGGGCCGGGTCTTCCGTGGCTCGACCGCCGTCTCGCGAGGCCTCCTGACCCGCAACGAGCTACGCAGCTCGGCGTGGCGACCGCTCTTCCGCGACGTCTACGCCGATGCCCAGATCGCAGTCACCCACACGATCAGATGCACCGCCGTCGGACGTTGGCTGGTCCCGCCCGGTGCGGCCATTGCAGGGCGCGCTGCGGCCGGCCTTTACGGATGCGCGAAGACGAGCGCGAGCGAGCCGGTCGACGTCCTCGTTCCCACCGCCACCCGGATCGGCCCGACCGCCGGCATCCGGGTCCACCACGGAGAGATCGACTCCGGCGACACCGTGGACCGGGCCGGGGTCAGGGTGACCAGCCCAGCGCGTACCTGCTGGGACCTGGCCCGTTGGCTCGATGTGATCGAGGCGGTGGTCGTCATCGACGCCATGCTGGCCAACCGGCTGACGACCACGCCAGCCCTGCGCGAGTACGCGCTGAGCCGGGCCGGTCGACGCGGCTGGCGATCGCTGCTACGCGCGGTCGACCTAGCCGACGCGGGCGCGGAGTCCCCTCAGGAGTCCCGCACCCGGGTCGGGTTGGTGCTCGCCGGCCTGCCGAGGCCGGAGACGCAGTGGGTCGTGGCCGAGCAGGGCCGATTCGTGGCCCGTCTGGACCTGGCCTGGCCGCAGTTCAAGGTCGCGGTGGAGTACGACGGACTCTGGCACGACGATCCTGAGCAGTTCCACCGGGACCGCCAACGCCTCAACCGACTGCTCGGCGGCGACTGGATCGTGCTGCACCTGACCGCCAAGCGCCTCCGAGACGACTTTGACGGGTTCCTCGCCGAGGTCCGGGCCGCCCTACGGGCACGCTCGAACTCCCCCCGGTGACGATGATCGCCCTCGAACATGGATGTAGTGGCCTCCCTAGACGGGGAGGCCACTACATCCTGGATCGAGCACGATCATGAGCCAGCGCCCGCGAGCGCACGCCTCGCGCGGGTGTGCGGGTGCGCTGAGGGTCAGGCGGCGGGGAGGTACTTGGTCAGGTCGTCGAGGATCTTGTTGGCGGCGCCGACGCCGATGCCGGTCATCCAGACCTCGTCGGAGACCGGGTACGCCTTGCCGGCCTTGACCGCGCCGAGGCCCTTCCACAGCGTCCCGCCGGAGACCTTGGTCTGCTCGGCGGCGGCCTTGTCGCCGTACGCGGTCACGAAGATGACGTCACCGTCGACCTCGTTGATCCGCTCGGGGCTGACCAGGTCGAAGCGCTTGTCCGCCTTGTTGGCGAGCAGCTGCCGCTCGGGGCGGCCCAGGCCGGTGTCGCCGATGACGATGCCGGAGAACGAGTCCGGCCCGTACACCCGGATGTTGCCGGGCAGGAACCGCACGATGGAGACCTTGCGCGCAGCGGCGTCGCCGAGCGTCGCGCCGAAGTCCTTGGCCCGCTTCTCGTAGGTGGCGAGCAGATCCTTTGCCTGCTGCTCGCGGCCGAGCGCCCTGCCGTCCAGGAGGAGGTTGTCCTTCCAGGTGATGCCCACCTTGTCGGTGAACACGGTCGGCGCGATGGCGGCCAGCTCGTCGTAGAACTTCTCCTGGCGGAACTTGCTGCCGAGGATGAGGTCCGGCTTCAGCGCGTTGATCGCCTCCAGGTCGGGCTCGGTGAGCACCCCGACCTCCTTGATGCCGGCGAGCTTGTCCGCGCCGAAGTACGTGGGCCAGCTCTTCGCCTCACCGGCGGTGGCCGCGCCGACGGGCGTGATGCCCAGCGAGAGCGCCGTATCGATCTTGTCGGTGTCGAGCACGACGACGCGCTTGGGCTCGGCCGGGACCTTGGTGGTGCCCATGGCGTGGGTGATCTCCCGGGTCTCCCCGGTGGTGGAGCCGGCGACCGGGTCGCTCTCACCGCAGGCGGTGAGGCCGGCGCCGAGGGCGACGGCCGCGGCGAGAGCTGCGACGAGACGACGCATCAGAGTCCTTTCGAGGGGTGCGAGCCGGCGAGCGGGTTGGCCGCGTCGCCGGTGGAGGGTCGGGCGTCCGGTACGGATGCCGTCGACGGATCGGGGTCCTTCGCGCCGGCGGACGCGTCGACCGGGTCACCCGCGACAGCGGGGGCCGGAGCGTTGCCTCCGGTGTAGGCGGGCACCACCAGGGGTGCGCCCGTCACCGGGCAGGGCACGACCACGCAGGCCAGCCCGAAGACGTCGCGGACCAGGTCGGCGGTGAGGATCTCCCGGGGCGGGCCGGCGGCGACCACTGCGCCGGCGCGCATGGCGACCAGGTGGTCGGCGTAGCGGGCGGCCTGGTTCAGGTCGTGCAGCACGGCCACCACGGTGCGGCCACGCTCGGAGCGCAGCCGGTGCAGGAGATCCAGCACCTCCACCTGGTGAGCCAGGTCGAGGAAGGTGGTCGGCTCGTCCAGCAGCAGGGCGTCGGTGTCCTGGGCCAGTGTCATGGCGATCCACACCCGTTGCCGCTGACCGCCGGAGAGGCTGTCCACCGGTCGGTCGGCCAGGTCGGTGACGTCGGCGAGGGCCATCGCCTGGTCCACCGCGGCACCGTCCTCCGACGACCACTGCCGCCACCACCGCTGGTAGGGCTGTCGGCCGCGCCCGACCAGGTCCGCCACAGTGACGCCCTCGGGCACCAGCGGGCTCTGCGGCAGGACGCCGAGGCGGCGGGCGACCTCCCGGGTCGGCAGTTCGCGGATGGCGGTGCCGTCCAGCAGCACGGTGCCTCGGCGGGGGGTGAGCAGCCGGGCCATCGTGCGCAGCAGGGTGGACTTGCCGCACGCGTTGGGTCCGACGATCACCGTGAAGGCGTCGGTGGGCAGGTCGAGGTCGAGCCCGTCGAGCACGGTCCGCTCGTCGTAGCCGGCGACCAGGTCGCGGGTGGAGAGCATCACACGACTCCTTGAGGCGTCACGACGACCGCCGCCGGCCGCGCAGCAGCAGGAAGATCAGGTACGGGCCGCCGATCGCGGCGGTCAGCACACCGGCGGGTAGCTGGGTGGGTGCGAACAGGCGCCGGCCGGCCAGGTCGGCCAGCACCAGCAGAAGGGCGCCGAGCAGCGCCGCGCAGACCAGCGGTGGTCGTTCGGCGCGTACCAGGCGACGGGCCACCTGCGGGGCGACCAGCGCAACGAAGTCGACGGCGCCGACCTGGGCGGTGACCATCGCGGCGACGACCACGCCGGTGCCGGCGAGGCCGACCCGGCGGGCCACCGGACGCAGCCCGACTCCCCGGGCGGTGTCGTCGTCCAGGGCGGTGCTGTTCAGCGCCCAGCCGGCCCAGGCCAGCACCGGCAGCAGCACCAGCAGTGTGCCGGCGATCCAGGCGGCCTCGGTCCAGCCCTTGCCGGCCAGGGTACCGATCAGCCAGATCTGGGCGCGCAGCCCGTCGATCGGGTCGGCGGTGAGCATGACCACCTCGGTGAGCGCCCGGAAGCCGAACGCGACAGCCACCCCGGCGAGCACGAAACGCTGCGCGGCCAGCCCGTGCCGGGCACCGAGGGCGAACAGCAGCACCGCCGCGAGCAGCCCGCCCACCAGCGCGGTGGGCGCCACCAGCACCGCGGCCATTCCGGTGGTCAGGGCCACTGTCGCGGCGAGGCCGGCGCCCTGGGTGATGCCGATGACGTCCGGGCTGGCGAGCGGGTTGCGGGCCACGCTCTGGATCAGCGTGCCGGCCACGCCGAAGGCGGCGCCGGCCACGGCCGCCAGCACGACCCGAGGCAGCCGCAGGTCAAAGACCACGAGGTCGTACGGGGTGCCGGCTCCGGAGAGGGCACGCAGCACGTCGGCCGGGGCGACGTACGGGGTGCCCAGCGAGAGACTGAGCACGACGGCCAGCAGGAGCAGCACGGTCAGCACGGCGGCCACCAGCACCGCGCGTCGGCGGATCAGCAGGCTGACCGGGCCGATCCGCAGCAGCGACCGCCCCGCAAGCCGGGCCTGCCCGGCCGGCTCGGCGAGCCCGACCGGGCTTGACGGGCGGGGCGGGTCGGTGGGGTCCGGGGGGCGCTGGGTGGTGGTCACGCTGTCACCACCCGGGCGCGGCGGACCAGCACGGCCAGCAGTGGCGCGCCGATCAGCGCGGTGACGATCCCGGCCGGGATTTCGCCGGGCGGAGCGACGAGCCGACCGGCGATGTCGGCGGCGAGCAGCAGCGCCGGGCCGAGCAGGGCGGAGACGGCGAGGGTCCAGCGGTGGTCGGCGCCGACCAGGGCGCGGGCCAGGTGCGGCACGGCCAGCCCGACGAACGCGACAGGTCCGGCGGCGGCCACCGCGGCACCGGTCAGCAGCACGGCGGCGAGGCCACCACCGAGGCGGACCAGGCCGATCCGGTGGCCGAGGCCACGGGCCACGTCGTCGCCGAGGGCCAGCGCGTCCAGGCCCCGCGCCACCAGGGCGGCGAGCACCAACCCGACGAGGACGAACGGCAGCACCTGCGCGGCGACCGACAGGTCCCGTCCGGCCAGCCCGCCGACCACCCAGAAGCGGTACTCCTCGAAGGTGCGGGCGTCGATGCTGAGCAGCGCGTACACCCCGGAGGCCAGGCTGGCGTCGAGCGCCGCGCCGACCAGCGCGAGGGTGACCGGGCTGGCGCCCTCGCGGGCGCGGGTGGCGATGGCGAAGACCAGCAGCCCGGCGATCAGGGCCCCGGCGATACCGAACCAGACGTACCCGGCGAGCGTGCCGACGCCGAAGACGGAGATCGCGAGCACCACCCCGAACGACGCGCCCGCGCTGATGCCGAGGATGCGCGGCTCCGCGAGGGGGTTGCGGGTGAGCGCCTGGAACAGCACCCCGGCCACGGCGAGCGCGAGCCCGACAGCGAGACCGAGCGCGGTCCGGGGCATCCGCAGCTCCCGGACGATGGTGCTGGCATCGCTGCCGTCCGGAGCGACGAGCGCGTGCCAGACCTGGTCGACGCCGAGTTGTCGGCTGCCGAGCGCGAAGCTGGCCAGCACGGTGAGCAGCAGCACCAGCGCGGCCCCGACGGTGACTGTCACCCGACGCCCGGTGCGGGTGCTGGCCCGACTACGGGTCGGCCGGCTGGCGAGGGCGGTCACGAATCTCCTGCACGATCGGGCTTAGGTTCGCCTAACCTTAGCCGACCTGCGAAAACGCGCCTAACCGGCGTCGGTCGATGCCGTAACCGGCACCTCCGGCACGCCCCGTGGCGACTCCGGCACGTCAGGCGAGCCGCCGTCCCCGGTCGCCGCGCCGCCGCGCGGCAGGACGTTGAGTGGCCGCATCATCTCGTTGTCCTCGTGCTCCAGCAGGTGGCAGTGCCAGGCGAAGCGACCCGGCAGGTCGAAGCGCGCCTTGATGCGGGTCACCTCCCACGGGTACGCGAGCACCGTGTCCAACCACCCCCGGTCCCCCGGGCCCGGCAGCGACCGCCCCGAGTGTCCCCGGCCGAGCAGCTCGAACTGGACCTGGTGCAGGTGGACCGGGTGCACGTGCCGGGTGAAGTTGCGCACCTCCCACACCTCGGTGTCGCCGAGCGACGGCTGCTCGGTCACCGGGTCGCTCCAGCGCAACGGCAGCCCTCGGCCGCGCTCGTCGAGGACGCCGAGCAGCATGATCATCGACCCGCCGGACATCCGCTCGTTGAGCGACAGTCGGCGTACCCGCTGGGCCTGGCCGAGGCGCGGGTGTGACGGCAGCCGTAACTGCTCCGGTGGCACGCTCGAATCCGCGCCGGCCGCCTCGGTGACCACGAAGCGCAGCACCTGCCCGGTGGTGTGCGGGTCGGCGGGGTCGAAGTCCACCCCGGGCCGACCGCCGCCGTACATCCCGTCCGGCCCCTCGTTGACCAGGTACAGCTCGGTGCCGGCCGGCACGTCGGTGAAGTCGACGATCGCGTCGACACGCTGGGCCGGGCCGAGGATCACCCGCTCGTGCGGCACCGGCTCGGGCAGGAGACCGCCGTCGCTGCCGATCTGCCAGACCGGCAACACCGGCCGGGCCGGCCGCGCCGTGGCGTGGGCGGCAACGCTGAGCAGCAGGAACCGGCTGTTGCAGCCGTTGAGCAGCCGGAAACGGTAGCGCCGACGCTGGACCGTCAACGAGGGCCAGGTGCGGCCGTTGACGACGATCGTGGAGCCGGAGAACCCGGGCACCCAGGTCGGTGGCCCGTCGCCGCCGCCGGAGTACCTCGACGGATAGCGCAGCTCACCGTCGGCGGTGAAGCTGCGGTCCTGGATCATCAGCGGAATGTCGTGGTAGGAGGCGTTCGGCGCATCGTCGCGGGTCGGCGCCGGGCCGGGCAGCACTCCCTCCGGCAACTCGTCCCCACCACCGAGCAGGTAGAACCCGGCCGGCCCGGCGTAGACGTTCTCCCGGGTGAGCCCGAGCGCGTGATCGTGGTACCAGAGGGTGCACGACCGCTGGTCGTTCGCGTACTCGAAGGTGGCCGAGCCCGGCGCCCAGCGCAGGCCGGACCGCTCGGCGAACCGGGACCGGAACTCCCGGTACGCGCTGCCGGACACGGCGAAGTCGGGCGGCAGGTCACGGGCCACCGGCAGGTACCACGCCTCGGAGTGTCCGTCGCTCTCCTGCGTGCTGTGCCCGCCGTGCAGATGCACCACCTGGGGCACCGGGCCGCGATAGCCCCGCGGGCTGCCGTCCCACTGCCCGTGGTGGTCCCGGTGCTCGATGCCACCGGCCGGGTTCGCCCAGTGCAGGGTGGGGTCCACCGGCAGCAGGTGCGGCAGGTAGTCGCCCCGGTCGTCGACGAGTTGGTTGACCCAGGTCACCCGTACCGGGCGGCCGACCCGCGCCATGATGGTGGGCGCCGGGTAGCCGAAGCTGCCGGGGTGGGCGGTGGAGCCGTAACCCCACACCGTGGTGCGCGGCCAGGACGGCGGCAGGATCTGCTGGCGGAACTGTCGCACCGCGATCTCGTACGTGTCGCGCTCCGGATCGGTGACCACCGTCGGCATGGCCGGGGGGATCCGCAGCGGCGTGACGTACTTCGGGATGTCCCGGACGTCCAGCGGCGCGACCGCGGCGAGGGCCCGGCCCGAGGCCGCCCAGCCCGCTGGGATCAGCGCCGCCGCGCCGCCGGTGGCACCGGCCGCGAGCAGCCGACGTCTGGTGACCATGCCGCACCTCCCAGTCGCTTCGAACCTCGATATGAGAATGAGATTCGCGGACGACCACAGGGCGGACAGATGGCAGATGACACCCATAAGAGGGACATTCACGTCATAGGGTGTGGACATGCGATTCGACCAGCACACGGTCGTCCTGCTGACCCGACCGTCGGATCCGCCGGAGCTGCCGCAGGACGCGATCGACAGGTTGCGGGACGCCCACCTGGCCCACCAGGCGGGCCTCGTGCAGCAGGGCCTCGTCCTCGCGGCCGGGCCGTTCCTGCATCCCGACGACGAACAGCTGCGGGGCTTCGTGGTGCTGTCCATCGCCCCGGACGAGGCACGCGCGCTGTTCGCCAACGACCCCGCCGTGCGGGCCGGTCGCCTGGTCGCGCGGGTCACGTCGTGGCTGCTTCCGGAGGGCACCCTGCGGTTCGAGAGCGTGCCGGTGCCGCAGTCGATGCTGGAGGCGGCCTCCGGGGACTGACCCGGGCCCGGTCAGCCGGCCGAGCCGCTGCCGGCCTCCGCGGGCAACTCCCCGATCGGGACCACCCGCGGGGCGTCCAGCGGGCCGACGACCACCCGCAGGTCCGGGAAGTGGTCCCGCAGCACCTGCCGACACCGGTCACAGGGCGCGACGACCTCGCGGCCACGGTCGGCGACAGTGACCATCGTCTCCAGCGCGGTGACGCCCTGCGTGGCGGCCGTGCCGATCACGACGAGTTCGGCGCAGACCCCTCCGGTGGCGTGCTGCACGTTCACGCCGGTGAAGACCCGCCCGTCCGCGGTCCGGGCCGCCGACGCGACAGTGTGGTGCGGGCTGCGGCAGCGCAGCTTGGAGACCGCAGTGGCGGCCTGCACCAACGCGCGGTCGGTGTCGCGCATCTCCATCCGGCTCCCCCAGCGCTCGACGTCGGCCGCCAACTCTAGGGCCCGCTCGTGACCGTCAAGGGACCGGAGGTGGCCGTCGGAGAGCCGGCCGCTCGGTAACCCACGGGCGCTGCGCCGCCGGGCTGCCTATCCTTGGGCACGACATGCAGAATCCAACCGCCTCCGTCGCGTCCGACCCCGTTCGCGAGCTGCACCGCCGCCTCACACCTCTGATGTTCCGCGACCAGCGCCGGCTCCAGCGGCGACTGGACGGTGCCCGCAAGCTGCGCGACCCGCAGCGTCGGGAGGCGGCGCTGACCGAGATCACCGCCGACCTGGTCCGGGCCGAGCAGCGGCTCGCCGCCCGGCAGGCGGCGGTGCCCGTGATCACGTACCCGGTGGGTCTGCCGGTCAGTGAGCGCAAGGACGACATCGCCGCTGCGATCCGCGATCACCAGGTGGTGATCGTGGCGGGCGAGACCGGCTCCGGCAAGACCACCCAGATTCCGAAGATCTGCCTGGAGTTGGGGCGCGGGGTGCACGGCCTGATCGGGCACACCCAGCCCCGGCGGTTGGCCGCCCGGACGGTGGCCGACCGGATCGCCGACGAGCTGGGCACCGAGTTGGGTGACGTGGTCGGCTACAAGGTGCGCTTCACCGACCAGGTCAGCGAGCGCAGCCTGGTGAAGCTGATGACAGACGGCATCCTGCTGGCCGAGTTGCAGACCGACCGGATGCTGCGCCAGTACGACACGCTGATCATCGACGAGGCACACGAGCGCAGCCTCAACATCGACTTCATCCTCGGGTACCTGCGGGAGCTGTTGCCCCGACGACCCGACCTCAAGGTGATCATCACCTCGGCGACCATCGAGACCGACCGGTTCGCCCGGCACTTCGCCGGGCCACCCACTGCCGACGAGCCCGACGGCGTGCCCGCCCCGGTGGTCGAGGTCTCGGGGCGTACCTACCCGGTGGAGGTGCGCTACCGGCCCCTCGTCGAGCTCGCCGAGGGCGAGGAGGACGGCGACGGCGACGAGGAGACCGTCCGCGACCAGATTCAGGCGATCGGCGATGCCGTCGAGGAGTTGGCCGCCGAGGGCCCCGGCGACATCCTGGTCTTCCTCAGCGGTGAGCGGGAGATCCGGGACACCGCCGACGCGCTGGGCAAGCTGGTGCAGACGAAGCGCTCGCTCCTCGGCACCGAGATCCTGCCGTTGTACGCGCGGCTGTCCAGCGCCGAGCAGCACCGGGTCTTCGCCGCGCACTCCTCACGCCGGGTGGTGCTCGCCACCAACGTCGCGGAGACCTCGCTGACAGTGCCCGGCATCAAGTACGTGGTGGACCCGGGCACCGCCCGCATCTCCCGCTACTCCAGTCGGCTCAAGGTGCAGCGGCTGCCGATCGAGCCGGTCTCCCAGGCGTCGGCCAACCAGCGCAAGGGCCGGTGCGGCCGTACCTCGGACGGCATCTGCATCCGCCTCTACGACGAGCAGGACTTCCTCTCCCGGCCCGAGTTCACCGACCCGGAGATCCTGCGGACCAATCTGGCGTCGGTCATCCTCCAGATGACCGCGATCGGGCTCGGCGACCTCGCCGCGTTCCCGTTCATCGACCCACCGGACAAGCGCAACATCACCGACGGCGTCAACCTGCTGCACGAGCTGGGCGCGTTGAACCCGACCGAGGCCGACCCGGAGAAGCGGCTCACCGCGCTCGGCCGGCGGCTGGCCCAGTTGCCTGTCGACCCGCGCCTGGCCCGGATGGTGGTCGAGGGCGAACGCAACGGCTGCGCCACCGAGGTGCTGGTGATCGCCGCGGCGCTCTCCATCCAGGACCCGCGGGAGCGGCCGGCGGAGAAGCAGGCCCAGGCGGACCAGGCGCACGCCCGGTTCGCCGACAAGGAGTCGGACTTCGTCGCGTACCTCAACCTGTGGCGCTACCTGCGTGAGCAGCAGCGGGAGCTGTCCTCCAGCGCCTTCCGCCGGATGTGCAAGGCGGAGTACCTGAACTACCTGCGCATCCGCGAGTGGCAGGACATCGTCAGCCAACTGCGCCAGGTGCTGCGTACCCCGTCCGACGGCGACCGGCGTGGTGGGCGGCCGGCGCGCGACAGCTCGGACGACGCGGACGCCGGCCGGGGCCGCCGGGGCGGCGCGGACCTGCCGGAGGAGATCGACACCCCGAAGGTGCACCAGTCGCTGCTGCCCGGCCTGTTGTCGCACATCGGCCTGAAGGACGCCCAGAAACACGAGTACCTGGGGGCGCGAGGCGCGAAGTTCGGGATCTTCCCCGGGTCGGCGTTGTTCAAGAAGCCGCCGCGCTGGGTGATGGCCGCGGAGTTGGTGGAAACCTCCCGGCTGTGGGGGCGCATCGCCGGCCGGGTCGAGCCGGAGTGGGTCGAGCCGCTGGCGCAACACCTGGTCAAGCGCAGCTACAGCGAACCGCACTGGGAGAAGAAGCAGGCCGCGGTGATGGCCTACGAGAAGGTCACCCTGTACGGCGTCCCGCTGGTCAGCTCCCGCACTGTCAACTTTGGGCGGATCGACCCGACGCTGAGCCGGGAACTGTTCATCAGGCACGCCCTCGTCGAGGGCGACTGGCAGACCCACCACCAGTTCTGGGCGGACAACAAGCGGCTGCTCGCCGAGATCGAGGAGTTGGAGAGCCGGGCCCGACGCCGGGACATCCTGGTCGACGACGAGACCATCTTCGGCTTCTACGACCAGCGGATCCCGGCCGACGTGTCCTCCGGCCGGCACTTCGACAGCTGGTGGAAGAAGACCCGCCGCGAGCAACCCGACCTGCTCACCTTCACCCGCGACCTGCTGATCAACGACGGCCGACCGGGGGTGGACGAGGACGACTACCCGGACGAGTGGCAGGCCGACGGGGTGAGCCTGCCACTGACCTACCGGTTCGAGCCCGGCACGCCGGACGACGGCGTCACAGTGGACATCCCGCTGCCGCTGCTCAACCAGGTGCCGGCGGAGACCTTCGACTGGCAGGTGCCGGGGCTGCGCGAGGAGACGGTGATCGCGCTGATGCGGTCGCTGCCCAAGGCGATCCGCCGCAACTTCGTCCCGGTGCCGGACTACGCACGGGCGGCCCTGGCGGCGATCACTCCCGGCGAGGAGTCGCTGCTGGACGCGCTCACCCGGCAACTGCGCCGGATGACCGGAGTGACAGTGCCCCGCGACGCGTGGGAGCCGGGCAAGCTCCCGGCGCACCTGCGGGTGACGTTCCGGGTCCTCGGCGACGACGAGAAGCCGGTCGCCGAGGGCAAGGACCTGCCGGCCCTGCAACGCCAACTTCGCCAGGAGGTACGCCAGGTGGTGGCGGCCGCCGCGCCGGAGGTGGCCCGCACCGGGCTGCGCGAGTGGAGCATCGGCACACTGCCCCGGACCATCGAGCAGGTCCGCGCGGGTTACGCGGTCACCGCGTACCCGGCGCTGGTCGACGAGGGCGCCACGGTCGGGGTGAGGGTGTTCGACTCCCCCGCCGAGGCGGAGGCGGCGCACTGGGCCGGCACCCGCCGGCTGCTGCGGCTCACCGTGCCGTCCCCGGCGCGGTTCCTGCAGGGGCGGCTGGACAACGAGGCCAAGCTGGCGTTGAGCCGCAACCCGCACGGCGGCGTGCAGGAGTTGATCGAGGACGCGGCGGGCGCCGCCATCGACCGGCTGATCGGTGTGGCCGGTGGGCCGGCGTGGGACGCCGACGGTTTCGCGGCCCTGCGCGAGAAGGTCCGCGCCGACCTGGTCGACACAGTGGTCGAGGTGATGGACCGGGTCCGCAAGGTCCTCGCCGCCGCGTACGCCGTCGAGCAGCGGCTCGGCGCGACCCGCAACCTCGCCGTGGTGGCGGCGCTGGCCGACATCCGCAACCAGCTCGCCGGGCTGGTGCACGCCGGTTTCATCACCGAGACCGGGTACGCGCGCCTGCCCGACCTGCTGCGCTACCTCACCGCCATCGAGCGTCGGCTGGAGCGGCTGGGCGGCAACCCGCAGCGGGACCGCCAGCAGCAGGACCGGATCGCTGTGGTGCAGAAGGAGTACGCCGACCTGCTCGCCAACCTGTCACCGGCCCGCCGCCAGGAGTCGGCCGTCCGGCAGATCCGGTGGATGATCGAGGAGTTGCGGGTGAACGTCTTCGCTCAGGCGCTGGGCACCCCGTACCCCGTCTCCGAGCAGCGGATCTACCGGGCGATGGACGACGCCGAGGGCCGCTGAGCCGGACCGCAGGGCCGCCGCCGACCTGGTCGCGGCGGCGGCCCCGTCCGGCTTCCTCGCGGCGGCGGTCCCCGGCGGCTCAGGTCAGTGGCTCGACGCCGGGGGGCAGTTCGCCGAGGTTGATCGCCGACTGGATGTAGTCGAGCAGGATGCGCCGAAGCTCCCGACCGGCGTGGGTGGGTACGACGTCGCGCCGACGGGCCACCGCGATGGTCCTCCGCACCCCGGGCGGGGCGAGCGGGGTGATCCGCACGCCCGGTCGGCGGGCCAACACGATGCCGGGGACGAGAGCGATGCCGAGTCCCGCCTCGACGAAGCTGAGCACCGCGTCCATCTCGCCGCCGTCCACCGCGAAGGTGGGCTCGAAGCCCGCCTCCCGACACGCCTGGATGGTCGCGTCGCGCAGGTCGTACCCCTCCCGGAACATCACCATCGGCTGGTCCCGCAGGTCGGTGATCCGCAGCTCCCCGGTCAGCGACGCGGTCGCCACCTCCCCCACCGAGGCCACCACCAGGCTCTCGCGCAGGATCGGGTCGACCCGCAGCCCGGGGTCGGCCCCCTGCGCCGGCATGATGATGAGGGCCAGGTCGAGGTCACCGCGGAGCAGGTCGCGGACCAGGTCCTGGGAGCCACCCTCCTCGACCTTGAGGTCGACGGTGGGGTGCGCGTCGCGGAAGCGGCGCAGCACCGGCGGGGCGAGCGAGGTCGCCAGACTGGGGGTGGCCCCGAGCCGGACCCGGCCCCGGCGCAGCCCGACCAACTCCTGGACCTCCCGGGTCGCGGTCTCCACGTCGGCGAGGATCCGGGTGGCCAACGGCAGCAGCACCTCGCCGGCTGCGGTGAGGGTGATGTTGCCCCTTACCCGCTCGAACAGGGGTGCCCCGAGGTCGGCCTCCAGAGCGTGAATTTGCTTACTGAGAGAAGGCTGAGTGATGCCTACGAGGTCGGCCGCTTGGGTGAAATGTCGTACTTCGGCCACCGCGACGAAGTACCGGAGCTGATGGAGCTGCATCTACATAGCCTACGGCTATCAACACTGCGAGTTTGATGCATTGGACGACTGATCGAAGTGCTCCTAGCGTCGGTTGCGTGGTAATGACGAAAACTCGGTCGCCCATCCGCTCGAACGTCGGCCTCAAGGCCGTCATGGCGGTGACGGGCATCCTGCTGGCGCTGTTCCTCATCGCCCACATGCTCGGCAACCTGAAGGTGTTCACGGGGGAGACCTCGTTCGACCACTACGCGCACTGGCTGCGCGACATCGGCAAGCCACTGCTGCCCGGCGTCTGGTTCCTGTGGATCCTGCGCACCGTGCTGGTCGTGGCGGTCGTCGCCCACATCGTGGCCGCCACCGTGCTGGCCCGGCGCGCCCGCGCCGCCCGCCCGGTCAAGTACGCCCACCGCAAGAAGGTCAACGGCAGTTACGCGGCCCGCACGATGCGCTGGGGTGGAGTGATCATCCTGCTCTTCGTGATCTACCACCTGCTGGACCTGACCACCGGCACGCTGAACCCGGTCGGCAACGAGAGCAAGCCGTACGGCAACGTCGTCGCCGACTTCGCGCCCGAGCGCTGGTACGTCACGCTCTTCTACACCCTCGCCATCCTCGCGGTCGGCTTCCACCTGCGCCACGGCGCGTTCAGCGCGTTCCGCAGCCTCGGCCAGCAGACGCCACGCGGTGAGCGCAGGGCGCGTACCGCGGCTCTGGTCTTCGCCGTGCTGCTCTGCGCCGGGTACCTGGTGGTCCCGTTCGCCGTACTCACCGGATTGGTGTCCTGACATGGAACTCTTCACCGAGGGCGACCCGATCGCCGACACCAAGGCTCCCACCGGCCCGGTCGAGAAGCGTTGGGAGACCCGGCGCTTCGAGGCCAAGCTGGTCAACCCCGCCAACCGCCGCAAGATGACGGTGATCGTGGTCGGCACCGGCCTGGCCGGCGGCTCCGCCGCCGCGACCCTGGCCGAGCAGGGCTACCACGTCAAGTCCTACTGCTACCAGGACAGCCCGCGCCGGGCGCACTCCATCGCGGCACAGGGCGGCATCAACGCGGCGAAGAACTACCGCAACGACGGCGACTCCGTCCACCGGCTCTTCTACGACACCGTCAAGGGCGGCGACTTCCGCTCCCGGGAGTCGAACGTGCACCGGCTCGCCGAGGTGTCGGTCAACATCATCGACCAGTGCGTCGCCCAGGGGGTGCCGTTCGCCCGCGAGTACGGCGGCCTGCTGGACACCCGCTCCTTCGGTGGCGCCCAGGTGCAGCGCACCTTCTACGCCCGGGGCCAGACAGGCCAGCAGTTGCTGCTCGGCGCGTACCAGGCCCTCGAACGGCAGATCGGCCTGGGCAACGTCGAGATGAACACCCGGCACGAGATGCTGGAGCTGGTCCTCGTCGACGGCAAGGCCCGCGGCATCGTCGTCCGGGACATGGTCACCGGCGAGATCAGCACCGAGATGGCCGACGCCGTGGTGCTCGGCTCCGGCGGCTACGGCAACGTCTTCTACCTCTCCACGAACGCCAAGGGCTGCAACGTCACCGCCACCTGGCGCGCGCACCGCAAGGGCGCGTACTTCGCCAACCCGTGCTACACGCAGATCCACCCGACCTGCATCCCGGTCTCCGGCGACCACCAGTCGAAGCTGACCCTGATGAGCGAGTCGCTGCGCAACGACGGCCGGGTCTGGGTGCCGAAGACCAAGGGTGACGACCGCAGCCCGAAGGACATTCCGGAGGACGAGCGGGACTACTACCTGGAGCGGATCTACCCCTCCTTCGGAAACCTGGTCCCCCGCGACATCGCCTCCCGCGCCGCGAAGAACGTGTGCGACGAGGGGCGGGGCGTCGGGCCGACCAAGCTCGGCGTCTACCTCGACTTCGCCGACGCGATCGGCCGGCTGGGCCGCAAGGCCATCGAGGCCAAGTACGGCAACCTCTTCGAGATGTACGAGCGGATCACCGGCGAGGACCCGTACGAGGTGCCGATGCGCATCTACCCCGCCGTGCACTACACGATGGGCGGCCTGTGGGTCGACTACGACCTCCAGTCGAACATCCCCGGCCTGTTCGTGATCGGCGAGGCGAACTTCTCCGACCACGGCGCGAACCGGCTCGGCGCCTCGGCGCTGATGCAGGGCCTCGCCGACGGCTACTTCGTGCTGCCCACCACCATCGCCAACTACCTGGCCTCCGGCGGGCTGGACACTGTCGACGCCACCCACCCGGCGGCGATCGAGGCGCGCACCGACGTCGAGGACCGCATTCGGCGGCTACTCGCTGTCGACGGCGACCGGACCGTGGACTCGTTCCACCGGGAGCTGGGCCAGATCATGTGGGAACACTGCGGCATGGAGCGCAGCGAGGCCGGGCTGCGCAAGGCGATCGACGAGATCCGTGCCCTGCGCGAGCAGTTCTGGCAGCGGGTCAAGGTGTCCGGCACCGGCGAGGAACTCAACCAGTCGCTGGAGAAGGCCGGCCGGGTGGCCGACTTCTTCGAGCTGGCTGAGCTGATGTGCATCGACGCCCTGCACCGCGAGGAGTCCTGCGGCGGCCACTTCCGGGCCGAGCACCAGACCCCCGACGGTGAGGCGCAGCGCGACGACGACCGGTTCGCGTACGTGGCGGCCTGGGAGTTCACCGCCGACGGCGAGCCCTCGGTGCTGCACAAGGAAGACCTCAAGTTCGAATACGTCCACCCCACGCAGCGGAGCTACAAGTGAACCTGACCCTGCGCATCTGGCGCCAGAAGGGCCCTGAGGACAAGGGTCGGATGGTGACCTACCCGGTCGACGACGTGTCCCCGGACATGTCGTTCCTGGAGATGCTCGACGTGCTCAACGAGCGGCTGATCCTCGCGGGCGATGACCCGGTGGCATTCGACCACGACTGCCGCGAGGGCATCTGCGGCATGTGCGGCCTGATGATCAACGGCGACGCGCACGGGCCGCAGCGCGGCACCACCGCGTGCCAGCTGCACATGCGGCAGTTCAAGGACGGCGAGACGATCGACATCGAGCCGTGGCGGGCCAGCGCCTTCCCGGTGGTCAAGGACCTGGTCGTCAACCGGAGTGCCTTCGACACGATCATCGCGGCTGGTGGCTACGTCACCGCGCCGACCGGCAGCGCGCCCGAGGCCCACTCCACCCCGGTCGCCAAGGCCAACGCCGACGCCGCCTTCGAGTCGGCGGCCTGCATCGGCTGCGGCGCCTGCGTGGCAGCCTGCCCGAACGGCTCCGGCATGCTCTTCACCGCCGCCAAGCTCACCCAGCTCTCCCTGCTGCCGCAGGGCCAGCCCGAGCGCTACACCCGGGTGATCGGCATGGTCGACGCGCACGACGAGGCCGGCTTCGGCGGCTGCACCAACGCCGGCGAATGCACCCCGGCCTGCCCGAAGGGCATCCCGCTGAACACCATCGGCCGGCTCAACCGCGACTACCTCGCGGCCACCGCCAAGGGAGCGAACAACACCCCCGGCTCCTGAGGGTCCGCCGCACGACACCAGACCGCCGTACCCCGCTTTCCTCGGGGGTACGGCGGTCTTGCTTTCTCGCGGCTCCGGGAGGATCCACTCGGGTTTCAGAAAATCGGCCTGTTGGCGGGCCTCGGATGCCGCGACTTCAAGGAACCCGAGTGGATCAACCCCGCCACCGACAAAGCCCGCCGGGGACAGGCAGCCGGTTCAAGTGCCCGAGCGCGGGTAGCAGTCTTTCGAGACGGCAGCGTGAAGGGGATGAGGGACATGAAGGCGCTCACCTGGCAGGGCAAGCGGGACGTACGGGTCGAGGAGGTCCCGGACCCCCGGATCGAGGAACCGACCGACGCGATCGTGAAGATCACCTCGACCGCGATCTGCGGTTCCGACCTGCACCTGTACGAGGTGCTCGGGCCGTACCTGAAGCCGGGTGACGTCCTGGGCCACGAGCCGATGGGCATCGTCGAGGAGGTCGGGTCGGAGGTGACCGGGCTCAAGCCGGGCGATCGGGTGGTGGTGCCGTTCAACATCGCCTGCGGCAGTTGCTGGATGTGCTCGCGCCAGCTCTACGCGCAGTGCGAGACGACCCAGGTCACCAGCGAGGGCAAGGGCGCGTCCCTGTTCGGCTACACCTCGCTCTACGGTTCGGTGCCGGGCGGGCAGGCCGAGTACCTGCGTGTCCCGCAGGCCCACTTCGGGCCGATCAAGATCCCGGAGACCGGCGCCGACGAGCGCTACCTCTACCTGTCCGACATCCTGCCCACCGCCTGGCAGGCGGTGAAGTACGCCGACACCCCGCCGGGCGGCACCCTGGCCGTCTTCGGTCTGGGTCCGGTCGGGCAGTTCTGCGCGCGGATCGGCCGTCACCTCGGCGCGGGCCGGGTGATCGGGCTGGACCTCGTGCCGGAGCGGCTGGAGCTGGCCCGCCGGCACGGCATCGAGGTGATCGACGTGAGCCAACTGTCCGACGTGCCGGGCGCGTTGATCGACCTGGTCGACGGCCGGGGCCCGGACGCCGTGATCGACGCGGTCGGGATGGAGGCGCACGGGTCGCCGGTGGGCAAGCTTGCCCACACCGCCGTCGGCCTGCTGCCGGACAAGCTGGCCCAGACGATGACCGACCGGGCCGGCGTGGACCGGCTGTCCGTCCTGCACGCCGCGCTCAAGGGGGTTCGCCGCGGCGGCACCGTGTCGGTCTCCGGGGTGTACGGCGGCGAGGCGGACCCGATGCCGCTGATGGAGATGTTCGACCGGGGTGTCCAGCTGCGGATGGGGCAGTGTCACGTGCGCCGGTGGACCGACGAGATCCTGCCGCTGCTCTCCGGCGACGACGACCCACTGGGCGTGGAGGACCTGCGTACCCACCGGATGCCGCTGGCCCGGGCGCCGCAGGCGTACGAGATGTTCCAGAAGAAGGAGGACGGCTGCATCAAGGTCGTGCTCGAACCATGAGTGCGAGAGTGCCGTGAGCCGGGTGGTCGTGATCGTTGGCGCGACCAGCGGCATAGGCCGGGCGACGGCCCGGGCGTTCGCCGAGCGCGGCGACCGCCTGGTCCTCGCCGCCCGCGCCACCACGACCCTGGCCGAGGTACGCGCTGAGTGCGCCGACGTCGACGTGCTGACCGTGCCGACCGACGTGACCGAGCCGGACGCGCTGGACGCGCTCGCGGAGGCCGCGATCGACCGCTTCGGCCGTGTCGACGTGTGGGTGCACACGGCGGCGGTGATGGCCTACGGTCGCTTCGACGAGTTGCCACAACGGGTCTTCGACCAGGTGGTACGGACCGACCTGCTCGGCGCTGCCGGCTCGGTGCGGGTGGCGCTGCGGCACTTCCGGGCCGTCGGGGCCGGCACGGTGATCCTCACCGGTTCGGTGCTCGGGCACATCACCGCGCCGTACATGAGCGCGTACGTGGCGAGCAAGTGGGGGTTGCAGGGTCTGGCCCGGACGGTGCAGCAGGAGTTGCGCGACAGCCCGGAGATCCGGCTGTGCCTGGTCAACCCGGGCAGTGTGGACACACCGGTGTACCAGCAGGCGGCCAACTACCTGGGCCGCATCGGGCGACCTCCGCCACCGGTGGCCGGGCCGCAGCGGGTGGCCCGGGCCATCGTGCACTGTGTGGACCGACCCCGCCGGGAGGTGTCGGTGGGCAGGCTCAACGTGGTGCTGCGGGCCGGTTTCACCGTACTGCCGGGGGTCTACGACGTCCTCGTCGGTCCGTTGATGCGCGCGGCCGGCCTGAGTGGACGGTCGGTCGCCCCGCACGACGGCTCGGTCTTCACCGCGAACCCGGCCGGCGAGGCGGTACGCGGTGGTCACCTGCCCGACCTGCGGCAACTCGTGTCCGGGCCGGTGGGCGCGGTGGGCGCCGCGCTGCGCCGACGGTTCGGCTGACCTGTTCGGGACTGTTCGGGACAAATTCGGGGGCAACGTGCATCGATCAACTCGCCTAGGGTGGTGGGCCAGCAAGCGCTCAGGCACACCACGATCGGGGAGACGATTCACCATGCGACTGAACCGCAGAACGGCACTCGGACTGGGCACTGTGGCCACCGCCGGCACCGTGCTGGGCGCCGCCGCCCCGGCGAGCGCAGCCGAGACCACCGAGGCGTCGCCGACCACCCCCGCTCGGGCCGCCCGTCGGGTCGCCTCCGTCTTCGCCAAGCACAGCGCCGAGGCCGGCGGCAACTGGCAGGCGTACGTCAGCGTCGCCGACCCGGCCGGTGCGCCGGTGGTAGCGGTCGAGACTGACGCGGACCGGCGGATCGAGGCGTACAGCGTCAACAAGATCGCCGTCGCCACGGCGGTGCTCGACAAGGTCGACCGGGGCCTGCTCACCCTGGACCAGCAGGTCGAGGTGAGCTCGACAATCGTCGTGCCGGGCGGCGACGGCATCTTCAGCCTGGACGGCGCGTACCCGAGCCTGGTCACCATCGGGCACGTGCTGGCCAACCTGCTGACCGTCTCGGACGACACGGCGGTGCGGCTGTGCGGGCTGGTCGCCCCGGCCGCCGAGATCAACTCCATCCTGGTCGCCAAGGGCTTCCCGAACACCCAGGTCCAGCCGGTGGCCAACCCGAACCGGTTCTTCCTCGGCACCAGCACCCCCCGAGAAACGCACGACCTGCTGCGCGCCCTGGTCGCCGGCACGCTGCTCTCCCCCGCCTCCACGACGTACCTGTTGGGTCTCCTGCGTTCCCCGGTGGCGTTCACCGACGGCATCCGGCGCACCATGTCCTCCGACGAGCGGGCCCGGATCGCCACCAAGGGCGGCTGGTACGCCGACGCCCGGCACGAGGCCGGTGTGATCTTCGACCGCTCCGGCGCGGCGGTGCTCACCTACGCCCTCTTCGCCGACGGGCAGGCCAACCCGGAGGACTTCGGCGCGACCCACCCGGCGGTGCAGGCCCGCGCCGCCATGGGCCCGAAGTTCCTGGCGGCGGTGGACCGGATCGCGGGCGTGGGCAAGACGTTCCGGATCACCGCCCGGCGCCCCAGCAACGGCGGCTGAGCACGCTCTGAACCTCGTCCCGGGTCGGTCGCCGCTGCCGGTGGCCGACCCGGCGTGGCGACCACCGAGGCACGGGTCGGTCCGGGTGACTACCGTGTAGGGCGGACACGTCGGAGGGACGGCAATGGCACGAGCGCAGAACACGGACGTCGAACGGTCGCTCGGGCGGCGGATGCGAGGCGCCGCCGGCCTGGCCGCGCTGGCCGGCCTGGCCTGGGTCGCCCGGGATGTGCCGGCGGCCCTGGGTGGCCGGCTCAGCGGGGCACGGGCCGAACG
Source organism: Micromonospora sp. NPDC005553 (assembly GCF_042871765.1). NCBI lineage: Bacteria > Bacillati > Actinomycetota > Actinomycetes > Micromonosporales > Micromonosporaceae > Micromonospora > Micromonospora sp. NPDC005553. The sequence continues at coordinate 467,827 of NZ_JBIAJD010000004.1, read as the reverse complement.
GGCGGCCCGCTCGCCGCAGTTCCGCGAGGGCACCTTCCACAACCGGGCCGGCACCCGCACGATGGTCGCCGAGCCGGGGCGCAACCTGGTCCGCGAGCTGATCTTCGGCAAGCAGAAGCGGCGTCCGACCGCGGCCGTCCCGCTGCTGCGCCCCAGCGCCGAAGGGCCGGAGGCCGCCGACGAGCTCAACATCGTCTGGTACGGCCACGCCTCGACGCTGATCGAGATCGAGGGCCGGCGGGTGCTGCTCGACCCGGTCTGGAGCGAGCGGTGCTCCCCCTCGGGTCTGGTCGGCCCACGCCGGCTGCACGAGCCGCCGGTGGGCATCGACGAGCTTCCCCCGCTGGACGCCATCCTGATCTCGCACGACCACTACGACCACCTCGACATGGCCACGGTGCGGGCGCTGCTCGCCGGGCAGTCCGCGCCGTTCCTGGTGCCGCTCGGAGTGGGCGCGCACCTGGACCGCTGGGGCGTACCCGCCGAACGGATCATCGAGCTGGACTGGTCCGAGTCGCACCGGGTGGCCGGCCTGGAGATCACCGCCACCGCCGCCCAGCACTTCTCCGGACGCGGGCTGCGCCGCGACGGCACCCTGTGGAGCTCGTGGGTGGTGGCCGGGGCGCGCCGCAAGGTCTTCTACACCGGCGACTCCGGTTACTTCGACGGGTACGCCGAGATCGGCGCCGAGCACGGGCCGTTCGACGTGACGCTGATGCAGATCGGCGCGTACGACCGGGCCTGGCCGACGATCCACATGTTCCCGGAGGAGGCGGTCAGCGCCCACCTCGACCTGCGCGGCGGGCTGTTCGTGCCGGTGCACTGGGCGACGTTCAACCTGGCCCTGCACGACTGGTCCGAGCCCGTCGACCGGCTGTGGGCCGAGGCGAAGGCCCGCGACGTGCGCCTCGCCGTGCCCCGTCCCGGTGAGCGGGTCGTCGTCGACGAGCCGCCCGCCGTCGACGGGTGGTGGCAGGCCGTCGCCTGAGGCAGGCCACAGCAGGCCGTCCCCTGGGGGAATCCGCGGCAGACATCGCCTGAGGCGGGCCGTCGCAGGCATCGCCTGAGGCGGCCGTCGGGTCGTCAGAGCACGAACGCGTCGGTCCAGAGCGCGCCGGACCGGCCGGAGAGCGCGTCGAGCATGGCCACCGCCTGACCATCGGTGAGCTGCGCGACGAAGTCGACGATGGCCCGGCCCCGGGCGCGACCGATCCGGTCCGGGGTACGCGGGTGCAGCTCCGCCTCGGCCAGCTCGACCAGGTCGTGCAACCGGCGGGGCAGCCGGGACTCCTCCTCCGGGTCGAGCAGCCACTCCCACAGCGCCTCGACCAGGGTGCCCAGCAGCCGGGCCTGGCCGCGCTGGTGCAGGGCGAGATCCGGGCGGGCCAGCACGAACCGGTGGTGGACGAACTTGAGCACCTGTACCTCGTGCCACTGGGCGCAGCCCAGCAGCACGTGCCCGGAGCGCACCGACGGCTGTTCGGTGACCATGATCGCCTCGACGAAGCGGGTTGACCAGCGCGCGGAGAACCGGGCCACGTACTGCTCGGCCTCGATCGAGCCGTCGAACGGCATCGCGAGCAGCCCGTCCACCAACTCCTCGCGGACGTGCTCGACGGCGGCCGCGAACGCGTCGTCGTCGGCGATCCAGGCGTCCTTGCGGTGCAGCTGCCGGCGTAGCCGCTCGATCGCCGCCCCGGGTCGCCGGGCGGCCGTGGCCAGCGCCGCGTCGGTGATCGCCCGCAGCTGCCCACTCTCGCGCTGCCAGGCCATCAACTCCGCGGAGACCGAACCCTGCTGGAGCACCCCGACCCGGTAGAAGTCCTCCACGTCGTGGATGGCGTACGCGATGTCGTCGGCGGTGTCCATCACGGACGCCTCGACGGTCTGCTGCCAGTCCGGGATGCGGCCGGCGAACGGGGCTCGGGCCTGCCGCAGGTCGTCCAGCTCGGTCCGGTACGCGCCGAACTTCGACGACCCGCTCTCCGGGTCGTCCGGCGGCGGGGTGGCGCCGCGCGGCGGCGGGTCCATCGTGCGCGGGTGCGGGTCGGGGTGGTCCAGCCGGGTCCACGGGTACTTCAGCATCGCCGCGCGGACCGCCGCGGTCAGGTCCAACCCGGTGGTGGCCGCGCCACGGATCTCGGTGCTGGTGACGATGCGGTACGACTGCGCGTTGCCCTCGAAACCGTCGGAGAGGCCGAGGCGCTGGCGGGCCAGCCGGTCCAGCACCCGCTCCCCCAGGTGCCCGAACGGTGGGTGGCCGAGGTCGTGGGCGAGCGCCGCCGCCTCCACCACGTCGGGGTCGCAGCCGCCGAGCTTGTCCAGCAGGTCACGCCACCGTTCGTCGGCGCCCAACCGCTCGGCGACCGCCCGCGCCACCTGGGCGACCTTGAGGCTGTGGGTGAGCCGGTTGTGCACCAGCAGCCCGGAGCCGACCGGGCTGATCACCTGGGTGACACCACCGAGGCGGGCGAAGAACGGCGAGCCGACGATCCGGTCCCGGTCGGCACGGAACGGGTTGGCCGTGAGGTCGCCGAGGGCCCGGGCGCTGCCGCCGAAGAGCCGCCGGGCGCGCGGCTCCGCAGCAGATTCCATGATCGCAACGCTAGCGCAGGCCCGACGGGACCGCCGCCGGTCACCCCGGCCGGGCGATGCGGTTCGGTCTGCCGCCCCGGCCGGGCGCGGCGACAGCGACCGGGGCCGCCCGGCAGAATGCAACCGGTACCCACTCCCGAAGGCGGATCGAGATCGTGACCCAGTCTGTTCATCAGCGGATCGCCGACGAGCTCGGCGTGGCCGAGCGTCAGGTGCGGGCGGCCGTGGAGCTGCTCGACGGCGGCTCGACAGTGCCGTTCATCGCCCGCTACCGCAAGGAGGCCACCGGCCTGCTCGACGACACCCAGCTGCGCACCCTGGAGGAGCGGCTGCGCTACCTGCGCGAGCTGGACGAGCGGCGGGCCGCGGTGCTGGAGTCGATCCGCACCCAGGGCAAGCTCGACGAGGCCCTGGAAGCGCAGATCATGGCCGCCGACTCGAAGTCCCGGCTGGAGGACATCTACCTCCCGTACAAGCCGAAGCGGCGGACCCGGGCGCAGATCGCCCGCGAGGCCGGGTTGGCCCCGTTGGCCGAGACGCTGCTGGCCGACCCGGGTCAGGACCCGAAGGCCACGGCCGCCGGGTTCGTCGACGCGGACAAGGGCGTCGCCGACGCCGCCGCCGCGCTGGAGGGCGCCCGGGCCATCCTGATCGAGACCTTCGCGGAGGACGCCGACCTGATCGGCACGCTGCGCGAGCAGATGTGGTCGCGGGGCCGGCTGGTCTCCCGGGTACGCGAGGGTCAGGAGACGGCCGGCGCCAAGTTCGCCGACTACTTCGACTTCTCCGAGCCGTACCCGAAGCTGCCCTCGCACCGGATCCTGGCGATGTTCCGGGGCGAGAAGGAGGGCGTGCTCGACCTGACCATGGAGTCGGAGGAGGCGGGCGAGGCGGACGCCGTACCGGCCGGCCCGACCCGGTACGAGGCGGCCATCGCCGGCCGGTTCGGGGTGTCCGACGCGGGCCGCCCGGCCGACCGTTGGCTGACCGACACGGTCCGCTGGGCGTGGCGTACCCGGATCCTCATCCACCTCGGCGCGGACCTGCGGATGCGGCTGTGGCAGGCGGCCGAGGAGGAGGCCGTCCGGGTCTTCGCCACCAACCTACGGGACCTGCTGCTCGCCGCGCCGGCCGGCACCCGGCCCACGATGGGCCTGGACCCGGGCCTACGGACCGGCGTGAAGGTGGCCGTCGTGGATGCCACCGGCAAGGTGGTCGCCACCGACACGATCTATCCGCACGAGCCGCGCCGGCAGTGGGACGCGTCGGTGGAGACCCTCGCCCGGCTGGCCGGGGCGCACGGGGTGGAGCTGATCGCGATCGGCAACGGCACGGCCTCCCGCGAGACCGACAAGCTCGCCGGTGATCTGATCGCCCGGCACCCGCAGCTCAACCTGACCAAGGTGATGGTCTCCGAGGCCGGCGCGTCGGTCTACTCCGCCTCCGCGTACGCCTCCCAGGAGCTGCCCGGGATGGACGTGTCGCTGCGCGGCGCGGTCTCCATCGCCCGCCGCCTCCAGGACCCTCTCGCGGAGCTGGTCAAGATCGACCCGCGCTCGATCGGCGTCGGCCAGTACCAGCACGACCTGTCCGAGGTGAAGCTGTCCCGGTCGCTGGACGCGGTAGTGGAGGACTGCGTGAACGCGGTCGGGGTGGACGTCAACACCGCCTCCGCGCCGCTGCTGACCCGGGTCTCCGGGATCGGCGCCGGGCTGGCCGAGAACATCGTGCTGCACCGGGACGCCAACGGGCCGTTCCGTACGCGTACCGAGTTGAAGAAGGTGGCCCGGCTCGGGCCGAAGGCGTTCGAACAGTGCGCCGGCTTCCTGCGCATCCCCGGTGGCGACGACCCGTTGGACTCCTCCAGCGTGCACCCCGAGGCGTACCCGGTGGTGCGCCGCATCCTCTCCACCACCGGCCAGGACCTGCGCTCGGTGATCGGCAAGAGCGGCATCCTGCGCGGGCTGCGGGCCACCGACTTCGTCGACGACCGGTTCGGCCTCCCCACCGTCACCGACATCCTCGCCGAGTTGGAGAAGCCGGGCCGGGATCCCCGCCCGGAGTTCCGCACCGCCACCTTCGTCGAGGGGGTGGAGAAGATCAGCGACCTGACGACGGGGATGGTGCTGGAGGGCGTGGTCACCAACGTGGCCGCGTTCGGCGCGTTCGTCGACGTCGGAGTTCACCAGGACGGTCTGGTGCACGTCTCGGCGATGTCCCGGACCTTCGTGAAGGACCCCCGCGAGGTGGTGAAGTCCGGCGACGTGGTCAAGGTCCGGGTGCTCGACGTGGACGTACCCCGCAAGCGGATCTCGCTGACCCTGCGCCTGGACGACGAACCCGCCGCCGGTGGTGGCGGTGGTGGTGGTCGGGCGGGCCAGGAGGGGCGTGGGGGCCCGGCGCAGCGCGCGCCGCAGGGTGGCCGCGGTGGGCAGGGCGCATCCGCCGGCCCGCAGGGTGGTCGCGGCACCGGACAGCAGGACGGTCGCGGCTCACAGGGCGGTCGCGGCGGGCAGGGCGGTCGTGGCGGCTCACAGGACGGTCGTGGCGGACAGGGCGGTCGTGGCGGCTCACAGGGCGGTCGTGGCGGACAGGGCGGTCGTGGCGGACAGGGCGGTCGCGGCGGCGGGCAGCAGGGAGGTCGCGGCGGGCAGCGGCAGGGCGCACCGGCGCCGGCCAATGACGCGATGGCGGAGGCCCTGCGCCGCGCCGGACTGGCCTGACCCTCAGCACGTCAACCCCGCGCCGTCCCGTCGATCATGGAGTTGTGGTGGGTGACAAATCACCCGCACAGCGCCAACCCAGGCACCACAACTCCATGATCGACGAAGCCGAGGTGATCTGCTCCGTCGATCTTGCACTTACTGTGCCGACATGAGCGGTCATTCCATGCGTATCGACGACCGAAAACGCAAGATCGGCGCGGGCGGCGGGCGGCGGGCGCGGGCGGCGGGCCGCGGGCGCGGGGCGCGGGGCGCGGGCGGCGGGCTCGGGCGGCGGGCTCGGGCGGCGGGCTCGGGCGGCGGGGGCGACCCCGCGGTGGACCTGATGTCGGCGTGGAACATGCTCGCCGCGGGTTCCCGGGAGACGTACCGGCGGGCGTTGGGCGTGGACGACTCGACCTGGCAGCGGGGGCGCGGCGGGGCCCTGGAGCAGGCGATCAACGCGCTGCCGTACTACGTCGAGACCAACACGGTGATGGTCGGCATCGCCCGGCAGACGCTGCGCGCCGTGCTCGACCGAGTCGGCTCGCGTACCGTCGGCGTCGTGACTCAGCGAGACGCCCGGGAGTGGCGGGATCAGCAGCGGCAGGCGGTGCGGGCGCACGCCGACGCGGACGCGCGGCGGCGGGCCGCCGAGCAGGCCGAGGCAGCGAAGCTGGTGGCCTGGTTCGTGGCCGAGGCGGCCCGGCGCGGGCTGCGCACCACCCGGCTGGTCGCCCGGGGGTACGACGGGCGTGGGCGCTACCGGACCAGGCTGACCGGCTGGTACGTCGACCGGGCCGAGACCCGGGCGGTGGACGTGGCCGGTCGGTTCCACCTGCTGACCGTGCCGGGCGGTCTGCGGGCCCGGCTGTTCGGCGCTGACCCGGAGCCGAGCCCGGCGCCGTTGGTGGTCGGGGCCGGTGGCCGCGACGGTGAGTCGATCCCGCTGCGGACGCTGCTCACCCGGCTGCTGGACGACGGGCCCGCCGGGCCAGGTTCCACCACCAGGCCTGCTGCACCACGAGGGTGAGCAGGCCGGCAAGGACGATCGCGCTCAGGTTGATCACCAGTTGGAGCGCCGAGCCGCCCGCTTCGTCCCACACTCCGTAGGCGGCCGCTACCGCCACGTTCGCCGCCGCCGGAACCGTGGTGACCGAGATGAGCACGCCGACCAGGCTGCCGGACTTCTTCGACGTCAGCGAGAGCATGCCGGCGACACCGGCGAGTAGACCGACCACCCAGGACAGCGCGTCCGGCCGCCAGATGAAATCGGTGAGCGGACGGTCGGCCAGCAGCATCTCCCGACTGACCAGACCGACGGCGGTCAGCGCCCAGGTGCTCAGCACGGTCGCCACCATGGCCGCCAGGAAGCCGACCGCGAGAGCCTGCACGGATCGGCCGACCACCCCGAGTTGACGGCGCAGCAGCGCCACACACAGCGCGGCGAGAGGGCCGAACTCCGGGCCGACCACCATCGCCCCGACGATGAGGATCGGCTGGTCCAGCAGCACGCCGATGCCGGCGATCATGGTAGCCACCACGATAAGCACGAGGTACGTGCCGGACAGTTCCGTCTGCTCGCCGGTCTTCGCGGCGATCTCGTCCCAGACCACAGCGTCCGCGCCACTGCCCGGTGCCCGGTCCGCCGCCCGGTCGGCCGCCGCGGAAATGGTCAACTCGACGTCCTCGGCCGCGATGCCGCCGCTGGTGTCCACGCCGATCCGCCGCAACCCCCGCAGCACGCGGTCGGCGCTCTCCCGCACCACGTCGCAGAGGATGAGATCCCCCTGCGGTTGCCGGGCGGCACCAGGCAGCACGGCGAGGTGAGTTACCCCCGCCTCTGCGGAAAGCAGGTCGACGACCTCCGTCGACCTGCTTTCCGGGGCGATCACCCTCAGGTGCAGCACGCGCCATCCCCTCGCAGGTCCGGCCGTTCTTCCCTCGCCGACCGGCCGTCGCGACTCTACAGCTCGCTCCGTCGAGGCCAGGAACTGCACGAGGCCGAGTTCGCAACGTGAACCTCGGCCTGGTCGAAGATCGCGATCGACTCACCCCGCTCGGGCGCTGGCTACGCGCCACCAGTCTGGACGAGCTGCCCACGCTCTGGAACGTGCTGCACCGGGGTCAGCGCCGCCGGTGGCTCTCCACCGCCTCGCAAAGCGCCCGCTCGACCCGCTCGGCACCGGCGGCGACGGAGAAGACCCGGTCGTAGTGCGCCTGTCCGGCCTGGCCGAGCAGCTCAAGCTTCTCCCGGCCCAGGTCGCAGAGTTCCCGCAGGGCGTCGGCGATGGAGTCGGGGTCACCCGGTCGGGCGGTGATACCCGCACCGCTGTCCCGCGCGACAGCGGCGGCGTCCCCCTCCGCGGCGACCAGCAGGGCCCGACCGGCGGCGAGGGTGGCCTGCACCTTGCTCGGCATCGTGTACGCGGACATGCCGCCCGGTCGCAGGCTCACGTAGTGCGCGTCGCCGGTGGCCATGAGGGCGGGCATCCGCTCCCGGGGCACCCGCCCGAGGAAACGCACGTGTGTCGCGTTCGCCTCCTCGGCCCGGCGGCGTAGCCGCTCCTCCGTGGTGCCGGAGCCGGCGATCAGGCAGACCAGCCGCGGGTCGCGGATCCGGACGCAGGCGTCGATGAGCGAGTCGAGCCCCTGCGCCTCGCCGAGCGTGCCGGCGTACACCAGCACCACCTGGTCCTCACGGAGCCCGAGCTCGGCGCGTAGGTCCGCGACGCCGGTACGCGGTGTCTCGTCGGCCCACACCGGAATGTGGACGAGCTTCTCCCGGGGCACGCCTCGGCTGGCGAGCAGGTCGGCGGCGCCGGGCGAGACGTACGCGACCCGGCCGGCGCTGCGGTACATCCCACCGCACCAGCTGGCCATTCCCCGCTCGATCATCCGCGAGACCCGGTCGGTGCCGATGAAGCCGCTGGCCACCGCGCTGTCGGGCCACAGGTCCAGGACGTGCAGGAGCACCGGCACCCGCTGCACGTACCGGGTGAACCACATCGGCAGGGCGACGCTGATCGGTGAGTTGCCGACCCAGAGGGCGTCCAGGCCGCGCAGCGCCGGCGTGCCGGAGAGCAGCGCGGAGGCGGCGAAGGAGCCGTAGTTCGCCATCCGTCGCAGCGCGGATCGGTCATGGCTGGGATAGAGGGCCACCCGGCGGATCCGGGTCGTGCCGTCGACCTCGTCGAGTCGGCGGGTCACCCGGTAGCCGGGCGCCAACTCGCCGGTCGGGTAGTTGGGGAAGCCGGTGAGGACCTGGACCTCGTGCCCTCGGCGGGCGAGGGCCCGGGCGAGCATCCCGGGGAGCGCGGCGGCGCCCGGCTCCGGGTCGAACCACTGGGTGAGCAGACCGATCCGCATCGGCCTCACCTCGCCGCTGAGCCGGCGACAGGGCGCGCGGACTGCTCGCCATCGGCCTGCCACAGCGTGGTCAGCGACTCACCGAGGTCGTACGCGGGCGTCCACCCGAGCACCCGGTTCGCGCGCTCGATGTCGGCGCACATCCAGGGCACCGCGGCTGAGCGGCTGGCGTCCGGCGCGAAGCTGCCGTCGCGGATCTCGCCGGTGAAGCCGGACACCTCGGCCAGCAGCTGGACGACCTCGCGGGTCGCCACCGCCTTTCCGCTGCCCACGTTGAAGACCCGCGCGGGCCCCGGCCGGGAGCGTGCCGCCGCGAGGACCGCCGTGGCGACGTCCCGCACGTCGACGAAGTCCCGGTACGTGTCGTGCAGGCCCACGGCGATCTCCTCCATTCCGGTGGCGACCGCCGACCTCACCATCGCGGTCACCCGAGTGAGCACGTTCCCCGGCGGCATTCCCGGCCCGACCGGGTTGAAGATCCGCAACACCATCGTGTCGAGGCGGCCGGCCCCACCGGCCAGTTCCGCCAGCCGGGTGGCGGCCAGGTGGCTGAGCCCGTACTCGCTGACGGGTGTGCCCGGGTAGTCCTCGTCGACGGCGAGACCGTGCGGCACGGTGCCGTACTCGGCGGCCGAGCCGATCCGGATCAGGCGGGCTCCGGGGGCGGCGGCGGCCACCGCCTCGATCAGTTTCGCGGTCGCGACGACGTGCGCCTGCACGAAGTCGTACCCGGAGCCGACGATCCGCCCGGCCGCCGTCACCACCACGTCCGGTCGTTCCCGGCCGACCAGCGCGGTCAGGTCCCGCAGCTCGACCCGGACCAGGTCACACTCCGCGCGGGTGATCGACCGGACGGTGGCGTGGGCGGCCAGCGCCGTCCGGATGTGTCGGCCGAGGAATCCACCGGCGCCCAGGAGCAGGACCCGGTTCATCGCCGGTGGGCGGAGTCGTGTTCGGCGGTCGCCTGCGAGGGCGCGTTGCCGGTGAACTCGTGCCAGGTGGCCGCGCCCGGCGCGGAGATTCCCTGGCGGCTGAGCACCACCCATATGGTGGCCAGGACGATCCGCAGGTCCAGCAGGAACGAGCGGCGGTCGACGTACTCGACGTCGTAGGTGAACTTCGCGTCCCAGTCCAGCGCGTTGCGGCCACGCACCTGGGCGAGCCCGGTGATGCCCGGCCGCACGTCGTGCCGGCGGGCCTGTTCCGGGTTGTAGAGGCTGAGGTAGCGGACGAGGTGCGGGCGGGGACCGACCACGCTCATCTCGCCCCGCAGCACGTTCCAGAACTCCGGCAGCTCGTCGAGGCTGCTGGCCCGCAACCAGCGGCCCACCCGGGTCAGGCGATCCGCGTCGCTCACCAGCCCCCGGTCCGGGTCGGGATGGCGCATCGTCCGGAACTTGACCACCTCGAACAGCTTGCCGTGCAGCCCGGGGCGGGTGTGCCGGAACAGCACCGGACGCCCGTGCGTCACCAGCACGACCAGTGCTACCAGCGCCAGCACGGGAGCGCCGAGCACCAGAACGAGAAGAGCGCCGAGGACGTCGAGAAGCCGCTTCCAACGATCATAGGGTCGCCGTGTCGCAGTGCCTTCCCGACGTGTTTCCCGACCGGTCGTCAGGTCGGAAGCACCGGGGCGCGGGTGCGCCGCGTGGAGAGCAACTTTTGGCATGGAGTACGCATACCACCTTTCCAGAAGGCCAACTCCGTCTTCAGCGCTAACGACTTCGTCGCGCCGACAACGCGGGGCCGAACGGCTATTTCGGCAACGCCGAGCCTTGTTCGCTTATTTGCCGACGACCGCCATGGACAGTCGAACGCGACTCCAATTCCGTTTAGCGGAAGAGGTCACGGTGCCACTTATCCGCGCGTAGGGTCGCGTTCGACGAGAATCCGATTCCCGTGGATGGCCTCCCGGGAAACAGGCAGGAGAAGATGTGGTTTCCTCGCTTTCGGACCGGCGATTCCTGATCACCGGTGGCACCGGGTCCTTCGGCCAGACGATGGTCTCCCGACTGCTCGACGCCGGGGCGGCAGAGGTGCGCGTACTCAGCCGTGACGAGTCGAAACAGGACGCGATGCGGCACCGCCTCGGCGACGACCGGGTCCGCTACTACGTCGGTGACGTCCGGGACTACGACAGTGTGCTCAAGGCCGCGCGGGGAATGGAGTTCGTCTTTCACGCTGCGGCTCTCAAGCAGGTCCCCTCGTGCGAGTTCTTTCCACTGGAGGCCGTGCGGACCAATGTGCTCGGCAGCGCGAACGTGGTGGACGCCTGTGAGCGGGTCGGCGTCGAGGCGCTGGTGCTGCTGAGCACTGACAAGGCCGTCTATCCGGTCAACGCGATGGGCATGACCAAGGCCCTCATGGAGAAGGTCGCACAGGCGCATTCCCGCAACAATCCCGAAGCTCGTACCCGGGTCTGCTGCGTGCGCTACGGCAACGTCATGTACTCGCGCGGATCGGTGATCCCGCTGTTCATCGAGCAGATCCTGCGGGGCGGGCTGCCGACGGTCACCGAGCCATCGATGACCCGCTTCCTGATGTCCCTGCCCCAGTCGGTCGACCTGGTCGAGCACGCCTTCCGGCACGGCCAGCCGGGTGACGTCTTCATTCGCAAGGCCGACGCCTGCACCATCGGCGATCTGGCCACCGCGCTGTGCAACCTGTTCCGGGTCCCGGCGAAGTTCAACGTGCTCGGCATCCGGCACGGGGAGAAGCTGTACGAGACCCTGGCCAGCCGCGAGGAGCTCGCCCACGTCGAGGATCTCGGCGAGTTCCTCCGGGTGCCGGTGGACAGCCGTGACCTCAACTACTCCCTCTACTTCGAGGAGGGCGACGTCGAGAGCGGCAACATGGCCGACTTCCACTCGCACAACGCCCGGCGACTGTCCGTACCGGAGATCGAGGCGCTGCTGCTGACGCTGCCCGAGGTGCGGGCACAGGTCGAGGCCGCGGCGGCGGCGGTCGTAACGGCATGAGCACCCATACCGGTGGCCGGCGACCGGAACTGGTCCCCCGCCGCCGCGGCGGCCCGGGCGCGGAGGAACCGCGCCCGGCGCGACGGGTTCTCGTCGTCGGCGTCACCGGCATGCTCGGTCACGCGGTCATCCGCGAGCTCGGTGACGATCCGGACCTCGACGTGCACGGTGTCGCCCGGAGCATCGAGGACCGCGCGGGGTGGTTCCCCCGGCGCCTGCTCGACCGGATCACCACGGCCGTCGACGCGACCCGCTTCGGCCAGGTCAGGCAGCTCATCGACGACCTGCGACCCGACGTCGTGGTCAACTGTGTGGGTGTGATCAAACAACGACCGGACGTGCAGGACGCGGTGCAGACGGTCACCCTCAACGCGCTCTTTCCCCACCTGCTCGCCGACGCCTGCGGGCAGCTCGGCAGCCGCCTGATCCACGTCAGCACCGACTGCGTCTTCTCCGGTCGGCGGGGCGGCTACGTCGAGGACGACCTGCCGGACCCACCCGACCTGTACGGGCGGTCCAAGCTGCTGGGTGAGGCGCGCGGGGTGTCCGCGCTCACCCTCCGTACGTCGATCATCGGGCACGAGCTGGTCACGAACCGCTCGCTGGTGGACTGGTTCCTCTCCCAGCGGGGGCAGGTACGCGGCTTCACCCGGGCCATCTACAGCGGCGTGACGACAGTCGAGTTCGCCCGACTGCTCCGTACGGTGATCCTGCCCCAGGCGGGGCTGACCGGGCTCTATCACGTGGCCGCCGAGCCGATCTCCAAGTACGACCTGCTCCGCCTGATCGCCGAGGTGTACGGGTGGCCCGGCGACATCCTGCCGGACGACGAGTTCACCTGCGACAGGTCGATGAACGCGGACGCCCTCGCCCAGGCCACCGGCTACCGGCCACCGAACTGGCCGGACATGATCCGGGCGATGCACGCCGCCAGGGCCCGCTGGGCTGTCGAACCGGCCCAACCGGGTCTACAGGACGTGCCTCGCTGAGAGCGGTCCACCCGACGACCGCCGGCAACGCCTGCGGCCGGACTTCAAAGGACTTCACGTGGGAAACCGAATGGGCCAACTGGGCCTGCTCGTCGGCGCGACGTGTCTCGTGGTGGTCACCACCATCGCGGCCATCACCGCCCCGCTGGTCGCCACCGGGTTGGTGGCGCTGGTGCTGCTGCTCGCCTTCAGTCGGCGGGTGGACGGCTGGCGGTGGATGCTGGCCCTGACCATCGGCCTTCTGGTGTGCGCCTCGTCGAATGTGCCGGCGGTGGTCGAGGCCAGCTTCTATCCCCGGTACGCGGCGGTCGCGGGCCTGGTCCTCTGGGGGCTCTGCCTACCCGGCCGCACGCCGGCGCGCACCGATGTCTGGACCCGCGTGTTCGTCGCCGCGCTCTGGACGATGGGCGGCCTCGCCACGCTGAGTTCCGCCTGGTCGGTGGTCCCGATGGAGACCCTCCAGCGGGGCGTCGCACTGCTGCTGCTGGCCGCCCTGGTGCACGTGCTCGTCCGGCGTAGGTGGCCCTATGCTGCGGTCATGATGGCCGATCTGCGCGTGGTCTACCTGGTCCTCACCGCGTCCATCGTGGTCAGTCTCGGCATCGGGTTCGCCGACGGCACGCTCGTCGCGGCGACCTCCAGTGTCACGCGGTTCCAGGGCCTCTACAACAACCCGAACATGCTCGGCATCGTCTGCGCCCTGACGATCCCGTTGGGCTGGGCGGTCTACCGGCAGTCCCGGCGGCAGGTCGTGCTGCTCGGCATGGTGCCGGCCGCCGCCAGCCTGCTGCTGTCCCAGTCGCGTACCGCGCTGATCGCCGTGCTCGTCGGTGCGCTCTGGCTGGTGCTGCGCTACGGGCTCGGCCGGATGGTGCGGCTGGCCGCGGGGGTGACCGCCCTGCTGCTGGTGGCACACCTGTTCAACATGCTGCCCACCGTCCTCGCCGCACCCTGGATGCGCCAGTTCGTCCTGCGCTTCACCGACCCCACCGGCGGCGACCTGTCCAACGGGCGGACCCAGATGTGGCAGACGACCGTCGACCTGTGGTGGCAGAACCGCCCCACGCTGGGCTTCGGGTACGCGTCGCGCAACCACCTGTTCGAACTGGCCGGCGCCGACGAGTTCTTCGGCACCGCCGGCGTCAGCGTGGTGCACAACAGCTACCTGCAACTGCTGTTGGAGCTGGGGCTCGCCGCCGTGATACCGCTGCTGCTACTGCTCCTGGCCGCGGGGCGGGTCGTCCTGCGGGCACCGGTGCGCCGGGCCGGCGCGGGTCTGGTCTGGCTCGTCGTCACCGGACTACTGATCCAGGTCACCGAGTCGGCCATGTTCGGCACGGGCCAGACCTACCCGTACGTGTTCTGGACCGTGGTCGCCGCCGCGCTGCTGCACCTGCCGAAGAAGCCGGACCCCGCCGACCGGGAGGCCACGGCCCGCGCCAACCTGCCCCACGCCGAGGCACGCCATCAGCGGGCCGGCGTGTTCGACGAGGGCGTGCCACGCCGACCCACAGCCCTGCTGCGCTAGCGCCCACGCACTGCGCGACCCCGGCCGGTGGGTGTCGGGCTCAGTTGCCCCGGCCCGCCGTCATGAAGGCGCTCACCCGGTCCCGCCAGGCCCGGTGGTCGAACGACTCGCGGGCCCGCAACCGGGCCGCCCCGCTCATCGCCGTCCACTCCTCGTCGCGCAGCCGCAGCGCCCGCTCGACCGCCGACCGGACATCGTCCGGCCCGTTGCCGTCGAGCACCAACCCCTCGACCCCGTCGTGGACGTAGGCGGCGAGGTCACTGGTGTGGTTGAGCAGCACCGGGCACCCAGCGGCGAGACTCTCCGGCACCTTGGACGGAAACCCGTTGGCCGCGTACCCCCCGGTGGGGCGGACCAGCATCGAGAAGTGCGACTCCGACAGCAGGGTCAGCACGGTCTCACGCGGAACGCGCCCGAGGAACCGCACGTCCGCCGAGACGGCGTCCAGCACCCCGACGTCCAGATCCGAATGGGCGGCGGCGTCCTGCGCGCTGACCCCGGCAATGGTGAGGCTGACCCGCCGCTGGTGCTCCGGAGCGAGCCGGCTGAGCCCTCGGAGGATCACGTCGAGCATGTCCTTGCGCCCGGGAGTGCCGGCGTAGAGCAGGCGCAGACCGTCACTGATCGGGGGTGGTTGGGGCGCCCGGAACTCGTCGCAGTCCACCTGCGGCGGCACCACGAGCACGTCCAGGCCATGGCCGGTCAGGTAGTCGGCCAGCGTGGTGGAGACCGCCGTGGCCCGGCCGACGAGCCGGGTGGCCAGGAACGTCGACCAGCGATGCCGGAGGAAGTACGGGGTGAGCCAGCCGCGGCGGAACTGCCGTCGGTCGTGGCGTTCGCTGGCGTCCACCACGACCGGGCACCGCAGCACGAGGCGCAGGGTCGCCCAGTTACCGAGGGTCAGCAGGGCCATCGGCAACAACACGACACTCACGTCGCCGCGACCCACGCCGACCCGGCGCACGGCCCGCAGCACGCGCAGCGGTCGGGCCAGCCGGGCCGACGCGCGGGTGAGGTGGTGCCGACCGTGGATCCGCATGGTGACCAGGTCGATGCCGGCCACCCTTGGCTGCCCGGCCGGGAAGGCCACCTCGCAGGGCCAGTCGTTGACCACCAGCGTGTGCGCGCCGTCGGGCGCGGCGGAACGGGCGAGCTGCAACAGGCGGTTGGAGGTGGCGTCCCCGTGCGGAAAGGCGTACGCGCCCACCAGCAGCGGACGGGGCCGGTTGGCCCGCCCGGTCGAACCCACCTCCCGGCGCGGTTGCCGGCCGATCACAGTTGTCTGATCGTTCATTTCTCTCCCCGTGTCGAGAGGGCCGGCGGCCGGGGTGGCGCCGGGTGGTGCGGGCGGCCCGACGCCCACCGTCGGTAGATCGTCAGGTGGGTGGCGGCCGCCGTGTCGATGGCGAAGACGCTGCCCCCGAACCGCTCCGACGCCGCCGAGGCCGAGGTCTGCCCGGTGTACGACGCCGCCGCGCACACCGCGCTCGCCCACCGCCCCGGCGGGGCGTCGGTGTCGACGATGGTCACGCCGGGCAGGTGCTCGTCGATGAAGCGCACCCCGGGCAGGTCGGCGGCCACCGTGCCGATGCCCAACGCGATGGGCTCCAGCACGCCCCCGGGCAGCCCTTCCAGGCAGGACGGGTGGATGACGACGTCGGCCTGGCTCAGCAGCCCGCCCACGTCGTCGCGCGGGCCCAGCAGGTGCACCCGGTCGGCGAGACCGGCGGCGACCGCCGCCACCCGGACGCGCTCGTCGTCGGCGTCGTCGCCCGGCCCGATGAGGACGGCGTGGGCCTCCACGCCCCGGGCCCGCAGCTCGGCGAGGATCGGCGGCAGGAGCCAGCGCCGCTTCTCCGGCGAAGCCCTGCCGACGCTGACGCAGACCAGTTCGGCCGGGCCTGCCCCGATCAACTCGCGTAGGTCGTCGCGGCTGGGGTGGCGCAGCCGGTCCAGGTCGAGTCCGTTGAGGACCACCTGGCACCGGGGGTCGTCGCGCCAGAGCGGATCGTAGGCGAAGGTGAGCGAGCTGGGCGAGACGCCGAGAATGTCGGTGGCGGAGATCCGCAACAGCCGTTTACAGATCCAGCGGTAGACGCGTCGGCGCAGGTTGCGGTGCTGGTTGTCGTCGCCCCGGAAGTGGGCGACGCGGACGGGCGCACCGCACAGGGCGGCGAGCGCGAGCAACACCCCGGAGAAGTTGGCGCAGTCGACGTGCACCACGTCCGGTCGCAGTCGACGCAGCAGGCCCAGGAAGCGGGTGGCGAAGCGCAGGTCCAGCGGGATCGGGGTGACAGTGCCGCCGTGCCGGCTGACCACACCGGCCAGCGGGCCGGGACCGATCCGGTCACTGAGCGTCACCAGGTGCACCTCGACGCCGGCCGCGGAGAGCCGAGGTAGCAGCTCGGCGGTCCGCATCTCGGTGCCGCCGAAGTTCAGCTCGCCGACCACCCGCAGCACCCGGCACTGTCCGGTCACGTCGGCTCTCCCCCGCTCAGCGCCCGGCGGTATCCCACCAGCGCGGCCGGCCCCATGGTGAGCACGTACGCGACGCAGGCCGCCGCCGGCAGGCCGGCGAGCCCGAACTCCCGCAGCGCCCAGATCTTGAGTGCGGTGGCCAGTAGCAGGAACGTGGCCCAGCCGACGAACTGCGGCCGGAGCAGCCCGATGCTGTTCTGTACCAGGATCAGCGGGGAGGTGACCGCGATCAGCAGGGACCAGATCGCCAACCCGATCAGCACGGTGACCGGAATCTCGGTGCGATCGATGCCGCCCACCCACAGGTCGATCAGCCGGTGGCCGTAGCCGACCAGCACCATCCCGACCGCCCCCACGATCACCCCGTAGAGCAGCACCATCCGCCGCGTGTTGCGACGCACCCAGGCCACCTCGCCCCGCGCCAGAGCGGCGCCGTTCACCGGCCAGACCGTCATACCGACCAGACCGACGAAGATCGAGAGGACGCCGAACAGCTTCCCCACCACCGCGTAGTGCGCGGCCGCGGTGGGCCCGAGGACGTTCGCGACCAGCGGGCTGTCGACGTTCAGCGCGATCGCCGACATCGTGGTGAGCGCGAAGAACCGCAGACCCAACCGGAGCAGACCGACAGCGGTGGCCCGGTGCACGAGCTTCGGGCCCGGTCGCGGTCCGCGATCCTGCAACCAGAAGTACGTCACGCAGTTCAGCAGGTTGGTCACCGGCACGGCCAGCACCGCGCAGGCGATGACCGCCAGTGGTCGCCACCCGGCGGCGATGGCGGCGAGCACGGCAGCCATGGCCGCCAGAGCCCCGGCCGACTGCCAGATGTTGCTCTGCACCACCTGGCCACGGGCATACTGGATCCGCTGGATCAGCGAGAGCGGAATGTTGACCACGAAGGCGCCGAAGCAGAGCAGGATCAGGGCGGACGCCTCTGCGGCGACACCCGGGTCGCTGACGTTGAACAGTGCGTTCCAGGGCACCACGGGTACGACGAGCACGAGACCCGCCAGCAGCGCGACCGCGACCACACCGAGGGTGGCGACTGCGCTGGAGATCTCCCGGGCCTGCTGCCGGGGGTCGTCGGCCAGGTGACTGAGCCGGGTGAGCAGCCCGTTTCCCAGCCCCAGATCGGCGAACCACGCCATCCCGGTGAGGGCGGTGACCGCCATCCACAGGCCGTACCGTTGGTCGCCGAGGAACCGGAAGCACGCCGGGGTGATGACCAGGGGGGCGGCCAGGCCGATACCCTTCGCCACCATCGCGGCGGCGATGCCCACCGTGACCGTGCGGTCCCGGTCCTTCGACGCCGCCGAAGTCGGCGCGGCGGGCGCGACGGTGGTGGCGGCGGCTGGCACCGCCGCCACCGGAGCCAGCGGCTCCGGTGCGGGCCGACTCGCTGCCCGGGTCACCGAGGTGCGGCGACTACGGCGCGCTCGGCGTCCAAGCGACCGGCCATCCATTCGACTGTCGCGCGTAGGCCCTCCGCACGGGCGACGGGCGCGACGTCCGGGAACAGGTGCCGCAGCGTGGCGTTGTCGGCCAGGGAGTGCGCGACGTCGCCGGTACGCGGAGGCGCGTACTCGCGGGCGATCGGTCTGCCGCACAACCCCTCGAGCTCGTCGAGGACCCGCAGCAGGCTGGCCCGGGCGCCGAAGGCCAGGTTCACCGGATGGGGGTGATGTACCCGGCGGCGGAGTGCGTCGAGGATGACGTCGCAGACCGTGCCGACGTAGGTGAAGTCGCGCGACTGTGTCCCATCGCCGTGCACCACCACGGGTTCGTCGCGCAGGGCGGCGTGCACGAAGCGGGGGATGACAGCCGCGTACGCGTGGTCGTGTCGCTGCCCCGGGCCGAACACGTTGAAGAAGCGGAAGGCCATCGTCGGCAGCCCGAACGACGCCTGGTGGGCCAGGGCGTACGCCTCGGTGGCGAGCTTGCTGGCCGCGTACGGGCTCATCGGGCGGGTCCAGGTCAGCTCGGCCTTGGGCAGGGCCGGATTCATGCCGTACACCGACGAGGAGGACGCGACGAGGACGTGCGCGACGCCCTGTCGTCGCGCCGCCTCCAACACCATGAGGGTGCCTGTCGCGTTGGCGTGGTGGGAGGCCAACGGATCGCTCAGCGAGCGCGGGACGCTGGGCAGCGCGGCCAGATGGACCACCGCCTCGCGGCCCGCCATCGCCTCGTCGAGGGCGGCCGGGTCCAGGATTGAGCCCTCGATCAGCTCGACGTCCAGACCGTCGAGGTTGGCCCGCAGCCCGACCGAGAAGTCGTCGAGGACGGTGACCCCACCGATTGTGGGCTCGACCATCGCGGCGCGGGCCAGATTGGACCCGATGAAACCGGCTCCGCCGGTGATCAGAATGCGCATGAAACCCCCCGTGAACGCAGAACACCTGTTCATCGAGTGAACCCGGCCCGCGTGACGGCGACAGCAGGAATTTCACCCTGTCCGGGTGCTGACCGAGAACGACCAGCTTCGCCCCGACGGCGCACAGTGAGGTTTCGTCGTCACTGCAATCGAGGTGGAGGTTCCGACCATGCCCGAGCTGATCGTCTACCGGTCCAACGCCCTGATGTCCGTGAGGTCGCGCTTCGACAGCACCCGGGACCTCGTCATGCCGGCAAACCTCGCGTACGCCGAGGCGATGGTCGGTATGTGGCACTCCGGTCTCACCCAGGTCACCCTGGTGCCCTCCACCGCTACCGACGCGCAGGTGTGGCCAGTCATGTCCGCCGTCGGGACGAAGATCCACGACACTTCCGACGACAACTGCCCGATCAATACCGGCTGGTCGTACGTCGGCGGCAACCACGGCTACAACATCGGCAACCAGATCGTCGTCGCCAACCACGGCAAGACGTCCGTCGACGTGGGCTCGCAGTGGACCGACGGGACGCGCACCTTCACCCTGCTGGCCATCACCAACGCGGACAGCCTGCTGTTCGGCAACCCGTACACGATCGTCGACGGCATCGCGCAGGGTGCCCGGGTCAAGCCGGGCGCGCCGCTCACCCACCTCTCGGGGGCGACCCACACGGCGACAGTGCCGATCACGGGTCTGACGCCCGACGTGCAGATCCGCCCGGCCACCCACTCCCACACGGTGACTGTCGAACTCGACGGGCGACCGGTGCCGGACGGCCGGTTCACGGGGCAGGAGCTGACGATCCGCGAGTCGTATCTGATCCCGTCCTACCAAGGGATGATCGACACCGCACGGGCGAACGTCGGCACACCCATCGCCACGATCATGTCGCGGATCCCGTCCCTGTGCCGCATCTCGAACGTCTACCGCTGGTCGCAGGGCGGCCTGCTGGTCGGACAGACGGTGGCCGCGTTGGAGCGGTTCACGCTGAACGCCGGGGTGACCCAGTGCGGTCCGTTGACCCCGGTTGCCGGCGGCACCCGCCGGCAGTTCATGCCGAACGTGGGCGCGGCCGGCGGCCTGAACTGGTCGGTGTGGGCCAACATCGACACGCTCGCGGCCCTCACCGACTTCACCCCGGCGACCCTGACGAACCGGCTGATGCCGGCGAGCAGCATGACCCAGTGGGTGCTCAACAGCGGCCAGATCCAGCAGTGGGGCATCGCCGTGGGGCTGCTGCCGGCCGCCGACGGCGTGCCCGAGATCCGGGCCCGGCACACCACGGCCAAGGGCTGGTTCATCACCTCCAGCCTGAAGAAGAACTACCCGCAGTTGGTGTGGGGCCGCACCCTGGAGGCCGGCGAATCAGTGACCGGAACCGCCTACCGGCGCTACCTGGCACCGCCCTCGGCGGCCACCCAGATCGTCGTGTCGGACTCCACAGGCGACTTCGTGATGATCGAGCGGGTCGAAGCGGTCGCCCAGGCCCAGATGGCGGCGCCGCAGCTGTTCCACCGGCTGCTGGTCCCGGCCGGCCCGACGAACCTCACCGTGCCGGACCGGGTCGCCGTCGGCGGGATCTCGTACAGCATGGCCGTCCCCACCGGTTACGGGATGTGGCGCGCGGAACCCGGCCCGGCGCGGGTGGGGCCGCTGCCCGGCGCGACGTGCCCACCTGGCAGTTGGTTCCTGGCCCTCGCCGGCCCGACCCAGCAGGTCACCTACGCCGGCACCTACCAGTTGCTGCTGCTGCATCCGGTGTACCTGGCGGAGCCGACCCCGGTCGACCGGGTGTGCGTCGAGGTGACCGCCGCGGGCTCCGGGGTGCTACGGCACGGCGTGTACGCCCACGATCCGGCCACCGGCCGGCCCGCCGGTCTCGGCCCGATCGCCGACTTCGGCAGCGTCGGAATCACGTCCACCGGGGTCCAGGAGTCGGTGTTGAGTGGCTCCGTGGTGCTGCCCGCCGGCTGGCACTGGTACGGGCACGTGTGGCAGACGAGCGGCGTCACCCCGCCCACGCTGCGGGCCAGCAGCGCCGGCACCGGCACCACCCTCAACCTCGGCACCAGTTCGGCGGCGATGACCGGGGACCGGTTCGGTTACGAGGTGACCGGCACGACCGGCGCGTTGGGGGCGATCACCATCGCCGGTGTCCACCAGCTGCCGCCACCACGGGTCGCATACCGGAGGGCCTGACTCGGCGCTCGGGTCAGACGGTGGTCACGCCGTAGATCTTCTTCATCGCCGCGTGCTTCTCCGGGACGGGAAGGTGCCCGATGCCCAGCGACCTGGCCTGCAACCGTTCGAGGTACTCGTCGGTGGTCCGCAGCGGTCGGGCCGGGACACCGGCCGCCACCGTGTTGTCCGGGATGTCGCGCGTGACGATCGAGCCCGCCCCGATGACACACCGGTTTCCGATGGTGACACCGGCCAGGATCATCGACCGCATCCCGATGTAGACGTCGTCGCCGATCGTGATCGGGGCGGTCCAGTCCAGGTCGGGATGGTCTTTGCGGAGGATCAGGGTGCCGCCGTCGTGCGTGACGAACTGAACCTCGGAGGTGATGTAGACGTTGTTTCCGATGGTGATCAGCCACGGCTCCGAGCCGAACATCGCCCGGCTGATGCCGTAGAACCTGACCCGCCCGGTCAGGTTCACCCCCAGGGACCGCGCGAACGCCTCGGGGTCACGGGTGGCGGCCAGGTGGTCCTGGACTCGTCGGACCATCGTACGAACGCGCTTGGGCACGTGCTGTCCTCGCTCATCGGAGCCTACCGGGGTGGCGGGCGACGGACCCTCCAACGTGGGCCCAGCCATTGCAACGACGCAACTCCAGCCCGAGTGACGCGGTCGCGCCCAGCCGGATCAGGCGCAGAACTGCCGGGCGTGGTCCAGCACGTTGAGTTCCCGGACCTGTTGTCGCCAGAGTCGGTAGCGCCGGCCGGCGATCTCCTTCGCCTCGGCGCGCTCCCGGGCCGACCGGTTGGCCAGCCGGTCGAGGGTCTCACTCAGCGCGGCAGCGGTAGCGGGTCGGACCACCGCTCCCCCACCGGTGGCGATCAGGTCGCTGAATGGCGTCGCGTCGGAGCAGACCACCGGGCAACCGGACGCGAGACTTTCCAGGATGACGTGTCCGTAGTTCTCGCCAAGCGTCGGGAAGAGGAAGGCGTCGTATCGGCTGAACGTCGCCATCACCTCGTCCGCCTTGAGTTCCCCGAGGTAGCGGACCCGGACGCGGTCGGGCATCGCGTCGATGAGGCGTTGGCAACCCGCCCAGTACTGCTCGTCCTCCCGCGGACCGTAGATGTCGAACTCCAGCGGGCGGGTCGCGCCGGCGACCGCCTCCAACGCCCTGGTGAGGTTCTTCATCGGGGAGATCCGGCCGACGAACACCAACCGCAACGGCCCGTCGTGAGCGACGGCCGGGGGTGCCGGTTGTTCCGGGATCGGGCACTCGTTGCCGTTCACCATGATCTGCGCCCACGGCATGACGGCGCGGATCTGCTTCTCCTCCAGCCCACTGCA
This sequence comes from Micromonospora sp. NPDC005553, assembly GCF_042871765.1. Lineage (NCBI taxonomy): Bacteria > Bacillati > Actinomycetota > Actinomycetes > Micromonosporales > Micromonosporaceae > Micromonospora > Micromonospora sp. NPDC005553. The sequence goes on along the minus strand of NZ_JBIAJD010000004.1, from coordinate 445,287 downwards.
CGCCTGCCAGCGCACGTCGAGCTGACGCAGCAGCGGGGCCCAGACCGCCAGGAAGAGCCGCTTCTTGCGCGCCTTGATGGCGAGCGCGCCGGGCGAGAGCTCGCCGCGCGGGGCCAGCATGATCGCGCGGACGCGCACCAGTCGCAGCGCCACCGCCAGAATCGGCAGCACCGAGAAGAGGGACCAGAGGCTGTTGACGTAGATCAGGTCGACCGGGCGGGACCGGATGTGCCGAGCCAGTCGGACCCAGTGCCGCAGCGCGAACGGGCCGAGGTAGAAAACGGCGCAGCGCTCGTCGCGCCGCACCAGCCGCCCGGACAGGCCCGGGTAGGGTTTGGGCGAGCAGAGGTCCCGGTCTCCAGTGACCAGGGTGACGTCGAGGTCATCCGGCAGGGTGTCCAGGATGAACCGCAGGGAGCGGATCGGGCCGCCGCCACGAAAGCCCGGCTCGAAAACCCGAGCGGTGGCGAGCACCCGGTAAGCCGCCGTGGTCGCGGATCGCGTCGCCCCCCTGGCTGTCCCGGCGCTGCCGGGCAGACGCGTCCTTGCCAGCTCGTTCACCTTCGGCTCACCTTCCAGACTGCTGACCCGGCGTCGGCACCCGCACTCACCCGTCACCATCGGCACCGGTATCCGGTTCAGATGACGGAGAGCGGCCAGCGTTCTCCGTAGCCGAGGGAGCCGCGGTTGACGACCGACGTAGTGATCGTAGGCGCGGGTGGGATGGGCCGTGAGGTTTATGGGGTCATTCGGCTGTTGAACACCATTTCGGACAATGCGCCACCCTGGCGGGTTCTGGGCTTCGTCGACGACTACCCCACCGAACTCCACGTCGAGTCGGTCCACCGTCTCGGCGTTGCCTTCCTCGGCCCGACCCGATGGCTGGCAGCCCAACCGGCAAGCACCCATGTGGCGCTCGGCGTCGGGCATCCGAGGTTGCGCCGCGAGACCGACCAGGCCATCGCCGGGTACGGCCTACCGGCGGCCACGGTGCTGCACCCGGCCGCCGAGATCGGCCCTGACTGCGTCTACCAGCAGGGACTGTTCGCCGCCGGCGGCGCCCGGGTGACGACGAACGTGCTGTTGGGGCGCCACGTGCACCTCAACCAGAACTGCACGGTGGGGCACGACACCGTGCTCGGGGATTATGTCTCGGTCAATCCGCTTGCCGCGGTTTCCGGGTACTGCCGGCTGGGGGACGGCGTCCTGGTGGGCACCACGGCCGCGATCCTGCCGAAGCTGACAGTTGGCCGGGACGCCACTGTGGGCGCAGGTGCCTGCGTGACGCGCGATGTCGCCCCGGAAGTCGTGGTCACGGGTGTGCCGGCCCGGCCCATGGACCGGTCACCGGCGAATGCCCGCCCAGTCGTGATGGCGGCGCACGGTCGACAGGATGAAGTCGACGACCCGGCGTGACGTGTCGGGAACCTGGTAGTCGAGCGGGCAGGCGACCGAGCCGTCGGCCACCTGCGCGATCACCACCCGGATGGCCTCGACGACCCCGTCGGGTTCCAGGCCGGTCATCACGATCGCCCCGCTGTCCAGCGCCTCGGGACGCTCGATGGATTCGCGCAGGGTCACCGCTGGGAACCCGAGAATCGCGGCCTCCTCGCTGACGGTGCCGCTGTCGGAGAGGGTGCACCTCGCATGCCGTTGCAGCGTCACGTAGTCGAAGAAGCCGAACGGCTCGTGGAAGGCCACGCCGTCGAGGTGCAGGCCGTCGCCCGCGAGCGCCTCCAACCGCTTGCGGGTACGCGGATGCGTGGAGACCAGCAGCGGTAGCCGCCACTCGTCGCGGACCGCCCGCAGGCAGTCCAGCAGCCGACGGAGCCGGTCCGGGTGGTCGACGTTCTCCTGCCGGTGCGCGCTGACGACGAAGTAGCCGCCCGGTTCGAGTTCGAGCTGGGCCAGCACGGTGGAACCGTCGACCTGCCGCCGGTAGTGATCGAGCACCTCGCGCATCGGTGAGCCGGTGTGCAGGATGCGGCGCGGGTGTAGCCCCTCGGCGAGCAGGTTGCGCCGGGCGTGCTCCGAATAGACCAGGTTGAAGTCGGCGATGTGGTCGACCATGCAGCGGTTTGTCTCCTCCGGCACGTTCAGGTCGAAGCAGCGGTTGCCGGCCTCCATGTGGTAGACCGGCACGTTCAGCCGACGGGCCATCAGTGCCGAGATCGCGCTGTTCGTGTCACCGAGCACCAGCAGCGCGTCCGGGCGCAACTCGGTGATCGCCCTCTCCGTACCGACCAGCACGGCGCCGAGGAGGCTGCCGAGCGACCGGGTGTCGGCCCGCAGAAAGAGATCCGGAGCGCGGACCCCCAACTCCCTGAAGAAGACATCGGAGAGCGAGGGGTCCCAGTTCTGCCCCGTGTGCACCAACGTGTGCTCCACGGTCCGATCCAGTGCGTCGATCACCCGGGCCAACCGGATGATCTCCGGCCGGGTCCCGACGACGGTCATCACGCGGGTCACTTGACGCCTCCTGGTGGCAGTTGTACGGATTCGGCCCGCTGGGCGGGAAGTTGGCAGGGCTCCCGGTACGCGGGATCGCGAATCACCCGCCACGCCTGGTCGAGGACGCTGATCGGAGCCCTGCTCGCCCGCCAACGGCGGTACGCGGCTCCCGCCTCGACCCGCGCCGCGTGCCGCTGCTTGGGGGTGCTGGTCGCCACCTGAGTGACGAGGGCGCCCAGTGCCGCCGCAGTCAGCTCGGTGAGGACCAGCCCACCGCCGTCGCGCAGCACCGCCGTCCACGGTGTCCGGTCAGAGCAGAGCACCGGGCAGCACGCGGAGAGGCTCTCGGCGATGGCGTTGCCGTAGTTCTCCCCCCGTGTCGGCATGACGAAGGCGTCGTAGCGGGAGAAAGTCGCCCGGACCTGCTCGGGCAGCAGTTCACCCCGGTAGCTGACGGCGACCGAGTCGGGCAGCTCGGCCAGGCGCTCCCGGCAGCGTCGCCAGTACGCCTGGTCCTCGACCGGGCCGTAGATGTCCAGCCGCACCGGCACCGGCACGAAGGCGAGCGCGGCCAGCACCAGGTCGAGGTTCTTCATGGGCGAGATCCGCCCGATGAAGACCAGCCGCGCGTGGTGGGTAGCGGGTATCTCGACCGGCGTCTCCTGCGGTTCGGGGCCCCGGCTGACCGCGACGACGCCGATCCGCGCCCGCGGCAGCACCCGCCGGATGTCGTCTGCCTCGACAGGTGTGGTGGCGTGCCACAGCACCCGACGGTCGAGCAGCATCCAGCGCCAGGCGGTCAGGAAGATCCGCTTACGGAATCGGTGCACCCGAAGGGCGGCCTCGCCGAACTCACCCCTGGGCGCGACCAGGATTCGGCCCACCCGCAGCAGACCGAGTCGGGCCGCGGCCATGGGCAGGATGGAGAACGTCGACCAGACGCTGTTGACGTACAGCAGATCGAAACGGCCGGCGCGCAGCGAGCGCCAGAGCGACCGCCACTGCCCCGGCCGACGTACGCCGAGATAGAAGACGTTGGTCCGGCCGACCCGGGCCCAGCGGCCGGAGAGGCCTGGATAGGGGTCGCGGCATCCGAGATCACGATCGCGGGTCAGCATGGACGTCTCAATGTCGTCACTGGCCAGGGCGAGCACTTCGGAAATGGACCGGACAGGCCCTCCGGCACGCCAACCCGGAGAGAAATAGCCGGCCGTGACGAGGACGTGGAATTTGTTCTCGTCGACAGTCGCCAGTGTTTCTCGGGTGTCCGCCGCGGGGGTGGGTTCGCCGGCCATCCTCGCTCCTCGATCGTGCCACGGGATCGATTGACTCAACGAGTGGATGCTCGATCCGTGACTGAGTCACCTTCTCAAATGGACGGCGCAGAATATATTCCACCAGATTCATGAAACCTCAGAAGCGGCGTGCCCGAGAGCGATATAAGGAACCGCGGGGAAAATTGGCCCAGCGGAGAGGGACTTCATGTCACGAACGGCACTCATATCCGGCATCACCGGTCAGGACGGCAGTTACCTGTCGGAGTTCCTGCTCGACAAGGGATACACGGTGCACGGCATCAAACGGCGGTCGTCCTCTTTCAACACCGAGCGGATCGACCACGTCGACGTCCATCCGCGCAGCGGTGACGCCCGCCTCTTCCTCCACTACAGCGACCTGTCCGACCCGGCCTCACTGACCGCGCTGATTCGGGACATCCGCCCCCACGAGATCTACAACCTGGGCGCGCAGAGCCACGTCCGGGTGTCCTTCGACATCCCCGGGTACACGGCGGACGTCACCGGGCTCGGGGCGCTGCGCATGATGGAGGCGGCCCGGTCCGCCGACGTCGGCTGCCGGTTCTACCAGGCGTCCTCGTCGGAGATGTTCGGCTCGACCCCACCCCCGCAACGCGAGGAGACCCCGTTCCACCCGCGCAGCCCGTACGCGTGCGCCAAGGTGTACGCCTTCTGGTCGGCGGTGAACTACCGCGAGTCCTGGAACATGTTCTGCGCCAACGGCATTCTGTTCAACCACGAGAGCCCGCGCCGGGGTGAGAACTTCGTGACCCGCAAGATCACCCGTGCGGTGGCCAGGATCGAGGCCGGCATCCAGGACAAGCTCTACCTGGGCAACCTCGACGCCGTTCGGGACTGGGGCTACGCGCCGGAGTACGTCGAGGCGATGTGGCTCGCCCTCCAACAGGACACCCCGGACGACTACGTGATCGCCACCGGCGAGGGTCACACCGTGCGCGAGTTCGTCGAAGCCGCGTTCGACCGGGTCGGGTTGGAGTGGCAGCAGTACGTGGAGCTGGACCCGGCCTACTTCCGCCCGGCGGAGGTCGACGCCCTCATCGGCGACTACTCGAAGGCCCGACGCACCCTGGGGTGGGCGCCGAAGACGCTCTTCAGCGACCTGGTCCGGGTCATGGTCGACGCCGACCGGCAGCTGCTCGAGGACGAGCGGATGGGTCGACTGATCCGGGTGGACCGGTGAGGGTCGCGGTCGACGCCGCACCCATCCGTCCCGGTCACGCCGCAGGGCTCGAAGCCTTCACCTACGGCCTGTTGACCGGCATGGCCACCGACGACTCCTGCGAGCTGCGGGTGAACGTCCTGCGGGGCACGCTGCCCCAGTGGCGGCAGCAGGTGCCCGACGCGCGGATCGGCTGGACCGAGGTGGCACAGCCGCTCCGCTCCGACAACCCCACCGGCCAACTGCTGCGCCGGTGGACGCCGAGGGTGATGCGCAACTCCCGCACGGTTCGCACCGCCGTCAACGCGGTCCGGCAACGGTCCGTCGTACGGCACGCCGACACCGACGTCACCCTGTCCCCGTTCCACTCCGCTCCGATCGGATCGGGCACCTCGGTCGTCGTCCTGCACGACACGCGCCACCTGGGTGGCGAGTTCCACGCCCCCGGCTTCGCGGCGGTGGTCCGGGAGAACGTCGCCCGCGCGGCGGCGATCGTGGTCACCTGGCCGCATCCGTACCGGGAGACCCTGCGCCTCTTCCCGGAGGCCGCGGAGCGGACCGTGCTCATCCCGACTCCGGCGTTCCAACCCGCGCCGGAGCGCGCGCACGCGCGGCCCGAACCGGGGCTGCTGGTCTACCCGTCGTCCACAGCGGAACACAAGAACCACGCGACCCTGCTGGAGGCGATGGCGCTGCTGCCGGACTGCCGCCTCATCTGCCCGGGGCCGCTGGTCGAGCCCGAGGCGAGCCGGCTGCTGGCCCGCGCCGCGCAACCTGACCTACGCGGCCGGGTCTCCTTCCCCGGCTTCGTCAGCCTGGACGAGCTGAACGCCATCTACGCCCGAGCGGACGCGGTGGTCGTACCCTCGCTCTGGGAGGCGGCCAGCGGCGCGATGCTGGAAGCGTTCACCTGGGGTCTCCCGGTCGCCTGCGCCGACGTCGAGCCGTTGCGCGACCAGTTGGTGTTCAACCGCGCCGAGGCGGCGGTCTTCCGGGCGCGGGATCCGCGGTCCCTCGCCGACGCGGTGCGGCACCTGCTCGACGAGCGGGAGCGCTACGCCGCCGCCTCCAGGCGGGCGAACGACCGACTGGCCGGTCGCACCTGGGCGGCCACCGGCCGCGACTACCTGGACGTCCTGGGCTGGGCGGCGCGGGGCGGATCGGGCCCGGTGCCACGGTCTCCCTTCGTCACGGCCGCCGCGAACGACACCGTGGCCGGCGGAGGGGACGGAACATGAGCATCGCGGACGACAGCTATCCGGTGGCGAGACCGAGCCTCTCCACCTTGGAGGAGCGGTACGTGGTCGACGCGCTGCGCAGCGGGTGGATCTCCTCACAGGGCCCGTACCTGCGTGACTTCGAGGACCGTTTCGCCAGGCGTTGCGCCGCGGACGCCGCCCTGACGACCAGCAACGGCACCGTCGCGCTGCACCTGGTCCTTGCGGCGGCCGGCATCGGGCCGGGGGACGAGGTGATCGTCCCCGCGCTGACCTACGTGGCGACGGCCAACGCCGTCGCGTACTGCGGCGCGCGTGCCGTCTGCGTGGACGTCCTGCCGGAGAGTTGGTGTGTCGACCCGGCAGCGGTACGCGCCGCGATCGGCCCGCGTACCCGGGCGGTCATCGCCGTCGACCTGTACGGGCACCCGGCCGACTACACCGCCCTGCGCCACCTCTGCGACCGGCACGGTCTGCTCCTGGTCGCCGACGCGGCGGAGTCGTTCGGCGCCACACTCGACGGGCGACCCACCGGCTCGCTCGCCGACGTCACCACCTTCTCGTTCTTCGGCAACAAGGTGCTCACCTCCGGCGAGGGCGGCTGCGTGACCACCTCCGACGCGGCCCTGGCCGATCGGATGCGTCTGCTGCGTAACCAGGGCATGGACCCGCAACGGCGGTACTACTTCCCGGTGCTGGGCTACAACTACCGGATGACGAACCTCTGCGCGGCTGTGCTCTGCGCCCAACTGGAACGAGCGGACGAGATCATCGCCCTGCGGGACCGGGTGATCGCCGGTTACGAGGAGCAGTTGGCCGACGAGCCGGCGTTGTCGGCGCAGCCGGTGGCCGCCGGAGTTCGCCGCGCGCCGTGGATGGCGGCCTTCCTGGTCGGGGCCGAGGGGGACGCGACGTCCCGGGACGCGCTGGCCCGTGCGCTCGCCCGGCTCGGCGTGGAGACCCGCCCGTTCTTCGTGCCGATCCCGGACCTACCCGCGCATCGTGATCCCGGCGCGGACTGCCCGGTGACCGAGGACCTGAGTCGGCGTGGCATCAACCTGCCCACGTACGCCGATCTGGCCGAACCGGCGGTCAAGGCCGTGGTGGAGCGGGTCCGCGCCGCCCTGGCGACCATCGCCTGACCCGCCGCCGGACCCGCGTCGACGGTGTCGGCGCGGGTCCGGCGGTCAGACTGGTTGGACCCCTGGGAGGCGGTCAGACTGGTTGGACCGCTGGTGCGCAGTCCGCCGCGCGGTCTCGCAGCAGCAGGAGGTAGCTGCCGCCCCAGGCGACCGCGCTGAACAGGGCCAGCAGGACCAGCGCACCCGCCGCGCCAGGCGCGCCGAACAGGACCGCCCCGGCGACGACCGCCGGTACGCGGAGCCCGCCGAGCAGGATGCCGAGCACGATCGCCCGCCGGCTCGCCCGCTCGACCCGCAGTCCGGCGAAGCCGATCGCGGCCGGCACGGCGAGCAGGCTCTCCAGCGCGAGCAGCACCAGCAGGCTCCGGGCGACGGTCCAGTTGGCGCCGAGCAGTTCCTTGCCGACCGCGTCCGGCAGCAAAGCGACCGCGACGGTCAACGGCAGGACGGCGGCGGCCACCAGTAGTGCCAGCCGGACAGCCGCCCGCGTCCGCACCGCGCGGGACTCGGCACGGGTGCGGGCCAACTGCGGCAGGATCAGCGTGGCCGCCGTCGACAGCACCAGGTTGACCGGCCCCAGCAGCGTGCGCCCGGCGCTCAACGCGCCGACCACCGCCGTGCCGGCGACCAGCGCCACAGCGGTCAGCGCCAGCTGCGCCGACCCGGTGGTCAGCAGGAACTGCGCACCGAACCCCGCCGCGACGCGGGTCTCGGCCCGGCTGACCCGCCAGCCGGGCACCAGCGCGTACCGGCGCCGGGCCGCGACGACCACGCCGATCAGGGCGCCGCCGACGGCCCACATCGCGAAGACGTGCGGCGTGTCGATCACCCGGAGCAGGCCGGCCAGCGCGGCACACCCGGTGAGCGCCGCCCAGGCGATCTCCTGGGCCATCGCCGCCGAGGGAGCGCCGATGCCGACGGCGACCGCCTTGGTGTAGTCGTAGAGGACCAACCCGGGCAGGGCGAGGCCCGCGAACAGCAGGTAGGGCGAGCCGTACGCCGCGCCGGCGGCGCAGACCGGGGTGCCACCGACGAGGCCGAGCAGGATCGCCCGCCGGGCGGCCGACGCGACCCCGTCCCCGGTGGCCAGCACGGTGTCGGTGACGGTGCTCCGCACCAACCCGGAGCCGACGATGTAGAACGAGAAGGCGAGGGCGAACTGACCCAGCCCGCCGACCGACTCCAGTCGGGTCACGGTGATCGCCAGCAGCAGGTTGCCGCCGCTGGAGAGCCCGCCGACGACCAACGCGAGCAGCGCCCGGCGACCGGTGCGTCGACCGGCTGGCGCGTCGGCCCGGCCGACCGCGTGCCGGCCTACCCGTACGGTCACCGGGGCGCGCCCGGGACCGTGGGCAACCGACCATGGTCCGGTTTGCGGCCCCCGTGCAGGGATCGGCGGCTGAGCCCCAGCAGGACGAAGACCGGCGTCGCCGCCACCACGTGTTGCAGGAAGCCGATGGTGGAGTCCGGATAGGTGTTGGACCAGAGCAGCGGATCGAAGAGCACCAGGCAGAAGAGGCTCAGCCGGATCGGGCCGGGCGGCCCCCGCCAGCGCAGTAGCACCGCCGCCACGGCGGCCCAGAAGGCATGCACGGCGACCACGCCGACCGCGCCGTCGAAGAACCAGATGTTCCCCAGCAGCAGGAAGGTGTAGGCCGATGTCGGCCCGCCGCCGATGTACTGGTTGATCCGCTGCCCGGTGGAGATCGGCGGCCGGTCCGCATCCAGCACCCGGGGCACCAACCCGTACCGCAGGTAGTCGTTGACCCCGGGTTGGCCCAGGTCGACCGGGACGTCGAAGCCCGCCACCACGCTGAGCTGGCTGTCCAGCCGCAGTCGGTCGGTGGCGGTGACCTTGGTGTCCACCGCGACGCCGCGATCCTCCCGGATGGCGTTGCGATGCTCGAACACAGCCGGCCACGCGAGGAAGAGCACCACCGCACAGAACACCAGGTGGCGCAGCCGGAAGACGCCACAGAGCGCCCCGGTGGAGGCCACGAAGAACAGCAGCGCGACCAGCGGTGCCGATCTGGCTGTCAACACGGCGATGTAGGCCTCCGCGCCGACGAGGACGGCCAGCCAGCCGTACAGCTTCGCCCGTGACAGCCGACCACTCAGGTGGCTGGCCACCAGCAACGCGAAGCCCAGGGCCGTCCACCCCGAGAAGAGCGTGCTCACCATGGCGAGCGGCCCGCCGGACAGGTCGCCGGAGACCTGGTTGACGATGGTTCCCCGACCAAGGTGGGCCCCGAGCACGTTCGCGGTGACGCTGGTCAGCGTGACCACGACAGCGACCGGATAGAGCCACGGATAGCGGGCGTGGGCGCGTCGGAAGCCCTCTCGCCAGCGCGGGCCGGGGCGTGCGGACAGCCAGCCGATCGTCTCCACGGCGACGCTGCCCAGCAACGCGAGCCCGACCAGGGAGACGATGAAACCGGTCTCCGGATTCCGGTAGAAGGCCGCCATAGGCAGGATGAGCAGCGCGTACGGGGCGAGCACGACGACGGTCACCGGATAGCAGCGGAGCACCCGACCGACGAGATCCCGCCGGCCGCCAGACGCCTGGTCTCCGGTTGGCTGATCCATCCGCGCCTCGGTCGCACCGGTCGCCCCGCCGGGGTCGAGGGCAGCCCCGGGCCAGGTCATTGCGCGCGGGCCCCCTTTGGGATGTGGATGGTCGCTCCTGACCCAACGAGCCAACCGACCGAGCGAAACGCCCCCGCGTACGCGCCGCACATGTTGATCGCCATCGGGGGTGACGGCACGATGCTGGGCGCGCTGCCGATGGCCGTCGGCGACCCCGGGATTCCCGACGTCGAATCAGACAACCGGTCATAGAAATGTGAAAACCGGATTTGGCGGCGCATATTCCGCTAAGCAGTTAGGGGACGTTCGTGGCCCCTGACCTGCCCTGGGTCATCTTCGGCCACGGACAGGACAGGGAGTCGTAGATGCCGCCGGAGATACAACGGGTTGAGCCAACGGCGTCGACAGCCACCGGCCGGGCCAGGGTCAGTCGTCGGACCGCCATCTTCCTCGCCGCCGACGCCCTCGGCTGGGTCGGCGGGTTCACGGTCGCAGGCTGGGCGAGGTACGAGCTCGCTCTCACCATCGATCAGGCGGTCAACGCGATACTGCTCGGCGGCGGAGCCGCCGTGCTGCACGTCGGCGTCAGCGCACTGCGTCGCATTCGGTCCGGTCGTCAGCCCCTCGGCACCGTCGAGGAGGTTCGGGGGCTCGCCGGCACCACCGCCACCACGGCGGCTATCGTCCTCGTCGCCCTTCTCGCGCTGGGCGAACGTCCGGTGCCGGCCAGCACCCCCGTGATCGGTGCCGCGCTGGCGCTGCTGTTGATGCTCAGCTGCCGTCTCCTGCACCGCCACCGGCGCGACCGTGCGATGCGACCGGACGCCCGCTCGGCGACCCCGGTGCTCCTCTTCGGTTTCGGCGAGGCCGGGCAGGGGCTGGTACGCGCGATGCTCAGCGACCCGAAGGGCCGCTACCTACCCGTCGGCGCGCTCGACGACGACCCGGGCAAACACGACCTGCGCATCGCCGGTGTCCCGGTGCTGGGCGGCCGGCAGCACCTCGTCGACGTGATCCGCCGCACCGGCGCCACCACGGTGATCTTCGCGGTGGCCAACGCCGACGCCACGCTGATCCGCGAGGTGCGGGAGGCGACCCTGCGCACCGGCACGGCGTTCAAGGTCCTGCCACCGGTCCGGGAGCTGGTGGATCACCGGATCACGGTCAGCGACGTGCGGGACGTACAGATCAGTGACCTGCTCGGCCGACGCCAGGTGGTCGGCGACCTGACCCTGGACGACAACGGGCTCACCGGTCGACGCGTTCTGGTCACCGGCGCCGGGGGCTCGATCGGCTCGGAGCTGTGCCGGCAGATCATGCGCGCCAACCCCGGTGAGCTGATGATGCTGGACCGGGACGAGTCGGCCCTGCACAGCCTTCAGATGTCACTCACCGGGCGGGCGCTGCTGGACGGACCCGAACTCATCCTCGCCGACCTGCGGGACGATGAGGGTGTCCGGCGCATCATGCGGGAACGCCGCCCCGAGATCGTCTTCCACGCCGCCGCGCTCAAGCACCTGACCCTGCTGGAACGGCACCCGGGCGAGGCGGTCAAGACGAACGTCTGGGGAACGCTCACAGTGCTGGACGCGTGCCGGGACGTCGCCCGTTTCGTCAACATCTCCACCGACAAGGCCGCCGACCCGATCAGCGTCCTCGGCTACTCGAAGCGCATCACCGAGATGCTTACCGCGCACGCAGCGGCGACCTACCCGGGCACCTTCCTGAGCGTCCGGTTCGGCAACGTCCTGAGCAGTCGTGGATCGGTGGTGACCGCCTTCCAACGGCAGATCGAGGCAAGGCAGCCGCTGACCGTCACCGACCCCAACGTCACCCGCTACCTGATGACGGTGCAGGAGGCGGTGCACCTGGTCCTCCAGGCAGCCGCCATCGGCCGCGACGGAGAGGCACTGGTGCTCGACATGGGCGAGCCGGTCCGGATCGACGACCTGGCCCGCCGCATGGTCGAGCAGGCGGCCAGCCCGGTCCCGATCGTCTACACCGGGCTACGCCCCGGGGAGAAGCTGCACGAGGACCTGCTCGGTCAGGGCGAGGCCGACCACCGACCGCTGCACCCGCTGATCTCGCACGTGACGGTACCGGTCCTGGACCCCTTCGAGGTGAGTGGACTGGACCCGTTCGACGAACCCGACAAGGTCACCGACCAGCTCGCCCGACTCTGCGGCATCCTGCCCGGACCGCTTCCCGACCGACGCGCCGGGATTCCGCTGGCACGCTGACGCCGCCGCAACCGGGGCCGGCGCACTCCCCGCGTCGGCCCCGGCGCGAGCTGACGGAGCCTCCCCACACGACCCGCCACCTGTCACAGCCGGCTCCGGCATCGACACGGGCAGCAACGACCCGCCCATCGACCGATTGACAGCGATCAGTCCACACCGAAGGCTCGCGCCTACAGGTCCTTCACCCAAGGAGGCGCGATGAGACCGAGACGACTGGCGATCGCCGGCGTGGTCACCCTGCTCGGCGCACTGGCACTGACCCCACCGGCCAGCGCGCGGCCGCCGTCCGACCCGGGCGTCCGCGACGGCCTGGAGGTGTACGTCGGCACTGTCGACGCGAAACAGCGGGATCAGCTACGCGCGGCGGGGGTCGACCTCGGCCACGACGCGAAGACGGACTCGACCGGCAACACGACTGTCGAGACGGTGCTCAGCCGCCGGCAGGCGAAACGGTTGACCGACCAGGGCGTCCCGTTGGCGGTGAAGAAGGTGCGCGGCAAGGACGCGTCGCAGGCGCTGCGGGAGCAGGCGGCGGCGGGTTGGACGGCGTTCCGACCCTATGGGGAGCCGGGCGGCCTGCGGGACGAGCTGAACGCCACAGCGGCTCGATATCCCAAGCTGACCAAGGTGGAGACGATCGGCCGCACGCAGCAGGGCCAGCCGATCGTCGCCGTGAAGGTCACCAAGAACGCGCGGACCGTCGAGGACGGGAAGCGGCCCGCCGTGCTCTACGCGGGCGCGCAGCACGCCCGCGAGTGGATCACGCCGGAGATGACCCGCCGACTGATGCACCACGTCCTGGACAGCTACGGCACCGACCGGGAGATCACCCGACTGCTGGACACGACCGAGCTGTGGTTCCTACCGGTCGCCAACCCGGACGGCTACGACCACACCTTCACCTCCGGCAACCGCCTGTGGCGCAAGAACCTGCGGGACAACAACGGCGACGGGCAGGTCGGCTCCGGCGACGGCGTCGACCTCAACCGCAACTTCAGCTACAAGTGGGGGTACGACAACGAGGGTTCGTCGCCGGAGCCGAGCAGCGAGACCTACCGGGGTCCGGGTGCCAACTCGGAGCCGGAGACCAAGGCACTGGACCGCCTCTTCAAGCGGGTCGGGTTCGAGTTCTTCGTCAACTACCACTCGGCGGCCGAACTGCTGCTCTACGGCCTCGGTTGGCAGGTGAGCACTCCCACCCCGGACGACGAGATCTACAAGGCGATGGCCGGTGACGACGCGCACCCGGCGGTGCCCGGCTACGACCCGGACATCTCCGCCGAGCTTTACACCACGAACGGTGACACCGACAGCCACGCCACCGTTCGGTACGGCACGCTGGGCTTCACCCCGGAGATGTCCACGTGTGAGGCCGCCTCGGCGGTCGACCCCGACGACGAGTGGCGCCCGGAGGACTGCGTCAGCGGCTTCATCTTCCCCGACGACGAGGAGTTGATCGCTGGGGAGGTGAGCAAGAACCTGCCGTTCGCGCTGGCCGTGGCCAAGTCGGCGGCGGACCCGGACGAGCCGGTCTCGGTCGTCGGACGGAGCACCCCGGACTTCGTCGTGGACGCCTTCGACACCTCGTACGGGCGCACCCAGCAGGTCGCCGCGATCACCCGGCGGGCGCTGAAGAACGTGAAGATGCACTACACCGTCAACGGCGGGCGACCGAAGACAGTCGCGGTCCGCGAGTGGCGCGGCGGTGAGCGGTACGGCGACACGCACGACGACTACTACGCCGAGCTTCGCGGCACTGTCGGCGGCACGAAGCCGGGCGACCGGGTGGAGGTCTGGTTCACCGGCAACAAACCCCGCTCCGGGGTGGTCGCAAGCGTTCACTTCACCTACCGGGTGCACACCGACATCGGAGGGGATGTGCTGGTCCTCGCCGCGGAGGACGTCACCGGCCTCAGCCCGGCGCAGACCGGCACCACAGCGAAGTACGCCGACGAGGTCGCTGCGTCGCTGAGCGCCGCCGGGCGCACCAGCGACGTGTACGACTTCGACACGATGGGCCGTAAGGCCCCGCACCCGCTCGGGGTGCTGTCGCACTACAAGGCCGTGGTGTGGGAGACCGGTGACGACGTGATCATGCGCTCCCCCGGCCAGGTCGCCGGCACCACGGCCAGAGCCGCGCTGGACACCGAACTGGCCGTTCGGGACTACCTGAACGAGGGCGGGAAGCTCCTCGTCAGCGGCCAGTACGCGTTGTTCGCCCAGGGCGCCAACGGTTCGTACGTCTACCACCCGGACGCACCGCCGGAGTGCACGAACGCCGACGATCCCGTCTGCCTGCCGCTGCTGAACGACTTCCAGCAGTACTGGTTGGGGGCGCACACCTACGTCAGCGACGGCGGTACCTCTCCGGAGGGGGAGGCGTTCCCGGTCGCCGGAAGCGACGGCGCGTTCACCGGTTTCACCGGCCAGCTCAACGGCTCCGGGTCGGCGGAGAACCAGGGACACACCGCGGCGTTCCTGACCACGTCGAGTTTCCTGCCGCCGGACGAGTTCCCCCAGTTCGCCAGCTCAGCGCCGGTGGGCTGGACCCGACCGGGTGGTGCGCCGTTCGACCCGCGTACGGGTGAGTGGTACCTGCACAGCGGGCAGGCCGACGAGTCGTACAAGCGGCTCACCCGCACCGTGGACCTCAGCGGGGCGAGCAGCGGCGAACTGCGCTTCTTCACCTCGTACGAGATCGAGCAGGACTGGGACTTCCTCTTCGTCGAGGCGCACGAGGTGGGCAGCGACGAGTGGACGACACTGCCGGACGTCAACGGCAAGACCAGCACGGTCACCGGGGAGAGCTGCGCCTCGGGTTGGGGCCAACTGCACCCGTTCCTCGCCCACTACCAGGGCGCGGGCTGCTCCCCCACCGGCAGCACCGGAAGCTGGAACGCGGCGACCGGGACGTCGAGCGGCTGGAAGGAGTTCGTCGTCGACCTGACCGCGTACGCCGGCAAACAGGTCGAGGTGTCGATCACGTACGCCTCGGACTGGGGCACCCAGGGTCTTGGCGTCTTCCTGGACGACGCCCGGGTGGTGGTCGACGGATCGACGGTGGCGGAGACCTCGTTCGAGTCCGCCGACCTGGGAGGCTGGACGGTGGCCGGGCCACCGGCCGGCTCCGGTGGTAACGCCAACGACTGGTCGCGCAGTCAGCAGGCGTTCGAGGAGGGTTCGGTGGTGGTCACCGGGGACACCGTGTATCTGGGCTTCGGGTTGGAGGGCCTCCCCCCGGCGGCCCGCGACGACCTGGTCGCCCGCTCGCTGACCCACCTCACCGGGCAGCCCCGCCCCTGACGGCGGCGAGGTGCGCCGACGGTCCGCGGGCCGTCGGCGCACCTTCGGTGTACGCCGGGTACGGTCGCCGCCGATGTGGTGAGCTGTACGGGTGTCGGGGCTGGGACTTGTGCTGCACCCCACCCGGGATGTCACCGAGGTGGTCGGGATCATCGAACGGTGGGCGACGCGTCACCGCAAGACGTTGTACGTGCGCGAGGAAGACCAGCACCGCGTCCCGTCCTCTGTCGAACCGGTGCCGGCGGACCAGGTGGCGTCCCGTGCCGACGCGCTGATCAGCATCGGCGGCGACGGCACCATGCTGGGTGCGCTGCGATCCGCCGTCCTCGACCCGAAACCGGTGCTCGGCGTACACCTGGGTCGGTTGGGGTTTCTCGTCGAGATCGAACCGCCGGAACTGCCCGAGGCGCTGAGCCGGCTGCTGTCGAAGGACTTCACGATCGAGTCGCACGCCTGCCTCGCCTGTGACGTGTGCGGCGACGACGTCGTGGCGTTCAACGACATCGCGTTGGTCCGTCAGCCGGGCGCCGGTTTCGTCAGCGTCACGCTCGCCATCGACGGCCAGCAGTACGGCTACTACCGCAGCGACGCCGTTGTGGTCGCCACTCCGACCGGCTCGACGGCGTACAGCTACGCGGCCGGCGGTCCACTGATCTCCCCGGCGGCGGACTCGGTGGTGATCACGCCAGCGGCGCCGATGGCCGGCATCTCCCGGGCGGTGGTGCTCTCCCCGGACGAGAAGATCCGGTTGGAGTTGCAGCCCAACTCGTCGCCGGTCGTCGTGGAGATGGACGGGTTGGTGTTCCGCGACGCCGCGACGGACGGCACGGTGGACATCTCGTACCGGCGCGACGCCGGTCTGGTGGTCCGCTTCGACCCGCTGCGCTACCAGGAGCGCAACCAGTTGAAGATGACGCTGCTCGACCTGCCGTTCCTCCCCGAGCAGCTCCGCGAACTGCTCCCCGAAGAGCTACGCCGACGCGGCCAGGACCTACCCCCACCCGCCGACCCCCCACCCTGCTGACCCACCCCACCCCCACCTTCGACCTCGTTGATCATGAAGTTATTGCCATGACACGCCGTGCCGGATGGCAATAACTTCATGATCAACTGCGACGGGGCGGGAGAGGGTGGGGGTCAGGACTGGGTCAGGGCTTGGTCTACCAGGTTCTTGGCTTCTTCCTGGATCTGCTTGAGGTGGTCGGGGCCCTGGAAGGACTCGGCGTAGATCTTGTAGACGTCCTCGGTGCCGGACGGACGGGCGGCGAACCAGCCGGACTCGGTGCTGACCTTGAGGCCGCCGATCGCCGCGCCGTTACCGGGGGCGGTGGTCAGCGTCGCGGTGATCGGCTCACCGGCGAGCTCGGTGGCGGTGACCTGCTCCGGGGAGAGCTTGCCGAGCACCGCCTTCTGCTCCCGGGTGGCCGGAGCGTCGATCCGGGCGTACGAGGGCGCGCCGAAACGCTCGGCCAACTCCGCCCAGTGCTCGCTCGGGCTGCGGCCGGTGGTGGCCTGGATCTCGGCAGCGAGCAGGCAGAGCAGCAGGCCGTCCTTGTCGGTGGTCCAGGTCGAGCCGTCACGCCGCAGGAACGACGCCCCGGCGCTCTCCTCGCCACCGAAACCGACAGCGCCGTCGAGCAGGCCGGGCACGAACCACTTGAAGCCGACCGGCACCTCCAGCAGCGGCCGACCCAGGTCGGCGGCGACCCGGTCGATCATCGACGAGGAGACCAGGGTCTTGCCCACCGCGGCGTTCGGCCCCCACTCGGTGCGGGTGCGGAACAGGTGACCGATCGCCACCGCCAGGTAGTGGTTGGGGTTCATCAGCCCGGCGTCCGGGGTGACGATGCCGTGCCGGTCGGCGTCGGCGTCGTTGCCCGTGGAGATCTGGTAGTCGGCCCGCGCGGCGATCAGCGACGCCATCGCATTCGGCGAGGAGCAGTCCATCCGAATCTTGCCGTCGCCGTCCAGGGTCATGAACCGCCAGGTCGGGTCGACAGTCGGGTTGACCACTGTCAGGTCCAGGCGGTGCCGCTCGGCGATCTCACCCCAGTACGCCACGCTCGCCCCGCCCAACGGGTCCGCGCCAATGCGGATCCCCGCATCGCGGATCGCGTCGATGTCGATCGCCGCCGGCAGGTCGTCGACGTAGGTGGCGAGGAAGTCGTACTCCCCGGTGGTGTCGGCGGCCCGCGCCCGCGCGTAGGTGATCCGGCGGACCTCCTTGAGCCCGGCGGCCAGGATGGCGTTGGCCCGGTCCTGGATCCACCTGGTCACGTCGGTGTCGGCCGGCCCACCGTTTGTGGGGTTGTACTTGAAACCGCCGTCGTCGGGCGGGTTGTGCGACGGGGTGATGACGATGCCGTCGGCGAGCCCGCTGGTCCGCCCACGGTTGTGCGTGAGGATCGCGTGCGACAGCGCCGGGGTCGGGGTGTAACCGTCGCGGCTGTCCACCAGCACGGTGACCCCGTTGGCGGCGAGCACCTCCAGGGCGTCCACCGCGGCCGGCGCGGAGAGCGCGTGGGTGTCCCGGGCGAGGAAGAGCGGCCCGTCGAGCCCCTGCTCCCGCCGGTAGTCGCAGAGCGCCTGGGTGACCGCCAGGATGTGGTCGGAGTTGAACGCGTTGCGCAGGCTGGAGCCGCGGTGGCCGGAGGTGCCGAAGGAGACCTGCTGGGCCGGGTCCGCGGGATCCGGATGCTCGGCGTAGTAGGCGGTCACCAGGCGCGGCACGTCGACCAGGTCGGCGGGCTCGGCGGGCTGGCCGGCACGGGGGTGGGTCACTGCGAGATCCTCCTCGGGGAGTGCCTGTCGGTCACGGCTCGACCTTCTGGCCCTTGCCGATCACCACGATGCCGTTGTCGGAAACGGTGTAACGCTGCCGGTCCTTCTCCAGGTCGACGCCGATCTCGACGCCCTCCGGGACGAACACGTTCTTGTCCAGGATGGCCCGCCGGACCACCGCGTGCCGGCCGATCTCCACACCCTCCATCAGCACCGAGCCCTCGACGTGCGCCCAGGAGTGCACCCGCACCTTCGGCGAGACGATCGAGTTCTCCACCAACGAGCCGGAGATCACCACGCCCGGGGAAACCATCGAGCCGACCGCGCGGCCGACCCGCTCACCCCACTGGTGGACGAACTTCGCCGGCGGCCACGGCGGCTGCTCGGTGTAGATCGGCCAGTCGAAGTTGTACATGTTGAAGACGGGGTGCACGTTGATCAGATCCATGTGCGCGTCGTAGAACGAGTCGAGCGTCCCCACGTCCCGCCAGTAGCCGCGATCGCGGTCGGTGCTGCCCGGCACCTCGTTGTCGCGGAAGTCGTAGACGTTCGCCTCGCCGCGCTCCACGAGCATCGGGATGATGCTGCCGCCCATGTCGTGCTTGCTGGACTTGTCTTCCGCGTCGCGCTCGACCGCCTCACAGAGCGCCCGGGTGGTGAAGACGTAGTTTCCCATCGAGGCGTAGATCTCGTCCGGCGCGTCGGGCAGGCCGACAGCGTCGGTGGGCTTCTCACGGAACGCCCGGATCCGCTTGCCGTCCTCGCCGACCTCGATGACGCCGAACTGGTCGGCCATCGACAGCGGCTGGCGGATGCCGGCGACGGTCACCGCCGCGCCGGACGCGATGTGGTCCTCCACCATCTGCCGCGGGTCCATCCGGTAGATGTGGTCGGCGCCGAAGACGATCACGTAGTCGGGCTGCTCGTCGTTGATGAGGTTGAAGCTCTGGTAGATGGCGTCGGCCGAGCCGGCGAACCACCACGGGCCACGACGCTGCTGCGCGGGCACCGGGGTGACGTAGTTGCCGAGCAGCGTGGACATCCGCCAGGTCTTGGTGATGTGTCGGTCGAGAGAGTGGGACTTGTACTGGGTCAGCACGACGATCTTGAGATAGCCGGCGTTGGCCAGGTTGGAGAGGACGAAGTCGACCATGCGGTACATCCCGCCGAACGGGACGGCCGGCTTGGCCCGATCCGTGGTGAGTGGCATCAGGCGCTTGCCCTCCCCACCCGCCAGGACGATCGCGAGCACCTTGGCAGCCATGCCACGACGCTATCCACCCGCGTCCCACTTCACCACTCGTACGGGGAGTCTTCTGCACTAGGGTGCGGGGTCATGAACGAACCCACCCCGCTGCGCGTCGATCTGCTCACCCGCGAGTACCCGCCGGAGGTCTACGGCGGCGCGGGCGTGCACGTCGAGTACCTGGCTCGGGAGTTGCGCAGCCTCGCCGACGTACGGGTGCACTGCTTCGGCCTGCCGCGTACCGAGCCGGGCGTCACCGCGTACGCCGAACCGCCGGGCCTGACCGGCGCGAACGCCGCGCTGCGCACGATGGGCGTGGACCTGGAGATGGCCGCCGGCGCGGCCGGCACCGACGTGGTGCACAGCCACACGTGGTACGCGAACCTGGCCGGCCACACCGCGAAGCTGCTGCACGGGGTGCCGCACGTGGTGACCGCGCACAGCCTGGAGCCGCTGCGGCCGTGGAAGGCTGAGCAGCTCGGCGGCGGTTACGCGCTCTCCTCCTGGATCGAGCGCACCGCGATGGAGGCCGCCGACGCGGTGATCGCGGTCAGTGGCGGGATGCGCAACGACGTGCTCACCGCGTACCCGCAGATCGACCCCGACCGGGTCCGGGTGGTCTACAACGGCATCGACACAGTTCAGTACGCCCCGGATCAGGGCACCGACGTGCTCGACCGGCTCGGTGTCGACCCGTCCCGCCCCAGCGTGGTCTATGTGGGCAGGATCACCCGGCAGAAGGGGCTGCCGTACCTGCTGCGGGCCGCCCGGGAGTTGCCGGCGGACACCCAGCTCGTCCTGCTCGCGGGCGCGCCGGACACCGCCGAGATCGCCGCCGAGGTGGAGGAGTTGGTCGCCGAGCTGCGGGCCAACCGTTCCGGCGTGGTCTGGGTGGCCGAGATGCTGCCGAAGCCCGAGGTGATCCAGGTGCTGACGCACGCCACCGTGTTCGTCTGCCCGTCGGTCTACGAACCGATGGGCATCGTCAACCTGGAGGCGATGGCCTGCGAGACGGCCGTGGTGGCGACCGCGACCGGTGGTATCCCCGAGGTCGTGGCCGACGACGAGACCGGCCTGCTGGTGCCGATCGAGCAGGCCACCGACGGGTCCGGGACACCGCTGAAGCCGGGGACGTTCGTGGCCGACCTCGCTGCGGCGATCAACACGCTGCTCGCCGACCCGGCCCGTACCGAACGGTTCGGCCTGGCCGGCCGGCGGCGTGCCGTGGAGCACTTCTCCTGGGACGCCATCGCCCGGCAGACCCTGGAGGTCTACCGCTCCGTCGGCGCGGCCTGAGGGAGACGGACGTCAGATCGCCGTTCCGGGCGGCGACTTGAACAACGAGGTCGCCTCGTCGCAGTGACCACCACGTCCGTCCCGTAGCGCGCTCGCGGCGATGCGGATCAGGTCGATGTTGACTCCGGCGGCACCGCTCGGATCGTGCACCTTCAGCTTCACGTCGAGGCTCACCGCTGTCCCACCCCAACCCTGCGCCTCCAGGTTGAGGTGAGCCACCTTCTGCGAGCGCAGGTGCGGCAGGTAGCCGAGCGGGGCGACCTCGACGCTGTCGGCGGCCCGGCCTTTCGGCAGGGCGTTGAGCTTGGACCGCATCTTGGTGTCGGGGTTCTCGACCAGGTTGCGGAAGTCCTCGGTGCCGCCCAGGTTGACCTGGTAGGAGCTGACCAGGGTGAGGCCGCGTTCCTCAAGTAGCCGCAGCAGCGCCTTGTGCAGCACCGAGGTGCCGAACTGGCTGGCCAGGTCATCGCCGAGCAGCGGCAGACCGGCGGCCTCGAACCTCTCCATCCGGCGTGGATCGCGGGCGACCGGGTCGGCGGTGGTGTTGATGAATGCGACGCCCGCCGTGTGAGCCGCCTCGGCGTACGCCTGAGCGGTCTCCGGCCGGCCGCTGGGCGCCGAGTAGAGCAGCACCTCCGCGCCCGCCAGTGCCGCCGCCACTCGCGGCACCTCGGTCGCGTCGACGAGGCCCTTCGTGACCGGTACGCCCGCTGTGGGCAGGTCGCAGTCCAGCCGGGGGAAGTTGTTGGGTGCCAGGAAGATCGCCTCGGTCAGGTCCCGACCGACCTTCTCCTCGGAGGTGGCGAAGGCCGCGACGATGTCGATGTCCTCCACCCCGAGCCCGTCGATGGTCGGTCTGCGGATTCCGACCAGGCTGCCGGTCTGACGGTAGAGAGCCAGCCCCTGCACCAGTGCCGACGTGTTGTTACCGACCCCGACAACCGCGACCCGCACCCGTTCGATCATGGCGGGAGGCTACGTCACCTCAGCGCGTCGCGCCGGTGCGCAACGGAGAGTGACCTCCGCGCGAGGAAACACTCCGGTGAGCGTGATGTCCCTGAGTCATCATGATGCCCCTGTGTCATCACGCTCACCGCAACGTCCGTCCCCAGAGCTCGACCCGCCGCCGCGTAGGCGGTCCCGGCAGAAGTCCCGGAAGGATCGTGGCGTGCGACCCGTCACGTCCGCGACGGTCGACGTCGTCCGGTCCTCCGCGCCGGCCGCGATCGCCGTGTCCAGGCTGGCGAGGAAGCGGGCGAAGTCCGGCGGTATGCCGTTCACGCTGTGGCGTCCGGCCAGTTCCGCCGCGTCGACCGCCCGGTGTCGCACCGGCCGACCACCGACCTCGGTGAGGACGGCGGCGATCTCGTCGTAGCTCAGCGCCGCTGGTCCGGTGATGATGTGGTCGGTGTTGTGCGGCGTCGGGTCCGTGAGAGCCCGCACCGCCACCTCGGCGATGTCGGCCGGGTCGACG
The DNA here is from genome assembly GCF_042871765.1 of Micromonospora sp. NPDC005553. Taxonomy (NCBI): domain Bacteria; kingdom Bacillati; phylum Actinomycetota; class Actinomycetes; order Micromonosporales; family Micromonosporaceae; genus Micromonospora; species Micromonospora sp. NPDC005553. The sequence continues at coordinate 423,076 of NZ_JBIAJD010000004.1, read as the reverse complement.
AAGCCGACCCTGCCGGCACCGGTGGCGCTGACGATCTCGCCATGATCGCGGGCGCTCACGGCGTGCGGCTGCTCACTGACGAAGTTCTCCATGAACCAGGACGGCCGCAGAACCGCCCATTCCGGGAACAGCTCACCCAACCGTGCGTGCACCAGGCCCAGTCCGTGTTCGGCGGGCCCGATGGCCGAGGAGCTGAGCAGAACCACCCGGCGGACACCGGCGCTGCGTGCCCGGTCAAGGAAGGGAAGCATGATCGGTGCCGGGTCGACCTCGCCGACCGGTGGGATGGCGTAGATCGCGCGCACACCACTCAGAGCGTCCGGGTGGGTGGTCGGGTCGTACCAGTCGAAGCGGAACCCTCCCGGGGAGGGGCGTCGGCTGGCGATCCGGGTGGGGTGACCACGCTCGGCGAGCGTGGCGGCGACGATACGGCCGGTGGTTCCGGTGCCACCGATGACCAGAATCATGAGCGCACCAGGCCGCCACCGAGCAGTTCCTGTGCGGCGATCGGATCCCAGTAGTCGCGATAGTGCACCAGCTGCCCGTCGCGGATGGTCAGCACGGCGATGTAGCGCACCTCGTACGGCCGACCGGTGGCGACGACAAGACCGGTGGCGACGAACTCGACCACGATGACCTCTGGATTCGTGGTCTCGTGCACGGTTCGGTCGCGGATCTCGCGGACGTCGAGCAGGTCGGGATAGTTGATCAGGTAGTCGTGCAGCTCGGCGCGTCCGGCTACCCGGCGCGGCTGGCCCGGCGGCGCGAACGGGAGCTCCAGCACCGCATCCTCGGCGAACAGCGCGATGAACCCGGCCATGTCTCTGGCGAGCAGCAGCTCCATCCCGCGATGGAACACTGCGGTGGGGGTGTCCGACATGATCGATCCTTTCGTCGTCCGGGACGGCCACGATAAGATTCGGACCGCCGGTCCGTTTCGACTATACGGACCGCTAGTCCGCTTGGCGAGAGGGGGGCCCGTGCGGGCCGATGCGCTACGCAACAGGGAGTCGGTGCTGGCCGCCGCCGGGCGTCTCTTCGACGCGGCAGCCGACCCCGATCAGGTGTCGATGGACGACATCGCCACCGCAGCCGGCGTCGGCAAGGGCACCCTGTTCCGACGCTTCGGCGACCGCATCGGGCTCATCCGCGCCCTCTACGAGCAACGGGGGCTGCGGTTGCAGGAGTCGCTCGCGGTGTCACCCACCCGTCCGGCAGCGGAGCAGGCCGTCGAGCTGCTACGGGCCATGCTGCGCTTCAAGCTCGACAACCGGGTGCTCACGCTGGCGCTGGAGAGTGCCGGGGGCGGCAGTCCGTACCGCAATGAGGCGTACGACCACTGGCACGCCCTGCTCGCCGACCTCGTCGCGGAGGCACGCGGCCCGCAGTCGGCGGACTACCTGGCTCATGCCCTGCTCGCCGCCGTCCGCAGCGACCTGGTCGAGCACCTGCGCGACTGGCCCGAAGCTCGGTGGCACGCGGGACTGGACGCACTTGTCGGCTCCGTACTCGGCCACGGCGCGGAGACTGTTGACAGAGGTCAGGCGTGACCCGCTTTCGTACCGGCGGGCGGTCGTGCACCTCGCTGGGGGCGGCCCGTTCCGCGTCGAGCAGCGTCCGCCGCCCGGCTGACTCGCGGGTATTCGCTCGACGCTGGGATGGCCGGCTGCCACGATGCTGAGCCATGGCGGCGGACGGGTTGAGGCATCTTCTCGAGACATGGGCGGACGTCGACCCGGCGCGGTACCCGTTCGACCCGGTTGAGATGTCAGTGGTGGCTCGGACGTTGGTGCCTCCGCCGCCTCCCCAGCCGACCGGCGACGATGGGTGGGCCGGGTATTCAGACGCCGCCGCCTGGGTCGAGTCCGTCAGCGTGATCCTGTCCGACAGGTACGGTCCGTGGGCCTACCGCTGGCACTGGGGGCCCTGGGAGCGGGAGCATGTGGGCTTCGTGACCGACCGCATCCCTACGCCGGCTGATGCGCCGGCGTTCGTCGCCGAGTCGCTGCTGGCCTGGCGGCACTGGTTGGAGAGCCTGGCTGAGCGTTTCGACCACATTCTGCCGTCGCTCGATCCGACGCGGGCCGCTGACGCGGCGGATGTCGTCGCCGCCTGGGAGGCCGCCGTCGCACAGCTGATGGCGTTCGCCGCCACCCCCGTCGTCGACGACGACGGCTGGCAGGGGAACTGCGAGCGCACGCTGCGGTGGTTCCTCACCGCCGCCGGCATACCGCCGGATCAGGCGCAGATTGTGGTCGACGGAGCGCTCGAGCGGTTCGGCTGGTGGGCACCGTTGACCGCGGTGGAGATCGGCGAGGTCGCCGACCGGGTCGCCCGAGACACGCTCAGCCCCACCGGGATCGTGCCGGTCGGCCGAATCGACAACTGGCCCGACACATGGCCGCACGGTTGGCCGTCCTGGCGGGCGACGAACACCGGCCGGGGCGCCGGGCTCTCCTCCGACCGGGGGCAGCCCGCCTGATCGCACCGCGCCGGAACCGCGAAGATCCGCAACTTCGGGGCATGTGCTGCATGGACGGGGCATTGAGGCAGCAACTTCACCGGAAGTGCGCGGATCTTGCCGTGCGCCCCCAGGTGTGGGGCGGACCGGCAGGCTTGGCCGCGCGCGAACGGATCTCGCGCAGTAGGTTGGCGGGGTGACTGGACGGTTCCCGATCGAAGACGTCTCCCCCGTCGTCTCGTGCGGGCGGTACCCGGCCAAGGCGGTGGTCGACGAACCGGTTCCGGTGTCGGCCCGCGCCTACCGGGAGGGGCACGACGCGCTCGGCTGCAACGTGGTCTGGCAGGGCCCGGACGGCGTGGCGAGGCCGTTCACCCGGATGCGCCCCGGCGAGCCCGGCCAGGACCGCTGGCACGCCACCATCGCACCGGACGCCGTCGGCTCGTGGACCTTCTCCGTCGAGGCGTTCCAGGACCCGTACCTGACCTGGCAGAACGCGGTGACCAAGAAGATCGCCGCCGGGCAGGGGCCGGAGGACCTGGCCAACGATCTGGCCGAGGGCGCTCGGGTCCTCGCCGCCGCCCAGGGCCTCGTGCCGGCCGCCGACCGGCCCCGGGTCGCCGATGCGCTCACCGCGCTGGTCGACACCGACCTGCCGCTGGCCCAGCGGGTCGGCCCGGCGCTGGCCCTGGCCGACCTGCTCTGGGAGCACCCGGTGCGGGAGCTGGTCACCGCCGGTGACACGTACTCGATCTGGGTTGACCGCAAGCGGGCGCTCTACTCGGCCTGGTACGAGTTCTTCCCCCGCTCCGAAGGAGCGGTGGGCGGCCGGTCCGGCACCTTCGCGACCGCCACCGAGCGGCTGCCGGGGGTGGCCGCGATGGGCTTCGACGTGCTCTACCTGCCGCCGATCCACCCGATCGGCCGGGTCAACCGCAAGGGCCCGAACAACGCGCTCACCGCCGGGCCGAACGACGTGGGCTCACCGTGGGCGATCGGCGCCGCCGAGGGCGGCCACGACACGATCCACCCCGACCTGGGTACGCCGGCGGACTTCCGGGCCTTCATCCAGGCGGCGGCGGCACAGGGCCTGGAAGTGGCGATGGACCTGGCGTTGCAGTGCGCGCCGGACCACCCGTGGGTCACCGAACACCCGGAGTGGTTCACCACCCGCGCCGACGGCAGCATCGCCTACGCGGAGAACCCGCCGAAGAAGTACCAGGACATCTACCCGGTCAACTTCGACAACGACCCGGAGGGCATCCGGGCCGAGGTGCTGCGGGTGGTGCTGCACTGGGTCGGCGAGGGCATCCGGATCTTCCGGGTGGACAACCCGCACACCAAGCCGTTCGACTTCTGGCACTGGCTGATCGCCGAGGTGAAGGCGGTCGATGAGGACGTGCTGTTCCTGGCCGAGGCGTTCACCCGGCCGGCGATCATGCACGGCCTCGGCAAGGTCGGCTTCACTCAGTCGTACACCTATTTCACCTGGCGCACGACGGCCGCCGAGATGCGGGCGTACTGCGAGGAGTTGATCGAGGCGGCCGACTACATGCGGCCGAACTTCTGGCCGAACACCCCGGACATCCTGCACGAGTCGTTGCAGCACGGCGGCCCGCCGATGTTCAAGATCCGGGCGGTGCTGGCCGCGCTGCTCTCCCCGTCCTGGGGCCTGTACGCGGGCTACGAGCTGTTCGAGCACGTGGCCCGGCCGGGCGCCGAGGAGTACCTGGACAACGAGAAGTACGAGCTGCGGCCCCGGGACTGGGCCGCAGCGGAGGCGCAGGGCCGTTCGCTGGCACCGTTCCTGACCACCCTCAACCGGGTACGCCGGGACAACCCGGCCCTGCACCAGCTCCGCAATCTGCGCTTCCACGAGATCGACAACCCGGCGCTGCTCTGCTGGTCGAAGCACGACCCGGAGACCGGCAACACGGTCATCGTGATCTGCTCGTTCGACCCCCGCGCCGTGCAGTGGGGCAACACGACGCTCGACATGCCCGCGCTCGGCTTCGACTGGCACGAGCGGTTCACCGTGTACGACGAGGTGACCGGCACGAGTTACGACTGGGGTCAGCGCAACGCGGTCCGGCTCGACCCGTACCTGCAGCCGGCGCACGTGCTGACCGTGCGTCGGCCGGCGCCACCCGCCGGGCCGGCACCTGCCGCGAACATCGCGCCGGAACTGACCGTCGCGGACGTCCCCGACGACCTCTCCGGCGGCACCTCGCCCACCGCGCCGGTTGCGAATCCGCCCGTTGCGAACCCGCCTCGTCGGTCCGCCCCCGTCCCGACCCCGCCCCGCCGGTCCGGCTCCCGCAAGCGCGGGCACCGCACCCCCACTCGGGCACCGGGCAACGGCGCCCTCACCGACACCGCCCCGACCGACGCCGCCCCGAAGGACGACCGATGGACCAGCTGATCTCCGGCGCGACGCACGACCCGCACGCGCTGCTCGGCGCGCACCCCGCCGACGGCTCGACGACGATCCGCACGATGCGCCGGGGCGCCGGCGACGTCGCGCTGCTCGTCGGCGACGAGCGGCACCCGATGAAGCGGGTGCACGACGTGGGCGTCTTCGAGGCACAGGTCGACGGCACAGTGCTCGACTACCGGGTGGAGGTCGACGGGACCGCCCACGACGACCCGTACCGCTACCCGCCGACCCTCGGTGAGCTGGACCTGCACCTGATCCGCGAGGGCCGGCACGAGCGACTGTGGGAGGCGCTCGGCGCCCGGGTCTTCGACGAGGGCGTGGCGTTCAGCGTCTGGGCACCCAACGCCCATGGGGTGCGGGTGATCGGCGACTTCACCGGCTGGGGCCCCGACGACGGCTGGCCGATGCGGTCGCTCGGCTCCAGCGGGGTGTGGGAGCTGTTCGTCCCCAACGCCCGGGTCGGGGCCCGCTACAAGTACCGGGTGCTGGGCGCCGACGGGCAGTGGCGGGACAAGGCCGACCCGCTCGCGGCGTACGCCGAGGTGCCGCCGGCCACCGCCTCGGTGGTGCACCACTCGACGTACCGGTGGAACGACGCGGACTGGCTGGCCCGGCGGGCCGAACGGCAGCCGCACCAGGAACCGATGAGCGTCTACGAGGTGCACCTCGGCTCGTGGCGGCCCGGCCTTAGCTACCGCGAGTTGGCCGAGCAGCTCACCGCGTACGTCACCGAGCTGAACTTCACGCACGTCGAGTTCCTGCCCGTGATGGAGCACCCGTTCGGCGGCTCCTGGGGCTACCAGGTGACCGGCTACTACGCGCCGACCTCCCGGTTCGGCGACCCGGACGAGTTCCGGTACCTGGTGGACCGGCTGCACGAGGCCGGCATCGGCGTACTCCTGGACTGGGTGCCCGCGCACTTCCCGAAGGACGAGTGGGCCCTCGCGCGGTTCGACGGCACCCCTCTCTACGAGCACCCCGACCCGCGGCGCGGCGAGCACCCCGACTGGGGCACGTACGTCTTCGACTTCGGCCGCAACGAGGTCCGCAACTTCCTGGTCGCCAACGCGCTCTACTGGTGCGACCAGTTCCACGTCGACGGGCTGCGGGTCGACGCGGTCGCCTCCATGCTCTACCTGGACTACTCCCGCAACCACGGCGAGTGGGCCCCCAACAAGTACGGCGGCCGGGAGAACCTGGAGGCCATCGCGTTCATGCAGGAGGTGAACGCGACGGTCTACAAGCACCACGCCGGCGTCGTCATGATCGCCGAAGAGTCCACCGCCTGGCCGGGGGTCACCCGACCCACCGCCGAGGGCGGGCTGGGCTTCGGGTTCAAGTGGAACATGGGCTGGATGCACGACACCCTGCTCTACACCTCGAAGGACCCGATCTACCGCCAGCACCACCACCACCAGCTCACCTTCTCCCTGGCGTACGCCTGGAGCGAGAACTACGTGCTGCCGATCAGCCACGACGAGGTGGTGCACGGCAAGGGCTCACTGGCCGGCAAGATGCCCGGCGACACCTGGCAGCGGCTGGCGAACGTGCGGGCGCTGCTGGCGTACATGTGGGCGCACCCCGGCAAGCAGCTGCTCTTCATGGGCTCCGAGATGGCCGACGACCGGGAGTGGAGCGAGGAGCGCGGGCTCGACTGGTACCTGCTCCACGACCCGGCCCGCGCCGGTGTGCAACGACTCGTCGGTGACCTCAACCGGGTCTACCGGGAGACTCCGGCGCTCTGGGCACAGGACACCGAGCCGGCGGGCTTCCGCTGGATCGCCGGTGACGACGTCGCCAACAACACCGTGTCGTTCGTCCGGATCGCCCCGGACGGCTCGACGCTGGTGTGCGTGGCGAACTTCTCCGCCCAGCCGCTGCACGACTACCGGGTCGGCCTGCCGGCCGGCGGGACGTGGACCGAGGTGCTCAACACCGACGCGCACCACTACGGCGGGTCGGGGGTGGGCAACCTGGGCGAGGTACGGGCCGAGGACGTGCCGTGGCACGGGATGGTCGCCTCGGCCGCCCTCCAGGTGCCCCCGCTGGGCGTCGTCTGGCTCCGGGCCTAGGTCAAATCCTTGGTTGGCTCCGCTCACAACGGGCCTGGGCAGACCAACAGCTCCGGCGGAACAAACCGGAAGGCCTCGCAATCTCAGAGGCCTTCCGGTTTGCGGTGTTAATTCCTTCACTACTTCAGGCGCAGTAGATCCCTCAAGAAGGCTTTCAAGAACTCTAACTGCCCATCAATGGTACGTCCGCCATCGCCCACTGAATTCACGAATTTCGAGGCGGCAACGGCACAGGGAATCGCAATCATGGATGCTAGCACTATGGTGATCACCACTGGTACCACCACCCATCCAAAAAACTTGGCTGGAGCACCGAAGGAAACCGCCGTGAGCAGTGCCGCCGCGGCGAGGAAGCCTAGCAGAAACACCCGCACTGAACGCACTAGTAGCTTATAAGGCAGGCTATTCCGAAATTCGGCCAAGTCCACAATTCACCACTTCCCGCTCCATGCCTACCAGAGATCGATATGCCCTAGAACCCAAGAGTTGGAAACGCCAGCCTCACCAAAAGAGACACCGGGCCCGGCGGAAACCTCGCCGCTAATTCCATATACATCGCTGGACGTAGACTTCGATAACCCGCCCGTAACGCCAAAGGGCTGCTCAACTCCGGCCTGGCCGTAGTACGACGTGCCTCCCTGGTCTCGTATGCCTCCATTTGAAAGGGTGAAGCCAGCGGAGCCGCCGATACCTGCGCCCGGGCCCATGCCCGTCTTCACACCGTGGTACCAACCAATGCCGTCATGGTCCACTCCAATGCACACGGAGTACGAGCCCGCACCGCCGCCCTGCAGATTTGGCCCGACGCAGCCTGCCAGCATCCAGGTGAATGGCTCGGCCGGCGGAGGCGGCTGGTCTAGCGCCGGATCCCGGTCGTAGGGAAGGCTATCTCCCCATGGCCGTGGAGCGGGAGTAGGGGAGGCCGGCTGGCGGGCGGCAAGCGGCGGCTGCGGATGAGGCGTGGGTGCCGGCTTGGATTTGACACTCTCATCACTACGGCACGGATTCGAACTGGGGCAGCCCTGATGGCCCTTGGTGTAGAAGGGTGGCGCGTTGATGCCCTCGGTCCGCTTGCGAGAGCGCGTCGTGCTCTTTCCGCTGCCCTGACCCCATTTCACATTGGCGGTGGTACCGCACCCCTTATTGCAACCCTTAGTCGGGCTGTAGCCATAGCAGTCGAAGTGCATGCAGTCCTCGGGGATCAGCCCGGTGGGATCACTAGAGGTGACGGGTGTGTTGTTGGCGTAGGAGTAGCCGTTCCACTGCTGCGGCTGGGCTGGGTCCTGAAATGGGTCGACGGAGATGAATCGACCTGCGCTCGGGTCGTAGGAGCGGGCGCCAATGGTGGTGAGTCCGATCGGGCTCGTCGGCTTGTCGAGGAAACCGTGGTTGTCGGGCGCCGTGACGGCAGCACCTCGCGGGCCGCCATAGGGGGTGTACTGCCGCCACGTCGGGTACTGGGCTGTGTTGTCGAGGTAGAGCGACGGAGTGCCCTGGTGGTCGGCGATGGCGAAGGAGTATGCGGTGCCGCTGCCGGTGCGGATGCAGGTGCCGCCGCCGGGGAGGGCGTAGTAGCGGCTGCCGGCGACGACGCTGGTGCTGGTGTTGAGGGTGAGCTGCTGCCCGGGCAGGTAGAGGGTGTTCTTGCCGGGTTCTTTCTGTAGGAGCAGGTCCCCATCGGCGTCGTAGATGAAGGAGTTGTTCCCGCTGGTGCCGCCGGTGACCGTGCCGAGTTTGCCGGCGTCGTCCCAGGTGAGGGTTTGGTTTCCCTGGGCGGCGTTGCGGCCGGCGGTGTTGCCGGCGTTGTCGTAGGTGTACGACGTGGTGCCGGTCGCCCCGCCGGTCTTGGTGGTCGAGGTCAGGGTGTGGGGCTTGTTCTGACCGTTGCCGTTGTAGGCGTAGGTGGTGGTCGTGTCGGTGCCGCCGGCGAGGTTGTGCTCGGTCTGCTTGGTGCGGTTGCCGATGAGGTCGATCTGCCAGCTGGTCCAGTAGGCGCTGCCGGCGCCGATGGTGTTGCCGACCATTGACTTGTTGGTGTCGGTGGGTGTGGCGGCGCAGGCATCGGTGCCGGTCCAGGCTTCGGTGAGTCGGGCCAGGCCGTCGTAGCCGTAGCACTGCGTCTCCGCCGGGGTGGTGGCACCCAGCCGCTTGCTGATCTTGCGGGTGATGTTGCCGACCAGGTCGTACTTGTATTCCTGCTCGTCGACGTTGGTCGGTGTCGCCGTGGAGCGGGTGACGAGTTGGTTGGTCAACCGGGCGGTGTGCGTGTCGTAGGTGTTGGTGACATACGCCAGGTTGGTACCGGTGCCGAGGGTCTGCTGGTTGACGCGGCCGTAGGCGTCGTAGCTGACCCAGTGGGCGTATTCAGCCAGCCCGCCAAGCGAGGTGGGCAGGTCGAGTTCCCCGGAGTAGCGGTGCAGGACGGTTTCCGAGGGCAGGCTGCCCTTGGCGGGGTAGGTGTCGGTCAGGGGCAGACCCAGCACCGAGGTATAGGTGTGCCCGAACACGTACGACCCACCGAGGGCACCCTCGCTGTCGGGGATGGTGACCGTCGCCCCGAGCGATTTGCCGAAGACGTTGAACGCCTTCTGCTGCGTCACATATGCCTGCCCACCACGGTAGGCGGTGGTGGTGGTCAGCTTCCCGAGTGCGTTGGTGACCCCCGAGACGCCGTTGGTGTTGTCATACACCCAGGACGCCCGCCGGTTCGCCGTGGACTGGTTTGACACCGTGGACGCGTATTCGCCGGTCTTGCGGTCGAGGGCGTCGTAGGTGAACGAGAGGGTCTTACCGCGCCCGTCGGTGGACTGCTCAAGGTTGCCGTTGGCGTCGTAGCTCATGCTGCTGCTACCGGCGTCCGGGTCGGCCCTACCGACGACCTGGCCGAGCAGGTTGTAGGTGGAGGTCCACACGTTGTTGCTGGCGTCGGTGAGGGTCGACTGGTTGCCTCGCTCGTCGTAGCCGTACTTGCTGACCGTCGCGGTACCACCGGTGACGGTGAACATGCCGGTGAACGTGTCCGTCGGCGTGGTCACCGTCGGACGGGAGCTGTACTCGTGCAGCTCCTTCTTCCGACCGAGCGGGTCAGTCACGGTGGTAGAGACGACCCCGCCGGTCGGCGGAACGACTGTGGTGCGGTCGCCTGCGTACACGGTGGTGGTGGTTGAGACAGTCACGCCGTTCTTCGCGTTGGTTGCCACGACCGCCCGGCCCAGGCCGTCGTAGGTGGTGAAGGTCTGGTTCGGGACCTGCTTACCCAGGTCCGCAGCCGACACCGGCGCACTTACCGCCGGCGACGATCCGTCGTCCCACCAGCCGTTGTACGACGCGCGAGTCCCACCACGGGTGTCGTAGAACGTGTCCGTGATCATCCGGCCGCCCGCCGGGGTGATCGACTGGGTCTGCCGCGTGCGCAGCAGCGCGTCATAGATCGCCACGGAGGTCTGATAGCCGTTGGAGTTGTTCAGGGTCTGCGTGGTGGTGGCGGACACGCCCGTCTTCGAGACGGTGTAGGTGAACTTGTGGTTCGCCGCGGCGCTTGTGGTGCGCGAGTTCAGCCACACAGAGGTGGCGCGGCCGAGCGCGTCGTACTGCTGAGTGGTGACGATGCTGTTGGCATCCGTGCTGACCAGCGGGATCCCGCGCTTGGTGTCGAGCGTTGCGGAGCTGCCGTGCCCGGCGGGGTTGGTGGTGGACGTGGCGGTGACCAGCTTGGCGGCGTTCATGGTGTAGCCGCTGGTGGTCTTGTTGCCCTTGGCGTCGAAGGAGTCGATTACCCGGCCGTAGCTGTCGTAGGTCGACCGCTCGGTGGTCTGCCAGACGTACGCCCCGCCGGTGTAGTCCCTGGCAACCTGGGTCATCGTGGCGTTGCCCTTGGACGGTGCTGCCGCCTGCGGGAACGTGGTGGAGAAGTCGGTCACGTCGTAGAAGCTGCGTTCGGCCTTGACGACCTGGGCGGGTCGGTTGACGCTGCCCGGGGCGGTCAACGTGTTGACGCTGCCCGGCACTGAGGCGGGGCTGCCCTGGGTGAAGCCGCCGCAGGCCACGGCCACGGTTTCGGTTTGGCTGACCAGCCCGGCGAGGTTCTTATCGGTGTTGGTCGGGGCGTAGGTGTAGGTGGTGCACTGGTTGTACGCCGTGTCGATCGGCACGGTGTAGGTGTAGGTGTTCTTCAGCTCACCGAACGTGGCGCTTGTGGTGGTCGCGTCGTAGCTGCTGTCGCTGCCGGTGTACCGCCAGGTCACCGATCCGCTGCTGGTCACCGCTTGGCGGGTGTAGGTCTTGATGGGTGCGACCCACTGCGCGGTCAACGCCGGCAGCCCCGTGCGGGAACGCGTCGCGGTGGCCCCGGACACCCAGTAGGAGGTGATGGTCGAGGAGTCGACCCGGCCGCCTTCGCCCAGGTACTGGGTGCTCTCCAACTCCTTGCCGGCGAGTTCGTCGATGTCCTCGTGGGTGCCGCCGGCGGAGTCGGTCACGTTGACCACGGTCGAATTGTTGTTCTTGGACATGCCCCGGTAGTAGACGGTCTCGGCCTGGGTGCGGCGGTCGTTGACGCCGTCGCCGGTGAACGTCTGGACCTTGCCGTAGCCGCGGAACTGGCCGTAGCTGCGGTACTTGGTCTTGACAACCTCGTTCTCGTCGAAGTGCCAGGCGGCACCGTTTAGGTACTTGTAGCTGGTCGACAGAGCCGCTGCGCCGCCGGTGGGGTCGGTGGAGGTGACCCGGGTGACGGCGTACTTGTGGAACCAGTCCTTGACCGGGGCGGTGTAGCCGTCCGGGGTCCAGTACACCGGGTAGCAGGACTTCGTGTTCGCCGCCGGGTCGGTGCTCACCGGGGCGGTGCACGGCACCGGCAACTCGTACGACGGGCTGATCACCGATCCGGTCTCGGTGGTGATCGTGGCGATGCGCTGCCGGTAGAACGACGGCAGGCCGCCGGCGGTGTCGACCCGGTTGGGCAACTTCACCCCGGTGAACGACACCGACGGCAAACTGATCGCCGCCGTCGACCCACCCGCGCTGGTGTCATGACCCGTCCGCACGATCCCGGTCAGCCACAATGTCGGCGACGTGCCATCACCGGTGGCCGGCATGCTCTGCGACAGGGCGTACGAGTCGACCTTCTCGTAGGTAGAGGTCGCCGTGTTGTACTGCCGCGCCTCGATCGACGTCAACCGGGCGGTGGAGAAGAACGACGGGCTCCAGTCGTCACAGTCGGCCCCTGACGCGCAGATCAAGTCGAACGGCACATCCGGCCAGTTCGCCTTGTTCGCCGAGTTCAACGGCTGACAGGTTCCAGATAGGCACCGGTCACCGGTATTGAACACCACCTGGTTCGCGACAGTGCCGTACGCGCCACCATCGGTGAACCCGTAGTCGATGCGCGCCAGGTTGCTGTCGCGGACGTAGGACACATCCGTCGCGCCCTTGTTGCGGCCGTAGAAGTTCGTCGCCTGGTTGTAGTAGTACGCCATCGCGTTGCCGTTGGTGTCGGTGACGTAGTCCAAATTCCACCGGTACGCCATCGTGCACACCGACGACGAGAACCCCGCCGAGCTGTAACACGGGCCATCCGAGTGCGGCGAATACACCGGCGCGTGATCCACCGACTTCGTCTCCGCCTTACCCGACGCCCACCCCGGCAACCGGTTACGACCGAACTCGTAGCTCGTGCCGTCGCGCAGCGTCACCCGCCAGTAATCAGTGTTGTACGTCCCCGAACCGTTGTTCGCGTTCTCGACGTGGGTGACGACCTCACCGTTGTCCGACTCCGGCTTCCACACCTTCTTCGCCGCATCCCACACCAACGCCGTCGACGAACCATTCAGCGACAACGTCAACACCGGGCCGTCGTAGCAGCGGTCCGGCGTCTTCACCGGCGACGCACTGCCACCCGGCTCATCCATACACGACGCGAAGGTCTGCTCGACGTACGAGCGCGGGGTGGACCAACCGTCACCCACCCACGACGACTGCGCGTTCGTCGACGCCGTCTGCCCGTCCACACTGCCCGAGTCATACGACAACGCCACCGTCGGCACCAAATCCGACGCCGCCGGCGGCACCGTGATCGGATACGAGTACGAGAACGAACCCGTGCTCCCACCACCGGTCCAGGAACCAGAGGGCTTCAGGTCCGTGGCCGCGTACGTGCCGCCCTTGCCGCCCTCCTCACCCGCTGCCGCGACCGCCGCCAACACCGTCACACCGCCGGCCGCCTGCACCCGCGCGTCGGAAGCCGCCATCGACACCTCAGCCGACACCGACCGCGCCCCAGCGTCGTTCGACGACCGCAGCGGCGTCGCCGTCCGGCACTCGCTGCGCGTCGGCGTGGTCAACGCACACGCCGGCAACCGCACCAGGCGCAACCGCGACCCGTAGTTGCCGCCGAACGCCTCCGCGAACCCCGCGTAGTCCACACCGACCCGCACCGCACCGGCGCTGACGTCCGGAGACACCGACAGCAGCACACCATCAACCCCGGCCGCCTCCGCAGCCTTACGGTCAGCCACCGCCACCTTCAGGCTGCGCGGTCCGGCCTTCGCCGCCACCGACTCGGCCCACACCGGCGTACCCGCAGCGCGCACCCGCGCTGGCGACGCCGCACGCGCACCCGCCGTCGCAATCGGCAACTCGACGTCAGTCGACGCGGCCTTCGGCCACACCGTCCGCGTCGGCTTGAACGTCGACTTGGCATCATCCGGCGGCGTCACGAACTTCGTCGGCAACGGCTTCACACCCTTGACCGACTGCCCCGGCGACGTGGCCGGCGCCTTCGCCAACTCCGGCCCCTTGGGCTTCGCCGCGGCAGGCGATCCCGACAACAGGCTGGCCGCGACAACTGCGGCCGCGACAACTGCGACCACACGTCTGGGACGTTTGAGTAGGCGTGATCCCCCGTGGACGGCCATGCTGACCTCACCTCTGCGCGATGGAATGAGAGGCCACGCAGAGTGATCGATCATGCACCCCCGTGGCGCGAACAATGTTTCATGTTCAAACACCCGGAGAGGTCACGGAGCGATAACGATGATCAGCTGTCGATGCCATCAAAACCGTCTCACTGAGTGCTAAAAGGACAGCACCAAGTGACCGGAGCCGTTTCCGTAGGCCGCCCCGACTGCTTCACTGTGGCCGCTCGATCGGATGCGCCCACGCGTTCACGACATTCACGGGGAGTACTTCACATGATCAGAAAACGACTGCGCCTACGCGCCGTCGCATCGGGTGCGGTGGCCGCCGTCGCCATCGCCGCGACCGCAGTGCCCCTGGCCCTGCCGGCCGCCGTCGCTGCTGCTCCGGCAAAGCCGAAACCCGCCGCCGAGCCGGCCGGGCCGCTCGGGGTGGACGCGGCGCTGGCCAAGGCCAAGCGGACCGGCAAGCAGGTCGAGGCGACCGCCGCCGGCACCTCGACGGAGACCGTGACCGCCCGTCCCGACGGCCAGCTCGTGCTCAGCCAGAGCGCCGTGCCGACCCGCAAGCGCGTCGGCGACACCTGGAAGCAGCTGGACCCCACCCTGATCCGGCGGGCCGACGGCACCATCACCACGACCACCACCACGCATGAGGTCACGCTCTCCGGTGGTGGCACCGGACCGATGGCACACCTGGTCAGCGGGGATCGCTCGCTCGCACTGACGGCACCAGTCGCCCTACCCGTGCCCACGCTTTCCGGGCCGACGGCCACATATGCCGACGTCCTGCCCGGTGTGGACCTGACCGCGACCGTCAACGCCCAGGGTGGCTTCTCCCACGTCTTCGTGGTCAAGGACGCGAAGGCCGCGGCGAACCCGAAGCTGGCAACGCTCGAACTGGCCACCGCCGCCAAGGGCTTCACCCTCGGCGCTGACGCGGTTGGAAACATCAGCGGGCAGGACCGCTCCGGCGACGCGGTCATCACCGCACCCGCGCCGCTGATGTGGGACTCCTCGGCGGGTGGCACCAGCGGACCGACCGCGCGCAGCGGCGCTGCGTCGACGAGCGCGGCTCCCGGCCGCGCCGCACGAACCGCCGCCATCGGGGTGGCCATCGCCCCCGGCAAGCTCGGCCTCAAGCCGGACCGCAAGCTGCTCAGCGATGCTGCCACCGTCTATCCGGTCTACATCGACCCGAGCTTCAACTGGAGCTCGAACGGTCCACGGATGTCCGGCTGGGCCAGCGTCTCTTACCAGCACCAGTCCACCAACTACTGGAACGACACCCCGGATCCGATCGGCCGGATGCAGGTCGGCAACTCCGGCGAGCAGCGCTCGAACACTTTGATCAACTTTCCGGTGCCCTACAGCCTGTTGACCGGCGCGGAGATCGCGGACGCCACGTTCAAGATCACCAACACCCGGTCGTGGAACTGCGACAACAAAACTGTCAACGTCTACGCCCCCGCCGCCACGCTGACCAAGTCCAACGCCACCTGGAACTACTGGGAGGGCCAGAGCAACGGTCCCCTCGCCGCGTCGAAGAGCTTCGCCTACGGCTACAGCGGGTGCGCCGCAACAGGCGTGTCCTTCGACATCACCGGCCAGATCAAGACCGACGTTGCCAACAAGCGAGCCACCCGCACTTTGCGCATGATCGCCGCCAACGAGGCCAGCGATACCCGGAGTTGGAAAGAGTTCCTGGAAACCAGCCCCACGCTGGAAATCCGCTACAACCACAAGCCGAACAAGCCGACCGCTATGACCACGTCGCCCCGCACCGCCTGCGCCGGTGGGTCGATGGTCGGCGACAACCCGGTCTCCCTCTACGCCCCGGTCTCCGACCCCAACGGCGGCACTCTCGGAGTGAGCTTCAAGCTGTGGAAGACCTCCGACGCCTCGCAGACCGCACTGGCGTCGTCCAACCCGAACCTGCTCACGTACTCGTCAGGTAGCACCGGAGTATTGGTCGTGCCGGCGGCCACGTTACGCGCCGCGGCCGCAGGCGCGGCCACCAACTTCTCCTGGAAGGTCCAGGCGACCGACTTCCGGACGCCCGGCGACTGGTCGGCGACCTGCAACTTCACGTTCGACCCCACTCGGACCGGTGCGCCGGACATCAGCCAGCCGCAGGGACTCTTACAGATCGGCGGAGAGGTCACCTTCACCATCACGCCACCGAGTAGCGGTACCCAGCCGACCAGTTACAGCTACCAACTGAATGGTCTGCCGCCATTCACCGTCTCTGCCTCCGCTGGCACGGCGGTGGTGACCGTCACGCCCACCCGGTTCACCAACACCCTGGCGGTCACCAGCCTTTCCGCAGGGGGGAACTTCGGCGAGACCGCCGTCGTTCCCTTCAACGCGGTTCCCGCCGCAGCGACCCCAGACGCAGATCTCACCGGCGACGGCGTAGCCGACCTACTGACCGTCGGCGCTAGCAACGGGTTGCCCTCGGGTCTCTGGCTCGGCACGGGCATGAACAGCGGCGCGGTACGTACCAACGCGAACGACCTCGGCGCCCAGGGCAATGGCGTAACCGGCAAGCACAGTCCGTCCGACTTCGATGGCGGGCAGGCGATTTCAGGCAAGTTCTTCGGCGCTGACACGCAGGACGTCCTGGTCTACTACCCAACGGGTAGCAGTGCTGGCAATGCCAGCATCCTGCGGGGTAGCATCGACGGCTCTGTCATCCGGCCTGAGGACAATCAGCAGAGCCTCCCTCTTGATCAATTGCTGGATGAAAGCGGCAACATCCCATTGCAGTTGGCCAATGCTGGCGACACCCGAGGCACCGATTCCGCCTATCCGGACCTGATCGGCACCAGCGGAGACGCCGCCAGTGGCTACTTCCTGACCTACTACTCCGCGGTCATCCCCACGATCGGCGGCTACCTCGGGGCTGCTCGCACCACGGCACTCACCCCGACAGGTGCGACGGACTGGAACAACTGGACCATCGCCACCGCCCAGGTCAACGGCGGCACCGCAATGTTCCTGTGGAACCGCAGCACCGGGGCGCTGCACCTCTGGACGAATCTGGCCTACAACCAGGACACCAGTCAGCTCACCTACACCCCGTACGCACTCTCGACGAACTGGAACCGGGGTGCGACGCTGAGCCTGCGGGCAGCCGACGTCAACTCCGACGGCACCGCCGACCTGTGGACCGTTGGTGGCAACGGCCTCACCACGGCGTACCTGGTGAGTGGCCTCGGCGCCACGCCCATCATCGCCACTCAGCAGGCTCAGGGCCTGGTGACCGCCAAGCACACCTGGAGGCTCAACGATGGCGGGGCGGGTGCGACGGCGGCGACCGCGGCCGACACCTCCGGCGGCAGCACCCTCACCGGCACCGGCAACGCCTACTGGCACGAGGGCGACCTCTTCAGCCCGGACCTGCGGCTCAACAGCGACAGCACCGGCACGGGCGTGGACGCCAACGGCACCGGCAGCCTGGTCAGCGCCGCCAGCCCGGTGCTGATCAACACCAACCAGTCGTTCAGCGTCGCCGCCTGGGTGAAGCCCACCACCGCCGGCAAGATCATCCTCTCCGAGGAGGGGACGCGCTCGGCGCGGTTCATCCTCTGGCAGGAGCAGAGCGACAACACCTGGCGCTTCGGGATGGCCCGATCCGACAGCGACGCCTGGTCGTACGACCAAGCCATCAGCGCACCCAACGCGCAGCTCGGGGTCTGGACGCACCTGGTGGCGACCTACAACGCCACCACGAGCACGATGGCCCTGTACGTCAACAACAACCTCGCTGGCACGGCACAGCACGCCGCCACGGCAGTGTCCTGGCCGAGCACAGGCCGGTTCGTCATCGGCCACTACCGTTACAAGGGCGCCCCGAGCTCGTACTACTCGGGCCAGATCAGCAACGTGCAGCACTGGGACCGGGCCCTGAACCCGGCCGAGGCCACCGCGCCGGGCAACTACGCCCAGATGGTCCTCGCACCCAACGTCCGCGACGTCACCGGTGATGGCCGGGGCGACATGTTGATCAAGCAGAGCAACGGCGACGTGCTGCTGCGCCGCGGAACGAACCTGGACGACACGCTGACGTTCGACGCCGGTGTGGTGGTGTGCGGTAAGTGCGGGGGCTACGACTCGTTCAACATCGCCGACGCCAACAACGACGGCAAATTGGACCTCTTCATGCGTCAGATCAGCACCGGCGACATGTACGTCTACCCGAACACGGTCGCGATCGGGGACCCGATCTGGGCCACCCGACAGCTGGTCTGTGGCGGCTGTGTCAACTTCGGCACGTCGGACCTGGCCGATGTGAACCGCGACGGCAAGACGGACCTGTTCATCCGGGAGAACAGCACCGGGAACATGTACTACTACCCGGGCAACGGCACCTCGGGTGGCGCAGTCACCTGGGGGACCCGGATCCTGCTGTGCGCCTCCTGCGGCGGATACGACAACGTGAACATCGAGGACGCCAACAACGACGGTAAGCCAGACCTGTTCATGCGCAACGCTGGCACCGGCGACATGTGGGTCTACCCCAACACGGTCGCCAGCGGAACTCCCGTCTGGGGCACCCGTGTCCTGGTCTGCGGCAAGTGCAAGGACTTCGACATGAGCAGCCTCGGCGATGTCACCAACGACGGGAAGATGGATCTGATGGTCCGTCGCAGGAGCAACGGCACTCTGAACCTCTACCCGGGCAACGGCGCCCCCGGCACCGTCACCTGGGGCTCACAGTCGTTCATGTAGTCCGAAGGGCCGAAACCCCTGGGCACCGCGGAAGCGGTGTCCGGGGGTTTCGTGTATGCGATGCGGTTAGACCAGGCCGGCGTCGCGGAGCAGTTGCCACAGGCCGGCGCCGTCCGGGGCGGAGAGCCACTTCTGCCCCACCGGCCCCGACGACGGGCGGCCGGCGGGGGCGGGCAGGGTGCCGGCCAGCACCGACTGGGTCGGGGAGAGACGGCGGATCGCCACCCCGGCGACGTTCTCCGGGTGGGCGGCGGCGAACTCCCGGTAGATCTCCTGGTCGTGCTGGCCGTCGTCGCCGACGAGCAGCCAGCGCACGTCGGGGAACTCGTTGGCCAGCCGGGCCAGGGTGGACCGCTTGTGTTCCATCCCGCTGCGGAACCAGCGGTCGGCGGTCGGGCCCCAGTCGGTGAGCAGCAGCGGCCCGGCCGGGTAGAGGTGGCGGGACAGGAAGCGGGTCAGGGTCGGGGCCACGTTCCAGGCGCCGGTGGAGAGGTAGAAGACCGGTGCGCCGGGGTGCGCGGTGACCAGCCGCTCGTAGAGCACCGCCATGCCGGGCACCGCGTTGCGGGCGTGCTCGTCGAGCACGAACGTGTTCCATGCGGCGAGCAGCGGCCGGGGCAGCGCGGTCACCATCACCGTGTCGTCGATGTCGGAGATGATGCCGAACTTGACCTCCGGGTCGAGGATGCGCACCGGGGCGTCGACCGGCTCGGCGTCCGGGACGCTGAGCCGGACCGTACCCCAACCGGGCGGCAGGTCCGCCTCGACCAGCGTGTCGACGAAGCCGCTGCGGTCGGCCCGCGTCTCGTGTCGCACCCCGCCGGCCTCGATGGTCACCGTGACGTGCTTGTTCGGCAACGTCGTGAAGCTGCGCCAGCCGCGAACCTTGTCGAGCCGACCCCGCTGACGGGTGTCCGGACGGCCCAGCAGCACCCGACACATCACCCGCACCCAACCCGGCGCGCCATAGCCGGTGTACGCGACGATGTTGACCCGCCAGCCGGTGCGGCGCAGCCGGCGCTCGACGAGCTGGTGCACGGCGTCCTCGATCCGCGCGGCCCGGTGCAGGTTCGGAACGGCCAGTTGGCCGGCGGGAGTGGGTGGCACGCGCCAACCCTGCCACACGTCGACAGCCACGGCCACGCGAGCCGACCCCGGCCGCGCCGATCCGGGCCGGCGGCCGTGTGGTCGACCCAGGCCCCACCGGGCTGCGCCGATCGGCCTCGGCGGCCCGACCGAACGTGAAACACTCCGGTCGGGACGACGACGGGGGCGTTGGTCGTGTCGCATCCAGAGCAGCACCGTGGGCGATGGCGCCCGCGACTCGATCGACCGGCGCTCGCCGCGCTGCTGTTCGGGCTCGCCGGCGTCGTCTACCGGCTGGTCCTGACGCTGTTCACGGTGCCGGTGTCGAACAGCGACGAGGCGACGTTCGGTCTCGCCGCGCTGCACATCGGGCAGGGCCGGGAACGCCCGGTCTTCCTCTACGGCCAGCACTACATGGGGATGTTGGAGTCATACCTGGCCGCTCCCCTGGTGGCGGTGGCCGGGCCGAGCTGGCCGGTGCTGCGCCTGCCGATGCTCGCGCTGTACGCGGTCTTCCTCTACCTGATCCACCGGTTGACCCGCCGCCTCTGCACCCCGTGGTTCGCCGCCTTCGTGGTGGGTCTGCTCGCGCTCGGGCCGGAGCGGGTGGTGCGCGACCAGCTCACCGTCGTCGGCGGGCGTCCGGAGGTGAAGCCGGCGGTGCTGCTGATGCTGCTGATCACCGTGGGGCTGGCCGCCGGCACGGTCCACCGCCGACGGTTGGCGGTCGGCCTGTTCGGGCTGCTCGTCGGGCTGGCCGTCTGGTCGGACTGGCTGATCCTGCCGTACCTCGCTGTCGCCGGGTTGGCCCTGGTCTGGGCGGTACGGCGGGAGCTGCTCGGCTGGTCCGGTCTGCTGCTGCTGGCGGGGGTGGCCGTCGGCGTCGCCCCGATGATCATCGACAACCTGCGGGCCGGGCCCGGTGACGACTCGCTGTCGGTGTTCCGGCAGGTCAGCACCAAGGTCGGCCCGCAGCCGCCGTGGTCCGACCGGATCCGGGGCGGCCTGCTGGAGGGCGTGCCGCTGGCGCACGGGCTCTGCCCGGTGGACGGTTGCGGACGCTGGCAGCAGTGGTTCGGTGTGTTGTACCCGGTGCTGCTGCTGGCCGCCGCGGCACTCGCTGTGCTCGCGTACCGGCGCGCCGCCGGGGCGCCGCGTGCGGAGCGGGTCGGACGCGGGGCCGGGGCGCCGCGTGCGGAGCGGGTCGGACGCGGGGCCGGCGGGCTACGTGGGGCGCGGGTCGGGCCGGTCGTGCAGCTCGCGCTGGTCGCCGGCGCGGCGTTGACACTGCTGTCGTACGTGCGCAGTCCGCTCGCCGCGACCAGCCCGCTGGACAACGCCCGCTACCTGTCGGTGCTGCAACTGTCGTTGCCGGCGGTGCTCTGGCCGCTCTGGGTGGCGGCGTTGACCGCCTGGCGGGGCACCAGCAGCGTGCTGGGGCGATTCACCGGCGCGCTGTCCGCCGCCGTGCTGGCCGCGCTGACAGTGACCACCCTGGTGATCACCGTGCTGTTCGCGGCCACCGGCACCGCGGCGTCGCGGACCGAGGAACGCCAGGCCCGGGAGCTGGCCGCCGCGCTGCGCGCCGACGGACCCCATGAGGTGTACGGGGACTACTGGACCTGCAACCGGTTGATCTTCAACACGGATGAGTCCGTGGTCTGCGGGGTGCTCGACGGGAACCTGTCACCGGGGCAGAACCGCTACCGACCGTACTGGCGGCAGGTGGGGCGGGCCGAGCGGCCGGGCTACGTGGTGGAGATCGACTCACCGATGGACCGGCGGTTGCGGAGGCTGCTCGCCGACCGGGCCGACGCCGCGCCGGTGCGGGAGGTCGGCGGCTATCGCGTGTACCACCCCGACACCCCGGTGCGGCCCTGGCGGTAGGGGCTGGTCGTACGCTGGCCGGGCCGGCGCGTGGGACGCCGCCGTTTCGCCCGTCGAGGAGACCCATGCTCATCCTGTTGCCGCCCTCGGAGGGAAAGGCCGACGCCGGCACCGGGCGGCGTTGGGCCCCGGACCGGCTCTCGCTACCCGAGCTGAACCCGGCCCGCGAGCGGGTGCTGGACGCCCTGGTGGCGCTGAGCGCCGGGCCGGACGAGGAGGCCGCGCGGGCGGCGCTCGGCCTCAGCGAGGGCCAGCGGGGCGAACTGCGGCGCAACGCAAGACTGCGGGAGGCGGCCACCGCGCCGGCCGAGCGGCTCTACACGGGCGTGCTCTACGAGGCGTTGGACCTGGCCTCGTTGCCGGCCACGGCGCAGCGGGCGGCCCGCCGGTCGATCCTGATCAGCTCCGGGCTGTGGGGCGCGGTCCGACTGGCCGACCGGATTCCGCCGTACCGCTGCCCGATCGGCGCCCGCCTGCCCGACGTCGGGGCGCTGTCGACGTACTGGCGCAGGGAGCTGACGCCGACGGTGGACGGCGCCGCCGGGCGCGGCCCGGTGCTGGACCTACGCTCCGGCGCGTACGCGGCCACCTGGACGCCGCGCGGTGAGCTGGCCGAGCGCACTGTCACAGTGCGGGTGCTGCACGAGCGGGAGGTCGACGGCGTGCCGGTCCGCTCGGTGGTCAGCCACTTCAACAAGGCGACCAAGGGGCGGCTGGTCCGGGACCTGCTCGTCGCCGGCGCCCGGCCGCGCACCGCCGCGGAGCTGGTCGGCGCGCTGCGGGAGCTGAAGCACACAGTGGTGGAGCAGTCCGCCGCTCCCGGACGGATGCGGCAGGTGGATCTGGTGGTCACCGACCTCTAGCGAGCACCGCAGCCGCAAGATTTGCTCAAGGCTGGGCCGGAGGAGTTCCGTAACGGCGTGGCAGGGGCCACGGTAGGGCAACCCAGACTCCGACAAGGGAGCCTTCGTTGACCCACGAACCCGCCCTGCTCGACCGGCCGCACACCCCGACCACCCCATCCCCGTTGGGCTGGCTGACCCTGGGCGACGCGTTCGAGGCTGCTTGTCTGCTGCGCTGCACACCACCACCGACCGCCGCCCGGCCCAGCGCGGTCCGGGCCGAGCACACCGCCGGGGTGGAGTTCAACCGGGAGGACGCCGCGCAGCGGATGCGGCAACTGCTCAACCGGCTGGACATCCCGGTCACCCACGAGGTGGCCGTCGGCGGCCTGCGTCGCCGCTACGAGCTGCACCGGCTGTGGGTGCCCCGGGAGCACCAGGGCGCGTACACCCGGATGTTGGACGCGGGCTGGTGGCAGGGGCGACGCGAGCTGCTCGGCGGGCCGCTGCCCGGCGCCTCACCGGCCCGCCGACGGTTGGTGACCCGCCTGGCGGAGGCAGCCTGGCGCTCGGCGTTGCTGGCCGCCGGGCGGCACGTCCGACGGCACATCCTCGGTGTCCGGCTCACCGACCGGGAGCTGGCCGCGGTGCTGATCCGGGGAGCGGCCGTGCTCGACGTACCGGCCCGGCTCCGGCCCGGCACCGGTTGCTTCCTGGTCAGCGTGGCCGACGGCCCGGACCGGCAGCGGATCCTGCGCAGCGCGGCGTTGGAGCCGGCGCGCGGCCCGATGGCGGAACCCGGGACGGCGACGGCGCGCGGGATGACCCCGGCGTCGACACGGGGCGTGGGCGTGGCGCCGGCAGGTCGCGCGGCCTGCTGATCGGGTCCGACCGGCCGGCGCATCGCCAACCCGGGCTTGCGCGCACCCGCCCGACGGCGCACAGTGCACCGCGTGAGTCGTACCTCGTCCCGCCGCGCCGGTTTGGCCGCCCTGTCGACGGTGCTGCTGATCGCGAACCTGGCCATCGCCAGCTGCCGGGACGCCCCGCCCGAGCCGACGTCGATCCGGATCGCCACCGGCAGCCCCACCGCTGTCTACTACGCGTTCGGGCGGTCCCTGGCAGCCATCCTCAACCGGGAACTCCCCGACGTACGGGCCAGCGTGGTGATCACCGCCGCCTCGGCGGAGAACGTCCAACTCGTCGGCTCCGGCGGGGCCGAGCTGGGCTTCACCCAGGCCGATGTGCTGCCCACCAGCACGGCGGGAAGCCCCGCTGTCGACGCCGTCGCCCGGGTGTACGACGACCAACTGCACCTGGTCACCACGAGCGGCGGCCCGGTCCGCACCGTCGCCGACCTGCGCGGTCGGCGAGTCTCCGTCGGCGCGGCCGGCTCGGGCACGGAGATCACCGCGACCCGGCTGCTGGAGGTGGCCCGCCTCGGTGGTGACGAGGTGCGCCGGGAACGGCTCGGACTGGACGACTCGGTGGCGGCGCTGCGCTCCGGGCGGATCGACGCGTTCTTCTTCTCCGGTGGGTTGCCGGTCCGGGGAATCGAGGAGTTGGCCGAGGCCAGCGCCATCCGGATCGTGGACCTCAGCGAGTGGACCGAGCCGCTGCGCTCACGGTACGGCCAGGTCTACGTCTCCCGGGACATCCCCCGCTCGGTGTACGGGGTGGATGCGGTGACCACCGTGGCCGACCCGAACTACCTGATCGTCCGGGCCGACCTGCCGGAGCCGTTGGTCCGTGAGGTGACCCGGCTGCTGATGGAACGCCGGGCCGAGCTGGCCGCCGCCCATCCGGCGGCGGGACGGATGAGCCCCCGCTCGGCGATCGTCACCGCGCCGCTGTCGCTGCACCCCGGCGCCGCATCCTGGTACCGCGCCACCAAACCGTGACGGCCGCGCCTCAGCGCGCCGGCGAGGGTCGCAGGTCGGCGGCCGACTCCTCCACCGCCGGCTCCACCGGAAGGGCCGGCGTCGGGAACCACAGGGCGGCGATCAGCCCCCGCGACTCCCCCGGGCGCATGGTGAGCCGCCCGTCCGAGGCGTCCACCAGGACGGCGGCGATGGTCAGACCGAGCCCCGCGCCGTCCACATTCTGCGCGTCCGGGGCCCGCCAGAACCGCTCGGTCGCCTGGCCGAGCTGACTCTCGGTCATGCCGGGGCCGGAGTCGCGGACCTCCAGCGCCACCCCGCCGTCGCGACGGGCCACCGTCACCGTCACCGCCCCGCCCGCCCCGCTGAACTTCACCGCGTTGTCGATGAGGGCGTCCAGCGCCTGGTCTACGGCGGTCGGCACGGTCTGCGCGTACGCCGGGGCGTCGGTAGTGGCCAGCCGCAACGCGACCGACCGGTGCCGGGCCAGCGGCGCCCACGCGGCCACCCGGGAGGCGGCCACCGCGGCGGCGTCCACCGTGACGCGCTCGTTCTCCTCCCGTTCGGCCCGAGCGAGGGTCAGCAACGCGTCGAGCACCAGCGCGAGGCGGTCGGTCTCCTCCAGGGCCAGCCGGTGCTCGGACCGACCGTCGGGGTCGGTGAGACTGGGCCCCAACTCCTCCACCCGCAGCCTCAGTGCGGTGAGCGGGTTGCGCAGCTGGTGGCTGGCGTGGGCGACGAAGGCACGCTGCCGGTCCATCACGTCGGAGACCACGTCGGCCATGTGGTTGAAGCTGGCCGCGAGGCGGCGCAGCTCCGGCGGGCCCAGCCGGTGCTGCACCCGGGCGCCCCGGTCGCCCTCGGCGATCTCGTGGGTGACCGCGTCCAGTTCGGTGACCGGGCGCAGCACCCAACCGGCCAGCCCGAACGCGGTGAGCACGCAGGCGAGCACGGCGAGCAGACCGGCCAGGGCGAGCAGCAGCCACCACGAGACGACGGCTCGGCGGATCGAACCGGCCGGGGTCACGATCACCACCGCCCCGAGCACCTCACCGCCGTCGTTGATCGGCACGGCCACCACCACGGGGTCGGTCGTCCAGGGCCAGACCGACTCGGGGGCGCTGGTCTGCTGCCCGGACAGGGCGACGTCCAGCACGGTCGCGGTCCCCGGGCTGGCCTGCCAACCCGGCGACGAGACCGGGATGTTCCGGTCCCGGTCGACGATCGCGGCGCTGATCGCGTACAGGTCGTCGTAGCTGGTCAGCTCCGACTCGATCGGGCCGGGCCCGCCATCACGCAACGCCGGTCCGGCCAGCGAGGCGAACCGGGTCGCGTCGGCGAGCCGGTCGGCGCGGACCCGTTCGGTCTCGCGGCTGGCCATGGTGGCGGCCAGTGGTGTCTCCAACGCGATGAGGACGAGGACCATCAGCAGCAGATAGCTGATCACCAGACGACGGCGCACGTCAGCTCCTCACGAGTCGCGCAGCCGGTAGCCGACGCCGCGTACGGTCTCCACCAGGCGGGCGTCGCCGAGCTTGCCGCGCAGCGACCCGACATGCACCTCGACGGTGTGCCGGTCGGCCCAGGTGGTGCCCCAGGCGTCGAGCAGGATCCGATCGCGCGGCACCGCCACCCCGGGCTGGCGGGCCAGCGAGAGCAGCACGTCGAACTCCTTGCGGGTCAACGTGACGGCACGCCCGTCGACGGTCACCGTCCGCGCGGCCACGTCGATGCGGACCGGTCCAGCCTCGATGAGGTGCCGCTCGGGGGCGGCGTTCGCGGCGCGGCGCAACACCGCCTCGATCCGGGCCTGCAACTCCACCATCGAGAACGGCTTGACCACGTAGTCGTCAGCGCCCAGGCGCAGACCCAGCACCCGGTCACGTTCCTCGCCCCGGGCGGTCACCGCGATGATGCCCAGCTGGCTGCTGCGCCGACGCAGCTCCCGGCACAGGTCCGTGCCGTCCCCGTCGGGCAGGGTCAGGTCGAGCAGCACCAGGTCACAGGGGGCGGCGGAGAGCGCGGCGGCGACGGTGGCGGCGTGCTCGACCTCGTATCCCCGGCGGGTGAGGGCGGACGACAGCGCGGCGGCCACCCGGCGGTCGTCCTCCACCAGCAGGATCCGCACCCGTGCCCCCGTCCCTCGCAGCGCTGTTCTGCGAATGGTGGCAGAAGTGCGCGCGAACCGGGAGGCCGCCCACCCGCGCCGGGCGGGCCACCGGCCGCTACAGGCCGAAGGTGTCGTCGGCGGTGGCGTCCCGGACGCCGTCGGTGAAGCCGCGGAAACCCGGATCCTCGTGGCTGGCCGGCACGCTGGTGACGCTGACCCCGCCGGCCTGGGTGACCGCGTCGACCAGGGGCGGGTAGTCGATCTCGGCGTCCTGGAAGGCGTCGTCGTCCGCCTCCGCCAGGTTGATCACGTACTGCACGTCCTCGGACGGGGTGTCCGGGTCCTCGGCCCACTCACCGCCGGCCCGGTAGCACTCGTCGTACAGCGCGCGCTGGCTGTCGGTCCAGTCGTCGTCGTAGCTCTGCATCGCCCATCCCTCCGCGGCCCTTGACCTGAGCATGCCCGGCGGGAGGCGACGGGCGCGGCGGTACCGGCGAAAACCGGGCGGGCGCGCCGACCGCCGCCCCGTACGCTGCTGTGGTGATCTACAAACTGCTGTCGAGCGCCGAGTGGGACGACGCCCTCGCCGCCGGCGCCTTCACCGGCTCCGCGGTGGACCGGCAGGACGGGTTCATTCATCTCTCCGGCGCCGAGCAGGTGGTCGAGACGGCGCGACGATACTTCACCGGGGCGACCGGGTTGACAATGCTCAGCGTCGAGGAGGAGCGACTGGGCGACGCGCTGCGGTGGGAGCCGTCGCGCGGCGGGCAGCTCTTCCCACACGTGTACGGCCCGCTGCCGGTCGCGGCGGTGGTGGCGGCGCGGGCGTTGCCGGCGGACGTTCCGGTCGCCGACGCGGTGGCCGCCCTGCTGGGCTGACCCGGTGGCCCGCCCCACCGGCCGACACGGACGCGGCCGACCCGGTGGCCGTCCCACCGGCTGACACGGACGCGCCCGACCCGACAGTGTCGGGCCGGGCGCGATGCCGTAGCGGCGGGGCTCAGCGGCAGAGCCGCTCGATCTCCTGCTGGAAGCGGTCCATCGGGTTCGCCTCGGCCGGGCCGAGCAGGTAGGTCTTCAGCTCCCGGCGGGCCTCGGTCATCGGGTCGTCACCGGCCCGGGTGACCGACACGATCTTCTCCAGCTCGCCGCAGTCCTTGGAGAGCAGGTACGCGGCCCGCGCCGTCGGGTACTCACGGCGGAAGTCGTCCTCGGACAGGCCGGCCGGGTTGGCCACCACGTACGGCCGCTGGCTCTGCACGAAGTCGGACACCACACTGGACACGTCGCTGATCAGCAGGTCGGTCTGGTTGAAGCAGTCGAACAACGCCGGCGTGCGGCCGGTGACCACGAGGTGTTCGGTGCCGTCCAGGGAGGACGCGTCCGGGTTGCCGCCGGCCGTGCGGATCGCCGTGACGATCCGCTCGTGCACGGCCTTCGCCGCCTTGGACCGCGACCCGGTGAGCGGGTGCGGCTTGTAGATCAGGCGCACCCGGGGGTTCGTGGCGAGCAGCCCCTTGACGATCCGCTCACCCATCAGCACCAGTGAGGTGTGGTACGGGTCGTCGTCGAGCCACCCCTCCCAGGTGGGCGCGTAGAGCACTGTGAACGGCCGGTCCACCGACTCGGCGCCGAAGGTGTGCACCCCGGCGAGCTGCGGCCGGCCGATCTCGACGATGTCCGAGTCGAGCACCCCCACGCCGGCCCGCGCGTAGCGCTCCCGGCCGGCCAGGCCGGCGACCCAGACCTCGTCGTACACCTTGCTGTAGGGGTTGACGCTGGCCTGCTTGTCGCTGTCGCCGTGCCCGACGAAGACGTGCTTCGTACCCGGCTCGCGGAGCATGTGGATGTTCGCGCCGACGTTGGCGGCGTAGAGCGCCGCGCGGACGCCGCCGAGGTCGAGGTTCATGAAGTCGACGCCGGCCGGTACGCAGATCACCGGCAGCCGGGTGTCGGCCAGCTCGAGGAACGCTTCCCGGCTGCGCATCAGCACCACCGCGCGCTGCTGGAGCGCCTCGGTCGGGGCGAGCCACATGTTCGCCTGGTACACGTCCTTGGCGGGGCCGGCGAAGTAGAGCGCCACCTCCGGCTTGTAGTTGTCCATCCAGCGCTGGACCGCCGGCAGCAACGGACCCTGCCCGCTGCCCCGACCGCGCAGCCAGGTCAGCGCGATGATGGCGCCCACCAGACCCGTCGCCACGACCGCCACCGCGCCGGCCACGAAGAACGGCGTGGGATCGTGCTGCACCGCGGCGGCCACGCCGGCCGGCACCAGCAGCAGGTTGAGCAAAGGCATCCGGTCACCGGCGACCGCCGCCGCCCAGGCGGGCGGCTGGGGGGCGCTGGACAGTGGACCCAGCTCGATGTTGCGCACCATGGCGGAGAGCGGGTTACGCCGCTCGATCATGGTGGAGAGCGCGCCCGCGAAGACCGACACGACCCACACCGCGGCCGGCAGCACCAGCAGGAGGGTCAGCTCGCCGCCGCTGAGCCGCACCTCGGCGACGACCAGCAACACGGCGGCGAGGTCGCGGGTCAGCTGCCGGTACGACCAGTGCAGGCCCACCTTCTCCAGCAGCAGTTGCGACGGCGGTGACCAGCGGGCGACGGCGAACTCGCCGATGATGGCGGCCAACCCGGCGATGGCGAACAGGCCGATCCAACCGAATACGCCACCGACGAGCATGACCAGGTAGGCCAGTACCAGTAGCGCACTCTGGGCGGCCACCCCGAGGCGTGCTGTCAACGTGCCGAACAAACGAGTTCGCTCCCTACGAGATTTCGTTGCGGGCGGTGCCCGTGATGGACCGACGTCACTCCCCCGTCGCGCAGCGGCTCAGTCGCGGCCGGCTGCGTGTGACTGCGACCTTAACGCGAGGGGACAGCTCGGTGTCGCTCGGGTATCCGGCACCATTTCGGGCAAAGTTCCGCACCGGGACGCGCCCGATCCCCTCACGGGGTCGGGCGCTCGGCGCGGGTGAAGCGCTCAGCCGATCCGCCGGAAGCAGGTCATCGCACCGGGCGCCTTGCGCTTGGCGAACTCCTGGTAGCCCAGCTGCGGCGCGGTTTCGCGGGCGTACCGGTTGCCGTTGTAGACGCAGATGGTGCCCACGTCGAGGCGGTCCAGTGCCGGCGTCAACTCGGCCGGCGTCGGGCTCTCGGCGCCGTCCGCGAAGCCGGCGAGCAGCAGTCGGTCCTTCGCGAACTGGGAGTTGAGGTCGTACTCGACGAGGTAGAAGTCACGGGGCAGGACAACCCGGACCTCGCTGGTGACGATCGGCGTGGTGCGCATGATCGTCTTCGGGGCGAGCAGCAGGCCCTGCGGACGGTCCAGGCCCTTGATCCAGAATGCGATCGCCTGACGCTGCTGCGGAAGCTTCCAGGTGGGGCGGTCGTGCACGTCGACCCAACTCTTCGGCGACCACATCGGGGTGGCGAACAACGCGAACGAGGCGACCAGCAGCACCGCGATCCCCCCGGACGCCGCCCGGCGCAGCGCCGGAGTCGGTGCCGGCACGCGCACGGTGCAGAGCAGACCGATCAGCGTCGGCAGGGCGAGCAGCCACGGCACGCGCCAGAGCACCACCGAGATGCCGCTCAACGCGCTCAGCAACTCCAGCACGCCGGGCACGAACAACACGCTCAGCGCGAGGGCGGCGCCGGCGGCGAGCAGGGCCGGCGTACGTCGACGGGCGAGCAACGCGCCGCACCACAGCGCCAGACCGCTGATGACCCCGACCACGCCGAACAGCAGGGTTCGCCGGTAGGTGTACGCCGCGTCGAAGAAGGCGTCGTCCGCGCCGGTCGCGCTCATCCCGCCGAGCACCAGGCGGGAGACCACCAGCGAGCCGATCGGGTACGCGAGGGCGGCGACCGCCGCGATCACGGCCGCCTTCCACCGGCCGACCAGCAGCATGGCGAACCCGGCGGCGCCGACCAGCATCGGCAGGATGATCGCCGCGGTGTTGGTGAGCCCGATCGCGGTGATCGAGAGCGCCACGATGAGCAGGAGGCTGCGCCGCGACCGGTTGTCGAACCACTCGGTCAGGTAGAGCCACATCAGCGGGATGACCGCCGAGACGAACATGCCCTTGCCCTCGTGCAGCCGGGGAAGGTGGAACGTGCCCAGTGCGGCGTCCCCGCCCGCGACGAGGTAGAGGTACGCGATCGCCACGGTGAAGGCGAGCACCGGACGGCGCGGGGCCCACCGGTGCGTCAGCCGCCACAGCGCCAGCACCGCGAGCACCGCCATGATCGGCAGCAGGACGAACCAGAGAGCCGAGCTGGCGTGGATGCCGAAGACGTTGGCGAACGCGCCGTCGAACACCTCGATCGACGGGATGGGCGGCTGCGAGCCCATCGACGGCAGCACGTTCTCGGAGAACAGGAAGTCGTTGAGCGGGATCAGGTCACGCTCGGCGATCCACACCGACTTGCCGACGTAGTAGACGTCGTCCGGGGTGTTGCGAGCCAAGAAGAACGACGAGATGCCGACCAGGACCGAGACGACCAGCGCGTACGCCGACTGCGCCGGGGTGGGTGCCGGGGCGGCCGGGGTGGGCGTCGGGCCGCTCAGCCAGGCCTGGCGCACCAGCAGCAGCCCGCCGACGGCCGCGAGCAGGCCGGACACGGCCGGGATCCACCAGGACACGTTGACGCTGGTGTTGGCCAGACCGGCGGAGACGGCGGCCACGGCGGCGGCGACCAGCACACCGACGAGCAGGCGACGGTCGGCGGGGGGCCGCGGGCTGACGGGCTCTTCCTGTGCCGCCGGCGCGCTGTCGGCCGCGGTGCTGCCGGCCGGGGCACGGCGGCGGGCGCGCAGCACGGCCACGACCGCGAGCACCACACAGGCCACCAGCCAGATCCGGAAGGTGACCGACGGACGCAGGTCACCCAGGAAAGCCAGGTGATAGAGCACGGTGAAGAGCGCGAACGCGATCACCGCGCCGTCGGTGAGCACCGCCGGGGCGACGGCCACCAGCGCGCGTACCCGGGACAGCCCGCCTTGGGCGTCGGCGGGCCGGGATGCCTGCCCGGGCCGCGGCGTCGGATCCGGTTCGGCGGGCGCTACGGCGATGCTGTCGACGTTGGCCACGGGCGTCCTTACTCGTCAGGCGGATGAGGGGCATCGGCACGGTGACGGCCGGGTGTCAAGGGGGCAGCGTAGCGGAATCGGGCAGGGAGACCGGTGCTGCCGGCGACCGGGTGTCGGAGGGCGGTCAACCCGCCATCGGGGCCGCTCGGGGACGGGGCAGCACGCTGTCGGCGCCGAGCCCGGCCGCCACGGATTCGACGAGGTTGTCGAGGTAGTCGTCGGTGAGCGGGAGACGGGCGATGGCGAGCCGCCAGTAGAGCGGCCCGACGATGAGGTCGATCGCGGCGTCCAACTCGGTGTCGGCGGGCAACTCGCCACGCTGCACGGCACGGGTGACCAGCTGACCGCCGATCTCCTGCTGCCGGGCGTGCAGCACCTGACGCAGGGTCGCGTCGATGCTGGGGTTGCGGGCGGCCTCCGCCAGGAGATCCGGAATGATCTGCGACGCCAGTGGGTGGCGCAGCGCGTGCGCCACCGCCTGGAACAGCAGCGCGAGGTCACCGCGCAGCGTGCCGGTGTCGAGCGCGGGGAGCTTGCCACGCGCCGCGGCGGCGACGACCTCCAGCACCAGGTCGAGCTTCGAGCTCCACCGTCGGTAGATTGCCGTCTTGCTGACGCCGGCCCGCCGGGCCACCGCCTCGATGGAGAGCCGGCCGTAGCCGACCGCGGCGAGCTCCTGCATCAGCGCCCGCCGGATCGCCGTGGTGATCTCGTCGCGCAGCACCGCCGCGCCGGCCGGCGCCCGCCTCTTCTCGGTGGTCATCGAGGGCTCTTATCGCAGGTCACGCCGGACAGCGTAGCGCAACGACGGTACGGTTGCGTCCCGACGTGTTTCGGACTACTGTCCACGCAGCGACGAGGCGGCGCCCCGCGCAAATTTCCCACTAGGATTCGATCGTCGCGAGCAACCCCCGTCTGCACGAAAGATCGGAGCGCCATTTCCATGGCCACCACCGCGCTGGTCGACCCCGACACGGGCCTGACCCAGGCGCAGCTGGCCGCTCGGCACGGGCTACGGGTCGCCGGTGAGCGTCCCAGCCTCGTCGAGTACAGCCGCCGACTCTGGGCCTACCGGCACTTCATCGCCGCGTACGCCAATGCCAAGCTCGTCGCCTCGTACAGCAACGCCAAGCTGGGTCAGCTCTGGCAGGTGCTCACCCCGCTGACCAACGCGGCGGTCTACTACCTGATCTTCGGGGTGGTGCTCGCACAGAACAGCATCCCGAACTTCATCGCCTACCTGACCACCGGGTTGTTCATCTTCAACTTCACCCAGAGCGCGGTCCTGGCCGGCACCCAGTCGATCAGCAGCAACCTGGGGCTGATCCGGGCGCTGCACTTCCCCCGGGCGAGCCTGCCGCTGTCCACGACGATCACCCAGTTCCAGCAACTGCTGGCCTCGATGGTGGTCCTGGTCGGCATCGTGCTCGCCACCGGCGAACCGCTCACCTGGGAATGGTTGCTGCTGGTGCCGGCCCTGCTGCTGCAGGCGGTGTTCAACGCCGGCGTCGTGCTGCTGGTGGCCCGGCTGGGCTCCAAGTCGAGCGACCTGAAGCAGGTCATGCCGTTCATCATGCGGACCTGGATGTACGGCTCCGGCGTCCTCTACAGCGTCACCCTCTTCGACCGGCTGCCCGGCTGGGCGACGACCCTCGTGCAGTACAACCCGCTGCTCGTCTACATCGAGCTGGCGCGCTACGCGCTGCTCGAGGAGGCACCGCTGCTCAACGAGTCGCTGACCCAGCTCTGGCTGGTCGGCGCCGGTTGGGCGCTGGTGGCCGGCATCGGCGGTTTCATCTACTTCTGGCGCGGCGAACAGGAGTACGGCCGTGGTTGAGCACTTCGACGCCCCCATCGAGGCGAGCGCGACGATGACCCGGACCCAGGAGCGCATCCCGACAGTGGTCGTGGACGACGCGCACATCATCTACCGGGTGCACCAGGGCGCCGCCGGTGGCACCACGCCGGTTGCCGCGCTGCGCCGGCTGGTCAAGCGCACCCACGCGCCGAACGTCCGGGAGGTGCACGCGGTCAAGGGCATCTCGTTCACCGCGTACCGGGG
Organism: Micromonospora sp. NPDC005553; assembly: GCF_042871765.1. Classification (NCBI taxonomy): domain Bacteria; kingdom Bacillati; phylum Actinomycetota; class Actinomycetes; order Micromonosporales; family Micromonosporaceae; genus Micromonospora; species Micromonospora sp. NPDC005553. The sequence continues at coordinate 389,493 of NZ_JBIAJD010000004.1, read as the reverse complement.
TGAGGCGATCGGGCTGATCGGCAGCAACGGCTCCGGCAAGTCCACCATCCTGCGGGCCATCGCCGGCCTGCTGCCGGTGAACCGGGGCGCCATCCACACCCAGGGGCAACCGTCGCTGCTGGGCGTCAACGCCGCCCTGCTCAACGACCTCTCCGGGGAGCGCAACGTCGTCCTCGGGTGCCTGGCCATGGGCATGCACCCCGACGACGTGGCCAAGCAGGCCGCGGGGATCATCGACTTCTCCGGGATCAACGAGCGGGGTGACTTCGCCAGCCTGCCGATGCGGACGTACTCGTCGGGCATGGCGGCCCGGCTGCGGTTCTCCATCGCCGCCGCCAAGAAGCACGACGTGCTGCTCATCGACGAGGCGCTCGCCACCGGCGACAAGGGCTTCCGCAGGCGCAGCGAGCAGCGGGTGCGGGAGCTGCGGGAGGGCGCAGGGACGGTGTTCCTGGTCAGCCACCAGCTCTCCTCCGTCCGGGACACCTGCGAACGGACGATCTGGCTGGAATCGGGTGTCATCCGGATGGACGGCCCCACCGACGAGGTCATCCGGGCGTACGAGGCGTACGCGAACAGCAAGTAGAGTTCCGGCGAACGTCCGGCATCGACACGGCACCTGAGGACCGCGTCGCCCGCGTTGGGGCGACGCGGTCCGCGCGTTAAGGTTCATTCCGTCGCCGCTCGGGCGGAACCTTCCCTTAACGCATCCCTGAGAGTGAGGATCCGGCAATGACGCAGGACCAGACCCCTGGCCCGGACGCCGAAGCGGGAACCCCGACGCCGTGGCGGCCCTCGCGGACAGTGGCGGTGGTTCTGGCCGGCGGCACCGGGACCCGGCTGGGCCTCGGCATCCCGAAGCAGCTGCTGAAGATCGCCGGTAAGCCGATCATCGAGCACACCCTGACGGTCTTCGAGGCGGCACCGGAGATCGACGAGATCATCGTGCTGATGGCCACCGGCCACGTCGAGGACGCCCAGCAGATCGTTGAGAAGGCCGGCCTGCGCAAGGTCACCAAGGTGATCGAGGGCGGTGACACCCGCAACGCCACCACCCGGATCGCCCTGGACGCGGTCGGCCCGGAAGACTGCAACATCCTCTTCCACGACGCGGTACGCCCGCTGCTCAGCGGCCGGATCGTGCGCGAGTGCGTCAACGCGCTCTGGAGCTACGACGCCGTGGACGTGGCCATCCCCTCCGCAGACACGATCATCCAGGTCGACGAGAACGACTGCATCACCGACATCCCGGTGCGCTCCCGGCTGCGCCGTGGTCAGACCCCGCAGGCGTTCCGCTCCCCCACGATCCGGGCGGCGTACCAGCTCGCCGAGGACGACAGGGAATTCGCCGCCACCGACGACTGCGGCGTGGTGCTGCGCTACCTTCCCGGCACCCCGATCAAGGTGATCGACGGTTCGGACGAGAACATCAAGGTCACCCACCCGGTCGACGTGCACCTGGCGGACAAGCTCTTCCAGCTCGCCGCCGCGCAGGCCCCCCGGCTGACCGACCACCGCAGCTACAGCGAGGAGCTGACCGGCCGGACCATCGTGGTGTTCGGCGGCAGTTACGGCATCGGTCACGAGTTGACCGAGCTGGCCCGCCGCTATGGCGCCCAGGTCTTCCCGTTCAGCCGTTCCAGCACGGGCACCCACGTGGAGCGGGCCGAGGACGTCGAGGCCGCGCTGACGACCGCCTTCCAGGCCACCGGCCGGATCGACCACGTGGTGGTCACCGCCGGCATCCTGGAGAAGGGCGCCCTCGCCGAGATGGACGAGGAGACCATGGACCGGCTGCTCCAGGTCAACTTCGTCGGCCCGGTGACCATCGCGCGCCAGGCCCTCCCGTACCTCCAGCAGACCAAGGGCCAGTTGCTGCTCTACACCTCCAGCTCCTACACCCGAGGCCGGGCCCGCTACGCGCTCTACTCGGCCACCAAGGCCGCCCTGGTCAACCTCACCCAGGCGCTCGCCGACGAGTGGGCCGACGTGGGCGTCCGCGTCAACTGCATCAACCCGGAGCGCACCGCCACCCCGATGCGGACGCGGGCCTTCGGCGAGGAGCCGGAGCACACCCTGCTCGCCGCTGAGGCCGTCGCCCAGTCGTCGCTGGACGTGCTGATCTCCGACCTGACCGGTCAGGTGATCGACGTACGCCGGGCACCCGGTGACGGGCCCACGCCGAGCGTGCCGGCGCAGTCCGGGCCGGGTCGGGTCGAGGCACCGGCCGGCGCGACGTCCGCCAACTGACGCCGACGGCTGCGGAACCACGAACGGAGCGACATGCGCGGCGACCTGGTCCGAAAGCTGGCCGCCCGGTGCCTGACCACCGGGTTGGCCGTGCTGGCCTTCGTCGTGCTGGCTTTGACCGGCGCCACCGGCTGGGGGCTGGCGTTGGCAGTCGCCGCGCTGGCCGCCTCGGCCGCCGAGCAGCGGATCCGGCCCGGCGCCGACCTGGTGGCGGAGACGGCGTTGATCGCCGCGGCGATCCTGGTCGGTTACTCCCGGCGGCTGGACGACGGGCTCGACCTCGCGCTGGTCGCCACCGGGCTGGTACTGCTGGGTCTGGTGCTGCTGGTGGGGCCGCTGCGCACCGCCGGCGGTCTGGAGATCCGGACGGCCAACCTGCCGGTACGCGCCTGGACGCCGCTGATCGCCGATCGGCTCGGCACGGCCCTGCTCGGGCTGCTCGCCGCCCTGGCGCTCGCCGCCGCGCTCGCCCTGCCGGCCGGTGTGGCACTGGCCGCCAGCCTGCTGGTCGGAGCGGGCGCCGGTGCGGTCGCGCTGGACCTGGCCCGGCGACGGTTCAGGCCACGCGCCGGTGGCGGGTCGGTGGCCGCCGCGCTGCGCCGGCACCAGCCGGAGTTCCTGCTCTACTTCTCCGCGCCTCCGGGCTCGGAATACCAGGTCACCATGTGGCTGCCGTACCTGGAACGGATCGGCCGACCGTTCCTGGTCGTGCTGCGTGAGCCGGAGTTCCTGGCCCCGATCGCGGCCGCCACCGACGCGCCGGTGGTCTACTGCCCCACCCTCGGGGCGATGGACCAGGCGTTGGTGCCGAGCCTGCGGGCGGCGTTCTACGTCAACCACGGTGCGAAGAACAGCCACTGCGTCCGCTTCACCCAGCTCACCCACATCCAGCTGCACCACGGCGACAGCGACAAGGCGCCGAGCGCCAACCCGGTGTCGGGGATCTTCGACCGGATCTTCGTAGCCGGGCAGGCGGCGATCGACAGGTACGCCCGCGCCGGAGTGCAGATCCCGGCCGACAAGTTCGTGGTGGTGGGTCGTCCACAGGTCGAGTCGATCGAGGTACGCCCGGAGCCCGCAAGAGGATCGGCGCACCCGACGGTGCTCTACACGCCGACCTGGACCGGGCACCACGCCGACGCCGACTACTGCTCGCTACCGGTGGCCGAAAGCCTGCTGCGCCGACTGTTGGAACGCGGCGCGACGGTGATCCTGCGAGCCCACCCGTACACCACGCAGAACCCGGCCTCGGCCCGGCAACTGGGCCGCCTGACCGAGCTGCTCGTCGCCGACCGGGCCCGCACCGGCCGCCAGCACGTGGTCGGCGCGGCGGCTCGGGAGCTGAGCCTGACCGAGTGCGTCAACTCCGCCGACGCGCTGGTCTCCGACGTGTCCGGAGTGATCTCGGACTTCCTCTACTCCGGCAAGCCGTACGCGGTCACCGACATGGGCGACGAGGGCGACCGGTTCGTGGAGCGGTTCCCGCTGGCCGGGTCGGGATACGTGCTGCGTCGGGACATGTCCAACGTGGACGACGTGCTGACCGCCCTGCTGGACACCGACCCGCTGGCCGAGGCCCGCTGGGCCACCCGCCGCCGCTACCTGGGTGACTTCCCGGCCGAGTCGTACGCCGAGGCGTTCCTGGCCGCCGCCCGCCGGGAGCTGGCACCGGCCGAGGCGCTCACCGCGACCGCACCGGCATAGCCGCTCAGCGGTAAGGATCCAGCAGCGCCAGTACCGCCGCCGGGTCCTCCACGTGCGCGTTGTGTCCGAGACCGGGCAGCGTGGCGACCGGTACGCCGTACTCCTTGAGCTGTTCGTCGGTGACCATCGGGTCGCTCTCCCCGCGCGCCAGCACCACCGGCACGTCGGTCGCCGCCAGCAGCGCGGCCAGATCGGGCTCGCCGACGGCGAAGGCCGCGGGGTCCATGGCGAGGCGCCACCGGCCGTCGACCTGGCGCAGCCCGGCTTCCACCACCGGGTGGTCCGGCGGGACCAGACCGGTGAGCCCGGCGACCCGCAGGTAGCGGCGAGCCGCCTCGGTGCGGGTGGCGAACCAGCTCACCGGTCGGGCGGCGAGCTCGGCGGCGCGGCTCAGCTCGGCGGGTGACCAGAGTGCCTTGATGCCCAGCCCGACCACGGCATCCACCGGCGTTCCGGCGTCGCGGGCGGCCAGCGCCAGGCCGACCACCCCACCCAGCGAGTGCCCGAGCACGACCAGCCGGTCGTCGGGGACGAGGGCCCGCGCGATCTGCTGAGCGAAGCCCGCGAAGGAGTACGACGGCAGCGGCGACGCCCAGCCGTGGCCGGCGAGGTCCGGTGCCAGCCACCGTCCGGGCCAGTGCTGCTCAAGGTACGGGGCCCAGGGCAACCACACGTCCCCGGTCGTTCCCATCCCGTGCAGCAGCAGCAGGACCGGCCCGCGGCCGGTGTGACCACCCGTTTCATCCACCACGGCCGCAGTCTCCCACGGTTCAGGGTCGGGTACGAGGGCCGTCGATGGCGGGCCGGGCGGACAAACGCCGCGGACGCCGGCTCCTTGTGGGAGACGGCGCCCGCGGCGGTCAGGGTGCCCGGGTCAGGCGGAGTAGCCCCGGCTGGTGATCCAGTTGGCCAGGTCGATCGTGGTGATCCAGTACGACGGGTCGGCCGGGTTCGCCGAGTCGGCGATCCGCACGGTGCGACCGTTGTCCTTGTAGCCCACCACGGCGATGTAGTGCCCACCGCCGTAGGAGTGCCACCCGCCGTCGGTGTCGACGGCGTCCCCGACGACGTTGGCCACCACGCCCCGGCCGTCGGTGACGGCCTTCACCACGTCAGCCTGGAGCCGGTCCATCTGGGCCGGGCTGGGCGTGCCGGGGAACATCCGGGTCCGGTACGGGGAGCCCTTCACCTCGGCGTTGAGCACCCGGGTGGTGTCCTCGGCCGAGTTGGTGCCCATCTCGGTGGTGCCCAGTTCGGCGCCGAGCTCCTCCTGGGTGCGGTCGATGCCCGCGGCGCTGAGCGCGTTCCGGGTGGCCGCCGGGCCGCAGTTGTAGTAGGTGTTCTGCGCCTCGTAGTCGTAGTCGAGCACCTTCGTCGCGGGAGGCTTCGGCGGCGTCGGCTTACGGGTGAGGTCGGGGTTGCTCTTGGCCTTGGCGGCGGGCGACGCGGCGCTGGTGGCCGGGGCGGCCGTGGTCGGCGCGGCGCTGGCAGAGGGGGACGCGTCCCGGGCCTCACTGCGGGAGGCGGCGACGTCGCTGCGCATCTCGGCGACGGTGGTCGCGGTGCGCTGGCCGGCCGGGGCGTCGTCAGCAGTGGTGAGCAGGGCGCCGGTGGTGGTGGCGATAGCGAGGGCTGCGGCGGAGGCGGCGACGATCTGGTACGGGCGCTCGGTGGCGAGGCGACGGAGCTGACGCTGCAGGGTGTGCTTCACGGGGTCCTCCACGGATCGGGGGGAGAGCGGCACACCGGGGCCGGACCGGTATCCGGGCAGGCGCCAGCGCGCGGACCGTGGTCCGCGGGTGTGAACCGCTCAGGGGAACGCCCGGATCGGCCGGGCGGGAAAGGCGATGACCCGGGGGGTCAGCTCACCGTCACGCGACGATTGAGCGGGTGCACCGCCGCGCCGTGGAGGCGAGGGAACAACCGAGGGGTGGAAAGGTGCTGCACGAGGATGGGACTCCTTCCGACACCGCCTACCGGGTTAGCTGACGGATTCGGGCGGGAAGACGCCCTACCGCGGGCCGTGGCTCGCGGATTCACCCCGGACTTACTGGTGGGTCCCCGGTTCGTAGATCACGATTAAGCGGGTCGATGCGGCGTCGCGTCTTGCGATCGGTTACCGCACCGGACGGGACGACACTACTGGCGTCTCAACGCCCTGCCAAGCCAGGTTCACCTGCGTAAACCCCAATTGGCGCCACAATTTCTGCGCGTAATGCCGACGATGTGACTCGATGGGACAACCAGTTACGGCGACGCCTAGGGGCGACAACCGGACAGGCCGTAAAGAACGCGGCCACAATCGCGGGAACAATCCCGTCGATCGCGTCGGACGTCCGATTTCCCGATTGGGTGACCGGCCTCACATAACGGATTGGGCTCAACCCACCCGGGCCGGGCGCCACAGTGCCACGACGGCGGGACGCAACGCCCCGGCGACCGTGCGGCGCGCGGGGACCACGCTCGGGCGGAGCCGGGCCGCCGCCGCGTACGCCTCCTCGGCGAGGGCACGAGCCGACTCGGCGGCCAACTCCGCGTCGCGCCAGGCGACCCGCTCACGGTCGGCGGCCACCTGGTAGTCGGTCGACCGCGCATCCCGGATCACCCGGCTGATCAGCACCTCCTGCTCGACCGGGTGTCGCCGGGGATCCCAACCGCGCCGGTGCCCGAACACGTCGCCGAGCTGCGCCATGGTCAGGTCGCCCCGCCAGTACGCCGCCATCGCCGCCCGGTGCAGATAGCGTTCCCGGGCGGCGTACTCGGCGGGGGTGTGTGGGGTCTGCGGGGTGGGCAGTGCCCCCGCGCCAGCGAAGCGACGCGCGGCGGCGTCCGCCTCGTCGTACCCGATCCAGGCCTGCTCCAGCTGTTCCTGAGCGGCCAGCCAGGCGGCACGCCGCCGCTGGGCGGTGGTGGCCGCGCGGGCCGCGGCAACGGCCACCTCCTCGGCGTAGCGGCGCCTGTCGACGGCCTCGGCGTCGGCCAGCTCCTGAGCGGTGAGCCCGGCCGGGACCGGATCGCCGGTCGGCCGGGCCCGTTCGGGGCGGGCGGCCAGCACGGTGAGCAGGCCCAGCGTCAGCAGGAACAGCGTCGACCAGATGGCGGCGGCCCGCGGCACCTCGGTCACGAACTGGTAGAAGACGACGGTCTCCATGGTCGGCACCTCGGGGAGAGAGCAGTGCGATGGAAAGCCGCGCCGACCAGCGGGCCACGGCGGGCCACGGGTCGGCGGGTCAGGGAGCGGGTGGGTCGACAGGGCGCGGCGGCGGGACGGTCGTCCCGGTGGCTCAGCGCCCGGGTGGGGCCCGGGAAGCCCGACCGCTCGCACTGGCGACGAGGGGCAGCCGGTCAGATTCGGCCGCCCTGGCCGGCAGCACGCCGGCCGCGATGGTGCCCTGATCGCCGGGGAGCGCCACCGGCGCGTCGACCGACCAGGTCGGGACCGACTCCTCGGTGGCCTTCGCTGCGGCCGGACGGGCCGCGCCGTGTGCCCCCGAGCCGGTGGCGTCGGCACCATCGTCGCCCGACGCACGGCCGGCGTAGATGACGGTTGACTCCGTTGGCGCGGCGTGTCGGCAGGAGGCCGCCAGCGAGCCGGCGACAGTGGTCGGCACCACGCTCGACGTGGGCCCCGTGCCAGGCGTCGACGTGGCGGCCGTGGCCGGGCCTGCGCCGAGCGCCAGGGCCGCGACGACGGCGAGGCTGGTCAGCACCCGAGTCGCCCAGCGCGCCACCCACCACAGCGGACAGGTGAACGCGACCGGAAGCACGTCCCCACGCTACCGTCGCGCCAACCCGTGCGCATCGACCACGGGCGTGTCGGATCACGCCGCGCCGACCCCCTTTGACCAGGGTGGACGCCGTCAGCGCAGGTCGACGTAGGTTGATCGACCGCCAGCCTGACCGGCCTCGTCGGCGGGTCCGTCGACCTCGCCGCGGGCGATGCTTCCGGGGTCTCGCGCGTCGTCGTCGCCGGCCGGGCGTTGTCGCGGGACGGGCGCTGGACGGGCCGCGCGGCGCGGCGCGAGCCGGCGCATCATCGGAGTTTCGACGAAGCGGTGCAGCAACCCGGCGAGGATCAGGTTCACCGCCAGGAAACCGAGCACCACGGCCGGGCCACGCCAGCCTCCGAAGCCGATCCCCCAGGTTCCGCTCCAACGCAGCACGCTCGTCATCACCAGCACGTGTACCAGGTAGAAGGCGAACGAGACCTCACCGAGCCAGACCAACGGCCGGGAGCGCCACGGCGAGCGCCGACCCCGCACGTCCGCGTCCGCGGCAGCGGTGATGACCAACAGGTACGCGACCGCGAGCAGCGTGGTCCACAGCTCGGCGCGGATCCACTGCGCGGCCACCACCCAGGTGACCAGGAAGATTCCGCTGGCCACTGTCAGTCTGGGACCGCGCCAGAGCCCCCGGCGCATCAACTCGGCCGCCACCGCGCCCAACCAGAACTCCAGCGACCGCACCGGCGGGAAGATCTGGGTGAACCACCAACGGCTCACCTCCGGCACCAACTCCTGCGCCGGCCAGAGCGCGAGGATCAGCAGGGGCAGCGCGACGATCAGCGCCCAGAGCAGCTTCGGCCGGGCCCGGCGCAGCAGCGGCAGCGCCAGCGGCAGGCAGAGGTAGAAGAAGAACTCGCAGGACAGCGACCAGCTGACGGTGTTGATGCTGTAGAACCAGCCCGGCCGGGGATCCCACGCCTGCAACAGCAGCAGGTTCTCCAACGCCGCCGCCGGCAGGACCGGGTCGGCGAACCACCAGGCGACCACCAGCGTCGCCACGAACAGCACCAGGTGGTTCGGGTAGATCTTGGCGATCCGTCGCCGCCAGAACGTACGCCGCGAGTCGCCCTCGCGGGCCGACCAGACCAGCACGAAACCGCTGAGGATGAAGAAGAACTGCACCCCGGAGAGACCGAGGGTGAACAGCGCGTCGATGACTGCCTTGTAGTCCGGCTCGGCGATGATCCGCATGGTGCCGGCGTGGAAGCCGAAGACCAGCAGAGCGGCGATCCACCGCAGCCCGGTCAGCGAGGGCAGCCGGGGCGGGGCCGGTGCGGGCCGGGCGGCCGACGTCGCGGCGACGCTCGTCATGCCGGGATCCCGGCGCTCGGCAGGGTCACCAGCACTGTCGTAGCCTCCTCGGCGCGGCGTCGGACGGCGCGACGGCGACGCCCACGACGACCCGGCAGGGCCGCACCGAGGCACCCTACCGGGTCACTCCCGGGTGAACCGGACGCATCCCACCCGCCCCACGAGCCCGCGCTCCCCGGGCCGGAAACCGCCCACCGGCTCGGCGTTAACCTCCCGCTGGGCGGGAGTTCAGAGAGTCCACCATCGGCGGCAACGTCGGGTTCCGGGGCCGGCCACCCGGGTCGTCGAAGGTGGCGGACGTGGTCAATGAGCCGACGCACGCACCGCTGCTGAGCATCGTCGTGCCCGTGTACGGCGTCGAGGCGTACCTGTACCAGTGCCTCGAGTCGATTCGGGCCGACATCCCGGCGAGCGAGTCGGACGCGGTCGAGCTGATCGCCGTCGACGACGCCTCCCCGGACGGCTGCGGCGACATGCTCCGCTCGTACGCGGTCAGCCGCGACGGCGTGCGCGTCGTGCACCTGAGCAGCAACGTGGGTCTGGGGCTGGCCCGCAACGCCGGGCTCGACGTGGCCAACGGCCGGTACGTCTGGTTCGTCGACAGCGACGACTGGTTGCCACCGGGCACGATCGCCGCGGTGCTGGACCGGCTGCGCCAGCACCAGCCCGACGTGCTGATGCTCGACCACCTGCGGGTGCACGAGGACGGCCGACGGGAGGTCGACGCGAGCAGCCCGATGCTGCGCGGGATCACCGGCGTGACCCGGTTGGCCGACCAGCCGCAACTGCTGCGGGTGCAGCACACCGCCTGGAACAAGGTGGTCCGCCGGGACTTCATGGACGAGCTGGAGCTGCGGTTCTTCCCCGGCTGGTACGAGGACATCCCGTTCAGCCACCCCCTGCTGATCGGGGCCGAGAAGATCTCCGTGCTGGACCGGGTCTGCTACCTGTACCGCCAGGGCCGCCAGGGCGCGATCACCTCCACCCGCAGCGGCCGGCACTTCGACGCCTTCGCCCAGTACGAGCGACTGATGGACTGGGTCGCCCGGAAGCACCCGGACGAGCGGTTGCAGGCCGAGCTGTTCGAGCTGATGATCAGCCACTACCTGGTGGTGGTGGGCAACGATGGCCGGCTGCACCCACACCTGCGGCGCGGCTTCTTCCACCGGGCCGCCGCGCACTACCGTCGCTACCTGCCCACCGGCGGCTATCCGCTGCCCCCGGGCGCGAACGGGCTCAAGCACCGCCTCGTCGGGCGGGGTGACTGGGTGGCGTACTCGGCGCTGCGCCAGGCCCACCGGGTCGCTTGTCGCCTGCGTCGATCCGGCCCGGTGGGCGGCGCCGAGGGCGGTTCGCTCGCCGCCGACGAGAACCCGGGGCGAGGGGCGAGCGCGGGGTCGACGCGCGACGGTGGGCTCACGCCGGAGCGGCGCGACGCGCTGGCCGGCGGCCGGCTGCCGTGATCGCCCCCACCGCTGAGCACGCCGGGAGCCGGGGTTGCTCCCGGCGCCCTGATTTTCCAGGTCGTCCACCCGCCGGGTGGACGACGACAGCACCACCGCACCCCGGTGCGGGCGTACCTGAGCAGAGGTCGGAATGACAGCGACAATCAAGATCGGACCGCACGCGGTCGGTGCCGGGGAGCGACCGTTCGTGGTCGCCGAGATGTCCGGCAACCACAACGGCGATCTGAACCGGGCGCTGGCCATCGTCGACGCGGTGGCAGCGAGTGGGGCGCACGCGCTCAAGCTCCAGACGTACCGGCCGGACACCATCACCATCGACGTCGACACCCCGGCCTTTCGAATCTCCAGCGGGCACGAGCTGTGGGGCGGGGAGAACCTGTACCGCCTCTACGAACGCGCGCACACCCCGTACGAGTGGCACGCCCCGATCTTCGAAAGGGCCCGCGAGCGTGGCCTGACCGTCTTCTCGTCGCCGTTCGACGCGACCGCCGTGGAGCTGTTGGAGTCGCTGGACGCGCCCGCGTACAAGATCGCCTCGTCGGAGCTTGTCGACCTGCCGCTGATCCGGCTGGTGGCCAGCACCGGCAAACCGATGGTGATCTCCACCGGAATGGCGACGGTCGCCGAGATCGACGCCGCCGTGCGCACCGCCCGGGCCGGCGGCGCGGCGGGCATCGTCCTGCTGGCCTGCACCGCGTCCTACCCGGCCCCGCCGGCCGACAGCAACCTGCGCCGATTGCCGGTTCTGGCCGGCGCGTTCGACGTGCCGGTCGGGCTCTCCGACCACACCCCCGGCATCGGAGTGGCGGTCGCCTCGGTGGCGCTCGGTGCCTGCTTCATCGAGAAGCACGTGACGCTGGACCGGGCCGACGGCGGTGTGGACTCGGACTTCTCCCTGAACCCGGCGGAGCTCACGGCCCTGGTCGCCGAGTCCGGCCGCGCGTTCGAGGCGTTGGGTGGCACCGCGATCGGACCGACCCCCGCAGAGCGGGAGGGGCTCCGGTTCCGCCGGTCGCTCTTCGTGGTCGAGGATGTCCGGGCCGGTGATCCGGTGACCGCGCACAACGTCCGCTCGATCCGGCCGGCCGGTGGACTGGCCCCCGTGGAGATCGACCGGGTCCTGGGCCGCACCTTCACCACCGACGTCCCCCGCGGCACCCCCCTGAGCTGGAACCAGATCTAACCCCCAACCCCACCGCACCCGTACGCGGCCCGGCCCGGCCCGGCCCGGCTGTGTCGATCATGGACTTGTGGTGGTCGGTAAGACCCCCGGTGCCCGCTTTGTGAGGCACCACAACTCCATGATCGACGGGGTGGGGTGGGGTGGGGTGCGGGCGGTGGGGTGGGGTGCGGGCGGTGGGGTGGGGTGGGGTGGGGTGCGGGCGGTGGGGTGGGGTGGGGTGGGGTGCGGCGGGTTGGGTTACCGGGGTGGGCTGTTGGTGGCGGCACCTCGGCCGTTGGAGGCGAAGCCGACGGTGACCACCAGGTCGGCCAGCCGGAGGGTCCGCCAGACCGCCGAGCCGTCGGCCGGCGCACCCAGGCCGTGACGCCGCCACCAGGCCGCCACGGGCACGTCGGCCAGCTTGCAGCAGCACTCGGCGCGGGTCCACCGGGCCCAGAAGTCACCGGCGCCGAACCGGCGGGCCAGCGCCTGCGGCACCGGGGCGTCGGTGCGCTCCGCGTCGATGGCCACCCGCCAACCGGGCGTCGGCGGGCCGTACCAGCCGACGCAACGGCCGTCGTCGAGGTGGCTACGGGTCACCGCGTCGGCCAGGTCGGCGGGGGCGCCGATGCGCAGATGCTGCTCGGCGGCGGCGAGCAGCCCGGGCACCGGACGCGGCGTGGCCCCGCCGCCCGTCCCCGACGACTGGGCCGGCCCGGTACGGCCGATCCGCCGCGCCGGTTGCACCGGCAGGGGAACCGACCGCAGGTCAGATGGCGGCGGCACCGTCCACCACGATGACCTGGCCGTTGATGTTGGTGTGCTCCCGGAGCAGCATCCGCACGACCGGGGTGACCTCGACCGGCTCGGTCAGGTGACCGGTCGGGGTGCGGCGCACGATCTGGTCGAGCTGGGTCGGACCGAGCACGGCGGACATCTCCGAGGCGAAGAACCCGGGCGCGACCGAGTTGACCAGCATCCGGCCGCCGAGTTCGCGGGCGAGCGAGCGGGTGGCGGCGTCCATGCCGCCCTTGGTGGCCGAGTACGCGACGAGACCCGGGAAACCGCGCTGCCCGCAGATCGAGGTGATGTTGACGATCCGCCCGCGCAACCCCTTGGCGAGCATCCGGCGGATCACCAGTCGGGTCAGCTGCAGCGGGGCCGTCAGGTTGGTCTCGATGATCCGGGCGATGTCGTCGGTGGCGGTGTGCGCGTGCAGCGAGTCCTGTCCCATGGCGGCGTTGTTGACGATGCCGTCGATCGGGCCGAGGTGCTGCTCCACCTCGCGGACGAAGCTCTGCGCGGCGCGCAGGTCGGTGACGTCCACCGAGCCCACGTGCACCCGGTCGGGGTGCTCGGCGGCGAGCTTCTCCAACTCCGGGGTGATGGTGCGGGCGAACGCGGCCACGCGTACGCCCGCGTCGAGCAGGTCGGTGACGATGGCCAGGCCCAGGCCACGGGAACCGCCGGAGACGAGGACCACGGAGCTGGGCGGGACGAGCTGGTTGTCGGCTGGCTCAGACATCGCTCTTCAGGGTCTCCTTGACGGGAATGTCGGTCAGGACGCGGATGCGGCGCGGCACCGCGTGCTCGGGGAGCCGGTCGGCGCACCAGCGGACCAGCGCGGTCTCGTCCGTGTCCACGGAGGACGGACCGAGGACCACCTCGGCGACCACCATCCGCCCGAGCACCGGGGCGCGGCGGCCGGTCACCCGGGCCCAGGCCACCGCCGGATGACCGGCGAGCACACCGCGGACCACACCGGCGGAGACCTTGCTACCACCGACGTTGATCTCGTCGGAGTCGAGTCGGCCGGTGATCAGCACCCGGCCGTCGAGCACCTGCACGCGGTCCCCGGTGCGGATCGGGCCGGCGAGACCGGCCCCGTGGTACGGGGAGGTGACCACCAGCTCGTCGTCGTGGACGGAGAGCGTCGGCCGGCCCGGGATGTCCCGGCCCAGCCAGTCGACCGGGAACCCGGCCCGCCCGTCGTGCACCACAATGGACGCCCCCACCTCGGAGGACGCGTAGATCCAGGAGATCCGGGCCGTCGGGAAGACCTCCCGCAGCTGGTCCAGGATCGCCTGGTCCACCGGTTCCCCGCCGAGGGTGATCTGGCGCAGCGGAACCCGGGCGAGGGCCTCGGCGTCGCGGTAGAGGGTGCGCCGCCAGAAGGTCGGGGTGCCGGAGGCCGCGTCCACCCCGTGGGTGGCCGCGACGGTGGGCCAGTCGTCCAACTCGTCGGGCTCGACCACCACCAGGTGCTGGCCGGGCTGGGTCAGCGACAGGGTGACGACCTGCCACCAGGCGTACGTGCCCGGGGCGTACGGGCAGAGCCAGGTCCGGTCGGGCTGGTCGGCACGCACTGTGGTCAACGTGTCGAGGGTGTGCCCGACCCGCTTCGGACGCCCGGTGGAGCCCGAGGTGAGCAGCCAGAGTCGGCCCGGCTCGGCGACTCGCGGCCGGGCCGGTGCGCTCGGGTGCACGCCGTCGGCGTCGAGGACGCCGACGGTGAACCCGGCCTCCAGCAGCTCGGTGCGCATCACCGCGTCGACCCGACTCGCGGTGCTGAGCAGCAACTCGGTGCCGTGCACGGCGTGCTGCCGCGCCGCGGTGAGCGCGTGCACGGCCGAGCGGGCGAGCACCGCCGCCGGGTCGGGCAGTGTGGGCGTCGGCAGCGAACGCCAGGCCAGCGTGGCGCCACCGACGACGAGCCGGTTGTCGGCACCGGCTGGCTCCGGGCTGGCGGGGGTCGGGTGGCGCGACGTCGCGACGGTCACTGGTGTTGAAGCTCGACGAGGAAGTCGAGGACATCCCCGACGGTGGCGATGCGACGCAGCCCGGGGGCGTCGAAGTTGAGCTCCTCCCCCGTCTCGTCCTCCACCCGCAGGGCCAGCTCGGAGAAGTCGAGCGACCGGAAGCCGATCTCCCGCAACTGCGCCGCGTCGTCAGCGGGCAGCTCCTTGTCCTGATTCTTCAGCACCTGAGCCATGAGGTCGCGGATCTGCGCGCGACTCAATTCGTTCATGCGCCGCAGTCTACAACCCAACGAATGCATATCTGATTTCCCGGTAGGCCCGGGTAAGGTGCCGGGACCCGAAGTGAACGGCTAGGAAAGCGAGACGCACGTGCTGCGCGAAGCGACGGCGGACGACGTTCATCTGATGTTGTCCTGGCGTAATCAGGAAACCAATCGACAGGTCAGCAAGACCAGCCACGAGATCACCGCCGCGGAGCACGCCCGCTGGTGGTCGGCGGTCCGCGACGACCCGTCCCGGCGGGTGCTGGTGTACGTCCGCGACGACCGGCCCTGCGGTGTGGTCACCTTCTTCGACCTGCGGTTGGACGGCCCTCGGACCGGCGCGTGGGGCTTCTATCTCGACGCCGACGGCCTGGACGCCAGGGGCGAGACCCTGCCGGCCTGGCTGGGGGTCATGCGGGAGGCCGTCGAGTACGCCTTCGACGGGCTGCACCTGGATCGACTCGACGGCGAGGTGCTCGGCCACAATACCGTCGTACGGCAGATGAACCGACGTTTTCGATTCGTCGAGGGCACGCCGCGACAGGAACTGTCCGACGGCCGGGAAATCACCGTCGTCCCGATTTCCCTCGCTCGGGCCGACCGCCGCCAGCGCTGATTGGCGGACCATTTTCCGAAATGGATGGGAACCATTAACCGATAGTGCTCCCGGTGGACATCCGCCGTTCACGAATAGCGGTTTCCACCGGGCGCGGTGGGTCAGACGCGCCGCCAGGCGGCCCAGTGCTGCGCCGGGTTACCGCCGAGTCGAACGAAGCCGTAGGCCGCCCCGTCCCAGTCGTCGGCCTGCCCGGGTGCCCAGCGGGCGAACACGACCTGCGCCGCCGCCGGCGGCTGCTTGTCGCCGAACCACCGGACGTCGGTCCAGGTCACCTGGTGGCTGAGGTTGAACCGCAGGACGTAGTGCACACCGGTCGAGGCCCACACGCGCTCGCCGGGGCGTACGCCGACGTCGGCCACCAGGGGTGTCGGGGCGGTGCTCTCGGCGGCCGGTCGGACGATCCGTTGGTCGATCACCTGCATCGTGACGAGGTTGGCCACCACGAGGGCGCCGAGGATCGGCAGCCGCAGGCGGGGCACCCGGGCCGCGGCGACGAGCAGCACACAGCCGGCGATGCCGACCAGCGACCCGACCACCGGTCGCAACTCTCGCCAGCCCCCGGTCAACGCCACCAGGTCCGGCGCGCTGAAACCGCCGTAGCGCAGCTGGTGGCCCTGGCTGGCCACGTACGCGAGTCGGGCCGCGATCAGCGCGCCGCCACCAACCAGCAGCGCCACCGCGACCGCGACCCGGCGCAGCACCACCCGCCAGCCGGCGGTGAACAGCACCCCCACGCCGACCAGCAGCCAGAACGGCGCGAGCATCTGCACGTACCGGCCGTAGATCGCGTCCAGCGGCTTGCCGGTGATGCCGGACAGGATCACCGACGCGCCGCCGGCCACCCCGACGGTCACCACCAGTGCCACGCCCATCGTCCAGCGGGCCGCGTCGCCGTGCCGCGGACGCCACAGCTCGCGGACTGCCCCGGCCCAGGCCACCCCGGCCAGTCCGAACGTGATCACCACGAGGTACCAGAGCTGGGTGGTGACCGCGGCGCTCACCCGGACCACGCCCTGGGCGGAGGCGATCGCGTCGAGCGTGCTGCCGCCGGGAGTGCTGCCGAGCAGGTAGACCTTGCCGCCGAGGTAGCGGATGGCGGCCTCGTTGACGAGTGCCATGGCGAGCACCGGCAGCAGCGCCGCGAGCACGACGGGCGGGCTGATCCGGCGGCGGACGAACAGCAGCAGGACCAGCCCGGCGTGCACGGCCACGATCACCAGGCCGCGGGAGTGCAGCAGGTGGAACCCGCCGACGAGCAGGCCCACTGTGGCAGCGGCGAGCGGGCCGGGCCGGGTGATCCAGCGGTGCACGGCGAGCAGCCAGGCGACCACGAGCGGCGCCATCACCGCGTCGATCATGGCGACGCCCGCGTAGAAGGCGGTGGCCGGCAGGGTCGCCGCCGCGACCGCGCCGAGCAGCGCGTACGAGCGGCGCAGCTGAAACAGACGACGACCGAACAGGTACGCCAGCGGCAGCAGCGTCGAGTTCACCATCGCATTGATCAGCTGGACGACCCGGTAGCTGTCGGTGAAGTCCCGGTCCCCGAGGAACGCCGGCGAGATCAGCATCGGGTAGCCGACCCGGCGCAGCAGGTCGTTCTCGCTGCTGAAGCCCCCCGGACCGCCGGCCAACGCGCGGGCGGTGTTCAGGTAGCTGTCCTCGTCGGTGTGCGCGATGGGCAGCACCGTGTGCCGGGACCACCACATGCGCCAGGCCACGCTGAGCACCCAACCGACGACCAGCAGCAGCGGCACCAGCCACCGTCGGGCGGGCAGGCCGCTCGGCGTCCCAGCCGCCACCAGCGGCCTTTCGATCACGTCACTACCGGGTGCCATGGACGTCTCCAGAATTGCCGGCCGTACCGGGCCCGCGCGGATTCGACGGGCCCACCGCCCGGCGTCGGAGACGATCGGGGTGGCCCGCTCGCACCGAGCCGGTGTGGATGTCGGGTGAACGCCTGACCCGGCTGCGCGCCGGGCCGCCGGGTCGTTCGCGCGGTCACTGTAACGGCCCGGTCCGGCCAGGTCAGCCCGCATTCCGGGCGGTCGAAAGTGTTCGCCTGCGCGGTGTTCGGCATTCACGGGAGCAGAGGTTGCGGTTCATCCGCGAGCGCCGGGGAGTTAACCCGCCATGGCTAGCGTGTCACCCCGGTCGGCCGGCCCAGGGCCGCTCGTTCATCCACGAACACGGGAGCACCACATTGAGTGAGTTGAATGGATCGTCCATTCTGATCACCGGGGGAACTGGTTCCTTCGGCAGGACGTTCCTCCGGCACATCCTCAACGAGGCCGACCCCGCCCGCGTGGTGGTGTTCTCCCGCGACGAGCTCAAGCAGTACGAGCTGCGCCAGCAGCTCGGCGACGACCCGCGGCTGCGCTGGTTCATCGGCGACATCCGGGACCGGCACCGCCTCACCCGGGCCATGCACGGCGTCGACCACGTGGTGCACGCCGCCGCGCTGAAGCAGGTGGACACCGCGGAGTACAACCCCTCGGAGTACATCGCCACCAACATCACCGGCTCGCAGCACGTCGTCGACGCGGCGATCGAGGCCGGCGTCAAGAAGGTCATCGCGCTCTCCACCGACAAGGCGTCCAGCCCGATCAACCTGTACGGCGCGACGAAGCTGGTCGGCGACAAGCTGTTCGTCTCGGCCAACCACTACGCCGCCCAGCACCCCACCCGGTTCTCGGTTGTGCGCTACGGCAACGTGGTGGGCAGCCGCGGCTCGGTGGTCCCGCTGTTCCGCCGGCTGGCCGCCGAGGGCAAGAGCCTGCCGATCACCGACAAGCGGATGACCCGCTTCTGGATCACCCTGGACCAGGCCGTGCAGTTCGTCATGGACTCGTTCGACCAGATGCAGGGCGGCGAGCTGTTCGTACCGCGCATCCCGAGCATGCGCATCCTCGACCTGGTCGAGGCCGTGGCTCCGGACGCCACCACCCACGAGATCGGGATCCGGCCGGGCGAGAAGCTGCACGAGGAGATGATCGCGCCCGACGACAGCCGGCGGACGCTGCGCGCCGACGGCCGGTTCATCGTCCAACCGACCATCGCCACGTGGGGCTACCAGGCGCCGATCGACTGCGACCCGGTGCCGGACGGCTTCGCCTACCAGTCGGACACCAACGACGAGTGGCTCACCGTCGAGCAGTTGCGCGACATGCTCGGCATCAACGGATGACGGGGATGCTCCCGTACGGCCGGCAGTCGATCAGCGAGGACGACGTCGCAGCCGTCGCCGACGTGCTGCGCGGCGACTGGCTCACCACCGGTCCGCAGGTCGACGCCTTCGAGGCCGACCTCGCCCGGTGGACCGGCGGAGTCGGTGTCGCCGCCGTCTCCAACGGCACCGCGGCGCTGCACGTGGCGTACGCGGCGGCCGGGGTGGGGCCGGGCGACGAGGTGGTCGTCCCGCCGATGACGTTCGTGGCGACCGCCAGCAGCGCGGTCGCCCTCGGCGCGAAGATCGTGTTCGCCGACGTCGACGACGAGACGTTCTGCCTCGACCCGGCGGCGGCCGCCGCCGCGGTCACCTCGCACACGAAGGTCGTCGCCGCCGTCGACTACGCCGGCCACCCCGCCGACTACGACGCGTTACGCACGTCGATCGTGGGCAGCGACACGCTGCTGCTCGCCGACGCGGCGCACTCCATCGGCGGGACGTACCACGGTCGGCCGGTCGGTTCGCTCGCCGACCTCACCACGTTCTCGTTCTTTCCCACGAAGAACCTGACCACCGCCGAGGGTGGCGCCGTCGCGGCGCTGGACCCGGAGATCCTGAAGCGGGCCCGCCGGTTCCGTGGTGTCGGCGTGGTCCGCGACCGCGACGACCTGCGATTCCCGGAGGAGGGCGGCTGGCACCAGGAGGTGCACGAGTTCGGGCTGAACTACCGGCTGCCGGACGTGCTCTGCGCCCTGGGCCGCAGCCAACTGCGTCGGCTCGGCGAGTTCACGGCCCGCCGCAGCGCCCTGGTCGCCCGCTACGACGAGGCGCTGGCCGACCTGGACGGCGTGCTGCTGCCAAGCCGCCGGTCGTGGGCCGAGCCGGCCTGGCACCTCTACCCGATCCGGGTGCTCGACGGACGTCGCCGCGAGGTGTACGACCGGATGCGCGCCGCCGGCATCGGTGTCCAGGTCAACTACATCCCGGTGCACTGGCACCCGGCCTTCGCCGACCTGGGTTACCGGCGCGGATCCTGCCCGGTGGCCGAGTCGTTCTACTCCCAGCAGCTGTCGCTGCCGCTGTACCCGGGGCTCAGCGACGCCGACCAGGACCGCGTCGTCGACGCGCTGATCGCCGCGGTGCGCGGCGGCCCGGTGCGTCTCGCCGTCTGATGGGAACCTGATGCACCACGCCAACCACTTCTACGGCCACGCGCACGTGCTGGCCCGCTACGCCGGTCTCGGCGACCGGCACCCACCCCGGATCAACGGGTACGTGCAGCACGGCTGGAACATCGGTGACGGCCTGGCCCCCGGCCACCCGTACGCCGAAGGCACCCCCAGCCTGCTCTGGTCGGAGCAGACCCGCCGCCGGGCCTGGTCGGTGGGGCGACGCAACGTGGTGGTCATCGGCGCGCCGTTCAGCTACCTGTTGGCCATGCGACCCGAGGAACCACCGGCCGAGGAGCGACAGGGCACCATCTGGTACCCGTTCCACGGCTGGGAGGGTCAACACGTCAAGGGCGACCACCGCAAACTGATCGCCCTCATCCAGGACACCGAGCCCGGCCCGGTCACGGTCTGCCTGTACTGGCACGAGTACCGGATGCGCAACGTACGCCGGCTCTACGAGCGCGCCGGGTTCCGGGTGATCTGCCACGGCTACCGGGGACACTGGTGGAAGGACACCGATCCGGAGTTCCTCGACCGACAGCTCACCGAACTGCGCCGTCACCGACGGGTCGCATCCAATCGGCTGACCAGCGCGATCTTCTACGGCATCGCGGCCGGATGCGAGCCGGCGGTCTACGGCGACCCGATGATCCTGTCCAACGAGGACCCCACCTTCGGCGGCACCGCTCGGATCCGACGGCAGTGGCCGCAGCTGCACGGCACCACTCTCGACCTCCCCACCGCCGTCGAGATCGCCCGCGCCGAGCTGGGCACCGACCACCGCTGCACCCCCGCCGAGCTTCGCGAGCTGCTCGGTTGGGCGAACCTCCAGGAGGAAGAGGAAGACAGTGACGACTGAGACGGCACCCGCGGACCGGATCACCCTGCCGGGCGGCGAGATGCTGGCCTGGTCGGACCTGCCGCAGGAACGGTTGGCCAACGGTGGGCCGCTCGCCGCGCTGGCCGCACTGCTGGTGCCGCCCGGCGCCCGGGTCCTGGTGGCCGGTCCACACGACCCGGCACTGCTCGACCAGCTCACCCACGCCGAGGTCACCTGCCTGCTGCGCAGCCACCCGGACGCGGTGGCGCTGGCGGACCGGGCCGCCCGCGTGGTGGTGGGTGGCCCGGCCGGGCTACCCGACGACGAGACGTACGACGTGGTGATCGCGGCTGCCGGGCTGGACCCGGTGGAGTCGGTGGAGGGCACCCGCCTCGGCTGGGACGCCGTGCTGGCACGACTCGTCGCCGCGATCCGGCCGGGCGGCGCGTTGCTGCTGCGCCTGGACAACCCGCTGGGCCTGCACCGGCTCGTCGACACCAGCCCCTGGTACGCCCGCCGCGACGACTCCGCCTGGACCATCGGCGGCGTGCTGGACCGCGCCCACCCGGCCAACCGGGACCAACTGCGCGAGCGGCTGGGCGCGGCGGGGCTGCGGCCGGCCGCGTGCTGGGCCGCGTACCCCGATGTCAGCACCCCGACGGCGCTGCTGGACGCCGACCACCTCGACCGGGACGCGGGCTCCGGCCTGTTCGACGCGGTGCTGCATGGCGCCTGCGCCGGCGGTTTCACCAGCGCCACAGTGCTGCAGGACCCGGCCCGGCTCGCGGTGGACGCCCTGCACGCCGGGCGTGCCGCCGACCTCGCACCGGGCTGGCTGACCCTCGCCCACCGGCCCGCCGAACCCACGGACCCGGCCACGCCGGTCGTCGAGGCGGACCTGCCGGTGGCTCTCGTGCAGACCGGTCGCCCCGGCATCGGCGTGCTGGAGGTGCTGCACGGCCCGTCCGGTTGGCGCTGGGGGCTCATCCCGGCCACCAACGCGACGACGCCGGCCGCCGCGCCGTTCGCCAGCCGCGAGGCCGCCTACCGCGACGCCGACGCGTTGTCCGGACCGGTGCCGTCCGGCCGGCTGCTGCGTACCCTGCTGCTCGACGCCTCGCTGCGCCGCGACCTGGCCACCCTGCGCACGCTGCTGCACGGGTACGCGGGCTGGCTCGCCGGCCAGGCCGACGCCGACGGCCGGATCGCCGGAGCGGCGGCGCTGGCCGGCACCGACAACGTGGTGGTCGACGGCGAGCGGTACGCGGTGCTCGACCCCAGCTGGCGGGCCACCGCTGCGTTGCCCGCCGACGTGGTGCTCGCCCGCGGGCTGTGGCGCTTCACCGCGAGCCTGCTCACCGGCGGGTACGCCCACCCATGGTCGTCCACTCTCGACGTCGCGGGCCTGACCGTGGTGCTCGGCGGACTCGCCGGCCACGACCTCGACCGCGCGACAGTCAGCGAGGCGATCGACGCCGAGGCGGCCATCGCCGCCGCGCTGCACGGGCTGGACGCCGACGGCACTGTCGGCCTCGCCACCGAACTGCACGCCGTCACGCCGACCGACGCGCCGCTCGGCGGGCACAGCTACCAGCAGCTACGCGAGGCGTGGCTGCGCCAGCGCGAGGAACTCACCCGGTTGGCGGCGCTGGCCGCGTGGACCGAGGAGTTGCTCACCTCGCGGGAACGGGCGCTGCGCCGGGCCGAGACGACGATCAGCCTGCTCAGCGGGTCGATCAGCTACCGGGTGGGCCGGCTCGCCATCACCCCGGCCCGGCTGGCCAAACGGGGTGCCCGCGCCGCCAAACGCCGGGCCACCGCGGTGCTCGCCCCCAAGCAGGAGGAGCAGCAGTGACCGGCGTACCGGTGCCCGAGGCCTCCACGGACGACGCGGGGCTGCGGATCGTCGGCATCGTGCAGGCTCGGATGGGTTCGTCCCGGCTGCCCGGCAAGGTGCTCCGCCCGCTCGCCGGACGCTCAGTGCTGGGCCGGGTCGTACGCGCCGCCTCCGACAGCGGCGTCCTGGCCGACCTGGTCGTTGCCACCAGCACCGACGCGGTCGACGACGCGGTGGCCGCCGAGTGCGCGCGGCTCGACGTGCCGTGCCACCGCGGGCCGGTCGACGACGTGCTCGACCGCTTCGTGGGCGCCCTCGCGGCGCACCCGGGAGACGCCGTCATGCGGTTCACCGCCGACTGCCCCCTGCTCGACCCGGAGATCATCACCCTGGTCGCATCGGTGTACCGGGCGGTCCCCGGGCTGGACTACGCCAGCACGTCCATCGCCCGGACCCTGCCCCGAGGGCTCGACGTCGAGATCATCCGAGCGGAGACGCTGCGCACCCTGGGCCGGCTCGCCACCGACCACCACCGGGTGCACGTCACCTCGTACGCGTACACCCATCCGGAGCTGTTCCGGGTGCTCGGGGTGACGCTCACCCCGGACCGCTCCGCGCTGCGGCTCACCCTCGACACCGAGCAGGACTGGGCGCTGGTCAGCGCGATCATCGACCACTTCGGTGACGTCAGCGTGCCGCTGGCCAAGCTCGCCGACTGGCTCGACGGCCAGCCTCGGCTGCGCGCGCTCAACGCCGACGTACGACAGAAGCACCTGGAGGAATCCTGAGCACCCTGAGGGTCGGGTTGCGCTGCGACGCCGGGCCACGACGCGGCGTCGGCCACCTCGTCCGCTGCCTGGCGCTCGCCGAGGAGTTCCTCGCCCGGGGCGCCGACGTCAGCGTGTTCGGCACCGTCGAACGGCTCGACTGGGCAACCGCGGAGCTGGCCGCGCGGGGCATCCCGCTACTCCCCGGCCCGGAGTCGGCGGCCGACCTGGTCGAGGCGGCCCGCCGACACCACCTGGACGTGCTGGTCCTCGACTCCTACGAACTGGACCCGGCCGGAGCCGGCGCCGTGCGCGCCGCCGGCGTCCACACCCTCGCCATCATCGACGGCGACAGCCGAGGCCAGGTCGCGGACCTCTACCTCGACCAGAACTTCGGAGCGGAGCTGCCCCGCTTGAGTTCCGGGGCGGACCTGCCCGAGCTGGGGTCCACCGCGGCGCTGCCCGGCCGGCTGCTCGCCGGGAGCGGGTACGCCCTGCTGCGGGACACCGTGATCAGCGCCCGGCCGCCGGTCGCCCCGCCCGCCACGGCGGTCAGCCGCCCCCGGGTGCTGGCCTTCTTCGGCGGCACCGACGCGGTCGGCGCGGCACCGGTCCTGACCCGGGTGCTGGCGGCCACCGGTCACCCGATGGACCTCACTGTCATCGTCGGCCGACCCGAGATCGAGGCGGAGGTCGACGATGTCGCCCCCGGCCGGGGGCAGACCATCCGAGCGGTCCCGCCCACCACCTCGCTGCCGGCACTGATCACCGAAGCCGACCTGGTGGTGAGCGCCGCCGGCACGTCCACCTGGGAACTCTGCTGCCTCGGCGCACCCAGCGCACTGGTCTGCGTGGTCGACAACCAACGTGAGTCCTACACCCGGGTGGTCCGTCACGGCCTGGCCGCCGGCCTCGGCGAGCTGCCGGAACTGACCGCGAGTGGCGTCGCCGGACGAGCCGCTCGCGCGACGGCGGCGCGGACCCTGCACGGGCTGCTCAGCTCGCCGCAGCGGCGCGCGACGCTCGCCGCGCGCGCCTGGTCCACCGTCGACGGCCAGGGCCGGGCGCGGGTGGTGGACGCGGTGTTCGACGCCGTACGCGTCGACGCCAGACGCTACTAGCACGGGTGTACGAAAGTGCTGCTAGGGTGGCCATATGACGCAGGCCGCCTACCAGCCGTCGATGCTCGACCTTGCCGACGCCGGGCCGACCCTGGGGCCACTGCCCGGCCAGATCCGCCGGCACCAGCTCAGCCGCGGTGCCTGGGTCGACCACCTCCCCGGCTGGGTGCGCGGCTCCGACACCGTCCTCGACACCCTGCTCACCGAGGTGCCCTGGCGTGCCGAACGACGCACCATGTATGACGCCGAGGTCGACGTGCCCCGCCTGCTCTGCTGGTACGACGGCGCGAGGCAGCTCCCCCACCGCGTCCTCACCTCCGCACGGGCCGCACTCACCGAGCACTACGCGCCCGAGCTGGGCGAGCCCTTCGTCACCGCCGGCATGTGCCTCTACCGGTCCGGGCGCGACAGCGTGGCCTGGCACGGCGACACCATCGGTCGCTCGGCGCATACCGACACCGTCGTCGCGATCGTCTCCTTCGGATCACCCCGACCGCTGCTCTTACGCCCACGCGGCGGCGGCGAGAGCCTGCGCTTCCCGGTGGGCCACGGCGACCTGATCGTCATGGGTGGCTCCTGCCAACGCACCTGGGAACACGCCATCCCCAAGACCACCCGCCCGGTGGGCCCCCGGGTGAGCGTCCAGTTCCGCCCCCACAACGTCGCCTGACCTCGGAGCGCACTAAGGCCTGTTTCATAAGGGCGGTCGAGCCGAGGCCGGCCAGTTCTTATGAAACAGGCCTCAAGGACGGAACCAGACGTTCAAGGCGGCTGCGGACCTCCTCGGCTGCGGGGTCGCCCACGTCCTCGTAGATCCGCGCGGCCAGCCGCCAAGCGGCAGCGGCGGCGTCGCGATCGCCCATCCCTTCGCGGGTGTCGCCGAGCCGGATGAGGGTCTCCGCCTCGTGATACCGGTCCGCGGAGTCGCGAAAGAGTTCGATCGCCTGCTCGTAGCAGTTGGCCGCGCGGTCGCGTTCACCCAGGCGGTCGTAGGCGAAGCCGAGGCTGTCGAGCGTCGCAGCCTGACCATTGCGGTCGTCGGTCCGTCGTTGCTGGTCGAGGGCCTCGGTGCAGCTGGCGATGGCCTGGACGTAATCGCCTGTGCTGGCGAGCAGCCAACCGAGCGCGTTGAGCGTCCGGGCTTCGCCCGCGTGATTGCCGACCAGCCGGTAGAGCCGCAGCGCCTCGCGACCGTGTGCGAGCGCCTCGTCGAGCCGGCCGTCCAGGTAGCAGAGTTCGCAGTAGTTGTGCAGCGTCTGGGCCTGGCCGATCGGGTCGCCGAGACGTTCGTGCAGGTCGAGCGCACGCTTGAGCCGGTACTCGGCCATGGTGCGGTCGCCCAGTCGGGTCAGCGCGCGGGAGAGCAGCCGGTTGGCGACGGCCTGACCGGCGAGGTCGTCGATCTTCTCGGCGGCCCTCAGGGCGACACTCTGGCTGTCGAGTTGGTCCTGCCAGAGACCGCGCGGTGCCGCGAAGGTGGTCAGCGCCCAGGCGATCTGCCAGGCGTACGCCTCGAAGCCGTTCTCGGCGGCCTGCCGGACCACGCGGAGCAGCACCCGATGCTCCGCCGTGAACCAGGCGAGCGCGCCGTCGTGGTCGGTCACCGGCTGCCGGGCGGGTACCGGCAGCGGTGCCACCGGCTGGATCGGGGGCCACTGCGGCTGGAGCAGCAGGGCGGCTGGATAGGCGGCGTGCAAATAGTGGTCGTACAGGCGCTGTCGGGCCGCGACGTGTTCGTCCCCGCGCTCCGACGACTGTGCGAGCTCGGCCGCATAGGCGCGCAGAAGATCATGGAAGGCGAACCGGCCGGGCGCGTGCTCAGCCAGCAGATGGAGCCGGGTCAGTTCCCGCAGGATCGGTGTGATCGCAGCAGCCGAAACACCGGCGAGCGCCGAGGCCGCGGCGGTGGTCAGGTCCGGGCCCGGATGCAGCCCCAGCAGGGTGAACAGCCGCGCCGCGTCCGCCCCCAGGGCCAGGAACGACCACGAGAAGACGCGCCGGACGTCACCGTCGGCCAACGCGTCAAGCGTCGCCTCGGCCGAGTGCAGTTCGGCGGCGATCGCACCGAGCGGGAACGTGGGATGGGTCGCGACACGCGCCGCCACGATCGACAGTGCCAGCGGAAGCCGGCCCGCAGCCTCGATGATGTCGGCCACCGCCACCGACTCGGAGGCGAGCCGGCTGACCCCGAGACGTCTGGCGAGCAGGCTCCTCGACTCCTCCGCCGTGAGCACGTCCAGTGTCAACGGCGTGGCACACTCGGCGGCGATCAGGCCGCCGAGACGATCACGGCTGGTGACCACGACCATACAGCTGCCCGCACCGGGCAGCAGGGCGTGCACCTGGGCGGAGTCGCGAGCGTTGTCCAGCACCAGGAGCATCCGACGCGAAGCCAGAAGGCTGCGGTAGAGACCGGTCCGAGCCTCCATGTCGGAAGGTATCCGGGCGGGCTGCACGCCGAGCGCTTCGAGGAAGCCGGACAGAGCGTCGGATGGGGACACCGCGCCGGCTTCGTCGTAGCCGCGAAGGTTCACATAGAGCTGACCGTCCGGAAAGCGGTCGGCAACCCGGTGCGCCCAGTGCAACGCCAGGGCCGTCTTGCCGACTCCGGCCATGCCGGACACCACGGAGATGGCCACGCTCGTCGGCCCCTCAGCCCCGCCGTGCAGAAGCCCGTCGAGGCCCGCCAACTCGACGCTGCGTCCGACGAACTCCGGCACCGCACGCGGCAGTTGCTCGGGGCGCTGAATGAGCGGCCCCCCTGTCGTCTCCGGCGCCGGCCGGTCCGGCCCCGTTTGCGGTTGCGCCGTCAGGCTCGGGCGGTGATGCAGGATGTCGTCGTACAGCCTGACGAGCTCGGGCGCGGGGTCGAGGCCGGTCTCCTCCGCGAGCCTCTGTCTTGCCTGCCGGAAAGCATCAAGTGCGCCGGCTACGTCTCCGCTGCGGTACAGGCCCACCATCAGCTGACCCCATGCCCGCTGCCGCAACGGATGCCGGTCGAGCAGGCCGCGCAACCGGTGCACGACGTCGGCCGACGCGCCGCGGGCCAGCATGGCCTCGGCGTAGTCCTCCTCGACGAGCAGCCGACGCTCCTCCAACTGCGCCACCCGCCGAGCCAGCGCCGAGCGCAGCGGCAGGTCGGACAGCGGAACACCACGCCACAGGCGCATTGCGGCCGAGAGTTCGGCCTCAGCCCGGTCCAGATCGGACGCGGCGAGCGCCTCGCGGCCCCGCGCCGCCGCATCGTCGAACAGGTCCAGGTCCCGTTCGCCTGGGCCCACACGCAGCAGGTAGCCGCCTGCCGCAGCGGTTATCCCATCCCAGTTCGCTCCATCACCCAGCGACCGCCGCAACCCGCGCACATAGGTACGCAGATTCGCGGCGGCCGACGCCGGCTCGTCGTCGCCCCACAGCATCGCGGCCAACTCGTTGGTGCCGACGACCTCATTCGGGCGCAGCAGCAGGGTCGCCAGCAGGAGACGCTGCTTCACCGAGCCCAGTGGAACCGACCGGTCGTCGCGGTACACCCGGAACGGGCCAAGGAGTTCGAAACGCAACCAGGCACCTCACATGTGGGCACAGCCGTGTACCGCAGCGCGAACAACACCCGGACATCGCGGGCGAGTAAATGATCTATGCGTTAGTTGTGCGGCGGTTGTACCGGCCCCACCGTACCTTCTCCACGGGGGACCCTGGCGCGGTGAGGACGGTCCTACCGTCCTCACCGCCCCATCCACAACCACCGATCGCCGGGACTGGTCGCCGCGTCCTCAAGAAAGCAAACAGGCCCTGAGGCCTGTTTCATAAGGGCAGTCGAGCCGAGGCGGAGTCCGGGCGGCGATCCGGCAAGGCGCGGTTGTGTCCGGATACCGGTGTCGTATCCGGACGCAACCGCAACGCCGCCGGTCGTCGTCCGGGCCCGCCGCAGGCCGGCCAGTTCTTATGAAACAGGCCTCAAAGGAGGCCGGCTAGTTTGTAGAGGACCAGGGAGCCGGCGACGGCGACGTTCAGGCTGTGGCCGTGGCCGACCATGGGAATCTCCACCGCCGCGTCCAGCTGGTCGAGCGCCTCGGGCGGGATGCCCGTCGCCTCGTGGCCCAACAGCACCACGGTACGGCTCCGAGCGGCGGGCAGATCACCGAGCCGGACGGCCTCGTCGGCCAACTCCACCCCGAGGACCCGGGCGCCGGCGGCCCGTTCGGCGGCCAGCCAGCGCAGCGGACTGCCGACCCGGTGAACGCAGCCGGGCTGGCGAAGCGTGTTGCCCCGGGCGACGGCCTCGTCCACCCAACGGAACGGCGGCACGGCGAGGCAGGCGCCGACCGCGTCACACGTACGCAACAGGGTGCCCAGGTTCGCGCCGTGCAGCGGCCAGAGTGGCGCGGCGATCAGGTGGCCCCAACAGCGGTGTGGCCGGGGACGGCGGGCGGCACGTAACTCACGCCTCGGCCGGACCCGGATGGCGGCGCTCACGCCGCGCCGGCGACTCCGCCGGACAAAGAAGAAATCATGTTGAGGGGTGCTTCGCGGTGCACCCGGACCCTCACCGACAACAGAGGGACCACCATACCGCGCCGGCGGACGCCCCACTCCGCATGATCGTGCTTGATCCAGGAGCGAGTGGCATCACCTCGTCGGTGAAACCACTACTTCCTGGATCGAGCACGATCTTCGGCGGCTCGACCGTCAAGATCCGCACAGCTTCAGGGAAACTGCTGCCTGCGGTATCCGGAAGCAGCAACTTCCCCCAGGTTGTGCAGATCTTGGGGCCGGGGCACGCCCCGGAGGGCGGCGCGACAACGCGGGTGAGGGGTCAGTCGCGTTCGATCAGGTGGCCTACCACCGTTGGGCCGAGCATCACCGCGAAGCCGCTGCCGTCGCGGCGTGGGTCCGCGGCGGGCAGCTCGACCGGCTCGCCGGTGCCGGTCGCGCCGACCGGTCGCGGGCCAACCCAGGCGACGGCCACGTCCGTCTCACCCTTGAGGAAGCGGTGCGCGCGCACGCCGCCGGTCGCCCGGCCCTTTGCCGGGTACGCCTTGAACGGCGTCACCTTGACCGTCGCGCCGGTGGAGGTGACCACCATCGGCTCGCCGTGCCCCGGGTCGTCGGTGCGCACCGCGCCGAAGAACGCGACCCGCGCCCCGGCCGGCAGGTTGATCCCGGCCATACCGCCGCCCTTGAGACCCTGCGGCCGCACCAGCCCGGCGGGGAAGCGCAACAGCGAAGCCTCCGAGGTGACGAAGGTCAGCGTCTCGGTGCCGTCGGTCAGCCAGGTCGCCCCGACCACCTCGTCACCGTCGCGCAGACCGATCACCTCGAACTCGTCCGAGCGCACCGGCCACTCCGGTGAGCAGATCTTCACCGCGCCCTGTCGGGTGCCCAACGCCAGCCCCGGTGAGCCCTCCGCCTGCCCGCCGAGCGGGGCCAGGCCGACGACGGTCTCCCCCGCCGCCAACGGCACCAGCTCGGCCGCGGACATACCGCCACGCAGTGACACGGTGCCCGCCTGCTCGGGCAGCACCGGCAGCGGCAGGACGTCGACCTTGAACGCCCGACCGGCGCTGGTCAACAGCAGCACCCGACCACGGGCGGTGGAGTGCACTGTGGCGCGTACCGTGTCGTGCTTGACCCGGCCGTTGCGTCGGCGCCCCTCGGAGCTCTCCTCCGACTCGGCCGCGGTCCGGGCGACCAGCCCCGTCGCGGAGAGGATCACCTGGCACGGGTCGTCGGCGACCTCCAGCGGGCCGGCCGGCGCGGACGCGGCCAACACCTCCTTGAGGTCACCGTCGACAAGCGTCGTACGACGTTCGGTGCTGAACTGCTTGACCACGGCCGCCAGCTCGTCGGAGACGACCTTCCTGAGCACCCGCTCGTCGTCGAGGATCTTGCTCAGCTCGGCGATCTCGGAGCGCAGCCGCTCCTGCTCGGCCTCCAGCTCGATCCGGTCGAACTTGGTCAGCCGGCGCAACGGAGTGTCCAGGATGTACGTGGCCTGGATGTCGGAGAGGCCGAACCGGCTCATCAGCCCGTCCTTCGCGGCCTGCGCGTCGTCGCTGCCCCGGATCAGCCGGACCACCTCGTCGATGTCCAGCAGCGCGATCAGCAGACCGTCAACCAGGTGCAGCCGCTCCTGACGCTTGCGCCGACGGTACGAGGTGCGCCGGGTGACCACCTCGTACCGGTGGGCCAGGAAGACCTCCAGCAGCGCCTTGAGGCCCAGCGTGCGCGGCTGCCCGTCGACCAGGACCAGGTTGTTGACGCCGAACGACTGCTCCAGCGGGGTCAACCGGTAGAGGTCGGCCAGCAGCGCCTGTGGGTTGACTCCGACCTTGCACTCCACGACGAGCCGGGTGCCGCTCTCCCGGTCGGTGAGGTCCTTGACGTCCGCGATGCCGGTCAGCCGCTTGGTCTTGGTGACCTCGTTGGTGATCGCGGCGATGACCTTCTCCGCGCCGACGCCGTAGGGCAGCTCGACAACTGTGATCGCCTGACGGCCCCGGCTGCCCTCGATCGGGCCGATCTCCACCTTGCCGCGCATCCGCACCACGCCGCGGCCGGTCTCGTACGCCCGGCGCACCTCGTCCAGGCCGAGCAGCACCCCACCGGTGGGCAGGTCGGGGCCGGGAACGAACTCCATGAGTTTGTCCAGAGTGGCGTCCGGGTGGTTGATCAGCCAGCGGGCTGCGGAGACGACCTCTGCCAGGTTGTGCGGGATCATGTTGGTGGCCATCCCGACCGCGATCCCGGACGCGCCGTTGACCAGCAGGTTGGGGAAGGCCGCCGGCAGCACTGTCGGCTGGGTCAGCGACCCGTCGTAGTTGGGTTCGACGTCGACGGTGTCCTCGCCCAGCTCACCGACGAGCAGCATGGCCTCGCGGGACATCCGAGCTTCCGTGTAACGCGATGCTGCCGGTCCATCGTCTGGGGACCCAAAATTCCCGTGCCCGTCGATGAGCGGCACGTTGAGGGAGAAGTCCTGCGCGAGGCGGACCATGGCGTCGTAGATCGCCGTGTCGCCGTGCGGATGGTACTTTCCCATTGTATCCCCGACAATTCGGGCAGACTTCACATGCCCACGGTCGGGGCGGTAGCCCTGCTCGTACATCGACCAGAGGATGCGCCGGTGCACGGGCTTGAGGCCGTCGCGGGCGTCGGGCAGGGCGCGGGAGTGGATGACCGAGAACGCGTACTCCAGGTAGGAGTCGGAGACCTCGGTGACCAGCGGGTTGTCGAAGACCCGCGCGCCGGCCTGATCGAACGAGGAGAGGTCGACCTTGTTTTCCTTACGGCGTGCCATGACTCAGCTCTCCATCGGAACGGAACGGGCGCTCACGCCGTCGCGAAGCGGCGGCACGAGACACCGTCGCGCTGTATCGAAAACCCGCTCGTTCATGCGTCGATCGCATCCCGGTCGACGCGGTCGGCGGAGTCGATGAGCCAGTTGCGGCGCGGCTCGACCTTCTCGCCCATCAGCAGTTCGAGGATGCGTTCGGCGGCGTCCACGTCGTCGAGGGTGATCCGGCGGACGGCCCGGGTGGCCGGGTTCATCGTGGTGTCCCACAACTCGTCGGCGTCCATCTCACCGAGACCCTTGAACCGTGGGATGGGCGTGACGATCTGCTTGCCGGCCTTCTCCAGCTTGCGGACCGTCGTCTCCATCTCGGCCTGGGTGTAGGTGTAGACCGTCTGCGGACTGCGCCCCTTGGTGGTGATCTTGTGCAGGGGTGGCATCGCCGCGTAGAGCCGACCGGCCTCGATCAGCGGTCGCATGTACCGGGCGAACAGAGTGATCAGCAGCGTACGGATGTGGGCGCCGTCCACGTCGGCGTCGGCCATGATCAGCACACGGCCGTAGCGCAGCGCGGACAGGTCGAAGGTGCGCCCCGAGCCTGCGCCGAGAACCTGCACGATGGCCGCGCACTCGGCATTGTCCAGAACCTGCTGGAGATTGGCCTTCTGCACGTTGAGGATCTTGCCGCGGATCGGCAGCAGCGCCTGGTATTCCGAGGAACGGGCCATCCGGCTCGTGCCCAGGGCGCTGTCACCCTCGACGATGAACAGCTCGCTGCGATCGATGCCGGTGGCCCGGCAGTCGACGAGCTTCGGCGGCATGGACGCGCCCTCCAGGGCGGTCTTGCGCCGGGCGGCGTCCTTCTGCTGCTTCTGGGTGAGCCGCACCCGGGCGGCGTCGACGATCTTCTGCAGGACGGTGCGCGCCTCGGCCTTGGTGCGCCGGTCCTCCAGCCATGCCTTGATGTGCGCGTCGACCAGGGACTGGAGAACCTTGGTGATGCCGGTGGTGGAAAGCTCGTCCTTGGTCTGCGAGGTGAACTGCGGCTCCGGGATCCGCACGTGCACCACCGCCGTCATCCCCTCCAGGACGTCGTCCAGGGTGGGCGGCTCCTCCTTGGCCTTGAGCAGTCCGCGGGTGTTGCGGATCGCGTCGGCGAGCGCGCGGACGAGGGCCCGCTCGAAACCCTTGCGGTGGGTGCCACCGTGCGCGTTACGGATGGTGTTGGTGAAGCACTCGACGGTGCGCTCGTAACCGGTGCCCCACCGGAACGCCACCTCGACCTCGGCGCGCCGCTGCACGTTGGACTGCATGACGCCGTTGGCGTCGGCGGCGTTCTCCCGGTAGGTGCCCTCGCCGTTGACCAGCAGGGTGCCGGAGACCGGCCGGTCGCCGGCCGGGGCGAGGAACTCCACCATGTCGCTGAGCCCGTTGGGGTAGTGGAACCGCTCCTCGGCGGGCGCCTCACCGGTCAGGTCGCGGAGCAGGTAGGTCACGCCGGGGACCAGGAAAGCGGTGTTGCGCAGCTTCATCCGGACGGCGTCGACGTCGAGCGCGGCGCCGGTCTCGAAGTAGCGGGCGTCGTGCCACCAGCGGATCGAGGTGCCGGTGCGCTGGCCGCGCTTCATGGCCCCGGCCACCTGGAGCCCGGGGCCGGCGGCGAAGGGGGCGTCCGGCCCGTCGCCGTCGAAGATGCCCGGGACGCCGTGTCGGAACGACATCGCGTGGATCTTGCCGGCCCGGCGGACGGTCACGTCGAAGCGACGGGACAGCGCGTTGACGGCCGACGCGCCGACGCCGTGCAGACCTCCGGAGGTCTTGTAGCCGGAGCCGCCGAACTTGCCGCCGGCGTGCAACCGGGTCAGCACGAGCTCGACGCCGGAGATGCCGGACTTGGCGTGCACGTCGGTGGGGATGCCCCGGCCGTCGTCGTCGACCTGCACCGAGCCGTCGGCGTGAAGGATCACCTCGACGTGGCTGGCGTGACCGGCGACACCCTCGTCGGTGGAGTTGTCGAGGATCTCGTTGACGAGGTGACCCACGCCACGGCTGTCGGTGGAACCGATGTACATGCCGGGCCGCTTGCGGACAGCGTCCAGCCCCTCAAGGTGGGTGAGGTCATCGGCCCCGTACAGGGTGTCTGGCTCTGCGGTCAACTGGTCGTACTCCCCGGTCTCGGCGGTGTGCTGCCTGTCACCGGCGACATCAGCCGGCGTGGCGCGCCGCAGCGAGCCTAGCCCGAGGCTAGGACAACCACCGGAGGACCTACGCGACCCGCCGCGCGTGGCCGTCCGGACGTGAGCCAACGAACAGCGTTCGGGTGATCATGAAACCACGCGGAGACACCGCCACCGGCGGCGCGGGGCCAACTCGACGCGATAGCGGGTCATGCCTACGCGCCAGTGTCTTTCGTCGAACGAATCTGTTACGGGCCATTGACGCCTGTCGCGCCGGGGTGATCTGATCGCGCTCTCAGAGAATCTTTCATCTTTCGATGGTTGGGGGCCCCATGCCCAGGTTCCGGCGTACCGCGCTCGCCGCGGGACTAACGATCGCCATGGCCGCGTTGTCGACCGCCGTCGCGCTGCCCGCACCCGCGGCTGCCGCGCTGCCCACCGCGGCGGTGGCACTCGGGGACAGCTTCATCAGTGGTGAGGGTGCCGGGGCGTACACCCCGGTCGTCGACGTCAACGGAGTCAGCCAGGGCTTCCCCGGTTGGACGGCGGCGAACAACAACGCGTTCTTCTGCCACCGTTCGGCGAACGCCTCGCTCAACCAGGCCAACCTGCCGGGCATCCAGAACCGGTTCAACCTGGCCTGCTCCGGTGGCCAGCCGCACGACATCGCCAACGCCTCCCAGGCGCGGACCAACGGTCGTACCGTGGCCTCGCAGCTGAGCCAGTTGCGCGCCGTCGCGCAGACCCAGGACATCGACCTGGTCCTGATCGGCCTCGGCTCCAACAACAGCTCGTTCACCTTCGGCAGCGTCGCGGAGAAGTGCGCCAACCGGTTCATCGCCGACGCCTGGACCGGCTGGTGGGAGTTCTGGGCGTACCTGAACGGGCCGGTGGAGCAGAAGCCGTGCAGCGACGCCGACCTGGCCACCGCCGCGCAGCTCAGCGCCGCGACCGCGGAGACCACCGCAGCCGTACGCCAGATCCTGACCACCCTCGACCAGGTGGACGCGGACGGGCAGCACCGGGTGGTGTTCCAGGACTACACGAACCCGCTGCCGCTGGACCTGAACCAGCAGTTCCACGAGGAGGACAGCCGGGACGACACCCGGGACAAGTTCCGTGACCTGGGTGCCGAGCGGTACGCGGCCGGTTGCCCGATCCACCGGGCCAGCCTGGCGCCGGGGCACCGCTTCTCCCAGGGTCTGGGCGGCATCGTGCAGTCCACCCGGAACACTCTGGCCGCCGAGTTCCCCGCCGACGACCTGGTGTACCTCAACGTGCAGCAGGCCTTCAACGGTGCCCGGCTCTGCGAGCAGACCAGCAGCCCGAGTGGCTCGCTGGCCACCCCGATCCGGCTCCAGGACGGCGCGACCGGCACCTTCGTCACCAGCCTCGCCGGCAAGGACAAGATCGCCATCCAGCGCATCGCCAACACCTGCGTCAGCTACTTCCAGACCTGCCAGGAGTCGTGGCACCCGAACGCCACCGGGCACCAGGTGCTCGGCCAGTGCCTGAGCGGCGCGGCCTCCACCAGCGCCCGAGCGGTGGCCTGCGTCCGGGCCAGCAACGGGGCGATCTCGGTCTCCTGACCACAGTGTCCTTCGGAGGGCTCCGCCGATCGGCGGGGCCCTCCGTCGCGTCCAGCGAGCGCTCGGCACGTCTGCCCGTCGCTGTCGTGGGCCGCACGGCCGGCTACTACCCGCCGGTAACGTCAGGCCGTAGGCTGGGTCAATGAACGGGGACCCGGAATACGCGCAGGAGTTCGTCGACGTCGACGGTGGCCGGCTGGGTGTGCAGGTCTATCCGGAGCCGCCCGGGGTGACCGGCGCGCCGGTGGTGGTGATCTGGCCGGCGATGGGGGTCCGGGCCCGGTACTACCGCCCCTTCGCCGCCGAGCTGCTGCGCGCCGCCGGGCTCGCCGTGGTCGTGGCCGACCTGCGCGGTACCGGGGCGAGCACGCCCACGCCGAGTCGGGCGGACCGGCACGGTTACGCCGAGCTGGCCAACGACGTCGGCGCCGTCCTGGCCGCTCTCAAGCCGCGACTGGACGGGCGCACCCGACTGCTCCTCGGGCACTCACTCGGCGGGCAGGCCAGCCTGCTGCATCTCGCCCTGCACGGGACCGACGAGGTGGACGGCCTGGCGCTCATCGCGGTCGGCATCCCGTACTGGCGGACCTACCCGGGCCGGCGAGGCCTCGGCGTGCTGCCTCTCACCCAGGGGATCGCCGCGACGGCGGCGCTGCTCGGGGTCTGGCCAGGCTGGGGCTTCGGCGGCCGGCAGGCGCGCGGCGTGGTCCGTGACTGGGCGTACACGGCGCGGAGCGGCCGTTTCCCCAGGCTCGACGGTACTGACACCGAGGCGGCGGTCCGCGCGGTGCGGACCCCGGTGCTGGCCGTCAGTGTGGACGACGACCAGTACACCCCGCACGAGACAATGGACCACCTGTGCGCGAAGCTCGTCGACGCGCCGGTCACCCGGGAGCGCTACACAGTGGCGCAGGCCGGGGCGACACTGGACCACTTCACCTGGGTCCGCGCGGGCGCCCCGCTGGCGCGGCGGATCGCCGGTTTCGTCGGCGACCTGCCGCCCCGCTGAGCCGTACCGGCCGGTCGGCTCACTCGTCCTGATCCAGCGGCACGAGTTTCCCGTCCCGTTCCACCTGGATCTCGGCGTGCTCCTTGCGGGGTGGGACCTCTGCGGTGTTCCGATGTGGGTCGTTGTCGGGGTGCATGAGCACCGCGTCTGTTTTGGGGGTCTTCTCCCGGCTCTCGTCCGGCTGCGACATCGCGTTCCCCTCTCGTCGGCGTCGCTCGGGATCTACCCGCCGCCGGGCGAACGACTCCTGCCCGGGGCAGGTAGACCCGCCGACGCCGCTGATGTCCGGTAGCGGCCCGCCACGGCGGTGATCGGCCCGCCCGGGGCGGGGTTAGCCGCTCGACCGGCGGGTAAGCCGCACCGCCCGACACGGCGGAAGGGGATCACATGTCCGAACGGCATACCGCACTGCGCTCGATGCACGATCTGGGCCTGGCGGCCTGGTTTGGCGGCTCCCTCATGGGTGCCTTCGGCGTCAACGGCGCAGCGGCGAAAATCAGCGACTCGACCCAGCGGCTCCCGGTCGCCTCGGCCGGATGGTCCAAGTGGACACCGGTCAACGCGGCCGCGATCGGCGCCCACCTGGCCGGGGCCGTCGGCGAGCTGGTGACCGAGAGCCCACGGGTGGCGGCCCAGTCCGGCGTCGCCCGGGCCAGCGCCATCAAGACCGCCTTGACCATCGGCGCGCTGGCGGTCACCGGTTACAGCCGGTTGGTCGGCATGCGGCTGGAGAAGGCGGGTGGTCCGTCGGTGAGCGGTGCCACCGAACCGAACCACCAGACACCGGCAAGTGTGGCCTCGTCGCAGCGGCAGATGAAGCTGCTCCAGTGGGCCATTCCGGCGCTGACCGGG
This sequence comes from Micromonospora sp. NPDC005553, assembly GCF_042871765.1. Lineage (NCBI taxonomy): Bacteria > Bacillati > Actinomycetota > Actinomycetes > Micromonosporales > Micromonosporaceae > Micromonospora > Micromonospora sp. NPDC005553. Next base: position 352,373 of record NZ_JBIAJD010000004.1, on the reverse strand, counting down.
ACCCTGGTCGTGGTCACCGCGTACATGGGTGAGCAGCAGAAGCCCGGGCAGGTACTCCGCGGGATGCTCGGTCGCGCCGGTGGGATGAAGGGCGCCTCGAAAAGCATGATCAAGATGGCGGGAATGAGCAACGGCAAGCGGCCGATGGCGATGGCCGGACGCTGAACGGCAGGCCGGTTGGCGTCCCGCCGCCACCTCGACGGCGGGGCGCTGACCGGCCTGCGCGCGCACCGGAGCGATGACGGGTCCCACGCGGGCGGGGAGCGTGCCGGCGACATGTCGTACGCCGCGCTCGGGCGGGCGGTCCCGGCCCGAGGACGGCACATCGTCCGCCGTAGCGGCGGACCGACGAGCGGGGTGGCCATGACGGCGCACGAGGGACGCAGCGGGAACAACGACCGGCTGGAGCCGGAGGCGACCAGGCCGTGGGGCACCGGCGACGACTTCGACGCCGACGCGCCCTGGGGCACTGGCGACGACTCACCGATGGACGAGGGCAGCGAGGAGACCGCGGTGCCCGAGGGACGGCGCGGAGAGCGACGCGCGGGTGCCCCGGTGGGCCGGTCGGACCCGGCGGGACGACACGGCTTCGGCTCGGTCGAGCCGACCCGTACGACGATGGCCGGACCCGGTGCCCCACCCGATCCCGTCCCCAGCGGCAGGAGCTTCCCCGACGACGCGGACATCGGCGAGTCGACCCAGGACGCCCTGCGCAGCCGGGGGCGGCGGTCCTGAGGGGACCGGCGTCGGGCCGGGTGACCGGTGCGGAGGTCAGCCGGTCGCCGGGACGGCCTGTTCGACGAGCATCGTCTCGGCGAGCAGTTGCGCCAGCCGGGTGGCGTCGCGCTGGGCCTGCCCGGCGCAGCAGTTGTTGAACAGCACGTGCAGCTCGTCGGAGAGGTCGGCGAACTCGGCCAACAGCCCGGCCCAGTGTCGGAGCTCGTCCTCGGCGTACGCGTACCGGAACTTCTCCTGCTTGTCTCCGTCGCGCCAGGCGTCGCTGTGACCGTGGAACCGGACGATCGCCGGCTCCGCTGTCATGGTCAGGATCGGCGGCACCGACGACGGGTGCCCCTGTGGCATGTCGACGCAGACCACTGACAGGTCGTGGGCGCGTAACAGGTCCAGAGTGTCCGCCGTCGCGTCGTCGTCCAACCAGGAGCCGTGCCGCAGCTCGACACCGACGCGCCACGGGCGGCAGCGCTGCGCCAGCTCGACGATCCGGCGTTCGGCAGCGGGGCTGCGCACCAGCCACGGCGGGAACTGCAACATCACCACACCGAGCTTGCCGGCCGCCGCGATCGGGTCGAGGGCCGCGCGGAACCGGGCCCACAGCTCGTCGTACGCCGGCTCCGGCAGGTCTCGCCGGCGGATCCGGCTCGGGCCGCCGGCCGGTCGCAGGTCCCGCGGCAGCACGGCGACCGGTGTCGGGTGACCGGTGAAGAGGCTGAACGCCTTGACGTCGAAGGTGAAGTCGTCCGGCGTGGCGTCCACCCAGCCCTGGGTCGTCTCCGGCACCGGGATGGCGTAGTAGGACGTGTCCACCTCGACCATCGGGAACTGGCTGGCGTAGAAGCCCAGGCGACGGGCCGGCGTGCTGGCCGAGCGTGGGTACCACCCGGAACGCAGCAGGGACTGGTCCGCCCAGGACGACGTGCCCACCTTAATCACACCCATGTCATTCAGTGGACCGCCACCGGCGCGGATCGGCAACCGCTGGCGGGTCTCCGGTCGAGGAGGTGTCGTGCCCGGGAAGTGTCGGTGCCTCGCCCTACGGTGGCACCGGGTGGACATCAACGAAGGGTGGCGGCATGACCAGCACTGAGCGGCTCACCGGTGAGCGCGCCGATCTCCTGCAGACACTCCACACGCACCGCGGTTTCCTCCTGCGGACGGTCGACGGGCTCACCGACGAGCAGGCGGCCAGCCGCCCCACCGTCAGCGGGCTCTGCCTCGGCGGCCTCATCAAGCACGTGTCCGGCGTCGAGCACCGGTGGATGCTCTTCGCCGCCGGTGGCGCGGAGGCGATGAACCGCGAGGAGGTCGACTGGGTCGGTCAGTTCCAGATGCTGCCGGGCGAGACCCTCGCCGGGCTGGTCGAGCGCTTCCAGGAGGTGGCCGCCCGGACCGACGAGTTGACCGCCACCCTCGACCTGGACGCGGCGCACCCGCTGCCGCAGGCGCCCTGGTTCGAGCCGGGAGCGAGTTGGACGGTCCGGCGGGTGCTGCTGCACCTGATCGCCGAGACGGCCCAGCACGCCGGGCACGCCGACATCCTGCGGGAGTCGATCGACGGCGCCAAGACGATGGGCTGACCCGACACGCGCGGGCGGGCCGCGCGGTGGTCGCCGAACAACAAGCCTCAGCGGAGTCGGGTGCGTGCCCGAACCTCGGTGGTGCGGTCCCTGGCGTAGGCGTCGGAGTGGCCCCAGCGGCCCGGGATGTCCAGCAGCTCCAGCCGACCGAACCCCTCGGGCACAGCCGGGTTCACCAGCAGGTTGTCGCCGGTGGGTCGCAACCCCAGGGTGGTGCTCAACAGCATCAGCAGTGCCCCGGACGACCACGACTGCGGGCGCGCGGCCCCCGGCAACTGCACCGGATACTTCGTCAGGCTGCGCTCGTGCCCGGCGATCGCCTCCGGCACCGCGCCGCCGAGAGTCTGCGCCAGGTCGAAGATGCCGCCCGCGATCGTGGCCGCGTGCGTGTCGCAGCCGTAACGGCGCAGACCCGCGGCGATCAGGGCGTTGTCCGCCGGCCACACCGCCCCCAGGTGGGCGCCCACCGGGTTGTACGGGCGCTGCCCGGTGGCGAAGGTGCGCACCCCCCAACCACTGAACAAGCGCGGTCCGACCAGGTGCTCGGCGACCGTCCCCGCGCGGCCGTCCGGGACAATCCCGCTCCAGAGCAGATGCCCCATGTTGGAGGCCAACGCGTCGACCGGCTCACCGTACGGGTCGAGCGCCAACGCGTAGTAGTCCCGGTGGGGCAGCCACCAATCCCGGTTGAAGCGGTCCTTCAGCGCCGCGGCCTCCCGCTCCAGCCGGTCGGCGTACGCCGGGTCGTCCCAGAACTCCCGGGCCAGCCGGGCGCCACGCCTCTTCGCGTCGTACGCGTAGCCCTGCAACTCGCAGGTGGCGCGGGGAAATGCGGGTTGCCTGTCGTCGGCGCTGGTGATCGAGTCCGGGGAGTCCTTCCAGCACTGGTTGACAGCGCCGTGGCGCTCGTTTCGACGCTGGTAGCGCACATAGCCGTCTCCGGTCAGGTCGCCGTACTCGTCGATCCAGTCCAGCGCCATCCGGGCCGGGTGGCGCAACTCGCGTACCAGGTCCCCGTCGCCGGACCACCGCTCGTACTCGTCGAGCAGCACCACGAAGAGCGGGCTGGTGTCCGCCGATCCGTAGTACAGCGCGTTCGCCTGGTCGCCGAAGGCGCCGGACTCGCCGTACCGGAGGTGGGCCAGGATCTTGCCCGGCTCCTCGTCCAGGTCGTCGTCGAGTTGGGCCCCCTGCAGGAACGCCAGCATCCGCAGCGTCGCGGGGGTCAGCTCGGGAGTGAACGCCACCGTCTGCAGGCACGTCATCATGCTCTGGCGCCCGCACAGCCACATCGCCCACGGCAGACCCCCGATCGGCACCCGATCGGGGGACGACCACGGTTTGTACCGCAGTGCCGCCAGGTCCGCCAGGGCACCGGAGTACATCGCCTCCAGGCCGTCGCGTTCGGCGGTCAGCGTCGGGGCGGCGTCCATCCAGTCGGCCAGGTCCTCCCGCATCCCCACCCGCACAGCCCGCTGGTGCGACTCCAGGGAGGCGCGTACGTCCTGGCCGCCTTCGCCGCCCATGTTCATGGCGATGTGCAGGTCGGTCTCCCACGTGCCTTCCGGGGCGACCCGGATCCGGAACGTCATTCCCCCCTCGTCCACCTCGGCCGGAGCGGTGCTCTGCACTGTGGTCTGACGCACGAACCGCTGCCGTTGGTAGCGCAGGACGAGCTGGCGGTTGGCCGAGTCCGGGGTGATCTCGACGGCCCGCCGCCGGAGGTGTCCGATCTCGGCGATGTCAGTGAAGTCGCTGCCCATCTCCACTCGTATCGTGAAGTCGGCCGGCTCCGGCGAGTGGTTGAGCACCGTGATGTTCTCGTGCATGCAGTCGTGCACCGAGCGGTACCGAATGATCGAGACGTCGGCGTCGACGTAGTGGCTCGAAGTACCGGGGACCAGGACGAACCGAGTCTCGAAGTACGTCATGTCGTCGCGGGACAACGCGTTGATCCGTTCACCGTCGATCGTGAGCACCCAGTGGGACAGGAAACGGGTGTCGTACGCGAAGACACCGACAGGGGCCTGCGGGTCGGGTTCGATGTCGCCCTGGGCGTCGCTGATCGCGAACACGTTTCCGGCGATCACGTGCAGCAGTTCCTGCTTCACGACCGAACCTCCCGAGCGCCCGTCGTGGTCCGGCCTGCCAGGGCGGCCCGACCCAACTCCCGAGGGTGGCGGGCGTCGGCCGGCCCCGCGAAGATTCGCCGCAGCACCAGCAGCAGGCGCATCTCGCCCTGCATGGTCAGTTCGTTGCTCAGCATGGCCGCGCCGGGATGCAGCTCACCGTTGACCATCCGGTCGAACACCCGCCGGTCCGCGCTGACGACCAGGTCGGCGTCGTCGGCCGACCGTGCCACCTGAACCTGCTGGTCGGCGATTGTGAGGTACCAGTGATCGGTGCTGCCGTCGTCGCGGACGTCCAGCCGCAGCGTTCCCGCTGTGGTCTCCGGCAGGTCGGGCCGCCGACCGGTGTCCAGCTGTCGCAGGTACTGCTCCGCCGTCGCGCCCATCGGGTCCCCTCCCCACGGTTCCCCGCAGGATCACCCGCGTCGGGGTGATGCCGGCTCACCCGCAACGGGTGAGGGACGCGTCAGTCGGCCTGGATGAGGCCGCGCACGTAGGCGGCCTGGCCCACATGTTGCAGGTCGTCGTCGACGATGCTGACCAACCGGACGCCGAGGGTGACCGGCGGGTCCCACCCCTCGTCGACCACGCGGTCCAGGTCCGCCGGGCCCAGACCGGCCAGCAGGCTTCCGGTACGCGCCGCGACCGCCTGGTAGTAGTCGATCAGCGCCTGCGCGCTCTCCGGCCGCACGGCGGCGACCTGAGCGGGCGAGTGCCCGTAGCCGGTGTTGTCGGGGTCGGCGGCGAGCCCGAACCGACCCGCCCAGTCGCCGCTGACCCAGATCTGCTCGGCGTCGAGCAGGTCGGCGACGTGGTGGTCCTGCACCCGGGTGAGGTGCCAGACCAGCCAGCCGACCGAGTTGAGGCCCGGCCCGGGCTGGTGGCGCAGTTGCTCGGGACTGAGGCCGTCGACCGCCGCGCGGACGAGTTCGGGCAGCCTGTCGTACGCCTCGGTCAGCAGGTCACTCACGTCCACGGGTACGCCTTCCAGGTCGGTTTCCGAACAGGTACCGCCAACCCAGGGCGCGCAAACCTCGGCCGCTACGGTGATCGAATGGTCGCCGCGGTGGAGTTGTACCTGGACCCGGACGCCACCCGCCGGATCCGGGTGCTCTGGGACGCGCTGGAGGCCGAGGGGGTGCAGAGCATGCGCTCGCTGTTGGAGCAGCGCCACCGTCCGCACGTCTCGCTCATGGTGGCGCCCCGTTTCGACAGGGAGCAGGTCGCCGAGGCGCTACAGGGGACGGTGGTGGCCGCCCCGCTGCGGCTCGACTTCCAGCATGCCGGCCAGTTCGTCGGTCGGGTGCTCTGGCTCGGGCCGGCACCCACCCCGGAGTTGCTGGCGCACCACCGGCTGGTGCACGACCGGCTCGCCGCCGCCGGCATCGCCCTCGCCGAGCACTACCGGCCGGGGCGGTGGGTGCCGCACTGCACGCTCTCCATGCGAGTGCCGAACACGCTGATGGCCGCCGCGGTGCGCCGCTGTCTGGAGGTGTTGCCGCTGAGCGCGACAGTGGTCGGCGCGGCGCTCACCGACCACGCGCGAGGAATCGCCCACCCGCTGCCGTGACCGCACCTCGACCGTCGAGGCGTAATGTCCGGTTTGGCGGGCGGCAGTCGGAAACCCGAAAACAAGCGGTGCGGATGCGGCCGGGCGTGGGAAGGTTCGAGTGGCTGTCGTACCGGTGGTGGGCTGCTCACAGGTGGTCCGCCCGGCCGGTGTGGCGCGGGGTCACCCCGCGCCTCCCACGGCGGCTTCGACGAGGAGAGGCAGGGCCCATGCAGGCTCAGCGCAGGCCACCGCGCACGGAGCGGAGCCAGACCCGGGACGACCGGACCGGCGGGGGAATGACCGGGGCGGCCACGCCACTGACGATCTGGGCGGCCGCCGTACTGCTCGGCCGGATCAGTGCCGGCGACGACGACGTCGAGGAAGAACGGCACATCCTGCGCGGCATCGAGTGAATCCCGGCCGCGCGGGTCAGAGCCAGCCGCGCCGCTTGAAGATCACATAGAGGGTGCCGCAGACCAGCAGCATCAACAGCAGCGCGAAGAGGTAACCGAAGCGCCAGTTCAGCTCCGGCATGTGGACGAAGTTCATGCCGTACACGGTGCCGATGAGCGTGGGAGCGAAGAGGATCGCCGCCCAGGAGGAGACCTTCTTCAGCTCCTCGTTCTGGCTGTAGCTGGCCGCGGTGAGGCTGCGCATCTCCTCATTCTGCTGCTGCGAGACGAGGGTGGCGTTGACGGTGAGGATGTTCTGCAACAGGTGCCGGAAACCGTCCACCCGCTCCACCACCTGGGTCAGGTGGTCGGTCACGTCGCGCAGGTAGCGGCGCAGCTCCTCGTCGGCGCTGGCGGCGCCGTCGGCAAGCGCGTCGAGCACGCTGAGCAGCGGGCGGGCAGCCCGCTGGAACTGGATGACCTCGCGGCTGAGCCCGTAGATGCGGCGGCTGGCGTTCGGGTCGCCACCGAACACCTGGGTCTCGATCTCGTCGATGTCGTTCTCCAGTCCGGCCACCACCGGCGCGTACCCGTCGACGACCTGGTCGAGGATCGCGTACAGGACCGCCTCCGGCCCCCGGGCGAGCATCTGCGCCTCGGTCTCCAGTCGCCGCCGCACCGCGGCCAGGTCGGGCGCCTCACCGTGCCGGACGGTGACCACGAACCCCGGGCCGATGAACAGGTGCAGCTCGGAGAACTCGACCTCCTCCCGGAGGTCGTCGTAGCGGGCGGCGCGCAGCACCACGAACAGGGTGTGCCCGTAGCGCTCCAGCTTGGGCCGCTGGTGGGCGTTGATCGCGTCCTCGACTGCCAGGTCGTGCAGCCGAAACTCCCGGGCCAGCGAGGTGATCTGCTCGATGTCGGGCCGGTACAACCCGATCCAGGCCATCGCGCCGTCCTGCTCCTGGAGGCAGCGGTACGTCTCGGCGAGGCCGGACGGCGAGGCGAACCGGTGCCCCCGGATGTAGACCGCACTGTCCACCAGGCCGCCGTGGGACGTGGCGGCGGGTGACTCCGTGGGCGGCGGCACACCGACCCTCGTCTCGTACTCGTCGAGTTGGCGGCCGAAGCCCCCACCCGGGCGGAAGCGACGGCCGCCGACCATGCCCTGTCCCCTCCCCCGGTGCCGTCCCGACCAGCCCGGGGCGCTGCTTCCCCTCTGTCCTGGGCCCTGAAACCCGCAGTGGCGTCGGTTGGGTTCCGCGCACCGGCGGACGGGGCCGGCCCGTCGGGCGGATACTCACGGTGACCGTGGGCGGGATGACGGGGGACGCGCCGGTGAAGGTCGACAGACGCACCGGCCGGTTGCGGGGGTGGCTGCTCGATGCCGGCTCGGACCAGGCCGTGCAGCACCCGGGGCCGCACGGGCGCCCGCCGGAGCACCGGCACCACCCGTGGTGGAAGGTGATGTGCCTGACCGGGGTCGACTACTTCTCCACGCTGGGTTATCAGCCGGGCATCGCGGCGCTGGCCGCCGGGGCGCTCTCACCGGTGGCGACCCTGGTGCTGGTGCTGGTGACCCTGCTGGGGGCGCTGCCGGTCTACCGGCGGGTGGCGGTGGAGAGCCCACACGGCGAGGGCTCCATCGCGATGCTGGTACGCCTGCTGAGCTACTGGCCGGGCAAGTTGCTGGTGCTGGTGCTGCTCGGTTTCGTGGCCACCGACTTCATCATCACCATCACCCTCTCGGCCGCCGACGCGACGGCGCACATCGACGAGAACCCGTTCTGGCCGAGCGGACTCAAGGGTCACGAGGTACTTGTCACGCTGCTGCTGGTGTCGCTGTTGGGCGCGGTGTTCCTCAAGGGATTCACCGAGGCCATCGGGATCGCCGTCGTCCTGGTCGCGGTCTACCTGACGCTCAACGCGGTGGTGGTGACCGACGCGCTGTGGCGGGTGGCGACGCATCCGAGCGCGGTCGGCGACTGGACCACGATGCTGACCACCGGGCACGGCGATCCGTGGATGGTGGTCGGGCTGTCGCTGTTGGTCTTTCCGAAACTGGCGTTGGGTCTGTCCGGCTTCGAGACCGGGGTGGCGGTCATGCCGAGCGTACGGGGCGACCCGCAGGACTCGGAGGCGCGACCGCTGGGCCGGATCCGTGGCGCGCGCCGGCTGCTCACCACCGCGGCGGTGATCATGAGCGTCTTCCTGATCACCAGCAGCGTGACGACCACGGTGCTCATCCCGCCGGAGGCCTTCCGGCCGGGTGGACCGGCGAACGGGCGCGCGTTGGCCTACCTGGCGCACGCCCACCTCGGCGAGGTGTTCGGCACCATCTACGACCTGTCCACGATCGGAATCCTCTGGTTCGCCGGGGCATCGGCGATGGCTGGTCTGCTCAACCTCGTGCCGCGCTACCTGCCCCGTTACGGCATGGCGCCCACCTGGGCGCGAGCCGTCCGGCCGCTGGTGCTGGTCTTCACCGCCGTGGCGTTTCTGATCACGATCGTCTTCGAGGCCAGCGTGGACGCGCAGGGCGGCGCGTACGCCACCGGGGTCCTGGTGTTGATCACCTCGGCCGCGACGGCGGTGACGCTCGCGGCGCGCCGCCAGCGTCAGCGTGGCCGCACCATCGCGTTCGGCGTCATCGCGGTGATCTTCGTCTACACCACGTCGGCGAACGTGGTGGAACGCCCGGACGGTGTCAAGATCGCGGGCTGTTTCATCGGCGGGATCATCCTGGTGTCGGTGCTGTCCCGGCTGATGCGGGCCTACGAGCTGCGCGTCGACCACGTCGAGCTGGACGACACCGCCGCCCGGATGATCGACGAACGCGCCGGACGACGGATCCGCCTCATCGCGCACGAACCCGACCGGCGCGACGAGGCGGAGTACCGCGCCAAGCTGGCGCAAACCATGGCGGACAACGACTTTCCCGACGACAGCGACGTCATCTTCGTCGAGGTCACTGTCACCGACCCGTCCGACTTCGAGACCGAGCTGCTGGTCCGCGGCGGGGTGGTCGACGGCCGCTTCCCGGTGCTCAGCCTGGCCAGCTCGTCGGTGCCCACCGCGCTCGCCGCCCTGTTGCTGGAGATCCGCGACCGCAGCCGTCGACGCCCTCACATCTACTTCGAGTGGTCCGAGGGTGGCCCGACCCGCAACTTCCTGCGCTACCTGGCGTTCGGACAGGGCGCCATCGCCTCGGTGACCCGGGAGATCCTGCGCCGCCAGGAGCCCGACCCGCACCGTCGGCCGCACGTGCATGCCGGCTGACCTGCGAGCCGGCCGTCCGTCGCGCACAGTGAGCGTGGTCATACCGACTGGACGATCCACCCGTTCCTGCTGCTAGCCTCGGCGCAGGTCATGAGCGCCAGCGCGAAGCCCCGGCTCGCTGGCCGGCAACCCTCCTCCGCGGTGGGGTGCCCCGGGTGAAGACCAGGCACCGGCAGGACGTCGGTGCAAGCGTGGCCTGGCACCCAGGTCAGCACAGACCCGGGAGAACCATGCGCATCATCCTCAGCACCACCCCACCGACCGACGTCGCGGACTCCCGCACCGGTCGACCCTCGCCCGCACTGATCCGGCGACGGCACGTGGACATGATGCGAATGTGCAGCGCCGCCTGTCGTCGCGGCACCGCGCTCTAGCACCCCCTTCCCGAGCTCCTTTCCCACCGGTACGCCCATCGGGCGCGCCGTCGGTGGCGCACGTCCGTGCGCGCCGAGACACCACCCTTCGGAGACACCAGTGCGATTCCTTCCTGCCCTGACCCGCGCCGCCGCCCTGGGCGCTGTCACGATCCTTGCCGCCACCGCCCTCACCGCCTGCGGAGACGACAGCTCCTCCGACGCCGACGCCAACCCGTACGGCCTGGCCCAGTCGGGCGTGCTGCGCGCCGGAACGCTGACCGACGCCCCGCCGAACGTGTACCTCGAGGACGGCAAGTTCACCGGCTTCGACAACGACCTGCTGACCGCAGTGGCCGGCAAGCTCTCCCTCACTGTCGAGTTCGTCGGCACCGACTTCTCCGCGCTGCTCAGCCAGGTCAACAACCGCAAGTTCGACGTCGGCAGCTCCTCGATCACCATCACCGAGGCCCGCAAGAAGACTGTCGACTTCGGCAACGGCTACGACTTCGGCTACTTCGGCCTGGACGTCCCGGCCGGCTCGCCGATCACCAGCTTCGACCAGCTCGCGGGCAAGCGGGTCGTGGTGGTGCAGGGCACCGTCCAGGACGACTACGCCACCGGCAAGCAGCTCAACCCGGTGCGGGTGCCGGACTACAACGGCGCGATCAACCAGCTCAAGGCGGGCACCGCCGACGCCTGGATCGCCCCGGCGGAGATCGGTGAGAAGTCGGCCGCCGACAGCAAGGGCAAGATCACCGTGGCGGCCAAGCAGCTCAGCCCGGCACCGACCGCGTACGCGGTGGCCAAGGGGAACGACAAGCTGCGCGAGGCGCTGAACAAGGCCCTCGACGAGGTCATCGCCGACGGCACCTGGACCCGGTTGCAGGCCCAGTACTACCCGGGCCGTCCGATCCCGGCGGACTTCGCCCCGGGCAGCGGCGCGGTCAAGGTCGCGCCGTCGGCGTCCGCGTCGGCCGCGTCCTGAGCAGGTGACGAGCGAGCGGGGCGGTAGGAGGAGCAACCGATGGATCCGTTGAGCACCCTGTGGGAGACCTTCTTCGACTGGGACGCGATGCGCGAGGCGCTGCCCGAGATGCTGACCGTCGGGTTGCCCAACACGCTGATCCTGGCGGTCTCCGCCGCCCTGCTCGGCTCGGTGCTGGGCCTGTTGCTGGCCGTTGCCGGGATCTCCCGCAGCCGCTGGCTGCGCTGGCCGGCGCGGGTCTACACCGACGTGTTCCGGGGGCTGCCGGCCGCGGCGACGATCCTGCTGATCGGGGTCGGGCTGGCCCCGCTGGGCATGCAGGTCTGGGGGCCGGATCCCTACCCGTTGGGCATTCTGGCGCTGTCGCTCATCGCCGCCGCGTACATCGGGGAGATCTTCCGCTCCGGCATCCAGTCGGTGGAGGCCGCCCAGTTGGAGGGCGCCCGGGCGCTCGGCTTCTCCTGGGGCGACGCGATGCGACTGGTGATCATTCCGCAGGGCATCCGGCGGGTGCTGCCGGCCTGGGTGAACCAGCTCATCGCGCTGATCAAGGACTCCAGCCTGGTCTACTTCCTCGGCCTGGTGGCCAGCCAGCGGGAGCTGTTCCGGATCGGGCAGGACTACGCGGCCACCACGGGCAACGAGTCGGCGCTGCTGCTGGCGGGGCTCTTCTACCTGGCGTTGACAGTTCCGCTGACGCACGTCGTCAACTGGATCGACCGGCGGCTGCGCAACGGCCGGCCGGCCGCCGCACCTGACGACGAGGACGACGAGCCACTGTTGCCCACCGCCACCCAGGGAGACCGGCGATGACCACCACCGAAACGACCACCTCGGTCAGCCTCGACGTTCGCGACGTGCACCTGGCCTTCGGGCCGAACCGGGTACTGCGCGGCGTCGACCTGTCGGTGCCGCGGGGCGCGACGGCCTGCGTCATCGGCCCGTCCGGGTCGGGCAAGTCCACCCTGCTGCGCACCATCAACCGGCTGATCGAACCGGACCGGGGCGACGTGCTGCTGGATGGGCGCAGCGTGCTCGGCGACGACCCGGACGCGCTGCGGCAGCGGGTGGGCATGGTGTTCCAGCAGTTCAACCTCTTCCCGCACATGAGCGTGCTGCGCAACGTCACGCTGGCGCTGCGCCGGCTGCGCAAGCTCGACACGGACGAGGCGGAGGCCGTGGCCCGGGCCCAGTTGGAGCTGGTGGGGCTGGCCGGCAAGGCGGATTCCCGGCCGGCGCAGCTCTCCGGTGGTCAACAGCAGCGGGTGGCGATCGCCCGCGCGTTGGCGCTGCGCCCCGAGGTGATGCTCTTCGACGAGGCGACGTCGGCGCTCGACCCGGAGCTGGTCAAGGGCGTCCTCGGGGTGATGGCCGACCTGTCCGCCGCCGGCATGACCATGGTGGTGGTGACCCACGAGATGGGCTTCGCCCGGCAGGTCGCCGACACCGTCGCCTTCATGGACCGGGGCGTGGTGCTGGAGGCCGGCCCACCCGAGGCGATCTTCGAACGGGCCGAGCACCCGCGGCTTCGCCGGTTCCTCGACCAGGTGCTCTGAGCACTCGGTCACTCGTTGGGTCCGCGGCCCAGCAGCCGGATCTCCTCGTTGTCCAGCGCGGACTGGAGTTCCTGGAGCACCAGGTCGTCGATCTCCCGGTTGTCGCGCAGTCGGGTGACCTCCCGCCTCTTGTGAGCGAGGACGCCGAGGCGCAGTCGGTGTTCCAACCGGCGATCCTCGGCGGTGTACCCGCCGCTCTCGTTGAGGTCCTCCAGATGCCGCCGGTACTCGGCCTCCAGCCGGCGCACCGAGTCGTCCTGGGCACCGACCTCCGCGGCGACCTGCGGTAGGGCGGCCAGGCCCACCTCGGTGGCCCGCCGCCGGGCGTTGCGGGCCTCGTCGACGCGTTCCGGGTCGCCGGTGAGCCCGGCCCAGCGCACCACCAACGGCAGGGTGGTGCCCTGAAGCAGCATGATCAGCACGATCACCAGCGCGGTGACGAAGATGATCAGGTCGCGTTCGACCACCGGTCGACCGTCGACCATCACCGTCGGGACGGCCAGGGCCGCGGCGAGCGACACCGCGCCCCGGAAGCCGGACCAGCCCGCGACGGTTCCGACCCGCCAGCTCGACGGCCCCTGGCTCGGGTCCATGATGCGGCGACGCCGCAGCCTCGCGATCTGTGCGGTGAGGTAGACGAAGAGCAGCCGGGTGCCGATCACGACGAGGGTGACCACCAGCACGATCACCAGAGCCCGCTGGGGCGAGGTGCTGGTGATCCCCCGCACCGCGCGGGGAATCTGGGTGCCGAGCAGGACGAACAACCCGCCGTTGATCAGGAAGGTGGACAGGTCCCAGAACGCGTACGCCAGGACCCGGGACCGGGCGCGGATCACCCGTGGGCCGGCGTAGGCAAGGACCAGGCCGGCGACCACCACCGCCAGCACTCCGCTGGCGTGCACCGAGTCGGCCAGCAGGAAGGCACCGAACGGGGTCAGCACGCTCAGCGCGCCCTCGCGCAACGGATCGTCGAGCCGTTTGCGGATCAGCACCACCGCGGCCCCCACCAGCAGGCCGGCGACCACACCGCCGACGCTGGCGCCGACGAACTCCTCGCCGATGCCCAGCACACCCGGGTCGGCGCTGTGGCTGAGCAGCCCCACTGCCACAGCGAAGACCACCAGCGCCGTGCCGTCGTTGATCAGGCTCTCCGCGTGCAGGGTGGTGAGCAGCTTCCGGGGCAGCCGCTTGGCCAGGCCGGTGACCGCGGCGGCGTCGGTCGGCGCGAGGACCGCGCCGAGCACCCAGGCGGCGGCGGGGTTCACCCCGAACGCCTGCGCGGCGAACGACACGGTGACCATGGTGAGCACCACCAGCACCACGGCGAGCAGCCCGATCACCGGCAGGTTGGCCCGGATCTCCCGAAGGCTGATGGTGAGGCTCTCCCGGTACAGGATCGCCGGCAGGAAGATCAGCAGGACCAGGTCGGGTTCCAGGGTCACCTCGGACAGCGGCGGCGTGAGCCCGAGCAGCACACCCAACGCGATGAGCAGGATCGGCGGGGCGACCCGGTAGCGGCCACCGAGGGTGGTGCCGACGAGGACGGTGACGCCGAGTGCCACGATCAGGATGAGCGCCTCCACGCGTACCCCCTCCGATCATGGCCGACGGTGGACGCGCCGGTGGTTCCATCTGACCGCACCCCACGGCTGGTTCCGGCCGAAACCGGCAAGTCGCCGGGGAGCCAGAGCGCGTCGGCCAGGCACACCCGCCTCGGCGCTCAGGATGGGTCGTCGGCGCGGACGCGCGCCAGGAGCATCCGGGCGGTACGGCGATGCTCGGCGGCTTCCTCGTCGCGGCCCAGCGCAGCGGCCAGATCGGCGAGGTGCGCGGCCACCGGGCCGACGGTGACCACACCGCTGCCGGCAGCCAGTTCGGTGGCGGCGGGGCGGAGCGCGCGGGCGACGCGTTCCATCGTGGGACGGTCGCCGACGGCCAGCGCCGCCCGCGCGGTGAGGCACAGCCGCACCTCCCGAAGCAGATCGTGCGGCCCGTCCGGCAGGGCCCGCAACGCCGCTGTGGCAGCACCGGGGTCGTCGGCGGCAGCGAGCAGCAGGGGCCGCACCCAGGGCTCATGCGGGCCCCAGTCCAGCCGCTCCCAGTCCTCGTCGTCCGGCCCGGGAATCGGCCGCGGTACAGCGGCCAGCCGGGGGTCACCTGCCGGCGGGGCGTCGCTGACCGCGTCGGCCAGGCGCACGCCGAGCAGGGCGAGCGGCAGCAACCCCTGGGCCAGGCCCGGCATACCGTCGGCGGGCAGCTGTTCGGCGGCGGCACGGTACGCGGTTGCCGCGGCGTCCCGGTCGCCGCCCAACGCCAGCCGCAGCGCGGCGTACCACTGGGTGAAGACACCGACCAACGGCAGCTCGTACGCCTCGGCGAGGCGGTCGGCGGCGAGGGCGTGCGCGTCGGCGGCGGGCCGGTCGGCCAGCGCGCAGTTGGCCTGGACCAGGACGAGGTGGCCGAGCACCTCGAAGGTCACCAGGTGGTGCCGGGCGGCCAGCTCGACCAGTTCCACGCCGATCCGGGCCCGTGCGTCGGCCAGACCGACGCGGTGGAAGGCGTGCATGAAGCGGGCGTTGAGCGCGAACGCCACCAGAGCGGGATCGCCGATGTCGCGGGCGATCGTCTCGGCCTCGGCGGCGGCGCGCCGGCCACGATCGGTGGTGGTGCCGCGCAGCTCCAGCGCGAGGGTGCTCAGCAGCCGGCTGCGCTGCGCCGAGCCGATCGGGCCGAGCGCGGTCAGGGCGTGTTCGGCGGCCCGGACGATGTGCCCGGAGAGCAGGTCGTCGTCGTTGCGCGTCCAACTGGCGGGCACGTCGAAGCCAGCTAGGGCCTCCTGGATCAGCAGGGGGTCGCCGGTGGACTCGGCGACGGTGATCGCCTCGGCACGCCGTAGCCGCGCCTCGGCCAGCCGGCCCGTCACGGCCAGTGCCCGCCCCAGGCCGAGCAGCGCCGTCACCCGCCCACGCGGCTCGACCCCGCCGGCACTGTCGTACGCGTCGATCGCCTGGCCCCACAGGCGGGCCGCCTCGTGGGGGTTGCCGCCCCGCTCGGCCCGCTCGGCCGCCACCTGGGCGTACGTCGACGCCTCGGCGGCGTGGACCGGCCCGCCGGCGCGCAGCAGGTGGTATGCGAGGGCCGCCGGCTCAACGGGTTCCCGCTGTCGCAGCACCTCGGCGACGGCCGCGTGCCAGGCGGCGCGGCGCGGCGCTGACAGGTCGGCGTAGAGCGTGTCGCGGACCAGGATGTGGGTGAAGCGCAGCCGCCCGTCGGACTCCCGCTCGCTGAGGAACCCGGCCGCCAGGGCGCGGTCCACGGCGTCCAGCGCCGCCGTCGGGTCACCGGCCAACGCGCCCAGCACGTCCGGGTCGAGGTCCCGACCGAGCACTGCCGCCTGCCGCAGGACGGTGCGGGTCGAGGCGGGTAGCTGCGCCAACCGGTGCCGGATCACGTCGCGTACCCCGGGCGGCACGGCTGCCAACCCCGCCTGCCCCGTGCTCGCGTACAGCTGGGCCAGCTCGCGGACGAAGAACGGGTTACCGCCGCTGCGCCGGTGGATCGACCGGGCGGTGGCCTGGTCCAGTTCCGCCCCGACGATGGCACCGGCCAGCTCGCCGGTCGCCGACGCGGGCAGGCCGGCAAGATACTCCCGGACCGGCTCCAGCCCCGCGGCGCGGGCCAGCGTGGCGGTCAGCTCCGGGCTGATCTCGGTGGCCCGGTAGGTGCCGAGGATCAGCACCGGCCCGCTGGCCGGCTGCGGGCCGGTGAGCAGTGCGGTCAGCAGGTCCAGGGTGTCGCCGTCGGCGCGGTGAAGGTCGTCGAGGACCAGCAGGACCGGCTCCCGGTCGGCGACCGCCGCGATCAGCGAGGCCACCGCGCGGTGTCGACGGAACCGCACGGTGGCGGGGTCGGCCGAACCGTCAGCCGAGCCGTCTCCCGGCTCGGCAGCGGCGGCGGGCGCGGCGGCGGTCCCGGCGAGCGTGTCGGTGATCTGGGTCCACGGCCACGCCGGTGGGGCGCCCTCGTACTCCGGGCTGCGTCCCCACGCCGTGGTCCAGCCCTCGGCGGCGAGTTGCCGGGTCAGGGCCTCGGCCAGCGCCGTCTTGCCGGCACCCGGGTCGCCGCTGAGCAGGGCGAGCGTGGGCTGGCGGCGGCGGGACGCGGCCTCGGCGGCGTCCCGCAGCCGCTCCAGCTCCGCGTCGCGGCCGACGAACGGGCGCTGCTCCGTCTCGACGGGTCGCGCGGGTTCCCCGGGGCCGGGGGTGGCGGCCCGGTCGAGGGGCGGGGCGAGGTGCGGCGCCTGGGCGAGGATGTCGGTTTCCAGCCGTCGCAGCTCGGGTCCCGGGTCCACCCCCAGCTCGGTCACCAGGACGTGGCGGGCCTCCCGCAGTGCGGCCAGCGCGTCGCCCTGCCGGCCGGCGCGGTACCGGGCCGTCGCGAGCAGCCGCCACGCGTCCTCGCGCAGCGGATGGCTGGCCAGGTGTGCCGGCAGGTCAGCGGCGGCCTCGTCCGGTCGGCCCACCGCCAGGAGCGCTTCAGCCCGCCGCTCGACGGCGAGCATCCGCAGCTCGTCCAGCCGGTTGATCTCCGCGACCGCCCAGGACTCGTTGGCGCAGTCGGCGTACGCGGGCCCGCGCCAGAGCCCGAGCGCCGACTCCAGCGCGGCCAGGGCCGGCGCGGGACGCCCGGCCGCCAGCAGCCGGGCCGCCTCACCAACGGCCGCCTCGAACTGTCCGGCGTCCACCGTGTCCGGGGCGGCCTTCAGCGCGTACCCGGGGGGCTCGGTGACCAGGATCCGGGGCGGCTGCCGGGGTGGCCGATCGGGCTCCAGGGCCCGGCGCAGGTCGGCGACGAAGGTCCGGATCGCGCCCACAGCGCCGTCCGGTGCGACCTCCCACAGGTCGTCGACGAGACGATCCACCGGCACCACCCGACCGTGGGCGATCAACAGCCGGCCCAGCACCAGGCGCTGCCGGTGTCCCCGCAGGGCGACCGGGCCGCGCTCGGTCGCGGCGATCACCGGCCCGAGTACGCCGAAGGTCACCGCGACGGGCGCCGTCAGCTGCCTGGTCATGGCACCAATCTAGGCCCGTGGCCCGGCCGGCACTGATCCGACGCTGACCGGCTGCTGATCACCGCCGGGCAGGCTCGGTGAGGTACGACGGCGACGGGCCACCGCCCCGCCGGGACTGCTCACCAGGAAGGTTCCCCGTGGACCCGAAGATCAACGGATTCGACTACCGACGCGTCACCGTCGCCGACGGGGTGACGCTCAACGCCGCCGTGGGCGGTTCCGGGCCGGCGATCGTGCTGCTGCACGGTTTTCCGCAGACTCACCTCATGTGGCGGCACGTCGCCGCCGATCTGGCCGCCGACCACACGGTCATCTGCCCGGACCTGCGCGGCTACGGCGACAGCGACAAGCCCCTCGACACCGATGGCACCGGGTACGCCAAGCGCACCATGGCCGCCGACATCGTGGCGCTGGCCGGCGCGCTCGGTCACGAGCGGTTCGCCCTGGCCGGGCACGACCGGGGGGCTCTGGTCGCGTTCCGAGCCGGCCTCGACCATCCGGAGGCGATCAGTCACCTGGCCCTGCTCGACGTGCTACCCACGCTGGACATGTGGGACGTGTTGCACGGCGCCAGCGCCGCTGTGGCGTTTCACCTCTATCTGATGGCGCAGCCACCCGGCCTGCCCGAAGAGCTGATCGCCGGCAGCCCGGACGCCTTCTTCGGTCACTTCCTGGACGTCTGGACCCGTGATCCGGAGGCCCTGCCGGCGGAGGTGCGTGCCGCGTATCTGCGCGCGTCCCGCGACGCCGTCCCCTCGATCGTCGCCGACTACCGAGCGTCGGCCGGTATCGACGTGACCCACGACGCCGTTGACCGGGCGGCCGGCAACCAGCTGCGGATGCCGGTGGCGGTGCTCCAGCAGGACTGGGGCGCGGCGCTGGGCTACGACGCGGCGGCGGTGTGGCGGGCCTGGGCGCCGGATCTGGACCACCAGACGGTCAGCTGCGGGCACTTCATGGCGGAGGAGGCCCCAGCCGAGGTGCTCCGGGCGCTGCGCGCCCTGCTCGCTCGCTGATCGACAGGCGACCCGGCCCACGATCGTCACCCTGGGGAAGATATCTGACACTCCCTGTAACCGGGTGACCGTGCGGCCGGGTCGCCGCGCTTCACCCTTCCCACCGCCCAAAAACCAGCGTGCAACGCCCCTTGACCTGCGGGAATGCGACGTTACACAGGTGGACGCCAACCGGTCATCGGTGATACACAGGCAGGTACCGGCAGCCAACGACGTCGAGTCGCTCCATCTTCTCGCTCACCGACCGTCCACAGGCAACGCACCACCGGGCTCCGCCGCACGGTTCGCGGCTCCACGCCGCGACCCACCGAACGGCACCGGCCTACCGGGCGCTGCCGGACGCCGGTCCTCGACCAAGGAGTTGCCGTGGGAACCCTCCGTATCCGATCCCGCCACCAGCCGTACGAGATCGCTGTCCTGGCCGCAGCACCCCTCTGCGGCGTTCTGATGATGACCCTCAACGTCCGGCCGCCGTCCGTTCAGACGTCGATGCCGGAGCCCATCCAGGTCGCCTGGGAGCTGGGTCTGGTCGCGGTGGGCGTGGGCGGACTACTGGGCATCCTGTGGCCCGGCCGGCTCTCCACAGGGCTCGGCCTCGAACTCGCGTCGGTGCTGGTGCTCGGCACGATCACCGGCATGTACGCGGTGGCCGTGTTGGTCATGTCGGGCCCAAACTCCATCGTCGCCACGTCGTTCGTGATGGCGGTGACGGTCGGGTCGCTCTGGCGGGCCGCGCAGATCGCCATCGACCTCCGCCGCCTGGCCCGCGCGTGCGAATTTCTGACCTACGAACAGTTGCAGGCAGGTGTCACGTGATTACCGCACCCGCGCCAGCTGCACCGCACTGGGTGCAGGTGACGCTCAGCGTGCTCGGCATCCTCGGCGGGGGCACCGGCCTTGCCGCGATCGCCACAGTCGTGGTGCAGCGGGGCAAGTTCAAGGCCGATGCCGCCGACACGCTCACCGAGGCCGCCCTCACGCTCGTGCAGCCGCTGCAGACACGGATCACCCAGTTGGAGGTCGAGGCGTTCAGCGCCCGGTCCGAGCTGGGCACGCTCCGCGAGCAGGTCAACCAGTTGCAGTTCGTCGTCCGGGTGCTCACCCGGACGTTGGACCGCTGGCGGGCCGCGATCCGGGCCCCCGACGCCACCCTGCGCAAGGTCCGCGCGACGGTGGCGGAGTCCGACCGGATTCCTGAGATGGATCGTTGACCGGCGTCGCTGCCCCCTGTGGCCGGTAACCCTCAATTGGCGTCGCGAAGGCGTTCGGTGAGTTCGCGCACCGCAGCCCGGAACTCGGGGTCGGTCTCGCCCGGATGATGCCCCCGCAGCGGCGGCGCGGACCGCTCTCCCGGCGCTGGCAGCAGGTGTGCAGGGTCCCGCAACCGCCTGTCGACCTGGCCCGCCGGATCGGCCGGGTCCGGAGCTGGATCACCGGGTCGGTGTGCGGCGAACACCCAGCCGCCGACCGGGTCGGTCTCCCGCCAGAGGTTGAGCCACCGCCACTCGACCCGCTCCCCCACCTCCCGCAGCACCTGCTCGTTGAGGTAGGCCGGAAAGAGCCGGGCGTACAGGCGGTCCAGCGGTGAACCGTAGGTGAGCAGCGCGACCCGTCGGCGTACGCGCGGAGGCAGCCGCAGCACCGCCAGCGCCAGCAGCGCGGACCCGTGGCTGTGCCCGCAGAGCAACACCCCGGCGTGCCGCTCGGCCAGTTGGCTGATCCGGTCGGCCAGCTCCGGCACGGCCCGGTCCGCGTAGCTCGGCGGGGCGAACGGGTGCGCGGCCCGGGGCCAGAAGGTACCCAGGTCCCACAGAATGCCGACGTGCCGGCGGAACCACGCGGTCCGATAGGCGAACACACCCCCGGCCAACAGTGTGAGGAGCAGTCCCGCGAGGAGGTAGGTGCTTCCGGTGAGCCCCATCTCGACGGCTCGTGGCGGCAGCCCGAACACCTGTCGCGCCAACTCCTCCGGCTCACGCCCGCTACGCCCCAGCAGGCTCGTGATCAGTCCGATCAGCGCGAGCACCGCGTACGTGGTCGCGATCAGACCCAGCCACTCGGTGAACCTCGCCCGGGCGATGGTCGTCATCGTCAGCCGCAGCCGCCCCGCCGCCTCCGGCGGAACCACCGGGAAGTCGAGACGGGTGATCGCCGTTGCCGCGGCGCGTCGTCGTCGCCGCGACAGGAGGGTCAGGGCGCCACACACCAGCACCCCCGCGACCACGTGCAGGAAGAAGGACAGGAGCGTCCAGCGGTACGGCAGCGGCGGTCCACCGTCGCCGGAGTAACCGCCGAGCAACTGCCCGATCTGGTAGACGAGACCGGCGGAGAGCCCGCCGGCCAGGCCGACCGCGAAGGCGGCGACGACCGCCGCGCCCAGGCCACGCCGCAGCGCGGACCGTCCGCCCGCACGGCCACGGTGCCACAGCACCAGCCCGCTGAGCACCACCAGCAGGGTCATCTGACCGAACAGGGCCCCGGCCGCGATCCCGCCGTAGCCGGGCATCCCGGTCGACGACGGCCAGCCATGGTCGTCGCGCGCGACGAGGACGAGGGTCGCCACGCTCAGACCGACGGCCAGGACGCCTGTGGTGCGGGCGGTCCAATCCGCGGTTCGCGCCATCGCGGCCCGGTCGGCCAGCCCGGGGGCGGCGAGCAGACCGACGCAGACCAGCAGCACCACCACGCTGAGGGTCAGCAGCAACGTCGTCCCGAGCGTCGCGCCACCGGTGTGACGGGCCACCAGCAGCATGAGATCGAGTACGGCGAGCGCGGCGGCGACGTGGATCGCTCGCAGCCGCTGCACCAGCGGTTCCACGGTCCACACCGCGTTGCCGTCCGGGTGGGACCGGCGCTTGCCGACAAGTAGGAGTAACACGATGGCGGCGATCGGCAGGAGTGCCAGCACGCACAGCCGCTGCCCGAGGTGCCGGCCGTCGAGCCCGGCCATCGTGTCGAAGGGCTCACGACAGCGGGCCGCACCGAGACACCGCCAGGCGAACAGGTCGAGGGCGACCCCGGCGATGGACACCACGTACAGCACTGTGAGGTTGAGCGCGAGGAGCCGGCACAGCATGGTGACCCCGGCGGCACGGCGGCGGCCGGTGGGCAGCATCCACACGGCCACGTTGCTGAACATGAACGGCAGCAGGAAGACCATGGAGAGGGTCCGGGCCACGGTGCCCGCGGGCAGGTCACCCCAGCGGTACGCCTCCAGCGTCACCCCGTCCGGGTCGGTGCCCTCCGACCGGTCGGGGCGGTGGAAGCCGCCGCGGTTGTCGCCGGCGACCTGCCGGACTCCCGGGCGGTCGAGGATGACTGTGGGTTCGCCCCCGGACACGCCGTGCACCCGCAACTCCACCACGTCGGGTCTGCGCGGTTGGTTGCCGTGGTCCGGCTCTCTCTCAGGCATCGGGCCGCTCCCCGTGCCGCCGCTGGTCGGACCCGTCCCGTCCGCTGACCTGTCGCGCGTATCCCCGCAGGCCGGGCATCCCGTCGACCAGGACGATGAGCAGCAGCTGGGCGGTCAGGAGCAGCGCGGGGCCGATGACGCCCAGGGCCAGGAACGACGCCCTGCCCGGGTTAACCCGCCAAAGCAGCAGCCGTCCCGGAAGCCCGCCCGCCATCGCCATCCTTCCCCGGCCCGCAGCTGCCACCGCCGGACCAGTCGTACCACCCGGACTGCCAGGCCCGGAGTGGTTCCGTCGAGCCGGGCCGGCCGGCGTGACGCCGCGCTACGACATCAGGTCCGACGCCACGTCCCAGAGCCGTGCGGCGTTGCCGGGGTCGACCGCGTACGCGGCCACGCCGCTGTAGTCGGCGGGCCGCTCGGTGACGACCGGGGCCTCGGCGCAGTCCTCGAAGTAGCGACCGCCGACACCGTCGAGTAGGGGGGACGCCGCGAGCAGCACGGAGGTCGCCGCGCCCTGCTGCGGGGTCTTGTGCATCTCCTTGGGCGACTTCAGCCCACCGGTGTGCTTCTGCAACCCGGTGGCGATGGCGCCCGGGTTCAGCGCGTTGGCGTAAATGCCCTCGCCGGACCAGCGGCGGGTGGCTTCCACGGCGAGCAGGGCCTCGGCGCTCTTGGACTGCCCGTAGGCCAGTAGCGGGTCGTAGGGCCGGAACGCGAAGTGCAGGTCGTCGAAGATCACCGGGGAGAAGAGGTTGCCGCTGGAGCTGACCGACACGACTCGGGCGCCGCCGGCCGCGGCGAGGGCGTCGTGCAGGCCGACGGTCAACGCGAAGTGCCCCATGAAGTTGGTGGCGAACTGCATCTCCCAGCCCTCGGCGGTGCGCTCCAACTCGGGCAGCGCCATGATCCCCGCGTTGTTGACCAGGATGTGCAGCGGCTGGTCCCAGGCGGCGACGAACTGGCGTACCGAATCCTGGTCGGCCAGGTCAAGCGCGCGGACGGTGACCCGCTCCGCGCCGATGCTGGCCGCGATGTCGCCGGCGGCCTGCTCACCCGCCGCGACCCGGCGGACCCCGAGCACGACCTCGGCGCCGGCAGCGGCGAGGGAACGGGCCGTCTCGATGCCGATGCCGGCGGCACCGCCGGTGATGATGGCCCGCTTGCCGCTGAGGTCCACCCCGGCGATGACCTGGTCGGCGGTGGAGGCGAAACCGAAGGGGGTCGTGATGCGCTCTGTCATTGCTGTCCCGTCTCTCGATCACGCTTACTCCGACACTGTCACCCGGGCGGCAGGCGTTAGCCGGTTCCCTGTTTTTCCTGGTAGTGGCAGGACCAGGATGGGCGGTCGGTGGCGGCTCCTACGATGGGCGGGTGAGCGCGGCCGGCCCGCTGGGCGAATACCTGCGTGCCCGGCGTGAGCTGATCGGGCCGGGTGACGTCGGCTTGCCCGCGCACGGCCGTCGGCGGGTCCCCGGCCTGCGGCGCGAGGAGGCCGCCCTGCTCGCCGGCATCAGCGCCGACTACTACCTGCGGTTGGAGCAGGGGCGTGACAGGCACCCGTCGACGCAGGTGGTCGAGGCGCTGGCACGCGCGTTGAGGCTGGACGCGGACGCTGCGGCACACCTGCACGCCCTGGCCCGGCCGGTGCCGGCCCGCCGGGCGGCGCGACCCTCGGAGCGGGTGCCGGTGGGCATCCGGCAGTTGGTCGGTTCGTGGGCCGAGACGCCGGCCTTCGTGCACGGTCGACACCTGGACGTGCTCTTCGCCAACCCCGCCGCGACCGCGCTGGCGCCGATCTTCACCACCGGGGTGAATCTCCTGCGCGCGGTCTTCCTGGACCCGGGCGTGCCGGCGCTCTACCCGGCTCTGACGGCTGTCGCGGCCAACGCGGTGGCCGGCCTGCGCGCACAGGTCGGCCCCGAGGTGGACGACCCCCACCTCGTCGAACTGGTACGGGAGCTGACGGCCGGCAGCGAACGGTTTCGGCGGTTGTGGGCCCGGCACGACGTCACGGCCCGCGCCGGCGGTGGGGTGCGGGTGTTCCAGCACCCGGAGGTGGGCGAGTTGGCGCTGCGCTACGAGAAGCTCACGATCAGCGGCACCACCCAGTCGCTGGTGGTCTATCACGCCGAGCCGGGCAGCCCGTCGGCGCGCTCGCTGGCCCGGCTGGCTCGACGGGCAGCACCGCGCTAGCGGCTACCGGTTGGCCGCCCGCTCGGTGACCACCACCGAGATCCCGTCGAGGACGCGTTGCAGACCGAACTCGAACGCGTACTCCGGGCCGTACGCGGCACCGTGCTGCTGGCCGGCCGCGGTGCCGACCCGGGACGCGGTCGGGTAGGCGTCGGGCTTCAGGAATGTCTCCAGCCAGGGCGCGTGCGACTGCCACCACTGGCCATCGGTCATGCCGGTCTCGCGCTCCAGGTCGACCACCTCGGAGGCGGCCCGGGCGGCGCTCTTCACGTGACCCAGCACGAGGGTGAGCACGGCGTCGACCTCGACGTCCGTGAGCCCGATGTCGACGATGGCGCTCAGCTCGTAGTCGTACTTGGCCATCAGGTGCGGACCGAGCACCGGTCGGGTCGTCTCGGCCCGCAGCATCCAGGGATGCCGCTGGTAGAGCGCCAGATTGTCGCGGGCGATCCGCTCCAACCGCGTACGCCAGTCGCCCTCGACGGCGGGGCGCGGCATCTCGCCGTACGCGGTGTCGATCATGACGGCGACGAGTTCGGCCTTGCCCGGCACGTAGGTGTAGACCGACATCGTGCCGACCCCCAGCGCCTCACCGACCCGGCGCATGGTCAGCGCGTCGAGCCCCTCGGCGTCGGCGATGTCGATCGCGACCCGGACGATCCGATCGACGCTGAGCGCCGGACCGGCGCTGCGGCTGGTCGGCTCCCGGGTGCGCCAGAGAAGGGCCAGGCTGCGGGCCGGGTCCGCGGTCGCCTTGCGCTCACTCGCCATGGTGCGGCCATCCTAACAACGAGACCGTACGTCGTACGCGGCCGCGCCGGCCCTGCTCCGGGGGTGCCGCGCGGTGTCAGAGCGCCTCGCGGTCGTCGGAGAGCGTCGGGCCGGCCGCAGCGGGCACCAGGTGCCGGACCTCCGGTTCCCCGTCGGTCAACTCCCGGGCCCGTTGCTCGGCCGCACGGTCCTCACCTGTCAACCGGCCGCCGTGCTGGCGCAGGTGCTCGTCCCAGGACGGCACCAGGTACACCTCGACGAACCGGTCCACCGTCTCGGCCGGGCGGAACAGCCCCCACCGCATCGCGCCGGTCCGCTGCCGCGCGCCACGCACCAGGTCCATCGCCGCCAGGAACCGTTGGGTCCGCTCCGGCCGGACCGTGTACTGCACCGTCACCAGCACCGGCCCCACCCCCGGGTCCGGCTCCCGCGCCAGGTGCAGTTGCGGCCAGTAGGCAGCCGGTTCCCGGTTGACCGAACGCAGGTCCGGCAACGGCCAGATCCGACTCGTCAGGGTGCCGACAAGCATCAGGGCCGCCGCCGCCAGGTACGCGGGGAGCAGCCCGGCCATCTCGGCCACCAGACCCCACAGCAGCGCGCCGGCGGCCTGCCCACCGGCGAAGCACACCTGGTAGACGGCCAGGCCCCGGGCCCGTACCCAACTCGGCAGGAAGAGCTGCATCTCGGCGTTGACGTTGGCCAGCACCGTCACCCAGGCCATCCCGGCGGGCAGCAGGGCGAGCAGCACCAGCGGCACCGCCCGGACGGTGCCGACGACGGTGAGCGCCACTGTGAACAGCGCCCCGGCGATCAGCAGGAGCTGGTTGGCCGTCAGCCGGGTGCGGATCACGGCCAGCAGCACGCCACCCGCGATGGCGCCCACGCCGAGGGCGGCCAACAGCACCCCGTACCCGCCGGAGCCCAGCCCCAGCCGCCGACTCGCCACCAACGGCAGCAACGCCCACAGCGCGCTGGCCGGGACCACGAAGACCAACGCACGGCGCAACAGCCGGCGGACGATCGGCGAGTGGCGTACGTAGCGGCTGCCGGCGCGCAACGCGGCGGTGAACCGTTCCGGCACCTCGACCGCCCGGGCGTTGCCGGGCCGCCAACGCCACAGCGCGTACGCGAAGATCGCGAAGGCGACCGCGTTGATGCCGAAGACCGGGGCGACGCCGGTACGGGCGATCAGCACGCCGGCCACCGCGGGTCCGACCGCCCTCGCCACGTTCACGCTTATCGACCCGAGCGCGGACGCCGACCGGAGTTGTTCCTGCGGCACCAGCTCCGGGATCACCGCCGCCCAGGCCGGCAGGGTCAACGCCTGCCCGACACCGAACGCGAAGGTGAGGGTGAGCAGCAGTGCGGGCGGCATCCGGTCGGTCAGTGTGAGCAGCGTCAACACGACCGCCACCGCCACCAGGAACAGCTGCACGGCGATCAGCAGGTGCCGGCGGTCGAAGCTGTCGGCCAGCACCCCGGCGGGCAACGCCAGCAGCAGCACCGGCAGCAGACTGGCGGTCTGCACCAACGCGACGAGGGTGGAGGCGTTGGAGTGGTTGATCAGCAGCCACTGCGCGCCGACGGTCTGCATCCAGGTGCCGATGTTGGCGGCGAGCAGGGCCAGCCACAGGTTGCGGTAGACCGCCGTCCGCAGCGGCGCCCAGACCGAGACCGGACGGTCGGCGGGTCCGGCTGCGGCCGTCACCACCGCCCGTCCGCGCGCAGCACGCGCTCACCGGAGACGTAGAGGTCGTCGGGTTCGAGCAGCAGCAACCGGACGACCTCGGTGGCGACCTGTTCGGGCATGGCGTACACCTCGTCCAGGAACTCGGCACCCACCCGTTCCTGTAGCCGGGTCGGCATCGGCCCGGGGTGCAGCTGCATCACCTTGACCCGGTTGCTGTGCTGGGCCTCGGCCAGCGAATCGACAAGGCTGTTGCCGTAGCTCTTGGTGGCCCGGTAGACGGGGATGCCGGGCCGGGGGGCCGCCAGCGCCAGCGCGCCGATGTAGACGACGTTGCCGTGGCCCTGCCGGTGCAGGTGCTGCACCGCCTCCCGCAGCAGGTACGTGATGCCCAGAACGTTGATCTCCACGGCCCGGCGGATGTGTTCCACCGACAGGTCCCCCAGGTCGCCGCCCGCCCACATGGAGGCGCAGGCCGCCACCCCGTCGATCGTGCCGTAGCGCTCGACCACCTCGGCGAAGGAGTCACGGACCTGCTCGTAGGAGGAGATGTCGCAGACGGCGCCGTCGCAACCCAGCTCGTCGGTAGCGGCGGCGACCTCGGCGGGCACGTTGCCGAACACCACCACCTGATGCTCGTCGACGAGCAGTCGGGCCACCGCGAGGCCGAGACCGCTGGTCCCGCCGACCACCACGAAGGTTCTGGCACCCATGTCTCTCCAGCCGCCGCCAGCACAGGTCACGCGGGTCGCGTGACCTCGCGTTCTTCCCGTTTCCGCGCCCCGCACACCCGTTCGCTGGTAGTGCTGGGCATACCCCGAAGAGGGGATCTGGACGGCTGGGGCACCCGGTTGCCCCCGATTAGCGTCTGCTGCATGACCACGGAACACCCTTCGCACCTGGCCGAGGCGCTGCGCCGCCGCCGCTGGCTGATCTCCGCGTGGCCCTGGCGCGCGCTGGCCTACCTGGTCACCACGGTGCCGATCGCCGGCGTGCTCGGCGTCGGGCTGCTCGTCATCGGCGCGCCCCTGCTGGCCGCCGCCAACGGGCTCCGCCTGCACGGCCGACCACCGAGCATCGCGCTGATGCTGTTCCTGGCGACCGGCAGCCTCACCCTGTTGGCGTTGGCCCCGCTCGTGAGCTTCCCGGTGGCCGTCGTCGAGCGGTGGCGGGTCGGGCTCGTCGACGGTCGCCCGCTGCCCTCGTCGCCGTGGCCGGGCCTGGTCGCCCGCTACCGCAACGCCGCGACCTGGCGGGAGGTGGCCTACCTGTTCTGGCTGGGCGGGTTCACTCCGGTCGCCTACTGGGTGTTCCTGGTGCTGGTGCTGCTCGACCTCGGAATGATCTCCAGCCCCTGGCTGGCCGGAGACGCCAACCAGCCGGTGGTGATCTGGCAGCCGATCGACAGCACCGGCGAAGCCATTCCGTACGCCATCGTGGGGGTGCTGCTGGTCCCGGTTCTCTGGTACGCCGTCGGTCTGCTCGCCGCCGTCCAGGCAGCCGTGGCCCGGTGGTTGCTGGCCCACCCGGTGGACGCGGCGGCGCTGCGCGAGGTCACCCGCTCCCGCACCCGACTGGTCGGCGCGTACGAGGCCGAACGCCGTCGCATCGAGCGCGACCTGCACGACGGCGCACAGCCCCGGCTGACCAGCCTCACCCTCCAGCTCGGGCTGGCCCGGCTGGACGTACCCGAGGACTCCCCCGCGTCCCGCCCCCTCGCCGTGGCGCACGACCAGGCCCGGGGCCTGATGGTGATGCTGCGGCAGTTGGTGCACGGCATCCGCCCGCAGAGCCTCACCGACCTCGGCCTGGCCGGCGCCGTCCGAGAGCTGGCCGACGCCGCCACCATCCCGGTCGCCGTGCACGCCGACCTGCACGACGAGCTGCCGGAGATCGTGGACACCACCGCCTACTTCGTGGTCTCCGAGGCGCTGGGCAACGTGGCCCGGCACGCCCGGGCGACCCGCGCCGACGTACGCCTCACCCGGGTCGGCGGTGACCTCGTCGTCGAGGTGACCGACGACGGCCACGGCGGCGCCGACCCGGCCCGGGGCACCGGCCTGACCGGGCTCGCCGACCGGGTCGCCGCCGTGGACGGCCGGCTACTGCTGTCCAGCCCGCCCGGCGGTCCTACAGTGGTCCGGGTGGAGTTGCCATGTCGTCGGTGACCCGGGTGGTGCTCGCCGAGGACGAGGTGCTGCTGCGGGAGGGTCTGGTCGCGCTGCTGACCCGCTTCGACTTCACCATGTGCGCGGCCGTCGGCTCCGCACCGGACCTGCTGGCGGCGGCCCGCGACCACCAACCGGACCTGGTGCTGACCGATATCCGGATGCCGCCGGGCCGCCGCGACGACGGGCTGCGCGCGGCCGTCACATTGCGCACCGAGCGACCTGACCTCCCGGTCGTGGTGCTCAGCCAGTACGTGCAGACCGGGTACGCGGCGGCTCTGCTGGACAGCGGCGACGGCCAACGCGTCGGCTACCTGCTCAAGGACCGGGTCGCCGAGGTCACCGAGTTCGTCGACACGCTGCGCCGGGTCGCCGACGGCGGCACCGCCATCGACCCGGACGTGGTCCGGCAACTGCTGCACCGCCCCCGCGACCCGCTCGCCGCGCTGTCCGCCCGGGAACGGGAGGTGTTGGCGCTGCTCGCCGAGGGACGCTCCAACGCCTCGATCGCCGGCCGGTTGCACGTCAGCGAGGCGGCGGTCGGCAAGCATGTCGGCAACATCCTGCTGAAGCTCGACCTGCCCCCCAGCGACGACACCAACCGGCGGGTGCTCGCGGTCCTCACCTACCTGCGCGCCGACCCGGTGACCTGACCGGCACCGGGCCGAGATCGGGCCCGGCGTAGATTCTTCTCAGCGGTACCGCGCCAGGTCAGGGCGCGGACCATCCAGACGGGGGCACGGCATGGCGAAGACGCTGCGGGTTGGTCTGCTGGGGTACGGGCTGGCGGGCCGGGTGTTCCACGCGCCGCTGATCGCCGCGACCCCCGGGCTGCGGCTCGACGCCATCGTGACCCGTGATCCGCAGCGACGCGAGCAGGCGCGACAGCACTTCCCGGACGCCCGCCTGGTCGACGACGCCGACGAGTTGTGGCGTACCCCGGACGCCCTGGACCTGGTCGTGGTGGCGACGCCGAACCGGCAGCACGTGCCGATGGCGCGCGCGGCGCTCGCCGCCGGCCTGCCGGTCGTCGTCGACAAGCCCCTCTCCCCGACCGCCGCGGAGGGCCGCGTGCTGATCGACGAGGCGACCGAGCGTGGGGTGCCGCTGACGGTCTTCCAGAACCGGCGCTGGGACGGTGACTTCCTGACCGTCCGCCGCCTGGTCGAGCAGGGCGAGTTGGGGCAGGTGCTGCGCTTCGAGTCCCGGTTCGAGCGCTTCCGTCCGACGATCAAGCCGGGCTGGCGGGAGCTTGCCGGGCCGGAGGAGGCCGGCGGCGCCCTCTTCGACCTCGGTGCCCACCTCGTCGACCAGGCGGTGCAGCTGTTCGGCCAGGTCGAGAGGGTGTACGCGGAGGTGGACCGTCGCCGCTCGGGCGCGGCCGTCGACGACGACGCCTTCGTGGCGTTGACCCACGCCAGCGGGGTCCACTCGCACCTGTGGATGGGTGCGGTGACCGCTCAGCTCGGGCCGCGCCTGCGGGTGCTGGGCGACCGGGCCGGCTACACCAGCTACGGGCTGGACGTGCAGGAGGCGGCGCTGCACGACGGTGGCCGCCCGGACCAGCCGGGCTGGGGTGAGGTCCCGCCGGACCGCTACGGCCTGCTCGGCGTCGACGGTGACCTGCGGCCGGTGCCGACCGAACCCGGCGCGTACCAGAGCTTCTACGCCCAGGTGGCGGCTGCGCTGCGCGACGGCACGCCGATGCCGGTGGACCCACGGGACTCCGTCCACACTGTCGAGTTGATCGAGCTGGCCCACCGGTCGGCGGCCGAGGGCGCGGTCCTGCCGGTTTCGAAGGCCTGACCGGTTCGCTCGTCCCGCCACCCGGGCTCCTGACTGACGCGTAAAACCAGTGGAGCGGCGCCGCCGTGCGCCGTTACCGTGCTGCGTAACCAGGTCGTCTAGGCAAGGACGTGCCGTTGTACACCCTGTGAGACCTCCCGAGAGCTGATCTGTCGCGCGTCGCGCCTGTGCGCCGCGCTCCTTTTTGCTGCGGACTTCTCACTGAAACCGGTGTACCTCTGTGCTCATTCACTGGGCCGTCGTGCCCACCTGCCTGCCGATCGTCAACCGCCGTTGCCACGCGTGCCCGTCCCAACGCCTTCGGGCGAGCGGCAAGTTCCGTGTCAACGCCAACCACAAGCTCCTCGACGTCTGGCTTCTCGTGCTCTGCACCGAGTGCGGGGAGACGGCGAAACTCACCGTCCTGGAACGGATGACCGTACGCACCATCCCACCCGAACTGCTGGACCGGCTCCATTCCAACGATGCAGGCCTGGTCGCCGAACTGCTCCGGGATCCGGCCGTCCAGCACCGGAACCGATTCGCCCTGGACTGGACCGACGCCTGGCGTCTCGACACCGGCGGATCGGAGTACCTGGACCTCGACGTGATCGACGTCGCGGTCCGCAACGCGGCACGGGTCCCGGTCCGGCCGACCCGACTGATCGCTGAGGGTTGCCGTCTGTCGCGCGGCGAGATCGACCGACTGATCATGGAAGGCAAGGTCGTTTCGGCGTTCCGGTTGAGCGGCAAGCTCTCCGGCGACTTCACCTTCACGCTGAAGCACTGAGCCGATCATGGGGGGCCTGTCCGGCAGGACGCCGGGCAGGCCCTAATCGGCGTTCTCCTCAGTGGGAGCACCGTCCGGCGCGCGGGCGTCGTCGTCGGTCAGCGCGTCGTCCGACGAGGTGCCGAGGTTGGCGAGCCGACGCTCGGCCTCTCGGACCTCCTCGTCGATCCTGGGGTTCTCCTCGTCGGGACCCTGCGACATGGGCGACCTCCATCGGGCGCGACCGGCAGCCCTCCGGATACCCGACCTGAGGGCGGGGACACGGAGATCCGCCGCCATCCCTTGATCAGGTGATGAGAAGTAGCTCAATCCGCTCCCCGGGACCTACTTTTCATCACTTGATCACTTGATGAGGAGTAGTTGAGCCGGCCAGCCGAGTTGTGGAGTGGTAACCGAGCGCCGGGCCCGGTCGGCGGGCGCGCCGGGCTGTAGCCCAGGAGCGTTGCCGACCCGGCCCGGTGCCGGATCAGCGCTGCTTCAGCTCGCGCCAGGATGGGTGGGTGCCGCGCCAGGCGTCGGCGAGGATGGCCGCCGAGGCCCGGCTTGGGCACTGCTGCACCCGCTCACGACCCGACGCCCCACCGATCTGGGCGCGGACCTCCCAACCCTGCCCGTCAGTACGGATGTACACGTCCCGGCGCCCGCGCGGGGTCGTGTCTCCGTTCCACCAGTGCTCCTCCACCTTCATTCGCCGACCGTATAGCAATTCCCGCGCGGAGGGTACGGCGCAGGTATGCCCGGACTGGGGCAAGGGCGACAATCCAGGCGCATTTCGGGCCAACCGTTGGCGGTTCGAAACCATAACGGGCGGTTCTCCCGCTCCTGAGTTGCGAATCAGGAAGCTCTGCCCTGCAGCCCGCCCGCAATCCCCAACCTTGTTGATCAAGAAGTTCGCGTCAGGGATCGCGTTCCCACTAACGGAAACCTCTTGATCAGCTCGTGCGGGAGGGCGGGTCAGCGGGAGGGTGGGGTGTGGGTCGGCGGGGCGGTCAGGTTTGGGTTGTCAGGAGGTAGTCGTCGGCTTCGGGGCTCCAGCGCAGGTCCAGTACGCCGGCGGTGGCGGCGGCCTTGCAGAACTGTAGGAAGCTGCGGTAGCCGAGCTTCTTCTCGCTGAAGTCGGGGCGGGCCCGGCGTACCTGGTTCTTCAACCCGGACAACGCCACCGGGTTGCCGCCGCTACCGAGGTCCGCCACGACGCCCCGGAGCAGACCGAACGCCACCTCCCGGTCGCCGTGCTCGGGCAGTGAGACCTCGGGGTCACCCTTCGCCGGCCCCTCGGCCAGCTCGATCACGTTGCGCTCGGCGAGGTGGCGCAGCAGTTCGCCGAAGGTGCGGAAGCCGTAGTCGGACTCACTGAAGGTGGGGTCCTTGCGCAACAGGGTCCGCTTGAGCCGGGAGGCGGTGACCTCGCCGTTGGCGCTGCCCTGCAAACCGGCGACCGACTGGGCGACGAGCACCGCGAGGGCGTCCACATCCCGATCGGGCTCCGCGTCCTGCGGTCGACGGTCCTGCTCCTGCTCCGGCTCGGGTGGGCGCTGTTCCGCGCCGGCCTGCCGGGTGGCGGGACGAGCGCGCCGACCACGGGCCGGCGGGATGTCCACGCCCTCCAAGCGGTCGTAGTACAGGAACTCGTCGCACGCCGGGGGAAGCAGCCCCGAGGTGGACCCCTCGACCCCGACGCCGATGACCCGCTTGTTCAGCTCGCGCAGCTTGTGCACCAGCGGGGTGAAGTCGCTGTCACCACTGCAGATCACGAAGGTGGAGATGTAGTCGCGTTCGAACGCCAACTCGATCGCGTCGACGGCCATCTTGATGTCCGCGGCGTTCTTACGGGACGCGCCCATCCGCTGCGGGATCTCGATCAGCTCGACATGGGACCGAGTGAGCATCCGGCGGTCCTCGTCGAAGTAGGACCAGTCGGCGTACGCCCGTCGGACGACCACCCGACCTCGTTCGGCCAGCGCGTCGGCGATGGGCCGGAAGTCGAAGGCCGCGCCGCCACGATGGTCGCGCGCGCCCAACGCGAGGTTCTCGTAGTCGAGGAAGAGGGCAATCCGGTCTTCTTGATCCACGCGGATCAGCCTACGCCGGGCGTGAGCTGGTGGGGGCAGGCGACGCGCGGCACCTCAACTCGACAACCGTCCATTTCTTGCGGCCTGATAGTCGTTTATTTTCGTTGTTCGATAGTCGTCTTGCAGCGCTCTGTCTGGTGCTGCATCATGGCGATCAATGTCGGGCGTCGGGGGGACGCCGGGCGGACCTCCACCACCACCCACCCAGGAGGGTCACCGATGTTTCGCAGCCTCACGCCGGCGCGGGGACGCCCCGGCCGGCCCGGCGGCACCGCCGTCGCGCTCGCGGCCGGTCTCGCCGTGCTGGTCGCCGGACCCACCGCGGCCGTCGCCAGTCCACCCGCGTCCGCCGGCGCGCAGCCGGTGGTCACCCGGGCCGCCCTCGATCCGGCGCTGGTCGCCGGACGCGGCGCGGACGTCGACTTCCTTGAGCAGGAAGCGGAGAACGCCCGCACCAACGGCGAGATCATCGGGCCCGACCGGACCGCCTACACGCTGCCCGCGGAGGCTTCCGGCCGCCGGGCGGTCCGGCTCACCCCCGGGGAGTACGTGGAGTTCGTCCTGCCCAGCGCGGCGAACGGGATCACCGTGCGGTACAGCATCCCGGACGCGCCGCAGGGTGGCGGGATCACCGCGCCGCTGCGGGTCGCCGTCAACGGCAAGCACCTGCGCACCATGACGCTGACGTCGCAGTACTCGTGGCTCTACAACCAGTACCCGTTCACCAACGACCCGCAGGCCGGGCTGCTGCACCCGGACTGGTGGATCACCGAGTGCCAGTGCGTGCCGTCGGCCACCACGCCGTACCCGAGCATCACCAAGCCGTTCCGGCCCACCCACTTCTACGACGAGCAGCGGCTGCTGCTCGGGCGTACCTACCGGGCCGGCGACAAGGTCCGGCTCACCGCGCCGCCCGGCAGCGCCGCAGCCTGGACGGTCATCGACCTGCTCGACTCCGAGTTGGTGGCGCCGCCGCACGTCCGACTGCTCGCGGCGAACGTGCTCGCCTTCGGCGCCGACCCCACCGGCCGGCGGGACTCCGCCGACGCGTTTGACCGGGCCATCGCCTTCGCTCGGCGCGCCCACCTCAAGGTCTACATTCCGCCGGGCACCTACCAGGTCAACCGGCACATCATCGTCGACGACGTGACCATCGAGGGTGCCGGCAGCTGGTACACCACGATCAAGGGCCGCGAGGTCGCCCTGCCGACTCCCGCGCCGGACGGCTCCGTGCACACCGGGGTCGGGTTCTACGGGCGGGACGCCGCCGACGGCGGCAGCCGCAACGTGCACCTCTCCGGCTTCGCGATCGAGGGCGACGTTCGGGAACGCATCGACACCGACCAGGTCAACGCGATCGGTGGGGCGATGAGCGACTCCACGATCGACGGGCTCTACCTGCACCACACCAAGGCAGGTCTGTGGTTCGACGGCCCGATGCGCAACGTCCGCGTCACCAACAACATCATCGTCGACCAGATCGCCGACGCGCTCAACTTCCACACCGGCGTGACCGACTCCCTCGTGTCGCACAACTTCGTCCGCAACACCGGCGACGACGGCCTGGCGATGTGGTCGGAGAAGACGGCCAACGCACGGAACACGTTCGACCACAACACAGTGCAGTCACCGACCCTGGCCAACGGCATCGCCATCTACGGCGGCACCGACACCACCGTCTCGCAC
The DNA here is from genome assembly GCF_042871765.1 of Micromonospora sp. NPDC005553. Classification (NCBI taxonomy): domain Bacteria; kingdom Bacillati; phylum Actinomycetota; class Actinomycetes; order Micromonosporales; family Micromonosporaceae; genus Micromonospora; species Micromonospora sp. NPDC005553. Next base: position 317,155 of record NZ_JBIAJD010000004.1, on the reverse strand, counting down.
AACCTGGTCGCCGACCCGGTACGGGAGGGCAGCGGCCTGCACGCCGGGGCCCGCTTCGGCGCGGAGCCGTTCACCGGGCACCTGCGCTTCACGAACAACACCACGGCCCGCGCCGGCACGTACGAGCTGAACTGGAACATCGGGCTGGGCGCGATCTGGGTCTTCGCCCTGGATCGCAGCATCGAGGCGCCCATCGAGGTGACCGGCGACGCGTACCTGGACAACACGTACAACGCGATCATGCTGGTCAGCGACTGGCCGGTGAAGGACCTCTACTCGATCTCCGACGCGCGGTTCCGGGACGTCCGGGTCGACGGCACCGGCACCTCGGTGCTCAGCGCCCGCGCTGCCGGGTCCGCCTCGTTCGCCAACGTGGACGCTCGCAACGTGGGCGCGGTCGGCGTCAACAACTGCGGATCGTTCCACTTCACCCCGGCCGGTTCGGAGTTCACACTGACCGACCTCGGCGGTAACGACGGCGGGTGGCTCGCGCCGTGGCTGCTGCCCAACACCATCACCTGCGACGACCGGCCGCCCGTGTCGCCGCCCCCGCCGCCGGCGCAGTGGTGACAGCGGTGGGCGGCCCGAGCGATCGGGCCGCCCACCGCACACGGATCAGCGCATCCTGGCGTACGCCAGCGGAACGGTCGTGGGCTGACCGTCCCATCTGCCGCTCAGCGTGCCCCCGGTCGACCCGTCGGCCCCGGCCCCCGGCCGGCGCACGACGACCAGCTCGACGGTGTCGGTGGCGATGAGCGTGCGGTCCTCGTCGACCACCCGTCGCACCGCGCCGACGGCCGGTACCTGGGCGGCGGCGCCGTCGACGACGACCGTCACCGTCGGCTCACGCACCTCGCGCCGGCCGTCGACCTCGAAGTACTGCTCCGCCTGGCCGCTGCCGGTGAGGATCGCGTGGGCGAGCGCGGCCGCGTAGACCGGGTCGACGCAGCCGTCGTACACCCACCGCCTGCCGAGCACCGAATGCTCGGTGGTGCCGACGAGCCAGCTGTCCGCACCGTCGAGGGGCGCGGCGCGGTAGGTGAGCGGAACATGGTGGACCGGCCCGTCGGGGGCGCCGACCAGCATCGTCTCGATGCCGACCTCGCCGTCCGGGTCGTCGAAGCGGTAGGCGCCCCGGCTGACCACCTCGACTCCGGTCGGTCCGGCGTACCACTGTCGGGTGGGCAGCCAGGCCGTCAGCAGGTCCAGTTTCGTGGGGTGCAGGGTCGCCCTGTGCAGCAATGCCATGGCGGCAGCCTAGTCAGAGGCCCGCGCACTGTTGCCCGCCGATCGTGCAGCTCTCCGGCTCCCGGGCGTTCGGCCGGCTGTCGCGGACGTCGAAGCTGATCGTCTGGGATCCCCCGGCCGCCACGGCGGCTCCGGTGAAGGTGATCACCCGTCGGTCCTGTCGCCAGTTCGCGCCCTCGACGTCGTCGACAGTGGTGCCTTCGGCGAGGGTGACCACCACTGCCCAGTCCGCCACGGGTGCGCCGCCGGGGTTGCCGACCACGATCTCTCCGGTGTAGCCGAACAGTCTGTCGGATTCGGTCTCGTAGCGGGCCGTGACGGGCGCCGGTGGCGGAGGTGGCGCCGCCGACGTGGGCGTCAGCGAGGGCTTCGCCGACGGGGTCCGGGTCGGCCGGGTGGTCGCCGATGCGGTGGCCCGGGAGGGGCGCGCCGAGGGGGTCGCCGTGGAGACGACCGTCGCCCTGCCGGCCGTCGCGGTCGGCGACGCGGACGCGGTAGCGGTCGGTGCGGGCGCGGCGACCGGCTTCGGGTCGGGCGACAACGTCACCCATGCCGCCGTCCCCGCCAGCAGCACGGCCCCGGCGACCACGGCGATCAGCGTGCGACGCCGACGGGGGTTGCGGCCGGCCCTGCCGCGTACGCCGATCAGCGGCAGTTCCGCGGTCATCCCACCGTCGGCCCGGCGCAGGTCGACCTGCTGGAAGGCGAGCCAGTCGAGAATGGCGGGCAGTCGTACCGTCAGCGCCTGCCGGAGCTGTTGCTCGCGCGGCTTCTGCTGCTCGACCGACCACCCGCCGTGCGTGGTGACCTCCCGCACCTCCAGCCGACAGCCCTGGGTCGTGGCCGTGACGTCACAGGTCACCTCGCTGAGCCGACCGGCCTCGTCGCAGGCCAGCACGAGCAGGTCCGGCTCCTGCCGCTCGGTGACCTCGACCTCGACATCGGCCTGGAAGCCGGGCAGGCCGGCGGTGCGCAGCAGCAACCGGTCCGGTACGCCCTCGACCATCTCGGCCTCGGCGAACCAGCGGCCGAGCAACTCCCGATCGGTCAGGGCGCGCCAGACCCGCTCAGCCGGGTGGGACAGCTCGACCTGCGCACCGATCTCGATCACGGCGAGACTCTAACGGGTTGCCCGCCCGGCCTGCCCCGCCCGCCCGAGCCGGTTGCCGACGTCCTGGTCAGCCCCAGCGGCTCGACCGCTCGACCACTGTGGCCAGCGCGGCCCGTGCGTCTGCGCTCACCTCGGCGACCACCTGCGCCGCCGGCACGTCCCGGGCCAGCGGGTGCGCCTGCCCGGCCCACAGGTTGGCCACCGATGCGTCCGCATCGCGCCGGGCGGCGGCGAGCAGGGGACGCGTCAGGTGCAGCACCTGGGGGTAACCACGCGGTGCCACCGCGTCGTGCTCGCGCAGGAAGTCGTTGGCCACGCCACGGGCCCGCTTACCGGTGTACGCCCGGGTCAACGCGGTCGGTGCGGCACCGGCCACCGCCGCCCGGTGCATCGGCGAACTGCCCGCCTCGGGGCAGCGCAGAAAGGCCGTGCCGAGTTGCGCGGCGGCAGCGCCGGCGGCCAGCACGGCGGCCACCGAGGGGCCGTCGACGAGGCCACCCGCGGCGACCAACGGCCGGTCGCAGCGGGCGGCGGTCAGCCGGAGCAGCGGCAGCAACCCGTAGTCGTCGTCGTCCGGCAGACCGCCGCGATGCCCACCAGCCTCGGTGCCCTGCACCACCACCGCGTCCACACCCAGGTCGGCGGCGGCGGTCGCGGCGTCCGGGCGGGTGACGGTGGCCCACACCTCGGTGCCCCGCTCGCGCAGGGCGCTCACCGCCGCCCGGTCGGGCAGCCCGAACACGAAGGACACGACCGGGACCGGGTCCGCGAGCAGCGCGGCCAGCTTCTCCGGGTACGCGTCGTCGCCGCCCACCGGCTCGCCCAGGCTCACGCCGCGTCGCGCGGCCTGCGGGGCGAGCCGTTCGGCGTACGCCCGGACGGCGGCCTCGTCGACCCCGCCGGGGTCGGGCAGGAAGAGGTTCACACCGAACGGCCGATCGTTACGCGAGCGGACCTCGGCAACTTCGGCGAGCAGCCGTCCGGTGTCGATCATCCCGGCGGCGAGGAAGCCCAGCCCACCCGCGGCGGACACGGCGGCCACCAGCGCGGGCGTGGACGGGCCACCAGCCATCGGGGCGGCGATGATCGGGTGACGCAACGTGGACAGGACGGACATCCCCCCATCCTGCCGTAGGCCAGGCCCGGCCCGGCCCGGCCCGCTCAGCGGCGCGCGGTGTGTCTCCACCACAGCACGCCGGCGAACCCGAGCAGCACCAGCAGTGTCCCCGCGCCGAGGGCCAGCGGCCAGGTCCGCCCACCCCCTGCGCCAGCCTCTCCGGCGGCCGGACGGACCGCAGTGGGCGACACCGGGTCGACGGACTCCGTGGAGGGCGCGGCGGTGACAGTGGTGGCCGTCGCCGGGTAGCGCAGGATCGTCGAGCGGGTGCCGGCGGGCTGACCGGCGGACTCGGAGACGGTCAGCAACGACCGGCCGTCGCGACTGTAGGTGATCGATTCGCCCTGGGGCTCGTCCGGCAACGGGGTGATCCGCGGGGTGCCGGTGGTCAACGCGCGGACGACGTCGCCGTCGGGGACGTCGTACTCGAAGGCGTCGGCGTAGCTGCGCAGCACCACCCGCCGTCCGTCCGGTGCGCTGGCCGCGCCGGTGATCACGCCGCGCCCCAGGAACGAGAACGGGTTGCTGGTCGTGGTCGAGGGCACCGTCACCTGGCCGAGCGCGGTCAGCGGCGTCGTCGCGTCCGGCCGCAACGCGGTGGCCGGCGCGTAGACGAAGACGGTGCCACTGCCGCCCTTGGTGACGATCAGCGGCCGACCGGACGCGTCGAGCAGCAGCGCCTCGGCGTCGTGCGGACGGTCCGGGTAGGTCATCCGGTGCAGCACCGGCTGCTTCGCCCCCGGTGCCAGCCGCCACACGCCGACCGTCGGCCGGGAGCGGTCGTTGTCACCGATGTCGGCGACCCAGACGGTGCCGTCCCGGCCGATGGCCAGGTCCTCGGTGTCGCGCGGCCGGGACGGGAAGGAGACGGTACGCACCACGGCGCAGCGCTGGTCGAGGAAAAAGATCCGGCGACGGGCCTCGTCGTCGGCCCCGTCGTTGATCACCACGTACCCGTCGTCGGTGGCTACCATCCCGGAGATCTCGCGCAGCCGGTCGTCGCGCACCTGGCAGACCGGCGTCCCCGCTGCCGCGCCCGCCGTGGCAGCGCCCGGCACCAGCACCACGGCCGGCGGCAGCACGCCCGCGAGCAACGCGGTCACCACCGCCCCCGCACGAGCACGCCGCCCCCAGGTCAACCGTCCACGTACCCGCATCGCCCACCCTCCTCGTCGCGGCCGTGACCGGCCACCCGCCCATCCTGGCCGATCCCGGCCACGGTCGGCGGTGATCGGGGGGACGCGCCGGGACCCCTGGTCGATGTACTGTCGCTCCGCCTGATCTTCACGCCGGGGGTGGACATGTCCGTGAGCGACACCGCGCCGGCCACCCGGTTCGCAGGGCGGCTGCTGCGCCGCCTCGGCCGCCCGGCCAGCGGCCCCGCCGTCGTCTGGGTGCCGCTCGCCGCTGTCGTCTGCGGCCTCTTCACCGGCGCCCTGGCCAGCAGGGCCGCCTGGGAGAGCTCCCGACCGCAACCCGACCGGGCCGAGGCCGCCGCCATCCTCACCGAGGTCTTTCCCGGCCACGACCTCGGCGAGATCGACACCCCGCCGGCGCTGTTCGTCGTCTACGGGCACGCGCTGCGCCTGTCGACGGTCAAGACCCTCGTGCTCGGTGACGGCGGCGAGTACCAGGAGAGCGCCACCGGCGCCGGCGCCCTCGGCGCGCCACCGGTGCCCGCCGAGCAGATCGTCACGGTGGCCCGGGAGCGCCTGACCGGTGCCGGCTGGCGGGTGTACGACCCACAGGTCTCCGACCGCGTGAGCTGCGGGGACAAGATGTGCGCCACCCCGCGGGCGGTCATCGACACCGCGCTGACCGCCCGACGTGGCGACACCATCCTGAACGCCTCGATCTCCTCGCAGACAGCCGTCGACGCCAACTACCTCTCGGTCGAGCTGCACCGCGCGCCGCCACCCCTGGTGGTCCCCGCCGGAGTGCTCGGCACGGTGCTGGGCGCGGTGGCCGGTTGGCTGGTCTTCGGCTGGGTCAGCCGACGCACCGAGGGACGCCGCAGCCGCGGCACTGTGAACGGTCTGATGGGTGTGGCCACGGTGCTGTGGTGGCTGCCGGTGCCGCTGGCCGCACCGCAGTTGCTGTACCACCACCTCGGCGAACCGCACCCGGCCTGGCACCCGTACTGGGAGTGGCTGGGCCAGCCGGCCGCGTCGCTGCTCTTCCTGGTCGGCGCGGTGTGCGTGCTGCTGGCGCTGGGGCTGGCCGCCGGTACCCGCCGGAACACCACCCAGGCCCGCTGACCGTCACGGCCGGTGTCACCTGCCTGCGCGACCTGGGGGCACCCACCACGGTACGGACGCCGACCGCCGGCCACTGCCGTCGCGCGTGACGCCACACCCCTCTCAAGATCCGCGCAACTACCGGGATGGTGCTGCTTCCGCCGCTGCGGAGGCAGCACCATCCCGGAAACTGCCGAGATCTCGACCGGCCTGCCGGCCTGACTGGAGCGCTGGCGGGTAGGCAGCGGCCCGGCGGCATGTCGACACCCGCCGGGTGGGAGGCTCCGATGAGCACGTACCGGGATGATCAGGGCGAAACGTTCCCCCCTCCGGAGGCGGATGCCCAGGAGCAACGACAGGACGCGGTCGACGTCGGGCCGCCGGACCGGGTGTCGGGTGACGTCGACCCCGAAGCGTCCGAGGCGGACCTGGCCGAGCAGGGCGCCCTTCCGGCGGGCACGCTGGAGGAGGTCACCTCGCTGCCTGCCGACGCCAACCCGGCGGACGCCCTCGAACAGCGCCAGGAGATCCAGGCCCGCGACGAGGGGCGCCGTACCTGACCACACCCGCCACCCACAGGAGGCGCGCCCGGTCACCCACGCAGTTCCGGCACGTACACAGGTCCGGCCCCCCACACGGGACCCGGCCCGACGTGGTCTTCGAGGGTGATGCCTGTGAGTCATCTTGATGACTCACAGGCATCACCCTCGTGGGAGTGTCCGGGCCCAGACAGCCTGGCCGGCTCAGCCGGCGACGCCGACCAGGCCGGCTCAGCCGGCGACGCCGACCAGGCCGGCTCAGCCGGCGACGCCGACCAGGCCGGCTCAGCCGGCGACGCCGACCAGCCGGCTCAGCCGGCGACGACCTGCCAGAGGAGAAACGCGTTGAGCGCGACCACCAGCACGGCCACCAGGGACGCCGCGGCAGTGGTCAGCGGGTGGTTGACCAGGTTGCCCATCAGATCGCGTCGGCGGGTGAAGGCGACCACCGGGATCAGCGCGAACGGGATGCCGAAGCTGAGGATGACCTGGGACAACACGAGCGCCCGGGTCGGGTCGAGGCCGATGGCGAGCACTGCCAACGCGGGCAGCAGGGTGACCAGTCGGCGCAGCAGCAGCGGAACCCGCCGCCGCAGGAAGCCCTGCATGATCACCTCTCCGGCGTAGGTGCCAACGCTCGTGGAGGCGAGCCCCGAGACCAGCAGTGCGACGGCGAAGCCGAACGCGGCGGCGGTCCCGATGGTCTGGCCGAGCCCGGCGTGCACCCCCTCCAGGCTGTCGGCGCCGCCCGGGCCGCCACCGCGGAAGCTGGCCGCGGCGATCAGCAGCATGGCGAGGTTGACCGCGCCGGCGGCGCTCAGGGCGAGCAGCACGTCGGTGCGCTGGCCGCGGAACAGGATCCGACGCTCGCTGTCGTCGGCGGCGGGGATGCGATCGCGGGTGAGCGCGGAGTGCACGTAGATGACGTGCGGCATGACTGTCGCGCCGAGGATGCCGGCGGCCAACAGCACGCTGTCAGTGCCCTGTAGGCGCGGCACCATGCCGGCCATGGCCGAGCCGGGATCGGAGCCGGAGGCGAGCAGGTTGGCGGCGAAGGCCAGCACGATCACGCCGAGCAGGACGGCGATGGCGATCTCGAAGGCGCGGTACCCGCGCGAGCGCAACGCCAGCACGGCGAAGGCCGCAGTGCCGATGATGATCCCGCCGGGCAGCAGGGGGATGCCGAAGAGCAGGTACAGGGCGACAGCGCCACCGATCACCTCGGCCAGGTCGGTGGCCATGGCCACCAACTCGGCCTGCACCCACATCACCCGGTTCACCGGTCGGGGCAGGCGTTCCCGGCACAACTCGGGCAGGCTGCGCCCGGTGGCCAGACCGAGCTTCGCGGTGAGCGTCTGCACCAGCATCGCCATCAGGTTCGCCACCACCACGACCCAGACCAGCAGGTAGCCGTAGCGGGCGCCGGCGGCGGAGTTGGTGGCGAAGTTGCCGGGGTCGACGTACGCGACGGCGGCGACGAACGCCGGGCCGAGCAGGATCAACCGCCCGCGTACGCGGCCCCGGGCGCGAGCGGCCTGTAGTGGAGTCGCCCTCGATGTCGTCAGTTCGTTGGTGACCATCGAACACCTCCCGTCCACTCGGATCGCTGCCGGTCCCTTCCCCACGTGCTGACCCTTGGGTGCCAACCGGTGGCCTGCCGGTGCCACCTGGGTCGGCCCGCCCGACAGGACTCGATGCGCCCGCCGGCAAGCAACGCGGCGCGCCGGGCGAGACGCGCCCGCGCCTGAACAGAACGTGCCCCTTCGGGCTTGACAGCCGGTGGGCCACCGATGAAGCTGTCTATTAGTCCTACTGTCGTAGGACAACAGGAAGGATCATCGGGAGTGATCGAGTTCGTACTGGACAGCCGGTCGAAGGTGAACACCTACATGCAGCTCGTGCAGCAGGTGAAACAGGCGCTCCGGGTTGGCCTGCTGACGCCGGGCGACCAGTTGCCGAAGGTCCGGGACGTCGCGCAATCCCTGGCGATCAACCCGAACACGGTGCTGAAGGCGTACCGGGAGTTGGAGATCGAGGGTCTGGTCGGCGGCCGACCCGGGGTGGGCACGTTCGTCCAGCGCACGCTGGCCAGCGCGTCCCTGCCCAACCAGGCCGAGCTGCGCGACGACCTGGTCGCGTGGCTGCACCGGGCGCAGGCGGCGGGCCTCACGGCGGAGGACGTCATCGCCCTGGTGGAGACCACGCTGCGCGCCACCCTCGCCGACGACGCCCCACAGAAGGAGCCTGCGTGAGCGAGCAGGGCGAACGAAGCATCAGGCACCACGAGCGCTCGCGAGACCGCGAAGCGGTGGCGTGAACGGAACGAGAGGACAAGGAATGGACATGGTCTTGGAAGCAGACCGGCTCGGCAAGCGGTACGGCAGCACCTGGGCGTTGCGGGACTGCTCGCTGCATCTGCCGGCCGGCCGGATCGCCGCGCTGGTCGGGCCGAACGGCGCGGGTAAGAGCACGCTGCTGCACCTGGCCGTCGGGCTGCTCAAGCCCGACGCCGGTGCGGTCCGGGTGTTCGGTCGGTCCCCCTACGGCGACACCGAGGGCCTGGCCGACATCGGCTTCGTCGCCCAGGACACCCCGCTGTACCGGGACTTCACGGCGGCCGAGTTGGTCGTCGCCGGCGGCAAGCTGAACAAGCGGTGGGACGCGGCGTTGGCCCGCCAGCGGCTGGCACAGCTCGGCATCCCGCCGGACAAGCCGGTCGGCAAGCTCTCCGGCGGTCAACGGGCCCAGGTCGCGCTGGCTCTGGCGCTGGCGAAGCAGCCCCGACTGCTGCTGCTCGACGAGCCGGTCGCCAGCCTCGACCCGCTGGCGCGACGGGAGTTCCTCCAGTCGCTGATGGGCAGCGTCGCGGAGTCGGGCACCACCGTCCTGCTCTCCTCGCACCTGCTGGCCGACCTGGAACGGGTCTGTGACTACCTGATCGTGCTCAACGCCTCCCAGGTGCAGCTCACCGGCGCGGTCGACGACCTGGTCGCCGAGCACCGGCAGCTCGTCGGGCCACGACACGACGGCGGCGTCATCGGGGGCGTCGCCGCAGTGATCCGGGCCAGCCACACCGACCGGCAGTCCACTCTGCTGGTCCGCGCCGACGGGCCGGTCACCGATCCGGCCTGGACGGTCCGCGAGGTGAGCCTGGAGGACGTCGTGCTGGCATACCTGGCCGACGGCACCACGAAGACCAGTCACAGCGAGTGGGGGGTGGCAGCATGATCTGGTTGACCTGGCGGCAACACCGCAAGCAGGCGTTCTACACGCTGCTGGCGCTCGCCGCGCTGGCCGCCCTGCTGGTGCCGATCGGCATCGCGATGCGGCACACCTTCGCCGACCTCGGGCTGACCGACTGTGCCAGCCAACTCGCCCGCGCCGACGTGGCGCAGGCGACCCGGGAGACCTGCGACGCGGGGTTCCACCGCTTCAGCAACAAGTACGGCAGCCTGAACCTGGTGGCCGTACTGCTGATCACCCTGCCGGCGCTTGTCGGCCTGTTCTGGGGTGCCCCGCTCGTCGCCCGCGAGGTGGAGCAGGGCACGCACCGGTTCGTCTGGACCCAGGGCGTCGGCCGGACCCGCTGGGCCGTGGTGAAGTTCGGGCTGGTGGGCGCGGCGGTCGTGCTCCTCGCGGTGGTCTACGGGCTGGGCATGTCGTGGTGGGTCGACCCGCTCACCCAGGCCGCGTTCGAGGGTCGGTTCGGCGTGATCGTCTTCGACCTGCAGGGCGTCGCTCCGATCGGCTACACCCTCTTCGCCGTCGCGCTCGGCGTCTTCGTCGGCACCATCTGGAAGCGGATGCTGCCCGCCATGGGCATCACCCTCGCCGGGTACATCGGGGTACGGGCGGCTGTGGCGATACTGGCCCGACCGCACTACCAGCCGGCCCGCACCCAGACCTTCCCCATCGAGGGGGAAGGGCCGCCGGAGATCAGCCGGGGGGACTGGGTCCTCGCCCAGGGCATCCGTCAGCCCGACGGAGAGTTGGTCTCGGACGGCCGGATCCAGTGCCCAACGGGTGGGAAGGGGCCGGACGGTCGGGTCTGCGGTGCCGAGTTGGGCCTCGAACCGGGCGCGTACAACTGGCAGCTCTACCAACCGGCGGACCGGTTCTGGCTGTTCCAGGGCATCGAGACCGGCATCTTCGTCGCCCTGGCTTTCCTGCTGCTCTACCTCGCCATTCGCCGGGTGCGCCGGATCGCGTAGCTCGACGGCGGGTGATCGCCGGGGCCATGGGGCTCGGCGATCACCCGTCAGGGCAGACCCTCGACGGTGAGCGACAGCCAGGACGCCAGGTCGCGCACCTCCTCGTGCACGGACCGGGTCACCTCCGGGGTGAACGGCACATCCTCGTGAATGGCGTGCACGGTGAACGTGCCGCGCCGACGCTCGGCAGTGGCGTCCACCTTTCCGACCAGCCGGTCGCCGTGCAGGATCGGCAGCGCGAAGTAGCCCCACCGTCGACTCGCCCTGGGCTTGTACATCTCCAGCACGTACTCGTACTCGAAGAGGTCGGCCAGGCGGACCCGGTCGTGCACCAGCCGGTCGAACGGCGACAACAACGCCGTACGCCCGGTGAAGGGTTGCCCGAGCGCGGCCGGATCCACCCGCCACTCCCCCACGACGCCCTCGATCACCGCCGGCTCCCCCGCGTCACCGACCTCGGCGGGCTCTCCGGGAACGATGACCGCCTTCCGCCGGGCGATGCCCAGAGCCCGCAGCCGCCGCTCGTTGCGAAGCCGGCGCGCCTGCTCCAGCTCGATGACGGGCACCCCGGACGGGTAGACCCGCTCCGCGACGTCCCAGAGCCGCTGCCGCCCCTGGCGGCCCGCGATCGCGACCTCGCCGCGCAGGACCAGAAACTCCAGCATCTGGGTGATGTTGCGGTTGTTCGTCCAACCGGAGGACGGCCAGGGCACGACGCAGGTGTCCGGGATGTCACGGGAGAGCAGTGGGCCACGGCGGCCGAGCAGGTCGAGCACGTCGCGCCGGAACGAGTCGTTGGTGCGCAGCCACTCGCGGTGGCGCTCATGACCGGGCGAGGCCGTCATCTCGGCGAGGAAGAGCCCCAGGTCGTCCATCGGTCGCACCATCGCGTGGTGCTCGAAGAGCGTCCGGTCCTGTTCGAGGGCCTCGCGCATGTGCGCTGGCTGGTACGACGAGCCGAGCCGGCTCCAGCAGACGAGGTCGGCGCTGGGCGCGACAGCTGCGGTCGGGTCGATCTGCACCAGCGTCAACTGGCGGACCACGGTCAGCAGGTCGGCCGGACGCGGAGCGGCCAGCAGCTGGGCCCGGATGGCGATCTGCCGCGCCTGGGCCCGATCGAGTCGGTGCACATCCACGCTGGTGAGCCTAACGACGACCACCGACACCGATCGGGCCCGGAGAGTCGAACCCCGCGTCCGTTCGGGCTCAGCCGGCCAACCGTCGGTACCGGGCCACCGAGAGCGGCAGGAAGACCGCGACCAGAACGAGCGGCCAGAGCACCGCCAGCACCGGGTAGTGCTGCGCCGCCCAGGAGTCGCCGCCCCAACCGGGGTTGCCGAACAGCTCACGGGTGGCACCGACGGTCGCCGACAGCGGGTTCCACGCGGCCACCGCACCGAGCCAGGCGGGCATTGTGGACGGTGCGACGAACGCGTTGGAGAGGAAGCCGAGCGGAAACTCCAGGGTCTGTACGGCCACCACGGCCGTCTGCCCGCGGGTGACCAACCCGAGGAAGATGCCGACCCAGATCAGGGCGAAGCGCAGCAGCAGGATCAACCCCACCGCCGCCAGCGTGGCACCGACCCCACCGTGTGCCCGCCACCCGATCGCGAGACCGGTCAGCAGCAGGACCCCGAGGGTGACCAGCGCGAACAGCATGTCGGCCACGGCCCGGGCCGCCAGCGGCGCCAGCGGTGAGACGGGCATCGACCGGAGCCGGTCGGTCACCCCGCGCTCCAGGTCCTCGGCAACGGCGATCGTGGTGAGACTGATGCCGAAGACCATGGTCATCACGAACATGCCCGGCATCAGGAACTCTCGGTAGCTCCCACCGCCGGGCACCTGCAACGCGCCACCGAACAGGTAGGCGAACATCAGCACGATCAGGATGTTGAAGCCGAGCGAGGCGACCAGCGGGCCGGGATCGCGTCGCCACCGGGCCAGGGCGCGCCAGATCAGCGTGCCGCTGTCGGCCAGGAGGGTGGGCCGGCCGGGCGTCAGATCCACCGGCCGGGCCGGCATGCTCACCGCGCTCATGCCGCCACCTCCGCGGTCGCCGCCCGGTGGCCGGTGAGGTGCAGGAACACATCGTCCAGGGTTGGGCGGCGCAGCGCGACGTCCGCCACCGGGACGTTCACGGCGTCGAGTGCCCGCAACACGTCGACGAGCGCACCGGCCTGGTGGCCGACCCGGACGCTCACCATCCGTCGGTCCACGTCGACAGTCGGTTCGTCGTCGGCCGCCCGGCGTATCTGGGCGACGGCGGCGGGAAGGTCGGTCAGCGCCGCGACGACCACCTCGATGCGATCGCCGCCGAGCCGGGTCTTGAGGTCGTCCGGAGTTCCCTCGGCGATCACCCGGCCGGCCTCGACCACCGAGATCCGGTCAGCGAGTTGGTCGGCCTCGTCCAGTTGCTGGGTGGTCAGCAGCACTGTGGTGCCGGCACGCACCAACTCCCGGACCGACTCCCACACCTCGTTGCGGCCACGCGGGTCCAGCCCGGTGGTGGGCTCGTCGAGGAAGAGGACCGCGGGGGCCAGGATCATGCCGGCCGCCAGGTCGAGCCGTCGGCGCATGCCGCCGGAGTACGTGCTGACCGGCTGCTCGGCGGCGTCGGCGAGATCGAAGCGTTCCAGCAGCTCGATCGCCCGTTGGCGGGCGCGGCGGCGGCCCAGGTGGAACAGCCGGCCGAAGAGCACCAGATTCTGCCGGCCGCTCAGCGCCTCGTCGAGCGCGGGATGCTGTCCTACCAGCCCGATGCGGTAGCGCACCTGATCGGCCTGGTTGGTCACGTCGAAGCCGGCCACCTCGGCACGACCCTCGTCGAGTCGGAGCAGGGTGGTGAGGATCCGTACCGAGGTGGTCTTGCCGGCCCCGTTCGGGCCGAGCAGGCCGCACACGGTTCCCCGCGGCACCCGCAGGTCGAACCCGTCCAGCGCGTACCGGTCCCGATACCGCTTGCGCAGCCCGTGCGCCACTATCGCGTCGGCTCCTGTCATCAGAGCGCTCCCCTCCTGAGACTGTGTCCCCGTTACCGTACAACGTACGATAGCGCGTACGGGAACGCCCATGAAGGCCCGAACGAGTGGGGGGGCAGAACGGTGCCGGCGGAGAGCGTCGCGGCAGACGTTGGATCACACGCCGGTGGGAAGTCGCGGCTACTCGGGGTCGGCAGTCCCGACCTGGCCCGCGACACCGACGTTCAACGGGTCGGCCAGGAGTTTGTCGAACGCCAACTCGGCGGCGCCGATCAGAACGGCGTCGCGGCCGAGCGCCGCCGCGCGCAACCGCAGGTGCTCGCGGGAGGCGGGCAGTGGCATGGTGTCGAGCCGGTCCCGGACCACGTCCGCACCGGCGGTGAAGATGTCGCGCAGCGAGCCACCGAACACCACGGCGTCCGGGTTGACCACGTTGACCAGGTTCGCCACGCCGAAGCCGAGCCAGTCCGCCACCTGCTCGACCGCCGCGCGGGCGGTCGGGTCGCCGGCAGCCGCGGCGCGCAGGACCTCGGCCACCGCCGCGCGGTCGCTCGGATCACGGCCGGCGTGCCGCAACAGCGCGGCTTCGGAGATCTCGGTCTCCCAGCAGCCGCGTGAACCGCAGCCGCACGGCAGTCCGTTGGGGTTGACGACCATGTGGCCGACCTTGCCGCTGTGGCCCCGGTGGCCGATCACCAGTCGGCCGCCGACGATGATGCCGGCGCTGATGCCCAGGTCTCCGTGCAGGTAGATGACGTCGTCGATGCCGACCGCGACGCCCCTGGCGTGCTCGGCCAGGCCGGCGATGTCCGCCAGGTCCCCGGCGACGAAACCAGGCCCGGTGCTGAACTCCGCCTGCAGCGCGACGCCGAGCGTTTCGTCGATGCTGGCGATCCGGAGCCTGCCGTCCGGGTCGCGGGTGGTGTCGGTGACCGCCGCGGCACCGCCGACCAGGAGGCCATCGCCGGCCACGGAGCGTTCCATGTCACGGACCAGGTCGCCGAGGGGTCCGACGGCGTCGATCGCCGACATGCCGCTGGGGCGAGGGATCTCCCGCAGATCGAGGATCTGCCCGCCCAGGCCGACCCGGGCGGCACGCAGCCGGTCCGCGTCGATGCTCAACGCGTGTGCGTAGACCCGGTCGGAACGAGGGCTGACCACGAGTGAGGGTCGGCCGGCGCGGCGGGTGGTGGCCGGCACCTCCTCGGTGACCAGGCCGCTGGTGACCAGGTCGGCCGCGAGTGCGCCGATGGTGCTTCGGTTGAGGCCGAGCCGGCTGGTCAGCTCGGCGCGGGACGTCGGTCCGTGCAGGTGGACGTAGCGCAGCACAGCGCCGAGGTTCTGCCGCCGGATCTCCTCCTGGCTGGCGCCGGGGAGCGCCGGCAGCGGGGTTTCCGCGTTGCGGCCGACGCCGGCTGGCCTGGCCCGTACTGGTGTCGCCACGGTCAGACCTCCTTCCGGGTCGAGGCCGGTTGGTGCGGGGGTGCAGGGACGACGATGGGTCCCGGTAGAGGAGACCCGGGACCCATCGGCGTTGCTACCTACCGTGCGGTGATTACTTGGTGAGCGGCGCGAGCTTCGGGTCGTTGGCGTACGCCTCAGCCGCGTTCGCCTTGGTGACGGCGACCGGCGGGAGCAGGTACGTGTCGACGACCTTGCTGCCGTTGTTGTAGGACTTGGTGTCGTTCACCTGCGGCTGGTCGCCGGCCTGGAGAGCCTTGACCATGTTGATGGTCTCCTTCACCAGGTTGCGGGTGTCCTTGTTGATCGTCATGTACTGCTCGCCCTTGACGATCGACTTGACCGACTCGACCTCGGAGTCCTGGCCGGTGACGATCGGGGTCGGCTTGCCAGCACCCTTGACCGAGGTCAGGATGGCGCGGGCCAGCGTGTCGTTCGGGGAGAGGACGCCGTCCAGCTCCTTGTTGCCGTAGGTCGAGGTCAGCAGCTGGTCCATGCGGGCCTGCGCACCCTCGGCCTTCCAGCCCTGGATGGCGGTCTGCTTGACGTCCTTCTGACCCGAGGCGACGACGACGTTGCCCTTGTCGATCTCCGGCTTGAGCACGTCCATCGCGCCGTTGAAGAAGACACCGGCGTTGTTGTCGTCCGGCGAGCCGGAGAACAGCTCGATGTTGTACGGGCCGTTCGGCTTCTTGGCCTTCATGCCGTCCAGCAGGGCCTGGCCCTGGAGCTGGCCGACCTTGAAGTTGTCGAAGGCGACGTAGTAGTCGAGGTCCGGGGTGTTCGTGATGAGCCGGTCGTAGGCGATGACCTTCACACCGGCCGTGTGGGCCGCCGCGACCTGGGTCGACAGCTGCGCGGCGTCGGTCGCGCCGATGACGATGACCTTGGCGCCCTTGGTGACCATGGCGGTGATCTGAGCCTGCTGGTCGGCGACAGTGGTCGACGCGCCGGCGTACTGCACGTCACCCTGGAAGCCGGCCTCCTTGAGACCGTTGCTGAACAGGTCACCGGCGAGGACCCAGTTCTCCGAGGTCTTGGCCGGCAGGGCCACGCCGATCAGCGAGTTCGCCGCGAAGCCCTTGGCGGCCTCGCCGCCGGAGCCGCTGTCGCCGTCGCGGCCGGAACCGCAGCCGGCGAGGGCCAGCATGGCGGCGGCGCTGATGGCCACCACCGAAGTGCCGAAGAATTTACGCATGGTGAGGACTTGCCTTTCTAGATGGTGAGGCGGGTAGAGAGGTCGGTGGCCGTCAGCCGGACACCGCTGCCTTGGGGGGCTCGCGCTCCGCGTCCGGCGGTGAGGCGGGTGGGGCGGAGTCCTCGCGGCGGAACGGCCGCGTCAGGCTCCCGATGATGGAGAAGCGCCCCTGGCTCTTGTTGTAGACGTCGATCGCGACGGCCAGCAGCAGGACCAGACCCTTGATGATCTGGACGCGGTCGGTGCCGACACCCATGAGCTGGAGGCCGTTGTTGAGCACGGCCATGACGAGACCACCGACGATGGAGCCGCTGATGGTGCCGATACCGCCGGCGACGGCCGCGCCACCGATGAAGACGGCGGCGATCGCGTCCAGTTCCCAGCCGTTGCCGTCCTGCGGTCCGGAGGCCGCCGAACGGGCCACGAAGATCATGCCGGCCAGGGCAGCCAGGACGGACATGTTCATCATGACGAAGAAGTTGACCCGCTTGAGCTTCACACCGGACAGCTCGGCCGCCCGGGAGTTGCCGCCCACCGCGTAGATGTGCCGGCCACCGGCCGTGTTGCGGGTGTAGAAGGAGTACGCGATGACCAGGACCAGCAGGATGATGCCGGAGATCGGGAAGCTGGTGCCGACGCGACCGCTGGCGAAGCGCAGCGCCGCGAAGGCGATCACGCCGACCATGATGGCCATCCGCAGGATCGAGATCCACATGGGTGCCGGGTCGGCGTCCATCGCCCGTCGGGTCTTGCGGGCCTGGATCTCGCGCCACACCACCGCCAACGCCGCGGCCAGGCCGAGGAGCAGCGTGGCGTTGTTGTAGCCGGTGTTCGGGCCGAACTCGGGCAGGAAGCCGGAGCCGATCTCCCGGAAGCCCTCCGGCACCGGGACGGTGCTGGCGTTACCGATGAACTGGTTGCCGCCCCGGAAGAGCAGCATGCCGGCCAGGGTGACGATGAACGCCGGCACCCCGATGTAGGCCACCCAGAAGCCCTGCCAGGCGCCGATCGCCGCGCCGATGGCGAGGCCGAACACGATGGCAGCAGGCCAGGGAAGGTCCCACTCGGTCATCGACTTGGCGACCAGGATGCCGGCGAAGGCCGCGACGGAGCCGACCGAGAGGTCGATGTGCCCGGCCACGATCACCATGAGCATGCCGATGGCCAGAATCAGAATGTACGAGTTCTGCTGGAACAGCGCGATCAGGTTGTCCGACCGCAGGGTGAGGCCGTCCGTCAGGATCTGGAACAGGACGACGATCGCCACCAGGGTGAAGATCATTCCGAACTGGCGAGCGTTGGAGGTGGTGCCTCCGAACAGGTTCTTCTGAAGGTCCTTCAATCGGCTCATCGTGTGGCCATCTTCTTCGTAGAGGTCATCTGCTTCATGAGGGTTTCCGGGGTGGCGTCGGCCCGGGCGATCTCGCCCGTGATGGCGCCTTCGAACACGGTGTAGATGCGGTCGCACAGCCCGATCAGCTCAGGCAGCTCCGAGGAGATGACGATGACGCCCTTCCCCTGGTCGGCGAGCCGCTGGATGATGCCGTAGATCTCGTACTTGGCGCCCACGTCGATGCCGCGCGTCGGCTCGTCGAGGATCAGCAGGTCCGGGTCGGTGAACATCCACTTGGCCAGGACGACCTTCTGCTGGTTGCCGCCGGAGAGCTTGGAGACGCTCTCGTCGACCGTCGGGGCCTTGGTCCGCAACTCCTTGCGGTACGACTCAGCCGCCTGGTATTCCTCGACCTCGTTCAGGACGCCGTGGTGCGTGATCTTGGACAGCTTGGCGGCCACCGTCGACGTCTTGATGTCGTCGAGCAGGTTGAGGCCGATCGCCTTGCGGTCCTCGCTGACGTAGGCGAGGCCGTTGTCGATGGCATCCGCCACCGACTTCAGCACGATCTCCTTGCCGTCCTTGATGATCGTGCCCGACTCGAACACCCCGTAGGAGCGGCCGAAGACACTCATCGCGAGTTCCGTGCGGCCCGCGCCCATGAGACCGGCGAAGCCGACGATCTCGCCGCGGCGCACCACGAAGCTCTCGTTCTTGCAGACCTGCCGCTCGGCGGAGATCGGGTGCCGGACGTTCCAGTCGCGGACCTCGAAGAAGACGTCGCCGATCTTCGGGGTGTGGTCCGGGAACCGGCTGCTCAGCTCGCGGCCGACCATGCCCCGCACGATCCGGTCCTCGTCGACCCCGTCCGCCTTGACGTCGAGGGTCTCCACGGTCCGGCCGTCGCGCAGGATGGTGATCTGGTCGGCGATCGCCTCGATCTCGTTCAGCTTGTGCGAGATCATGATCGAGGTGATGCCGCGGGAGCGGAACCCGCGCAGCAGGTCCAGCAGGTGCTTGGAGTCGGCCTCGTTGAGCGCCGCAGTGGGCTCGTCGAGGATGAGCAGCTTCACGTCCTTGGCGAACGCCTTGGCGATCTCGACGAGCTGCTGCTTGCCGACCCCGATGTCCTTGATCAGGGTGTCCGGGTTCTCTTCCAGACCGACCCGGGCCATCAGGTCCAGCGCCATCCGGTTCGCGGCCTTCCAGTCGATCGCGCCCCGCTTGCGCGGTTCGTTGCCGAGGAAGATGTTCTCGGCGATCGACATCCCTGGAATGAGCGCGAGCTCCTGGTGGATGATCACGATGCCGGCGTTCTCACTGGCCCGGATGTCGGAGAACTTGCTCTCCGACCCCTGGTAGATGATCTTGCCGTCGTAGGTGCCGTGTGGGTACACCCCGCTGAGGACCTTCATCAGGGTGGACTTGCCCGCACCGTTCTCGCCGCAGATGGCATGGATCTCGCCGGCGCGAACCACCAGGTTGACGTCGGAGAGGGCCTTGACTCCGGGGAACTCCTTGGTGATGGAGCGCATCTCAAGGAGGGTGGGCACGTTGCTCATTGCTCGTACCACCTCGCCAACGTCATCGGTTGCCTCCGGAAGGTTGAACCTTCACTTGGTTTTGTTGTTGACGGCAACGTATTGCGGCCGGAGGGCCATCCGCAAGGCGAGGGACTGTTGAAAAAGTAACAATCCGGCAATATAGACGTAGCAAAGTATTCGCCTGTCACTGCTACCTCAGGAGCCCCTTCGGGCACCTTGGCCTGCCGGTGGCAACGTTGTCAAATGTAGCGCGACGGCGCGATCGGCTCGGATCATCCTCGGCAGGCCCGCCACCAGGCACGATCCACTACCGGCCGATGCGCGGGCGGCGGGCGGGTGGTCTCGTCGTCATCGAGTGATCGTGATTCGACCAGGACGCCGACGTCGCACCCACGACGCGACGACGACCGATGGCCGACGGTGTGACCCACGCCTCGGCCCTGAGGCCCGATCGACGGTGATCGTCTCGTCAGGTGCGCGACCAGGAGTGGGATGTGCGACTTAACGTCCCTTAAGTGCGGATCGCACTCAGTTCCTACTATCTACGTCTCCACGGCGGAGCCGCCCAGCAGGCCACTTGCGATGCCACACCACCATGCTGTCCGACCCCAGGGGTACCGCCACAAAACCGGACATGGGATACGGTCGATGATATGGCGACGACCCTTCATCCGGATCCGCGTCCGTCCGCCTCGCGCCTGTCGGCACGACCGTGGTTACTGGTCGCCGTCGCCGGCTTGACCGGCGCCGCACTCGGGGCCGTCGCCTGTTACTCCCTGTTGACGCCCCGCTGGGGGGTACCGCACGCGGTCACGGGCACCGTCGTAGCGGTCAACGCCGACGCCAACGCGTTCGTGGTCCGGCCCGATGGGCGGCAACCGTCGACGAACAAGGCCGACGACGGCGGCCATGACTATCAACTGGGCCCGGTGGAGTGGGTGGACTCCGCCGGTCAGACCCACCACGAAGGAACACCCGTCTGCCTGGCTCCGCTCTCCGAAGGGGCCAAGGTCGAGCTGATGGTGGTGGATGTGCGCGGAGGCACCGGTGAGCCGGACGCGCTGATCACCCGGGTCCGGTGCCTAAGCGCCCGGTGATCGACCGACCGCTGACGCGGAGACCCGGTGCTCGCGGGGCGCCTGGTGTCGCTGGGCGAGATGCCTACCAAACGCCACTCCTCAGGACGGACGCAGCACCGCCTTGATCACCCCGTCCTCCCGGCGGTCGAAGCGACGGTACAACTCGGGGGCGTCGGCCAGAGTGCCGTGGTGGGTGACGATCACGCTGGGCCGTGCCCGACCCGCGACGACCAGGTCCCGCAGCAGGACCGTGTACCGGCGGTCGTGGGTGCGACCGAAGCGGACCGCGACCCCCTTGCTGAACAGCGCACCCCACGGCGCGACCAGGTTCTCGTGACCGTCCGCGCCGGGACCGGGGTGCGGATCCCGGTCCGGATAGACGCCCGCGACCGCGATCGCGCCGGCGGGGTTGACCAGCCGGGCCGCGTCGCCGATCACCTGGTTCGGGCGTTCCCGGTCGGGATGCTCCCGGTCGCGGGCCTGGAACCCGACCGCGTCGATGACCTTGTCGACCCCGCCCAGTTTCTCCTCGCCGAGCGGCAGCCCGGTCCGGGCCCGGTCGGCGCGGATCTGCTCGACCGGGTCGCCCCGGCGGAAGTCGATCGGCACGGCACCGATCTCGCCGGCCTTGTCGAGTCGGGCGTCGATTCCGTCGACGGAGTACACGACCCGGGCGCCTCGAAGCAGCGCCGAGTAGGCGCCGAGCAGACCGATGGTGCCCGCGCCGAACACCGCCACGGTGTCACCGGGCTCGACCTCGGCGAGGGAGGCGGCGGCATGCCACCCGGTGACGAACGCGTCGGCGAGCAGCACGAAGTCGTCCTCGTACGCGTCCCCCGGCTCGCCCGGGAGGGCCACGCAGTTGGCGTCGGCCCACGGCACGCGCAGCAGGTCGGCCTGCGCGCCCCGGTACGGACCCATCCCCGCGTACCCGTACGCCGCGCCCGGCCCCTCGGCCCGGGCCCGTAGACAGGCCGCCGAGAGCCCGCGGGCACACATCACACACGTCCCGCAGAACAGGTGCGTGGGGATCACCACCCGGGCGCCCGGCCGGACGGTCTGCACCGCGGCGCCCACCTCCTGCACCACGCCGAGTGGTTCGTGACCGAGCACCAGGCCGGGCTCGGCGCTGGTCCGTCCGTCGTACATGTGCAGGTCTGTACCGCACAGTGCGGTGGAGGTGATCCGGACGAGCGCGTCGGTCTCCGCCTCCAGCGTCGCGTCGGGCACCTCCCGCACCGCGACCGTCCGGACGTCCGTGTAGACGACGGCTCTCATCCCGGCTCTCCTGTTCGGCGGTGGAACGGCCGGTCTTCCCCCGACTGGGCCGTTCATTCCTGCCCGACCCAGCAGCCGACCGCGGTGCTATCTTAGGGGCCCTAAGTTATTTCCTAGCGAAGCAAAGGTCCGGTATGCCACGGCAGGGTCTGACCAACGCGCGCGTCTCAGCCGCCGCTGCCGAGCTGGCGGATTCGGTCGGCCTGTCCCGGTTGACCGTCGCCGCCGTCGCCCGGCACTTCGGGGTCTCGGACGCGGCCCTGTACGTGCACGTCCGCAGCCGGGACGCGTTGATCGAGCACGTCGCGGTCCGGGCGGCGGCCACCTTCGCCGACGCGCTGGCGATCGCGGTGGCGGGGCGGGCCGGCCGCCAGGCCCTGGTCGGATTCGCCGACGCCTGGCGCGCGTTCGCCGTCACTCATCCGGGGCAGTACGCGGCGACCCAGCTCCAACTGCCGCCGGAGGTCGGCACCCGGTCGGCCGGGCACCTACGCCTGATCGAGCTGAGTTACGCGATGCTGCGCGGTTACGGGCTCGACGAGCCGGCCCTGACCGACGCCATCCGATTCGTCCGCAGCACCTTCCACGGCTTCGTGAGCCTCGAAACGGTCGACGGTTTCGGGCATCCCCGCGCTGTCGACGCGTCGTGGCAGTCGATCCTCGACGCGGTGCACACCACGTTGAGCAACTGGCCGACCCAGAAACAGGAGCAGCAGTGAGCAGCCACGATCAGTCGGTCGAGTCGGCCGACGGAACTCGCCTGGTGGTACGACGACTGGGCGTCGGAGACCCCGTCGTCCTGGTGCACGGCTCGGGTGGCGGGCTGCATTCCTGGGCCACCGTCGCGGAGCACCTGACCCAGGACCACGAGGTGTGGCTGCCGGCCCGGCGCGGATACGGTCCCAGCGACGTCCCGGCCGGCACCAAGTCCTTCCGGGACGAGACCGCCGACCTGCTCGCCGTCATCGAGGCCGCCCGGCGCTCCTCGGGCCGACCGGTCCATCTCGTCGGCGCCTCCTACGGAGCGACAGTGGCGTTGCACACCACCTTGGTCGATCCGCGAGACGTACGCTCCCTGGCGATCTTCGAGCCGCCGCTCTTCGCGGCCGGAGCGCAGGTCGCGCCGCTGCTCGACCGGTACCGTGCCGCCTTCGAGCGCGACGACGCCGCCGCGATGGCAGCGGCCCTGAACGATGTGACGCGGGTTCCGGCCGAGATCGTCGCCGCGATGGCCGCCGGCGCGGGACATCGGGTGCCCGACCCGGTCGAGGCGCGCCGCTCGGCGGTCGGCTGGCTGCACGATCTGGAGGCGCTCGCGCAGGACAGCACCGACATCACCCGGTGGTCCTCGATCGCCGTGCCGACTCTCCTGCTGGCCGGCGCGGACACCTGGGAGCCGATGCCCACCACGATGAACGCTCTCGCGCGGACGATTCCAGCGGCCCGTTACGTCGTCTGGCCAGGTCAGTCGCACTTCGTGACCATGACGGCACCCACCCTGGTCGCCGACGCGCTGCGGCAGTTCTTCGCCGCGGTACCCGCCGCCTAGCCGAGCCGGCCGCCGTCGGGCAGGATCCGCACCGGCGGTGCGGATCCTGCCCCACACATTGGTGGGCGGCCTGCTCGGTGTGGCGGGATCAGTGACCCGCGTTCTGCCCGCCGTCGACGTGCAGGATCTCGCCGGTGACGAACGGTGCGGACTCGAGGTAGACCACGGCGTCGACGACGTCGCTCGTCTCGCCCATCCGGCCCACCGGGTGCAGACCCGCGAGCGTCTGGTGCGTCTCGACCGGGTGCATCGGGGTCTTGATGACGCCGGGTGCGACGGCGTTGACCCGGACACCGCGACCCGCGTACTCGATGGCCAGCGACTTGGTCGCCGAGCTGAGGCCGCCCTTGGTCAACGACGCGAGCACCGACGGGACGTTCGAGTTGGGCTGGTCGACGAAGCTCGTCGTGATGCTGACGACGTGACCGGCCCCGCTGGCCAGCAGGTGCGGCATCACGCGCTGGGTGAGGTGGAAGAACCCGGCGAGGTTGATCCCGGTGACCTGGTCGAAGTCCTCGTCGGTGTAGTCGGTGAACGGCTTGGCGACGAAGACGCCGGCGTTGTTCACCAGGGTGTCGATCCGCCCGAACCGGTCCAGAGCGGCACGCACCACCCGCTCGGCGGTGTCGGCCTCGGCGATGTCACCCCGGACCGTGACGATCTCCGGGTCGTCGGACGCGCCGATCGACCGAGAGGTTGCCACGACGCCGTACCCGAGCTTGCGGTAGGCGTCCACGAGGCCGGCGCCGATGCCCTGGGAAGCGCCGGTGATCACGACGACCTTCTGACCCTGACTGCTGTTCATGAGGAAACCACCTTCACTAGACGACTGGTCTACTAAAAGCTAGCCGACCGGTCGTGTATCGTCGAGGCATGGGTCGAACCAGTGACGCGAAGAACAAGATCCTCGACGCGGCCGCCACGCTCATCGAGCAACGCGGCTACACGGCGCTCGGGGTCGCCGAGATCTGCGCGGCGGCGGGCGTGCCGAAGGGCAGCTTCTATTACTTCTTCGAGTCCAAGCAGGCGCTCGCCCGCACCGTCATCGACGAGCACTGGGTCACCCAGCGCCGCCAGTGGGAGCAGTTGCTCGGCAGCGAGCGCGACCCGCTACAGCGACTCCGGGACCTGTTCGAGGCCACCGAGGAGGTCCAGCGCGTCGGCCAGCAAAAAGCCGGGGTGGTCGCGGGCTGCCTGTTCGGCAACCTCGCCCTCGAACTCAGCAACCAGGCCGAGGAGATCCGCGGTCGACTCCAGGAGATCTTCGAGGAGCAGATCGGCCTCATCGAGCAGGTCGTCGCCGAGGCCAAGGAGCGCGGCCTGGCGGGCCCGTCGGTCGACAGCCGGGAGGCCGCCCGATCGATAGTCGCGCAGATCGAGGGACGGGTCCTGCTCGCGAAGTTGCTCAACGATCCGACCCAGCTGGAGACGTTGTGGCGCAACTGCCTCGACCTCCTCCAGGTGCCGGCACAGGCACGGACCACCACCGGCTGAACGGACGACTGTCGCTGACCGTCCACTCCGGGCGCACTGCGCGGCCGCTCAGTAACATCGGCGAGGCACGATATTCAGGCGGACCACTCCCGACCGGATCGAGCACTCGACATGACGACCGAGCAGACCACGTCTCCCCCACGTGCCGGTGTCGGCATCGCCGCTCAGGGGCTGGGTCAGAGCGTCCGGAGCGGTCGCCAGATCCTGACCGACGTCTCGGTGAGCATCGCGCCGGGCGAGCTGGTCGCGATCATCGGTGCCAGCGGCGCCGGCAAGACCACCCTGCTGGAGATCCTCTCCGGGGTACAGCGCCCGGTGGCGGGCACCGTCACGTACGACGGCAACACCACGGCCGGCACCATCGGTGTCGTTCCCCAGGACGACATCATCCACCGCGAGCTGCCCCTGGCCCGCACCCTGCGGTACGCGGCCCGACTGCGCCTGCCCTCCACCGCCGGGCCGGCCGAGATCAGTGACCGGGTCGCGGAGGTGCTCGCCGAGCTGCGACTCACCGACCGGGCCACCACGCCGGTCGGCCTGCTCAGCGGCGGTGAACGCAAGCGCGCCAGCATCGCCGTCGAGCTGCTCACCCGACCCGGCGTGTTCTTCCTGGACGAGCCCACCTCCGGATTGGACCCGGCGATCGCCGTGGAGCTGCTCCGGGTGCTCCGCGCGCTCGCCGACACGGGCACCACCGTCGTGCTGACCACTCATCAGGTCACCGACGTGGACCACTGCGACAGGGTCGTCGTGCTGACCCGTCAGGGCCGGTTGGCGTTCACCGGCACCCCGACCGCCGCCCGGGAGTTCTTCGGCCTGCGGTCCCTGGCCGAGGTGCACCTCCGGCTCGACGAAGCGACGCAGCCGGCCGAGTGGCCCGACCGCTTCGCCGAGCAGCGCGCGGCCGAACAGCCGCCCCGTACTCCCGACGAGGGTGACGGCGCCGCGACGCCGTCCCGGCGCGTCGGCCGGCTGCGCCAGTGGGCGGTGCTCACCGCGCGCAACACGGAGATCGTCGTCCGCAACCGACTGACGTTGGCGATCCTGCTCGGCTCGCCGCTGATGGTGCTCGGCATGTTCGCGCTGCTGTTCCGCCCGGGGGCGTTCGAGCCGACCAGACCCAGCCCGACGGTCACCGTGATGATCCTGTTCTGGATCGCGTTCGGCGGCTTCTTCTTCGGGCTGACCTACGGGCTCCTCCAGATCTGCACCGAGCTGCCGATCCTGCGCCGGGAGCGGCTGGCCGGGGTCCGGCTGGTCCCGTACCTGTTGGCGAAGGTGGCGGTGCTGCTGCCGCTGCTGGCCGTGGTGGACCTGGCCCTGCTCGGGGTGCTGCGCGGAATGGACCGGCTGCCGCCGGTCGGCGGCGCCGACTTCGCCGCCCTGTACGCGACACTGCTGCTCTCTTCGGCGGCGGCGCTCGCCCTCGGTCTGCTCTGCTCGGCGGCCGTGTCCGACGCGGCCCAGGCGACGCTCATGCTGCCGATGCTCTGCTTCCCACAGGTGCTGTTCGTCGGCGCGATCCTGCCGGTGCCGGCGATGGCGGTCGGAGGTCAGTGGCTCAGCTACGCGATGTCGAACCGGTGGGCGTTCGAGGGCCTGGGGCACACCGCCGGGGTGGAGCGGCTCTGGCGCGACGGCGGCTCCCCGCTCGGCCCGCCGCTGCTGGCCACGTACGGCGACAGCTTCTCCCGGCCGGTGTGGGTCGACTGGCTGGTGCTCGGCGCTTTCGTGCTGCTCTTCCTGGGCGCGGCCTGGGCGGTCCTGCTCCGACGGGATCCTCGTCGTGGGTCCTGACCCGACGCCGCCCGCCTCCCCCACGGCGCTACCGGGATACGCCGCCACGGGCCGGATCGATGAGCTGCGCGCCACCGAGTACCGACACCTGGATACCGACGGGCAGGTGTACCTCGATTACGCCGGAGCCGGGGTGGCCGCCCAGGCGCAGGTTCGCGCCCACCACGACCGGTTGCTCGCCGGCCTCTACAGCAACCCCCACTCGGAGAACCCCACGAGCGTGGCGGCGGGCTCGCTCGTGGAGTCGGCGCGACGCGCGGTGCTCGACTTCTTCCGCGCCGACCCGGACGAGTACGCGGTCGTCTTCACCCCGAACGCCAGCGGCGCCTGCCGGCTGGTCGGCGAGGCGTACGACTTCGGCCGGGCCGCGCCGCTGGTGCTCACCTGGGACAACCACAACTCGGTCAACGGCATCCGCGAGTACGCCCGGGCGGCTCGCGCGTCCGTACGCTACCTGCCGCTGAACGGGCCGGAACTGCGGATCGCCGAGTCGGACCTGGTCGCGGCGCTCGACGCCGGCCGGGGTGGCCTGACCCGCCGGTGGGGCCGGCGCGGTCGTCGCGGGCTGTTCGCCTACCCGGCGCAGAGCAACTTCTCCGGGGTTCAGCACCCGCTGGGCTGGGTGGAGCTGGCCCAGCAGCGGGGCTACGACGTGCTGCTCGACGCGGCCGCCTTCGCGCCGACGAACCGGCTGGACCTCAGCGACGTCCGACCGGATTTCGTCTGTCTGAGCTGGTACAAGCTCTTCGGCTACCCCACCGGGGTCGGCGCGCTGCTGGCCCGCCGTTCGGCGCTGGCCCGGTTGCGCCGGCCGTGGTTCGCCGGCGGCACGATCCGCGCGGTGAGTGTGCAGGGCGACTGGCACCGGCCGATGGACGACGAGTCGGCGTTCGAGGACGGCACGCTCAACTTCCTGAGCATCCCGGACGTGGAGTTCGGGTTGCGCTGGCTCGACTCGATCGGCGTGGACCTCGTCCACGCCCGGGTCGGTCTGCTCACCGAGTGGCTGCTGGAGCGGTTGGCCACCCTGCGGCACGACACCGGCGGGCCGCTGGTCCAGGTGTACGGGCCGACGACGGGTGCGGGGCGCGGTGGCACCGTGACCGTCAACCTCCGTCACCCGGACGGCACGCTGGTCGACGAACGGCTCGTGGCGCGGGAGGCGGCAGCGGCGGGCCTCTCCCTGCGTACCGGCTGTTTCTGCAATCCGGGCGCGGCCGAGGGCGCGTTCGGAATGAGCCGGACGTCGATGCGGCAGCGGCTGTTGGCGGGGGTCGACACGATCGACCAGTACCTCACCGCGCTGGGGCTGCCGACGGGCGGCGCGGTCCGCGTCTCGTTCGGACTGGCCTCGACCGCGACCGACGCGGAGCGCCTCGTCGACTTCGTCCAGTCGACCTACCTCAACCGGAGTGCCGGTACGGAGTCACCACTGCCACCTCGGCTGCGCTGCTGACCTGCCCGACCCGGCCGGCTAGCTGACCTGGGCCACCGGCGCGGGGCGGTGCTTGATCTCCTCCATGAACGGGAACCGGGCGGTCAGCTCGGCGAACGTCAGGCCGGCCCGCCAGGCCGCGGCCACCTGGGCGACCTGCACCAGGTCCATGACGTCGCCGCGGGCGAGAACCTCTCCCGAGACGCGCAGGTCAATCATGAAGTACCGGGCCTGCGATCCCAGCCCCACGCAGACCACGCCCTCGTCGGAGTGCAGCTCGGCGCAGGTGAACCGGGCCCGCCCCTGCTCCGGCGCGGTCACCCGGCCGACGTCGAGCCCGTGGCGGGCAGCAGTTTCGATCAGCGCGGGGGCCAGGCCACCCCGCTCGACCAGATCCGGGTAGAGGCGCACACCCAGCGCCGTCGACGCCTCGCTCATGACTGACTCCCACTTCCTTGTGACAGAGACCAGCAGCGCGCAGGTTACGGGAAAGTTTCCGGCACGCCTCGTCATCCTGTCCCGCGTGGACGCCCCACGGCAATAGGAAGGGTCGATTCGACCGCTATCGAGTAGCCCTCGGCCGCGCCGAACTCCTTCGATGGGTCGACGTCGTCCATCTCGGAGGCATCGAGTGATGCCACTGCGACGACCGCGTCTGCGCTTCGCCGCTCACTGGTCAGCATCGGGCGGTAACGGACGGTCGTGATATTGGAAACAGTCTTGACAGAAAGACATCATATCGACATGCTTCGCTTAGAGAGCGCTCTCTATCCTGGTAAACCGCCTCCATCACCCCCACGCTGAGGAGCCTCCCGTGTTCACAGCCCGGCCCAGCCTCCGCTTCCGCCCGCTCGTACTCCTGGCGGCCACCCTCGTCGCGACCGCGACGGCGCTCGTCGTCCCGGCGCACCCCGACCGGGCCGAGGCCGCCATCGGTCCCATCAGCTGGCAGGACGAGTTCAACTCCCCCGCCGGCACGCCCGTCGACCAGAACAAGTGGCGGTTCGACACCGGCGGTGGCGGCTGGGGCAACAACGAGCGGCAGTACTACACGAACAGCACCAGCAACGCGGTCCACGACGGCCAGGGCAACCTGGTCATCACCGCCCGCCGGGACAATCCCGCCAACTACCAGTGCCACTACGGGCGCTGCGAGTACACGTCGGCGCGGTTGCTGACGGCGGCCACCTTCACCCAGACGTACGGGCGGTTCGAGGCCCGGATCAAGATCCCGCGTGGTCAGGGCATCTGGCCGGCCTTCTGGATGCTCGGCACCGGCGGCGGGTGGCCCGACGCCGGCGAGATCGACGTCATGGAGAACATCGGCCGGGAGCCCAACACCGTCTACGGCACCGTGCACGGGCCCGGCTACTCCGGAGCCGGCGGCATCACTGGCAGCCGCACCCTCGGCGCACCGCTCGCCGACACTTTCCACACCTACCGGGTGGACTGGGAGCCGAACGTCATCACCTGGTACGTCGACGGGGTGCAGTACCACCGGGTCGATCCCGCTCGGCTCGGCGGCAGCCGCTGGGTGTTCGACCACCCCTTCTTCATGATCCTCAACGTTGCGGTCGGCGGTAACTGGCCCGGCTACCCCGACGGCTCGACCCAGTTCCCGCAGCAGATGCTCGTCGACTACGTCCGGGTGTCCAGCTACACCTCGGGTGGCGGGGGCGACCCCACTCCCGGCACCAACCGGATCAGGGGTGCGCAGAGCGGTCGCTGCATCGACATCCCCGGCGCCGACCCGGTCGAGGGCGCAAAGCTCCAGATCTGGGACTGCAACACCACGGCGGCCCAGAGCTGGACCTTCGCGTCCGACGGGACCGTCCGCGCGATGGGCAAGTGCATGGACCCGGCCTGGGCCGGCACCGCCAACGGCACCGAGGTCAACCTGGTCAGTTGCAACGGCAACACCGCGCAACGCTTCACCCTCAACGGCGCCGGCGACCTGGTCAACCTCAACGCCAACAAGTGCGTTGACGTACGGGAGGCCAACCCCAACAACGGTGGCAAGCTGCACCTGTGGGACTGCCTCGGCGCCGCCAACCAGAAGTGGTCCCGCATCTGATCACCAAAGCACCAAGGCGGGGGCCGTCCGAGGAGTCACTCGGGCGGCCCATCGCCGTAGCGACCTTCGCCCACCTCCTCGAACCGGATTGACTCGATGGGCGGGGAGGCCAGGCTCATGACCACTATGTTCGGATTAGTCCTGAATCCGGCAGTCCCGGGAGTGAGCTCATGTCGCACCATCTCGATACACCCCTGGCCGCTCAGGGCGGCCAGTTGTACATCGACGACCTGTACGTCTTCAACGGTGACCGCGCCACCGTGTTCGTCATGGACGTCAACAGCTCGGTGACCAAGGCCGACATCAAGCGCGGCTTCCACGCCGAGGCGCGTTACGAGATCAAGATTCACATCAACGGCACCGAGGCGGAGGACCTGACCTACCGGTTCGCCTTCGGCGAGCCGGACGGCGACGCCCGGCAGACGCTCCAGTTGTACGAGCTCACCGGCGCGGACGCCCGCGACGACGCCGCGATGGGCACCCCCATCGCCGAGGGGCGAACCGGCGAGGTGACGACCGGCGGCAACGTCCGGATCTGGGCCGGCCGGATCGCCGACCCCTTCTTCGTCGACCTCGACGAACTCGCCACCATCAACGGCGCGGTCAAGAACGGTTCGCGGGTGGACCGCTCGGCGTGGCGGGTCGACCAGGCCAAGAACAGCTTCGCCGGCACCACTGTCGAGTCGATCGTCCTCGAGGTCTCCCACGACGAGCCGCTGCTGCGCGACGGCACCGAGATCGGCGTGTGGTGCCGCACCATGCTGGCCACCGACGCGGGCGGGTGGCGCCAGATCAACCGCGCCGGCCACCCCATGATGTGGCCGATCTTCTGGCCCCACGACACCGACTTCTCCGACCCCGCCAACTTCCGGCACCCCGGCAACGACCTCGCCGAGGGCGGGGAGGAGATCGCGAACGCGGTCGCCGGGGTGGTCAAGGCGAACGGCACCGCACCGGATCCGCAGGCGTACGGCTGGAGCGTCGCCCGGCAGCTCTACCCCGACCTGCTGTCGTACAAGGTCGGCACGGCAGCGAACTTCGGCTTCGCGGTCCGCAACGGACGAACCCTCGCCGACAACGCGCCCGAGGTGATGTTCTCCCTGGTCCTCAACACCGGCACCACTGCCGGCCTCACCTCTGAGGTCACCAAGGCCGCGCGGTCCGCCACGTTCCCGTACGTGGTCGCGGCCTGAATCCGCTCGTAGGGCTCGGCGGCCGGTACGGCGCCGAGCCCTTGCCGTGCGCGCCCGCCGTGAGGGTCCAGCACGCGCAACGGGCCATCCATGCTGGTGCTCGAACCAGGGAGGAGATCTCCTCCGGCACGACCATCGAACGCCCACCGGGTGATGCTCGAGCTATTCCAGCCTGTATGGGCGTTTTGCGTAGATAGTCTCCTAAGTGCTTCCCAGCGCTCTTTAGGACAAAGGAGACTCGATGCGTAGAAAGATTCTCGCGGGCTTGGCCGGCGTCGCCGCCGTCGTCGCGCTCGCCGGACCGGCCGCCGCGGACACCACGGGCGACACGATCGTGACCCTCACCGTCGACGCCGCCGGTGGCCTGTCGATCACCGTGCCGGCGACGGCCAACATCGGTCACGGCATAGAGGGCTCGACCGTCACCGGTCTGCTCGGCCCGGTCACCGTGCTGGACCAACGAGGTTCGCTCACCCCCAACTGGACCGCCAGCGTCATCTCCACCGACTTCACCACCGGTGGCGGCTCCTCCGGAGAGACGATCCCGAACATCAACGTTCAGTACTGGTCCGGCCCCGCCACGGCGACCGCCGGCACCGGCACCTTCACGCCGGGGCAACCCACCGCGGCCCAGCAGGTGATCATCAACGTCCCCCGGACGGCGATGACCCACACCGGCGGCACCGGCAACAACTTCGCCACCTGGAACCCCACCCTGGTGGTGAACATCCCCGTCGGCACCGTCCAGGGTGTCTACACCGGGACGGTGACACATTCGGTGTTCTGAGCCGCTCGGCCGGCTGGTGCTGCTGGCCTCGGTCGCCCTCGTGGCGCTCGGGGTTTCGGCGGCACCAGCCGTTGCCGTGCGGGAGCAGCGACAGGACCCGGCCGAGGAAGCCGCGATCAGCATCCGGATGCTGGACATCCCGGCCAGTCGGGTACAGGACCCGAGGGCCCAGGTCTACATCGTGGATCACCTGAAACCCGGCACGACGATCAACCGCCGGATCGAGGTGCAGAACACCTCCGCCGAGGTGCAGAAGATCGATTTCTATTCCGGAGCCGCTTCGGTCGAGAACAACGCCTTCACCGTGCCCGAGGGGCGTACGGGTAACGAACTGAGCGGGTGGATCCGGCTGAAGACCGCCACGATGCGGCTGGACCCGGGCGAGCGACGACCGGTCGAGGTCGAGGTCGCCGTGCCGAAGAAGGCGTCGAAGGGCGAGCGGTACGCCGCGATCTGGGCGCAGGTCACCAGCACGAAGGAGCGCACCGGCAACGTCACCCAGATCCACCGGGTGGGCATCCGGGTCTACCTCGACATCGGTCCCGGTGGTGAGCCGCCAACGGACTTCCGGATCGAAGGGTTGGCCGCCGAGCCGGGCACCGGCGAGTTCCCCGTGGTCACCGCGAAGGTCACCAATACCGGCGAACGCGCGCTGGACATGACCGGCACCCTGTCGCTGACCAAGGCGGCGGTCCAGGCCGGTCCGTTCAAGGTGACCAACGGCGTGACGATCCTGCCCGGCCAGAGCGGTCAGGTCCGGATCGAGGTCAACCAGGCCCTGCCCGCCGGAACCTGGGACGTGCACGCGAAGCTCGCCAGCGGCACCGTGGAACGCACCGCGACCGGGAAGATCGTCCTACCCGTCGCGGCGCCGATGACTGTCGCGACGTCCAGCGGGCCGAGTTGGCTGGTCTACACGGTCGGCGGCATCGCCCTGCTGGTGCTGGTCACCCTTGGTGGCTGGTACCTCGTCCGCCGACGCCAGGCCCAGTGGGCCTGACCACCCACCCACCGTCCCACCCCATCTGCCCGGCCGTTCCCCCGGAACGGCCGGGCAGCATCGTTCCGCGAGTCGATCATGGACTTGTGGTGCCCGACTTGAGAGCGACAAGACCGATTCGCCACCCGCCACAACTCCATGATCGACGGGGCTGGGGCTGGCGCGGGGCGCGGGGCGCGGGGCGCGGGGCGCGGGCGGGGGCTAGATGACGGAGTGCGTCACGACCGACACGTAGTTGCCGACCACCACCCCGGACGGGAGGGTCACGAACAGCGTGGGGTTCCAGGTGGCGGAGTTCGGGCCTCCCGCCTGGCCGGACCATCCCGCGGCCACCCGCGGGGTGTTCAGCACCGCCCCGGGCTGCGGGACGAACGATCCGACCCCGGTGCTGGCGAGGGCGGGCCCCGAGGCGTACGTGATGTTGCTGTTGGGGATCGTCTCACCCCCCGAGCCGGAGCCGGTGGTGAAGCTCGTGCTGGAGACGACGCTGACCCAGTTGCCGGAGAACGGGCCACGGTCGTCGGTGACAGTCACCGGGCCGAGGTGGCCCGAGACGCCGGTGGTGCCCGAGGTGACGGTGCCGAGCGCCGAGATCGCCGGGACGCTGATGGAGAGTCCACCGAGCGGGGTGATGACCAGGTCGACCGGTCGGGTCGCGGACTGGTCGTACGAGTCGGTCACCCGGACGGTGAACGGGAACGTCCCGGACACTGTGGGCGTGCCGGAGAGCAGGCCCGTGACCGGGTCGAGGGTCAGCCCGGCGGGCAGGCTCCCGGCGCTGACCGACCAGGTGAACGGGCCGGTCCCGCCGGTCACCGTGAGCTGGTACTGGTACGGCTCGTAGGCCTTGCCGGGTGGGGGCGGTGGGAAAGTCAGCGTCGGCGGCGCGTTGACCGTCACCGGCCCGGAGGGGGCCGACTGCGGGCCGGTCCCGCCAGCGTTCGTAGCGGCCACCCGGAAGGTGTACGTGGCACCGGCGGTCAGCCCCGTGACGATCTGGGTCGTGGCGGTTCCGCTGAAGACCCGGGGTGTCTGCGCCACCCCGTTGAGGTACGGCGTCACCGTGTAACCGGTGATCGGCGACCCCCCGTTGGCCGGGGCCGTCCAGCTCACCCTGGCGGCGTTGGTGCCGGCGGTGGCCGAGGTGTTCGTCGGCGCTCCCGGCAGTGTGTACGGGACCACGGCTGCCGAGGGTGGGCTGGCCGCCCCGGTGCCGAACGCGTTGACCGCCGCCACGCGGAAGGCGTACGACGAGCCTGCGGTGAGCCCGGTCAGGGTGCGGCTGGTGGTGGAGGCGTCGAAGGTCACTGTCGGTTGGGTGACGCCGTCCCGGATCGGGGTGATCAGGTAGCTGGTGATCGGGCTGCCGTTGTTGTCCGGCGCGGTCCAGCTCACTGTGGCGCTGGTGACGCCCGCGACCGCTGTGGGGGTGGTGGGCGTGCCCGGCGTGGAGGCGTAGACGAAGTTCGCCGACCCGGCCGAGCCTCGGGTGACGACGCTGACCGTGACCGTCGCCGGGCCGGACCGGGCGGGCATGGAGGAGATGGCGAGGGTGCCGTTGGGGTTCACTGTGAAGCAGCCGGCGGCCGGGCCGGAGGTGCACGGCACCAGCAGCACCGACGTGCCGGCCTGCTGTTCGGCGGCCGTACCGATGGTGATCGCGGTGGCGCCGGTGAGGTTGCTGCCGCCCACGGTGACCGGGACGCCCCCGGAGACCGAGCTCTGGGCCGGGGTGACGGTGATGCCGCTGGGCGCGGTGGCCGGCGCGACGGGTGTGGTGCCGGTGGCGAGACCGGGGTTGGCGTCGATCGACGACGAGGTAGCGACTGTCGTGGTCTGGATCTGCGCCGGTGTGACACCGGTGCCGGTGACTGTCGCGACGACGGTGATGGGCGGCAGGGAGGTGCCGCCGGCGAACGGGCCGTTGCTGTTGGTGCAGGTGACGGTCTGGCCGGACGGTGCGGCGCAGACCCAGCCGGAGCCGTACGCGGCGCGGGGGACGACACCGGCGGGGACGGTCTGGGTGACCGAGATCGGCGACGTCTCGGTGGCGCCGGCGTCGACCCCGGCGGTGATCGAGTAGGTGACCGGGTCACCGGGCTGCGGGGAGGCGCCGACGGAGCTGGTCTGTGACACGTTCAGGTCGGGCACCGGGTTGAAGCTGACCGCCTGGGCGTTGTCGACCTCGTGGAAGTCGGTGACCGAGCCGGTCGAGCCCACCCAGCCGAAGGCGAGTTGCCGTGGGTAGCCGCTGGCGTTCAGCCAGGTCGGCGACGGATACAGGCTGGGCGCCACGACCGGAAGCGCGCCTGACAGGGTCCGGGCGGCCCCGCCGACCGGGGTGAACCTGACCCGGTACTCCCCGGCCGGAACGGTGATGCCGGTGTCGGTGGTGAACGGCGACGAGGTGGTGTTGGCGACCACCTCGACCGGCACCACCGAGGCGGCACGGGTGGCGGCACGCAATGCCAGTGCCGGCGACGAGGTGTTGGTGGCGGTGCTGTTGATCGCGCAGTAGCCGACCGCGTTGCGGCCCGGCCCGCGGATCACGACCTGGCCGGGCACCCGGCCGTTGGTGGTCGAGATGTACGGCGGGTTGGTGCAGCCGGTGCCCTGGTAGGTGCTGTTGCTGAAGTTGCCGAAGACGTCCAGCCCGATGCCGAGGTAGCCGTTGGAGAGGCCTGCCGACACTCCGTTGAACGCCGCCGAGTAGCCCAGCGAGCCGCCCGGCTGGCCGAGGGTGGCGGGGGGTCTCGGGTTGGCCGGATCAACGGCGGCCAGGACGAAGGCGAGGCCGTCCGCCCCTGGGTTGTTGCCGCCGTACTGGTAGGTGTTGAAGGTGAGGTGCAGGCCCTGCGAGGTGGGCACGCTCACCGCGCCGAACACCCCGCCCTGCCGGTTGATGGTGGCGGGGGTGAGGCGAAGTTTGCCGGCGCCCTGCGGGTCGGTGGAGGTGGTGCAACTGAGCAGCGGGCCGATTGTGGAGTTGCCGGCCGCGCTCAGGCAGGCGGCGTTCGTGGCGAGGAGGCCGGGCACCGCGGGTACCGCCACAGCGCCGATGCCGTTCGGTGTGTTGTTGTGGAAGGGTTGGTCGAACAGGACGGAACCGGCCGCCCACGCCGGGAGGGGCGCGACCGCGAGAACTCCCACGGTCACGGCTACCGCCAGCGTTGCGATGCTGCTCGGACGACGCCGGCCCCGAAACGACATGCCCACTCCCAGCTTTCACTCCAGTCCCGATCTGGACTATATCCCCCCAAAAACACCCATATTTCTCGTACGGGGATAAAGCCGGCCTGGGACTCGGCCCCCAGAAGCGCACCGACCTCCTCGGCATGGCCGAGGAGGTCGGTGCGCCGGGGCTGGGAGCTGTCAGCCCTCGATGTCGCGGGGGTCACGGCTGCGGGGGTAGGTGTTCTTCTCCCCGATCGTGCCGTCCTGCTTCTTGATCACGTGCTCGACGCCGCGGTCGGCCGCCATCTCGCGGCCCTGGGCCTGCGCGTCGGCCTTCACGTCATGCGTGCTGGTGGCCCGCTCGTGGCCCTCCGGCTTGTTCTTCCACTGCCCGTCCTCGTGGTACGTGTCGACGTCACCCTTGGCCATGGCCGGCTCCTCCCTGCGTCGGAACTGTCTGGAGAATCAGTGCCCCGAGCCGTGCGGGGCAAACCGGATTCCTCAGGAGACGGCCGGGCAGTTGTTGCTCACCCGCCGGAGGATCTGTTCGCGTTCGTCTGTGGTGATGCCCGACGGCGCGCCGTCGAAGTGGGTCTCGACCTTGTCCCAGCCCTTGCGCTGCTCGTAGTGCAGGTGCGGCGCGCCGGAGTTGCCGGTGCTGCCGAGCCGTCCGATCTGGTCACCCTGGGCCACCTTCTGGCCGACGGTGACCAGTGGTGGTTCGAGCATGTGCAGGTACTGCGTCTCCCACTTGCCGCCGTGGTCGATCTTCACCCAGTAACCGCCGCCACGCCCGCGCGGGCCCTCGGGGTTCTCCGGGTTGCGGCCGCCCAGCGAGCCGTTGATGCCGGCCACTGTGACAGTGCCGGCGTACGACGCGAGCACCGGCCGCCCCCACGTCTCGCCCTCGACCGGGAAGAAGTCGACGTCGTAGTCGTCGTGACCGGGGTAGGTGCTGAGCTGCCACGTCTCGCCGCAGGTCACCGGCATCTGGAAGAGCGGGCGCGGACCGGCCGGTCGCAGCATCGGCACCGCGACCACCGCGACACCCACGAGGGCCGCCACCGCGACGAGCGCGAGCAGGATGCGGATGGCACGGCTTCGAGGGCGGCGGTGGGAGCGGGATCTGGTGGGGCGACCGGTCGTCACCGGGCCGAGCATGGCAGATCCGGGCAACCTCCCGGCTCCGAGGTGGCACCCCCACAGCCTTGACATTGCACTCGAATCGCAAACGAGATACCGTCAGATGCAATGCAGTTGTATTGCAACGAGAGTGGGCTCCCATGCACGTGATCGCATTGTCCGAGGTGACCGCTGCCATGACCGCCCTGGTCGGCGGCAAGGCGGCCGGGCTGGGCGAGCTGATCCGGCACGGCGAGCAGGTCCCCGACGGCTTCTGCGTCACCACCGAGGCACACCGGCTCGGCGTCGTCCCCACCGCCGAGGTCGTCGCCGCGTACCAGCGGCTCGGCGCGGGCCCGGTGGCGGTGCGCTCCAGCGCGACCGCCGAGGACCTCCCGGACGCGAGCTTCGCCGGGCAGCAGGACACCGTCCTCGACGTCACCGGCACCGACGAGCTGATCGCCGCCATCGAGAAATGCTGGGCTTCGCTGCACGGCGACCGGGCGACCGCCTACCGCGACGCCCGCGGCATCGATTCCCAGACAGTGCGGATGGCCGTCGTCGTGCAGCGCATGGTCACACCCACTGTGGCGGGAGTGCTGTTCACCGCGAACCCGCTGACCGGGCGCCGCGACGAGATGGCCGTCGACGCCGCTGCCGGCCTCGGCACCACTGTGGTGGACGGCGCAGCCGCCGTCGACCACTACGTTCTCGACGACGTCACGCGCACCGAGGCCGGATGCCTGACGTCCCCGCAACTGGCCCGCCTCCGCGCCACCGGCGAGCGGTTGCAGGGCCACTTCGGCTGCCCACAGGATGTCGAGTGGGCGATCGACGCGGAGGACGTGCTGTGGCTCCTCCAGTCCCGGCCGATCACCAGCCTGTTCCCCGCTCCACCGTCCAGCGAGAAGCCCCTCCCCCGCGTCTACCTGGAGTTCGGGCACGTCCAGGGCATGCTGCAACCGGTCACCCCGATGGGCATGTCGACACTGCGCAGGCAGATCGCCGCGATGCTCGCCGCGCTCGGGGTACGTGTCGAGATCGTCGACATCGGCGGTCGCCTCTACGGCGACCTGACCGACCTCGCCCGCGACCGGTCGTCCCGCAAGCGCCTGGTGAAGCTCCTGGCTGTCGACTTCGGGCCGCGCGCCCAGGCGGTGATGCAGCACGTGCTTGCGGATCCCCGGTTCGCCCCGACCAGCGGCGGCGACCGGCGCGGTGGGGCATCGGGAGCCGCGTCGCTGCGGACGGCCCGTCGCGCGGTGGCGGGGATCCTGCGGGCGCTGGCCCGTCCCGAGGCCGCGCGGACCCGGATGTTCGAGGCGGTCGAGCAGCTGAGGGTGAGCTCAGCCGCCCCCGCCGACCTGCGTACCACCGGTGACCGGCTGCGCTTCGTGCAGGCGCAGGACGCCGACGCCGATGACACCGCCGACGCGATCATGTGGCCGATCGTCGCCGGGATGCTCGCCGCCGCCCTGCCGACCGCGCTGCTCAAGGGCGTCGCCGGCCCGGACGAGATCCACACCGTGCTGGGCGGCATGCCGCACAACGTCACCATCGAGATGGACCTGGCCCTGTGGCGGCTCGCCCAGGGCGTGGGCGACCACCGTCGGCTTCTCCTCGACACCCCGCCGGCCGAGTTGGCGGCACGCCACCTGCACGGGACGCTGCCCGACATCGGCATGGCGGCCTTCCTGGACGTCTACGGACACCGGGGCGTCGCCGAAGTCGACCTCGGGGTGCCGCGTTGGGCGGAGGACCCCACGCCGGTCTTCGCCGCGGTCGCCAACTACCTGCGGGTGACCGATCCGCAACAGGGCCCCGACCAGCGCTTCCAGCGGGCCGCCTCAGCGGCGGAGACAGCGCTGGAGGAGTTGGTCACCCGAGCTCGCCGTCGGCGGCCGGTGCGGGGCCGGCTCGCCGGTTTCCTGTTGCGCCGCGCGCGGTCGTTGGCCGGCCTGCGCGAGGCCGGCAAGTTCGCCGGGCTGTATCCGCTGCGCGAGACCCGTCGTCAACTGCTGCTCATCGGCGCCGACCTGCACGCCCACGGGTTGCTGGACCAGTCCGACGACATCATGTTCCTGACCCTCGACGAGGTGCACACCGCCGTACACCAGGGTGTTGATCTGCGCGGCACCGTCACCGCCCGGCGGGCGGTGCACCGCCGGGAGCTGCGGCGTCGGACCGTGCCGGTGGCACTGCTCTCCGACGGTACGGATGTCGAGACCGTCCTGCCGGCGGCATCGACCGGCGACGGGACGCTCGCCGGAGTGGGCGCGTCGGCGGGCCGGGTGACCGGCCCCGCCCGGGTCGTGCACGACCCGGGCACCGCCCACGTCGAGCCCGGCGAGGTCCTGGTGGCCGCGACCACGGACCCCGGCTGGACCCCGCTGTTCCTCACCGCGGCGGCGCTGGTCACCGAGACCGGCGCGATCATGGCGCACGGCCCGACAGTGGCCCGTGAGTACGGCATCCCCGCCGTCATCTGCGTGCCGGACGCCACCCGGACCATCACCACCGGGCAGCTCGTCACAGTGGACGGCGGCGCCGGAACCGTCACGCCGCACTGACCCGTCGACCCCCGAGCGAGTAGGACGACCATGACCGACACGACGACACCGACCAGGGCGCGGGTGGGCCCGCTGCTGCGTCGGGCGGCCAAGGCCGAGGCCGCGACGTGGCGCAGCCTGTACGTGTGGGCGCGACGTCGTCCACTGCCGCTGGGGCCCGGCGACGAGCCGTTCGGCTACCTCGGCGTGGTCAAGCCGATCCTGGGCATCTTCATCGGCCTGTCGGTCGTGGAGATCCCGATCTTCGACGTGGTGGTCACCCACGTGGTGCCGTGGCGGCCCGCCCGCTGGATCGTGCTGGGCCTCGGCATCTGGGGCCTGCTCTGGATGATCGGCCTGTTCGCCAGCATGACGATCCACCCCCACGTCGTGGGCGACCGGGGCCTGCGGGTGCGGCTCAGCTCGGGCATCGACATCTGGATCCCGTGGACGGACGTCGAGGCGCTGCGCAAGCGCTACCGATCGCTGCCGTCGAGCAAGTCGGTGCAGGTCGAGCAGGAGGGCGACCGGCGGGTGGTGTCCATCTCGGTCGGCAGCCAGACCAGCATCGACGTCCTGCTGCGCCGGCCGCTGACCTTCGACCTGCCGAAGGCCGGGTCCACGCCCGTGAACGAGCTGCGACTGTACGCCGACGACCCGGACGGCCTGCTGCGCAGCGCGCGGGGCACTCCGGTGAGCCACACCGTCAGCCGGTGACCACCGCGCTGGCGGAGTCTCCGGGCCACCCACTGTGAAACGATCGAGGCCATGCCCAAGAAGGTCGATCACCAGGAGCGACGCACCCTCATCGCGAACGCGCTGATGCGGGTCGCCGCGGATCAGGGCCTGGAGGCTGTCAGCCTTCGACACGTGGCCGCCGAGGCCGGGGTCTCGGCGGGGATGGTCCAGCACTACTTCCGGACCAAGGACGAGATGATGGCCTTCGCGTTGAGTGTGGTGCGGGAGCGCAGCCAGAGCCGGGTCACCGAGGCGGTGGCACAGCTGGGCGAGACCCCGTCGCCTCGACTGCTGCTGCGGACGATGCTCGCCGCGCTGCTGCCGCTCGACGAAGGCACCCGCGACAACGGGCGGGTGGCGCTCGCGTTCCTCGCCTACACGGCGGTGCGACCGTCGGCCGCGCCCAGCCTGCACGAGGACACCGCGCAGTTCACCGGGTTCATCGCCAGCGTCCTGCCCGACCGGCACGGCGTCGCCGCCGCGGCCGGCCTGCTGGCGCTGATGGAAGGGCTCGGTGTCTACCTGCTGGGCGGGCAGTACACCGCCGAACAGGCGCTGGGGGCACTGGACGCCCACCTCGACCTGCTCTTCGCCTGATCCCGTCGGAGCTGGCCGTTGGCCCACGGACCAGGGGCGGCGCGTACCAGGATGAGCGGATGAGCCGCGTCCACCGGGCCCGGCCGGTGCTGGTCGAGGAGGCGCACCGGGCCACCACCTTCGAGATCTTCTTCGACCTGGTCCTGGTCTTCGCGCTGACCCGGCTCATCGGTTTCATGGCGGGGTCGCTGGGGCCGCTCACCCTCTACCAGGGGCTGCTGCTCCTGCTCTGGTTCTGGTACGCGTGGACCTGCTACACCTGGCTGGGCAATCAGGTCCGCGCGGACAACGGCCCCGTGCTGGCCGGGATGCTCGCGGCGATGGCCGCCATCTTCGTGGCCGCGCTGGTGATCCCCGAGGCGTGGCAGCGCCACGACGGCGCACTGAGCCCGCCGCTCACCCTGGCCGGCGCTTACATCGTGGTCCGCGGGCTGCACCTCGCCCTTGAGGCCTACTCCACGTCCAGCAACCCGCGATACCGCCGGCAGACGCTGCGCTTCGCCGCGTCCACCACACTCGCCTGGGTCCCGCTCCTGGTGGGCGCCATCCTCGGCGGGAACGCGCAGACCGTGCTGTGGACCGTGGCGTTCCTCGTCGACTACGGAGGCGGCCGGATCGCCACCGCCGCCAGCTTCGGGGAGGTCCGCAGCGGCGCCCACTTCGCCGAACGCCACGGCCTGGTGCTGATCATCGTGCTCGGTGAGTCCCTGCTGTCGGCCGGAGCCGGCGCGGGCCTGGCCATGATCGCCTGGCCGGTGCTGCTGGCCGCGATCTTCGGCTTCGCCGCGACAGTGTGCCTCTGGTGGCTCTACTTCGTGAACGCCGCCCCCGCCGCCGCCAAGGTTCTGACCTCGGCCTCGCCGCACACCCGCCGTCGTCAGCAGTTGGCGTCGGACGCGTACACGCTGGCGCACCTACCGCTGGTCGCCGGAGTCGTCTACTTCGCCCTGGGCATCCACCTGATCCTCGCGAGCCTGACGGATCAATCTCGGCACCCGGCCGGCGAGCCGATGGGGTGGACGGCGATGGCCGTGCTCTACGGCGGGACCGCGCTCTACCTCGCCGGCCGTCTGCTGTTCCTCCGGCTGACCGTCGGCGGCTCGCCGGGTCAGCTCGTCGCGATCGGCGTCGTCCTCCTGCTACTGCCGGTGGCCCGGATCCTGCCCGCGCTGGCCGCCCTGGGCCTGTTGGCGGCCTACCTCGCCGCCCTGGTGCTCTACGAGCGGCTGACCCGGGCCGACTGAACCCGTATCGAGCGGCGTAATCGACTCGGTTTTGCCGAAGTCGCGGTGTCCCGCTGCCGGGGACACCGTGACTTTGCCGAACCCGAGTGGATCACGCTCGGCTCAGCGGGTCGGGGTGCCCCGCGCCTTCAGACGGCGCAGCTCGTCGGCGGACATCAGCCAGGTGGAGTTCGTCGTACCCAGGCCGAGGAGCACCTGGTCGAAGGTGTTGCCGTCGTTGTCGTCGGTGTAGCAGACGCTCACCTCGCCCCACGGGGACGCGGCGACGGCGAAGTGCTCCTGGCGACCCGTCGTGGTCTGGCTCAACGCCTGGGCCGCCAGCCGGCCGGTGGACGTGCCGTCCGGGTTGAGGCCACGTGCCCAGACGTCCGGGTTGGCGCCGGACACCGTCCAGCCCACCACGACGTTGTCCTGGTCGTCGATGCCGACCCCCGCAGCGATGGCACCGGTTCCGGTGGAGACCGGAACCTCGTCGTGCCGGGCCGTGCCCGCGGCGGTGAACGATCGGGCCCAGACACCCCGGGTGCCGGTGTGGTCGGATTCCCACCCGACCGTGAAGTCACCGGCGAAGTTCGCCGCCACCGAGGCCCGCTGCTGCTGCCCGCCGCTCTGCGCGTTGGCCGTCCGCCGCGACAGCGCCACGGCACCGTTGGACCGGGCCAGCCGGGTCAGCCCGATGTTGTACGAGCCGTTGGCGTCGGCGTCCTCGTCCCAGACCACCAGCGCCTCGCCGGAGGCGGACACCGCAACGTCGGGACGGTGGTGCGTGCCCGTCGTCTGCGAGGCGGTCACCTCGTACGCCTTGGTGGTGGCGGCGGTGAAGCCGGCGGCCTTGACGGTGGCGGGTGCGGTGCCCTGCACGTCCTCCCAGACCACTGTGAAGCCGACGGCGGCGGCGTTGGTGGGCGCGCCGTCCGGGTCGACCGCGACCTTCGGCCAGATCTGCTGCCCGGCGTCGCTGGCGTTGACCTGCCCCGAGCCGAGCACCGCGCCGGCTGGCGACACCACCCGGTACTGGATGTTGTAGACGCCGTTGCCGTCGCCGTCGGCGGCCCAGACCACCACGGCGTTGCCCCGGTCGTCGAGCCCGACGTCGGGGCTGAGGTGCCGCCAGGCGGCCCCGCTGGTTCCCCCGGTCGAGAGCTTCAGCTCGTACGCCGGTGTGCCGTCGCGGAACAGCCGCAGGTAGATCTCGCTGTGGGTGTCGTCCTCCGGTGCGGTGCCGTCCCGGTCGTCCTCCCAGACCACGGCGACGTGGCCGTTGCGGTTCATGGCGATGGACGGCAGGTCCTGGTCGCCGGTGGCGACGCTGTTCGCGGTGGTCCAGGTGACCGCCTCGGCGGTCATGGCGGTCGGGCGCTGAACCACGTTCGGGATCAGCAGGGACGCGGTGAGCAGTGCGGTGATCGCGGTCATGGTGGCTCTCTCCCTTACCCGGCCTGCAGGCCGGGCTGGCCGTCGAGGATGACGAACGAGCGCACCGTGGACGCCGCCGCGCCGTGCTCGGTCACCGTGTTCACCGCGCGGAAGT
The DNA here is from genome assembly GCF_042871765.1 of Micromonospora sp. NPDC005553. Taxonomy (NCBI): domain Bacteria; kingdom Bacillati; phylum Actinomycetota; class Actinomycetes; order Micromonosporales; family Micromonosporaceae; genus Micromonospora; species Micromonospora sp. NPDC005553. Next base: position 273,537 of record NZ_JBIAJD010000004.1, on the reverse strand, counting down.
CCGCGCGGACCTGGCTGCGGGTGATGGTGGTACGGACGTAGCCGCGCCGGTCCGAGTAGAACTTCAGGTGCGGGTTGGCCGCCGCGTTCGGGACCGTGGTGCTGCCGCTTCCGTTGCCGGTCGAGCTGATCGAGGTGCAGACCAGCTCGGTGCCGACCGTCGCCGAGGAGGGGTTGGCGTAGTCGGCCTTGAGATCGTTGGCCCACGAGCGGTGCACGTCGCCGGTGAGCACCAGGGGGTTGCGCACCCCACGCTGCTGCCACCCGCCCTGGATGCGGCTGCGGGAGGCTCGGTAGCCGTCCCACGCGTCCATGCTCGCCGCCCCGTTCGCGTCGAGCTGCTGGGCGAAGAAGACCTGCTGGCCGAGGATGTCCCAGGTGCCGTAGCGCTGGGCCAGCCCGTCGAGCAGCCACGCCTCCTGGGTGGCGCCGGTCAGCGACCGGGAGGCCAGGTCGGCGTCGGCGCAGACCTTCCAGCCGTCGCCGCAGGCCTGATCGTCGCGGAACTGCCGGGTGTCGAGCATGTGGAAGGTGGCGAGCTGCCCCCACCGGACCCGCCGGTACAGCGGGATGCTGTTGCCGTTGGCGGCGGACGCCGGCCGCAGCGGCATGTTCTCGTAGTAGGCGCGGTACGCGGCGGTGCGCCGGGCGGTCCACTGGGCTGCGGTCAGCGTGGGGCTGCTGTCGTTGCGGACCATGTTGGCGTAGTTGTTCTCCACCTCGTGGTCGTCCGGCACCACAAGCCAGGGCGCCGCCGCGTGGGCCGCCTGCAGGTCCGGGTCGGACTTGTACAGCGCGTACCGACGGCGGTAGTCGGCCAGCGACACGATCTCGGTGCCGACGTGCTGCCGCACGGTGGAGCTGCCGACGCCGCCCTCGTAGATGTAGTCGCCGAGGTGCAGGATCAGACCGGGGTTGTCCTCGGCCATCCGCCGGTACGCGGTGTAGTAACCGGCCTCGTAGTGGGCGCAGGAGGCGAAGGCCATCACCAGGTCACGGCCGAAGGAGCTGGGCGCCGGGGCGGTCCGGGTCCGCCCGACCGGCGAGATCTGCCCCTGGGCCCGGAACCGGTAGTAGTAGTCGGAGTCGGCGGCGAGCCCACCCGCGATGGCGTGCACGGAGTGCGCGTCGGCGTACCGGGCGACCACGGAGCCGGAGGCGACCAGCGAGGTGAACCGGTCGGTGGTGGACACCTGCCACTCCACCGTCACGTCGGCGTTGGCCATGCCTCCCTGCCCGTCGGCGTTGAGCGGGGAGGGTGCCAGCCGGGTCCAGAGGACCACGCTGTCCGGTGCCGGGTCACCGGACGCCACACCGAGTTTGAAGGGGTACGGCACCGCTGCGCTGGCACCCTGGAGGGGTGTCACAGCGACTCCGGCGGTCACCAGTCCACCGAGGACGAATATGCGACGGCTCAGCCTTGTCATGGTCAACAGCCTCGGGAACGTCGATGAACGGCGATGGCTGCGCGGAGGAATCCGACATGACGGAATGCTGTCCGCGCCAAGGCGTTCGGGTGTCCGGACCGCCGGGGCCGCGGACGGGACCGTCAGGTGAGCGGGGACGGCGACTCCGCGCCGGGAATGACGAGCGTCGGCGTGCCGGACCCGTCCGCCGGAACGCTCCAGACGTCGGGCTGGCCGTCGTCGCGGCGCAGCGTGTAGGCCAGCTTGCCGTTGTCCAGCCACGCCGCCTGGTCATCGACGCTGCGGGCCTCGGCGGTCGCGGTGACCCGCATGCTCGACAGGTCCAGGACCGACAGCCGCCAGGCCTTCGCCGGGTCGGCGTCGACCGCCTCCTTGAACGCGAGCCGGGTGCCGTCCGGTGACAGCGACGGGCATTCGACGTTCTCCTTCAGCGTCTCGACGGTACGAGCCGCGAGGTCACCCCGGACTAGGTATCTCCTGCCCCCGGTCGCCATCGTCGCGTAGAAGCGGTTGTCGTCGGCGGTGAAGGTGACGCCCCAGTAGTTGACGTCCGCGTTGCGGTAGCCCCGGCCGTCCCGGGTGATCGCGAACTCTTCGAGCGAGGCCACAGTGGTGCCGGTGCGGGCGTCGAGGATCCCGGTGCGGGTGGAGAAGCCACTGGAGGTGTACGAGTCGCCACCGACGAACGTCGTCCAGGAGACCATCCGGCCGGACGCCGAGACCCGGGCCCGGTTCGGCAGCCCCGGCACACTGACCGCCCTCGTCTGGCGCAGCGTCGCGTCGAGGACGACGACCTGGTACGACCACGCGGTCTCCGGCTTCAGGCAGACCCCGGTGCCGGCCGCCGCGTACACCCGGAGGCATTCCAGGCCGGCGACGGTGCGCGGCCCGGCGGGGTCGGTCGCGGCGACTGTGGAGACGTGCCGGTCGGTGATCGCCAGCAGGCGCGGCCCGGACGTCAAGGTGACCGCCTGCTCGGCGTCGGCGGGTGGCGGCGTCCGGGGAGCCTGCCCTGCCCTGGCGGCGTAGCCGGCCGCCACCGTGCCCAGCAGCACGGCCGAGGCGACCACCACACCGAGCTTCGCTCGGGTCGACATCGCGGTCATCGGGGCACCTTCCGGGTGGTGAGTCGGGACGGGGAGGCCAGCAGGAGCAGCGTGCCGACCAGGACGCCAGCGACGGCCACGGCCGCCGCGCGGATCGCGTTCTCCGGCCCCCATGCCTGCCAGGCCAGACCGAACAGCACGGAGGAGACGAGGTACGCGAGGGCCTGCCCGGTCTGCACCAACGCGATTCCGGTGGTCCGCAGACGCGCCGGCAGCACCGGACCGGCGAGCGCGATGAGGACCCCGTCGGTGGCCGCGTAGAAGGCGCCGTACAGGGTCAGCGCCACGGCGATCAGGGGCCAACCGTCGACCGGGCCGGCCAGCAGCAGGTACGTCGCGCCGAGGGCGGTGTAGCCGCCGATCACCACGGGCAGGCGACCGATCCGGTCGGCGAGTACGCCGAGCGGAGCGGCGAGCAGCAGGTACGCCAGGCTGGTTCCCACCGCGAGCAGCGGAAACCAGCGCAGGCCGAGGTCCATTCGGCGTTGCAGCAGCAGGTACACGAAGCCGTCGCCGATGGTGGCCAACCCGAGCATCGCGGCGGCCAGCACCAGCCGCCGAGCCGGTCCTGTGCGCAGCAGCCCGAACGCCTCGCGGACGGAGACCTTCGCCTCGTTGGTCTCGTCCGCCGCCCCGCCGTCCACCCCCTCGCCGGACGGCTGCTCCCTGACGAAGAGCACGAGCACCACCACGGCGAGGGCCGCGATGCAGAAGCTGGTGACGAACACCGCGTCGTACGACTGCCCGACGACCAGCAGGACCGCGAACGCGGCGAGTGGCCCGAGGAACGCGCCGACGCTGTCCATCGCCCGGTGCACCCCGAACGCCCGACCCAGCGCCTCCGGTGGCGTGGAGAGCGTGATCAACGCGTCCCGCGGCGCGCTGCGCACCCCCTTGCCGATCCGGTCGACGGCGATGACGGCGCCGATCGCCGGGATCGACCGGCCGGCGAGCAGCAGGCCGAGCTTCGCGACCGCCGAAAGCGCGTACCCGATGCCGGCGATCAGCTTGCGCCGCCGGAAGCGGTCGGCGGCGAAACCACCGACGACCCGCAGCAACGCGGTTGCGCCGGTGTGGACGCCGTCCAGCACGCCGAAGGCCACCGGGCTGAGGTGCAGGCCCAGCACCAGATAGAGCGGCAGGACCGCGGCCACCATCTCGGCCGACACGTCGGTGATCAGACTGACCGTGCCGAGCGCGACGACGTTGCCGCTGACCATCGTGAACCGACGGCGGCGAGGCCCCGACCCGGGTTCATCGGCGACCGGTCGGGAGACGGTCGACAGGTACACGAGCATCTCCTCTGATCGACGGGCAGCCATCGTCCGTACTCAGTGGAGGAGTCACAACGCACCGCGGGTGGCATCCGGGCGAGGGACTGTTGAACAGGCTCCCAACAGCGAGGTGTTCGCCTGTCGGGACGCACTGTTCATCCGCCCGTCGCCGGCCGGCTCATCGACCTTCCTACATTCCTTGCGCTCTTCCCACGAGGTAAGGAGTCCTGGATGGACATTCGATTCCCCCGTCCGTCGGTGACGCTGGGGGTGGTCACGGTGATCGTCGCCGCGACCGCCGCCGTCGTCGTGACCGGCGCCGGCGCGGCGTCCGCGGCGAGCGTGACCTTCACGCCCGTCGCCGACACCTACGTCCAGAGCGACACGGCGGCCACCAACTACGGCACGTCCACGCAGGTCGTGGTCGACAACTCGCCCGTGCGGCGCTCGTTCCTGCGCTTCACGGTGAGCGGTGTCAGCGGCACGGTGACCGGCGCCAGGCTGCGACTGCGCACGATCAGCGGCAACAGCGGCAGCGACGCCGGTGGCACGTTCCGCCGGATGTCCAACACGACCTGGTCGGAGACCGGCACCACCTGGAACAACCAGCCGACCATCGACGGGGCCACGCTCGGCACGATCGGCGCGGTCAGCGGCAACACCTGGTACGAGGTCGACGTCACTGCCGCTGTCACCGGCAACGGCACGTACAGCTTCGGTGCCACCTCGACCAGCGGTGACGGCGCCTACTACGACACCCGCGAGAGCGGCGCTGACGCTCCGCAACTGGTGGTCACCACCGGCAGCACCACGCCGCCCCCGTCGGGCGACCCGGTCTTCGTCGGCGCCGGCGACATCGCCGACTCGGGCTCCGGCGACAGCGCCACAGCGACGCTGCTCGACAGCATCCCGGGAACGGTCTTCACCACCGGCGACAACGTCTACGACAGCGGGACGGCGTCGCAGTTCAACAGCTACTACGAGCCCACCTGGGGTCGGCACAAGTCCCGCACCCGCCCGTCGCCGGGCAACCACGACTACAACACGTCCGGCGCGAGCGGCTACTACAACTACTTCGGTACGTCGGCCGGCCCGAGCGGTCGCGGGTACTACTCGTTCGACCTGGGCAACTGGCACGTCGTGTCGCTGAACTCGAACATCAGCATGTCGGCCGGCTCGACGCAGGAGCAGTGGCTGCGCGCGGACCTGGCCGCCAGCAGCAAGCCGTGCACCATCGCGTACTGGCACCACCCGCTGTTCACGTCCAGCTCCAACCACGCGCCGTCGACGTCGACGCGCCCGCTGTACCAGGCTCTCTACGACTACAACGCCGACGTCGTGGTCTGGGGGCACAACCACGTGTACGAGCGGTTCGCCCCGATGAACCCGGCCGGTGGCGCCGACTCCAGCCGGGGTCTGCGCAGCTTCGTCGCCGGGATGGGCGGCGCCGGCCACTACGGCTTCGGCACCATCCAGCCCAACAGCGAGGCGCGTAACAGCTCGGCGTGGGGGCTACTGAAGTTCACCCTCCACTCCAACAGCTACGACTGGCAGTTCGTACCGGTGGCCGGCCAGACCTACACCGACACCGGCACCACCACCTGCCACTAACTCGCCCCACCCCCACCCCACCGCCCCGTCGATCTTGCACTTTCTGTCCCGACTTCTGCTACATAAGCCGCAGATCGTCGACACCAAGTGCAAGATCGCGGAGTCGGTTGGAACGCAGATGACCCCTGACCGCGTCGCGGTCAGGGGCCATCTCGGCTTCGTGCAGACGTCAGCGGGCGGTGCCGGCGCGACGCTTGTTGTAGACGTCGAAGGCGACCGCGACGAGCAGGACGAGACCCTTGACCACCGACTGAGTCGACTGGTCGATGCCCATCAGCTGCATGCCGTTGCTCATCACCGCCATGATCAGACCACCGACCATCGCGCCCACCACGGTGCCCACGCCGCCGGTGACCGCCGCACCGCCGATGAAGGCAGCGGCGATCGCGTCCAGCTCGAACATGTTGCCGGCGGCGGGCTGGGCGCCGTTGGACCGCGACGAGTAGATGACGCCGGCCACCGCCGCCAGGAAGCCCATGTTGACGAACATCCAGAAGTTGACGGTGCGGACCTTCACCCCGGAGAGCGCCGCCGCCGACAGGTTGCCGCCGATCGCGTAGACCTGCCGACCGAAGACGGTACGCCGGGTGAGCAGGCCGTAGACCAGCACCAGGACCGCCAGGATGATCAGCACGATCGGCAGCCCTCGGGCGTGCGCCAGCTGCCAGGCGAAGTACATGAGGACCGCGCCGACAAGCACGACCCGGGCGACGAAGAGCGGGAACGACTCGACGGGCTGCTGGTAGCGGATACGCGCCACGCGGGTACGGAAGCCGCTGACCGCGTAGCCGGCCACAGCGATGGCGCCGATCAGCAGCGTGAAGGCGTCGAAGCCGTCACCACCGAGCAGGCCGTTGAGGAAGCCCGCCGCGACCTGCTGGTACTCGGACGGGAACGGCGACAGCGAGATGTTGTCGAGCACCCGCAGGGTCAGACCCCGGAACAGCAGCATGCCGGCCAGGGTCACGATGAAGGCCGGAATGCCGGCGTACGCCACCCAGAACCCGTGCCAGGCGCCGACCGCGAGGCCAACGGCCAGCGCGGCCACGACGCCGATCCACCAGGGATGGCCCTGCTGGATCACCAGGACGGCGGAGACCGCCCCGGTGAGCGCGACGATCGATCCGACCGAAAGGTCGATGTGCCCGCCGATGATCAGGATGACCATCCCGATCGCGAGGACCAGGATGTACGAGTACTGGAGGACGATGTTGGTGATGTTGCCGGGGCTCAGCAACACCCCGTCGGTCAGGACCGCGAAGAGCGCGACGATGACGACCAGGGCGACGTAGATCCCGCTCTGCCGCAGGTTGTTCAACACCAGCGCCCGCAGGTCGCTCGTCCCGCTGTGCAGGGCGGCGGTGGGCGTGCTGTCCGGCGGCGTGGGGCGCTCCGTCGAAGGGGTCTTGATGCTTGTCATCCGACGAGCTCCTTGTCCTTGGTCATCAGCTCCATGAGGCTCTCCTGAGTCGCCTCGGCCACCGGCATCTCGCCGGTGATCCGGCCGGCGGCGAGGGTGTAGATGCGGTCGCACATTCCGAGCAGCTCCGGCAGCTCGGAGGAGATGACGATCACCGCCTTACCGGCGGCCACCAGCCGGTTGATGATCGTGTAGATCTCGTACTTGGCGCCGACGTCGATCCCGCGGGTGGGCTCGTCGAGGATCAGCACGTCCGGGTCGGTGAACAGCCACTTCGACAGCACGACCTTCTGCTGGTTGCCGCCGGAGAGCTTGCCGACCACCGCCATGACGCTCGGCGTGCGGATGTTCATCTCCTTGCGGCTCGTCTCGGCAACCTTGATCTCCTCGTTGCCGTTCACCCAGCCCAGGCGGGACAGCCGGTCCAGCGCGGCGGCGGACACGTTGCGCCGCACGTCGTCGATGAGGTTGAGCCCGTAGCGCTTGCGGTCCTCGGTGACGTAGGCGATGCCGTTGTCGATCGCCTCGGCGACGCTGCGCGCCTGCACCTCCCGCCCGTGGACGAAGAGTCGGCCCCGGATGTCGCGCCCGTAGGACCGACCGAACACGCTCATGGCCAGCTCGGTCCGACCGGCGCCCATGAGGCCCGCGATGCCGACGACCTCGCCGGCGCGTACGGACAGCCCGACGCCCTCGACGACCATCCGGTCCTGGACCGGGTGCCGCACCGTCCAGTCCTCGATGCGCAGGACCTCGTCACCGGGTGACGACTCGCGGTCGGGGTAGAAGCTGTCCAGGTCGCGCCCGACCATGCCGCGGATGATCCGCTGCTGGGTCACCTCGTCCGACCTCATGTCGAGGGTCTCCACGGCACGCCCGTCACGGATGACGGTGGTCGAGTCGGCGATGGCGGTGATCTCGTTGAGCTTGTGCGAGATCATGATGCAGGTGATGCCCTGCTCCTTGAGCGCCCGCAGCAGGTCGAGCAGGTGCGCCGAGTCGATGTCGTTGAGCGCGGCCGTCGGCTCGTCCAGGATGAGCAGGCGCACCTTCTTCGACAGCGCCTTGGCGATCTCCACCAGCTGCTGCTTGCCGACACCGAGCTGAATGACCGGGGTGACGGGGTTCTCGTGCAGCCCGACGGACGCCAGCAGCTTCGCTGCTTCGGCGTTGGCGAAGTTCCAGTCGATGAGCCCGCTGCGGCCGCGCCGCTCGTTGCCGAGGAAGATGTTCTCCGCGATCGACAGGTACGGCACCAGCGCGAGCTCCTGGTGGATGATGACGATGCCGTTGGCCTCGCTGTCGCGAATGCCGCGGAACTGCATCGGCTTGCCGTCGAAGAGGATCTCGCCGTCGTACGAGCCGGTCGGGTAGACGCCGGACAGCACCTTCATCAGGGTGGACTTGCCGGCGCCGTTCTCACCACAGATGGCGTGGATCTCCCCGCGGCGCACTGCGAGGGTGACGTCCTCCAGCGCGGTCACGCCAGGGAAGGTCTTGGTGATGCGACGCATCTCGAGGATGGTGTCGTCCATTGTCACTGTCCTCCGTCAGGTCTGGACGCGGTACACGCCCAGGCGTCGGGCCCGGCGGGTGTGACCGCCGGGCCCGACGAGTGGCTTACTTCTTGGCCTGACCGGCGGCGACCTCTTCCGCCGTCCAGTAGCCGGAGTCGATCAGCGTCGCCTTGATGTCGTCCTTGTAGACGGTCGCGATCGGCAGCAGGTACGCCGGGACGACCTTGACACCGTTGTTGTACGTCTTGGTGTCGTTGGCCTGCGGCTCCTTCTTCTGCAGGAAGGCCTCGGCCGCGTTCACGGCCTGCTCGGCCAGCAGCCGGGTGTCCTTGAAGACCGTGGAGCTCTGCACGCCGTCGTTGATCAGCTTGATCGAGGCGATCTCCGCGTCCTGGCCGGTCACCACGGGGAGCTTCTTCGCGCCCTTGCCGTAGCCGGCGTTCTGCAGGGCGGTGATGATGCCGCGGGAGATGCCGTCGTACGGGGAGAGCACCCCGTCGACCTTCGAGCCGTCGTTGTAGCTGGAGGTCAGCAGGTTCTCCATCCGCTTCTGCGCGGTCTCCTGCTGCCACCGCAGGATGGCTACCTGCTCGGGGGTGGTCTGCTTGGACTTGACGACCAGCGTCCCGTCCTCGATGAACGGCTTCAGCGTGTCCATCGCGCCGCCGAAGAAGTACTGGGTGTTGTTGTCATCCAGCGACCCGGCGAAGAGCTCGACGTTCAGCGGCCCCTTGGCGGTGCCCTTCGAGCCGTCCTTGTTCAGCAGGCCGAGACCGACGAGCAGCGCGGTGCCCTGGGCGACGCCAACCTTGTAGTTGTCGAAGCTGACGTAGAAGTCCACGTCCTTGCTGCCACGAATCAACCGGTCGTAGGAGATGACCGGGATCTTCGCGGCCGCGGCGGCCTGCAGCTGGCTGCTGAGGGCGGTGCCGTCGATCGCCGCGAGGATGAGGACGTCCGCACCCTGGGTGATCATCTGGTCGACCTGCTGCGACTGCGTGGGGATGTCGTCGCCGGCGTACTGGAGGTCGACCTTGTAGCCCTTGGCCTCAAGCTTCGACTTCACCGCGTTGCCGTCGGCGATCCACCGCTCCGACGTCTGGGTCGGCATCGACACACCGATGGTCAGGTCGCTCGGCTTTTCGTCGCCGGACTTCTCACCGCTGCCCGCACCCCCGCCGCTGCACGCCGCCAAACTCAGCGCGAGTGCCGCGCCGCCGAGAGCAACCAGGAATTTCCTGCCCACGGGCTTCTCCTCTCTGGACTCCCCCGCCGACTGCCGGGGCCCACTGTCATCTTTCGGGTAGTGTTAGCGCTCACATAGATTGCGTCAACACCAGATCCGAAATACCGGTGTCACGGTCTCGTAACGGAGCATCCAGGCGATCGTAGCCATGTGGCCGATCCGCCGGAGGGGCAGGACGCGGCAACTCAGCGTGGTCGTCCGCAGCACTCTACAGACGGATGCCCGCGGACGACATCTGTCGTCCGCGGGCACCAGCACCACCGTCGGATCAGGTGGGCCGCCTCGACCTCGGCGGTCGGCGACCCCGGCCGGCTACCGCTGCGACCACCGCTGGTTCGCCGCCGCGGTGCAGGTCCAGAGGATCACCGTGGTGCCGTTGGCCGTCGCGTTGTTGTTGACGTCCAGGCAGAGCCCGGTCTGCGCGTTGCTGATCGTGCCGTTGGCGTTGACCGCCCATTGCTGGTTGGTCCCGCCGTTGCAGTCCCAGATCTGCACCTTGGCGCCGGCCGCGGCGTTCGACGGCGCGTCCAGGCACTTGCCCAGGGCCTGCAGGGTCTGGCCGCTCCTGGTCCAGCGCTGGTTGGCGGCGCCGTTGCAGTCCCAGATGACCGGCTGTGTGCCGTTCGTCGTGTTGCTGTTCGGCACGTCGAGGCAGCGGCCGGAGGAGGCGCTGGCATACGCGCTCGATGTGGTCGGCGGCGGCGTCGTCGGAGGAGTCGTTCCGCCACCGCTGACCCGGTACACCACGGTCCCGTGCGCGGGGACGCTGGCGCTGATGGTCCCGCTGCTGGTGCTGGTGCCGCCGGTCCATGCGTCGACCAGGGTGAACGACGAGCCGGACTTGCCGATGGCCGCGGCCGTGGTCGAGATCGTCGTCGTCGAGCCGCCCTGGTTGAAGAGGGCGACGGCGACGTCACCGTTGGCGAGCCGCTTGGCCAACACCCGACGCGTGCCGTCGAACGACACCTGCGCCCCCTGCAACCCGAGCGAGTCCTGGTTGATCGCGATCAGGTTGGCGTTCTTGAGGATGGTCTGCGTGGCGGCGTTCATGTTCCGCACGTCGTTGCCGGCGATCAGCGGAGACGCCATGATCGCCCACATGGCGAAGTGGCTGCGCATCTCCGTGTCGTTCATGCCACCGCGACCGATCTCCATCATGTCGGGGTCGTTGAACCCACCCGGGCGCGCGTAGGACGCCAGCGGAACGGTCACGTTGATGATGTTCTGGATGCCCATCGGGTACCCGTTGCTCTGGCCGGTGTCCCACGCGTTGGTGATGTCCTCGGTGGTTCGCCACATGTTCGCCACGTCGCCCCAGTTGCGCTGCGGGCCGGTCTTGGCGTGGATGCTGTTGGAGTTGATGCTGTAGACGATCGGTCGGCCGGTGGCGGCCAGCGCGTCACGCATCTTGGCGAAGGTGGTCACCTGGTCGTTGATGCTGCCCTCGGGCGAGCACCAGTCGTACTTGAGGAAGTCGACACCCCAGGCGGCGAACTGGCGCGCGTCCTGCACCTCGTGGCCGCGGCTGCCGGTCGCGCCGGGGTAGGCGCCGAAGTACTGGGCGCAGGTCTTGTCGACCGGCACCTGGTAGAGGCCGAACTTCAGGTTCCGGGCGTGCAGGTAGTCGCCGAGCGCCTTCATTCCGCTGGGGAACCGGGTGGGGTCGCCCTGGATGTTGCCGGAGCTGTCCCGGTTGGGGTTGAACCAGCAGTCGTCGACCACGACGTAGTTGTAGCCCAGGTCGCGCATGCCGCTGCTGACGATCGCATCAGCCGTCTGCCGGATCAGCGCCTCGTTGATGTTGCAGCCGAACGAGTTCCATGAATTCCAACCCATGGGGGGCGTACGCGCCACGCCGTTGTCGAGTGCCTGCGCCGCCGGGGCGCGGAGGCCGACGAGGGTGCCGGCGAGCAGTATTCCGGCCGCCAGTACGCTCCCCCAGCGACGACCTCGGGCATTGCGGTTCATCGAGCCTCCTGTTGGTGACGCCCGCCCGTGATTACGATCTCTGGTCGGTACGCCGATAGTTGGGTGCCAATTTTTGTTAGCGTTAACAGAGACGCCCATCATGTTACGGCGACATTTCACGAGGTTCAATACCTTCACCGCTCTGCATCGCTAGACATCGATTGGTCACACTCTGCAACCCATCGAGTCACGTCTTATCAGACGAGGAAGGCGGAAATTCGCGCACGCTGGCGCGGACCCATACGCGCTGCGGTGGGACTGCTCCCCGCACTACGCGGGGCGACCTGCGCCTGCTCCGACGGTCAGTGACGAGGTGGAGCGACGCTCTCGCGGGCGACCAGAGCGGGGGCGATGGTCTGCCGCAGCGCCCCGCTGGTGCCCGACTCGATCTGCGACAGCAGCATCTGCAGGCTCGCTCGCGCCACCGCGTCGAAGTCCGGTCGGACGGTGGTCAGCGGCGGAATGAAGTACGCCGCCTCCGGCACGTCGTCGAAGCCGACCACGCTGATCTCGTGCGGCACCTGTCGGCCGAACTCGTGCAGCGCCCGCAGCACGCCCAGCGCGAGATGGTCGTTGGCGGTGAAGACGGCGGTGACCTCCGGCATCCGCGCCAACATCTGCCCGCACCGGTAACCCGAGGCCGCGGACCAGTCCCCCGGCATCGGCGGCGGCGGATCCAGCCCGGCGGCCAGCAACGCCTGCCTCCAACCGTCGATCCGACCCACGCTGTCGAACCAGTCGGTCGGCCCGGAGACGTGCCAGACGGTGCGGTGCCCGGCGTCGAGCAGATGTTGCGTCGCCGCCCGGGCACCCGCCACCTGGTCGACGGTCACCAACGGCACCGGCCGACTCGGGTCACCGTCGACCGTGACCAGCGGGACATCCTTGGGCAGGCGCTCCAGCGCCTCACCGGCCGACTCGACCGGGGCGATGACCACGATGCCGGCGACCCGGTGCGACAGGTGCCGCTCCACGGCGGCCGAGATGGAGCGGTGGTCCAGGTTCCGCACGCTGCCGACGCTGACCGCGAAGCCCTCTTCGGCGGCGGTCTGCTCCAGCGCGGCCAACAGCGATGCCGGACCGTAGAGCGTCGTGTTCTGCGCGACCACACCGATGACCTGCGATCGACCGGTCACCAGGGCGCGTGCCGCGCCGTTGGGGCGGTAGCCGAGTTCGGCGATCGCCGCGCGTACCCGAAGCCGGGTCTGCTCACGGACGTTGGGGTGCCCGTTGAGCACCCGCGACACCGTCTGATGGGAGACACCGGCGAGACGAGCAACGTCCGTCATCGCGGGACCGTGGACGGCCATTTCGCTCCCCCCGCTACATCTCCGGCCCGCGGCCCGTCGACGTCGACTGGAGCGGTCCGGCCCGATCCCCCTCGCTCAGTCACCACGCCGGTGCTGAATCCCAGGTGACCAGCGCTGGATCGCCGCCAGTCTACGCCAGCAACGACCCCGGACACGGCATGGCTGTGCGGGGACCGCCCGACGCGCCGAAGCCGTACAACGCGGTGCCGTCGGAATCCCGCACCAACCGGTACGGGACATGGCCCTTGTGTGGTGCGCCGGCCTGTTCCTCGCTCCTGGACAGAGCGCGGAACAGGCCGGCGAGGACCTGACGCGGTGGCGCGGGCAACACATGCCGCCAGGCCTGCGTCGCAGCGCCACCGGTCAGAGCGATCGTCGTGTGATCGGTGTCACGGGGTGGTCAGGTCGAACCGCCGCACGGTGACCGCGCCACCGAGCGCCTGCGTCGCGTGGTTGAACATGGCAAACCGGTAGCCCATGAAGAACTGCCAGTTGTTCGCCAGTGTCAGGGCGCTGCCGAACGAGGTGAAGTTCACCCCGTCGGTGCTGTACGAGAAGCGTGCCTGTCGGCCGGAACCTGGTCTGATGTCGGCGTTGGCGCGCAACCAGATCCGGCCACCGGAGACGGCGGTACTCGCCACCTCGCTGCCGGTACTTGTGGTGTTCCAGCTGCCGTCCATCGTCAGACCGTTCTGCATGACCAGCCGGGTGGAGCCGTTGTCGCGTCGGATTCCGATCCAGGCCGACGAGTTGCGCAGCACCGCCAGGCCGGTGCGGTCACCGTCGCGCATGGTGGAGTAGTCCAACTCGATGGTCGCGGTCGAGGTGGGACCCTGGATGCGGTGGGTCAGCGTGTTGCGCGCCTTGTACAGGTCACCGGTGACGGTGGCGGTCTGCAGGTTCAGGCCGTTGTTGACCGACCACTTGCTGTTGTCCGGGTTGTGGTTCCACTCCCACTGCGGGCCGAGCGTGGTGCCGGCGAACGTGTCGGTGCCGGTGAGCGGCTTGACCGCCCGGGGCGGGGCGGGCAGATTCGGCTTCGGGTACGAACTGCCCCACGCGCCGTTGACCGTCTGCAGCACGGGCCAGCCGTCGCCGGTCCAGGTGATCGGGGCCAGGGCCGGCATCCGACCACCGGGGTACGCGTCGACGAAGGACATGTAGTACCAGTCCCCGTTCTGGGTCTGCACCAGCCCACCCTGGTGCGGCACACCGCCACCGGAGATCGGGCCGGGCAGGTTGAGCAGCACCTGACGCTGCTCGTACGGGCCGAACGGGCCGTTCGTCGACTTCAGCACGTACTGGCCGTTGGCCGGGCGGGTGAGCCAGATGTAGTACGCGCCGTTGCGCTTGTAGAAGCGGGCGCCTTCCAGCGTCCCGATGCTCGACGGCGTCTGGTACACCTGCTGGGCACGAACCTGGGACTTCCCGTCCGCGGAGAGCTGCGCCACGCTGATGGTGCCGTTGCCGTACGCGACGTACGGGGTGTCGTTGTCGTCGAACAGCAGGCCGGCGTCGTAGTAGCAGTTGGGGATTGTGGCGTGCTTGCTCCACGTGCTGTCGACGGCGGACGCGGTGTAGATGTGGGTCTGCGCGAAGTCGATGCACCCGGCCCAGTAGTACTGCCTGTTGCTCGGCCGGTAGTTGAGCGTCGACGCCCAGATCCCGTCGACGTACGCGTTACCGCCGCTCATGTCGTACTTCGAGCCGAAGTCGAGCCGGGGCACGGCGTGACCCGCGAACTCCCAGTTCACCAGGTCGTACGAGCGCAGGACCGGCGCGCCGGGCGAGTAGTGCATGGTGGACGACGTCAGGTAGTAGACGTTGTCGACCCGGATGATGTCGACATCGGCGAAGTCCTGCCAGATGGCCGGGTTCGAGAACGTACCGTTCGACGGGGGCGGCGTGGTGGGGGGCGGCGTCGTGGGGTCGGTCCCGCCGTCGACCCGGACGAACTGCCACTGCTGGTTGGTGCCGTTCCAGTCGTCGTACTGCACGATGTTGCCGCCGTCGGCGGTCGAGGCGCCCTGCACCTCCATCACCTTGTTGCTGTTCCGGTTGATCAACCGGACGTAGCCACCGTCGGAGTCGGCAAGCCGGAACTGCTGGTTGGTGCCGTTGAGGTCACTCCACTGAACGATGCTGCCACCGTTGGCGGTCGAGAAGCCCGAGACGTCCAGCACCTTGCCGGAGAGCCGCGACTTCACCCGGTAGTAGCCACCACCGGAGTCGACGAACTGCCACTGCTGCTGGTTGCCGCTGTTGCGGGTCCACTGGGTGATCCGCGCGCCGTCGTTCGTCGCCAGGTTGTAGACGTCCAGGGCCTTGCCGCTGTTGCGGTTCACCAACACGTACCACGCATTGGTGTCGACCGTCGCCGCTGACGCGGGCGACGAGGCGACGGCTGAGGCCGCGCCACCGACCACCAGCGCCATCGCGGCGACAGCAAGTCTCGACAGCCACCCGCGCCGACGGGGCGCACCCCGGGGAACCCGACCGATGGAAAGCATGATCCTCCTCTGCTGACGCGAACCGAGCGATCTGGGTCGGCGTCCGCGGCACCGGGCGGGGCGCCGATCTGACCGAGCCCGACCATGTGATCGCTAACACCGCCAGCCCGACAGTGACGGCGACGAGATGCCGAAACCGGGAGAGGTGGGGAGCGCGCGTGGCCGGACAGCCAAAGACATCGACCATCTTGGCTATAGACTGTGAGCGATAACATGCTGTTAGTCAAGCCGTAACACAGCCGCCTCGCGTCGCTGCCAGGACCACACGCGAACGGGTGGTCCACCCAGCCCGCAGGCAGGGATGGACCACCCGTGTCGAGGGGGGCCGTCAGGCCGCGCTGATCAGAAGCCGCGAGCCAGCCGGTGGTAGGCCTGGTTCCAGCGCAGCTCGTCGGCGAAGCGGCGAGGCTCCGTGGCGGCGTCGATGACGACCAGCTCGGTGCGGCTCATCTCCGCCAGGTCGTGCAGCTCCTCCACGCCCACCGCCTGCGACAGGACGGTGTGGTGCGGGGCGCCCGCGGTGATCCACGACTCGGCCGAGACCGGCAGGTCGGGGCGCGGACGCCAGACGGCACGGGCAACCGGCAGCCGGCGCAGTGGTTGCGGCGGGGCCACCACGTCGATCTCGTTGGCCACGAGCCGGAAGCGCTCCCCCATGTCGGCCAGCCCGAGCACCACGGCCGGACCGGCCGCGGCGTCGAACACCAACCGGACCGGGTCCTCCCGGCCACCGATGCTCAGCGGATGGATCTCCACGTTGGGCACGTCGGAGGCGATGGTCGGGCAGACCTCCAGCATGTGGGCGCCCAGCACCAACTCGTTGCCCGGGGTGAGGTCGTAGGTGTAATCCTCCATGAACGACGTGCCGCCGCTCACGCCCACCGACATCGCCTTGAGGGTGCGGACCAGGACCGAGGTCTTCCAGTCGCCCTCACCGCCGAAGCCGTAGCCGTCCGCCATCAGCCGCTGCACGGCGATGCCCGGAAGCTGACGCAGCCCACCGAGGTCCTCGAAGTTCGTCGTGAAGGCCCGGAAACCACCGGCGTCCAGGAAGGCGCGCATGCCCAGCTCCAGGCGCGCGGCGTACCGCAGGGAGTCGTGCTGCTCGCCGCCGGGCAGCAGCGCGCCGACGATGCGGTAGGTGTCCTCGTACTCCTTGACCAGGTCGTCCACCTGCGCGTCGGTGACCTCGCCGACCACCTCGACCAGGTCGTTGACCCCGTAGGTGTTGACCGAGACCCCGAACCGCAGCTCGGCCTCGACCTTGTCGCCCTCGGTCACCGCGACGTCGCGCATGTTGTCACCGAAGCGGGCCAGGCGCAGCGACCGCATCGCCGACCAGCCCAGCGCGGCGCGGGCCCACGCCCCGACCCGACTGGTCACTCGCGGGTCACTGACGTGCCCGGCCACCGTCTTGCGGGCCACGCCGAGACGCGTCTGGATGTACCCGAACTCGCGGTCGCCGTGGGCGGCCTGGTTCAGGTTCATGAAGTCCATGTCGATGTCGTTCCACGGCAGCAGAACGTTGGCCTGGGTGTGCAGGTGCAGCAGCGGTGTCTGCAACGCGTCCAGACCGGAGATCCACATCTTGGCCGGCGAGAACGTGTGCATCCAGGCGATGACCCCGACGGCACCCTGAGCGGCGGCGTCCCGGCAGACCTGCAGAATCTCACCGCTGTTGGTCAGGACGGGCTTCCAGACCACGCGGGCGGGAATCTGCGGCGAGTCGTCGAGCGCGGCCGCGATCTGGCGAGACTGCTCGGCCACCTGGCGGAGCGTCTCCTCGCCGTACATGCCTTGGCTGCCGGTGAGGAACCAGATCTCGGGTTCGGTGTGTGGTGCCATGGAGTTGCCTTCCGCGAGAGGGGCGGTCACTTGTAACGGATTCCGATGAGGCGCTGAAGCAGGATGAACGCGAAGAGCAGACCGCCAATCACGATCTTGGTCCACCAGGAGTTGAGGCTCCCGTCGAAGGTGATGAGAGTCTGGATCACGCCGAGGACCAGCACGCCGAGCACCGTGCCGAAGACGTAACCCGCGCCGCCGGTGAGCACAGTGCCACCGATGACGACGGCGGCAATGACGTCCAGCTCCATCCCCACGGCGATCAGCGGCGCGCCGGAGAGGGTGTAGAAGGACAGCAGGATCCCGCCGATGGCCGAGCACAGACCACTGATCGTGTAGACGGCGATCCGGGTCCGCCCGACCGGCAGGCCCATCAGCAGCGCCGACTGCGGGTTGCCGCCGATGGCGTACACGTTGCGTCCCAGCCGGGTGTAGGCCAGCACGTACGCGGCGATGACGACCACCACGAAGGCGATCAGCACGCTGATCGACACGAAGTTGCCCCGCGGGTCCCCGATCCGCTCCTGCGACATCGAGGTCCAGAACCCGTCGGTGATCGGGATCGACGCGCCGGAGATGAAGGTGCACATGCCCCGGGCGAAGAACATCCCGGCGAGCGTCACGATGAACGGCTGGATCTCGAAGAAGTGGATGACGCAGCCCATCAACAGGCCGAGCGTCGGGCCGATGAGCAGGGCGATGACCAGCACCAGCGCCGCCGGCATGCCGTCCTGCAGCAGCGCGGCCGACACCATCGCCGTCATCGCGACCACCGAACCGACCGACAGGTCGATGCCCCCGGTGAGGATCACGAAGGTCATGCCCACCGCGACGACGAGCAGGAAGCCGTTGTCGATGAAGACGTTGAAGATGACCTGGACGTTGGAGAACGCCGTGTACTGCGAGACGCCGATGCCGTACATCACCAGCAGCAGGGCGAGCGTCGCCAGGACCGGTATCTGCTTCCTCGGCAGCCGGAACCGGGTACGACCGGCGGTAAGCGTTCCAGTGGTCATGCCGGCACCTGCTCCTTCGGCTTGTCGGCGATGGTGGCGGGCGGCGGGACGTTGCGCCTACGTCGGCTGAACCGGGCCCGGAAGGCCGGCGCCTGGATGAGGCAGACGGCGATGACGACGACCGCCTTGAACAGCAGCGAGGTCTGCGGCGAGATGTCCATGGCGTACACCGTGGTGGTCAGGGTCTGGATGATCAGCGCGCCGATGATCGTGCCACTCAGGAAGAACCGGCCGCCCGCGAGGGACGTACCGCCGATGACGACAGCGAGGATCGCGTCCAGCTCGACCCAGAGGCCGGCGGCGTTGCCGTCGGCGCTGGAGACGTTCGCCGTCATCATGAAACCGGCGACCGCGGCACACGCGGCGCTGATCACGTACGCCAGGAAGATGACCCGGCCGGACCGGATGCCGGCGAGCCGGCTGGCCATGGCGTTGCCGCCCACCGACTCGATGATCATGCCGAGTGCGGTGCGACGGGTGAACGCGGCGACGAGCAGGGCCGCGGCGAGCGCGATGAAAATGGCCAGCGGCAGCGTCAACGCGTGGCCCAGGCCGATCGCCCGGTACGGCTCGGAGTTGATGGTGATGATCTGACCCTCGGTGATCAGCTGGGCGAGACCTCGGCCGGCGACCATCAGGATCAGGGTGGCGATGATCGGTTGGATCCCGATCACGGCCACCAGCACCCCGTTCCAGGCGCCGAGCACGAGCGCGACGCCCATCGCCATCGCGAGGGCGGTCACCACCACGCCAAGGCTGTTCTGGTCGGGCTGCTTGCTGATGTACATGCAGGCGATCGCGCCGCTGATCGCGCAGAGCGAGCCCACCGACAGGTCGATGCCGCCGGTGGAGATGACCAGGGTCATGCCCAGCGCGACGAGGATCAGCGGTGCGCTCAGCCGAAGGATGTCGACCGGCGTGCCGTACAGGTGCCCGTCCTTGAGCTCGACGGACAGGAACCCGGGCCGGTAGATCGTGTTCGCGGCGAGCATGACGAACAGCACGGCGGCGGGCCAGAACAGCCGGTGACCCATCATCGTCCGATAGCGGCTCATGGTGTCGTTCATCGGTCTGCCTCCTCCCGGTGGGATCCGCTGGCGATGGTCTGCATGACGCGGTCGGCGTCCAGGCTCTCGTCGTTGGCGAGCTGCGCGACCATCTGCCGGTCCCGCATGACGGCCACCTTGTGGCTGAGGCGCAGCACCTCCTCCAGCTCGGCGGAGATGAACAGCACCGCCATGCCCCCGTCGGACAGCTGCGTCACGAGCTTCTGGATCTCGGTCTTCGCGCCGATGTCGATGCCCCGGGTCGGCTCGTCGAGGATCAGCAGTCGCGGCTCGGTGATCAGCCACCGGGCCAGCAGCACCTTCTGCTGGTTGCCGCCGGAGAGGTTGCGGACCGGCACCTCCGGGTCGGCGGGCCGGATGTTGAGGGCCTTGACGTACTTGTCGACCAGCTCGTCCTGGCGGCGACGCGGAATGGGCCGCAGCCAGCCACGGGCCGCCTGCATCGCGAGGATCATGTTCTCGCGGACCGAGAGGTCCGCGACGATCCCCTCGGCCCGGCGGTTCTCCGAACAGAAGCCCACGCCGTGGTCGATGGCCTGCGCGGGGGTGCGCAGGCTGCTCGCCGTGCCGTCGATCGCCACCTGGCCGCCGTCGCTCCGGTCGGCGCCGAACAACAACCGCGCGACCTCGGTACGCCCCGAGCCCAGCAGGCCGGCCAGGCCCACCACCTCGCCAGCGTGGATGGTGAGGCTGAACGGCTCGACCGCCCCCGCCCGACCGAAGTTCGACACCGCCACCAGGGGGGTGCCCTCCTCCAGCGCGGCCAGGTCCCGCCGGGAGTGTTCCTCGATGCCCTCCAGGACGTCGAGCTCCTTGCCGATCATCTTCTCGACCAGGGAGAGCTGGGGCAGCTCGGTGGTGAGGTACTCGCCGACGAGCCCGCCGTTGCGCAGCACGGTGATCCGGTCGGCGATCTCGTAGACCTGGTCGAGGAAGTGGGTCACGAACAGGATGGCGATGCCCTCGTCGCGCAGTTGCCGCATGATGCGGAACAGCTGCGCCACCTCGCTGGCGTCGAGGCTGGACGTCGGTTCGTCCAGGATCAGCACCCGGGCCTTGATGTCGATGGCGCGGGCGATGGCGACCATCTGCTGGATCGCGAGCGAGTACGAGCCGAGTGGCGCGCTGACGTCGAGGTCGAGGTCGAGGCGGGAGAGCAGGTCTCGGGCCCGGCGGCGAACCTCACCCCAGCGGACGGCACCGAAGACCCGGGGCTCCCGGCCGATGAAGATGTTCTCCGCCACCGAGAGGTTGGTGCAGAGGTTGACTTCCTGGAAAACGGTGCTCACACCGGCCGCGGTCGCCTGCATCGGACCGGTGAACGACACGGCCTCGCCGTCGAGGGTGATCGCGCCCTCGTCGGTGTCGTAGACGCCGGTGAGCACCTTGATGAGGGTGGACTTGCCGGCGCCGTTCTCGCCCATCAGGGCGTGCACCTCGCCGGGGAAGAGCCGGAAGTTGACGTCATGGAGTGCGCGCACCCCGGGGAAGGATTTGCTGATCCCGGTCATCGTCAGGACCGGACGGCTATCCGTCATCCCATCAGACCTCTTCTGGGTTCTCGACACGGAAGGGCCGCTACGCTCCCGCCACGCCCGCCCGGTCGTCCGTGGGGGACGCTCGGGCGGGCGTGGTACGGGGGTCGTCGCGGGCCAAGCCCGGTCCGTTTCGGGTAGGGAAGCGACGCGGCGGGGCCGCCACGCGAACGCGGCGACCCCGTCGTCGATCAGTACTTGCGGTTGGGCAGAGCTTCCTTGGCCTGCTCGGTCGTGAAGGTGGTCTCCTCGGTCTCGATCCGAGCAGGCACCGTCTCGCCGGCCTTGACCTTCTTGGCCAGGTCCATCAGCTGCGGGCCGAGCAACGGGCTGCACTCCGCGATGAAGTTGAACTTCCCGTCGGCGAGAGCCTGCATGCCGTCCTTGACAGCGTCGATCGTGATGATGGTGATGTCCTTGCCCGGCACCTTGCCAGCGGCGGTGATCGCCTCGAGCGCGCCCAGGCCCATGTCGTCGTTGTGCGCGAACAACACGTCGATCTGCTTGTTGGCCTTGAGGAACTGCTCCATGACCTGCTTGCCGCCGGCGCGGGTGAAGTCACCCGTCTGAGAGGCGATGACCTTCAGGTTCGGGTTGGCGGCGATCGCCTCACCGAAGCCCTTCTTGCGGTCGTTCGCCGGCGCCGCGCCGGTGCTGCCCTGCAGCTCGACAATGTTCACCGGACCCGAGGCGGTCTTCTTCTGCTCGACCAGCCACTCGCCCGCGAGCCGGCCCTCCTTCACGAAGTCCGAGCCGAGGAAGGTCTTGTACAGCGACTTGTCGGCCGAGTCCACCGAGCGGTCGGTCAGGATGACCGGGATGCCGGCGTCCTTGGCCTCCTTGAGCACGGTGTCCCACCCGGACTCCACCACCGGCGAGAAGGCGATCACGTCGACCTTCTGCTGGATGTAGTTGCGGATCGCCTTGATCTGGTTTTCCTGCTTCTGCTGCGCGTCGTCGAACTTCAGCTCGATGCCGGCCGCCGTGGCGGCCTCCTTGATCGAGATGGTGTTGGCGGTACGCCATCCGCTCTCCGCACCGACCTGGGAGAAGCCCATCGTGATCTTGCCGTCGTCCTTGGTGCCACCGCCACCGCCGGTGTCACTGTTGCCACAAGCCGCCACGCCGCCGACCAGCAGCACGCTGGCGAGGACCGCGGCAGCGCGCCACCGAACGGACTGCGTTCGCATCTTTCCCATCGAATCTCCTTGGCTGGATGTGGTGGGTAACCGCGCCGACCGCAGAGGTGCGAGAAGCGGCGTACGCGGGTGGTGCGTGCTGGTGCGTCGTGGTGCAGACCGACGGGTCCCGGGTCTTCGGTGCAGGGTCAGGAACCCGTCGGTGCGACTGGTTGTTGGCCGTAGACGTTCTGGTAGCGGTCGTAGAGCGAGTCGATGTCGGCCTGCGCCATCGGGACCGGCTGCCCGAGGGTGTGGGCCAGGTGCGCGGTACGCGCCACGTCCTCGCACATGACCGCTGCCTTGACCGCCGCGCGGGCGTCACGGCCGATGGTGAACACGCCGTGGTTGCGCATCAGCACCGCCGGCGAGCGGTGCCCGGCGAGCGTGGCGACGATGCCCTTGCCGATGTCGTCACCGCCGATCAGCGCGAACGGGCCGATCGGGATCTCCCCACCGAACTCGTCGGCCTGGGCGGTGAGGTGGCAGGGGATCGACTCCCCACACGCGGCCCAGGCGGTCGCGTACGAGCTGTGCGTGTGCACGACCCCACCGACCTCGGGCATGGCCCGGTAGACGTAGGCGTGGGCGGCGGTGTCGCTGGACGGGGCGAAGTCGCCCTCGACGAGAACGCCGTCGAGGTCGCACACCACCATCGTGGCCGCGGTGAGGTCGTCGTAGCTCACCCCACTCGGCTTGATCACCATCAGGTCCTGGCCGGGGACCCGCGCGGAGACGTTGCCGGACGTCCAGGCGACCAGGTTGTACCGGGTCAGCTCGGCGTGCAGGCGGGCCACGGTCTCGCGTAGCTCGGCGATCTGTCGGGTCACCTCGGCGTTCACGCCACCACCTCCAACGGGGCATCGTGGGTGGTCTCGGCGGTCTCGACCGCCGCGTTGCGGATCGCCCGCAGGCGGAGCATGACGTCGTTGCCGCCACGACCGAAGTGGTCGTGCAGCGTCCGGTACTCGGCGTAGAGGGCGTCGTAGGCGCGGGCCCGCTCGGGGTCCGGACGGTAGACGGCCTCGTGCACCCGACCCATGGCCTGCGACGCCTCGTGGATCGAGGGGAACTCGCCGGCGGCGACGGCGGCGTGGATCGCCGAGCCCAGCGCCGGCCCCTGCGCCGAGGCGATGATGTTCAGCGGTCGCCTGGTCACGTCGGCGTAGATCTGCATCAGCAGCGCGTTGTTGGTCAGACCACCGGCGATCACCAGGTCGTTCACCGGGACTCCGGCGTCGACGAACGCCTCGATGATCATTCGGGTGCCGTACGCGGTGGACTCCAGCAGGGCCCGGTAGATGTCCGCCGGCCGGGTGGCCAGGGTCATGCCGACGATCATTCCGCTGAGGTCGTGGTTGACCAGCAGGGAACGGTTGCCGTTCCACCAGTCCAACGCGATCAGGCCGTGCGCGCCGACGGGCTGACTCGCGGCCAGCTCGGTGAGGCGTTCGTGCGAATCGACGCCAGCCGGGGCGGCGTGCTCGACGAACCAGCCGAAGATGTCACCGACACCGCTCTGCCCGGCCTCGTAACCCCACGCGCCGGGGCTGATGCCCCCATCAACCACACCGCACATGCCGGCCACCTCGGCGACCTCCGCGCCGTTGACGACGTGACAGGTCGAGGTGCCCATGATGGCGACCAGCCGACCGGGCTGCACCGCCTGCGCGGACGCCGCGGTGACGTGCGCGTCGACGTTGCCGACGGCCACCGCGATCCCCTCCGGCAGGCCGGTCCAGGCGGCTGCCTGGGCGGTGAGCGCGCCGGCCCGGGCCCCGAGGGGCAGCAACGGGCCGTCCAGCTTGGCCACGAAGTCGCCGAAGTTGGGGTTGAGAGCGGTCAGGAAGCCCTCGGAGGGGTAGTGACCGTCCTGCAGGATGCCCTTGTAGCCGGCCGTGCAGACGTTGCGGGTCTCGGTGCCGCAGAGCTGCCAGACGATCCAGTCGGCGGCCTCGATGAAGCGCTCGGCCCGGTCGTAGACCTCCGGGTCCTCTTCCAGGAGCTGCAGGCCCTTGGCGTACTGCCACTCGGCGGAGATCTTGCCGCCGTACCGGCCGATCCACGGCTCGGCCCGCTCGTGGGCGAGCGCGTTGATCCGGTCGGCGTGCGGCTGCGCGGCGTGGTGCTTCCACAGCTTCACCCAGGCGTGCGGTCGGTCGCGCAGCTCGGGCGTCTCGCACAGCGGGGTGCCGTCGGCGAGCGTCGGCAGCACGGTGCAGGCGGTGAAGTCGATGCCGATGCCGACCACCGCCGCCGGGTCCACCCCCGCGGCGGACAGTGCCGCCGGGACGGCGTACCTCAGCACGTCGCGGTAGTCCTGCGGGTTCTGCAGGGCCCAGTCCGGGGGCAGCGTTCGGCCTCCCGGGAGAGCCGTACTGATCACGCCATCGCCGTACTCGTGCACCGCGGTCCCCAACTCGGCACCATCGCCGACACGGACCACCAGAGCTCGCCCGGACAGGGTGCCATAGTCGACACCGACGACGTAGCGGTCGTCAGCTCCGTCCACACGGTTCATGTTCACCTCCACCGTTAACGGGGATAGTGTTAACGCTCACATCCAGCCTCGTCAAGACATCTACCCGCAACAGCTCCGTAACGGAACGCCAAAGGCGGACCGACTCGGGAGGGTAGATAACGAACCGGCGCAGAACCACCATTTCGCCCTCAACTGCGGCAGCCATCTGACGATTGAGGCCCGCGCCGGGTACGAACGCCGCCCGGAGAGCCGCCACAGGGCGACGTGACAGGTCTGGTCCGCCGCACATTGCGACATCGCCGTCCGATAGCGGCCACTTCTCCCCCGGAGATGATGGCAGCGATAACATTCCCGAGGCGTCACGGTCGCGTGCTCGGGTCCGCCCGACAGCCATCGACGACCATGCTGGCTCTTGGCTGAGCGCCCCCGGAGGGCGACCCACCCGACGCGAAGCCGGGCCACCGTCCGGTGTTATCGATAACATTCAACGTCTTGGTGTGCCCGCGCCGCCCGGTCGCCCCGCGCGCCCGACGGCGCGTCGGGCGACCCGGAGGCAAAGCTCCACTCGGGCTCTCTTTCACGTCGCGGGGTCGCGGCAGAGTGATCGGCCGCGTTCGAACCGGCCACCGCGGCCTGGTCGACCTCGGCCAACTCGGCCCACGCGGCCCACGCGGCCCACGCGGCCCACGCGGCCCACGCGGCCCACGCGGCCCACGCGGCCCACGCGGCCCACGCGGCCCACGCGGCCCACGCGGCCCATTGACGCTGGCTCAGGTCGCGCAGCTGTCGTTGATGCCGCGCGTCAGCATCAAGCAGGGCGACAAGGCGAGTCGATGCCATCCCGGCATCGTGGACCACGGGCGCGATGCCCGCGATCCCGCTGCGGCAGGTCGGCGACTTGCAGCGCGATCCGCGCGCCCCAGAATCGCCGAGCGCGTGACCTGGAGGGCCTCACTCCGATGAGCGTGATGTCTGTGAGTCATCACGATGACTCACAGACATCAGGCTGATTAGCGGATGTGGTTCCAGCGCTCGTCCCTGGCTAGCCGTTGGGCCTGACGGCCAACGGCGGCAGGGCAGTCCGCGGGCGGGGCAGTCCGCGGCGGGG
>NZ_JBIAJD010000004.1:203853-247820 GCF_042871765.1 Micromonospora sp. NPDC005553 | reverse complement strand
GGTGGCAGGGGCGGGGCGGGGTGGCAGGGGCGGGGCGGGGTGGCAGGGGCGGGGCGGGGTGGCAGGGGCGGGGCGGGGTGGCAGGGGCGGGGCGGGGTGGCAGGGGCGGGGCGGCGTGCTTCCGAACGCCGGGTCGAGCACGCACTCGCGCCGCCGACCCGTCGCCCGACCCCACACTCGCGCCGCTGACCCGCCGACCCGCCGACCCGTCGCCCGACCCCACTCGCGCCGCCGACCCGCCGGCCCGCCGCCCAACCTCACACTCGCGCCGCCGGTCGCGCGACGCCACGAGCCGGCGGCCCGACCCTGTGGGCCGAGCCGCCGGCTCTCCGCTGCGGTGGCACCGGGACGCGCCGGTCGGATCAGGCCGTCCGGTTGCGGTTGTACAGGGCCTTGGCCCACAGGAAGCCACCCACTGTGATGACGGCGCACCAGACGACCGCGATGATCCCGTTGGCGCCGATCCCGGTGCCCAGGAGCAGGCCGCGAAGGGTCTCCATGACGGGCGTGAAGGGCTGGTAGTCCGCGAACAGCCGCACGGCGGTCGGCATGGAGTCGGTGGGGACGAACCCGCTGCCGAGGAACGGCAGGAGGATCAGCGGCATGGGCAGGTTGCTCGCCGTCTCGACACTGTCACTGACCAGGCCGAGGGCGACGGACAGCCAGGTCAGCGCAAAGGTGATCATGGCGAGTACGCCGACCGCCGCGAGCCACTCGACCGCGTTCGCGTTGGGCCGGAACCCGACCAGCAGCGCCACGACGGTGACGGCCGCAAGGCTGAGCATGGTCTGCACCAGGCTGCCCAGTACGTGACCCGTCAGGACTGACGGTCGGAAGATCGACATCGTGCGGAACCGGGCGATGATCCCCTCGGTCATGTCCATCGCGACCGAGATGGCGGTGCCCTGCGCTGCGCTGACCACTGTGATGAGCAGGATGCCGGGGGTGACGTAGTTGGCGTACTGGGAGCGGCCGCCGGACGGGCCGAGACCGGCGCCGAGCGTGCCGCCGAAGACGTAGACGAAGAGCAGCAGGATGACGATCGGGATGCCCATGAGCAGGAACGTCATCGACGGGTACCGCCGCATGTGCAGCAGGTTTCGCCGCAGCATGGTGCTCGAGTCGCGGACGGCGAGGGAGAGGGTGCTCATCGCGCGGGAGCCCTTTCGTTGTCGGGTCGGCTGGCCCGGGTGTCGGGCTGCCCGGTGAGGGTGAGGAAGACGTCGTCGAGGTCGGGGGTGTGCACGGAGAGCCCCGCCACGCTGATCGAGGCGTGGTCGAGCTGGTCGAGCAGGGATCGCAGCGACCCGACCCCTCCGTCACTCGGCACCTGGAGGGTGAGCGCCGCGTCGTCGCGGGTGGCGGCCTCGAACGTCCGGGCCGCCGAGTCGAGCCCCTCCTGGTCGGCGAACTGCAACACGACGTGGCCGCCCGGGATGAGCCGCTTGAGCTCGCGCGGCGTGCCCTCCGCGATCAGCCGGCCGTGGTCGAGGAACGCCACCCGGTCGGCGAGCTGGTCGGCCTCCTCCAGGTACTGCGTGGTGAGCAGGATGGTCACGCCCTCGGCGGCGAGTGCGCGGATGATGTGCCACATGGCCCGGCGGCTGCGCGGGTCGAGGCCGGTGGTCGGCTCGTCGAGGAAGATGACGCGGGGCTCGCCGACCAGGGTCATCGCGAGGTCGAGCCGGCGGCGCATGCCGCCGGAGTACGTGGACGCCGGCTTGCCCGCCGCCTCGGTCAGGTCGAACTGGTCGAGCAGGTCGGCGATCCGCCGCCGGCCGGCGGCCCTGTCCAGGTGGCACAGGTCGGCCATCAGGGTCAGGTTCTCCCGACCGGTGAGCAGGTTGTCGACGGCGGAGAACTGGCCGGTGACGCCGATCAGCGCGCGTACCGCGTCGGGTTCCCGGGTCAGGTCGTGGCCGAAGACACGGGCGTTACCGCCGTCGGCGTCGATCAGGGTGGAGAGGATCTGCACGGTGGTGGTCTTGCCGGCGCCGTTCGGACCGAGCAACGCGAAGATGGTGCCCTCGGTGATCATCAGGTCGATGCCGTTCAGCACGACCTTGTCGCCGTAGGACTTACGCAGGTCGGTGGCGACGATCGCGGGGTTCATGGAACTGGTCATGGTCTCCTCATCTGTGGTCGGCGGGTCGGTGGGTCAGGCGCGGCGGATCATGATGTCGCCGAAGGAGGTGTTCGCCCGGACCTCGACCGTCTCGTCGGTCTGCGCCGGGCTGTCGGTCGACTCCAGCGCGTTGTGCACACGGCCGTGCTTGGAACTGACGTCCAGCCACGCGGCCGTCCCGCGACGGATGCCGACCTCGATGGCGCCGTAGGAGGTCTGCAACTCGACAACCCCCCGGACGACCTCGCCCAGCCGGAGGTTGCCGTAGGCGGTACGGGCCGTCACCGAGGCCAGTGCGGTGTCCACTGTGACGTCGCCGTAGGCCGTGTTGATCCGGACGGCGCCGCCACCGCTACCGATCCAGCAGTCACCGGAGGAGTTCTTGATCTCGGCGCTACCGTCGACGACCCCGAGACGCACCTTGCCGGACGACACCTTCACCCGGGCGGAGCCGAGGACGCGCTCGGCCGCGACCTCGCCGTGACTGGAGTCGATGTCCAGCTGCCCGGTCTCGTCGAGCCGGATGTTGCCACCGGTCTTGATGCGGCACTCGCCGAGCCGACCCTCGCAGCGGAACGCCGCCCACGACGACTCGGCCTGTACGCCCGATCCGGTCGGCAGCTCGATCAGGACGTCGACCGACGGTCCAGCACCGAACCCGTAGCGACGCCAGCTCTTCGGCACCCTGACCACCAGCTGTCCGGCGGCGTACTCGACAGTGGTCTGCTCCGCGGCGCTCAGGTCGGCCTTGCTCGACGGGTCGCGGGGCCGCACGGTCACCACCGTGTCGGTGCGGTCGCTGGCCGCGATCCACACGTCCCCGACCGGGATCTCGATCCGGGCGAGAATCGCTTCTGGCGTGTCGAAAACAGGCATGGTGGTCTCCCGAAAGGTGGTCGGCGAAGGTCGCCGCTGGTCAGCGGCGTGATGAGGTGGGGTAAGTGGGGGGTTAGCGGGCCCAGCCGGTGAAGTGCTGGCCGGAGCGTGGCTCCGGACGGCGGGGCGGACGACGCTCCGCCTCGCCCCCACCGATGGCACCGGCGACGGCGCGCACCAACCAGGCGTTGACGGAGAGCCCGGCGCGCCCGGCGGCCTCCTCGACGCTGGCCTTCAAATGGTCGGGCAGCCGCAGGTTGATCCGTGAGGTGCCGCCCTCGTCACCCTCGGGCGCGGACACCGGCACCGACAGCGGCGGCGGGCCGCTCGCCTCGCTCGCCGCCTCGACCGGCAGGTTGGCGGGTGCCACCACGAAGTCGGGCTCGCGCCCGCGCAGCCGAACGTGCACCGAGCCCGGTGCGAGGTCGCGGGTGATCTCGTCGGCCGCGTCGGACAGCGCTTCGAGCAGCGTGAGACGGGTGGCCGCCTCCAACTGCGCGAAGAGTCGTTCGGCCAACGCCCGGGCCTCCGGGTCCACGCCCTCCGCGGCCACGGCGAACTCGTTACGCAGGTTCTCGACGTATGACCTCAGCTCCATGGCGCCATCATGGCACCACTTTGGCTCAGAGTGCAACAGTCATGGCTCAGCAAGATGCCACCAACTGGCCCCGCCGGGGGTCAGCCAAGTCTCAGAGGTCGCCGAAAAGCCTCCGGACCAGGTGATTCGCGTCCTCCTGGCGCAACCCGGAGGCGACCAGGAGGTCACTGACGGTCGTCCGGACCTGTGCCACCACCACCGCGCCGGAGAAGCCGACACCGTTTCGGTAGGCGTGCCCGGCCGTCCGGACCGCCCGCAGCGCCTGCTCGCGGGCCCGGTTCGGCTCGGTGCCGGCGGCGAACTGCCGCTTCAGCAGGCGGACCGCCTCGGCGAGGTCCGCCACCGCCGTCGGCAACGACTCCGGTACCGGTTCGCCGTCCTCGATGAGCGTCACCGACCGTCGGATCAGGGTGCCGCTGTTGCGCATCGCCCGGTCGATCGGCTCCGCGGCCTGCGCGTAGCGGCCCACCGGTCCGCGCCGTTGATGCCAGTACACCGGCGACAGGGTGCTCGCCTCCCGGGCGCCCTGGGTCGCCTCGACGAACGCCTTCAACCGGCCCGCGCTCTGCCGCAGCTCACCCCGGGCGGTACGGGCCCGAGCGGCATCCCGCTCGGTCAGCGCCTCGGCGGTGGCGTCGAGCTGGGTCGCGAGGAGGTCCAACGCCGGCCGCGCGGCCCGGTTGAGCACCCGCAGCGGGTTCAACGGCAGCAACACGGCGGTGACCAGCAGCGCCACCCCTCCCCCGACGAGCGCATCCACGAACCGGGGGATCTCCAGATCCCGGACGGCCGGGCTGAGCGTGGCGATGAGCACCGCCGTCGCCCCCGCCTGGATCACCACCGCCGCGCTACCCGCGAGGAAGAGCGCGACGACGATCGCGAGCACGACGATCAGGGCGAGCTGCCACCAACCGGTGCCGATCACCACAAGGAGCAGGTCGCCGATCAGCACGCCGACGGTGACCCCGATGATCAGCTCGACGGTGCGACGCAGCCGCTGGCCGACCGATGCGGCGAGCGTCGAGACGGCGGAGATCGGCGCGAAGACCGGCTGCGACACCTGCAGCAGCGAGTGCGCCACGAACCAGGACAGCCCAGCGGCCAGGCCGGCCTGCAGGGCGAGGCCGCCGATGGTCCGTACCCGGCGGACCCGCTCGCGTAAGGCGGCCCCCACGCGGTCCAGGAGCCGGACGACGGTCGAGGGGCCCGCGTCCGCTCCGCGCCGACCGGCAGCGACCATGGCGGCACCTACCCCGCCACGACCGGCTCAATCCTCGGCCGGCACGGCCCGGCCGCCCTCAGCGCGAGGTGAGCGTCTTCTCGGCGTACGCCCAGAGCCGGTCGGCCGCGGCCGGGTCCAACGCGTGGGCGGCGACTCCGCCGGTGGCGTCGGGCCCACCGGGAACGACCTCGGCCTCCTGGTTGTCGTCGAAGTACCGACCGCCGACCCCGTCGAGCAGGGGTGAGCCGGCGAGCAGCACTGTGGTCGACGCGCCCTGGTCGGGCCTCTTGTAGTACTCCGCCTCGATGAGGTTGCCCGCCTCGTCCATCGCGCCCATCGCCCGCATCGTGTCGTCGTCGATGTGGCGCTGGAGGTTGGTGAAGATGTACCCGGGGTTGAGGGCGTTCGCGGTGATTCCTTCCCTCGCCCACTGGCGGGTGATTCCCACCGCGAGCAGGACCTCCGCGGTCTTCGACTGACCGTAGGCCGACCATGGGTCGTACGGGCGCTGCTCGAACTGCGGGTCGTCGAAGTCGAACGGCGCGGCAAGGTGCGCACCGGAGCTGACCATCACGACCCGGGCCGCCTCGGCGGCCCGCAGATTGTCGTGCAGGCCCCGGGCCAGCGCGAAGTGGCCGAGGTGGTTCGTCGCGAGCTGGAGTTCCCAGCCCACGGCGGTCAGCTGGCGGGTCGGGAGCGCCATGATTCCGGCATTGGCCACCAGCACGTCGAGCGGGCCCTGCCAGGCCGCGACGAAGGCGTCGACCGAGGCCAGGTCGGAAAGGTCGAGGGCGGACGACCGGACCGTGCCCACCGTGGCATCGGTGGCGAACTCCTCGGCGAGCCGGTCGGCCGCCCGAGGATTCCGGGTCGCGATGGTGACCTCGGCGCCGGCCCCGGCCAACGCGCGCACCGTCTCCACACCGATGCCGGACGCGCCCCCGGTGACGATCATCCGGCGTCCGGCGAGGTCGACACCGTGGAGGACCTCGGCGGCCGTGGTGCGGGCGTTGAACGGGGTGGTGAGGCGTGGGTTCGCTGTCATGAAACCCAGGCTACGAACGCCCGGGTCGGACTGCCTATAGCCTGGAGTCCGTCATACTTTCGTGAGCGTCCAGAAGAGGTGGGGATGGATCCGCTGGAGGACGTCCTGGTCCTGCTCGGCGCGACGAGCCACGTCTCCGCCGGTCTGGTCGGAGGCGGACGCTGGGCCGTCGGTTTCGACCCCCCGGCCGGGGTCAAGTTCAACGCCGTCCGGCGGGGCCGATGTTCGCTGCGGGTCGACGGCCACGCCGAGCCGATCGACCTCGGTACGGGCGATTGTTTTCTGCTGACCCGACCGGCGGCCTACACCCTCTTCAGCGACCCTGAGGTGCCGGTCCAGCCCGCGCATCCCATTTTCGCCGCCGCCACCGACGGTGTGGCGCACGCCGGCGACGGTGACGACGTGTTCCTCATCGGCGGCGCTTTCACCCTTGGCGGGCGGGCACGCAGCCTTCTGCTGGACAACCTTCCACCGGTCATCCACGTGCCCGCCGACACCCCGGAGGCCGGGACCGTCCAGTGGGCCCTCGGCGAGATCGACGGGGAACTGCGATCCACGCGACTCGGCTCCCACCTCGTCGCCGAGCATCTGGCGCTCGTCCTGCTGATCCGGATCCTTCGGCTGCACCTGGCCCGTGACGAGCGGCCCGGCTCCGGGTGGCTGGCCGGTCTCACCGACCCGGTGGTCGCTCCCGCGCTACGCGCGATGCACGAGCGACCGGCGCACCCGTGGACGGTGGACGAGGTCGCCCGGGCGGCGACCGTCTCCCGGTCGACGCTGGCGGCCCGCTTCAAGAAGATCGTCGGGGTGGGCCCGCTGGAGTACCTGACCGGGTGGCGGATAGAGCTCGCGGCCGACCGCATCCGGCGCAGCTCCGACACCGTCGCCACCATCGCCCAGGCCGTCGGGTACGGCTCGGAGAGCGCGCTGAGCGTGGCCTTCAAGCGCACCACCGGCCTATCGCCGCGCGCCTACCGCACCGAGTTGGCGAACACCGGCCGGACCGACGTACCCGAACCGACGGTGACCGCCGGTCGGGCCCTGCCGGGGCGGTAGCACCCCACCGGCGGAGATTGAGGGCGTCCGGATCGGGTAGACGCGGCTCTGCCGTCACCGGCGACCCGGCGCGTGGCGTCGACGCCGGATCACGGACAAGGGCTGCGAGACGCCTCGGGGGGACGCCGGATGGATCAACGCGGTTGAGTGGGATGGACGACTCCGGTGACGTCGTGGAGCTGCGGGTCCACGGAGTCTCCGGCGCGAGCGCCGCGCAGGTGCTGGACCTGCAACAGACCGCGCAGGTCGCCGGTGACCGCAGTGGCGGGTTCTACCGGCCACGTCCCCGGTACTCGGAGAGCACCGGCGCGCACGGGGTGACGCTCGAGGCGTACCGCTGGGGTGACCTGCCCTCCGGGACCGTGGCCCGCACCCTGGCGGTGGTCTTCCTGCTCCCCTTCATGCTTGTCAACGTCGCGATCTGGATGCGCCCGGCGAACCCACGTGCCGAGGCTACGGTCAAGTCCCTGTGCCGGCTGTTGGCGCTCACCCTCACCGTGTTGTACGTGCTCGCCATCGCCGGCGTCGCCCTGGACCTCGTCGGCTGGAAGTGCCTGGCCTCGCCGGACTGCCGGGCCGGACGGAGCTGGTTGTCCTGGTTGGGTGGACGCCCGGTCGGACTGCAACTGGCGGTGCTCGCGCTGGTCCCGGTTGCCGCGATCGGCCTGATCTGGCGGGTGAGCTGCCGTCCGGGGCGGACCTTCGAGGCGTTTCGAGCACCGGATCAGGGCAGCTCCGCGTCTCGGCTCGGCACCGTCGGCCAGTGGGACGCCGAACCGCTCGTAGGTCGGCTGCGGGCCATCCATGTCGCCGCCGCGTTCGCGACGCTGGACCTCGTCCTGCTGCTGGCCCGAGGCGCCGGTGACACCTCGCTGGCCACTATCGCGCTGACGGCGGTCACGGGCGTGCTCCTGACGGCCTGCGTGGGGCTGCTCTGCACACCCCCGCTGATGGACAGGGCCCCCGGCGACAAGCGGCTCGACCGGGTCACCCGCACCCTCCGGAGCACTGCCATCGTCCTGACCGTGGTCGTCGTGGCACACGTGCCGACCAGCTCGCAGCCGTGGCCGCAGGAGCGCGGGCTCCCCGGCTACGACCCGACCATGGCCGGTCTGTTC
Source organism: Micromonospora sp. NPDC005553 (assembly GCF_042871765.1). NCBI lineage: Bacteria > Bacillati > Actinomycetota > Actinomycetes > Micromonosporales > Micromonosporaceae > Micromonospora > Micromonospora sp. NPDC005553. Next base: position 239,780 of record NZ_JBIAJD010000004.1, on the reverse strand, counting down.
GTGGCGCAGACGACGCTGTTGGTTGCCCTGGGCGTGGTGCTGCTCTGGCACCGGCGCGGGGAGCACGGCGCCACCCCGCTGTTCGGGCTGGGCGCTCTCGTGGTCGCCGCCACCGGGATCAGCATGGCGGTCGCGTACTCCGCCGAACTGGTCGGCCGGGTGGCGGACTTCCTGGACCGCGACGTACCGACCGGGGAGGGCATCGCCTCCGGCCCACCCCGCGCCTACACCTGGGCGATCTACGGCTTCTTCCGGTCGGTGCTGGTCACCGCGATCGTCGCCGTCCTCGTCATCCTGATCTCCCGCCGGAGTCGTCGCCGGGCCGCGGCGGCGATAGTCGCGCGCGACTTCCCGGACCCGCCGGCCGAGGCAGGACCCCGGCTGCGGCAGGTCCGGGACGCGATAGCCCGGGCTCGCTTCACCGAGAAGCTGGTGCCACTGGCAGTGCTCTACGGGTGCCTCGCCGGACTCGGTACGGCCACCACCACCATCGGCCTGCTCGGGCAGGTCCCGAGCGACGTCATCGAGCGGAACATCGGGTTGCCGGCGGGGGCGATCACGTTCGCCATCGCATTCGGTGGCTGGGTGATCGCGGCGATCATTCTCGGGCTGATCATCGGCGGCATCTTCGCGTACCGGACCGAGCCGTACCGCCGGCACATCGGCGTCCTCTGGGACCTCGGTACCTTCTGGCCGCGGGCCGCCCACCCGTTCGCACCGCCCTGCTACTCCGAACGGGCGGTGCCGGAGCTGGCCCGCCGGATCACCTTCCTCGTCGAGCGCGGCGACGCGGTGCTGCTCACCGGGCACAGCCACGGCTCGGTTCTGCTGGCCGCCACGGTGCTCCGACTGCCGCCGCAGATCGGCGACCGGGTCGCCCTGCTCACCCACGGATCCCCGCTGCGCCGCCTCTACGCGCGGCTGTTCCCCGCGTACGTCGACGACGCGGCACTGCACGAGATCGGCCGCCGGGTGGGGTGGCGCTGGGTGAACCTGTGGCGCGACACCGACCCGATCGGCGGCTGGATCTTCTCCCCGAATACCTCACCCGCGCCGGCCACCACCGACGACCCGGCTACCAGGGTGGATCGCCGACAGCGTGATCCCCTCGACGTGGTGGCGCCCCCCGGAGACAGCGTCGCCCCACCCATCCACGGGCACTGGCCGGACGAGTCCGACGAGCCGTTCACCCAGGCGGTCCAGGAGTTGGTGCGGCGCCTCGATCGGCGGGGCGACCCGCCCGGGCCGTCGAGGTAGCGGGCCGGCTCAGTTTCCCCGGCCCGCCCGGGTACGCCAGTCGTCCAGAGCGGTGCCGGCGAGGCGGGTGCCGTCGGCCGGGACGAGCGAGCGCTCGCCCAGCTTGGCGCCGAAGTACCGGGCGTCGGGGTCGGCCACCACCGAACGACGGTCCTGCTGGTCGGCGAGGAGGGTTCGGCCCAGCTCGTCGAGGCGGAACTGCTCCGGGCCGGCGACCTCGACCACGGAGTTCGTCGGCGCACCGAGCGCGACCTCGGCGACTGCGGCAGCGACGTCGTCCGCGGCCATCGGCTGAATGAGCACCGGCGCGAGGTGCACGGTGTCGCCGTCCGTGGCGGTGTCGATGATGCCCTTGAGGAACTCGAAGAACTGGGTGGCGTGCACCACCGAGTACGGGAGGCCGGACGCGACGATGAGCTTCTCCTGGGCAACCTTCGCGCGCATGTACCCGCTGTCCGGGATCCGGTCGCACCCCACGATGGAGAGCGCCACGTAGTGGTTCACCCCGGCGTCGGACGCGGCGGCGAGGAGCGTCCGGGTCGAGGTCTCGAAGAATTCCAGTACGGCGGCGCTCTCGAACGACGGCGAGTTCGACACGTCGACGACGACCTCGGCGCCGGTGAGCGCGTCGGCCACCCCTTCGCCGGTCAGGGTGTTGACGCCCGTCTTCGGCGATGCCGGCACCGCCTCGTGGCCCTGGGCGCCGAGGCGCTCCACGAGCTTGGAACCGATGAGGCCGCTGCCCCCGATGACGACGATCTTCATGGTCGTACCACGTCCTGTCTGCACTGGGTTGGATCGTGCTGCCAACCAGTAAGACGGAAAGCGTGCGCGGATGCAGGACAATCGCCGGAGAACAGTTCGACGGAGATCAGGAGGTCGACGTGGCCACGGTGTCCCACCCGGTGTTCGCCCGGGTCTACGAGCGACTCAGCGTCGCCATGGACCGCGCCGGCACTGCGGCGTTCCGGCGGGAGCTGGTCGCCGGCCTGTCCGGTCGGGTGATCGAGATCGGTGCGGGCAACGGGCTGATGTTCGCCCACTACCCGCCGGGGGTGACAGAGGTCCTCGCTGTCGAACCGGAGCGGCGTCTGCGGGCCGCTGCCGAGCGCGCCGCGTCGACCGCGCCGGTCCCGGTGACCGTCGTCGACGGTCTGGCCGAGGCGCTGCCCGCCGGAAAGGGCGAGTTCGACGCGGCGGTGGTCGCGTTGGTGTTGTGCACGGTGCCCGATCAGGCGAGCGCGTTGGCCGAGATCAGCCGGGTGCTGCACCCCGGAGGCGAGGTGCGGTTCTTCGAGCACGTCGCCGCCGAAGGGGCCAGTGGTCTGCACCGGGCCCAACGACTCCTCGATGCCACGCTGTGGCCGAAGCTGTTCGCCGGCTGCCACACCAACCGCGACACCGTCGCCGCCATCGGCGCGGCCGGCTTCGAGGTGCAGCAGCTGCGCAGGTTCCGCTTCCCGGCCACCAGCAACAGCCCCTCCTCCCCCTGCGTCCTCGGCCGCGCGCTCAGGCCGGCCTGACACCGCCGCCGACCGCGCCGCTCAACGGCGGGGCAGCCCGGCCAGCCAGACCTCCAGCTCCGCCGGGGAGCGCAGCAACACCACGGGTGGCGCGGACGGGTCGGCCTGCCAGGCCCGCATCCGCCGTCGGGCCCGGCCGAACGCGGTGACGTGCCACACCAGGATCGAGTCCGGGGACAGCACACTGCTCAGCGACTCGCGGTTGCCGTTGCAGATCACCTCGCCGGTGACCACCCGGCGGACGGTGCGGCGGAGCAACCGCCCGAACGACAGCCACCGTGGATAGTCGAGGCCGACGACCAGATCGGCGCGGGCCATCGGGACGTCCCGCCAACCGTGGTACGCCCCGTCGATGATCCAGCGGTCCCGTCGGCAGATCTCCTCGATCCGGCTGCGTTGCTGGGCGACCGGCACCTCGACCCAGCCCGGTTGCCAGAGCAGGTCGTCCACCGGATACCAGTGCAGTCCGAGGTGTTCGGCCAATCGCGCCGCGAGGGTGGACTTGCCGGAGCCGTACACCCCGTAGACCAGGATGCGACGCGGTGCGCTCATCGCGGCAGCGTACGTCGTGAAGAAAAATCAGTTGTCGTGCCTGGCGCGCCTCGACCAGAGTGACGTCCATGACGTACTGACGGACTCCACCCCCTGCTCCGCGCCACCGGTGATGCCTCCCGGGGGCCGTGACGCCGTCCGCCTTTCACGTTGGCAGCCAGAGATGAGCCTCCTTGTCCCAGCACCACCTCCCTCGGGAGCCCCTGCCCCCGTCCGCCCCGGCCACCGTCACGGTGTTCGCCTCTCCCGCGAGCTGGATCGAGTCCGATGCGCTCGCACAGTGCCAGCAGGTCGCCGCCCTGGACGGCATGCGGCACGTCGCCGCGATGCCGGACCTGCACCCCGGCAAGGGTGCGCCCATCGGCGCGGCCATGGCGTCGACAGTGCTCTACCCGTTCCTGGTCGGCTCCGACATCGGCTGCGGCATCGCCGTGTTTCCGATCACGCTCAAGCGGGCCGTACCGGAACGGCTCGCCGCCCGGTTCCCCGACCTCGACCAGGCGCTCGACCCGGTACGCGACGCCGACGACCCCGCCTGGGCCGCCGTCGACTGTGACGTTCCAGCCGGCCATTTCGACGGCCTCGGGACGGTGGGCCGGGGCAACCACTTCGTGGAGTTGGCCCGCGTCGACACCGTCCTGGACGTGCGGCACGCGGGCCGGCTCGGGCTCGACGCCGGCGATCTCGTGCTGATCGTGCACAGCGGGTCCCGTGGTCTGGGCGAGCGGATCCTGCGGGAGCACACCGAGGTCCACGGCGCCGGGGCGGCCCCCGACCCCGCCGCCTACCTGGGCAGGCACGACGACGCCGTGCGCTGGGGTTCGCTCAACCGCCGGGTGCTGGCCGCCCGGGTGGCGCACGCGTTGGGGGCCGAGCCCACCGCGCCGATCGTCGATGAGTGCCACAACCTGGTCGAGGTCCGGGACGGGGTCTACCTGCACCGCAAGGGCGCGGCACCGGGTGACGGTCGCGACGTCCTGATCGCCGGTACCCGGGGAACGGCGTCCTATCTGGTGGCCGCGCACGCAGGGCCGGAGGCCAACCATTCGGTGGCCCACGGCGCCGGCCGCAAAATGTCGCGCGCCGACGCCCTGCGGCGGGGCCGGGCCAAGCACACGGTCGAGGAGCTACGCCGTACCCCGGTAGGTTCGCTGGTGGTGTGCGGTGACCGGCAACTGCTCTTCGAGGAGGCGCCCACGGCGTACAAGCGCATCGAGCAGGTGATCGCCGACCTGGTCGAACACCGGCTGGCCACCCCGGTGGTCAGCACGACGCCAGTGGTCACCTACAAGACGCCCGACCTCGGGTCCGCCGCACGCCCGCAGCGGCGGGGCCACCGCGGCCGGCGAGGCCGCTCATGACCGCGTTCCTGCTGTTGTCGGCCGGACGTGGGCCGCAGGAGTGCGCCTGGGCACTGAGTCAACTGCTGCACCGGCTGCGCGACGAGGGCGTCCGCCGAGGTCTGACGATCCAGCAGGTCGAGGCGGTGCCCGGTGACCGCGCCGGCACCCACCGGTCGGTGCTGATCCGGATCTCCGGCGTGGACGCCGAGGCGTTCGCGGCCTCGTGGACCGGGACACTGTGCTGGCAGGCCCCCAGCCCGTACCGCTCGGGCGTCGGCCGGAAGAACTGGTACGTCACCGCCCAGCCGCCCGAACGCGACGCTCGGCCGACGACGTTTCGCGAGGCGGACGTCGACATCGTCGCCTGCCGCACCGGCGGGCCGGGGGGTCAGCACCGGAACAAGGCCAGCACCGCGGTACGCGCGACGCACCGCCCCTCGGGCCTGGTGGTCGTCGTGGACGAGGAGCGGCAGTTCAGCCTCAACCGTCGGATCGCCCTGGACCTGCTGCGCCACCGCATCGAGCAGGGCGACGAGGCGGCGCGGCGTGCCGTCACCACCGCCCGGTGGCGCGTCCACGACAGGCTGGTTCGCGGCGACCCGGTCCGGGTGGAACGTCCGACGCGCTAGCAGCTCAGACCTCCAGCACGGCGTCAGCGAATGCCTGCGGCGCCTCCTGCGGCAGGTTGTGCCCGACACCGCCGCCGACGGTCCGGTGCTCGTACTGACCGGTGAACTGCTTGGCGTAGACGGTGGGCTCGACGTGGGGCGCGCCGTTGGCGTCGCCTTCCATGGAAATACTGGGCACGGTGATCTTCGGTTGCGTGGCCAGGCGCTTCTCGATGTCGTCGTACTGTGCCTCGCCGTCGGCGAGGGCCATCCGCCACCGATAGTTGTGAATCACGATGTCGACGTGGTCGGGGTTGTCGAACGACGCCGCGCTGCGGTCGTACGTCGCGTCGTCGAACGTCCACTGGGGGGACGCGGTGTGCCAGATCAGCTTGTTGAAGGCGCGCCGGTTCTTGTCGTAACCCTCCCGCCCTCGCTCGGTGGCGAAGTAGTACTGGTACCACCACGCCAACTCCGCCTTCGGCGGCAGCGGCGCCTTACCGGACTCCTGGCTGGCGATCAGGTAGCCACTGACCGAGACCAGCCCCCGGCAGCGTTCGGGCCACAGCGCGGCGACGACATCGGCGGTCCGCGCGCCCCAGTCGAACCCGGCGAGCTTCGCGGTCTCGATGTTCAGGGCGTCCATCAGGGCGATGAGGTCCTGCCCCATGGCCGCCGGTTCGCCGTTTCGCATCGTGTCGTCGGAGCGGAACCGGGTCGTGCCGTAGCCCCGCAGGTAGGGGACGACGACCCGCTTGCCGGCCGCGGTGAGCAGCGGCACGACGTCGGCGAAGCTGTGGATGTCGTAGGGCCAGCCGTGCAGGAGGATCACCGCGTCCCCGTCGGGCGGACCGGCGTCCACGTATCCGACGTTCAGGACTCCGGCCTCGATCTGTCGCAGGTCGGTGAACCCGCCAGCGGCCTTTGCCATCGACTTCTCCCCGCGTCCGGACCTGCTCGGATGTGCCGATCACGCCCGAATCTAGCGACCTGCCCGGAGCCTGAACGCCGTTCACACAAGGACCGCTCGACGGATGCCGGACTGGGTACGATGCCGCTCCGGTGAGCCGAGTGGCGGCGGAAGGTGGTCGGATGGCACAGGCCGAGGAGCGCCCCGCGGTCGCGCTGGCCCCGTTCTCGCGCTACGGCATGGTCAACTTTGCCCGATCCAACAGCCAGGCGGGGCAACAGCTCTACCTCGCCGCGAGCATCGGAAACGATCCGACCGGTTGGGCCGCCGTCAACGACGGGCAGGCGGCGCTCCGGTCCCGCAGGGGCATGCACGCCGTCCGCGACCCGTCCATCGTCCGCTCCCCGGAGGGGGACAGGTTCTACCTCGTCGCCACCGATCTGAACGTCGACGGTCGGGCGTACGGGTGGCAGGGCTGGGACTGGGCGCAGAGCGGCGCCAGCCGGCACATCGAGGTGTGGGAGTCCACCGACCTGCGGACCTGGTCCGAGCAGCGACATGTGCTGGTGGCCCCGGAGGAGGCAGGCATGGCGTTCGCCCCGGAGGCCATCTGGGACGAGTCGATCGGCGCCTACGTCGTCTACTGGACCTCGTCGATGTACGCCCCCGGCACGTACTACACACCGGATCGCACCGACCCGCGTGGCCGCTTCCCGCTCACCCGGAACCAGATCCTCTACAGCACCACGCGGGATTTTGTGACGTTCACCCCGGCGCAGGTGATGTGCGGCCGGCCCCACCACGGCGCGCTGGACGCGGTGGTCATCCGGGACGACACGGACGGGTCCTACCACCGCTTCGTCTGCGACCGGACGGCCACCGGCGTCGGGGTCACACCGTACGTCCCGTCGTGCGGCTCGCAGGACATCTACCAGGAGCGGTCGACCGCCATTCTCGCTGCGCCGGACGACTGGGAACTGGTGGCGAGCTGCATCACCCACCGGACGATGAACACCACCTACGCCGAAGCGCCGATGGTGGTCAGGGCGAACCCGGGTGACGTACGCGGGCCGGGCTACTACCTCTGGGCCGACCAGATCTGGTCCGGATCGCCCTCCGGTGAGCCCCTGGAGGAGCAGTTGCACCCGTACTGGAGCGCGGACCTCGCGTCGGGCGACTGGACGCCGGTCGACTGGAGTCGGAAGCCCGCATACGACCTGGCGGACGGCGTGCTGCGCCACGGGACCGTCTTCGCCCTCACCCAGGCGGAACATGCCGCGCTGCGGGGCGCCGACCCGACGAGCGTCGCGGTACGGACGCCACCGACCAGGATCACGTACGCCGTCGGCGAGCTCCTCGACCACACGGGTCTCGTGGTCACGGCCGATTACACCGACGGGGTGCGGGACGAGGTGCTGGCGCACGGGCGCGGCGGGTACACGGTCTCGGGGTACGACCAAAGCACCGCGGGTGCGCAGACCGTCATCGTGTCGTACTCGGTGGTCGGTGTGACGAGGACCGCCTCGTTCCGAGTGGAGGTCGTGGGGCCGTAGCCGGATGACCGTAGGGTGATGGCATGGCTGAGCGACCTCTGACCCTGATGGCGGTGCACGCCCACCCCGACGACGAGGCGACGAGCACCGGCGGCGTCCTTGCCCGCTATGCCGCCGAAGGGGTCACGACGGTGCTCGTGACCTGCACCGACGGGCGATGTGGAGACGGCCCGGGTGGGGTCAAGCCGGGCGAGGAGGGGCACGACCCGGCCGCCGTGGTGGCGATGCGCCAGGCCGAGCTGGAGGCCAGCTGCGCGACGTTGAACGTCACCCATCTGGAAACCCTCGGCTACGCCGACTCGGGGATGATGGGTTGGCCGACGAACGACCAGCCCGGCGCGTTCTGGATCACGCCGGTGGCGGAGGCGGCGGCCCGGCTCGCGGAGCTGATTCGGCAGTATCGACCGGACGTGATCGTCACGTACGACGAGAACGGTTTCTACGGCCACCCGGACCACATCCAGGCGCATCGGATCACCATGGCCGCTGTCGAGCAGACGGACGTTCCGGCGAAGGTCTACTGGACCACTGTGCCGCAGACGGCGTTCGCGGAGTTCGGTCGGATCATGAAGGAGCTCGGCGTCGAGTGGGCCGAGCCGGACGCGGAGTCGGGGCCGCAGCTCGGTCTGCCCGACGACGAGATCACCACCTGGGTCGACACCAGCAAGTACGGCGCGCAGAAGTTCGCCGCGCTGGCCACGCACGCCAGTCAGACCGAGAACATCTTCTTCCTGCAACTGGGCCAGGAGCGGTTCACCGAGCTGATGGGCGTGGAGACCTTCCTGCGGGTGCGGGACCGGACGGACGCGCCGATTCCCGAGGACGACCTCTTCGCCGGTCTGCGCTGATCACTCTTCGGTAGCGCCACCGGACATCGTCGGCCACCGGGTCGACGGTGTCCGGTGGCGTGCGCCGCGAACGACCTCGCCACCCGAACCGGTCGCCGACCTCCGGCCTCCGGTCGCCGAAAGTTTCGCCGGCCGGCCACTCACCGCCGGGCAGGTCATGTGATGAATTTCCGGAAGTTTTCAGCGTTGACGCCCAGACATAGATCGGCTTAACGTTTCGAGCAAGTTTCCGGTTCCCGGCCGGAACTACCGGAGTCACCCAGCCATCTCGCGTCTCCACCCGAGCAGGACCGGACCCTCACCTCCTAGATCGACATTTATCTATTGATCGTCTGGAAGGGCAGGCACATGAAGTTGAGACAGTGGTCGACCGTCGGCCTGGTCGCCGTCGCGACCATCGCCACGCTGAACACGGTGCCGGCGACCGCGAGTCGACCGTACGACCCCACGACGCAGAGCCTCGGCACCCTCGGCCTGCGCCACGGTCTGCACGTCGGCACCGCGGTGAGCATGGATGCACTCAACGACGCCGGCGACTCGCAGTACCGCAGACTGGCCTCCTCCGAGTTCACCTCGGTCACCGCCGAGAACGTGATGAAGTGGGAGAGCCTGGAGCCGACCCGAGGCACCTACAACTGGGGGCCGGCCGACCAGTTCGTCGACTTCGCCAAGCGCAACAGGCAGAGCGTGCGCGGTCACGTGCTGGTCTGGCACAACCAGCTGCCCGCCTGGTTGACCAGCGGCGTCGCCGACGGCTCCATCAGCAAGCAGGAGTTGCGCGATCTGCTGCGCAAGCACATCACCACAGTCGTAAACCGCTACAAGGGCAAGATCTGGCAGTGGGACGTGGTCAACGAGGCCGTCAGCGACCCGTGGGACACCCCGTCGACCCTGCACTACAAGGGCTTCTGGGCGCAGAACCTCGGGCCCGGCTACATCGCCGACGCGTTCCGCTGGGCGCGGGCCGCCGACCCCAAGGCCCTGCTGTTCTACAACGACTACAACATCGAGGCGTTCGGCTCGGGCAACCCGGCCGACGACAAGACCCAGTTCGTCTACGACCTGACCAAGAGCCTGCGCGCCCAGGGCGTCCCGATCGACGGTGTCGGCGCCCAGGGCCACCTGGGCACCCAGTACGGCAACTTCGACACCCTCCAGGTGACCGCCGCGCTGAAGAAGTTCAGCGGGCTCGGCGTCGCGACCGCGTTCACCGAGGTCGACGTCCGCAGCCAGCTGACCGAGGGCGTCCAGGCCGGCAACTCCGAGGAGATCAACCCCCGGCTACAGGCGTCGGCGGCCAACTTCAGCGTGCTGATGAAGGCGTGCCTCGCCGTCCGGAGCTGCCTGTCGTACACGGTCTGGGGTTTCAGTGACAACCATTCGTGGGTGCCGGGCACGTTCAACGACCCGCCGGAGGGCCTGGCCACCATCTACGACGAGAACTACCAGCCCAAGCGGGCGTACCAGGAGTTGAAGTCCGACCTGATCTTCGCAGGGCCGCCGTACGTCCTGCCCCGCATCGCACCCAAACCCCGCCGCTGACGCCCAGGGCCGTGTGGAGCTTCCCGAAGCTCCACACGGCCCGCGTGCCGCCACGGACGTCGCCGTTCGACTCACGTTCGGTGGTTCCGTCGCGCCATCCGGACGCCATCCGAGGGCTGGTGCCGGATCTGCCGGTTTATTGATGGTGTTGGTGTCACTATTGCAGGCGTGGGAACTGCGAAAACTGCCATGCCTGCGATCTCGCCGCTCACCGGCGATCCCATCAAGCGGGCCGATGCCGAGCGGCTAGCGGGGGTGCTGAAGGCCTTCGCCGATCCGGCGCGACTCCGGTTGCTCAGCCTGATCCAGTCCGCGCCGGAAGGTGAGGCGTCAGTGAGTGACCTCACCGCGGCGCTGAATCTCTCCCAGCCGACGGTGAGTCATCACCTTCGGATCCTCACCGAGGCCGGCCTTCTCGAACGCGACAAGCGCGGGGTCTGGGCGTACTACCGCCTGGTGCCCTCCGCGATCGCGCAGATCGCCGACCTGTTGACGCCGCCCCGGAAGCGGGCGACGAAGCGGGCCCGCTGACCGGGCCCGCGGGCCGCCGCGTCACATCCGCTCCACAGTGCGGATGCCCAGCAGGTGCAGCCCCTGCCGCAGGATCCGGGCGGTCAACCCGGCCAGCAGCAGCCGGCTCTCCCGCAGCTCATCCGTGGCCCGCAACACCGGGCAGCGCTCATAGAACGCGTTGAACGCTGTCGCGAGTCGGTGCAGGTAACCGGCGAGCTGATGAAACTCGAGACTCCGCTCCAGCTCGCCGACCACAGCGGCGAAGCCGAGCAGCTCGACCGCGAGCGCCCGCTCCGCCGGCTGCGCCACCACGATGGGCGCGTCCAGCCGCACGGCGGTCCCGGCGCGCCGCAGCACGGACCGGATCCGGGCGTACGCGTACAGGAGGTAGGGAGCGGTGTTGCCGTCCATCGCCAACATCCGTTCCCAGTCCAGGACGTAGTCCTTGGTCCGGTCGACGGACAGGTCGGCGTACTTGATGGCGCCGATGCCCACCGCGCGGCCGATCTCGGCGGCGGTCCCGGCGTCCAGATCCGGGTTCCTGCTCCGGGCCAGCTCGGTGGCGCGAGCGACCGCCTCCTCCAACAGCCCGACCAGCTTCACCGACTCACCGGCCCGGCTGCGCAGCATCCGCCCGTCGGCGCCGAGGATGGACCCGAAGCCGAGGTGCTCGGCCCGGGCCGGCGGGCAGAGCCAGCCGGCCGCCTCGGCGACGGCGAACACCATCGCGAAGTGCTGCCGCTGCGGTAGGCCGACGACGTACAGCAGCCGGGTGGCGCCCAGTTCGCCGACGCGCTGCCGCAGCGCGGCCAGGTCGGTGGCCGGATAGCCGTACCCACCGTCGCTTTTACGCACGATCAGCGGCAGCGGCTCGCCGTCCCGGCCGGTGAACCCCTGCGGAAAGACGCACTCGGCCCCACCGCTGGGCAGCAGCAGCCCCAACCGGTCCAGGTCGTCGACGACGCCCGCGAGCAGATCGTTGTAGGCGCTCTCGCCCCGGAAGTCGGCAGCGGACAACGTCACGTCGAGCAGGTCGTACACGGTCAGGAAGTACCGCTCCGACTGCGTTACCAGCAGCCGCCACAACCGGCGGGTCCGCTCGTCACCGCGCTGCAACGCGACCACCCGCAGCCGCGACCGTTCCTGGAACGCCTCGTCGGCGTCGAACTTCACCCGGGCCGCCCGGTAGAAGGTGTCCAGGTCTCCCATCGACAGGTTCTGCGCGGCTTCGGCCTCGCCGAGGTCGATCAGGTGCTCGATCAGCATGCCGAACGGTGTCCCCCAGTCACCCAGGTGGTTGACCCGCACCACCCGGTGCCCGAGCCAGTCGAGCAACCGCACCGCCGCGTCGCCGATGACCGTGGAGCGGAGATGCCCGACGTGCATCTCCTTCGCCACGTTGGGGGCCGAGTAGTCGACCACCACTGTCTGCGGCGTCGCCGTCGACGGCACGCCGAGCCGGGCGTCACCGGCCAGACCGGCGACCAGGTCGGCCAGGGCCCGGTCGGCAACCGTCAGGTTGAGAAAGCCCGGCCCGGAGACCTCCGCCGACACCCCGACGTCGTCGAGCACCGCGTGCGCCAGCACCGCCGCGGCGATGTCGCGCGGCGGGCGACCGAGCCGCCGGGCCAGCGCCAGCGCCGCGTCGGACTGGAAGTCCGCACGCGGAGACCGCCGCACGAGCGGATCGACCGGGCCGCCGGCCACCGCCGCGAACGCCGGTGCCAGCCGGTCGGACAACAACTTTTCAAGATCCATGAGTACGCCGATCTCGCTCGGACCCGCGCTGCCACGCGAGCCGTTGACGGGGAGATACGGGCGGACCGAGGACGACCAGCGAACGACCGGCGGCTCGATCCGCCGGTCGCAGGTAACAGGTCAGCGCGGGCGGGCGACGGATCGCCGGCGTCGCTCCGCACCGGCCTGGACGTCACACGACAGTCCGGTGCACTGAGCGATCACGCTGGTCATGCGGGGCAGCCTAGCGGCCCGGCCGACGCGACGACACCTCGATTCCAGTGGTCCGGTCGGTGCCCGGGGCGTGGTCGTTTCGTTGTACACCGGGCAGGGAACTGCCCAGGGAAAGACGAGGGGTGACGATGAGCCAGTACACACCACTGCCGGTGACCCGTACGCGACGCGCGCTCGCGCTGCTCCCGCTGCTCGGCGCTGTCACGCTCGCCGCTGCCTGCACCGCCACCGAGGATCCGCCCGGCTCTGCCCCGGCGACCACGGCACCGGTCACCACGTCGACGTCAGTGCCCCGGACAGATCCGCCATCGCCGAGCGCGAGCACCCAGGTGACGATCCCGACCTCGGCCTTCGTCGAGTTGCCCGCCGAACTGCGGAAGTCCCCGCGACGGACGACGCCCGTCGCGGAGGCGTTGCCGAAGCTGTGCGGCAACGAGTTCGGCACCGGCGGCCGGCAGGTCACCGCGAGCGCCGCGATGACGGTCACCTACCAGAAGGCCGGCGAGCCCTCCAGCAACGTGCCGCAGGGGATGATCCACCAGACCATCTTCACCTTCGACGGCGACGGCGCCCCGGGTTACCTGAGCCGGCTCCGCACCGCCGTGCAGGCGTGCCCCTCGTACGACCAGTCCGGAAACCGCGTCACCGTCAAGAGTAAGGCGCTGCCCGGGGTCGGCGACGAGGCGTTGCTGCTGACCCGGACGTGGCCCGAGACGAGCATGAACGGCGAACGTACCGGCGACACCGCGTCCAGCCAGATCGCGGTGGCCCGCGTCGACAGCGCGGTGACGGTCTTCGACGACCAGGGGTGGGAGGGCACCAGCGGTAACCCCGCCATCCTGGACCGGGTCGTCCGCGACGGCGTACGCGCCATCGACGCCTGGCAGCGGTAACCCGCCCGCCCCGACGCGGGGCTTCCACCGATCGGTTCGATCCTCGGTCGAATCATGGACACCCCGACGCGAGTCGCGCTCGCGCCGGAAGACTTGAGGATCCCGGTCCACAGTGGCGGTCGCGACAGTGTGAAGCAGCCACCCGGGCCATCAGGGTTGGTCGGTGGAGGAGGTCGTCATGTCGGACGGTCAGGAGACGAAGGCGCCGTGGCTTCCGCCGCGGTGGTTCATCCGGCTGGCCTGGTCGGTGCACCGGGGCCTGTACCGGGTCAGCGGCAGCCGGGTCGGGCTGTGGCGACCGCGCGAGCACCGGTGGGGCACATTGCGCCTGACCACGACCGGTCGCCGCACCGGCCAGCAGCGCAGCGTCATTCTCGCGTACTTCGAGGACGGCCCGAACCTGGTCGGCGTGGCGATGAACGGGTGGGGCGAGGGTGCCCCCGCCTGGTGGCTCAACCTCCAGGCCCATCCGGACGCGTCAGTCGAGCTGGCCGACGGGCGCCGGCTGGTGCGCGGTCGCGTCGCCACCGACGACGAACGGTCGCGCCTGTGGCCACTGTGGCGCGCGGCCGACAAGAACTTCGACGCCCACGCGGCACGGCGATCGTCGGAGACGACAGTGGTGGTGCTGGAGCCCAGATCGGAGGGCGACTCCCCAACGTCGTGATGCGCTGCCAGGCCGGGAGACAACTGCGGCGGTACGAGGTGCCGGACGCGTACATCCCGGGTGGTAGGCCCATCGGCAACTCCGGCATGACGACTCACCAGCTGGTTGCTTCCTAGGCTGCCACCTGTATTCGCCATGCGACCGAGGGGATCCACCATGTCCGTCCGTCACCTCTTCGCCGCCGCCGTAACCGCCCCGCTCGCCGCGATCGAGCTGGCCGTGCCGGCAGCCGCGCACGTGTCCGCCCAGACAACCGCAGCCGCTGCTCTTTCCATGAGTTCCGGGCGTTTCGGGGCCAGTGTGGCCGCCCTGCTGGGGCTGGCCGGCACGATCATCGGAGGACTGGCAGTGGCCCGCCCCGCCAGTCGGCTCGGCACCGGCTCGGGGAGCCTCGGAGCCGTCCTGGCCCTGGCGACGGGGCTGATCGGTATGGCGCTCGGCGGGCTGGTGGCGGCCACCGCCGACAGTGGCATCGGCACGGGCAACGGGCTGGGCGGGGCCTATGTGGCGCTCGCGGTCGGACTGGCCGCGGTGGTGCTCGGCGGGCTGGCCCTGGTTCGCGCGCGCCGCACCGGCCGTCTGGCGGGCTGACTCAGGAGCGAGCGAGCCAACCCGGCACGGTCAGACCGGACTCGTAGGCGAGGATCACCAACTGGGCTCGGTCCCGGGCATGGGCCTTGGTCATGATTCGGCTGACATGTGTCTTGGCGGTCGCCGGGCTCAGCACCAACCGTGCCGCGATCTCGTCGTTGGAGAGGCCGGCGGCGACCAGCGTCAGCACTTCACGCTCCCGCTCGGTGAGCACGCTCAGTCGCGGCCCGGGGTCGGGATGTCTGGCCCGGGCCGCGAACTCGGCGATCAACCGCCGGGTGATCGACGGAGCGATCAACGCGTCACCCCGGGCCACCACCCGCACTCCGTGGATCAACTCCGCTGGCTCGGTGTCCTTGACCAGGAAACCGCTGGCACCGGCACGCAGCGCGCCGTAGACGTAATCGTCCAGGTCGAACGTGGTCAGGATGATGACGCGGGCATCGGAGTGCGCGACGATCTCACCGGTGGCGGCCAGGCCGTCGAGCCCGGGCATCCGGATGTCCATGAGGACGACATCCGGCCGCAGGTGCTTGGCCAGCCGCACCGCCTCGAATCCATCGGCGGCCTCGCCGACCACCTGGAGACCGTCCTCACCGTCGAGGATGGACCGGAAGCCGGCGCGTACGAGGGTCTGGTCGTCGACCAGGAGCAGCCGGATCACATCTGCTCCCCCACCGGCGCCGGGTCCTGTCGCATCGGCAGCCGCGCGCGGACCCGGAAGCCCCCGTCCGGCTGGGCGCCAGTGGTCAACGAACCGCCGAGTGCCAGGGCCCGCTCCCGCATTCCGAGGATCCCGCTGCCCGGTGAACCCGGCGGACCGGTGCCGTCGTCCTCGACCTCCACGAGCACGTCGTCGTGATCGGGCCGGACCCGGACCACGGCGGTGGTGGCGCGTGCGTGACGCGCCACGTTGGTGAGCGCCTCCTGAACGATCCGATACACCGCCAGATCGACCTCCGGCGGTAGCGACCGCGTCTCGGCCAGCTCGGTGCGGATCTCCAACTCCGGCCGAGCGGCCGTCCTGATCAGATCACCGAGGCGGTTCAGACCGGGTGCGGGCATGACCGCCGGGGCCTGCCGCAGTGCGCCCAGCGTCGCGCGCAACTCACTCAACGTCTCCTTGCTGGTCTGCTTGATCGCGGTGAGGGCCTGCTCGGACCGCACCGGATCGGGTCGGTGCAACGCGGCGCTGGCCTGCACGTTGATCAACGACAGGTGGTGGCCGAGCACGTCGTGCAGCTCCCGGGCGATGCGCAGCCGCTCCTCGGTGGCCCGTCGCCGGGCCTCCTCCTCCATCCGCTGCTCGGCGACGACCGCCCGGGCCTGCGCCTCGGCGAGGTAGGCGCGGCGGTTACGGGTCACGCCGGCGATGACCGCGACGAGCCAACCGGCGTGCAGCAGCGTCGCCCCGTTCATGGTGTTCGGGGAGCGGTTGTAGCTGTCCGCCACGGCGAAGGCGATCACCGAGGCGAGACCGAGCCCGATGGCGACCGCGAGATGTCCCTCGTCGACGACGGTGTAGAGCGCGACGACGAACACCAGCATGATGGGGCCGGGCCGGTGCAGCAACGCCCCGTACGCGCCGATGGCGGCCAGCGCCACGACGCCCACCGGCACCGGGTGACGTCGGCGGACGTACAGCGCGCCGGTGGAGAGCAGCACCACCAGCAGCGCCGCCCACTCGGCGACGGTGGCGATGCCGCGCGACTGCACCACCAGGCCCACGACGGCGACCAGACCCACGGCGGGCACCAGGACCACGTCCGCCGTCCGGCCCCGCCACCCTGACATGGCCGAAGCCTAGCCTCCCGCGAATGAGCGGGAGAAGGTCCGACTGGACGGTTCACGTGTGCTGGTTGCCCTCGGCCAGGTTCGCGTCGTAACCGGCGGCCTGGAGGGCGAACAGTTCGGCGTACCGGCCGCCGGTGGCGACGAGGTCGGCGTGTGTGCCGTCCTCGACGAGCCGGCCGTGGTGCAGGACGAAGATCCGGTCGGCGTGCCGGACGTTGGCGAGCCGGTGCGTGATGAGGATCGTGGTGGCCCGACCTCTGCGGTCGCGGATGGTCTGGAACAGGGCGTCCTCGGCGCGGGGGTCGAGCGCGGAGGACGGCTCATCCATGATCAGCAGTTCGGCGTCGCGCAGGAACCCGCGAGCCGCGGTGATGCGCTGCCACTGCCCGCCGGAGAGGTCCTGGCCTCGCGCGAAGGTCCGGTCGAGCAGTGTCTCGTACCCGTGCGGAAGTTCGTTGATCATGTCGTGGGCGACGGCGCGGCTGGCGGCGGCCTCGATGCGATCCTGCCGGGCGTCGCTGTCGACGTCACCGAGGGCGATGTTCGTGGCCGCTGTGAACGGCCACTTGTGGTATTCCTGCGTCACCACCGCGATCTGGGCGCGCAGCCCGGCGACGTCCCAGTCCGACAGTGGGCGGCCGTTCCACTCGATACTGCCCTCGGTGGGGGCGCGGAGGCCGGCGATCATCGCGGCGAGGGTCGTCTTGCCCGAGCCGTTCTCCCCGACGAACGCGACAGTCTGGCCCGCGGTGATCGTCAACGTGACGCCGTCGACGGCGGGGTCGTCCCGATCGGGGTAGCGCAGGCTCACGTCGTTGACTGTCAACTCCCGCAGCCGATCAGGCTCGGCTGCGGCAACGGGTCCGGTGCTGGTCGGCAGGTAGACGTCGGCGCGGGTCATGAACCCTGTGTAGTCGCCGAAGTGCTGCCCCTGGGTGTAGACGTGGTCGACCTGGAAGGTGGCGATGGCCAGGGACCGCTGCGCGGACTGCACCGCGATGACGCAGGTCGCCGCGGCGGCGAATGGGATCTGCCCGTCGAGGAGCAGCAACCCGAGCAGAGCGTAGACGGTCGCGGTAGCGAGGCCGCCGACGACGGCTCCGACAGTGGTGGTCGTGGTGACCCGCCGGGCGAGGGCGAGTTGGATGTCGGTCTCCACCTGCATCACCCGGTCGTACTGGTCCAGCAGGAACCGGCGCAGCCCGTAGGAGCGCAGCTCCGGGGCCGAGGCCCGTTCGGCCATCAACTTGTGCAGCAGCCACAGTCGACGCCGGCGTACCGATCCGGCGTTGTACGTCTGGTAGCGCAGATGCCCGGCCCGCAACGACGCCCAGGCGTTGGGCACCGTGGCGACCAGCAGCGCCAGCACCAGCAGCGGGTGGATGACGATCACGGCGGCCGTCACGGCGAGCAGCCCGGCCAGCCCGGCGAGCAGGTTCATCGACGCCTGCACCAGCCCGATCGTCGACTCGGTGCCTCGTGAGGCGCGTTCCATGTCATCGGCGAAGGCGTCGGCGTCGAACGCCTCCAACCGGACCGCCGTGGACACCTCGAACAGGCCCCGCTCCACCTCACGGCTCACCCGAGGCGTCAAGCCGTTCTGCGCGTACCCGGTGGCGATGCCCATCGCGGCGCGGAGCGCGACCGTCGCCGCCAGCACGGCCAGCGCGGGCAGCGCGGCCCGCACCTTGTCCGCGGTCGGTCCGCCGGCGAACAGTTCCACCAGGACCCGCTGCGTCGCCAGCAGGCCGAACGCGGCCATCACCCCCGCTCCGACCGTGGCCGCGGCCACCACACCGGTACGGAGCCGGTCCGCGCGCCAACTGATACAGATGGCTGTCCAGACGAGCCTGGGCAGCTCCGCGAACACGGCGAGGACGCCGGCCTCCGCGCGCGCCCGGACCCCCGTCTCCCACCACATCTCCCGCAGCTCCGGCAGCACCGACTCCGTACGCCCGGGGCCGGGTTGGCCCGGTCGAACGCGGCGGGCCTCTGCGGTGGCGGCCTCGCTCATGGACATACCTCCCAGGCGGCGGAGCAGGCTTTCTGGAGGATTGGACCACCCGGGCGTAGCTCTCGGCAATCGTTTGGGCACTCGCGGTTATCGATGTGCGGTGATCAGCCCCTGCCCAGGGCGTCGAGCCGCGCTCGCAGCGCCGTGGCGATCTCGCCGGCCGCGACGATCTGCTCCGGCGTGAGGGCGTCGACGAAGAACTCCCGGATGGCGCGCAGGTGGGGAAAGGTGGCTCCCCTGAACGCCTCGCCGCCGGCCTTCGTGAGCAGCACCTCCGCCCCACGGGGAACCGTGGCGCACTCCTGGCGGCGGATGAGGCCGCGCCGCTCCATCCGCCCGAGGTGGTGGGAGAGTCGGCTCCGCTCCCACCCGATGTGCGAGGCGAGTTCGGACGACCGCATCGCCTCACCCTCAGCCTCACTGAGAGCGAGCAGCACTGCGTAGTCCCCGGTCGAGAGCGAGGAGTCGCCCTGTAGGCGGGACTCGAGCCGGGAGCCGAGCGCCGCCGTCGTCTCGATGAAGTCCCGCCAGATTCGTAGCTCGTCGGCGGTCGGAAGTTGGCGTCCGCCCCGCCCGCCGGGTGTGGCCTCCGTCATCTCACTCTCCCGGGAATTGACGTGTCAATCGCCAAGTTAGCATCATTGACACGTCAACCGGTAGGCCCGCTCCCGTGGGTCGCCGGCGGAATGCACCGAGGAGGAGACGATGGCAGCTGCAGACTTCGAGCTGGGGCTCAACTCGTTCGGGGAGGTGGCCACCGACGGCGACCGGGTCCTGAGCGACGCCGAGACCGTACGGCTACTCGTGGACGAGGCACGGCTCGCCGAGTCAGCCGGACTCGACGTGTTCAGCGTCGGTGAGCACTACCGCGCGGGCCACAACGACTCGGCGACACCGGTGCTGCTGGCCGCGGTCGCGACGGCGACCGAGCGAATTCGCCTCGGCACCTCGGTCACCGTGCTCAGCACCAACGACCCGGTACGGCTCTACCACGAGTTCTCCACGCTGGACGCCGTCTCCGACGGCCGCGCCCAGATCGTCCTTGGGCGGGCATCCGCAACCGAGTCGTTTCCGCTGTTCGGGTACGACCTGGCTGACTACGAGCGGTTGTTCGAGGAGAAGCTGGACCTCTTCCTGCGGCTTCAACAGGACGAACCGGTCACCTGGTCCGGCACGGTACGAAGCCCACTGGCCGCACAGCGGCTGCACCCACGGATGCAGCCGGGCGGCATCCCGACCTGGATCGGTGTCGGGGGAAGCCCGAACTCGGTGATCCGCGCCGCCCGGCACGGACTACCGCTCATGCTCGCAATCATCGGCGGGCGGCCCCAACGCTTCGCCGGTCACGTCGACCTCTACACCAGAGCGCTCGAACAATTCGGGCATACCCTGCAGCCAATCGGGCAGCACTCACTCGGCCTTGTCGCAGACACCGACGAGGAGGCGGTGGAGACGTGGTGGCGGTACTGGCAGCCGGTGGTGGCGGCCCTGGCCGCCGAACGCGGCTTCTACAAACCGGACCGCGCGCGCTACGAGGCGGAAATCGACCACGGGGCGCTCTTCGTCGGTTCGCCAGAGACGGTGGCGCAGAAGATCGCCACTGTCGCTCGCGACCTGCGACTGAGCCGCTTCGACCTGAAGTACGACATCATGCACCTGCCCCGCGAGGCACGGGCGCGCACCATCCAACTGCTGGGCAGTGAGGTCGCGCCGCGGGTCCGGGAGCTGCTGGCTAAGGAGCCCAACCATGTCTGATCTGCTGTTCGGCCTGGACACGTTCGGCGACGTACCGGAGGACGACAACGGCAAACTCGTCTCCCACGCGGCGGCGATCCGGCAGGTCGTCGACGAGGCCGTGCTCGCCGACCAGCTCGGGGTCGACGTCATCGCCCTGGGCGAGCACCACCGGCCCGAGTACTCGGTCTCCACACCGGAGACGGTGCTGGCCGGAATCGCCACCCGCACCTCGCGGATCCGGTTGGCCTCCGGCGTGACAGTGCTGAGTTCCGACGACCCGGTACGGGTGTTCCAGCGCTTCGCCACAGTGGACGCGCTGTCGAACGGCCGAGCCGAGGTCATCCTCGGTCGCGGCTCGTTCACCGAGTCGTTCCCGCTCTTCGGCTACGACCTCCGCGACTACGACACGCTGTTCGAGGAGAAGATCGAACTGTTCGTCAAGTTGCTCGACGAGAAGCCGGTCACCTGGAGCGGCACCCTGCGTGCCCCGCTTGAGAACGCCGACGTGTTCCCGAAGACCGAGTCGGGTCACCTGGACACCTGGGTCGGTGTGGGTGGCTCGCCGCAGTCGGTCGTCCGCACCGCCCAGTACGGGCTGCCGCTGATGCTCGCCATCATCGGCGGCGCCCCCGAGCGCTTCGCGCCCTACATCGACCTGTACCGCCGGGCCGCCGATCAGCTCGGCACCACAGCGCACCCGGTCGGCATGCACTCGCCGGGCTTCATCGCCGACACCGACGAGCAGGCCAAGGAGATCTACTGGCCGCACTACCGGATCATGCGGGACCGGATCGGCAAACTGCGGGGCTGGCCCCCGATCCGCCGTCAGGAGTTCGACTCCGAGGTGGAGAACGGCTCCCTCTACATCGGCTCACCGGAGACGGTGGCCCGCCGGATGGCCCGTGCCATCCGGAGCCTCGGCGTCGGGCGGTTCGACCTCATCTACTCGGCCGGCGCGCAACCGGCCAGCGCCCGGATGCGCGCGGTGGAACTCTACGGCTCGAAGGTGATCCCCATGGTCCGCGAACTGCTGGCCTGATCAGCACTTCCCAAGCGAGAGGACGACCATGTTCGACAACGACCGGAGCCGGCCCACGACCCTCGGCATCCTCGGGGCCGGCAAGGTGGGCACTGTGCTCGCCCGGCTCGCCGTCGCCGCCGGCTACCGGGTACGGGTGGCCGGCTCCGGCGACCCGGCGAAGATCGCCCTCACCGTCGAGGTCCTCGCCCCGGGGGCTGAGGCCACCACGGCGGTCGACGCGGCGGCCGACGCCGACGTCGTCATCCTCGCCCTGCCCCTGGGCAAGTACCGCAGCGTCCCCGCCGAGGCGTTACGCGGCAAGCTCGTCGTCGATGCCATGAACTACTGGTGGGAGATCGACGGCATCCGAGACGACCTCACCAACCCGCGGACCTCGTCGAGCGAGACCGTCCAGGCGTTCCTGTCCGGCTCACGCGTCGTCAAGGCGTTCAACCACATGGGCTATCACGACCTGGAGGACGAGGCCCGGCCGGCGGGGGCGACCGGCCGCAAGGCCATCGCGATCGCCGGCGACGAGGACGCCGACCTCACCGACGTCGCGGCCCTGGTGGACGCGCTCGGCTTCGACCCGGTCGTCGCCGGCCCGCTGGCCGAGGGGGTACGACTCGAACCGGGCAGCGAGCTGTTCGGCGCCAACGTGAGCGTTGACGAGGTACGCGCCATGCTCGACCGCTTCGGCGAGTCGGAGCGGGGACGGATCATCACCGCTGCCCGAACCTCGACCGCACCCGAGGCCGCCTAGGCGCCGAAGGCCGCCCTCGGCTCCTGGTGGCGGCCCACGGCGTACTCCCGGTCGAAGTTGGCCGTGCCCAGCGCCTCGGTGGCGGCGGCGCGCATCCTGGCGAGGTCCGCGGCGTCGTCCGGGTCCGGCACCTGGCCGAGTGCCGCGAACGCGGCATCGGCGACACCGATCATCCTGGCCGTGCGGGAGTGGTCCCCCTCGGCGGTCGCGAGCGCGGCGCCCGCGACGCAGACGTACGGCACGAAGTCGGCCCAGCCGTTGTGGAACACCCGCTCGCGGTTCTCGGCGAACAGCGTCCGGGCCACGTCCAGGTTGCCCAACCCCAGCTCGCAGAACGCGAGGTTGTGGAATTCGGAGTTGACAGTCCTGGGTCGGCCGAGCGCCTCGTTGAGCGCGATGCTCTCCCGGTACAGGTCCCGAGCGCGGAGCAGGTCACCGGACATCCTCGCGACGGCGGCCAGCACGTGCCTCGGTCGTTCCTCCAGCGCCCGGTCGCCGGAGCGCAGCGCCACCGTGAGGGCCTCCCGGGCCCGTGCCTCGCCACCGGGCAGGTCACCGCCGCGAATGGCGACCCGGGCGAGGCTGTACCGGGCCTCCACCTCGCCCGCCAGGTCGCCGGCCGCCTGGGCCCGCTCGATCTCGGCCTCGCTCATCCGCACCACGGCGTCGGTCTCGCCGCGCCGGAAAGCCGAGCGGACGTTCTCGCTGAAGGTCACCGGTCTTCCTCCTTCTGGCTTCTGGCCGATCGCGTCGGTCAGGCTGCCTGGAACACGGTCCAGGTCTCGACGAGCGCGAAGCCCATCGCCTCGTAGAGCGGTCGACCCATCGGGCTGGCGTGCAGGTACGCGGCGTCCGCGCCGGCGGCGACACCGTCGCGCAGCGCCGCCTCGGTGAGCGCCCGGCCCAGGCCGCGGCCCCGGGCGGACGGCACGACGGCGACGTTGAACACCCCGATCACGCCGGATGTGCGCATGCCGAGCCCGGTGCCGACAGGGCTGCCAGACTCCTCGGCCAGATACCCGGTGATGGCGTCGCTATCGAGCACCGCGCCGCCCATCAGCGGGCCGAAGACACCGTCGGGCGCCTCGAAGCTCCGGGTGAGGGCGTCGGTGTACCTGTCGCTCTCGGCGGATCCGACCCGGCGGACCAGCGCCTGCTGGGTCGAGCCGGCCCGGAACACGATGTCGTCGGTGGCGCAGGCCATCAGGGGGAGGTCGCTGCGTCCGCGCAGCCCGTGCCGGGCCGCCAGTTCGGCGACCTCGTCGCTCGCCGCACCGCGAATGATGATCGACCAGTGCGGAGTCTGCCGGCTGACCTCGGTCGCCAACCCGTCGATGGCCGCGAGATCCGGCTCGGTGGCCGTCTCGAGGACCCCGTTGAGCGCCGGAACGCTGGCGTGGGTGAGCCCCGCGCGAGCGGTGCCCCGCTCGGCGTACCAGCCCTTCGGCGTCACCCGGCAGAGGAGTTCGATCGCGTCGAAGTACGCCGTCGCCATCTGGTCGGCGGTGGTGCTCATGTCTGATTCCCCCCGGAACGCTCGCTCGCCCTCGCCGAGCAACCTAGCCACCGGTCGGGTTGGTGAGCACCTTCGAGAGGCCCAGGTCACCCCGCAGCGGCACCGCATCGGCAGGAGGGCGTCGTCGAACGATCAGGAATCGAGAAGCTCGCGAGCGCCACCCGGCCTAGCCTTTCCCCAGGCAGTCGGCAGCGCGCCGGGCCAGACGACGAGAGGAAGCCCGAGAATGTCCGCGAAGACCACCACGACCGGGTCCGCCGGCTTCAGCGCCGAGGAGCGGGCCGCGATGAAGGAGCGCGCCGACGAGCTGCGCGCCGAGGGCAAGAAGGGTGCCAAGAAGGCGGACGGGCTGCAGGCGGTCCTCGACCGGATCGCGCAGATGGAGCCGGAGGACCGCGCGCTCGCCGAGCGGGTGCACGTGACGGTGACCGCCGCCGCCCCGGGTCTGACGCCGAAGACCTGGTACGGGATGCCCGCCTACGCGAACGAGGACGGCAAGATCGTCGTCTTCTTCCAGGACTCCGGCAAGTTCAACTACCGGTACTCGACAGTGGGCTTCCAGGACCCGGCCAACCTCGACGACGGGGATTTCTGGCCGGTGGCGTACGCGTTGCAGCAGTGGAGCTCGACCGTGGAGAAGAAGCTCACCGAGCTGGTGCGGACAGCGGTCTCTTGACCTTCCCCGGCCGTCGCAGGGAGGTCCGGGAAAAGCCCGTGGCGGTGTCGCGTTTATCGACATGTGAGGATGTCGGATCCGTCGGCGGAGTCGGGTGGTTTCCTGTCGGAGGGGCCAGCCATGATCCCGGAGGCGACGAGGTGTCGCCCAGACGGGGGGATCATGCCGTACCGATCAGTTTCCGCACGGGTCCGTGCCGCACTGCCGCGCCGGATTGCCGTTGCGACCGCCACGGTGACCCTGGTCGCCGCCGGCGTACTCGGCGTGAGCGGGCCGGCCGCCGCCAACTCGGCCCTGCCAGCCGCCGCCACCATGGCCGACGATCCGACGCTTCCCACGTCGGCCATCTCGCTGAGCGCACCCGCCTCAGCGACCGCTCTCGACCCGATCACCATCACCGGCCGGCTCACCCTGGAGGACGGCGCCGAGCCGGGGGCGCAGGAGTTGTTCGTCAACCGCGTCGTGCAGGACGAGCCCTGGACGACGCTCCACACCACCACCGCGGTCGACGGCACCTTCACGCTCACCGACGCTCCTCCGGTGAGCGGCCACCTCCGCTACGACGCCTACTGGTTCCCGGCCGAGAAATACCAGAGCAGCACTGCCTCGGTGTCCGTCCAGGTCGCCGGTCGGGCCGCAACTCTCACCTTCGACGGGCCGGCGAACGGCAGGGACGGCAGACAGTTGTCGCTCGCCGGCACCCTTGGCCTCGACGGCAAGGCCCCCGCGCAACCACAGACGCTGGTGGTTAGCCGGACGATCTGGAACAACCGCCTCGACGGTGCTCTCCAGCAACTGCCCAGCGTCACCACCGACAGCCTGGGCGCCTTCACCGTCCTCGACACGCCCACCCA
Source organism: Micromonospora sp. NPDC005553 (assembly GCF_042871765.1). NCBI lineage: Bacteria > Bacillati > Actinomycetota > Actinomycetes > Micromonosporales > Micromonosporaceae > Micromonospora > Micromonospora sp. NPDC005553. The sequence continues at coordinate 214,634 of NZ_JBIAJD010000004.1, read as the reverse complement.
GGGCGGCCGGTACGTCTACACCGTCAGCTGGGACGGCGACCCGGTGTACGCGGCACCGTCCGCCAGCCATGAGGTGACCGTGTCCTCCCCGGATTCGCACGTCACGGGGCAGGTGCTGGACCCGGCGTACCTCGGGTTGCCGTTCCGGGTCACCGGTGCCGTGACCTACGACGTCGGAGCCTGCCAGGGCCCGACCGTGGTTCACGTGAGCCGACGGATCAATGATGGTGCGGCGAAGCGACTGCCGGACGTCACCACCGACGCCTCCTGCGGTTTCGGCTTCGGCGACACGGTGAGCAGGACCGGTCAGGTGGCCTACACCGTCACGTGGGACGGCAACGACACACATCGCAGGTCCACCGGCACGATCACCGGCACAGTGCGGAAGCAGCTGTCCGGCATCGAGGCCACTTCGCCCGACCGCACCCTGCTCAACGGCCAGCAGGCCGTCGTCGAGGGCAAGGTCATCGATGGCAACGCCGAGTCGGTCGGCGGCAAGCTGCGGTTGACAGTGCGGCGGTTCGGCTCGGACGGCTCCTCCGTCGACCTGCCGAGTGTGACCACCGCCGTGGACGGGACCTTCTCCTACCGCGACTCGCCACCGACAGTGGACGCCAGCACCTACCCGCAGTTCCAGTACGAGTTCTCCTGGAGCGGCAACGCCACCTACCAGGCGAGCAGCACGAGCGTCTTCTTCTACGTCGTGCCGCCGGACTGCGCCTGCTGATGCGGCAGTGACCGCCGCCCACCAGGTCAGCCTGGCGGGCGGCGGCCCACCGCCTGCAACGAGTGGCAGCCCCACCCCGACGATCGCGGTCTGGGCGATGATCGAGGGCCGCACTCCGACTGAGACAGGTGGTAGGCATGATGAGGTTCAAGCCGACAGCGGTGAGAGGGGTTGCCCGATGACCGGCCGGGCCGGCGAGGTGTTCGACACGGGTCGGACGGTGTCCGACATCGACTCGCTGCTCGCCGCGGACCTGCCCACGGGCGGCGTGCCGGTCAGCGAGGGGGAGCCGGTCACCGGCGAGTGGACCGGCACCCGGGGCGAGGGTTTTCGGATCGCCCCGCTCTGGGAGAGCGACGCCCTGACGGGTGTGTACGGCGCCGAATGGAACCAGGCAGAGGAGGCCGCCGAGGCGAACCTGGCCCTCGTCGTAGCGGAGTTGACCCAGAGGTGGGGCGCGCACCGCACTGTCTCCATGCGGGTGCCGCTGTTTCGGGACCAGGCCGGTGAACCCATGCCGGTGCTGTTCCAGTCGCTCTGTGACCTGGACTGCTACGGCGACCTGACCGTGTGGGGGCCGACGGTGACCGAGGGGCGGTGGGTCGCGGTCTCGGTCAACCAGTGTGACGGCGACGCTCCCATGATCATGACAGCGGTCGTCAGTCAACTACCAATCATCGAACTGTCGGACTGACCTGCCCGGTGACCCACGGCCCGAGCGCGGGGCTGTCATGTGACATTGCACTCGGCTCCTATGGTTCGGGCATGTCGATCACAGACCAGGCGCTGGCCATCGAGGCGGCCGAAGCTGGAGCCGCAGTCGTGGGCTCCCGGTACGGCTCAGAACTGACGCGCGTCATGAAGACCGCCGGCGACTTCGCCACCGCCGCCGACGTCGAGGCCGAGCACGCCATCATCGACGTCCTGCGCGCGGCGCGTCCGGACGACGCCGTGGTGGCCGAGGAGAGCGGGCGCACGGGTGCCGGCGACAACGGGCGCACCTGGCTGGTCGACCCGCTGTGCGGGACGTTGAACTTCGCCGCGCGGACCATGCTGGCCTCGGTCAACATCGCCCTGCGGGTCGGGCCGGACGTCACAGTGGCGGCGTCGGTGGACCCGTTCGCTGATGAGGTGTTCTGGACCGACGGCACCGCCGCGTACGTCCGGGGCGCGGGGACGGACGAGCGACTCGTCCCGTCGGCCGAGTCGACGCTTGTCGACCTGAACCTCGACCCGCCCTTTCCCAGTCGGGACGTCTTCCTGGCCGCCCGCCTGCTCGCCGACGAGGGCTTCGTCGAACAGTTCCGGCCCCGGGTGGTCTCCACCAGCCTGGCCGTGGCCTGGGTCGCCGCCGGCCGCCGCGCCGCGTATGTGACGGACCGCCACGACCTGCGCAACAGCGTCCACTTCGCGGCCGGGATCGCGCTCTGCGAGGCGGCTGGCTGCGTGGTCACCGGGCTCGACGGCCAGCCCCTGCACGCCGGTGGGAACGGTCTCGTGGTGGCCGCGGACGAGCGGACGCACGCCGCCCTGCTGACGCTCATCCGGAAACAGGGCCCGCCATCGACCCGGTCTTGACATGAAGTGCGGTTGAGGTTCTAGCGTCCCTGGATGATCACGTCCGGGCCGCCGCGCCCGCACGTGCGTCGGCCGAACGCCACCGTCGAAGGGAAACCGATGTTCCTGTCCCGCCTTCTCCGCCCACGCACCGTCGCGAGCGCGCACTGCGACCTCCCCTGCGGCGTCTACGACCCGGCGCAGGCCCGCATCGAGGCCGAGTCCATCAAGGCGATCTCCGAGAAGTACCAGGCCAGCGACGACCCGGAGTTTCGCACCCGCGCGCTGCTCATCAAGGAGCAGCGCGCCGAGCTGGTGAAGCACCACCTCTGGGTGTTGTGGACCGACTACTTCAAGCAGCCGCACTTCGAGAGGTACCCCCAGCTGCATGGCCTCTTCAACGAGGCGACGAAGCTGGCAGGTGCCGGCGGCGCGAAGGGCGCCGCGGACCCGGCGGTCGCCGAGCAGCTCCTCGGCAGGATCGAGGAGATCGCAAAGATCTTCTGGGAGACCAAGCAGAGCTGATCAGCCGGCACCGGGTGGCACCGGCCACCCGGTGCGGCGTACCGCGTTCGGGAGGAACCGCATGACGTCGCGCACCGACCTCGTCGAAGATCTGATGAGCCGTTTTCCACACGTGCCGCGGGAGGCGGTCCTCAAGGAGGACCTGCTGCGGGGCGGGCTCGCCTTCGACGACGCGGCACTGACCGACAACGAGCACGGCGACGTGAAGCCGAAGTCGTACTTCATCTTCTCCTTCGATCACCGGACGTTGCCCGAGTTGGGGACGGCGGCGCTGCGCCGGCCACCGGAGGAGATCGTGCTCACCGGGGGTCCGTACGAGCTGCGTCGCACCGTCGTCTCGGTCCGCACCAACCCCAGCTCGCCGTACCGCGTCGGCACCGACAGCGACGGTCGACTGCGCCTGTTCCTGGACGGGCGGCCGATCGCCGATGTCGGGCTGCCCCCCATGCCGGCGTACTACCGTCACACGCTCGCCAACGGCAAGTCGGTGATGGAGGTCGCCCCGACGATCCAGTGGGGCTATCTCATCTACCTGACCGCGTTCCGGGTCTGCCAGTACTTCGGCGCCAAGGAGGAGTGCCAGTACTGCGACATCAACCACAACTGGCGGCAGCACAAGCAGGCCGGCCGGCCCTACACCGGGGTCAAGCCCGTCGACGAGGTCCTTGAAGCCCTGGAGATCATCAACCGACACGACGTCGATCGCGCGTCGCAGGCGTACACGCTGACCGGTGGCAGCATCACCTCGCAGGTCAACGGGCTGGCCGAGGCCGACTTCTACGGCCAGTACGCGCAGGCGATCGAGGAGCGGTTTCCGGGACGGTGGATCGGCAAGGTGGTGGCCCAGGCGCTCCCCCGAGCCGATGTGCAGCGGTTCCACGACTACGGGATCCGCATCTACCACCCCAACTACGAGGTGTGGGACAAGCGGCTGTTCGAGTTGTACTGCCCGGGCAAGGAGCGGTACGTCGGTCGGGAGGAGTGGCACCGGCGCATTCTCGACTCGGCCGAGGTGTTCGGCCCGCGCAACGTGATCCCGAACTTCGTGGCGGGCGTCGAGATGGCCGCCCCGCACGGCTTCACCAGCGTCGACGAGGCGATCGCCTCCACCACCGAGGGGCTCGACTACTTCATGTCCCGGGGGATCACGCCCCGTTTCACCACCTGGTGCCCGGAGCCCACCACACCGCTGGGCCGGACGAACCCGCAGGGCGCCCCGCTCGAATACCACGTCCGCCTGCTGGAGGCCTACCGGGCGACGATGGACGCCCACGGCCTGTCCAGTCCGCCCGGGTACGGCCCCGCCGGGCCCGGGCGAGCGGTCTTCTCGGTCAGCTCCTTCATGGACACTCTGCCGTCCACGGATTCGTGACGGCGCGCTCGGCCGCCTCGCCCACGGCGATCCGCCGAGGAGCGGTATACCTCAGAGGCAGATTCACACCCCTGAGGTATACCGCTCAGCACCGCATCCGCCCCCGGCGAAGGTGACCGACGGCGACCGCCGTGTTGAAACAGGTTCTAGCTGGCGTACGTCTCGAACTCACCGACCCGTGGCGTACCGCTGGAACTGTTGATCTTGAAGTTGACCTTGCTCATCGCGGTGGCCGGGAAGGTGATCGACCCCGCCCCACTGCCGGAGGCCAGGACGGCTCCGTTGTCGTTGTTGATCAGCTGCCAGGACCCGATGGAGCCCTGGGTACCGGACGGCTCGCGGATCACCACCCGGGACACCTGGGTCGCGGAGCCCCACTTGATCGAGATCGTGCCGGTCGAGCCGGCCGGCGACCACCAGGTGCTCAGGTTGCCGTCACGCACATTGCCGTAGCTGGTTCCGCTGGCCTTGCTGGAGCCGTCGGCGCCGGCGCCCAGGCTGAGGTTGGTCCCGCCGGTGGGCGGTGGCGTGGTGGGCGGCGGCGTCGTGGGCGGGGGCGTGGTCGGCGGCGGGGTGGTCGGCGGCGGGGTCTGCGGCGTGCAACTGCCGTCGGACACCTTCAGGCCCGTGTTGGCACCGACCGTCTGACGAACGACGTCCGGCACACAGCTCGCCCCGTCGAGACGGTACGAATACGGGATGCTGACAGTGGTGTTGGAGGTCGGGTTCGGTCCGGCGGGGTAGTTCTCGCTGCCCGGGCTGGACCAGGTCACGTTGTTGAAGACGTTGCCGGCGACCTGCCAGTAGCCGCGCTCGTTGGTGTAGAAGGTGCCCAGGACGTCCTTGGAGTCGCGGAAGTAGTTGTTCTCCACCTTGGCCCTGGCCCCCGCCCGGGAGTTGATCCCCGACTCGTGCAGGCTCACGTAGTGGTTGTTGTAGATGTGGGCGACCCCGCCACGCAGCAGCGGCGTGCGGGAGTCGATGTTCTCGTAGAGGTTGTGGTGGTACGTGATGAAGCCGTTCGAGAGGTCGCTCTCGCTGGACCCTACGAGGCCGCCCCGACCGGAGTTGCGCAGGACGCTGTACGACAGCGTCACGTACTGGGTGTTGTCCTTCATGTCGAAGAGGCCGTCGTACCCCTCGGACTCCCCGCCCGAGGCCTCCAGGGTGACGTGATCGACCCAGACGTTGCGGACCGTGCTCTCCATGCCGATGGCGTCCCCACCGTTGGAGGTGGGCGAGCCCGACTTCTTGACGTTCCGCACCGTCACGTTCTGGATGATGATGTTGCTGGAGTCGCGGATGTGGATGCCGAGCTGGTCGAAGACGGCGCTGCCGACCCCGATGATGGTGACGTTGCTGATCTGCTTGAGCTCGATCACGCCCGCCGCGGTGTTGCAGCTCGACCCCGACACCTTGCTGGTGTTGCCGTGATTGATGGTCCCGCTCACCTCGATGGTGATCGGGGTGCTGCTGCTGGGCCGACCGCACAGAGCAGCGTGGATCGCCGTGCCCGTGGTGGCCCGCACCGTCTGCCCGCCCGCGCCGCCGGTGGTCCCGCCGTTCTGGGTGGCGTAGCCGGTGGCGCTGCCGACCGCCGCCGAAGCCTGCGGGGTCGGTAGGGCCACCCCGACCGCGATCACCACGGCCACCGCGGCCAGCACCGCCTGACGTCGCAACACGACTGGTCGTCTCATGTCGCCTCACCTTCGCATTCGTCTCGTTCCAGGTTTCGACTCGACGGACATCGCGACCACACCTGCCGACGGACAACATTCCAGATTGATGGCAGTCAATCGCACAGATTTCATCGAGATCGCTCGCGCCCTGGTAGAAGCAGGGTTGTGCCGTGCGAGCGGAGTGCGCCCGGTGCCATCGCTCACACGACCGTCAAATGGAACATCGATGTAACGCAATCGTAGGAAAGCGGTTTCCGGAAAGGCAATAGCTGACGCTTGCAGGTTTGTTGCAGTGCTCGCGGGAGGGGTCGACCGCGCGGTCAGAGCGGTCCGGGCCGCCGGCGGCGCGGGTTCCCGGCTCGTTGCGCGTTCGGTATTGACACCGCCGGGTCCGCAATCGATGCTCTGCTAAATCAGTTTAGCGACCGACTCGCTCCGACCCGTCCCACTCCCGGTCCCCCGGCGGGATCGCTGACTGAGCGCACCACCCCCGAGAAAGGACCCCCATGAGACTGCGAAAAGGACTGATCCCGCTCGCCGCCACCCTCGTCCTGGCCGGCGCCTCCGGCACGGCATACGGCAGCGCGGGCGGCGGCACGGGCAGCACTGACGGAATCCGCAGCATCACCCCGATCACCACCGTCTACACCTACGGCCAGAAGGTCTCGGCGGTGGCGATCGAGTACGCCGCCACTGTCAACCCGCGCACCCTCGACACCGGCACGTTCTCGGTCACCGACACCATCTACAACTTCCGCTTCAACCCGATCGAGGACCTGCCGAAGCTCGCCGACCGGACCGTCACCCACACCTACACCAACGGAACACCCGGCACCCGCGCCGACCACCGATCGGCGCCGGGCCGGTACGTGATCGTCGAACTGAACCCCGTCGACACCGGCGGCTCGACGGTCATCGTCTCCAAGTGCCCGACCTTCCTCTGCACCGTGAAGGTCAATCCCGAGCTGCCGACCCGGGTCGTGCAACGCAAGGACGTGCACGGCCAGCCCGGCCGCGGGGCCGGCAAGGGGCCGGTGCTCGCCCGGGCCACCCCGCGCGCATCCCGTCCCGTCACCGAGAAGCCGGTCAACCAACTGGTCGACGAGTTCACCTACGGCTCGTTCCTGAGCGGCGGAATGGTGTTGCCGTACCACTACCACCTGCCGAAGAACTACCAGCCGGGCCGCAAGTACCCACTGATGGTCGTCCTGCCCGGCCACGGCATGGGCTGGGACGGCGACAACCTCGGCGTCCAACTCGCCGCCGACATCCCGGCGACCGCGTGGCTCCAACCGCAGTGGACCGGCACCGCCGAGGACGTCATCGTCCTGGCGCCCCAGCACCAGCGGGTCGGTGGAGTCGCCGAGGCGGACCTGCTGGTCAAGCTGCTCGACCAGTTCGTCGGCCAGTTCGCGGTGGACACCCGTCGGGTGTACGCGACCACTGTGTCGTACGGCTCGCAGTTGCTCTGGGAGGCGTTCGCCAAGCGTCCCGACCTGTTCGCCGGCGGGTTGGTGACCGGCGGTTTCCCGGTCAACGCCACCCAGGCGACCGCCATCGCGGCGGCCGAGGTGCCGGTGTGGGTCACGCACGGCGAGCACGACCACCTACTCAACGTCTCGGGCGCGCGCAACTCCACGGCCCTGCTGCGGCAGGCGTACGCCGCCCGGGGCAAGACGCCCGAGCAGACCGCCGATCTGGTGCGCTACACCGAGTACGCCGACGCCGCGTTCTCGGTACCGGACTACCACGCGGCGTTCGGGCCGACCTACGAGGACGCCAGCATCCTGCGCTGGCTGCTAGGCCAGTCCAAGCCCTGAGGCCGGGGCCGGGGCCGGGCGATGCCCTCGCCGCGATCCGGCTGCCCCACCCCGGTGATCATGAAGTTGTTGCCACCGTCCACGCCGTGGACGGTGGCAACAACTTCATGATCGACCGAGGCGACGCCCAGGGGGCGGAACCCGGGGAGGGTCAGTCCTGGAGACAGGTTCGGAGGGCGGCGGTGAGCAGATTGGCGCGCTCGTCGCCCATCCCGCGCATCTGGTTGACCACGTAGCCGAAGCCCACCTGATGCTCGGCGTCGGCGAAGGCCAGGTTGCCGCCCGCGCCGTCGTGGCCGAAGCTGAGCTCACCCAGCAGGGGCCGGGCCGGTGGCGAGTGCAGCAGGAAGCCGGTGCCCCAGCGCTGCCCGGTGTCCGGCGGGCCGTGCCGCTGCTGACCACGCGAGCGAACCACCACCGCGTCGTCCACCGACGCCGCCGTGAGCAGCGGCCCACCCTGGAGTTCCGACACACAGGCGGCGTAGAGGCGCGCGAGGCCCTCGGCGGTGCTCACCGCGCCCGCGCCGGGAACACCGGCGGCCCGGATGGCGTCGTCGTTGAAGCTGACCAGGCCGTCCGCGTCGGCGGGAAAGGCGAAAGCGCCACCCATGGTGATGCCCCGTTCGGCGACCGGGTCCACGAACGGGTCCGGGTCCGGAGGCGGTGCCACGCCCCAGGCGACGGTGTCACTCTCGGCGGCCGGGAGCCCCAGCCAGGTACGCAGGCCGAGCGGGCCCGCGACGGTGTCGGCGAAGAACGCGCCGGGTAGTTGGCCGGTGATGCGGTGGATCACCTCTCCGACCAGCCAGCCGTAGGTCATCGAGTGGTACCCGTGCGCCGTGCCCGGCTCCCACAGCGGGGCCTGCGCCTCGATCGCCTTGATGACCGGATCCCACGCCAGCACCTCGTCGAGGGTCAGCGGTCGGTCCACCGCGGGCAGACCTGCCTGGTGCGTGAGCAGCCAGCGCACCGGGATGTCCGCCTTGCCGTGCTGTCCGAACTCCGGCCAGTAGCGCGTCACGGGAGCGTCGAGGTCGAGCCGGCCCTGCTGGGCCAGCAGGTAGGCGCAGATCGCCAGGATCCCCTTGGTGCAGGAGAAGACGACGACCGGCGTGTGCGCGTCCCAGGGCCGCCCGGTACGGGTGTCGGCCACCCCGCCGTACAGGTCGACGACCTTGCGGCCCCGCACGTAGACGGTGACCGCGGCGCCGACCTCTCCCCGGGAGGTGAAGTTGTCGCGGAAGACGTCGGCGACGCGTCCGAAGCGATCGTCGACGTCGCCGTGGATCTGCGGCTCTGTGACCACTGCCTACCCCTTCACTGACCCTTGGATCAGGGCCTTGATGAACTGTCGCTGGAAGATCAGGAACACGATGAGGGTCGGGGTGAGGATCAGCAGCGACCCGGCGCACAGCAGCACCAGATCGGTGCCCCACTGGCCCTGGAACGCTCCGAGCGCCCCGGCCATGGTGCGTTTGGTCGCGTCGTCCACGAGGACGATGGCGAGCAGGAACTGGTTCCACGTCCAGAGGAACATCAGGATGGTCAGCGAGGCGATCGCCGGCCGGGCGAGCGGCACCTGGACCCGCCAGAACAACTGCCACGTGCTGCTGCCGTCCACCCGGGCCGCCTCGGACAACTCGACCGGCACGTTGGTGAAGTGTGCCCGCATCCAGAACACCGCGAACGGCATGTAGAGCCCGATCAGCGGCAGGATGATGGCCCAGCGGGTGTTGAGCAGGCCGAGGTCCTGCATCTGGTAGTAGAGCGGCGTGACCACGGCCTCGAACGGCAGGGTCAGACCCAGCAGGAAGAGACCGAAGACGAGCCGGCCACCGGGGACGCGCAGCTGACCGAGCCCGAAGCCGGCCATGGTCGCGATGAGCACCGACACCGGTACGACACCGGCCACGATGAGCAGGCTGGAGCGGAGCAGGGCGCCCATGTTCGCGGCGGTGAAGGCGTCGGCGAAGTTGCCCCACTGCGGGTCGGACGGCCACTCGAGCCCGCTGGGCACTGTGCCCCGGGGCTGCAACGCCGCCGAGAGCATGCTCACGAACGGCAGCAGGGTGACGACGATCAGGGCGATCAGGAAGACACGGCCGGTCAACTGTTCGCGACGGCTCAAGTTCACTGCTTGTCCCCTCGGCTCAGGCGCTGGATCGGCAGCACACACACCAGCACGAGCAGCATGAGTACGACAGCGAGCGCCGAGGCGAGCCCCACCTGCCGCTGCGAGAAGGCCAGCCGGTAGATCTCCAGGCCCGGCACCGTGGTCTGGAGACCGGGGCCGCCGCTGGTGGAGATGTAGACGATGTCGAAGCTCGCCAGCGCCGCGATGATCGTCACGGTGAGGCAGACGCCGATCTCCTGACGCAGGCTGGGCAGGGTCACGGCGAGGAACTCACGGACCGGACCGGCACCGTCGAGGCGGGCCGCCTCGTACAGCGCCGGGTCGATCTTGCTCATGCCGGTGACCAGCAGGATCGTGCAGAGGCCGAGCAGGACCCAGGCCCCGATGACGCCGACGGCTGGCAGCGCCGTGTCGAAGTCGCCGAGCCAGGCGCGGGCGACGCCACCCAGTCCGACCGCACGCAGCGCCTGGTTGACCAGACCGTTCGACGAGAGCAGCCAGCTCCACGCGATGCCCGCCGCCACCAGGGGGATGACCTGCGGCAGGAACAGGATGGTCCGGACGACGGTGCCGAACACGCCGGTGGTGATCCGGCGGACCATGCTCGCCACCAACAGCCCCAGCGCGACGGGGATGAAGCTGAAGAAGACGATCAGGACGATCGCGTTGCCGATGATTTTCAGCAGGTCGCTGTCGGTGAACACGGTGAGGTAGTTGTCCAGGCCCACCCAGCGGGCCACCCCGATGCCGTTCCAGTCGTAGAGCGAGTACTGGAGCGTCAGGACGAGCGGGCGCAGGACGAACACCGCGTACATCACCAGGGCGGGCAGGACATACAACCAGCCGGTCCCGGCCGCGGGGGGGCCCCCCCCCCCGGGGGGGGCCCCCGCCGGGGGGGGGGGGGGCCCCCCGCCCCCGCCCGGGGGGGGGCCGCCCCCGGCCCCCCCCCCCACGCTCCAACACCCAG
>NZ_JBIAJD010000004.1:172173-203843 GCF_042871765.1 Micromonospora sp. NPDC005553 | reverse complement strand
GGCCGGCGGGGCGGGGCGCCGCCCCCCCCCCCAAAAAACCCGGGGGGGGGCACACAAACCACCCCGGCGGGGGGGGGGGGGGCCGCCCCCGGGGGGGGGGGGCCCCCCCGCGGGGGTGGGGCGGGCGCGACGATCGTCGCGCCCGGTTGGTGCGCTGCCGAGGGCAGACGTCATCGGGACAGTTCCTTCTGGTACTCGGCCTGGACCGCCTTCACGTACCCCTCGGGCGTCTGCTGACCGGCGATCAGCTTCTGCATCTCCGGCGTGATCGCGGCGGCGAAGATGCCGCCGGTCGCGTTCGCGGTGAAGTCCACAGCGCCGTTCTCCGCGCCGAGCTGCTGTGACGCCTTCAGGGTCTCGGCCAGCACGGTGTTCGGGGCGGCGCTCGGCACCGGCAGGTCACTCGGGCCGCCGGGGCTGGAACCGCCGACGGTCACCGAGATCTCGCGGGCCTTGGCGTTGGTGTGCACCCAGTTCAGGAAGTACGCGGCGGCGTCCGGGTTCTTGGCCTTGGCGGAGACACCGAAGGTGTTGGGGGCGGACATCGCCACGTGCTTTCCACCGGCGGACTCGGTGGGGAAGAGGAAGAAGCCCACGTTGCCGGGCATCGACTTGTCGAGGTTGGCCGACTCCCAGTCGCCGTTGAACATGAACAGGCCGTTGCCCTTCTGGAACTCCCCCACCATGCCGGCATAGTCCAGGGCGTTGGCGTCCTTGGTGAAGTAGCCGGCCTGGGCCCACTTTTGAATGGTCTGGGTGGCCTTCAGGGCGGCCGGGGTGTCGAACGTGGCCCCCGGCTTCTGGAAGATCCAGTCGGCGACCTGGGTCGGGTCGCCGAACTGGTTCTGCAGCGCCTGGTGCGGGAAGTTGATGCCCGCGGTGTTCTTGTTGAACTGCATGATCGGCTGGACCCCGCCGGTCTTCGCCTTGGCCAGCAGTTCCTCGAACTCCGCGACGGTGGCCGGCGGCTGGGTCATGCCGATCTGAGTGGCCAGCTTCTTGTTGTAGAAGACGCCGGTGACGCTGTAGCCGAGTCCCATCCCGTACAGCGAGCCGGTGCCCCGGGTGTTCTCGCCGACGCGCAGCTGCATGAGCTGCGAGGCGGGGAACTTGTCCCAGCCGTACGCGGTGAAGTACGGGTCGAGGTTCTTGAGCAGGTCGTCCTTGACCAGGTCGACCATGGTCGGGAGCCGGATGATGTCGGGCGAGTTGTCCGACGCCATCACCCGCGGCGCGTTCTCCACGATCACCGTGAACTGGTCCTCGCGGACGTTGAACTTGACGTTCGAGTGCTGCTTGGAGAACTCGTCGGCCAACGCCTTGGCCAGCGGGAAGCCGGTCTCCGCGTACATCTCCAGGGTGATCGGGTCGGCGCCCAGCTCCGTCTTGACGGCGGCGTCGGACTTCTGGGTCGACGACCGGTCCTCGCCCGGCGCGCTGCAGGCCGTCGCGGTCATCCCGACGGCCAGCAGCGAGGCGAGGAGCACAGTTCTCCGTCGCGAAAACTTTGTCAGCAATTCTGCCATTTCATGACTCCTCGACATCTCCACGCGTCGCGCGACCCATGGCCACGCGACGGCTCCACCGGGACCACCGCGACCCGGCGGAGGCCACGACACGTACGTCGTGACCTGTCGCGCGGGCGCGGCACCCGTACCGTCAGCACAAAAGGAACCGGCACGGCCACCGAAGGCGCCTCTGGATGCACCAGAAGTGGTCGCTAAACTGATTTAGCAGAGCATGCGCGCGGCACGGGAAGCTGTCAAGGACAACTTGGCAACGGTGCGGAAACGTCGGGTTCACACCACACCCGACGTGACCGGCGCTCGATTCCGGACGGCGACGCAGCATGATGGGCAGGAGCGGCGCCCGTGGCACCGCGCCTGATTCGGAGGACTGATGGGCCGCAACAGAGCAACACTCGCCGACGTCGCGCGGATGGCCGGGCTGTCCAAGACCGCCGCGTCGATGGTGCTCAACGGCAGGGAGGGCACCCGACTCTCGGCCGAGGCGCACCAGCGGGTGTTCGCCGCCGCCGAGGAACTCGGCTACCGACCCAACCTGGCCGCGCGCAGCCTGCGCACCCGCAAGACGGCCACCATCGCGTTCGTCTCCGACATCGTGGCGACCACCCGGTTCGCCGGCGACCTCATCCGCGGCGCCCTCGACGCGGCCCGCGAACGGGACCACGTCCTGCTCATCACCGAGACGCAGGGCGACGCCACCTTCGAGCAGTACGCCATCGAGGCCGTCCTGGACCGGCAGGTCGACGGGGTTATCTACGCGGCGATGGCGACCAGACGGCTGACGGTGCCCGCCGCCATCCTCGGCGGTCCGGTGGTGCTGCTCAACGCCACCAGCCCCGACGGCCTGCCCAGCGTTGTCCCCGACGACGAGGGGGCCGGGCGCTCCGTCGCCACCGCCCTGCTGGAGCTCGGCCACCGCGACGCGATCGCGCTGATCGGCCGCAACCGGCTCAAGGAGGACGACCCCGAGGTCTCGCTCGCCGCCCGCGCCCGCCTGCACGGCATCCGGCAGACGCTGGACGAGGCGAAGGTCGGCCTCCTGGCCGAGTGTTTCTGCACCGAGTGGTTGCCCGAGCACGGGTACGCGGCCACGCGTAGCCTGCTCAGCAAGCCGGAGCGACCCAGCGCGATCATCTGCATGAACGACCGGCTGGCCTTCGGCGCGTACCAGGCACTCGGCGAGGCGGGGCTGACCGTCCCGGAGGACATCTCGGTCATCTCGTTCGACGACGACCCGATCGCCGCCTGGTTGCGTCCGAGCCTGGCCACCACTGCGCTGCCGCACGAACAGATGGGACGTCGAGCGGTCGAACTGCTCCTGGACGGGGGTGCCGTCGAGCCCTCACTGGTGCCGATGCCCCTGCGTCGACGCCGGTCCCTCGCGCCTCCGGCCGGCTGAGCAACGGCCCTCCGATCCGTACCAACGATCTGGCCCTGACCGACGCTAAAACGGTTTAGTGCTAGGTTTCCGACCATGCTTCGTCTACCCGACCACTGGGTGTGGGACAGCTGGTACGCGCGGGACGACAACGGCCTCTGGCACGTGTTCTTCCTGCGCGCGTCCCGCGCCCTGCACGACCCGCACCGCCGCCACCGCCGGGCCACCATCGGCCACGCCGTCTCGGCGGACCTGCGCTCGTGGCGCCTGGTCGCCGACGCCGTGGTCCCCTCCGACGCACCCGGCTGGGACGACCTGGCGACCTGGACGGGCTGCACGGTCCGCGGGCCGGACGGACGGTGGTACCTGTTCTACACCGGCGTCGGTCGCGCCGAGGACGGGCTCGTCCAACGCATCGGACTGGCCGTCTCCGAGGACCTCATGACGTGGCACCGGCACGGCACCGAGCCGATCGTCCAGGCCGACCCCACCTGGTACGAGCTGCTGGACAAGGAGCTGTGGTACGAGCAGGCGTGGCGTGACCCCTGGGTCTTCCCCGACCCCGACGGCGAGGGTTGGCACATGCTGATCACCGCCCGCGCCAACACCGGTCCGGCGAACACCCGTGGCGTCGTCGGCCACGCCACCTCCACCGACCTCGTCACCTGGACCGTCGCGCCGCCGCTGTCGACTCCGGCCGGCTTCGGTCACCTGGAGGTGCCCCAGGTCGCGGTGCTCGACGGGCAGCCGCTGCTGCTCTTCTCCACCGACGCCACCGGCAGCGCCCGGCGCGACGACCACCGGATCTGGGTGGCACCCGGCGAGACCACCCTCGGGCCGTGGGACATCGCGTCCGCCCAGCCGTTCACCCACCCGCACCTGTACGCACCACGGCTGGTCCCCGGACCCGCCGACGACTGGTCCCTCATCGGTTTCCTCGACCACGTCGACGGAACATTCGTCGGGGAACTCACCGATCCCATCCCGGTCCGCTACGGCTCCTCCACCGGGCTGACCGTTGTAGAAGAGCGGTAACCGGACAGATCCGGGCCGAGGCGTCTCGCCCCGGCCCGGACCTGTCGGTGTCGTGCTACTGGATCAGCTGCGCAGCTGCCACTGCTGGTTGGTGCCGCCGGAGCAGGCCCAGAGGATCAGCTTCGTGCCGTTCGCCGTCGCGGCTGCGTTGGCGTCCAGGCAGAGACCCGACTGGACTCCCGTGATCGTGCCGTTGGCGTTGACGTTCCACTGCTGGTTGACACCACCGTTGCAGTCCCAGATCACCACCTTCGTGCCGTTGACGGTGCCCTGGCCGGAGGCGTCCAGGCACTTGGTGCCGTAGACCATGAGCTGCCGGCTGGCGGTATGCGTCCACCGCTGGTTGGCGACGTTACTGATGCAGTCCCAGATCTGAGCCTGCGTGCCGTTGGTCGTGCTGGAGTTGCCGATCTCGGCACAGCGGCCCGACTGGGCGCCCACGATCTGCACGTTCGTCGGGTTGGTGCTGCCACCGCTCTGCACGCCGGCCGTGTTGATCACGGTCTGCGCGCCCGACGGCCAGTTGCCGTTGCTGACCGTGACGTTGCCGTTGACGACGTTGCCGCGGTCACCGTTCGTCACGTTCGTGCCGCTGCTGGTCGACCAGTTGTTGGTGACCGTGAAGTTGCCCATGTTCTCGGCGTAGTAGTAGTTGGCGGTCGCCCAGGTGCCGGTGGAGGAGAACACGTTGTTACGGGCGGTGTAGTAGCGCGAGCCCTCGTCGAAGTAGAGCCCGAACCAGCCGTTGGTCCGCAGGCAGTAGTTCTCGGCGATCAATCCGCCCGGGTTCGCCGACAGCGAGTAGATGCACCCGCCGTCGGTCATCTGCTGCATGACGTCGTGCACGTAGTTGCCGATGACCTGGTTGTTGGCAGCGGTGGTCGCCGTGGAGTAACGCGGCTGGTAGTTGTACAGGCCACGGTTCGCGTAGTGCTGGCTGCCGCCGGCGTCGTTGGCGCCCCAGCCGTAGCCGACCGACAGGCCGGTGTACGGCATGTTGTACACCTCGTTGTGCGAGACCAGCGAGGTGTTCACGTAGGTCGTCAGGATCGAGACGACGCCCCGGTACTCCAGACCGAGATCGTGCACCTTGTTGTTGCTGATGGTGACGTTGCGGTTGACCATCCGCTGGTCACTGGGGTGGTGGGCGTCGGCGCGTACGCCGCCGACCACGACGCCACCGGCGGAGTTGCGGGCGATCTCGGAGCGGGTGACGGTGATGTTGTTGGCCCCCAGGCCGACGCCGCTGGCGTGGGCGTTGGCGTCGTTGCCGATGCCGATGGCCGTCTGCCCGAGGTTGACGAACTGGGAGTCACTGAAGCTGATGGTGTTGGCGGCGGAGACCTGCACCGCGGCCGGCATCTGCGCCCAGCTCGGGCGGGTGGCCTCGAACAGCTGGCAACCCTCCTGGCAGGAGGTCAGCGCGTCCGACGGGCGGGCCCAGGAACCGACGATGTGCGCGCCGGTCTGCTGGTCGGCGAAGCCGTTGCTGCTGCTCGGGCCGAGCCAGCTGGTGCCGGTGAAGGTGATCCCGCTGAACGAGATGTGGTGCGCGGGCGCGTCGTAGGTGCCGCCGACGTTCACCAGGGACTGCAACTGCGGCAGCTCCACGCTGACCGAGCTCATGTTCTGTCCGCTGAGCGGGATGTAGTTGAGCTGGCCGTTACTCGGGTTGAGATACCACTCCCCCGCCGAGTCCAGGAACTCGTACGCGTTGGCCAGGTAGAACGGGCCTGCCCGGTGGGGACGGGACAGCGTGTCGAACCCGAAGGTGTTGTTGTTCCACGCCGGCTGCTGCATCGTCAGGAAGTTTCCGCTGATGCTCTGCACCGGCGAGTACCGGTCGGTGAACGAGCCGACGCTCTCCACCTCGACCCGGTTCTGGTTGCCGAGGTTGTTCAGGTAGTTCAGCGCACTGTTGGTGAACCGCATGCCGGACGTGGTGAAGGTGAAGTCGGAGCGGTTCACGGCGGTGCGTGCCCGGGTGGCGACGGCCCCGTTGACGTAGAGCTGACGGGAGTCGAGCCCGGCGCCGACGTTGGCCCGCCAGATGTTCTTTCCCGAGTCGACGAGCGACCAGCCGGTGACCGCCCGGGCACCGGTGATCGTCGGACGCGCGCCGGAGGCCGCCCGCCAGATCACCTGATAGCCGTTGTTGCCCGAGTCGGCCGCGGTGAACCGCAGCGGCGACGAGAGCCGGTACGCGCCGTTGGCCAACTCCACGACGATGTCACCGGACATCGCGCTGTTGATCGCCCGTACCGCGGTCTGGGCGGCGGTCAGCGAACACGGTTGGCTGGCGGAACACGCGGTGCCGGTGCCGGAGGGCGACGCGTAGAGGGTGGTGGTGGCCGCGGAGGCCGGGGACGCCGAGGCGGTTACCGCGACCAGCGCGGTCACCGCTGTCGCGGCGGCGCCGGCCAGCAGTCGGCGCAGCGACGAAGGGGACGAGGACATGGGACGGTGCTCCTGACATGAGAACGGGGTGGGGGTGGCGGAGCGGCCTCGACCAGCGCGGGGGTGACGGGTCGGGCAGTTATCCGAGGATCTCCCGGAGATAGCGCAGGCCGTCCGTGGCGAGACGGTCCTGCGAGGGGGCCAACGGACGCCAGATCGCCGCGGCGGTGGCAATGGTTTCGTTCTCCGCGGTGAACGACTCGATGCAGATCGAGCCCTGGTAACCGGTGTCCCGCAGGACGGTGAAGAACCGGGGCCAGTCGAAGTGGTCGGCACCCGGAGCGCCCCGGTTGGTGCCGCTGACCTGGACGTGCTTGATGTGCCGGCCGGCGACGGCGAGGGCCGCGTAGGGGTCGGCCTCCTCGATGTTCATGTGGTAGGTATCGATCATGATGCCGACGTTCGGCGGTAGCCCGTCGATCAATTCGATCGTCTGCTCGATCGTGTTGACGACGCTCGTCTCGTAGCGGTTCAACGCCTCGACACCGATGCTCACGCCCCACTCACCGGCCTGCTCGGCCACCGGTGCCAGGGCCCGCCGGAAATCCGCGTAGCAGGCCGCGCGGGCCGTTGGCGACATCCGCCAGGTGCGGCCGACCGAGGCGTACACGGGGCCGCCGACGCATCCAGCGCCGACGGCCGCCGCGTTCTCCACACAATTCATCAGGTACGCCACCGTCGACTCGACGACCGCTGGCGCGGCGTCCACCAGGTCCCGTCCGGGCGGGGTGACCGCGCAGACGCCGGCGGCGACGAGACCGTGCTCGGCCAGCAGGTCCCGGGTGCGGACCGGATCCCAGTCACCGGGCTGCTCGATCGGCAACTCGACCGCGTCGAAGCCGAACGACGCGATCCGCGGGATCAGCTCGGCCAGGGCCTTGTCGTCGACCGGCGAGGCCCACACCCAGGGGTTGACGCCGATGGCGTACATCGATTCCTACTTCCAGCGCTGCGGGTAGCCGGGCAGGTCGGTGCAGCCGCACATCGCGTAGTGCAGCGGCGGCATGCTCGGGTCGAGGTACTTGTCGAGGTTGTCCTGCGTGACGGTCGGCTGTGGCAGCTTCCACGGGCTGGACACCTGCTTGCCGTCGAGGATCTGCAGCACCGCCAGGATCGGCGTCCGCCACTGGTAGGTCGGGTAGGTCGGTGCGATCGCGGTGAGGTTCTTGTCCTTCCAGATCTTCAGGAAGTCGAGCTGGTCCTCGCCGTTCATCGGCGGAACGGGCTTGCCCGCGTCCTGGAACGCCTCGACCGCCGCGACGGCCGTCGCTCCGGCGTCCATCCAGACACCGTCGATCGTGCCGTACCGCTGGATGTAGTCGTCGACGATCTTCTTGGTCTTGGCCGGGTCACCGTCGGTGAACTCGACGCCCACGACGTCGACCTTCGCCTTGTCGAACGCCACCTTCGCCGCCGACCAGCGGGTCTCCAGGACGTCCACGCCCGGCAGGATCCGCAGGGCGAGGACCTTGCCACCGGGCTTCATCTTCTGGCTGACGAACTCGGCGCCGACGTGGCCGAACCCGTAGCCGCCGATGGGGTTGATGAACGTCACCGGGCACTTCGTGTTGACACCGCGGTCGAAGACGACGACCGGCAGCCCCGCCTTGCAGGCGGCCTCGACGGCCGGGGTGAGCGTGGCGGTGGTGTTCGGCGAGACGATGAGCGCGTCGCAGCCCTTGCCGAGCAGATCGTTGATGTCAGCGATCTGCTTCTGGTCCTTGCCCTCGGCGTCGACGTGCACGAACTCCTTGATGCGACTCTTCTGCGCCTCGACCTCGGCCTGCATGGTCTTGAACCCGACCTGCCGCCAGGGGTTGTTCAGCGCCGCGTTCGAGAAGCAGATCTTGTGCGGGCCGTTCTTCTTGAACTTGGCGGTGTCGACCATCGTGGGGTTGAGCACCTGCTCCCACGGCTTGTCGGCCGGGCCCGTCGGTGCCGCGTCGAGCAGCGCCAACTCGGCGTCGTAGTCGGCCTGCACGAAGAACTTCGACTGGTCTCCGGTGCCGGAACCAGTGGCGGCGGACGCGCTTCCCGACGGGCTCGCGGCCGGCTCGTCGGTGGCACAGGCGGCAAGGGACAGCAGGGTGACAGCGGCAATGGCCGCCATGGAACGTCGCACTATGGTTTCCCCTTTATCTCGACGAAGAACGGGTTGCCGAGACCGCCACGGCGAGCAGAATGATCGCGCCCTGGACGGTCGACCTGAGGGCGCCGGAGACGCCGTAGAAATTCATGAGGGCGAACAGCAGTTCGAGGGTCAGCGCGCCGAGCATCGCCCCGACGACCGCGCCGCGACCTCCGCCGAGCGCCACTCCACCAAGGACGACAGCGGTGATCGCACCGAACTCCAGGCCCGCGCCGGCCTGGAACGACACGCCGCTGTAGCCGCCTAGGAGGATGGCCGCCACCGCCGCCGCGAGCCCGCTGAGGATGAAGGCGAAGGTCCGGGTACGCCAGACGCGTACGCCGCTGAGCTCGGCGGTGCGCGGGTTGTCGCCGACGGCGACCAGCGTCCGGCCGAAGTCCGAGCGCATCAGCAGCACGGCCGCCACCGCCAGGACCACCAGGACCAACAGCGCGTACGGCACGCGGCCCAGCACCGGCACGTCCTCGAAGGCCCGCCGGCCGAACCGTCGGAACTCCTCGGAGAGCCCACCCTTCGGTGCGCCGTCGGACCACAGGTAGACAGCGCCGACGAGGATCAGGAACATGCCGAGTGTGGTGATGAACGACGGCACCCGCAGCCGTGTCGTGATCAGGCCGTTGACCAGCCCGACCAGTGCGCCGAAGGCGAGCAGGAGCAGCACCACCGGCCAGGTACGCGCCGGGTCGCTGTCGATCAGCCGGGCGGCCACCACCACCTGGGCGGTGACCAGGGAACCGACCGACAGGTCGAATTCGCCGGACACGATCACGAAGTACTGGCCGGCGGCGAGCAGGATGATCGGGGCCGAACGGCCGAGGAAGGACATCAGCGACTGCGGGGCCAGGAAGTCGGGCTGACGAATGCCGACGAGCACCAACAGCACCGCGAGGATCGCGAGGATCGGCAGGACGCCACCGGGACGCATCCGCGGCAGACGCAGTGGCAGGGAACGGGGCTGGACGGTCTGCATGGCTAGGCCGCCTTTCGCATGGCCCGGCGGGCGTAGACGGCGACCGCGGCGATGATGATGACGCCCCGGATCACCTGCTTGAAGAAGGCGTCGACCTCGAGCTGGTTGAAGATGGCGTCGATGCTGGCCAGCAGCAGCACCCCGCCGACCGTGCCGATGACGCCGCCGCGCCCACCGGCGAGGGCGGTTCCGCCGATCACCACCGCGGCGATCGACTCCAGGTCGTAGAGGCCCTCGGTGCCGACCCGGGGGGCGCCCGAGCCGAGCCGACTGGCGAGGTAGATGCCGGCCAGCCCCGCGCACATCGAACACAGGACGTGGGCGGTGACGAGAACCCGGTCGTTGCGGACGCCGGAGAGTCGTGCCACCTCCGGGTCCCCGCCGACGGCGACCAGGTGGTGACCGAAGCGGGTCCGCGACAGCGCGAACCAGGCCGCCGCGGTGACCGCTATCAACAGCAGGAACGACACCGGCACCGGCCCGACCCGCTGATAGCCGAGCGCCTGCACGAGCGAGGGTGCGGTGGTGCCGGCCGGGCCGTCGTAGCCGTTGTCGAGATAACCCTTGAGCAGCAACCCGACGCCCAGGGTCGCGATGAACGCGTTGACCCGGAACCTGGTGACGAGGAGCCCGTTGAGCAACCCGACACCGGCGCTGACGACGAGCACCAGGCCGATCGCCGGCAGCACCGCGCCGTCGCTGCCGTTCATCGTCTCGGCCGCGACGAGGGTGCTGAGACTGATCACGTACGCCACCGAGAGGTCGAGCGAGCCCCCCAGGATGACAAGGGTCTGGCCCACCGCGACCAGCCCGAGGCCGGCCGCGACATGCAGCAGACTCACTGTCGTGGACTGGTTGAAGAGCTGACCACCGTCGAGCAGGACGACCAGCCAGCCGATCGTCAGGGTCAGGGTCAGGGCCACGAACACGCCCGGTACGGAACGCCGGGCCGGCAGCAGCGACAGAGCGCTCATGCGGCAACCTCACGTGTCGTGCCGACCGCCAGCGCGACGACCTCCTCCTCGGTCGCGCCGGCGGGCAGTTCACCCGCGACGTGGCCGTCCCGCATGACGACGATCCGGTCACTCATTCCCAGCAGCTCCGGTAGATCGGACGAGATCATCAGCACGGCCGCGCCATCCCGGGCGAGGCGGCGGACGAGATCGTGGATGGCTGATTTCGCGCCCACGTCGATGCCCCGGGTCGGCTCGTCGAAGAGCAGGATCCGCGGGTTGAGCGCGAGCCACCGGGCCAGCACGACCTTCTGCTGGTTGCCCCCGGACAGGAAACGGATCTCCTGGTCGTCGCCGGCGCCACGGATCTCCACGGCGGCCAGCAACTCGCGTACCCGGGCGGTCCTCGCCGCCCGGCCGGACCGGGCGGCGAAGACGGCCCGGCTGGCGAGCAGCGCGTTGTCCAGCACCGACTGCCGGGGGACGATCCCCTCGCCCTTGCGGTCCTCGGTGACGTAGGCGATGCCGGCCCGCATGGCGGTCCGGGGTGAGCGCAGTCGGACCGGCCGGTCGTCGAGTGTGATGTCGCCGGTCGTGAACGGCGACACCCCGAAGAGCGCGCGGGCCAGCGCCGAGCGCCCGGAACCCTGGAGGCCGCCGATGCCGAGCACCTCGCCGGCGCGCAACTGGAGGTTGATGTCCCGCAGCTTCCGGTTGCCCGCGTCGCGAAGGTTGAGCCGCACCGGGCCCCGGTCCTCGGGGGCGGCCCGGTCCGGGTAGTAGCTGGACAGTTCCCGGCCGACCATGTGCCGTACCAACTCGTCGGCGGTGGTGGCAGCGGTGTCCACTGTGGTTACCCGACGGCCGTCCTTGAGCACTGTGATCCGCCCGGACAGGTCGAAGACCTCGGCGAGCCGGTGCGAGACGTACAGCAGCCCGATGCCCCGCTCCTGGAGTCGGCGCACCAGCCCGTAGAGCAGCTCGACCTCGTGGTCGGCCAGCGCGGCGGTCGGTTCGTCCATGATGAGCAGCCGCGCGTCCAGGGCGAGCGCCTTGGCGATCTCGACGACCTGCTGCTGCGCGACGCCCAGCTGCCCCACCCGGGCGTCGGCCGGCAATGTGGTCTCACCGATCGAGGCGAGCAGCCGCGTGGTGCGGTCGATCATCCCCCGACGGTCGACGAGCCCGCGTCGGACCGGCTCGTGCCCCAGGTAGACGTTCTCCGCGACGGTGCGCTCCGGGAGCAGGTTGAATTCCTGGTGGATGATGCCGATGCCGGCCCGCTGCGCGTCGCGCGGGCCACGGAACGTACGCGTCGCACCGGCGAACTCGACAGTGCCCCCGTCCGGGGCGTGCCCGCCCGAGACGATCTTCATGAGGGTCGACTTCCCGGCACCGTTCTCACCGACCACGGCGTGCACCTCGCCCGGCGCGACATCGAGGTCGACACCGTCGAGAACGCGGACTCCGAGGAAGGACTTGCCGATGCCCCGGAGGGTGAGAAGCGGCGTCGGCGGCGGATCTGACATCCCGAAAACCCTCACAGACAGTAGTCATAGACATGTTTAGATGCCACACTACGGCGGCTTTGAGGCACTGAACAACAAGCTTTCGTGGCTACAACCACGACTTACGTTCTTGCGGTGCAAACATTCCCTTGACACCGACGAAACATCACACGTATGAAGATAGATGTTTGGATGCGGGTCCGCAATCCTCGATCAAGACTGACTGCCAGGTCGGGCCAGGATCGACAGGCGGCACCGCAGCGAGGAAGCCGGGCACGGACGCCGTCCACCGGGCAGGACGTCGGACGTTACTTTGCGGATTGACAGTCATCGATCTCTAGCTCATCCTGACCTCGTGGACCCCGGGACGAGAACCACAGCCACGATCACGCTGTGTGACGTCTCGCAGGTCTGACTGCCGTTGCGGCGAACGGCATGAGGCAGACAAGCGCGCCCGCGTCCCCTCACGTGTCCAGGGTCAACCTGACGCGTCGGAGGGCCCGCGGTCGCAATCCCTACGCCCGCCCAACCTAGGAGACGGCATGCGTCGTAACACATTGCTCATCTCGGTGATCGCCGGCTTGTTACTGGCGCTCGGACTCGCTCCACCCGCGTCGGCGGCCCCGGCCTTCCGCGCCCTGGTGTTCAGCAAGACCACCGGCTACCGCCACGACTCGATTCCCGCTGGGATCAGCATGATCCAGCAGCAGGCGGCGGCGAACAACTTCGAGGTGGTGGCCACTGAGGACTCAAGCGTCTTCACCGCCAGCAACCTGGCCACCTTCGACGTGATCGTCATGCTCCAGACCTCCGGCATGGTCTGGACCTCGGCGGCGCAGCGCCAGGCGGTGGAGGGCTACCTCGCCAGCGGCAAGGGCATCGTGGGCATCCACAACGCCCTCGACATGGGCATCGAGAGCGAATACCCGTGGTGGGACCAGACCATCAACGGTGGCGCCCACATGCCCGAGCACTCCCCCGGCGTGCTCCAGGGCACCGCCATCGTCGCCGACAAGAAGCACCCGTCGACGGCCAGCCTGCCGGATCGGTGGACCCGCAGCGAAGAGTGGTACAACTTCGACGCCAACCCGCGCGGCAACGTGCACGTGCTGGTGACCGCCGACGAGCGCACGTACAACCCGGGATCCCGGGCAATGGGCCCGGACCATCCGATCTCCTGGTGCCGCAACACCAATGGCGGGCGAGTGTGGGCCACCGCGATGGGCCACGCGATCGGCTCCTACAGCGAGGCGAACTTCCAGAATCACGTGCTCGGTGGCATCAAGTGGGCGGCCGGTAACGCCGCCGGTGACTGCGGCGGCACCGTCTGGGGCAACTTCGAGAAGCGCACCCTCGACGACAACACCGTCGACCCGATGGCGCTGGGTGTGGCACCGGACGGCCGGGTCTTCTACGTCCAGCGCGGCGGCCAGGTGAAGATCTTCAAGCCCTCCACCAACAGCACCGTCACCGCTGGCACCCTCAGCGTCTACACCGGCGGTGAGGACGGCCTGACCGGCATGGCGCTGGACCCCAACTTCGCCACCAACGGCTACATCTACCTCTACCACTCGCCGGCCAGCAGCAGCACCGACGTCAACCGGGTCTCCCGCTACACGGTCAGCGGTGACACGCTGAACACGTCGAGCGGTGTGACGATCATCGACATCCCGGCGTACCGGGACCGCACGTTCCCCGAGCCCGGCCACACCGGCGGGTACATCAAGTTCGGTCCGGACGGCAACCTCTTCATCGGCACCGGCGACGACACACCGCCGAATCTGGACCCGAACTGGCAGGGCTACGCCCCGCTGGACTGGCGGTCGGGCAAGTCCAACCTGGACGCCGCCCGCAGCGCCGGCAACACCAACGACCTGCGCGGCAAGCTGCTGCGCATCCGGCCCTCGGCCAGCGGTGGCTACACCATCCCGTCGGGCAACCTCTACCCCCAGGGCACCGCGCAGACCAAGCCCGAGGTCTACGCGATGGGCTTCCGCAACCCGTTCCGCTTCTCCATCGACCCGGCCAACGGCTGGGTCTACCTGGCCGACTACGGCCCGGACCGGAACCCGCCCACCACCAACCGCGGGCCCGAGGGCCTGGTCGAGCTGAACGTCATCAAGCAGGCCGGCAACTACGGCTGGCCGTTCTGCCACGGCGACAACCAGCCCTACGCGCCGTTCAACCCGGACACCGGCGTCGTCGGCTCCAAGTTCAACTGCAGCTCGCCGGTCAACAACTCGCCGAACAACACCGGTCTGACCAGCCTGAAGCCGGTCGTCGCACCCAATATCTGGTACGGCTACGGCACCTCGCCGACCTTCACAGAGTTGGGCTCCGGCGGCTCGGCGCCGATGGGTGGACCGATCTACCGGTACGACGCGTCGAACCCCTCCGCGACGAAGTTCCCGCCCTACTACGACGGTGTGCACTTCTTCTACGAGTGGGCGCGCAACTACGTCAAGGAGGTGCACTTCGACTCCTCCTCGGCGGTCACCCGCACCAACCCGTTCCTGCCCAACGTGCGGTTCAACAAGCCGATGGACATGGAGTTCGGCAAGGACGGCTCGCTCTACCTGCTGGAGTGGGGCACCAACTTCGGCGGCGGCAACAGCGACTCCGGGCTCTACCGGATCGACTACAACCAGGGCGGCCGGTCACCGATCGTCAAGGCCACCGGCACGCCCACCAGCGGCAGCGCACCGC
This sequence comes from Micromonospora sp. NPDC005553, assembly GCF_042871765.1. NCBI lineage: Bacteria > Bacillati > Actinomycetota > Actinomycetes > Micromonosporales > Micromonosporaceae > Micromonospora > Micromonospora sp. NPDC005553. The sequence continues at coordinate 189,161 of NZ_JBIAJD010000004.1, read as the reverse complement.
TGACCGTCCAGTTCAGCAGCGCCGGCACGTCCGACCCGGACGGCAACGCGCTGAGCTACCTGTGGACGTTCGGCGACGGCACCACCTCGACGGCGGCCAACCCGTCGAAGGTGTACACCTCCAACGGCAACTACACCGCCCAGTTGAAGGTCACCAACAGCGCCGGCAAGACCGGCTTCGCCAACGTTCCGATCACCGTCGGCAACAGCGCCCCGGTGGTCACCATCACCACACCGGGCAACGGCGGCATGCTGACCTTCGGTGACAAGGTGTCGTACCAGATCACAGTGACCGATCCGGACGGCGGAACCGTCGACTGCTCGAAGGTGTTCCTCAACCCGGCGCTGGGTCACGACGACCACGCCCACGAGACCACCGAGTACCCGGGCTGCTCGGGCACCATCTCCACCGATTTGCTCGGTGGGCACCCCGATGGCGCCAACCTGTTCTACGTGCTGAACGCGCGGTACACCGACAACGGCGGCTCGGGCGGCGGGTCCCCGCTCACCGGCACCGCACAGGCGATCCTGCAACCGAAGCACAAGCAGTCCGAGTACTTCAGCAGCCAGTCCGGCATCCGGGTGGTCGACCAGGCGGCCGCGGAGAGCACCAAGCGCGTCGGTGACATCTCCAGCAACGACTGGATCGCGTTCAACCCGATGAACCTGTCGGGGATCTCGACGGTCAGCTACCGGCTGTCGTCGCCGTCCGGCGGCGGCTCGATCGAGCTGCGGGCCGACTCGCCGACCGGCACGCTGCTGGCCACCACCACGGTGCCCAGCACGGGTGGCTGGGACAACTACCAGTCCACGACACCGGTGAGCGTCGCCGCCCTCGGCGGTACGCACACGCTCTACATGGTGTTCAAGAACAGCAACAACTCGTTCGATCTGGACGCGCACACCTTCGGCGGCAACGGCGTCGGGACACCCGGCACCGGCACCGGCCTGGCCGGCAAGACCTACACGGTCACGGCGCAGCACAGCAACAAGCTGATGGACGTCAGCGGTGTCTCCACCGCCGACGGCGCCCAGATCACCCAGTGGGCGTCCACCGGTGGCAACAACCAGAAGTGGCAGGCCGTCGACGCCGGTAACGGCGCGCTCTACCTCAAGGCGGTGCACAGCGGCAAGTGCGTCGAGGTCGTCGGCAGCTCGACCACGGCGGGTGCCTTCCTCCAGCAGGCCACCTGCAACAACGGCAACCAGCAGAAGTTCACCGCCACCGCGACCGGAACCTCCGGCGTGTACACGGTGAAGAGTGTGCTGAGCGGGCTCTGCCTGGACGTCAACGGCGCTTCCACGGCCGACGGCGCCCGGGTGTTGCAGTGGACCTGCAGCAACGCGGCGAACCAGCAGTGGCGGTTCACCGCGCTCTGACCCTGCGGCTGTCGCGGTAACAGATGACGTCCCGGTCGGGACCGGTGTCCGAGTAACGGAGCCGGTCCCGGCCGGGACGTCGTCGTCGATCAGGCAGGCAGACCGGGCGTCACGGCGAGCAGCCCGGCCGCCGCCAGGGCGCCCCACAGCTCCTCGGGTACGACGACATCGGAGCGTCGTACCGTCTCGGTCACCTGCGCCTCGCTGCGGACGCCGACCACCGTCGACACCACGGCCGGGTGCTGGCGGACGAAGGCGAGCGCCGCCTGCGGCAGTGTCACCCCGTACGTCTCGCAGACGGTGGCGATCCGCCGCGCCCGCTCGATCAACTCCGCCGGGGCCTGCTCGTAGTTGTAGACGGCGTCGGCCGGCGGCCGGTCCCGCGACAGCAGCCCCGAGTTGTAGACGCCGGCGATGACGACGCCCACCCCCCGACTCTCGGCGGCCGGCAGCAGGTCGGCGGCGGCGCCCTGTTCGAGCAGGGTGTACCGCCCGGCGCACATCATCACGTCGACGTCGGTCTCCCGGACGAACCGGGCCAGCATCGCCGACTGGTTCATTCCGGCGCCGATCGCGCCCACGACGCCCTGGTCGCGCAGGTCGATCAGGGCGGGTACGGCCTCGTGCGCTGCCTGCTCCCAGTGGTCGTCCGGGTCGTGCAGGTAGACGACGTCGATCCGGTCCAGCCCGGTCCGCTCCAGGCTGGCCTCGATGGAGCGCAGCACGCCGTCGCGGCTGAAGTCCCACACCCGCCGGTGGGTGGCGGGCACGTCGAACCCGTCGGAGTCCCGCAGGTGCGCGTCCTCAGGCGACGGCACCAGAAGTCGCCCGACCTTCGTCGACACCACGTACTCGTCGCGCGGCCGTTGGCGCAACGCGACGCCGAGGCGGCGTTCGGACAGCCCGAGACCGTAGTGCGGCGCGGTGTCGAAGTAACGGACGCCCGCCTCCCACGCGGCGTCGACCGCCGAGGCGAACTCCTCGTCCGTCGTCGTCCGGTACAGGTTGCCCCCCTGGGCCGCGCCGAAGCCCAGCTCGGTGAGCCGTAGCTGCGGGCGGCGCGGCAGTGAACGCGCCATCATGAGGGCTCCAACCCGTAGACGCGGCGTGCCGTCCCACCCCAGACCGACGCCTGGTCGGCCCCGTTCCGGCCCTCCAGCAACTCGGCCAGGGTGTCGACCCACCGCTGGTACGAACTGGCGAGCAGGCAGACCGGCCAGTCCGAGCCGAACATCAGTCGCTCCGGCCCGAACGCGTCGAGGGCGTCCTCGACGGCGGGTCGAAGGTCAGCCGGCGTCCAGTGCGAGTGCGGCACCTCGGTCACCAGCCCGGAGAGCTTCGCCGTCGTGTTGGGCGAGGCCGCCAACGACCGCAGGTCACGGCTCCACTCGGCCATGTCTGGACTGCCGAGCGCGGGCTTGCCGAGGTGGTCGAGGACGAAGCTGACCTCGGGCAGGTCGCGCGTGAGACGCGCGGCCATGGGGAGTTGGTGTTGGCGTACCAGCAGGTCGAAGACGAGGCCGGCGGCGCCCACCGCCGCGATCCCCCGACGGACGTCGGGACGGTCCAGGTAGGCCGGGTCGGTCTCGGACTGGACGAGGTGGCGGATGCCGACGAGGCGTTCCCCGCCTCGGGCTGCCCGCAGACCGTCGAGGTGCTCCGCGACGTCGGCCGCGGTCAGGTCCACCCAGCCGACGACCCCACGGACCAGGGTGTCCTCGGCGGCCACTCCCAGCAGGTCGACCGTCTCCGTGTCGGAGGCGATGGACTGCACCACCACTGTCGCTGTGACCCCGGCCGCCCGGGCCGGCGGCGCGAGATCGGCGGGTTCGAAGTCGGCGTCGATGGCCGCCATGGTCACCGGGTCGATCCACGGCTGCGGGTGCCGCGCCCGGACCCAGAGGTGGTGGTGTGCGTCGACGATCCCGGCCTGCCCGGGCTCCTGCGCGCCCGTCATCGGCCCAACCAGCCGCCGTCGACGGGCAGCACCACGCCGTTGACGTAGTCCGACGCTGTCGACGCCAGGAACACGGTGGCACCGCCGAGATCGTCGGCCCGGCCCCACCGCCCGGCCGGGATCCGGCCGAGGATCGCCTGGTTGCGGTCGGGGTCGTCGCGCAGCGCCTGGGTGTTGTCGGTGGCGATGTAGCCGGGCGCGATGGCGTTGACGTTCACCCCGTGGGCCGCCCACTCGTTCGCCAGCGCCTTGGTGAGGCCGGCCACGCCTGACTTCGAGGCGGCGTAACCGGGGACGGTGATGCCGCCCTGGAAACTCAACAGCGACGCGGTGAAGATGATCTTTCCTCGGCCGCGCTCGACCATCGTCCGGCCGATCTCCCGGCTGAGGATGAACTGGCTGCTGAGGTTGACCTCGATCACGTGGTCCCACATCTCGTCCGGGTGCTCGGCGGCCGGGGTCCGGGCGATCGTGCCACCGTTGTTCACCAGGATGTCGACCGGCCCGAGAGCGGTGATGTCGCTCGCCAAGCGGTGCACTGCCGCCCGGTCGCCGAGGTCCGCCCGCAGCCCCGTGAACCGGCGGCCGGTCGCGCGCACCCGGCGTTCGACCTCGCTGCCCTCCGCTTCGAGCTGGGCGGAGACCCCCACGATGTCGGCGCCGGCCAGGGCCAGGGCCTCGGCCATGGCGAGGCCGATACCGCGCCGCGCCCCGGTCACGACGGCGGTCTGGCCGGACAGGTCGAACAACGCCGTCACTGGTTTCCCTCCCGCACATCGAGCAGCACCTTCATGACGCCGCCACCCTCCAGCGCCTCGAAGGCCGCGCTGGCCGCCTCGACCGGCTCGACCCGGGAGATCAGCCGCTGTGCCGGGATGGCACCCGAGGCGACCAATCGGATCGCCTCCACCATGTCGTCGCGCTGATACAGCCGGGCACCCAGGAGTTCCAGCTCACGCCAGAAGAACCGGTGCAGGTTGACCTCGCGGGGCTGAGGATGGATCGCCACCATGACCAGCCGCCCACGGGTGGTCAGGACGTCGACAGCAGTGGTGACGCCGGCCGGTGCGCCGGACACCTCGAAGGCGATGTCGGCGCCCGCGCCATCGGTACGGTCGTTGACCAGCGCCACGACGTCGGTCGCTCGCGGGTCGACGGCCTCGATCCCGACCCCCTCCGCCACCTCGCGTCGGAACGGGTCCGGCTCGACGAGGAGCACCCGCGCGCCACGGCCCCGGGCGACGGTGGCGATGAGGACGCCGACCGGCCCACCACCGACCACGACGACCTGGTCGTCGGCGGTCACGTTCCCCCGGCGTACGTCGTGCACGGCGACCGCCACCGGCTCGACGAGCGCCGCGTGGTCGAGGGGCAACTCCTCGGGAAGCGGCAGGACCAGTTCCACCGGCACCGTCCAGGAGGACTGCATGGCACCCGGTGAGTCGATGCCGAGGAAGTTCATCGCGTGGCAGACGTGTGAGTTGCCCCGCTGGCAGGCGGCGCAGCGCCCGCAGGGCCGGGTCGGCATCACGGTGACGGCCTGACCGATGTTCCAGCCGGTCACGCCGTCGCCGACGGCCGCGATCCGCCCGGACATCTCGTGCCCGATGATCGCGGAGTCACCAACCCGGGCGTCCATGTCCCCGTGGTAGATGTGCAGATCCGTACCGCAGATGCCGGTGTAGGCCACCTCGATCCGTACCTGGCCGGGGCCCGGTGGCTCCGGGTCGCGGTTCTCGATTCCGAGGTGTCGCGCTCCCCGGTAGACGACTGCCTTCATCGTTCCTCCGTCTCGACGGTCGGTACGTCGGTCGTGCCGACCGGGCATGGGCGTGGGTGCATCGCCGTCGCGATGCACCCACGCCCTTCCTTCTCTGGTGCTCAGCTCAGTGCCGTACGGTCGGCGACACCTCGTTGCGGGAGTTCAGCGACACGACAGGCACCTGGCGGGTGGGGATCACCCCGTCGACTCCGGCCAGCAGCCGTCGTCCGGCCCGCTCCGGCCGGACGTTGGGGCTGTCGGCCGTCTGCGCCTGCGGGCGGCGGTTGACCGCCCGGATCCGCTCCTCGTCCACCCGGACTCCGAGACCGGGTGCGTCGCCGAGGATGAAGGCGCCATCCTCGACGTGCAGGTCGATGGAGACACCAACGGGTGTGTGCAGGTCCTGCAACTCGCTGGTCAGGTGGTTCGGCACCGAGGTCGCGGCGTGCAGCAGCCCGACGGGGCTGTTGCCGATCGGGCTGACCGGCAGGTCGTGGGCATGGGCCAGGGCGGACGCCCGCAGGAAGTGGGTGACCCCCCAGACGGCCGCCATCTGGACGATGTCGACAGCACCTGCGGCGATCAGCGGACGGTACTGTTCGAGCCCGGTCAGGTTCTCACCGGTGGCGACCGACGCGGACACGCCTCGGCTGACCGCGGCGAGACCCTCGGCGTCCCAGCGCCTGACCGGCTCCTCGATCCAGATGAGGTCCAGGGTGCGTTCCAGCTCGCAGACGTGTCGGACGGCCTGCTTGCGGGTCCACGCCTCGTTGACGTCGAGCATCAGGCCGGGCCGCCGGCCGTGCCCGGCCTCGGTCAGAACCTCTCTGACCAGGCTGAGGCGGTGTCGATCGCGCTCGATGTCGAGGCCGCCCTTGAGCTTTGCCGCCCGAAGGCCGTGGCTCGCGTAGACCTCGTACTCGGCCACGAGCTCGTCGTCGGTGAGCCCGATGTCCAGGCCGGAGGCGTAGGCGGTGACCCGCCGGTCCCGTCCGCCCAGCAGTCGCCACAGCGGCTCGCCGGCGGCCTGCGCCTTGATGTCCCACAGCGCGGTGTCCAGAGCGCCGATGGTGCCGAACACCGGGCCGGCGTGGCCGGCCTTGAAGGTGTGCCGCAACATGCGGTCGTACAGGGACGTCACGGCACGGGGGTCTTCGCCCTCGATGGCTGGGAAGATCCGCTCGATCTCGACGTGCGGCCCGAGGCCGACGCCCGTGATGCCCTCGTCGGTGTCGACGAGGACGATCGAGACCGGGACCACCCCGTCGGAGAACACGCCGTTGGCGTCGCCGACGGGGCGCCCCCATTCCTGGACCGTGGTGAGCGTCCGATATCCCGTGATCCGCATGTCAACCCTTCGTGGAACCGGCGGCGACGCCGTCGGCAATTTGGCGCTGGAGGAACAGGTAGACCAATAGGACGGGTATGGCGGCGATCAGCACCCCGGACGCGAAGGTGGGGATGTTGTCGCTGTACTGCCCTCGCAACGAGGTCACCCCGATCATGAGCGTCCGGTTCTCGGCCGAGGGCATCATCACCAACGCCATGAGGACGTCGTTCCAGCAGAACAGGGCGTTGAGGATGCCGACCGACAGCAGCGCCGGGGTGCCCAGTGGCAGCATGATCCGGCGATACACGCCGTACACGGTGTTGCCGTCGATCCGGGCGGCGTCGACGATCTCCGGTGGGATGCCCTTGTAGTAGCTCGTCATCAGGAAGACGGTGAAGGGCAGGAACTGGGCCACGTAGACGAGGATCAGACCCGGGTACGTGTCGATCAGCGCGGTGTCGGCCATGATCCGGGCGAGCGGCACCATGATCACCTGGAACGGGATGAAGAGCCCCGCGAGGCAGCCCAGGAACAACGCCGACGAGCCGCGGAACCGCAACTGGCTCAGCGCGAAGCCGGCCATCGACCCGAGCAGGAGCAGCAGCAGCACCGACGACGTCACCACGACCAGCGAGTTGACGAAGTAGCGGCCCATTCCGACGCTGGTCCACGCCGTGCTGATGTTCTCCCATTGCAGGGTGCTGGTCAGGCCGAACCGGTCCAGGATGTAGTCCCGGCGGGTCTTCAACGCGACGTTCGCGGTGAAGAGCAGGGGGTAGATCGTCGCCACCGCGAGCAGTGACATCGGAATGGCGATCATCCACCGTCCCAGTCGGACGCGGGACATCAGTCCACCTTTCCCGATCGTTCGAGCAGTTTGATCTGCAACATTCCCACCACGAGCATGATCGCGAAGAGGATCGTGGACGCGGCGGACGCGAGAGCCGGGCGGTTCATCTGGCCCTGCTGGATCCAGATGTAGTACTCCGGCAGGTATGTCGAGCCCTCCGGGCCGCCGCTGGTCATCACGAAGAGCAGCCCGAACATCGAGGTCAGCATCCCGATCATCGTGGTCACGAAGACGAACTGGATGGTCCGGGCGAGGCTCGGGATGATCACGTGCCAGACGACCTGGCGCAGCGAGGCGCCGTCCACCCGGGCGGCGTCGAGCAGCGCGGCGTCCAGCGTGGCGAAGCCGGCGAGGAACACCACCAGCGCCATCCCGAAGGTGGCCCAGATGTGCACGCCCACCACCATGAACATCGCGACGTCCGGGTTGCCGAGCCAGTCCACCGGACCGACACCGATCGACCCGAGCACGGCGTTCAGGGGGCCGTCGAAGGCGAGCAGCAGGTTGAAGATCGCCCCGACGATGACCGGCGAGAGCACCGCCGGAAAGAAGTAGACGCTGCGGTAGAAGCGGTGGCCCGGCACTCGGAGGAAGATGAACGTGGCGAGGAGACCGGGGATCGCCACCGCCACCGGAAGCAGCAACACCAGCAGGCCGACGTTGCCCAGCGCGGTGCGGAACAACGGATCAGCGAACAGTTCCTGGTAGTTGCCGAACCCGACCGCTTCTCCGTTCCGGTCACCGTCGCCGGTGAAGGAGAAGTTGACCCCGAGGATCAGCGGGTAGAGCCGCATCGCCACGATGATCAGGACGGCCGGAGCGACCAGGATGTAGGGGGCGTAGCGCTCGGCCCCCAGGCCGCCACGGGTGCGACGGGGACGGGTGCCACCGCGGTGCGCGGGGGAGATGGCCGCCGGGCCGCCGGCCCGCCCGGCCGAAGCCAGGCGGACCGACGGTTGCGTGTTTCCGATCGGCACGAGGTCAGCCCGCCTGGTCGGAAGCGGCCAACTGCTTCACCACCTCGTCGACGGTGATCGAACCGCTGAGCAGCTGCTGGGAGAGGCGCCCCATCAGGTCGATCGTCTTCGAGTCGAGCGCGACGTGCAGAGCCGGCTTGCCGGTCTTCAGCTCGGCGACGATCGTGGAGGCAGCCGGGCCGGCCTGCGAGACGTCGATCGTGATGTCGGCGGCGATCGCGCCGGCGTCAGCGTAGAACGCCTTCAACGCGTCGGCCGAGGTCAGGGAGCGCACCAGGTCGGCGGCCACCTTCGGGTCCTTCGTCCACTTGGCCACGGCGTAGCCGATGCCACCGTCGTACGGCAGGCTCGGGGTGGTGCCGGCGGTGACGACCGGGGCCTTCATGACGCCGAGCTTCTCCGCGGTGAGGAACTCGTTGAAGGACTTCCAGTGCCCGACGTCGGACATGAGGCCCATGACGTGGGCGGCCTTGCCGGACTGGAAGGCTGCGAAGGAGTCGTTGAACATCGCGGTCGAGTTGGCCCCGTCCGTGTTCATCTTCTTGACTCCGGTCTCCTTCCAGAGCTCGAAGATCCGCTTCACGTTGGGCGAGGTCCAGTCGCGCTTGCCGGTGATCCAGGCGTCGTACTCCGCGGCGGTGAGGGTCACCGACCCCATGCTGGAGAGCCAGAACTGGATGCCGACGCCTTCCTTGTTGCCGAGGGCGAAGCACTTGGAGCCGGCCTTGGCGATGGCGGCGCAGTCCGCGACGAACTTGTCCCAGGTGGCGGCCGGGCTGGCCGGGTCGAGGCCGGCCTTCCGGTAGATCTCCTTGTTGTAGTAGATCGGGTAGCCCTGCAGCGTCACCGGGCTGCCGTAGACCTTGCCGTCCTTGGTGAACGCGTCCCATCCGGCCAGCCGCTGCTTGTCCTCGGCGACGTAGTCGGTGATCGGCACCAACGCGTCCACCCGGTCGCGGATCTGGCCACCGCCGTTGAACATCATGACGTCGGGGCCCTTGCCGGACTGGATCGCCGCGCCGAGCAGGGTGTAGTACTGGTCGAACGGCTGCGCGACGAACTCGACCTCGACGTCGGCGTGCTTCTTCTTGAAGTCGGCCTTCGCCTTGTCCAGATAGGATTTGGCGAACGGTTCGCCGGATTTCCAGTCCCACACGACCAACTTGCCATCGGAGCTGGTCGATTTGCCCGAATCGCTAGCACTTCCACAACCGGCCAGGGCCAGGCCCACAACGAGGACGGCCGACCATATTGCGCGCTGTCTCATCAGTTGTCACCTCTATATGGGGGGTGGCCGGCGGGTGCCCCGCTAGCCAAATGTTGACCGGAAGGTAACTCGTATGACGTGTTACGTCAACGGTCGGCCGTACACTGATCCGGACGTCGTGCCACGGCGAGCCATCGGAGGGGGACATGACGCCACCGCAGGAAACGGCCCTGAACAGCCCGGGGACCCCGGCATGGGTGCGTCGGCCGACCAACCTCGCCAGGGCGGTCACCGCCGAACTGGTGGAGCGCATTGTCCTCGGCGTACACCCGTCCGGGTCGTCCCTACCCCCCGAGCCGATCCTCTGCGAGACCTTCGGCGTGAGCCGGACCGTCGTCCGGGAAGCAGTGAAGATCCTTCAGGAGAAGGGGCTGGTGCAGGTTCGCCAGGGCGCCGGCACCATGGTGACCCCACCGGCACACTGGGACATGCTCGACGAGCTGGTCCTCGCGGCGACCATCGCGGTGGACGACAGCCTCGCCATCCTTGATGACCTGGTCGTCACCCGGCGGGTGCTGGAGTCCGACATGGCGAACGTCGCCGCCCGCCACGCCGACGCCGAGACCGTCGATCGGCTGCGGGCCCTGGTGGACCGGATGGACGAACTCGTCGACGACCACGTCACCTACCACGACCACGACCGGGCCTTCCACGACACGATCATGCAGGCATCCGGCAACCGCATCGCTCGGGGCGTCGTACGCGCGCTGGAGAGCCAGGTCATCAACACCGCCCGCTACATGGGCCGGACCGAGCGGGCGCTGTGCGTGGCGTCCAACCAGGGTCACCGACGCATCTACGAGCGCATCGCCGCCCACGACTCCAACGGCGCCGCCGAGGCGATGTTCACCCACATCACCGAGGCCTGGCTGGTCCGCCGCAGTGGCTCGGGGAGCCCCGACCGCCTCGAACGCTGATCGTCACGGGCAACGGACGGCGCCCGCCCCCGAGGAACGGGAGCAGGCGCCGCCAGCTGAGGCCGACAAGAGTCACGAGAACTGGGCGAAGAACCTCCAGATCTCACCCTTGGTCCAGGTCGTGATGCCACTCTCGGCGTAGGTGCCGTCCACCGGGCCGGGCATGTGGCCGTTGTCGTACGCGGCCCACTGCACCGGGTACCCGGACCTGCAGCCGGAGTAGACGGTGGTGATGTGGGTGCGGCTGCCGCCGGCCGGCTCGCGCGGGCTCTGCGCGGTGCAACCGTTGTTACGGACGAAGGTGTCGCGCAGCGCCCTGCCCTGGGAGATGTTCAGGACGTTGTCAGTGATGCCGTGCAGCCCGAAGTACGCGATCGGCTGCGTACCGCCGCTGCACCCGCTGATCTGCGCGCCGGAGATGACCGCGACTGCCCGGAAGACGTTGGCTCGGGCGCAGGCGACGGCGTAGCTCATGCCGCCACCCCAACTGAAGCCGAGCGCGAACCGCTGCCTCGGGTTGACGCAGAGGCTGCTCTCGATCCGGCTGATCATGTCGTCGACGAAGGTGATGTCCTCACCGCCGGAGTTGCCCCAGCCGTTGCCGAACCCCTGGGGCGCCACCAGGATGGCGCTGTTGTTCGACTGCTCCTGCTGCCCGTAGTAGGACCAGGCGGTCCCGCTGGTGCCGCCGGAGGAGATCTCCTGCATGGTGCCGCCCCGCCAGTGGAAGGCGAAGATCAGCCGATAGGGGTTGCTGTTGTTGTAGTTGGCGGGCACCCGGAGGATGAAGGTCCGGCTCTTGCCGTTGCTCTGGATCGTGTGCGTGCCGCTGGCCAGCGTCGGCGCCTTGCCGCACCCGCTACCACCCGTGGGTGGAGGGGTGGTGCCACCGCCGACGGCGACGAGCTGCCACTGCTGGTTGTTGCCGCCCCAGTCGGCGTACTGGACGATGTTTCCGCCGTCGGCGGTGGAAGAGCCCTGCACCTCGACCGCCTTGTTGCTGTTGCGGTTGATCAGCCGAACGTAGCCGCCGTCCGAGTCGGCCAGCCGGAACTGCTGGTTCGTCCCGTTGAGGTCGGACCACTGCACGATCGCGCCGCCGTCAGCGGTGGAGAAACCACTGACGTCGAGCACCTTGCCCGAGAGCCGCGACTTGATCCGGTAGTAGCCACCCCCGGAGTCCACGAACTGCCACTGCTGGTTGAGGCCGTTGTTGCGCGTCCACTGGCTGATCCGCGCCCCGTCGTTGGTGGCCGAGGCGTAAAGGTCCAGCGCCTTGCCGCTGTTGCGGTTCACCAGCACGTAGGAGGCGTTGGTGTCCACTGTGGCTGCCGCCGCGGGCGCCGCGTTGACAGCGACGAGTGCGCTGGCTGCCATGGCCGCGGCCGCCGCCGCGGCCAACCCTGAACGCCAGCGAGATCTGTGCCGAGAGGCGGGACGAGCCTCTACGAGGGCTTTCATGGTCCACTCCTTCGATCGGGGTCACCCACGAGCGGGAGCGCCCGCGCGTGCCGTGGCGTGCGTACCGGCGTCCTGGTGGTGGCGTCAGCACGTCTGGGGTGTTGTGTGCGGGCAACCCGCGGGCAACGGCGCACGTCGATGGCGATGCCACGATCCGGGCTTCGTGGCAGGCCGCGCCGAACTGCGCGGTATGACGTCCTGGCTCCCGGTGGCCGGGTGACCCGCGGGGTGAAAATTAGCGGGTAATACGTCATACGTCAAACGATTGCCATCGATCTGCGCGATCATGCCAAGCGGCGACCTGACGGTTACGGCGGCCCGCCCCGGATGGGGCGGGCCGCCACTCGTCACACCTCGCCGGGGGCGGGCGCCGGCCGGATCCCGAGCAGCCGGCAGCTCCCGCTCCCCCGGTCGATGGCGCCGGTCGTCAGCCGATCCGGACCAGTTGCCACTGCTGGTTGTTGCCGCCCCAGTCGGCGTACTGGACGATGTTTCCGCCGTCGGCGGTGGAAGAACCCTGCACCTCGACCGCCTTGTTGCTGTTGCGGTTGATCAGACGTACGTAGCCGTCGGCCGAGTTCGCGAGTCGGAACTGCTGGTTCGTCCCGTTGAGGTCGGACCACTGCACGATCGCGCCGCCGTCAGCGGTGGAGAAGCCGCTGACGTCGAGCACCTTGCTGGAGTTGCGGGACTTCACCCGGTAGTAGCCACTGCCCGAGTCGACGAACTGCCACTGCTGGTTGACGCCGTTGTTGCGCGTCCACTGGCTGATCCGCGCCCCGTCGTTGGTGGCCGAGGCGTACACGTCCAGCGCCTTGCCGCTGTTGCGGTTCAACAACACGTACCAGGCGCTGGTGTCCACGCCGGAGCCCGGCGGGGGCGTGGTGGGCGGGGTCGAGCCGCCGTTGAGGGCGTCCAGGACGGCGGTGTACGCGGCCTTCTTGTTGCCGTTGCAGTCGAACAGCAGCGCGTTGTCCGAGCCACGCCACGAGTCGCAGTCCCGTACACCCCAGGTGGTGATGCCGGTGCAGCGCGAGACGGCCAGGCAGGCGCGGGTGACGGCGCCGTAGATGTTGGCCTGGTTGCCGCCGGTCATCACGTCCAGCTCGGTGATCTGGACGTCCACGCCGAGGTCGGCGAACCGCTGGAGGTTGGCCTGGTAGTCACCGGCCAGCGAGGTGCCCAGGTGCGACTGGAAACCCACGCAGTCGATCGGCACGCCACGGGACTTGAAGTCCCGCACCATGTTGTAGATCCCGGTCGACTTCGCGTTGACCCCGTCGGTGTTGTAGTCGTTGTAACACAACTTCGCACCCGGATCCGCCGCCCGCGCCGCCCGGAAGGCCGCCTCGATCCAGTCGTTGCCGGTGCGCTGCATGTTGGAGTCACGCCGCCCACCCGAACCACCGTCGGCGAACGCCTCGTTCACCACGTCCCAGGCGTAGATCTTCCCCCGGTAGTGCGTGGCGACCTGGGTGACGTGGTTGATCATCGCGTTGCGCAACGCGCTGCCCGACATGCCCTGCGCCCAGCCCGGCTGCTGCGCGTGCCACAACAGGGTGTGACCCCGCACGCTCATGCCGTTGGCCTGCGCGTGACTGACCAGGCGGTCACCACTGGAGTAGGTGAAGGTGCCCTGCTGCGGCTCGGTGGAGCTCCACTTCATCTCGTTCTCGGCCACGACACTGTTGAACTCACGGTTCAAAATCGTCGTGTATGCGCTGGTCGACAGCTTGCCGACGGCGACAGCCGCGCCGAAGTAGCGGCCCTTCTCGGCGGCGGCCGCCTTCAGGGTCGTGCCGGCACCGGATGCGGGGGTCAGCGCCACCGTCATACCGGTGGTGAGGGCGACGGCCATGGTCGCCGCCGCCAGCATCGTTCTCATGGGTTTCATGGCGTTCCTTTTCAGTGGTTGCATCGGTGGTGGTGATGTGCCACTTCGCTCGGAACAGCTGATCGGGGCGGTCCTCCTGGCCGCCCGGCATCAGCACGCACAGTCCGAGAGGGCTGTCGCCGGCGCCTGCCGGGTCCCGAGGTAACGTCCGCATGCCCTTGCGGACGTCGTGATCGGTGGGCCGATCGGTACGGCTCGCCCGGTGAGCCGAGACAGCGATCGTCCTCTATATCGAGAGTGAGCGATAACATGCCGTTCGTCAAGACGTAACGGGCCGTTCACGCCGATCTCCCGGAACGCCGCGTTTCGCCCGGTACCAAACGCCCTGGGTGACAGTGCTCAACCGCCGCGCGACCAGCGGACGAGTCTCACCACCGCGCCAAGGAGACCGCTTCAGAGGGCAATCCTGTTATCGCTCACAGTCGTCACCCGACAGCAACTGCCCAACGGCTCACGAACACCCGGTGGCCGTGGCACTCGCAGACGGCTGCGCCGGGTCGGCATCGGCGCGTATGCCCGCGACGAGGTCGGCGGTGGTGTGCGCCTCGATGCCGGGCTGAGCGGCGTCGGCGAACCGCTCGACGACCGCCCGGACGTGTCGTTCGGCGGGTGCGGCGAGGCCGTCGTAGACGGCCTCGAACAGCTCCCGCGCCGGCTGCCTGAGCCACTCCCGTGGAAGGAGTTCCACCGGCAGCTGGGGGTCGAGGACGGGGAAACGTCGGAAGGTGTCCATGACCTCGGTCCGGGCCCGCACCGCCGCGGCACCGTCGACCTGCCCGGTCGCCACGGCGGGCAACAGTGGCGTCCAACGACGCAGGAACGCGTCGTAGCTCCGGCTGATCGCCTCGATGTCCCAGGCCTCGATCGGCGCACGGTGAATGGTCGAGGCGAGCGCGGTCTGCCGCCCACGAAACACCGTTACCGCGCCGAGGGTGAGCTGGTCGAGCTGGGCCCGAGCCGCGGGGGTCAACTTCTGCGGCGAGATCCACAGCCCGTCGTACAGCGGCGCGTAACCGAGCCACCGAAGTTGCGCCCGCAGCGCCCGGCGCTGCGTACTGCGGTCCTGCGGCAGCGAGAAGGCGACGATCGTCCAGCTACCGTCCCACCGGCCCGTCGAGGTGGTGGAGGCGAGAATCCAGTGCCCTCCGGCGGAGAGATTGGCGGCGGCTGCGCGGCTGAGCCGGTAGGAGCTTCGTCGCCCCAGTCGACTGCCCTCCAACACGCCACGGCGGGCCAACCGGCTGATCGCGGTCCGCGCTCCGGCCGTCGTCACGCCGGTCTCGGCGAGCAACGCGACGATGGCGGCGGACGGCAGGGCGACCCGGGTCCGCAGCGTGTAGTCGGCCAACAGGGTCACCGCGACGCCCTGCGGTGAGTTGCCGACCTGCCGGCGGGGCAGCCGGAGTGGGCGGTCGCCGTCGTCCGGATAGATCTCGTCGATGTCGAAGAGGCTTGCCACAGGCGCTCCGTGCTCCTCGGGGACGGTATGACGACTGTAGACGGACGGGCGTGACCCACCACAAATAGAGATTCCTCGATTGACACTTGTTGGTCCGGGGGGAACACTAATTGCCACGCGACGCCATCCGAAGCCGGGCTGGGCGAACCACAGGTAGCGGGCAACGTGCGATCACCGCGGGAGTCGGGCAGACCCGCAACCGGATCGCACGACCAATCCAGCCTGCACAGGCAATCGAAGGAGTCGTGCGGTGAAAATCAGAAGGAAACTGCTACTCACGCTGGCCGCGTCACTGGTCGCGGCCGGCCTGGTGGCCCCCACGGTCGGGCCCGCGTACGCGGCGTCACTGACCGAGGTGACCAGCTTCGGCGACAACCCGGGCCGGATGCGCATGCACGTCTACGTGCCGGACAACCGCCCCGCCCGGCCGGCGGTCGTGGTGGCGATGCACGGCTGCGGCGGATCCGGCCCCGGGTTCTACTCCGGAAGCGAGTTCGCCAGCCAGGCCGACCGGTACGGATACATCGTGATCTACCCGTCCGCGACCCAGCAGGCCGGCTTCGGCAACTGCTTCGACACCTGGTCGGACGCCGCCAAGCGGCGTGGTGGGGGCAGCGACCCGGTGTCGATCATCAGCATGATCCGGTACGTGCAACAGCAGTACTCGGCCGACCCGGAGCGGGTCTACGCCACCGGCAGCTCATCCGGCGGCATGATGACGAACCACATGCTGGCCCTCTATCCCGACGTGTTCAAGGCCGGCGCCGCGTTCATGGGCGTGCCGTACAACTGCTTCGCCAATGCGGCGGACTACCCGCCCGGCAGCAGCCAGTGCACCGGCGGGAACATGAACCGGACTCCCCAGCAGTGGGGTGACGCGGTACGCCAGGCATACCCCGGCTACTCCGGGCCACGGCCGCGGGTGCAGCTGTGGCACGGCACCAGCGACACGCTCGTGCCGTACTCGCTGTTGCAGGAGACGATCGAGCAGTGGACCAACGTGTTCGGGCTGAGCCAGACACCCACCTCCACCGACACGCCCCAGGCCAACTGGAACCGGCGCCGGTACGCCGACAGCAGCGGCACCGTCCAGGTCGAGGCGTACAGCATCCAGGGTGCCGGGCACAGCCTGCCCTCCGGAGGGATGGCCGCGTCCGCCATCGCGTTCTTCGGACTGACAAACACCACGACCCCGCCCCCGACCACCCCGCCCCCGACCACCCCGCCGCCCACCACCCCGCCCCCGACCACGCCGCCGCCGGCCTCCGGCGCCTGCCGGGTGACGGTCGCCATCAACGCCTGGAACACCGGTCTGACCGAGAACATCACCGTCACGAACACCAGCACCAGCGCCGTCAACGGCTGGTCCGTGGTCTTCACCCTGCCCAGCGGTCAGACCATCACCTCGGGCTGGAACGCCACCTACTCGCCCAACTCGGGGCAGGTGACAGCCCGCAACGTCGCCTACAACGGCGGCATCCCCGCCAACGGCTCGGTGAGCTTCGGCTTCCAGGCCAACCACAGCGGTAACAACGCCCGACCGTCTTCGTTCACCCTCAACGGCGCGTCCTGCACCGTCGCCTGAGACCAGGTCGATGTCCACGCGAGCGTGGGGGGGGGGGCCCCCCGGGGGGGGGGGGGCCCCCCCCCGCGCGCCCGGGGTGGTAAAGAAGGGAGAGAGGCGGAACACCCCCGACCGGCCCGACCGGAAGGATACGCTCCCGCCCGCATAACA
>NZ_JBIAJD010000004.1:150247-172165 GCF_042871765.1 Micromonospora sp. NPDC005553 | reverse complement strand
CGCGCCGCGCCCGCCCCCGCCCCCCCCCCCCGGGCCGCCCCCCCCCGGGGGGGGGGCGGCCCCCCCGGGGGGGGCCCCCCCCCCACGACTCGTACCGCGTGGTCAGGATCAGCGGTAACCGGCGGTCACCACGCTGGCCTGCACGGCGTTCTCGACCGCGTCGGACGGATAGCCGGCGACCATCGCCCCCTCGTAGAAGGTGCCGGCGCTCAGGTTGGCACCGCCGTCGGGCTTGCAGCAGTCACCACCGCTGCCCAGGATGATCGCGCCCTGCTTCTTCATCGGGCTGTATCCGGGCGGGAGCGAGCCGTCGTACAGCGTGTAGAGGCTGCCGGCCTGCGCGTCGCTGCCCTTGATGGCGAAGCGGGTGGTGCCGTTGTTCTTCAGCGTCGCGGTGACGAACTTGCTGGCGAACGAGCGTTGGTTCGGGTTCCAGGAGCTGCTGCCGCCCGGGAAGAGACCCCACTCCAGGTCCGCCTGCACCCACGGGCCACTGCCCGAGCAGCCGCCGAACCAGCACTGCTTGCTGAAGTTGATGGCGTCCATCGCCCCGGCGGCGTCGGCCTTGCGGGTGGTCTCACTGTTGCCGTAGTCGAAGCAGCATCCGCTGTTGACGTGGGTGCCGCTGGTGACCATGTACATGCCCTCGGGCGCCGCGCCGGTCGGCACTCCGGTGAGGTGCCCGTCGCGCCAGTAGCTGTTGCCCGGGTTGATGTAGAGCGAGTACGCCTTCGCGCCGCCCACGGTCAGCGACTCCGAGGTGGCGATCGCCGGCTTGCTCTGCGGGGAGCCCGGAACGACGCTCGACCCCTGGTACCAGAGGTCGTTGCCGCGCCCGGACTGGTCGAAGACCACTGTGATCACGCAGGTCGTGCCGGTGCAGAACGAGTCCTGCGTCGCCGCGTTGGCGGTGCCGCCGGTGCCCGTGAGCCCGATGTTGCGGGTCGTGTTGTCCGACGAGCGTCGGACCTGGTAGAGGTTGCCGGCGTACGCCTCGTAGAGCGCCCGCGTGGTGCTGTGCGCCGCGATGCACGGGGTGCCGCCGGAGGCGTAGATGTCGCACGGGCGCGCGCCGGTCGGTGGGTTGGTCGGCGGCGGGGTCGTGGTGGTCGGCGAGGCCCACTGCTGGTTGGTGCCGCCGTTGCAGGCCCAGAGGATGATCTTGGTGCCGTTGGCGGTGCCGGCGGCGTTGGCGTCGAGGCACAGCCCGGACTGCACGCCGGTGATGGTGCCGTTGCTGTTGACGTTCCACTGCTGGTTGTTCTGACCGTTGCAGTCCCAGATGATCACCTGGGTGCCGTTGGTGGTGCCTCGGCCGGAGGCGTCCAGGCACTTGTTGCCGTACACCTGGATCTGCTTGCTCGACGTCCACGTCCAGGTCTGGCCGGCGGCGCCGTTGCAGTCCCAGAGTTGTGTCTGGGTGCCGTTCGTGGTGCTGGAGTTGGGCACTTCGAGGCAGCGGCCGGACGGCGTGCCGACGATGGGGGTGCTCTGCCCGGGCGGGATGGTGGCCGCTGCGGCGGCCCTGGCGGCGAAGGGCGAACTGGCGGGGGTGGTGCCGACGCCGATGCCGACGACGACGAGCACCCCGGCCAGCGCACCGGCCAGGAGGGTCAGACGTCGGACGCGTTGGCGTTTCGGGATGAGGTCGCGGGCTGTTCCTGACCCACTGCGGGACGGGGTTCGCACGAGGTGGCTCCTCGGAGTCGTGGAAGCGCGGGAGATCGTCGACGCGCCACGGGTGGGTGGTGGCGATGGCGAATCGCTGCGAATGGTAGGACCTTTGTTTAATTCATGTCAATGAATGTGGTGTCCGGTGACGCGCTGACTGCCAGGGCCGACAGCCAGCGCGTCACCTGCCCCCGGGACGACTACCGCCCCAGGAGCCGCCAGGTCTGGTTCAACGGGCTGCCCTGGTTCACCGCCCTGCAGGTCCACTGGTGGACCAGCGCGCCGGCCGCCGTGGAGACCGCGTTGACATCGACGCACTTGCCACTGTGCCGGGCGACGAGTTGGTAGTCGTGCGAGTCGTTGCCCGAGTAGGTCACCTTGCGCAGAGCAAACTGCTGGTTGGAACTGTTGAGGCAGGTCCACTGGTGCACCGCCGCGCCGTCGGCGGTGGACACACCGCTGACGTCGAGGCACTTGCCACTCTGCTGGTTGACCACGGTGTAGGTGTTGGCCACGCCAGCGACCGGGACGAAGTTCCAGAGCTGCTGGTCACCGCCGTCGCAGTAGTTCTGCTGTTGGACGTTGCCGTCGGCGGTGCTCAGACCGGCGTTGTTCAAACACTGCTGCGAGTGCTGGGCCACCGCCACTGACTGGAAGCCACCGTCCGAGGGGGGTAGCAGCGTGACGGTGTACGTGTCGGTCTGGTTGGTGTACGGCACGGTCACCGTGGCGTTGTTGTTGGACACCCCGACCACGCTGTTCGAGACAGTGACCGGACCCGCCACGGCACCGCCACCGTTGTGCGGGATGCGTTGGGTGACGACCCGGACCTGGTTGTTCTGCACGATGCCGCTGGTGGTGTCCAGGCGTTGCAGGTTGACGGTCAGGTTCCCGGTGGTACGACCAGCGCCGACCAGCACCTTCGCCACTCCGGCCGTCTTCGTGGCGTACGCGTCGTACGACTGGCTGGGGGTCACCGCGACGATCTCCCCGACCTGGGAGGCGTAGTAGCGGTAGTTCCACCACTCCCCCTTGGGCTGGTGCTGCCCGGCCGAGTTACGGATCAGCAGGTTGCCGAGGTCGTTGTGCAGGCTGCCGCCGCTGGCCCAGTTCGCCCGCAGGCCGTCGGCCCGGGCCCGTTCCAGGCGCGCGATGTACCAGGCGCCGTCGGCCGGGTTCTGCTCGTCGGGCGCGCCGTACTCGTTGATCTGGTACGGACGGGGGTGGGCGATGCCGCGCGGGTCGAGGGTGGCGTTGGCGGCGGCGACGTTGGCGACCGGGTCACCGGGCAGCGAGTGCCAGCTGATGATGTCCGGCACCGTGTTCGTCGAGCGGACGAAGTCGAGGTACTGGTTCCAGAAGGTGTGGTTGGTCGACGGTACGCAGGCGCAGCTCGGCCCGACGATGAGCTGGCTGGGGAACTCCGCCCGGATGCGCTGGTAGGTGCGCCGCCACAGCTCCAGGTACTGGGAGATTGGCCGGTTCCAGAAGATGGTGATGTTCGGTTCGTTCCAGATGTCCCACTGCACCGACAGCCCGGACGCCCGGACGTCGCTGATCAGGCGGGTCAGGAAGTTGTCGTAGTCGGTCCAGTTGCCGTTGTCACCGGGGAAGCGGGAGATCCCGGCGCCGTCGGCACCCCAGAGGTCGTGCGGCAGGATGATGAACTTCCCGCCGAGGGCTGTGGTGCGACGTGCCTGGGCGAGCGTGGAGTTCCAGCGACGGTCGTAGGTGCCGCCGACCCAACCACTGCCCGGCAACTGCGCGCCACCGGCGCGCATGTACTGGAACTTGACGTCCCGGTAGAAGTGGTCGGCCGGACCGCTGGCGTTCTCGGTCATGCCGTAGATCCAGCCGGAGGCGCGGTAGGTCGGCGCACCGTTCGTGGTGGCGAAGTTGACGCTGATCGACTCGTCGGCGGCCTGGGCGGGGGACGGGACGACGGTGACGGCGGCAGCGGCGGCGAGCAGGCCGACGACGAGTCGGGCCACGGACACGCGGGCTCGTCGTGACCGGCCGGGGGACGGGGTTTTCACGGGCGGCTCCTTGGTGGGGCGCGGGGGACGCTCTCCGGAGGGCAGCGCTTGCGAATCGATTCGCACGGATCGTAGGACCGGGGACTGAACGATGTCAATGAAGTGACGCCCCGGTGAAGACCATGTTTCTCAGCGATCTCTCTGAAGCGCCCAACTGACCCTTGACCCCCGGGCATGGCCAGACCTATCTTCGGGCGAACCGATTCGTCGAATCGGTTCGCCTCATGGTTGGGCTGCTCCAACCCGCGACGATCAACCGACAAACCCCACCTGACGATCGATTGAAGTGAGGCACCACATGACCGGATTCAGTCGTCGGCGGCGCCTGGCCGCCGTCGCCGTGATAGCTCTCGCCGCAGTGACGGGCAGCGCCTGCTCGTCGTCCGCCGACGGCCCCGCGGACAGCGGCGGCGCCTACCTCGTCTGGGACCCGTATCCACAGTTCACCGACGACTCCGAGTGGGTGGCGCTGCTCAAGAAGTGCGGCACCGACGCGGGGGTGACGGTCGAGCGGACCGGATACGACACCACCGACCTGACCAACAAGGCGCTGCTCGCCGCCCAGCAGGGAAACTCACCGGACGTCCTGATCGTCGACAACCCGGTCATCTCCACCCTGGCCGAAGCCGGTGCGCTCACCACCACCGACGACAACAAGCTCGACGTCTCAGCCATGGAGAAGAACCTGCTCGGCGCCGGCCAGAGCGACGGCAAGACCTACGGGGTGCCGATCGGGGCGAACACCCTCGCCCTCTACTACAACAAGGATCTGCTCACCGCCGCCGGCGTCGATCCGGCCGCCGTCAAGGACTGGGCCTCACTGACCGCGGCACTGACCAAGGTGAAGGCCAAGGGGAAGAAGGGCATCACCTTCTCCGCGATCGGCACCGAGGAGGGCAGCTTCCAGTTCCTGCCCTGGTTCTGGGGCTCGGGTGCCCAACTGACGAGTCTGGACTCACCGCAGGCGGTTTCCGCGCTGACGCTCTGGACCGACTGGCTCAAGCAGGGCCACGCCCCGAACTCCATCATCAACAACACCCAGACCACGAGTTGGCAGGAGTTCGCCACCGGCGACTACGCGTTCGCCGAGAACGGCACCTGGCAGCTGGCCAACGCGGAGAAGCTCGGCTTCTCGTACGGCACGATCCCGATCCCGGCCAGCGCGGGCGGCCCGGCCCCGGCGCCCACCGGCGGTGAGTTCGTCTCCATTCCGGTGCAGAAGAAGACCGGCCGGTACGCGACGTCGCAGAAGCTCGTGACCTGCCTGACCAACGCCGACAACCTCCTCACCACGGACACCACGCTCTCCTACGTCGCACCCGTCGCCGCTGTGCAGGAACGACAGGCCACAGCGGACCCCAAGCTCAAGGTCTGGGTGGAGGCGGTCCGGGCAGCCAAGGGCCGTACGGGTGACAACCTCGGCACCAAGTACCCGAAGATCTCCGAGGCGCTGTGGACCGCTGTGCAGTCGGCCCTCAGCGGCGGGAAGTCGCCACAGGAGGCCCTGGCCGCCGCGCAGACCGCCGCCACCTCCAGGTAAGTGATCCGAACCGACACCATGCCCTCCACGACCGAGACCACTGCCGTACGAGACCAGGATGGGGCGGCGACCGCCGCCCCATCCGGGCCTCCCCCGTCCCGTGCCCGCCGGCCCAACCGATGGACGGCGTGGGGCTTCCTGGCACCCGTGACGATCTACCTGGCGGCCTTCTACGCCTACCCGCTCTACCGCAATGTCGAGTTGAGCCTGCGCGAGTACACAGTCCGCTCGTTCGTGCAGGGCGGGGCGCCCTTCGCCGGCCTCGACAACTACCGGACGGTCCTGACCGACCCGGCCTTCGGGCCGACGCTGACCCACACGGTGGTCTTCACGGCGGCCTCGCTCGCCTTCCAGTTCACCATCGGCATGGCCCTGGCCCTCTTCTTTCACCAGCACTTCCCGCTGTCGCGCACGCTGCGGGCGCTGATCCTCGTACCGTGGCTGCTGCCACTGATCGTCTCGGCGTCGACCTGGTCGTGGCTGCTCAACAGCGACTCGGGGCTGGTCAACGCGGCGCTCGGCGTCGTCGGGATCGACCCGGTCAACTGGCTCACCTCGCCGGGCTGGTCACTCACCTCGGTGATCATCGCAAACGTCTGGATCGGCATCCCGTTCAACCTGGTGGTGCTCTACAGCGGCCTGCAGGCGATCCCGACCGAGATGTACGAGGCGTCCGCGCTCGACGGCGCGACGGGGTGGCAGCGTTTCTGGGGGATCACCTTCCCGCTGCTGCGTCCCGTCTCCCTGATCACGCTGCTGCTGGGGCTGATCTACACGCTGAAGGTCTTCGACATCATCTGGATCATGACGAAGGGCGGTCCGACCGGCTCCTCGGCAACGCTGGCCACCTGGTCGTACCGGCTCGGCTTCGGCAACCTGCTGCCCGATTTCGGCCCGGGCGCGGCCATCGGGAACCTGCTCATCGTGCTGGCTCTGATCGCCGGCCTGGTCTACATCCGGATCGAGCGGAGGCAGCAGCTGCGATGACCACCTCGACGCCTCGGGCCTGGTGGAAGACCGGCGTCGGCCTGGTGCTGACCGGGCTGATGCTCTTCCCCGTCTACTGGATGATCAATGTGTCCTTCACCCGGGACCAGGACATGCGGGCCAGTCCCCCGCACCTGTTCCCCGTCAACGGCACCCTGGACGGCTACCGGGCGGTGCTCGACCAGCAACTGCCGTACCTCGGCACCAGCTTTCTGGTCGGTCTCGGCACTGTGGTGCTGACCGTGGCGCTGGCGGCCCCCGCCGGCTACGCGCTGGCGAAGCTTCGGCCACCCGGCGGCCCGGCGCTGAGCTTCCTGCTGCTGATCGCGCAGATGATCCCGGGGATCATCATGGCGATGGGTTTCTACGCCATCTACCTCACCCTCGGCGTCCTCAACACGCTGCCCGGCCTGATCCTGGCCGACACGACGCTCGCGGTGCCGTTTGCTGTCCTGATCTTCACGGCCTTCATGTCCGGCATCCCCGACGAGCTGCTCCAGGCCGCCGTGGTCGACGGCGCCGGACGGCTACGGACCTTCTGGTCGGTCGTGCTGCCGGTCAGCCGCAACTCGATCGTCACTGTGTCGCTCTTCGCGTTCCTGTGGTCCTGGTCGGACTTCATCTTCGCCTCGACCCTGGCCGGAGGCGGCGACTACCAGCCGATCACCCTCGGCATCTACCACTACATCGGCAACAACAACCAGCAGTGGAACGCCATCATGGCCACCGCCGTCGTCGCCTCGATCCCCGCCGCCGTCCTGCTGATCCTGGCCCAGCGGTACGTCTCGATGGGCGTGACCGCCGGCGCCGTCAAGGACTGACCAACCGCCGCGGTCCAGGACAGACCACCCGCACCACAGAAAGGCACCCGCCACCCATGACCGTCGCCCCGTCCGGTCCGGAGTTCGGAATCCAGGACATCCCGTTCAGCTACCGCGGATCCTGGTTCAACATCTCCCCGGTGGTAGCCGAGAAGACGTACGCCGACGACCTGCACCTGGTCTCCCACCAGACCGGGATGCACCCCGTGCTGCGACTCACCCCCACTGTCGCCGGCACCACTGTCGTCGCCACGCCCGCACTGCTGACCTGGCGCAACGGGGCCGACCGGATCGAGGCCGTCTACGACGGGCCGGACACCCTGCGGATCCGGGGCCACCGGCTCGGCCTGCAGGTGGCCGCCGCCGCGCACACCCTCACCCCCTTCAGCGGCACCTACCTGTACGCCGACCCGGTCGACGGATCACATGTGTTCACCTCGTACGAGACCGGTCGCCGCTACCGGGTCACGGTGCTCTCCGGCGCTCCGCTGCGGACCCGGGGTGCGCAGGCGCTCGGCACGGCCGACCGCTCCCTTGACCTTTCCGGCGACCAGCCGTGGGAGATCGCGATCGAGGAGTACGCCACCGCCCGCCGCCCGTACGCCGGATCCGTCGCCTTCGAGCAGTTGCGCCGCGACCGGTTCGCGGAGTTCACCGCGTTCGTCGACGCGATCGCGCCCTGGCGCGGCCCGGAGACCCCGGCCGCCGAGCTGGCCGCGTACGTCCTGTGGTCGGCCACTGTCGCCCCGGCCGGCTTCGTCACCCGGCCGGCCGTCCTGATGTCCAAGCACTGGATGGACAAGGTGTGGAGCTGGGACCACTGCTTCAACGCGATCGCCCTGGCGGCCGGCGAGCCGGAGCTGGCCTGGCACCAGTTCCAGTTGCCCTTCGACCACCAGGACGAGACCGGCGCGCTCCCCGACTCGGTCACCCATTCCGAGGTCCTGCACAACTACGTGAAGCCCCCCATCCACGGCTGGGCCCTCCGTCACCTGCGCCGACGCCTTCCCCAGCCGCCGAGCCGGCTGGCGCTGGCGCAGACGTACGACCGGCTCGCCCGCTGGACCGAGTTCTGGCTGGACGCGCGGCGGGCTCCCGGCCACGACCTGCCGCACTATCAGCACGGCAACGACAGCGGTTGGGACAACGCCACCACCTTCGACGAGAACCGGGTCCTGGAGACGGCCGACCTCGCCGCGTTCCTGGTCTCGCAGCTTCGCTGCCTCGCCGACCTCGCCACCGAGCTGGGTGAGCCCGCCGACCGCTGGTGGCAGGAGGCCGACCGGATCCACGGGGCCATGCTGCGCGACCTGTGGGACGGCGAACGCTTCCATGCCCGGGACCCTCACACCGGGCACCGGCGAGCCAGCCGCAGCCTGCTCGACCTGATGCCCGTCGCGCTCGGGGCCGACCTCCCGGCCCCGGTCGCCGCCGCACTGGCGCGCGGCGTCGAGACCCACCTGACCACGCACGGTCTGGCCACCGAGCCGACGGACTCGGCCCACTACCTCGCCGACGGCTACTGGCGGGGCCCGATCTGGGCGCCCTCCACCGTCCTCGTCGAGGACGGCCTGCGCCGGGCCGGGCAGACCAGGATCGCCGACGACATCAGTCGGCGGTTCCTCGCGCTGTGTGAGAAGTCCGGCTTCGCGGAGAACTTCGACGCCGAGACCGGCACCGGGCTGCGGGACCGCGCCTACACCTGGACCGCCAGCAGCTATCTCATCCTCGCCGCCGCCCAGGAGGAGCGGCGGGTCAGGGGCGGGTAACCGGTCGGATCAGCGGCTCCGGACCGGGCCGGTGCTGGAACGCAACGAGATGGGCGGGCTGTACAGGCGGTGTCGTGGCACGGCACCGGGAGCCGCGATGATCTCCAGAAGCAGCGACACCGCCTCGGCGCCCATCTCGACCATCGGCACGTCGGCGGCGGTCAGCGGCGGGCGGAAATCCTCCGCCCAGTGCTGCGCGGCGACTCCGGTGACGGAGAAGTCGCGTGGCACGGACAGCCCGGCGCCGGTCAACGCCCGCTGCATTCCGGGCAGTGCGGCCTCGTTGATGGTGGCCACCGCCGTGACCTCCGGGTGCGTCGCGAGCAGTTGCTCCATACACGCCTCGCCGGAGGCGGTGTCGTCGCCGCTGCAGACCTCCACGCCGGTCAACCCCCGCTCGGCCGCCGCAGTACGGAAGCCGGTCAGCGCGCGATGACTGGGGCCGTACCCGGCGGCCACCAACTCGGCGGACCGGTTCACGAGTGCCACGTGCCGGTGCCCCAGGTCGGCCAGGTGCTGCACGCACCGGGCGATCAGCCCGGCGTAGTCGATGTCGATCCAGCTCATCCCGTGCGGCTCGGCGGTCCGCCCGATGGTGACGAACGGCAGCCCGGCCTTGGTCAGCCGGGTCACCCGGTCATCCGCCAACCGGATCTCCATGAGGACCACGCCGTCCACCCGGCGCCCGGTGACGATCCGCTCGAACGACCGGTCATGGTCGCCACCGGAGGGGGACAGCAGCACGTCGAGGTCGTGGCGGGCGGCGGCTTCGACGACGCTGGCGACGAAGCCGAGCTGCATGTCGGTCAACCGCTGGCTCGCCGGCGGGATGACCAGCCCGAGGGTGCGGGTGCGCCCCTCCTTGAGAGCGCGGGCGCTGGCGTTCGGCCGGTAGTCCAACTCGTCGATGACCGACTGGATCCGTTGCCGGGTCGCCGCCGACACGCTGCGTTTTCCGCTGAGCACGTAGGAAACGGTGCTGCGGGACACCCCCGCCCGGCGAGCGATCTCCCCGATGTTCATCAATCGCCCTCGAATCGACTTTTGCCCCGACACGGGGACGCACCTTGCTCCGCTGACCAGCATATCCGTCCTCAGGCTCATCGATCGATGACCAACGTGTGCCAACTAGCGTCAATAGATGGACGACCATTAATGTCACAGGTATGACGTGTGACGTCAATTCCATCGCCGCACCCCACCCCACCACGCACCCCGAAAGGATCCGATGAACGTGCAGAGAAAGCTGGGTCGCCTGATGGCCGCCGCCGGGACCCTGTTCGTCCTCGTCGTCGGCGCCGGCGCCTACGTGGTCTCGGACGCCCCTGGCGTCGCCCACGCCGCCGGCACCGGTCCATGTGACATCTACGCCTCCGGCGGCACGCCGTGCGTGGCCGCGCACAGCACCACCCGCGCGCTGTACGGCGCGTACAACGGCCCGCTCTACCAGGTCCGACGATCGTCGGACAACACCACCCGCGACGTCGGCGTGCTCAGCGAGGGCGGCTACGCCAACGCCGCCACCCAGGACACGTTCTGCGCCAACACCAACTGCGTCATCACGATCATCTACGACCAGTCCGGCCGCAACAACCGCCTCACCCAGGCGCCCCCCGGCGGCTTCGCCGGCCCCGCCCCCGGCGGTTGGGACAACCTCGCCGACGCGAAGGCGGCCCCGGTCACCGTCGGCGGGCAGAGGGCGTACGGCGTCTACATCGCCCCCGGCACCGGCTACCGCAACAACAACACCAACGGTGTCGCGACCGGCGACCAGCCCGAGGGCATCTACGCGGTCGTCGACGGCACGCACTACAACCAGTGGTGCTGCTTCGACTACGGCAACGCGCAGACCAACAGCCTCGCCGACGAACGCGCCATCATGGAGACCGTCTACTTCGGCGCCAACAAGCAGTGGGGCTACGGGGCCGGGGCCGGCCCCTGGATCATGGCCGACCTGGAGTGGGGGCTGTTCTCCGGCGTCAACGCGGGCTACAACAACATCGCGTCGATCAACCACCGTTTCGTCACCGCCATGGTCAAGGGCGAGCCGAACCACTGGGCGATCCGGGGCGGCAACGCCCAGTCGGGCAGCCTGACGACCTACTTCGACGGGCCACGCCCCAACGGCTACCACCCGATGAAGAAGGAGGGCGCCATCCTGCTCGGCATCGGCGGTGACAACAGCATCACCGGTCGCGGCACCTTCTTCGAGGGCGTACTGACCTCCGGCTACCCGACGGCGGCCACCGAGAACGCCGTCCAGGCCAACATCAACGCCGCCGCCTACGCGCCGACCGGCGGCGGCAACCCGCAACAGACCGTCCAGGTCGTGGGCGGGCAGTCCAGCCGCTGCATCGACGTGCCGAACGCCAGCACCACGAACGGCACCCAGGTCCAGCTCTGGGACTGCATCAGCAACAGCACCGCGCAGCGCTGGACCTACACCGCTGGCAAACAACTCCAGGTGTACGGCAACAAGTGCCTGGACGCCTCCGGCCGAGGCACCACCAACGGCACCCAGGTGATCATCTGGGACTGCAACGGCCAGAACAACCAGCAGTGGAACGTCAACAGCAACGGCACCATCACCAGTGTGCTGTCCGGGCTGTGCCTCGACGCCAACGCCGCCGGCACCGCCAACGGCACCAAGATCATCCTCTGGGCCTGCAACGGCGGCACCAACCAGCAGTGGTCCACCCGTAGCTGACCCACCGCACGATTGATCGGCAGTGCCGCCTCCGCACCACCGCCGGGGGCGGCACTACCGACGGCCTAGTCGCGCCGGATCACCCCCGTCACCTCGTCCAGGGCCGCGATCTCCCGCCGGACGCCCGCGCCCCAGGTGGCGTAACTCGGGTCGGTCTCGTCGGGCACCCGCGGGTAGCGGACCTCGTACGCGTCCCCGAGGTCCCGGCCCAGGCTGTCGACCAGCTTGTCGTCCCACTCGTCATCCGTGTGCTGGTGGCGCGACACCTGCACCAGCCCTGCGGGTTCGTGCGCGGCGAACCACCAACAGAGCTGACAGCCGATCAGGTGGACGGCTCTGCCAGCCGCTCCAGCCGCGCCAGACCATCCCAGCCACGCTCGCGCATCAGATCCAGCAGTCGCTGCACCCGCGGGTCCGCCTCGACGGCCAACGCGTCCAGAAGGTCGAACGGTAGATCGTCCTGCGCCACCTCACCGAGGTCGATCTCGCCGGAGCGGTAGGCCTGCTCGGCGAGGCTCGCCAGGATGTCGGCGGCCTCCACCAGAGACGCGTCGTCGCTGGTGTCGCTGTCGAAGATCTCCGACAGGATCCGATAGAGCCGAATGAGTTGCGGGTCGTCGAGCTGCGCGATCTTGCTGGGCATCCATTCGCGGACCCGTTCGGGCCAGCGGGCCGACATCAGGATCCAGCTGTCCCGCTCACCCGACACCACCCGCTCGGAGACGCCGATGTCCCGGAGCCGGTCGAGGTAGGCGGTCACCTCCGGCGCGAGCGCCAGACGATCCCCGGCGGCGAGTTGCGCGATCTGCTTCCGGCTGGTCTCCAGTCGTGCGATCTCGTCGCCCAGTTGCCTGTCGATCTCCTCGACCGCGGCCGCGAAGGTCGACGCGTCGGCCTCCAGCATCTGACCGATCTGGGACAGCGGCACGCCGGCGTTGGCGAGAATCCGGATCCTGATGAGGGACACCACCGCCCCTGCGCTGTACCGCCGGTAGCCCGAGGCGTCCCGCTCGGGCTCCGGCAGCAGGCCGATCTGGTGGTAGTGCCGTACCGCCCGCACCGTGACGCCGGCGTACGCCGCGAGTTGACTGATCGTCAGCATGTCCTGATCCTGCCCCTCGAGTCGCTCGGCCCCCCTCGAATCGCGCTCAGGAGATCTTGCGACGGTAGGTCAGGTTGGCGAAGAGGTAGGCCACCACGAGGATGCCGACGCACCAGGCGAGGGCGGTCCAGATGCCCGATCCGACCGGCTTCTGCGCGAAGAGGTCGCGGATCGCGTTGACAATGGCGGTCACCGGCTGGTGCTCCGCGAAGGCGCGCACCGGGCCGGGCATCGACGCGGTGGGCACGAAGGCCGAGCTGACGAACGGCAGGAAGACCAGGGGGTACGAGAAGGCGCTCGCGCCGTCCACCGACTGGGCGGTCAGGCCGGGAATGATGGCGATCCAGGTCAGCGCCAGGGTGAACAGCACCAGGATGCCGGCCACGGCGAGCCACCCCAGCACGCTCGTCCCGGTGCGGAAGCCCATGAGCAGGGCGACGAGGACGACGACGACCAACGAGATCAGGTTGGCGACCAGTGAGGTCAGCACGTGCGCCCAGAGCACCGAGGATCGTGCGATCGGCATGGACTGGAACCGTTCGAAGATGCCGCCCTGCATGTCCAGGAAGAGCCGGAAGGCGGTGTACGAGATGCCCGAGGCGATCGTGATGAGCAGGATGCCGGGGAGCAGATAGTTCACGTACGAGTCGGAGCCGGTCTCGATCGCGCCGCCGAAGACGTAGACGAACAGCAACATGAAGGCGATCGGCATGACGGCGGTGGTGATGATGGTGTCCGGGCTGCGGGCGATGTGACGCAGTGAGCGTCCCAGCAGAACCGTGGTGTCGCCGAGGAAGTGCCTGTTCATCGTTGTTCCTTCTCGGTCTTGGCGCCAACGAGGGTGAGGAAGACGTCCTCGAGGGTCGGCTGCTTCTCGACGTACTCGATCTCGGCGGGTGGCAGGAGCTGCTTGAGCTCGTCGAGGGTGCCGTTCACGATGATTCGTCCCTCGTGGAGGATCGCGATCCGGTCGGCGAGTTGTTCGGCCTCGTCCAGGTACTGGGTGGTGAGCAGCACCGTCGTGCCGCCACGGGCGAGTTCCTTGATCGCCTGCCACACCTCGATACGCGCCTCCGGGTCCAGCCCCGTCGTCGGCTCGTCGAGGAAGATGACCGGCGGGTTCCCGATCAGGCTCATCGCGATGTCGAGACGGCGACGCATGCCGCCGGAGTACGTCCGCACCCTCCGGGCGCCCGCTTCGGTCAGCGAGAAGCGCCTCAGCAGGTCGTCCGCGATCGAACCGGGCTCCTTGAGGTGGCGCAGTCGGGCGACCAGGATCAGGTTCTCCCGCCCGGTGAGGATCTCGTCGACCGCCGCGAACTGCCCGGTGAGACTGATCGACTGCCGTACGTCGGCGGCCTGGGTCGTCACGTCGAAGCCGGCGACCCGGGCTGTCCCGCCGTCGGCCCGCAGGAGCGTGGCCAGGATCCTCACCACTGTGGTCTTGCCGGCACCGTTGGAGCCGAGCAGGGCGAAGATGCTGCCCCGCGCGACGTCGATGTCGACGCCACGCAGCACTTTGAGCTGCTTGAACGACTTCTCCAGACCAAGCACGTGGATCGCGGCCTGCTCGGTCTGAGCTGTTGTGTGCGAATTGCTCATGGCGGCAGCATGGAGGGTTGACGCAGCGTCAAGGTCAAGCCCGATGGCCCGGCGACGCGCGGGCGACCCTGACTCTTAACTCCGATGTCACCACCCGATCCCACTGGTGACGTGTCGCTGTCCACCCGAAGGAGTTGGCTGCCAGTCGTCGCACTTGCCTTGACCAGGAGTTGATCCACGTGCCTTCGTCTCGTCGTACCTTCCTCGCCAGCGGCGCCGCCGCCGGTGTCGGCCTTGCGGTCGCGGGCGGCCTGCCGTCCCTGGCCCAGGCCAGCCCGGCCCGGCCGCACCCGCCGGTGAAGCCCGGTAACGTGCCCTTCCCGCCGCTCGTGGACGACCCCAAGGGAATCCTGGCCCTGCCCAAGGGCTTCAGCTACACCATCGTCACCCGGACCGGTGTGACCCGGCTCGACCGCGGCCAGGGCCCCACCCCGTCGGACCACGACGGCATGGCCGTCTACGACGCCGGCCACGGTCGGTACACCCTGATCCAGAACCACGAGATCGACCCGGGCGCCGAGTTCGGCGTACCGCATGTCAAGGGAACGGTCTACGACGCGGGTGCCGTCGACGCCGGCGGTTGCACCGTGATCAGGACCGACCTAGCGGGCCGCAACCTGGGTGAGTTTGTGGCGCTCTCCGGCACCATCTCCAACTGCGCCGGCGGGCCGACCCCCTGGGGCACCTGGCTCACCTGTGAGGAGACCGAGGACCGGGCCGGTGACAAGTGGGAAGAGGGCGGCCGGTCCGGCGTCTACCAGAAGGACCACGGCTACGTCTTCGAGGTGTGGGCCGACGGCAGCGCGGACCCGCGGCCGATCAAGTGTCTGGGCCGCTACTCCCACGAGGCGCTGGCCGTCGACAAGGACCGCACTCGGATCTACCTCTCCGAGGACGCCGACGAGCCCAACGGCCTCTTCTACCGCTGGACGGCGCCACACGGCGTCAAGGTCGGTCCGGGCGTGCTCACCCGCCTCGCACCGAACGCGGGCGTCCTCGCCGCGATGCAGATCATCATGGATGACGGTTCGGTGCTGCCGGACGTCGCCTACCTGACCTCCGCCCAGCTGGGCCGCCCCTTCCCGGTCCGCTGGATCGAGGTGCCGGACCGCGACGCGCGCACCAGGTCGGTACGCGAGCAGTTCGCCGACGGCCAGGTCACCCGCGGACGCAAGTTCGAGGGCGTGTGGGCCACCGACGAGGGCGTGTACGTGGTCAACTCGTACGCCTGGGACGAGGGTGACCTGCCGGCGGACGCGGCACCGCACGACGGAATGGTCTGGTTCTACAACTTCAAGGACCAGACCATCCAGCTCGTGACCTACTTCCCGCACCAGACCCAGTCCGAGGAGGGCACGCCGGTCAAGTACACCGACCTCACCTTCGACGGCCCGGACAACGTGACGGTCACCCCGTGGGGAAGCCTCGTGCTCGCCGAGGACGGGTCCGGTGCCTCGCACGTGCTCAGCACGATCCCGGGCGGGCCCACGTACGCGATCGCCCGTAACCAGCTCAACGACTCGGAGTTCTGCGGGCCGACCTTCAGCGCGGACGGCAAGGTGCTCTTCGTCAACATGCAGGACCCGGGCCTCACCCTGGCCATCACCGGTCCGTGGGAGAAGTACCTGGGCTGACCGAGCTCGAACGCGGGGGGCCAGGCGGGCTTGCCTGGCCCCCATCAGGCTCGGCCGCGGTCAGGAGACGCGCGGCAACGCCAGCCAGTCCTGCCAGGTGATGTCGCGGCCCAGACAGCGGGGCTGGCGGAACGGCCAGTCCGCGGCGATCCACTGCGGCACCAGCGCGTCGACCGCGGCCTCCACCTCGCTGCCCACCAGGTCGTCCACCACCCACCAGGAGACCTCGGCGTCGGAGCCGGTGCGCTCCGGCGGGTCGACGTAGACGCAGCCGAGGATCGCCGTCTCCCCCTCGTCCAGCAACGCGTAGTTGAACGACTGGTGCGCGGCTATCTCCTTCTCGTGCCGCAGCAGGTCGACGCGGTCCTCTTCGTAGGTCATCGTCTCGCTGGGCCACGCCCAGGCCGGTCCGAAGATCTCCCACAGGCGCTCGCGGGAGCCCATCACGGCGGGGTAGTCGAGCGGGGTGTCCGCCTCGCGGATCGGCCGCAGATGCAACGCGGTGTCAGGCACCGGCACGTGGACGGGGTGGACGAACTCCTCGGGCAGCCAGGTCATGAGGGCCGAGACTAGCCCTCCGGCCGGAGCCCGGCCACCTAGTCGAGGCAGAACTCGTTACCCTCGACGTCCTGCATGTTGAGGCACGACTCGTTCTCGTCGTCGGCGAGCAACAGCTGCCCGCGTACCGCGCCGAGCGGAACCAGTCGCGCGCATTCGGCCTCAAGGGCGGCCAGGCGCTCTTCGCCCACCAGCCCGGTGCCCACCCGCACGTCGAGGTGCACCCGGTTCTTGACGACCTTGCCCTCGGGCACTCGCTGGAAATACAGTCGCGGGCCCACCCCCGAAGGGTCACTGCACGCGAACCACGAACCCTGCTCCTCGGATTTGACATCTTCCCAGGTAGCGAACCCCTCCGGGGGCGGCGGCGGGAGGTACCCCAACACCTCGCACCAGAAACGACCGACGCGCACAGGCTCGGCGCAGTCGAAGGTCACTTGGAACTGCTTGACGGACATCCGTTCACCTTATGGGTCGTGCCGACTTCGCTATTTTCCCGGTACCTCCGCCGGAATGAACCCGGTCTGCTAACGCTGCCAGGGCGTCACGCTGGCCAGCAGCACAGTGGCGACCACATAATCCTCCCGCAGAGCACCAGTGCCACGACGAACAGCGGGATTGCTCGCACAGCGTTGCCTCTCTCCTCAGGCGGTCGGGGTCCAGATCGAGACCCGGCCGCTCCAACAGGCCATGAGCGTCGCGGTCGTGATGCATTGCGTCGGCGGGGAGGCGGCGCGGCCCAGCACGTGCACCGTTCCGGTCGCGGGGTCGAGCGCGCCGATCAGCGGCGTCCGGGCGGCGGTGACCAGGAGGTCACCGGCGGCGGTACTGCCGAGCACCGACCAGCCGTCGAAGCGCACGTCGACCCGCCCGGTCGCGGCGTCGAGAACCAGGCCGCCCGGCGTGGACCGGGTGGCGAGCATGCGGCCGTCGGCGAGCGGGCCCAGCGCGGTCCAGCCGGCCAGCCGCCACCGCACGCCGCCGGTGTCCGGGTCCAGCGCTGTGACGCCGTCGGCGCCGGTGCGGCACACCAGGCCGCCGCACCACTGGAGCTGAACACCGTCGGGCTCGGCCGGGTGCTGCCACAGCTGCCGGCCGGTCGTCAGGTCGAACACGGCGCTGCCCACCAGCTCCCCCTGGTCGGCCCGGTACGTCAGCACCCGCTCCGCGGCAACG
The DNA here is from genome assembly GCF_042871765.1 of Micromonospora sp. NPDC005553. Taxonomy (NCBI): domain Bacteria; kingdom Bacillati; phylum Actinomycetota; class Actinomycetes; order Micromonosporales; family Micromonosporaceae; genus Micromonospora; species Micromonospora sp. NPDC005553. Next base: position 154,562 of record NZ_JBIAJD010000004.1, on the reverse strand, counting down.
TCGAAGCCGTCGACCTTCCCGGGCCGCTCAAGCGTGACGGTCCGCACGAGCGCGCCGGTGTCGGCGCGATGCACTCGCAGTACCCCTTCGGCGTCGAGCTCGGCGATTGTGACGCGCAGGTCGGCCGCATCGGAGCCGACCGGGTCGATGGCCCGGGTGGCGCCGGCAGGGTCCAGCGCACCGTACCGGTGCGGATGTCGATGCCGGCCAGGTCGGGCCGGTCGGCGCGGGTGCCGCGGAGGTCGGCTACGACGACACCGTCGGCGCCGGCCGTGCCGTGCAGGACCGGTGCGTAGCCGCCGACCTGCCACACCGGCGCGCCGGTGGCGGCGTTCAGCGCGGTGAGCGTGGCCGGCTCGGCCTCGGCGATCACCACCCGGCCCCGTTCGGCGGCGACGAGCTGCGCGACGCCGGTGACCGGTACGGCCCACCGCTGCCGGCCGCCGGGCACCTCGTAGGCAGCGACGACGGACGGGGCCAGCACGAAGACGGTGTGGCCGTCGGAGCGGACGTCGACGGTACCGTCGGGCGGCAGGACCAGCGAAGGCTTCAACGGTGCCGCAGCTTCGGCCCCCGCCCGCGAACGCCAGCACGCCGACGGCCACCAGGGCCGGGAGCCAGCGCCTCGTCCCGGGCGGGGCAGGGTCGGCGGTGGCGTCCAGGTCGATCAGGCCGGCGGACGGCATGCGGTCAGCGTCTCACGAACCGGATGTGTTGGACCCGGTGCGGCATTTCGTCTCGTGTGGACATCGGGGTCGACCATTATCGTGACCTGCGCCGAAACGATGAAAATGGCTCAGTTTTTGCTTCGTGGCCTGGGCGTCGCCCGTGCGCCTGAGTGCTTGAGTAGGACCACCCCGCCGGCGAGGAAGATGGCGCCGAGAAGCACCCCGACGAGGTTGCTCTGGGACAGGCTGGAGACGATCGCCAGTACGCCCACGACGGTCGCCACCACGCCGAGGATTCGCATCGTGTAGCCACCGACAGACTTGACCCGTTCATTCGTCATGGCGTGCCTTCTGCCCGACGCGCCGATCCCGCAAACGGAGCGGCGTGGCTACGCTCACTCCACCTTGGTGAGAAGCGGCTTCCCCTTCTCGACGACGTACGTGGCCAACTCGACCGCGATACCGTCGCCAACGTTGCGTGCCTGGTGGTGCACACCGTAGGGGACGGTCAGCGCGTCGCCGGGGTGGCACACCATGGGTGGCTGCCCCTCGAGCCGATATTCCAGCGTTCCCTGCAGAACGCAGATGATTTCCTCGCCGGGGTGGAAATGCTTGAACGGTGGCGAATCCGGTGTGAACTCCACCCGAGTCTGAATGACCTCTCGCCCGGGGATGCTGAGGTCGTGCCGTTGCAGATCGATCCGCCACAACCCTGGTGCTGACTCCACCGCTGTGGGGCTGATCCCCGCAGGTCGATCCTTGGTGCTCATGACAGCCTCCTGTAAGCCGTCGGGCCGACGGCCACTACTCGGATGTGGTGCATCCCCATCGAGGATAGGTAGCCGCAGCCGATTAGGAGCGCGGATGCCGACACGGAGGGCCGACTCCGCGAAGCCGGTCTGCGCCCGGCCCGTAATCGGCTTGTGTTGATTCCCGAGGGCTGCTTCGCTGTGGCCCGTGACCGAGCTTCGTACGCCGCGACTGCGCCTGCACCCCATCGACAGTGCGGAGGGTGAACGCATCGTCGAGCGGCGTGCCGCGGCCGAGGATGACTGGGCTGAGGACTTCCCTTTCGACGGCGACATCCGCGGCATCAGAGGCTTTCTCGCCGCCACCGCCGCCCACGGCGACCGACGTCCATTCGGACACTACCGGATCACCCGGGCCTCCGACGGAAAGGCCATCGGAGGAATCGGGTTCAAGGGTCAGCCGGAGAACGGATGCATCGAGGTGGGTTACGGCCTTTCCCCGTCAGCCCGGGGAAACGGCTACGCGGCGGAGGCGCTCACCGCCCTGCTCGACCTCGCAACCGCACACGGACTGTCCCGCGTTGTCGCCGAGACCACCGGCGACAACGTCGCTTCTCGGCGGACCCTCGAACACGCCGGCTTCCGGCACAGCGGCACCAACGACGATCTCTACCGGTACGAGGTACTTCTCGGCGCCGTTCAGCGACCGACCCCGACGCGGTAACCCGATCCCCCAACGGCCCACGGCAGCCGGGTTCACCGACGGGGCAGCAGCCCTCGTTCGGTCATGTGGGCGCGCAACGTCTCGGCGTCCTCGGCGGACATCAGCCAGCGCGGAATCACGGTCGCCGGCATCCGGCCGACGTACACGACCCAGAAATCTCCGGCGTCCCGAACCTGGCCGACCCCGTCCCAGGCGATGCCGCCGGACTCCGAGCCGCTGCGCATCATGATGTTGTCGTCGGTGATGTCGTAGGCACCCTCGACGGCGTAGTTACCGGAGCGGCGTCGTGCGCGTGCCAGCACCCACGGCCGGTACAGCATCGACAGCACGCCAGCCACGAGCAGCGCGGTCCACAGCGGCGAACTCCGCTCGCCCCATCCGAACCCCCGCGAGACGGCGAGACCGATGACACCGACCGCCGTCAGGACCGCGCCGATGTAGCCGAATCTGCGTAGCCGAACATTGCCGAGCGCGGCGGCCACCCGGCTCGGGTAGGCGGGATCGGCGGGGACGTCAAAGCGGATGTGCACGCCAGAACGATAGTGCTCCCGTCCGCCCCTGGTAGCGCCTTACCTCCGCCCCGCGGGATGAGGCCATGCCGTGCCGCGCCGTCTCCGGCTGGCCAGGGCCGACCAGACATTGACACTGTTCGTTGCGCCGGTGATAGTGACTGCATTCAGCTCCCATCGGATCGCCTGTGGGGACCGCGGCCGGATGGCCGACGCGCCCACGTCGACCTGACCCGTGGCCAGCGCTGACCACCCTGGTCGAGGCGCGAACGAACGACCGCCGCCGGGAGCGCCACCGTGACGTGCGCTGGAGGGTCAATGAGAAGGCGATCGAAGATCCACGCGGGGCTGGCGGCCGCCATCGTCCCGGTCACCTCCGTGATCATGGCGCTCGGCGGGACACCGGCGTCCGCCGCCATCGGCGGCTCCGGCCCCTACCCCGCCGACTACGAAACCTCGGCCACCCTGGCCAATCACACCATTTTCCGACCGCAGACCCTCCCGTCCGAACGCCTGCCCATCGTCGTGTGGGGCAACGGCGGCTGCTCGGCCAACGGCCTCTCCCAGGGCAACTTCCTCCGCGAGATCGCCTCCCACGGCTTCCTCGCCATCGCCAACGGCGCCCCGAACGGGTCCGGCTCCACCACCTCCCAGATGCTCACCCAGTCCATCGACTGGGCGGTCGCGGAGAACTCCCGGCAGGGCAGCAAGTACTACAACAAGATCGACACGAGCAAGGTCGCCGTCGCGGGCTTCTCCTGCGGAGGCCTGGAGGCGTACGCCGTCTCGAACGACCCGCGCGTCACCACGACCGGCATCTTCAGCAGCGGTCTGCTGAACGACGCCGACGACTATCAGCTCAGGAGACTGACCAAGCCGATCGCCTACTTTGTCGGCGGGCCCAGCGACATCGCCTACCCGAACGCCATTGACGACTGGGGCAAGCTGCCCGCCGGCCTGCCCGCGTTCATGGGCAACCTGAACGTCGGGCATGGCGGCACCTACGACCAGGCCAACGGCGGCGAGTTCGGCCGGGTGGCGACTCTCTACTTCAAGTGGCGACTGAAGGGCGACGCCACCGCCGGCCGCAACTTCGTCGGCGCCGACTGCGGTCTGTGCCGTAGCCAGTGGAGCGTCCAGCAGAAGAACCTGACGCTCGACGACGGCACGCCACCTCCCACCACGCCACCTCCGACCACGCCACCTCCGACCACGCCGCCGCCGACGACACCGCCGCCGACCGGCACCCCCGGCTGCACCGCTGTCTACTCCGTCCAGGACCAGTGGAACGGCGGATTCGTCGCCAACGTCAGCGTCACCGCGGGATCCACAGCGCTGACCGGCTGGCGGGTCACCCTCACCCTGCCGAGCGGCGCGTCGGTCAGCTCGCTCTGGAACGGCCTCAGCAGCGGCACCAGCGGGACCATCACCGTCGCCAACCAGAGCTACAACGGGAGACTGGCCGCAGGTCAGGCCACCAGCTTCGGATTCCAGGGCGCCGGCAGCGGCACCGGAGCCACAGCGAGTTGCACCGGAAGCTGACGCCCGGGCAGATTGAGTCGTGGGGGGGGGGGGGGGGCCCCCCCCCCCCCCCCCCCGGGGGGGGGGGGGCCGGGGGGGGGGGGGGGGGGGGGCCCGGGGGGCTGTGTGGGCTGGGGGGGGAGC
>NZ_JBIAJD010000004.1:0-150237 GCF_042871765.1 Micromonospora sp. NPDC005553 | reverse complement strand
CCCCGGCCCCCACCGGGTTTGCCCCGGAATGGGGCCCCCGGGGGGGTTTGGGGGGGGGGGGGGGCGGGGCCCCCCCCCCGCCCCGCCGAGGGTGCGCGTGGGCCCGGCGGATAGGGAAGACTGGCGCGCATGGCTGATCTGAGCGATGGGAAGGCCGCGCTGCACGTCTACCTTCGCGGGACCCGCGAAGACCTCATCTGGAAGCTCGACGGGCTCAGCGAACGTGAGGTCAGGCTGCCCCGCACGGCGACCGGCAACAACCTGCTGGGCATTCTCAAGCACTGCCTCAATGTCGAAGCCGGCTACTTCGGGCCCACCTTCGGCCGCGAGTTCCCGACGCCCGACGAGCTGGTCCCCATGACCGCGTTCGACGAGGACCCGCAGGCAGACTGGTACGCCCGCGAGGACGAGACGAAGGACGGGCTGATCGACCTGTATCGCCGGGTCGGCGCGTTCGCGGACCAGACGATCGACGAGCTGCCGCTCGACGCGCCGGGGCAGGTGCCGTGGTGGCAGCCCGGTGCGCAGGACGTGACCCTGCAGCGGATCATCATCCACGTGACCTGCGATCTCGCCCGTCACGCCGGGCACGCCGACATCATCCGCGAACAGCACGACACAACGATCGGCCTTCGACGGGACAGCACCATCATCCCGGACGACTACGACTGGCCGGCGTACGTCAATAAGCTGACGAAGCTGGCCGACCACTTCGCGTGATCGGCAAACCCGTCGACGGGCGGGACGAGCTCGCCCAGATCGAAGCGGCGTTCGTGGGCACGCCACTGGCCGGCCTGCCGATCGGGCACGGCCCGTCGGGCACCCTCCTCGTCGCCGACGTCGATCCCGATCGTCTGCACGAGCTCTGGCAGGCCGCCGACGCGCTGGCGCCGGTCACCGGACGCCGGCCCCTCCTGGTCACCGACGACTTCGACGACGCACTGACGATCCGGTCCGAGCCCGAGCAGGGCCCGTCGGAGTCGGAGCTGCGCGCGTTCGTCGAGGCAGCGGCATCCTCCGAACCCTGGCTGACCTACCGCCACTACCGCCAGGACCAACAGGTCGACGAGGACGAGATCGAGTTCTACGCGCGTGGCACGACCCGCGTCGACCTGACCGACCTGGTGCCGGATGTGGTGCTGCCGACACCACTCCCGGTGCTGGAGCGGGCGCTGTACGACCGGCTGCTCGCCGACGCCGACCTGCACGCCCAGGTGCTTGGCAACGTGCGGCTCGTGACGCAGACCGACTACTGGTATACGCCGGACAGCGTCCTGCTCATGCTGCTGCCCACCAGCGACGTCCGCGGCTCCGCGTACTGGGTGGACTTCTACGGTGCGCTCACCGAGGAGGATCGGCAGCAGCTCGCCGAGGTGCTGGCGCAGTGGCGACACCGGTGGGACGCCCGCCTGGTCGCATCATGGGGCACCATGCTCCAGTTTCAGGTGGGTCGTCGCCCGACGCCGGGCGACGAGGCGTGGGCCGCCGCCGGTCAGCTCAAGGCGCTCGCTCCGAACCTCGAACTGAGCCAATGGGAGGTCGCCGTCGCCCTACCGGCCGGTGACGCATGGTTCGTCCACAACCGACCCTGACCACCCGATGACGTGGCCCCAACCGCCTACTCCGGTTGCTCGGTTACCGGCCTCGCGGTCTGCGTGACCCCTTCCTGGCGCAGTTCGAGAACGTGGGGCTGGTCGTCGGTCCGGACGAAACGCACCTCCAGATCGAGGTCCGGGTGTCGGTAGCTACCGTCCGGGCCTGCCAGGAGGACAACCGGTTGCTGGGTTGAGGCGGCGAGGGTCAGTTGGCCGTCGGCGAGGGCGACGTCGATCGGGTAGTCGTCGCGCAGAACATAGCGGCCCGTGACGTCGGCAAGCGGCGCGACGGTGACTCTGGCGGTGGCGTAGCGACGGTCCGCGGCGGCGCGGATGCTGACCAGCAGCTCCCAGCCATCCTCGGAGTTGGCCATCGCCGCTACCCCGATGCCGCTGTCCGGCCAGACGTAGGAGAAGCAGGTGTAGCCGACGTTCAACCCGGTGTGTCCGAAACGACGACGCTCGGCGCGGTCGTCGAGTTCGGTACCGATGCCGTAGCTGCCGCCAGGAATCTGCGGCGTACACATCTGGCTGGCCAGGTCGGGGTCGAGCAGCTTCGAACCTCCCGAGACGGCCCGGGCGATTTCGAGGTCGAGCCGGAGCAGGTCGGTCGGGGTGCTCCACAGTCCGGCTGCGGCCAGCTCCGGTTGCGTTCGCCAGCCGCCAGGAATCCTGGTGCCGCCGCCGTGGTGGCCATGCGCCACCTGATCCGGTCGCTGGTGCGGAAACTGCCTGTCGAAGCTGCTGTCGGCCATGGCCAGCGGTTCCAGCACCAGAGTTCGCAGGAGGTCTTCGAACGGGGTTCCGATCGCGTCCACCATCACCTGCTGGAGCACCGAGTAGTGGCTACCCGAGTACCGGAAGCGGCTACCCGGCAACAGGGTCGGCCGAACCGGTGGCGTTGTCGTCGTGCCACCGCCGTCCAGCACCTGCAACAGCGACGGGGCACGATCCGCAAGATAGCCGCGGTACCAGGTGTCGGACAGCCCGGCAGTGTGGGCCAGCAGCTGTCGTACCGTGACTCCCTGCTGGTCTTCCCGGCCGGGCAGGTGCCACGAGGTGAGGTAATCGCCGATGTCGGCGTCAAGGTCCAGGACACCGGCCTGGACCAGTCGCAGCGCTCCGAACGCCGCCACATGCTTACTGATCGAACAGGCCGCGAAGGCCGTGCTCGTGGTCACCGGAGCCGACGTCCCGACCGCCATGACGCCAAACCCTGCCGCCCACACCTGCCCGCTCACGTGGCCGACGGCGATGCTGACCCCCGGCACGTCATAGCTGCTCATCAGCTCGGGCAACGCCGCCGTGTCCGGTGAGAGCCGCCCGGACGACACCTGCCGGTCAAGCTGGCCCAGCAGCGAGACCCAGTCCTGAGATAAATCCACGAGGTCGATTCTCGACCGCGCCCACCGGCGGATCAACGCCGGTCAACCGGTGGGGCTCACGACGGTACGAGAGACCTCCCGGATCAGATCGAGCGGCTCTTCGGTCCAGTGGGAGACGAGGACCAGTTCCCGGGCCGGGTCGACCCACAGAAGGTGTCGTCCGCCGTTGCCCCGGGCGCTGCGGCCGGTCGCCGGGGCCCCGGGCCACGGCACCTGGTCATCGTTGAGCCACCACAGATAGCCGTACTCCCGCTTGACCGGGCACGGAGCCCAGGACTGGTCGACCCATTCGGCGCTGAGCAGCCGGGTCCCGGCATGAGTCCCCCGGTTCAGGAAGAGCTGCCCGACCAGGGCCAGGTCCCGGGCCGGGACGAACAGGCCCCCGCCCCAGTGCGCGCCGCCGGACACCACCTCGACCCGGTGGTCGTCGAGGTCGACGACGCTCGTCCGGTACCCGTGCCACGACCACCGGCCGGAGGCACCCAGCGGGTCCATGACCCGCTCCCGCAGCACCTCCGGCAGCGGCCTGCGCAACAGCAACGTCAGCGCGTACGCGAGCAGGTTCATCCGTACGTCGTTGTAGGCCCACCCCTGGCCCGGAGGTGTGCCGTGCACCTCTGTCCGCTCGCGGAAGCTCTGCGCGTCGACGCGTGTCGGCTTGCCCCACAGCTCGCCCTCCCACTGGCTCGACTGCTGCAGCAGATGACGCCAGGTGATCTGCTCGTTGTGCGGCCCCCGGAACTCGGGAACGTCGACGACCTGGTGCACCGGTTGGTCCGGCACCAGCAGCCCGTCGTCGAAGGCCAGGCCGGCCACCACCGACACGACCGACTTGGTGACGCTGAACGCCATCTCCGGGACGTCCGGGTCGCCCCAGGCCGCGACCTCCCGACCGCCGACCCGGACGACACCACTGGCCCCACTGGCGGCACGCAGCGGGCCGACGACCTCACGGTGGCTCGCGTCGGCGACCTGTGCGGCCAGGTAGGTCTCGATGTCGGCGGCGTCTCTGGTCCACCGGGCACCGAACTCCTGGAGGGTCCGCTCCAGCCGTTGCTGATCCACCGCCACATCACCCATGCCCAGCAGTGTCCAACAACCCCGCCGCCGGCCGGGCGATCCGTGACCGGCCACATAGGATCAGGCGACCTCGTACGCCGGAGATGAGGAGCGTCCCCGTGACCCTGCTGGAACGTCTGCACCTGGCCGGTATGCGCGAGGTCGTCGCTGTGCGGCCGGTGACCGGCGGGCTCGCGGCTCTCGCGGGCATCGCCACCCGCCGGGATGCCCCGCCGGTGTTCGTCAAGGCGTTCGCCGACCCGCCGGCCGACGACGTCTTCATCGCCGAGGCCGAAGGGCTGGCCGCACTGCGCGACCTGGGCGGCGTGGCGACACCCGAGGTGATCCTGGCGGATCGGGACGTACTGGTGTTGTCGGTGTTGAGCGAGAGGCCACGCAGCGAGGCCTTCTGGGAGCAGTTCGCACACCTGCTCGCCCGCCTGCACCTGAGCACGACCCATCCCCGTTTCGGCTGGCACCGCGACAACTGGCTGGGCCGTCGCCGTCAGGTCAACACGTGGAACGACGACGGCTTCGCCTTCTTCGCCGAGCACCGGCTGCTGCGTTGGCTCGATGAGCCCCGCGTCGAGGCCGCGCTCGACGCGGAGGACCGGTCGGCGCTGGAACGGCTCTGCGACCGGCTGCCGGACCTGCTGCCGGAGCGTCCGGCGTGCCTGACGCACGGCGACCTGTGGACACAGAACGTGCTGGCCCTTACGGACGGAGAGCCTGCGCTGATCGACCCGGCCGTGTCGTATCTGTGGGCCGAGGTCGACCTCGCGCACGTGTGGTCCACTTCACCTCCGCCCGAGGCACGACGGATGTTCGACGTCTACGCGGAGCTGACCTCGCTCGACGCCGACTGGGAGGCCCGGATGCCGGTCATCCAGCTGCGACAACACCTCGCCGTGCTGGCCCAGTTCGACGACGACTGGGGCGCGGCCGACCAGATCCGCGCCGTCCTGGCCCCGTTCCGGACGCGATCCTGACCCGGAGGGCCGGCCGCCGAGCGCGGCGGATGGCCCGGCCAGGTGATCCGTTCCACGGCCGCCGAGACCCGCGAGCGGAGCGGGGCCGGGCCCTCGATTACGGTGACCCCCTGGAACGGGAGGTGGATCATGGCACCGGAGGTGTCGCCGCGAAGGGCCAGGGCTGTGCTGGTCACGCTCTCCCTCGCCGCGTTCGCGTTCATCACGACCGAGCTGCTGCCCGTCGGTCTGATGACCCGCATGGCACCCGATCTGGACCGGTCCCGCTCACAGGTGGGTCTGCTGGTCAGTGGGTACGCCGTGGTGGTGGTGCTGGCGTCCGTGCCGCTGACCCGACTGACTCAGCGCGTCCCCCGGCGGCACCTGCTCGGCGTCACGATGCTCCTGTTCGCCGTCGCCAACGCCGCCGCCGCGCTCGCGCCGACGTACGCCGTACTGGCCGGCTCCCGCCTGGTCACCGCCCTCGCCCAGGCGCTGTTCTGGTCCGTCGCCACGGCGACCGTGATCGGGCCGTTCCCGGTCGCGGTACGCGGTCGGGCGGTGGCGCTGTTCGCGACCGGAGCGACGCTCGCCCCGGTGCTCGGCGTACCCTTCGGCACCTGGATCGGGCAGCAAGCCGGCTGGCGCGCGGCGTTCGCGGTGCTGGCCGGGATCGGTGTGGCGATCGCCGCCGCGGTGCTGCTCCTTCTCCCCTCCTATCCCCCGGCCGCCGGCGGCGCCGCCCGGGGCAGCGCACCGGACGGGCGGCGCTTCGCCGTCCTGCTGATCGCCACCGCCCTCGGCATCGGCGGCTTCATGACCCTGCAGACCTACGTGACACCGTTCCTGCTCGACGTCAGCGGCTTCGCCGACGCGGTGCTGGCGCCGTTGCTGTTCGTCTCCGGCGCGGCCGGCGTCGTCGGCACCCTGGTCGCGGCCCGGACCCTGGACACCCGACCGGTCGCTTCGCTGCTGACGCCGCTGGCCATCGGCACGGCCTCGCTGCTCGGGCTCTACGGGCTCGGCGAGCTCAAGCCGGGCGTGGTCGCGCTGCTCGCCGGGATCGGTCTCGCGTACGCGGCCTTCGGCTCCGCCGTGCAGAACCGGATGCTGCAACTGGCCCCGGGCAGCACCGACATCGCGTCGGCCGGGGTCAGCACCGCCTTCAACGCCGGCATCGCCGGCGGATCACTGCTCGGCGGTGCCCTCCTGCCCACCTCGGGGGCACTACCGCTGGCGCTCGCCGGCGGGCTGCTGACGCTGGCCGCCCTCACGTTGCTCGCCGTGGACGCCCGTCGCCACCACACCGCACCCGCCAGCCGCGGCTCCGACCTCAATGGACAAAATACCTAGAGCGCTGGCCGACCTGCGGTGGTCCCCGGCATCGCCCGGCGACGTTGTCGCGCGGGTGATCGGCGGGAGAGCAGGTATCCCGTCCCCGCTGCGGCGAGGCCGGCAAGCCCTGCCACCACGAAACCGCCCGCCGGCACGGTGAGGTCGATCGCCACGCCGACGAGCGGGGATCCGAGCGCGAAACCGGCGCTCTGCGCCGAAGACTGCAGACCCGTCACCTCGCCGCGCACACCGGGCGGCGCCAGGCGGCTCACCGCGTCGGCCACCGAGCCGAGGGTCGGCGCGGTGAGGAGGCCGCTTCCCACGACGGCCACGCAGAGCCAGGGCCAGTCGTGGGCCAGTCCGGCGGGAATCGTCACGAGCCCGAGCAGGGCGAGCAGCAGCCAGGTGGGCAGCGGCCGGGTCAGCGCGCCGTAGACCAGCCCGCCGATGACCGACGACACGCCGAACACCACGATGACCACGGCGGCCCAGGACACCTGACCCGCCTCCCGCAGCGTGGCGACGATGGCGAGATCGATGCCGCTGAGCAGCGTCGTCGTCCCGAACGCCATCGTCAGCGCGGCGATCATCCTCGCGCTCAGCCACTGCCGCCGTGGGGGTCGTTCCGCGGCGGCGGCCTCCGCCTCGTCCCGGGCGTGCATCGGTGGGTTGAGCACGGCGATGCCGACGCCGCCGGCCAGGATCGCGGCGCCGACCCCCCAGGCCACCACGTCGGGGGACACCGTCGCCGCTCCCAGGATCACCACCGCCGGCCCCACGATGTACGACAGCTCGCCCTGCACGGCTTCCAGCGCGAACGCGGCCCGGCGCTGCTCCGACGTCGTCATCGCGGCGATCGCCTGCCTGCTCACGGCCTGGGCCGGCACCATCAGCAGGCCCGCCACGAAGCTGGCGACCAGCAGGAACCCGTACGGCAGGACCGGCACGCCCAGCCAGAACACGACCTGCGCGCCGGCGGTCACCAGTAGGACGGGACGCAGGCCCCGCGAATCGATCATGCGGCCGAGCAGCGGCCCACCCAGTGCCACTCCGCCGGTCAGCGCCGCCGCGACCCCACCCGCTGCCGCGTAGCTCAGCTCCAGGCCGAGGACGACGAAAAGGGTCAGCGCCATCACGTCGGCGGCTATCGCGGTACGGGCGAGCAGTGAGACGCCCAGCAGCGGTGCCATCCCTGGCACGGCGAGCACCTGCCGGTAACCGGTCACCCGTCTGACGCTAGCCCCGCCCACACGCCATAAGAAGACGTCATCTTGTTGAGGCTGGCATAATGAGTCCTTATGGCAAGGGACCTGGAGACCGCGTTGCTGCGGTCGTTCGTCGCCGCCGTACGGGAAGGCAGCATCAGCCGTGCCGCGACCGCGCTCGGGCAGACCCAGCCCGGCCTCAGCCAACAGCTGCGCAAGCTGGAAACCGTCGTCGGTCGACCGCTGCTGCACCGGTCGTCGTCCGGTGTCTCACCGACCCGTGCGGGCGAAGAGATCCTGCCGTACGCCGAACGCATCCTCGCGCTCTCCGCACAGGCACTCGCCGAGACCGGCCGGGCGCTCACCGGCCACTGTGGCGTCGGGTTGCTCGAAGACCTCGCCGCGTCCCACCTTCCGCAGGCCCTCGCCGACCTCGCCCGGCTGCATCCCGGCGCGACGCTGGAGGTGCTCAGCTGCTCCAACGCCGCCATGCGGGAGGCGTACGACGCGGGACGCGTCCAACTCGTGCTCGACGCGGTACCGGACATTCCCGGACCGCCCCGCTGGACGGTGCGCGCCCCGCTGGTCTGGGCGACCGGGCAGGGTGTGGACGTGGCCGCCGACCCGCTGCCGGTGGTGCTCTTCTCCAACCCGTGCTCCTGGCGTACGTCAGTGCTGGACGCCCTGGAGCGTGCCGATCGGCGTTGGCGGGTGGCCTTCGAGAGCAACAGCCTGGTCGGGGTGCTCGCCGCGGTACGGGCCGGGCTCGGCGTGGCGGCGCTCATGCCCGCGAACCTCGAACCGGCCATGATCTGCCGGGACACCGATGCCCTGCCCGTCCTGCCGGACGTCGAGTTCGGTCTCGCCCGGCACCCCCGCACCGATGGTGATCCGCTGATCGACGCCGTGGAGACCGTGCTCCGTCGCCTCGTCTGAGCACGCGCCTGGGGGGTCACCCACTCGCCCCGCTGACGACCGCCATCATGATCAGGGTGCGTCGCCGACGCTGACTCGTCAGCGCGAAACAGGCGGTGAGCACCACCAGCTCCAGCTCGGCCCACTCACCGGTGACGTCGACGCGGATCGGCCCGCCGCGTCGACCGGGGAGGCGTACCGCGAGGCGGTGCCCGTCGCGTACCAGTTCACCGCCGCAGCGACCGGGCACCCAGTGGGCCACCCCGCCGGGCCCTGGCACGTGCGACCGGCGCGGGTCGAGCCGCACCGGCACGCCGTGCTCGCCCTGGGCGGTGAACCCGATGCGTCGGCGGTCGGTCGGTGCGACAGTCCAGCGGCCCGTGCCGGTGCGGATCTCGCCGCACCGCCAGGTCCAGCCGGTACGCAGCGAAGCGCGCGCCCCGGAGTCGAGGACGAAGGCCCCGCCCTGTTTGCGTACGGTCAGCGTGGTCATCGGCTCGCCCTGTCCGGGCGCGACCGGGGCAGGCCGAGGATGAGGATGACGCCGACGCTCACGTGCAGCAGCGCGAGGGTCGCCTTCGCTCCCCCGCCGACGCCACTCGGCGGCCCGAGCACGAGTGACAGCAGCAGGACGGCGACCGCGATCGAGGTCCACCAGACGCGGGAGCGGTTGGTGCGGCGTTCCAGCACCGCGAGCAGCGCCCAGCCGGCCAGTGCCGCGACGGCGGTGGCCACGATGACCGCTGCCACCGTGATCTGTCGGGTCGAGTTCGCCGACCTGACCGCCAGGTCGACGCCGGCCGCCGAGCGCAGGAGCGCGAACTCGACCACCGCCACCACGATCGCGCCGGCCGTCACCGCGGCCCGTCCCAGGAGAAGGTTGTTCGTCATGGCCTGAGTCTGTGGACCGGGCCGGGCCGGACGCGTCGGTCCAGACGCCGCGGCGGGTACGTCCACTGGCGGCCCGGCGTACTACCAAAGGAGGTGGTCCTGCCTGCCGCGAGCCCAGTAGCGTGCGCCATGTGGATGCGGCGACGTGCGAGGTCAGGCCGCCGCGGACGTGGCGTTCCGTCCCGGTGGTCGTGACGACAGTGGCGATCGGCGTCCTCGTCGCGACCATGCTGTGGTCCGCCACCCGCTCCAGCTCCGCCGGCCTGGTCGGCCTCGACGTCGCGCTGGCGGTGGCTTCCCTGGCCCTCGTCCCGGTGGTCGTCCGCCGCCCGCAGGTCGGTGGCGTGCTGGCCGGCCTGCTCGTCGCGCTGTCTCCGGTGGCCACGCCGGTGGCCAGCTTCGCGGTGCTGTTCATCGCGCGCAACCGGCCGTTTCGGCAAGCGGCGGCGGTGGCGGCGGTCGGCGAGGCGGGCGAGGCGGTGCAGGCGCTCTGGCGGCCGGTGCCCAGCCTGCCGTACGGGTGGCGGCTGGTGCTGATGACGATCGCCTACGCGGCCCTGCTCGGCTGGGGCACCTGGGCGCAGGCCCGCAACGCCCTGCTGGCAGCGCTGCGCGACCGGGCCCGACGGGCCGAGCGGGAGCAGGAACGACGGGTCGACGAGGCGCGGGCGGCGGAGCGCAACCGGATCGCGCGGGAGATGCACGACGTGCTGGCCCACCGGCTGTCCCTGCTGGCGGCGGCCGCCGGCGCGATGGAGTACCGGCCGGACGCGCCGCCGGAGCGGCTCAGCGCCGCCGCCGGGGTGATCAGGGCCAGCGCACACCACGCCCTCGACGAGCTGCGCGAGGTCATCACCCTGCTGCGCAGCGACGACACCGAGTCGCCGACCGACGCGCCACCCGGGCAGACCCTCGCCGACCTGCCGCGCCTGGTCGACGAGGCGCGGGCCGCCGGGCAACAGATCGAGGTCGACGACCCGTTCGGCCCGCCGGTCGAGATCCCCCCGACTGTTGGCCGCACCGCGTACCGCATCGCGCAGGAGGCACTGACGAACGCCCGCAAACACGCCGCCGGTCAGCCGGTCCGGCTGGTGCTCGGCGGCGCGCCCGGCTCCGGGCTGAGCATCGCGGTGAGCAACCCGACCACGCCCGACAACGGTGCCGCCGGTAGCGCCGGTACCGGACTGATCGGCCTCGCCGAGCGGGCTGCGCTCGCCGGCGGTCGGGTCGCCCACCACGTCGACGCCGGAGGTCGGTTCCACCTCACCGCGTGGCTGCCGTGGCCGAGGTGACGGCTCCGATCCGGGTCGTCATCGTCGACGACGATCCTCTCGTACGGGGAATGCTCACGCTGATGCTCGACGGCGCCGACGAAATCGTCGTGGTGGGCGAGGCCGCCGACGGCGCGACGGCGATCACGGCGGTGGATCGGCACCTGCCCGACGTGGTGCTGATGGACATCAGGATGCCCGGCGTCAACGGCATCACCGCCACCGAGCGCCTGCGCCGCCGCCACCGGCCACCCGAGATCATCGTGCTCACCACGTTCGACACCGACGAGCACGTGATGCGGGCGCTCCGAGCCGGAGCGAGCGGCTTCCTGCTCAAGGACACCCCGCCCGAGCAGATCAGCCAGGCGGTCCGCTCGGTGGCGGCCGGCAACCCGATGCTGTCGCCGGGCGTGACGCGCCGCCTCATGCAGCGGGTCGCGTCGGGGGCCGAGTCCTACGAGCAGGCGCACGAGCGGTTGGCCCTGCTCACGCCCCGGGAACGCGACGTCGTGCTGGCCATCGCGCAGGGGCGCTCCAACGCCGAGATCGCCAGCGAGCTGCTGATGAGTGTGACGACCGTGAAGGCGCACGTCTCGCACATCCTGACCAAGCTGGACCTCGACAACCGCACCCAGATCGCCCTGCTCGCCCACGACGGTCGGCTCCTCTGACGGGGAGCCGGGGTCAGGCCAGCACCGCTGGCAGCACGAGCAATGCGAAACGGATCACCCGCCCGGAGAGGCAGGCGACGGCGAACTCCCAGCGTCGAAGGCCCGCGGTGCCGGCGGCGAGGCTGACGACGGCCAGCGGTGGAACTCCGACCGCGGCGGAGGCCAGCACGGTCGGCAGGGCCGTGCGGCGGCGGGAGAGCCAGCGTCGGATCGGCTCGGTCCACCGCGCGGCCCGAGTCGCCGCGCGACCTGACTTCGCCCGCTTCGCGATCTTCAGGGCCAGCCGCCCCGACCCACGACGCGCCGACTCGAACAGCAGCAGCTTGCCGGCGGTCTGCCCGAGTGCCAGGGCGAGCACGGCGACGAGAGCGTGGCCGCCCCGCTGCCCGGCGACCACGGCGTAGGCCTCGGCGTTGACGATCGGGACGAGCGCCGACGCGACACCGTAGCCGAGCGCCACCACGGCCTCGACGAGGCTGCTCATGCCCGGCCGTCCCGTTCGAGCAGCCGGACCACCGCGGCGACCGACCACAGCTTGACCGCCACGACGGCGACGGCCACGCCCAGCGCGAGCAGGTACTGCCCGAACGCGATGGCGCCGATGACGCCGGCGGTATTGGCGACCTTGGCCAGCGGCGACCAGTTCAACGCCCACACCCGCCGGTCGACCAGGTGGAAGTAGTTGGGACTGCGCACCGGCCAGCACAGGAACGCCAGCGACAGCATGGTGTCCAGCACCAGGAACGAGAGCAGGAAGACCACTGCCACGACCGCGATGTCCGGCACGAGGGACACCAGGCCGACGCAGAGTACGGCGGTGCACGCCCGGTCGCTCACGATGTCGAAGACGGCCCCCGCCCGGGTCTCCTGGCCGAGTCGGCGGGCAGCCCAGCCGTCGAGGACGTCACCGAGCCAGTAGATACCGTACGATACCGCCATCAATGCCACCGACCCGGAGACGAGGGCCACGATCCCGACGGTGACAGCGGCGACCGTGCGAACGGCGGTGATGTAGTTGGGAACCGTGCGAAGTGGGCCGACGGTCATGGCAGCGCGGGAGTCGACGAGAGTCACCTCCGCAGAGTCGTCCGGCGAGCGTTCTCGCGGAACGTTCCGCAGTGCCGTTCTGGTTCCGAGGGCGGTACCGGAGTGCCGGCCGATCCGGTACCCGGGTACTGGCCGGTCTTCCGGCCCGTCACGGAGACTGTGCTGGTGCTGACTGGAATCCGCGAACGGCTGCGCGACCCCGGGCGGGTGCGCCGGCTCGCGTACGCTGCGGCGGCTTTGATCATCGCGGCCGTGGTCACCACCGTCGAGGACGGCGTGTCCGTGCCGGCGGGCTGGGCGTGGCTGGTGCTGCCGGTCGGCCTCGGGGCCACCGCGCTGCGCCCCCGCTACCGCACCCTGGTCTTCGCGGTCTGCGCGGGTTTCGTGGCGATCGTGAGCACCGGAGAGTCGGTGCAGCTGGGCCTCGCGGCAGCCGGCCTGGTGTTCGTCTCGGTCTGCGAGGACCCGGCCCGACACCCGTGGCTGGGGTGGGTGGTTGGCCTGATCGGCGCGGCCGGCGCCCTCACCATCGCGCTGCTCAACGAGCGAGGGGTGTACGAGCAGCCGCTCTTCTTCGTGACGGCCGGCTACCTCCTGGCCGTCCTGTTCCGATCGTGGTCACGTGGCTTCGTCCTGACTCAGGAGACAGGCGAGCTACGCGAGGAGGCGGCCTGGCGCGAGCAGCGTGCCAACCTGGCCCGCGAGCTGCATGACGTGGTCGGCCACCACGTCACCGCGATGGTGGTGCAGGCCGAGGCGGGCCAGCTCAGTGACGATCCGGGGGCGGCGTTGCGGGCGATCGCGGGTAGTGGCCGCACCGCACTGAGCGAGCTCGACACGCTCGTCGTGCACCTGCGCGATCCCACCGCATCGATAGCGGTGAGCGCGCCGCCGCGCCTGTCCGACATCGACGAGCTCCTCGCCCAGCCGCTGCGCCAACAGGGCGTGACGGTGCGGGTCGAGCTGGACCCCGACCCGGGCCTCGACGAGATCGGTGTGTTGACGGCTTACCGCATCGCCCAGGAGGCCCTCACCAACATCTCCCGGCACGCGAGAGCCACGGCGGCCTGGGTCGAGCTGATCCGGGTCGGCGACCATGTTCGCCTGCGGGTCAGCGACGACGGCATCGGCCCACCCCGCGCAGCCACGAAAGGCTCGGGTCTGCTCGGCATCTCCGAACGCGTCTCCGCGCGCGGCGGGAGCTGGGAGCTGAGCCAGCGCCCCGGCGGAGGCACAGTGGTGCAGGCCAATCTGCCGGTGGTGAACCCGTGATCCGCGTCGCGGTCGCCGACGACCAGGAACTGGTCCGGGACGGCTTCAGCCTGATCCTGCGATCTCAAGCCGACATCCAGGTCGCGGCCGAGGCGGCCGACGGCCGGCAGCTCCTCGACGCGGTGCGGCGCGACTCCCGCATCGACGTCGCCCTCGTCGACATCCGCATGCCGGTACTCGACGGCCTGCAAGCCACCCGCGAGCTGGCCAGAATCCCACACTCGCCGGCCGTCATCGTCGTCACCACCTTCGACGACGACGCCTACGTCCTGGACGCCATCGCCGCCGGCGCACGCGGATTCCTGCTCAAGCGGTCCAGCGCGCGCGACCTCATCGCCGCGGTGCGCACCGTCGCGGCCGGCGAGGCGGTCCTCTCCGCCGAGGTCACCGGCGCCGTACTCGACCGGGTCCGCGCCACCGGGCCGGCCACCCGGGTGGAGTTGGCGGCCTACCAGCTGACCGCTCGGGAGACCGACGTGCTCGCCCTGATCGGCGCCGGGCTCAACAACAACGAGATCGCCGAACGACTCTACCTGTCCATGAGCACCGTGAAGACCCACGTGACAAACGTGCTGGCCAAGACCGGCAGCCGCGATCGGGTAGGAGCCGCCATCCTGGCGATCCAGGCCGGCCTCACACCGTGACTCAGGAGCCGGCGGGTGCCAGCCGGCTTCCCGGGCTGGCCTGCCAACCTCCGAAGAGCGTCCGCGCCACGAATGCGATGAAGAGGGCCGACGCGATGGTCAACACCACGGCCACCGGAGCGACGTGCTCCGCCTGCCACTCGACATCACCAGCGGTGATGGTCGCCTGATCGATGCCGACGATGTCGATCCCCGGCAGCAGCGACGCCGGGTACCACAACGGCGCGTAGGAATACGGCAGGCCGGCACCAGCGTCGAGCGTCCAGTAACCGGCCCCGTCGTAGATCAACGCACTGTCGACGACGACCGCCACGTCGCAGGCGACCAGGGCCGCGACGCACAGCAGCACGGTGGCGCTCCTGACGCGCCCTGACCTCGCCAGCCTGCTCGACAGGAATGCGCCCGTGCCGAGCAGCGCCGCCCACACGATGCCGGTGAGCGCCTCGATCGGCAGGTACTCGACACGCAGGCCGTGCGCGAACAGCACAAGGAGGAGCACCGTCAGGATCCACAGCGAACCGATCCGCACGGTCACCGACCAGATCGAACCCATGTCGCGAACCTACCGTGAACGGGCTCGGCTCATGGCCCCACAAACCCTGCCCGGCCACACCGCGGCCAGCCGTCGGGATCAGCCTTGGCGGCGTTACCCGAAGCGGTCACCGGCTGAGGGTCGTAGGGTTCCGGTATGGCACAACGACTCGTGAGCGTATGGCAACCGTTCTTCCTTGCTAGCGAGAGTCAGGGCGCGGCCATCGACGCCGCGACGGAGTTGGAGAGCCTCGGCTACTCCCGAATCTGGTTCTCCGGTGGGTTCGGCGAGAACGTCGCCCCCCGCTTCCGGGAGATCCTGGACGGGACCACGCGCATCGGGGTCGCGACCGGGATCCTCAGCATCTGGCACTCGTCGCCAGCCGAGGCGGCGGCGTTCGCCAAGGACGCGGAGCAGGCGCACCCCGGCCGGTTCCTGCTCGGTCTCGGCGCCAGCCACGCGGTGGTGGTGGAAAGTGGCGGCACCGACTATCGCAAGCCGTACTCACGAATGGTCGATTACCTCGACGGCCTCGACGCGGCCGGGCTTACGCCCGAGCGGCGCATCCTGGCGGCACTGGGCCCGCGGATGCTCGAACTCTCCCGCGACCGCTCGACCGGGGCGCACCCGTACTTCGTCCCTGTCGAGCACACCGCCGAGGCCCGGGCGGCGATCGGGCCCGACCGGCTGCTCGCTCCCGAGGTCGCCGTGGTCCTCGACGCGGACGCCACCACCGCGCGTGCCACCGCCCGCCAGTACACGAGCGGATACCTCGCGCTGCCGAACTACACCAACAACCTGCGGCGGTTCGGCTGGACCGACGAGGACTTCGCCGACGGCGGCAGTGACCGCCTCGTCGACGCCCTGATCCCGTGGGGCACCGTCGAAGAGGTGGTGGCCGGGTTGGAGAAGCACTACCAGGCCGGCGCGGACGAGGTGGCGATCCAGGTGCTCAACGGAGGCGACGACAAGGCGTTCCCCGCCGACGCGTTCCGCGCCCTCGGCGCGGCCCTGATCTGACCTCCGCAACCCCGGCGGCACGATCGGGGCATGCCTGTGGTGGAGGCGCCGCGACACCACTCAGGCTTACCCGACGAGGTCGAGGCCGGTCAGGTCGGCCGACAGCGCCCAGAGCCGGGCCGCTTCGCCGCTGTCGGTAGGGCTGCCATCGGTGGTGCGACAGTCCACGCAGTAGTCGCCGCCCTTCGCGTCGAGATGGGGTGACGTGGCGGCCCACACCTGGGTCGCCGCGCCCTGCTCGACCG
The DNA here is from genome assembly GCF_042871765.1 of Micromonospora sp. NPDC005553. Taxonomy (NCBI): domain Bacteria; kingdom Bacillati; phylum Actinomycetota; class Actinomycetes; order Micromonosporales; family Micromonosporaceae; genus Micromonospora; species Micromonospora sp. NPDC005553. The sequence continues at coordinate 134,182 of NZ_JBIAJD010000004.1, read as the reverse complement.
TCTTGAACAGGCCGGGCGCGGGAGTACCCTCCGCGTCCATCCAGCCGGCGGCGACCATTTCCTCGACCGCGAGGTGTCGTTGCAGAGGGGTGAGGATCCAGCCGGGGTTCACGGAGAAGGCGCGGACGCCGTGCGTCGCGCCGAGCATGTCGAGGTGGCGGGCGAACAGGATGTTCGCGAGCTTGGACTGGGTGTACGCCTCCCACTTGTCGTAGCCGCGGGCGAACTGCACGTCGTCCCACCGGATCCGCCACGCCGGGTCGCGCCCGGAGGCCACCGAGACGACACGAGCCGCCCTGGCGGTGGTGAGTGCGGGCCACAGCAGGTTCACCAGCGCGTAGTGGCCGAGGTGGTTGATCGCGAATTGCGCCTCCCAGCCGGGCCCCACCCGCGTCTCGGGACAGGCCATGACTCCGGCATCCGCGATCAGGATGTCCAGAGCGGGGTGATCACGCAGGAACCGTTCGGCGAACGCGTGGACGGAAGCGAGGTCGGCCAGATCGAGCTGGTCGACCTCGACCCCGGCCACATCGGCGAGTGCCCGCCGCGCCGCGTCGGGCCGGCGAGCGGGGACGACGACCCGAGCCCCGGCCTGGGTGAGCGCGCGGGTCGTGGCGAGACCGAGGCCGGAGTAACCACCCGTGACGAGGGCGGTCCTGCCGGTGAGGTGGATTCCGGTAAGGACGTCAGCAGTAGTGCTGTGGGCACCGAACATGGTGGAGGTCATGCCGCGGACGCTAGGTGCTAGACCGAGGTCTAGGTCAATGGCTACGGTCGAGGCCATGGCGGACGGCGGCCTCAGCATCGGGCAGGTGGCCCAGCGCACCGGGTTGACTGTGCACACTCTGCGGCTCTACGAGCGTGCGGGCCTGTTGGCCAGCGACGTGCGCCGTGACGGGTCCGGCAGGCGCGTCTACAGCGCCTGGGACGTCGAGTGGCTGACGAACTGTGTGAAGTTCCGGGCCTCCGGGATGCCGCTCACGACGATCGGCCGCCTGGCCCAACTCGTCCGCGAGGGCAGCGGCAACGAGACCGAACGGCTCGAGCTGCTCCGCGAACACCAACGCCACGTCACCGAGCAGCTCACCCAACTGCAGGACTGCCTCGACCTCATCGACGCCAAGGTGGCCGGCTACGAACGGCACCTCACCGCCGGCGCCTCAGGTGATCCGTGGCAAGAGCAGCCCCATCCCGCGACGGGAGGATGAATGCGTGATCGGTGACCGGTGGGGCGTGACCCGGAACGAGACGACACGGTCCTATCCCTGCGACGACTTCGTCGTCTCACCCGCTCTCCAGGCATGGCGGGGAGTGTCGGTATCGGCGCCCCCCGCAGCGGTGTGGCCGTGGGTGGCCCAAGTGAGGCTTGCCCCGTACTCGTATGACTGGCTCGACAACCTGGGCCGCCGCTCACCCTGCGAGTTGCAGGGCCTACCCGAGCCTCACGTCGGAGAGGCGTTCACCACTGCGGGTGGACGGAAGCTGGGGAGGATCGTCTCGGTCGACCCCGGCAGGCAGCTCACGAGCACCATCATGGGCGCCTTCATGTCCTACGTCCTGGTGCCCTGGGAGCGGAACACCACGCGTCTGCTCCTCAAAGTCGTCATGCAGACGCCCCGCTGGGCCGCACCCGGGCTGTCCGTCGGCGACCTGATCATGGCGCGGCGGCAGTTACTGAACCTGAAGCAACTCGCCGAGCGCAGCCGGCACCGGTGAACGCCGGACCAGATCAGGCCGTCGGTCGGGCTTCAGGTTGCGGTGTCTGGTCGGTGGGTAACACCTGAATGTCGGGCACATGGGTACGCTGCACCAGCGGTGGCCTCAGCCAACCCCTTCCGGGCAGTGGTGGCCACCCGCACCGACCGGTGACACGTCCCCGTATTCGCAGACGAGAGGCGAACCCCCCACCATGACCGCGGTACCAGGCCAACGGTCTACTGCCGCTGCGCGTCCGGCCGCTGCCGAGCAAGCAGCGGAGGAGGACCTGCGGACGCTGTTCGGGCAGTCCATCGCCGTCTTCGCCTCGCTGGCCGGGCCAGAGCACCTGCTGGAGACGGCCAACCCGGCGTTCCTCGCCACCATCGGCGAAGAGCGGGCCCGGATCGGGGTCGCGCTCGCCGAACTGATGCCTGAACTGGCCGGTCAGGGATTCATCGCGCTCCTGGACCAGGTCCTCCGCACGGGCGAGCCGTACACCGGCCGTGACGTCCGGGTGGTGCTGGGCAGCGGCCCGCAGGCGCGGGAGGCGTTCTTCGACTTCACCTACGAGCCGCGCCGGGGCGCCGACGGCACCGTGACCGGCATCCGTGTGCTGGGCGTGGAAACCACGCAGGTCAAGCATGCCCAACGGCTGATGGCCGAACACCGCGCCCTGTTGGAGCAGATCGCCCGCCAGGCGCCCCTGACCGAGGTGCTCGACGGGATGGCCCGCTGCATCGAGCACCTCGCACCGCAGGAGGTGCTCGTCTCCGTGCTGCTCGCCGATCCCGACGCCCGGCACCTGCGCCACGGCGCCGCGCCGAGCCTGCCGGACTTCTACAACCAGGCCATCGACGGCATCGCGACCGGCGAAGGTGTCGGTTCGTGCGGCACCGCCGCCCACCGGCGGGAACCGGTGATCGTCACCGACATCGCCACCGACCCGTTCTGGGACGACTTCCGGGGGCTGGCCGACCAGGCCGGGTTGGCGGCCTGCTGGTCCACGCCGATCCTGGCCCGCGACGGCGGCCTGCTGGGCACCTTCGCGATGTATCACCGCACCCCGCGCGTCCCGCAGGACACCGACATCGCCCTCACCCGGCTCTTCGCCGGCACGGCAGCCCTGGCCATCGAACGCCACCACATCGAGCAGGCGAAACTCGCCGCCGAGGCACGCGCCAAGTCCGCCAGTGACGAGCTGGCCAAGGTGCTGCGCGTGGAGCGGGAACTGCGCGCCGAGGCTGAGCAGCGCGCCGCCGTAGCGGCTGAACTCGCCACCCAGATGCGCGCCGCCGCGGCCGCGCAGGCTGCCGCGCCGCACCCCGAGCACTGCCAGCTCGGCGGCGCCGCCGGGTGCACGGCGCCAGCCGAGGTCAAGGTCGCCGATTCGTGGGGTGACGCGGCGTGGGGCTGCCCCGCCCACGTCGAGGAGGCCATCCTCAACGTGCGGTCGGTGTTCATCGCCAGCGAGGAACTCGGCGGCCTGACCGCCTACCTCAACCGCTGATGGTTCCCGACGCCGCGATCGGGTTCGGCTACAAGCTTGAGTGGCTCGCCGTCCGTGACCGGGACGCCGATACCGTCGCTGCCGCGCTGAACCTCAGCCGTCCCACTCCCGCCACCTGGCGTGGTGCGGTCACCGCTGCGTATGACGACCACGGCCAGTGGCTGCTCACGCCGCCGCTTGACCGGTGGACGCTCGCCGTTTCGAGAGACGTTTGTGCCCCCGAAGACGACCGATTCGCCGTTTGGCTGGCGGCGCTGAGCCGGCTGCTCGGTGAGGTGCAGTACTTCGGCACTCATCGCGTCGTTGAATATCACGGGTGGGGGCGCGCCCGGGGTGGCGTGGTGGAGCGAGCATTCGCCTACCTCGGCGAGCGCGGCGAGGCACTGTTCGACGTCGGCGAACGCACGCTGGAGGAGCAGGCGCTCGGAGTCGGGTTAGCCCCTGACGAGGACGAACCGTGGGACGACGACGATGACGAGACTTCGCCGTGGCCGGATGAGGAAACAGTGCTCACACTCGCTGGTCAGTGGAGCATCGACCCACGGACACTGGACAGCGCTGTTGTTCCCGGGCATCCGTGGATCGCGTCAGCTCGATCGAGATAGCCGGAGAGCGACGAACCAACCCGAGGCAGACCCTCCGTTCCGACCGGCTTTCGCGCGTACCCCTTGTCACCCAGCAGGAGACGCAGCTCGCGCGTCTCGACCTGCCTCACCAGGGGTGGCCCGCCGAACAGCTAGGGCCGCCACTCCTTGCGGTAGTCGGGATGCTCGTTGTACGACTGGCCAGGCTGTCGACCAGGTCGAGCATCGGCAGGTGGCTGTCGAGGAGCGCTTCGCGATCGTGGCGGTGGCCAGGAGCCGTGGCCGCACGTCCGACGGGGTCAGGGCGTCCACCGTACGCCCGGGTTCACCCGCCCCGACCAGTCGAAGACCGCCATGTTGTCCCACTGATTTCCGGTGCCGTTGATGTTGGCCGGGTCCCAGCCGTTGCCGCGGACGGCGTACCAGGTCGGCTCCCAGTAGAAGACGCCGATGGCCCCCGCGTTGCGGGCGGTGTTCTGCACCCAGTCGAACTCCTGGGCCTGCCCGGACCAGGTCGCGCTGATGCCGTCACAGGTCGCGTCGCCGATGGCGTTCGGCTCGCTGTCCGCGTTGTTCCGGGTGAAGGGGTACGCGGTCTCCACGATCACCACCGGCTTGCCGTAGCGCCCACGCAGGTCGACGATGTTGTTGTAGAGGTTCGCCAGGCTGCCGTGCCACATGCAGTAGTACGACTGCGCGGTGATGTCCCACTGCACACCCTGCGCTCGGATGCCGTCGTAGAACCATCGGGCGTTGGCGTTGCTGTCGGCGTTGGCGGTATGGATCATCACCGGGATGCCGCTGCCGCACGCCTTCGTCGCGTTGTAGCCCTGCTTCAGCAGGCCGGCCAGCGGGGCGAAGTCGTTGTTGACGACCTTGCCCTCGTTCCACAGCATCCCGACGTTGATCTCGTTGCCGATCTGCACACTGTCCGGCAGGGTGCCCTGCCCCCGCAGGCTGGAACAGACGTCGTAGGTGAAGGCGTAGACGTCGGTACGCAGTTGGCTGAGGCTGTGGCCGACCCAGGCGGCCGGCTTGTACTGCTTTCCCGGGTCGGCCCAGGTGTCGGAGTAGTGGAAGTCGATGAGCACCTTGAGGCCCTTCGCCCTGGCCGCCCTCGCCTGACCCAGCACCGCGCTCTTGTTGTTGTAGCCGCTGACCGGGTTGTTCCAGACGCGCAGCCGGACGTAGTTGACGCCGACGGACTTCAAGATGTCCAGTGGGTCGCGGGCGACGCCACCGGCGTCGTAGTACCTGGCGCCCAGATCCAGGCTGCGCTGCAACGAGGAGACGTCGGCACCCCGCATGGTAAGCGTGTTCGCGGCGGAGGCGGGCGCGGGCGCGCCGCCGAGCGTGCTGGCGACGCCGAGGACGCCGACTGCGACGGCCGCGAGCAGCGCCCTGGCACGGCGGTGGTGGGGTGTGGCCGAATGTGTGTTCACGAGACTCCTTCAGCCCACCGTGCAGGGAGCGCCGTTCAGCGCGAAGCCGGTCGGCGGCGCGTCACTGACGCCCCACCGCCCCTGCACGCCGAAGGTCGCAGAGCCGTTTGGCGCGAGGACGCGGTTCCAGTCGACGTTGCGAGCGGTCACGACGGCCCCGGTCTGGCCGATCGTGGCGTTCCACCCCGAGGTGACCTGCTGGTCCCCCGGGAAGCTGAAAGTGACGATCCAGCCGTCGATCGGGGCCGTCCCGGCGTTGTGGACTGTCGCAGTGGCCACGAAACCGCCCTGCCACTCGGACTGGTTCCGGTAGGTCACCCGGCAGGTCGAGGGCGGCGGAGTGGTCGTCGTCGTGGGCAGGGTGACAGTGTTGGACGCGATCGACACGTTGCCTACCGCGTCCCGGGCCCGCACGTAGTACAGGTTGCGCAGCGGCACCGACGCAGGTAGCGGCGCCGTGTACGTGGTACCCGGCACGGTGGCGACCAGTTGCGACGTGAACCAGCCGTCGAACCGGTAGACGTTGTAGCCGAGCACGCCGACGTTGTCCGTCGACGGCGACCAGGACAACGTGCCGGTCGAGGCGGTCACCTCGCCGACTGTCAGGTTCTGCGGCGCGCTCGGCGGGGTGGTGTCCGGGCCGGTGTCCGTCACCGGGGTGACCACTGTCAGCGCATTCGACCAGTTCGAGCGTTGCCCGAGGCTGTCCCGGGCGATCAATCGGAACGTGTACTGCTGGCCCGCCCCAAGGTAGCTGGTGATCGTGGTGCTGGTGACGGCCCCGACGCTGGCGCTGAAGACGATGTCGCCGAACTCCTGGTAGTACGTGATGTCGTACCCGGCGATGGCGCAGCAGCCTGACGTGGCGGCCGTCCAGGTGAGCGTGACCGACGCGCTGCGGACCTCGCTGGCGGTCAGGTTCGTGGGGGCACTCGGCGGAACGGGCGAGGTGCTCGGCGTACTGGACGGCGCAGTCGGCGGTGGCGGGGCGGTCCCGGCCGGCGCTGCGACCGACACCGCGGCCCCACCGGGCGCCGGGGCGATCGCCGGGTACGCGGCGGGCGTCATGGTGCCGGCGTCGGCTGCCGGCGCGGCGCTCAGAGCGCTGGCGAGCACCACCGTCGACAGCACGACGGCGGCCAGCAGACCCGGCCGCGGACGGCCGATCAGCGAGGACGAGGGAGCACCTGTCATACGTCGACGATGCAGCAACAGATCGATGATCGCCAACGTGTCTCACGCCTCGGCCGCTGATCAAACCGGCGCATTGCGGGCCATCGCCACTCCTCTCCCCCGTCGCCTGGAGCGTGTCGCTCCGGCGCGGTGTGGCCGTACGTCGGCGACGATCCACTATGTCCCTACCGACGCCATTGATTGCGGTCGAGCGATTCGCTGGGAGCGATACCAGTGGGGCAAAATCCAATGCTTCCGATCGCTACACTCGCCGCAACGCCGGCACCGCCCGCAGAGCCGAGCCCGCGCCAATCCCGATCGAATGGAGACGCCTGTGACCCGCGACAAGGCGGCACCCCCCGGCATCGACCCCAACATTCCCAGCGTTGCCCGGGTCTATGACTTCTTCCTGGGCGGCAAGGACAACTTCGAGGTCGACCGGAAGGTCGCCGAGCACGCCCTGCGGATCACACCGGACGGACCGGCAGCCGGCCAGGCGAACCGGGCCTTCCTGCGTCGAGTGATTCGGTTCCTGGTCACCGAGGCGGGCATCGATCAGTTCCTCGACATCGGATCGGGGCTGCCCACCCAGGGCAACGTGCACGAGGTCGCCACCGAGCAGAACCCGAAGGCTCAGGTCGTCTATGTGGACAACGACCCGATAGTCCTGACGCACGGGCGGGCCCTGCTCGCCGCGGAGGGCACCGCGACGGTGATCCAGGCGGACATCCGGGAGCCGCAGGAGATCCTCAACCACCCTGACGTACGCCGGTTCCTCGACTTCGACCGGCCGATCGGCCTGCTGCTCTTCGCCATCCTGCATCACCTCGGCGACGACGAGGACCCGAAGGCGGTGGCGGCCGCGTTGATCGACGCCCTGCCCTCCGGCAGCTACGTGGCGATCTCGCACTTCCGCGACCCGGGTGAGCGAGACCCGGAGGGCTCCCGCAAGGCCCGCGAGGTCGAGCGGGTCTTCAACGAATCGCTCGGCACCGGCCGCTGGCGCACCGACGAGGAGATCCTCTCGTTCGCCGATGGGCTGACGGTGCTGGAGCCGGGTCTGGTGCCGCTGGCCGAGTGGCGCCCAGAGTCGGACGCACCGACTACGGTGCAGACCGACACCTATCACACGTTCGTCGGGCTCCTCGCCCACAAACCGTAGGCGCCGTCTTCTGGTGAGCACGTCGGCGGGGGCGCCCCCGCCGACGTGCTCACGTGTCAGATCTGAACGTGGTTGTACCGACCCTGCCTACGGCGCGGGTTCCAGGACGACGACTGGGATCTGGCGGGTCGTCTTCCGCTCATAGTCGGCGAAGCCCGGATACGCGACCTTCTGCGCGCTCCAGATCCGTTCCCGTTCGTCTCCGGCGGCAACTCTGGCGACCAACTCGATCTTGTCCGTGCCGATCTCCGCTTGGACCTTCGGGTTGGCCAGCAGGTTGTAGTACCAGTCCGGATTGCTGGGCGCGCCGCCCTTGGAGGCGAACACGGCATAGCCGCCGTCCACCGTCTGGTACATCATCGGGCTCAGGCGAGGCTGGCCGCTCTTGGCACCGACCGTGTGCAACAGCAGCAGCGGAGCGCCGGCGAACTGACCGCCGACCTGCCCGCCGTTGGCGCGAAACTCCGCGATGATCTTGTCGTTCCAGTCGCTCATGAATTCTCCCCGCGTCCGCGCACCGGCTCCGTCGACACATTGTGGCAGCCGCAATCGGTGCACGACATTGCGACGGTGTGCCAACAAGGCCGGCGGCGACGATGCGTACGGCCCGGCCGCGGCGCCGCCCGACGAATGGATGGATGGACGGCCGTCCAGGGCCCGTCGGCGATCAACGGAGCTTGTCCGGGTCGAGGATCATGTCGATGGCGACGATGCGTTCGTCGTGGATGGTGAAGCCGACGACGGCGACGGGCCGGCCGCGCCGGTCACGGGCGACGACCCCGGCGACTCCACCTATCAACGCGGGGGCGCAGAGACGCGCGAACCGTGGCCCGGCGTCGGCCGCGCGGGTGGCCACGGCACGGGCACCGGTGAGCACGGCCGGTGCGAGCCGTGCACGGCGTCCGTGCTCGGCGCGGAACACCACGTCGGGGTCCAGCAGGCTGAGCAGGGCGTCGAAGTCGCCGGCGCGGGCGGCGGCCAGAAACGCGTCGACGACGCGTCGCTGGGCAGGCAGGCCAGCCCGGGGTTGCGGAGCGCTGTCGCGTAGTCGCCGCCGGGCTCGGCTGGCAAGCTGCCTGGTGGCGGCCGGTGTACGTCCCACAACGGCGGCCACCTCCTCGAACGGCATGCCGAACATGTCGTGCAGAACAACCGCGAGCCGTTCGGCGGGCTCGAGGCTGTCGAGCACCACGAGCAGCGCGATGCCGACCGCGTCGGTGTGCAGGCTGGCTTGCTCCGGATCCCCGTACTCACTGACCAGCGGCTCCCAGGTCGCGCTCAACTGCTCGCGGCGCGCATGCCGGGCCCGCAGCATGTCGATGCACACCCGCCCGACGAGCGTGGTCAGCCACGCCGCGGGGTTGGTGATCGCGGTCGGATCGGCGCGCGTCGTTCGCAGCCACGCCTCCTGCAGCGCGTCGTCGACCTCAGCCTGCGAGCCCAGCAGTCGATAGGCGACGGCCCGCAGATGCGGGCGGTGCTGCGCCAACTGCTCGGCGAACCACTGCTGGTCGTCCATGTGTCCCTATTTCCCGAACGCTTCCCGCCGCAGCATCGCCAACAGCGTCGGAGTGTCCTTGTCGGTGGTGACGGCCACGGTGCGCTTGACCCAGGCGGTGTCGGTGGCCTGGGCCAGGAGACAGGCCGCCAGGTCGGCGCGGCTGGTGAAGATACCGTCAGAGCGACTCTCGGTCAGCCGGTAGCGGGTGACGCTGTCGCTGTCGAACAGCCCTGACGGTCGCACGATCGTCCAGTCGAGGTTGCTGTCCCGCACCAACTTCTCCATGCGCCGCATGTCGTCGTAGGTGGACTTGCCGATCGTGGCCGTGACCAGCGGCTGGATGACGCGGTTGAGCAGGAACCCGCCATCGGCATGGTGATGCGGCTCGGTGGCGCTGGAACTGACAACGACGAGCCGCCGCACACCCTCGCGGCGCATCGCCTCCAGGACAGCCGCGGTGCTTTGGCTGTAGAGCCTCACCGGTCGCCGAGTGAACGGCGTTCCGAGCGTCGACAGCACCACGGCGGCACCACTCAGCGGGACCTCCAGGGTGGCATCGGAGGCCACCACCTCCAGGCCAGGGCCTCTGACCGGGAACGACTGCGGCTGCCGGGTCACCGCCCGTACATCATGGCCGGCGTCGAGCGCCTGCCGTACCAGGCGACGGCCTGTGCCTCCGTTCGCACCGAGAACAACGATAAGCATCCGGTTTGCTCCCTTCCGAGGTGGCTTCGAAAGGATCGTCGATCGTCGCGGTTGGTTTGTGACAAACCACAGGCCAGGTCGGCGGGGACACCCAACCACTCGGTCGATCAGCCACGGAGCCGACGACCAGGTGGCGTTGCCTCACGGCCGCCGACAGCCCTGATCGGCGTCAGCTGTGTCCGGCTACTCGCGCCGTCAGCGTCGCCCTCGCCGCCCCGGACAGCACGGCAAGCACTTAAGGCCTCTGACCAGGCATTCTTGGTGTATGGACCGTCCGATGAACAACCCCCTGGAGGTACCACAATGTTCACCACAAAGTTCTGGAAGGCCACCGCCGAGCGGGCGGTGAAGAGCGCCGCGCAGGGTTTGCTGCTCTACTGGGGCGCTGACGTCGTGTTCAACGCGTGGCAGGCGGACTGGGCAGCGGCCGGTGGGATCGCGTCCGGTGCGGCGGTGCTGTCGGTGCTCACCTCATTGGTGAGTGCGAAGGTGTCGGGAGAGGGCGACTCGCCCAGCCTCGTCGGCGCCGAGCAGTAGCCCCAATCGGCTGCCAACGGTGCGCCCCCGCTGGCTTCGGTCGGCGGGGGCGTCTCACTCTCTGAGGTGGTCACCCGGGCCGACCGTCAGTCGTCGAAGCGGAAGACAGCACGGTCGGCTCGTGCAGCAGGGTCGACAGGTCGCCAAGGCTGGCGAACGCACGTCCGCCCCAGCTTGGGTCGGTGTCGTTGTGCTCAGTCGTACGAAGCACGGTCATGCCGACCGCTGCCGCGCCGGCCAGTTCGCCGTCCGCGCCGTCACCGACGAAGACGCACTCAGCCGGCGCGACGCCCAGGCGCTCAGCGGCGATGCGGTAGATCGCCGGGTCGGGCTTGGCAAGCCCGACTTCGCACGAGAAGACCGCGACGTCGAAGCGGCGGGCGAGCGGGCTCTGCGGCCATGCCTCGGCGGTCTCGGAGGTGGCGTTGCTGATGAGGGCCAGTGGATGCCCGCCGTCGCGCAGCACGTCGAGCACGTCCAGGGTGGCGGTCGAGACAGCGCCCAACACCCGGCGCGCGAGGGCACGGCGATGTTCACCGGCCCGTGCTACCTGTTCGTCGGTTGGCGTGCCGCCAAGGCGTCCGGCAAGGATGCGGACGGTTTCCTCCACCTCCCACCGAACCAGCCGGTCACGCCAGCTGGCGTGATAGGCGGCGACCAGCGCGGCCGGAGCCACCCCGACCACGAGCGCCATCTCGCCCACGACCCGGTCACGCTCGTCATCGGCACCGTGAACCAGGGTATGGAAGAGGTCGAAGATCACCGGCCGAGACATTTCAGCATCCTACTGAGGGTGGTTGGTGCTGGTGTCGGACCAGCAACCTCCCGATGTACGAGACATCGACTACCTGGTGCGGAGGGCTACCGACCAGCGCGCAGCTCAGCAAGGACCTGTACGGCCTCGGCGCGAACCTGCGCCGGGCAGCCCCAGTAGTCGTAGATGCCGCCGCGCTCGCTGTTGTGACCACAGATGACGAACACGCCGGTGCCCAGCCGGCGTTTGAACTCGGTGGCCAGCCATCCGACGAACCCGCTGTTGTCCACGTCGGGCGGGAAGTGAACCGAGAACACTGCGAAGCGCTCGCCATCGGTCCCGGCACCCGGTGCCAGCCAGGACCACCGGTCCTCGTCTCGCACCACGGCCAGCAGGTCAGCCGTCAAGGCCGGCGGCTGGGTGAGCGGCGCCTCGAAGAACGACCACTCACCATCGAACATGACCAGCTCGGCGGCCGCGATGACCCGCCGCAACCGCTGCGCGGTCTCGTCACTGGACTCCTGGCTGACACTAACCATGCGCCGATCTTGCCCGATGACGCCAGCCAACGCAGTCGCCCTCCACACACCGCCGCCGGCCAGCCCATCGGCTCATCTGATCTGCGACACGGTACTGCTGCGGCGCTCAGGTTCTAGAGGCTCGGCGGTCGGGCTACGACCAGTTCGGTGTCCGGGTCGTGATCCACCGGCGGAGGGCCCGCGACGATCAGGGTGGCTCGGAGCCACGGCTGTTCTCGCAGCATGAAGGGCAGTTCCTCCCGCAGCCAACTCGCCACGTGTTCTCGCTGTTCGGAAGAGTCGCCGTCGCGATCGACCAACAGGCGCTCCTGTTCGTCAAGATCGCCTTGTAGGTATATCGAGGCGTCCAGCCACGGGGCGATTTCCTCCCGGATGATGCCGGTGCCCTCGACCCACACGAAGTCGAGGTCGGCGGGGACGATGATCGATCCGGCACGATCGTGACTGATCCAGGCGTCGGGACGGAAGTCCACCGGTTCCCCCCGGTGCAGGGGTCGCAGGACGTTCTCGGTGAGTATGCCGCCCCAGTCGAAATAGGCGTGGTTCCAGGCCACGTCGTCGGTGTGCACGATGGCCGAGCTGGGTTCCACCTGACGCAGCCTCCCAGCCAGGGTCGTCTTGCCTGCGCCACCCCGGCCGTCGATGGCGATCACCCGCGGACGCCCGCGGACGTGTGGTGATGCGTCGCGTAACTGCTGAACGGCGTCGAACACGGTCACGACCTGCCAGCCACCGGCTTCGACCTCACCAGGATGTAGGCGCATCGACAGCACGTACCCCCAACGCCTGCCGGTGATGCGACTCGCCCCCGGCCATCCCGACGCTCCTGTACGGGTCAAGGGGTGCGGGCGGCGACACCGGCCGATACGGCGGCATTGGAATGAGGACAGCAACCGTCGGCGGCCTGTACCGCGATGCGCCCGCCGCTATCCTCGCAGCAGGCAGAGCATGTTCAGCGGTCTCCCTCGTCGTCCCCGTAGACGTCCAGCCACAGGCCACCCGGCAACTTGAGCAACCGATGGAGAAGGTCGCGGTCAAGTTCCACGGCATGTTCCGTGGCGTGGGAGCCCACGTAGCAGAACCAGTTCGCCTGGTAGCCCGCTTCGACGAGCTGCCATAGCCGGTCCGCCACAGGCCCCAGAATGTCGAGCAGGCCCTCCAACGGTTCGGCAAGTTCGACGTCGCTCTCAGGACTTTCCGCACTACTGAGCAGCCAGCCGCACTCCTTGTGCGTCGCCGCACTTTTGGCGCCGACCGGTGTGCCCGCCTCGAACGAGACGCTCGGTTGGATGCCCAGAAGCTGCGTCACATGCGCGGCGGTACGGTCCCCGGCACCAAGAAGGCGATAGGTCGCCATGGTCCTCATGGATCCCACTGTCCGCGATCGCCGTTGGGGATTGGCCTGGTGGTTCCGTCCAGAAGCTCGATCAGTTTGCGGCGGGTGTCGGTGGTGTCGGGATGGTCGGTGCCCAGCACCCGTTCGCAAACCGGCAGCAGCGCGGCGAATTGGGCCCGGGAGCCTTCGGGGTCGCCCGCTTTCCCCGTCCAAGAGGCAAGTTCGTGCTGGCTGCCCAGCGTGTCCGGGTGTTCCGGACCTTGGACGCGTGCGCGGACGGGGACGAGTGCGGCGAACAGATCTCGTGCCGCGGCGGCGTCGCCCGCGTGTCCGATCCAGAGGGCAAGGCAATGGCGGGTGGCCAGGGTGTTGGGATGTTCCGGGCCCAGGACGTGCTCGCGGGTGGGCAGCAGCGCGGCAAATCGATCGCGAGCAGCGGCGGCATCGCCCGCGTATCCGATCCAGCGCGCCAGGTGATGTTGGGCGTGCAGGCAATCCGGGTGCTCCCCACCGAGTGTCCGGCGGAAACTGTCGGCCACGCCGATGAGCAGGTCGCGGGCCGCCTTGGCGTCGCCCGACCAGCCGGTCCACTGGGCCAGCCGATGCCGGGTGGCCAGCGTGTCCGGGTGTTCGTCGCCCAGTACCCGTTCCCGGACCGGTAGCAGCGCGGCGAACTGATCGCGGGCAGCGGCTGCGTCGCCGGCCCAGCCAGTCCATTGAGCGAGGCCCTGCCACGACGCGAGGGTGGCCGGATGTTCTGGGCCGAGGATGCGCCTCTGGACGGGCAGCAGTGCCGCGTACTGATCACGGGCCGCCACGATGTCGCCGGTCTCTCCGGTCCAGCGGGCCAGCTGGTTGCGGGTGTCAAGGGTGTCCGGGTGGTCGGCGCCCAGCGCCCGTTCCTGAGCGGACAACAGCGCGGCGAACTGATCGCGGGCGGCCACCGGATCGCCGGCGAATCCGGTTGTGTATGCCAGGCGGTACCGGATGGTGAGGGTGTCGGGATGGTGTGCGCCCTGCTCCCGTTCCCGGATGGACCGCAGGGCGCTCAGGTGGTCGAGGGCTACGGCGTACAGCCCGGTGGCATTGAGGTGACGGGCGGCGTCTTCGGCAATGCGAGCGGCACGGATGATCAGGTCGGTGTCGGTGGTGCGGGCTGCCTGGTTCAGCAGGTGGAAGGCATGCGGGGCAGCGGCCTGCCACTGTGGCCAGTGCCCGGAGTCGTCCGGGTCGCCGTCGGCGAATCCGGCCAGCAGTGTGACCGCCAGGCTCAACTGAGCCACCGGATCAGCGGCGGCGCGGATGAGCGGATGGATGCGCAGGCTCGCCGTGTCCTGCTCGCCATCCTCGACTGTGATCAGGCCAAGTGTGGTCAGGGCGCGCAGCAACTCCTGCGTATCGCGGGGATTCAACGGTGATCCCAGCAGCCCGGTCGGAATCGGCGCGTCGGCGAAGGTTGCGAGGAGCCACAACAGCGACCGGGCGTCAGGCAGGCCACGACTGTCGAGCAGGTCGAGCGACATTTCCCAGGTACGGCTTACGGCCTCGCCGATGGTGAGCCCGCCGAGCTGATCGATCGCGGCCTGATAGGCCGCGAAGGTGGTCGCGATGCCGGGTAGCCGCAATTGCTGTGCGTCGGCCAGGGCGCGGCCGGCCAGACCGAGAGCCAGCGGCAGGCCGCCGAGACGCTGGGACAGTGCGACGGCCTCCCGTACGCCACCCGCGCGGTTCCCGGCATGTTCGAGCAGTACGGCCGCACCGTCGGAGGAGGACAGCATCGGGATCGGGTGCATTCGGCACCAGGTGGAGTTCCACACCTCGGGGTCGCCGTCGCGAGTTGTAATCAGTACAAAGCCCCGACGGTTCGGCACCGGCCGGACCCACCCCCGAGCGGACGTGACCGGCTCACCGTCCAGTCCCAGCAACCGGGTGTCGTCGGCGTTGTCGATGACCAGCAGCCAGCGTCCGGGAACGGCGGACAGGAGCCTCCAGAGCAGATCCGGAGCGCCGGTGAGCCCGGACCAGGCTCGCTGAATGTCGTGATCGGAGGCGCCGAGATCGGCGACGAGCTGCCGCATGCCGGTCTGCAGGGCGGTGGCGTTCGCCGCCGAGACCCACCAGACTTTTCCCTTACGATCGGCGAATCGCCTGGCCACCAGCTGAGCCACGGTGCTCTTGCCCGCACCGCCCATGCCGTGCAGCACCCGTACCCGCGCCGCCGGCTGGTACCACCCGCGATTGAGCCCGGTGAGCTCGCCGACCAGTTCGTCACGGCCCCGCGTGAACGCGGCTGGCTCCGGCACGGCAAGCGAGATCATCCCTGGTGTTCCCGGGGGTGCCACGGTCGGCGCTACGCCTCGGGCCGGCTGCTGTCGGCGCAGCGCCAAGGCGCCGAGAACAACCTGGGCCATCCCGAACGCCAACCCAGCTACCGCGATGAACCCACCGGTCCAACCCGCCTGCCCGTTGGCCTGCGCCCGGGTTGTGGTGAAGAGCCAGTAGCCACCCGTCGCCAGAAAGACCGCACCACTGACGAGAAAGATCCACCGCATCCATCGACGGGCTCGTGTCACGCGTGGATGGTAGCGGGCAGGCTGCCTGCGGCTCGGCACAGCGCGAGGACCCTTCTGTCGCTGGGCCAACGACTTCCAGAACCAGCGACAGCCGAACTGACGTAGCCGCCCCGGGCCTGCCCCGAGGACCACCAGATCGATCTGTTCGGTCACCTCGTTCATGGTCGAGGCCCGTTCAGCCAGTCCGCGAGGAGGGGGATCGTGTCCCCGAGGGTGTCGACACGGTGGTGGGCGCCGGTCAGTTCGCCGGCAGGGTGTGTGGTGCGGACGGCGACGACCGTCATGCCAGCGAGCCGGGCTGCTTCGATTCCGGCGGGAGCGTCCTCGATCACAAGGCAGTTCGCTGCGGGGGTGCCGAGAAGGTACGCCGCGCGCAGATAGCCCTCGGGGCTCGGCTTGCCGCGCCGGACCTGGCTGCTGTCAACCAGGACGGGAGGATCCGGCAGGCCGCCAGCACGCAGCCGCTGCTTCACGGTCGGCGTTCGACCCGACGTGACCACACCCCACGGGTAACCATCGAGCAGCCTCAACACGGCGGCGGCGTCGGGGTAGACGGGGAAGGCGTCGCCTTCGGCGGCCATGATTTCTCGAACGAGCCGGTACTCGGCGTCAACGTCGAGGTGCGGGGCCACCACCGCGATGGTGTCGACGGGCCGGCGGCCGTGGGTATGGGACCAGACCAGGTCCGGGTCGAGGTGGCGCAGCGTCGCCCATCGACTCCAGATCCGCCGGTATGCCGGATAGGAGTCGACCAGCACGCCGTCGACATCGAACAACACAGCAGATGGAATGGACATCACGTCGCCTGGCTCTGCAGCAGGTCGACGGTGGCGGCGGCCTGACCGGCGATGTCGTGGAGCAGTCGGGCAGCGGGCAGGACGTCGTGGACGAGGCTCACGGACTGACCCGCGTACAGGGCCATGGCTGCCAGGTCACCGGTCATCCCGGGCATCGGAATCAGGTCCTCGTATCGAGGTCGGCTCTCGCCGGACGCGTCGATGGCGACGACATCACCCTCGCCGGGTCGCAGTGGGGCGGGCGGCGAGCCGGCCGCCTGCCAACGCTGAAGGGTCGTGTTGCGTAGCGCGCGATGCGTGGCGTTCGGCCATCCGCCGTCGAAGCAGACGGTGTGTACGGTGTCCGCTCCGGTGGCCGCGATCAGGTGCTGCCGGTACACCTCGTGGGTGGCGGCTTCGGCAGCGGCCAGGAAGCGGGTGCCCAGCATGGCGCCCTGGGCGCCGAGAGCGAGCACCGCCGCGACGCCACGCCCGTCCGCGATGCCTCCCGCAGCCACCACCGGCACCGGCCCGACCGCGTCGACGATCGCCGGCACCAGGGACATCGTGGTCGTGCCGCCGCGGACGTGACCACCTGCCTCCCAGCCTTGGGCCACGACGACGTCCACCCCGGCCGTGACAGCCTGCACGGCCTCGGCGATGTCACCGATCGTGTGCAGGTGCAGCGCGCCGGCCCGGTGAATCCGGCCGTGCACCGGCGACGGGTCGCCCCAGAAGGTGGAAATGATCCGCAGCTTCTCCTGCAGGCACACGGTGAGCAGATCGTCCACCGGGAAGTCGAGAACCAGGTTTGCCCCGAACGGCCGGGTGGTGAGCTCCCGGGTACGCAGGATGCTCCGCCGTGCCTGATCGGGGGTCTGCCACGTCAACGCCAGCATGCCAAGACCACCGGCCTCGGACACCGCCGCCGCCAGTTCCGGTACCGCCGCGGAACCAACGGGCGCCTGAATGATTGGCAGATCGATGCCCAACCGGTCACACAACGCAGTGCGCAATCGCTTCACGAAGCAGCCCCGATCGCTTCGGAAATCGAACCAGTACGTCGGACGGTACTGTATCGAATATCGAAGCATCAAGAGGAGCGGCGCAGGCGATGACGGCACCCAGGCCGGGCAAGCCGGTACGCGGATCGAGTACCGGACGACCCCTCATGGCCGCCCTCGACCTGTTCGGGCGTCGCTGGAACCTGCGCATCATCTGGGAGTTGCAGCATGGGCCGGTCGGCTTCCGCGCGCTCCAGCAGCGCTGCGACAACATGTCATCCAGCGTTCTGCGGCAGCGGCTGACCGAACTGCTCGACGCCCACCTCGTCGCTCAGCAGGCGGACACGGCCTATGCCCTCACGGATCTCGGTCGCGGTGCCTACCAGGCCTTGCGCCCGCTCGTGCGCTGGTCCGACGTATGGGCCTCGACGTTGAGCGTGGACGACAAGGCCTGAACCTGCGAAACGCCTGCCCTGGCGCTCCGGAAGCGAAATCGCTACGGTGCTTCTGAATCCGAAGCATTGGAGTCTGGTCATGGCTCGCATCCCACCAGTGGCGGTGGTGAACGCCTGTACCCGCTACGGGGAAGGCGGTAGCCCCACCACAGTCGTGATCGACGATGCCATGCTCATCGACGCCGAACGGCACGCGATCGCCCTGAGGGCCGGCACCTCCCACACCGCGTTCATCGACACCACCACGGCGGACGCACCCAGGGTGCGGTTCTTCACCAGCACCGGAGAGCTCCCGAACTGCGGGCACGGCACCATCGCCGCGCAGGCCGTCCTGCTGGACCGCAGCGGCGCCACGGAGCACCACGGCCGCCAGCGCAGCGGAGGCCGCACCTTCGCCACGACCGCCACCCGGCGCCATGACGGCATTGAGGTCTGGTTCGACCAGGGCGTCATCGCCTTGTCGGACCATGCCGACGCGACTGGCGGTGGCATCATCGCGGCCCTCGGCCTGGAACGAGCGGACATCGCCGCCGACCTACGGGTCGCGTCGCCGGGCATGCCACGACTCCTCGTCCCCGTCCGGGATCGCCGCACACTGCTGTCCATGCAGCCCGACTTCGATCGGCTGGCAACCGAGTGTCGGCTACTGGGGTATCTCGGCTGCTTCACCTACGCGTTGCCCCCGACCGCAAGGACGGGCGCAGCCCGGATGTTCGCCCCAGCGATCGGCGTCGACGAGGACATCGCAAACGCCAACAGTGTCGGCTGCCTCGCCGCTCACCTGCTCGACACATCAGGCAACAGCGCGATCGAAATCCACCAGGGCGACACGCACCAAAGCCCATCGTCGGTCTTCGCCAGCGCGACACACGCCGCAGACGGCATCGTCGCGAGAATCGGCGGAATCGTTGACCTCGGCCCGCCGTAGCACCACCGTCCATCTACGCGCCGGCCGCCGACCACGGTCGGCGAGCTGCTGTTCAACTTCCGGGACTGAACACCAATAGCCTGAGACAAGGAACGTTCAGCTTGCCCGGCGTGACCGGTCCCGAGTCAAGCGCAAGAAGATGCGCAGCCCGATGGCCACAAGCACGACCACGGCTGGAATCGCCAGAAGAGTCCAGGGCCTTCCGAGCATGTTGACGGTCCCGAGAAGGGCCACGGCAAGACCCTCCCACAGCAACTCTCGCCCGCTGAGGACTTCTCTGGGAGGCGGCTGCGGGCCATAGCGTCGTTCCGACCGCAGGCGCCGTGCTGCTTGTAGCGTGAACAGCACGCCAAAACCGAGGCAGACCGGACCCGCTAGTAAGTCCAGCACGCTCGGCACGACGCCTCCAAGGGTTTCTCGGTCGCCAGGGCGCAGCATCAGGACGGAAGATCGATCTTCTCATCACCCTCGACTCTCCGCTGCCCGCAAGGCGATCATCAGCACCCACGTCGCCGCGATCCACATTGACCGGATCACGCCGCATTCGCTCGGCAATCCTGGTGTGGCGGGTCGCGGCTACACTGACGCCTCCAAAACCCCTGCTCGGCAACGGAGAGGGAGGCGCGATGGTCAATCCGCTGTTGGACGCCGAGGATGCGCGGGAGCGCCTGGAGGCATGGCAGGCCAATGCCTTGCGCCGGGCCGCCGACACGCAGGCCGCCAGTGCCGGCTTGCGCGCGCTGCGGGTCACAGCCAGCGACGCCCACGGGATCGTCGAGGTCACCGTCGACTCCACGGGGGCGATGGTCGACGTCCGGCTCTCCGCGCGGGTGCAGCGCGTGGGCCTCGAGCAGACGCAGCAGGCGATCATGGGCGCCTATCGCAACGCGCGGGTCAAGCTCGCCGAGGCCGCCGCCGAGGTCGTGCGGGAGACGGTCGGCGCCGACTCGGCGACCGGCCGGGCCCTGCTGGCCGGATTCCGGACCGCCGACACCGAGGACGAAGAGGGGCGATACTGATGCACGGGGGGTTCGAGGTCGACGTCGAGGCGCTGCGCGCGCACGCGACGGCCATGTCGGCCATTCACGACCGCTTCGCCGCCGTCATGGCCGCGAGCGCCACCATTTTCCAGGCCGATGATGCCTACGGGCAGCTCTGCCAGTTCTTGCCGCCCATCCTGGAGGGACGCCACCGGGACCAGGACAAGGGCGTGGGGATGCTTGCCGAGAACATCGAGCTGCTCGCCGCGGGAATCAAGAAGAACGCCGACGCCTACCAGCGGGCCGAGGAGTCGACCACCGACGGCTTCAACTCCTTCCACTCCGCGACCTGAGCCGGCCCGGCGCCCTCTCATGACCAACCCACTGGTCGCCACGACCGCCGACATCGCTTCGACAAGCGCCGCGCACCGCGACGGCTGGACCGGCCTGCCGCTCGCCGACGACTACATGGGCATCAAGGACGCCATCGACTCCGGCAGCTGGATCGACGGCTCAGTCGCGGGCTTGGGTGCCGCTCTCGACGGGGCGTCCATCGCCATCGACCCGTTCAGCACGCTCCTGTCGATGGGCATCGAGTGGGCCATCGAGCAGGTCGAGCCACTGAAGCAGGCCCTCGACTGGCTCGCCGGTGATCCCGAGACCATCGAGACGCACGCCTTGACCTGGGACAACATGGCCAGTGAGCTGTTCTCCATCGCCGAGGACCTCAAGGCGCGGCTGGTCGGCGACCTCGACGGATGGCAGGGCGCCGCCGCCGACGCCTACCGCGACATCCTGACCATCAACATCGACGTCGCCGGGATCTTCGCGGGTACGGCCGCCGGCATGGGTGCCGCAACCCGCGGCGCGGGAATCCTGGTGCAGACGGTGCGGGAGGTCGTGCGCGCCTTCATCTCCGACTGCATCGCCAAGGTCGTGGTGTGGCTGGCCGAGGTGGTCTTCTCTCTCGGCTTCGCCACACCGCTGGTCGCCTCCCAGCTCGCAATCGCCGTCGTCCGCTGGACCGGCCGCATCTTCGGCTGGCTGATGGGCCTGATCACCAGCCTCTCCAGCCTTCGCGCACTCCTCGACGTCTAGGCGGCCCTCGATGCGACAACTCATGGCGGCTCTGCGGACCACCGCCGTCCTGGTGGTCCTGTTCGCTGTGGCGGGTCTCCACAAGCACCCCCCAGGCCCCACCCCACCCCATGGCGGTGGCGGCGACGGCCCCAACCGTCCCAAGTTCAACCCGGGATTGATGCCCAAGCGCGTGGGACCAGCCCAGCAGCACGGCATCAAGCGCGCCGGGGAGGGCCGCCCGAAGGACGCCGACACATCCGAGCCCGAGGCGCCCAAGAGGACCAACCCTTGGGACGACCCCGACTTCGCCGACGCCAGGTACGACATGCGCCGCTTCGGCGAGATGGGCGACGGGGCGTTGGACAAGATCTGGGACGGCGACGGGAAGGGTAATGGCGACCACAAGCCCTCGTCCACCGAGCCCGGCAAGACGCTCTTCCCGCCCGGCACCACCAAGGAGCAGGTCGAGGGCTGGTTCAAGAGCATCGCCACCGACCCCGACAGCCGCCCTCAGCCACGTCCTGGCGGCGACGGCTGGGTCGTCACCGGCACCCGCGACGGCATCACCTGCGTCGTTACCCTGGACAAGGACGGCAGCATCTCCGGCGGCCACCCCCTCAGCGGCGAGGGCGTCACCACCAACCTGCCGGCCAAGCGGCCGACCTAGCCACCGAACTCACGGGAGACCCATGGAAGTCAACGAATACTACTGGTACAGCGGCCAAATCAGCGCCCAGCTCGCGCCCAGGATCAGCCCGACGTACCGGCCGATCGTCCTGAACGCCGCCGGCGCCGGGGCCTGGGACCTGGCGATCACGACGCTCGTCGGCGCCCTGTGGGAGGAGGACGTTATGGTCACCACGGCGGAAAAGGAGGCGCTGCGGAAGCTCATGGAGTACCTCCAGGAACCTCTGACGCGCGTGGAGCAGATCCGGAC
This sequence comes from Micromonospora sp. NPDC005553, assembly GCF_042871765.1. Taxonomy (NCBI): domain Bacteria; kingdom Bacillati; phylum Actinomycetota; class Actinomycetes; order Micromonosporales; family Micromonosporaceae; genus Micromonospora; species Micromonospora sp. NPDC005553. The sequence continues at coordinate 112,511 of NZ_JBIAJD010000004.1, read as the reverse complement.
CTCGGACTGACGGCCGAAGCGTAGATCTCACCCCTCGAACCCTGCACCGTGTCGACCAGCTGGCGTCCCAGACCTGGCCCGATCTCGGCGCGGGCATGTCGATGGCGACTTTCACCGAACGGTAAATCTCGGGATCTCCCGTCGGCGGTCGCTGCGATCGTCCGAAAGGCACTGGCCGGCCAGCGCCGATTCCACATGGTCCCAGCCGGCACCGCCGTCGGGCTCGCCCGCTGGCGTGGCGATACGTCATTGCCGTACGACAGCGGAAAGGCCACCTCCCAAAACTGGGAAGCGGCCTTTGACCTGCTAAGACTGAGAGTGGGCGATGCTGGTATCGAACCAGCGACCTCTTCGGTGTGAACGAAGCGCTCTCCCACTGAGCTAATCGCCCTCAGCGCCACTGACTCTACCCGATCGTGGAACCCGACCGGAAATCCGGGGTCAGTGCGTCGCCAGGTACTGCATCGCCTCGGCGACCACGTCGATGCCGAGGCTGTACTTGAGGGACAGCCAGACAACAGTGGCCACGAAGACCAGGCCGACGGAGCCGAGCACGATTCGCACCAGCAGCGACTGCCTCGTCACCCAGCGCGTCCAGCCGTGGACGTGGCGGCGGGTGAAGCCGAGCAGCCGTCGAGCCCAGTGGTATTCGACGGCCCAGATGCCCAGGCCGGCGATCACCAGCAGCCAGCCCGGCCCGGGGAGCGGGATGAGGGCGATGCCGATGGTCACCACCAGCGCCCCGGCGATCGCGATGAAGATCTTGAGTGCGATCCGCCCGGTGGGGTTGGCGCGGATGAGGTCGAGGGTCAGCGAGATCCGTTCACGCCAGCGAGGCCGGCGCGGAGGATCCTGCACGGCGATTCCGCCACCACCAACGACGGCGTCGTCACCGGCGGCAGCGTCGTCACCACGACCAGCACCGGCGCCGCCACCGGACCGTCCGGCGTCGGACGCCGGCCGACCGGCCCGTTCGGGCTGCTCCATCGGCACTCCGTACCCCCGCTTTTCGGCTGCTCGGACCGCGACTTTCGGCGGGCCGGGTGCCGCCGCGGGATCCACTGAGGATTGCTTCGTCACCATTTCACCCCCCAGTGTCGCTCGGGCCCGTCACTGCAACGGCCGACTGGACGTTACCGGAGTAAGTCGACGACTGAGCCACCCGATACCGGGCGGGATCACACACTGGGCAGAACCGGAAATCTTACATGAATGCTCACATTCACGCGGCGTTTCCGTCCCCCTTCCCACCACTGGGTGAAGTCAGCGTATGGCGGAGCGTAGCCAGAGGTAGCACCTGAGTATGGGAAAAGCGGGACACGCGCGTTCCGCAGCGGTGCCGGGGGGAGAACGTCCATGAGTGTCATCCGACCGACGACCGTAGAGGTCGAGACGTCGCTAAGGCTCGTCGCACCTGACGCCACCGCCTTGCCGGTGCGTGCCAGTCTGCGTTACGACCCTGCTGACCCGTATGCGGTCCATGTCCTGTTCCATGCCGAATCGGCAGGGGGCGAGGCGGTGAGTTGGTCGTTCGCTCGCGAACTTCTGGTCACCGGCCTGGACGAGCCGGCCGGCATCGGGGACGTTCGGGTCTGGCCCTGGGCCACACCGCGCGGCGACTTCGTCGCGCTGGCCCTCTCGTCACCGGACGGCAACGCCCTCTTCGAGGTGCCGCGCAGCGTCCTGGTGCGTTTCCTTCGACGGACCTACGTCGTCGTCCCGCGCGGCCGTGAGGCCGAGCACCTGGACGTCGACACGGCGGTGAACCGGCTGCTCGCCGGTCGCTGACCGCCCGAACGGGCAACACCGGCCACACCGGGGCCGCGCGGATCTGCCGAGTCCGCGCGGCCCCGGCACACACCCGAGGTGTACGCGGACAGTGCGCCCCGGGTCGGCCGGTGCTCAGCCGTGCGTGGTGATGCCGCCGTCGACGGGGATGACCGCCCCGGTCAGGTACGCGCCGGCGCGCGACGAGAGGTAGATGGCCGTGCCGGCCATGTCCTCGGGGCGCCCGATGCGGCCGAGCGGCACCTGCTGCTCGATGGCGGCCCGGCTCGCCGGGTCGTCGAGCGCGAACGCCATCATCTTGCTCTCGAACGGGCCGGGCGCTATCGCGTTGACGGTGATCTGCTCCCCGGCGAGTTGGTGGGCGAGGCTGCGGGTGAGCATGTGCACGGCGGCCTTGGTGGCCGAGTACGCGTACACCTCCATCATCGGCACCCGGATGCCGTCGATCGACCCGATGTTGATCACTCGGGCCGGGTCGTCGGCGCTGGCGGCGGCGCGCAGCGCCGGCAGCAGCGCGGTGGTGAGCCGGAAGACGGCCTTGACGTTGACCGCCCAGAGCTTGTCGAACGCGGCCTCGGGGTAGTCCTCCAGCGGTGCGCCCCAGGTCGCTCCGGCGTTGTTGACCAGCACGTCGAGGCGGCCGAAGCGCTCGCGCACGGCGGCGGCCAACGATTCGGCACCGGCGTCGTCGCTGAGGTCGGCGGGGATGGCCTCGCAGCGACCTTCGGCGGACAGGGTGGTGGCGACCGCCTCGCAGACGTCAGCCTTGCGGGACGAGATGATCACGTGGGCGCCGGCCCGGACGAAGCCCTGGGCGATCATCAGCCCGATCCCCCGCGAACCGCCCGTGACCAGGACCGTCTTACCTTCGACCGAGAACAGCTGCGTCATGCCCATCCCATCGCGAGTCGGCGGTTGCCGCCGGTCGGTCAGGTGACCGGCGGATACCGGGTGGACCGCGGACCGACGGCGCTACCGCCGGGTAACGTAGCCCGGCCGCCGGGACCGGGACAAGCCCGCGGCTTGCCGCGGATTCCGCGGCGAACGTCGATCGGGATGCGGTGACCTGCGGTTCGGGCTACCGTCGCAGGCGATGGTCTCCACCGATCCCTCCCCCGCGCCATCGATCGGAACGGCGTCTCCCGTCACCGACGAGATAGCCACGTTCGCGCTGGCCGATCTTGCCGGTGCCCCGGGCTGGCGTCGGCCGGTGATCGTCGAGCGGGAGCTTCTGATTCTCACCACGCGTGGGCACGGCGACGCGGAACTCGACTTTCACCTGCTGCCGTGCCGGCCCGGCACGCTGCTGCGGGTCCGCCCCGGCCAGGTGCTGCGCTGCGCCGGCCCCCAGTTCGACGCCACAGTGGTCGCCTGGGACGCCGAGGCGCTGCGCGGCTTCGACGTCGACCTGACCACGACCGCGACGTGGCGGCAGTTGGCAGGTGAGGACGAGGACGCGGTCATCAGCGAGGTGAGCCAGTTGGCGGTGGACTGCCGGCGGCACCCCGACAGTCCTACCGCCCGCTCGCTGCTCCGGCACCAACTGGCCGTACTGCTGCTGCGGCTGGCCGTGGCCCGCGACGACCGGTCGCCCGCCCGACCCGAGGACGAGACGTTCCGCAGGTTCCGCCGCGAGGTGGAGCACGGCTACCCGCAGACCCGGCGGGTGGAGGATTATGCGGCCGAGCTCGGCTGCTCGGTGCGGACCCTGACCCGAGCCTGCCTGGCCGTCACCGGTCGCAGCGCCAAGCAGGTCATCGACGAGCGGGTCGCGTTGCAGGCCAGCCGGTTACTGGCCGCGACGGATCAGCCGATCGCCCAGATCGGCCGGCGGCTCGGCTTCTCCGAACCTACGAACTTCGGCCGCTTCTTCACCCGCGAGGTCGGGGTCAGCCCCGGCGCGTTCCGGGCCTCCCGGGATCAGCCGGTGGCCGGCCGGGTGGTCCGGCCTCGACCACCGGCCGAGTCGACGGGCGTCAACAGCGGCTGGTTCCGCCCCGGCACCCTCGGCGAACCCGCCAACGGCGGGTACGCCACGAGACCCGGGCCGCCCGCCGGAGGGCTGGGCGGCACCGGCCGGGCATGATGGCACTGTGCAGATCTCCGCGCGCGGCGACTACGCGGTACGGGCGGCGTTGAGCCTCGCCACCGCGTACCCCTCGCTGCTGTCCACCCAGGCCATCGCCGCGGAGCAGGACATGCCCCGCAAGTTCCTGGAGGCGGTCCTGGCGGATCTGCGCCGGGCCGGCATCGTCCGCGCCCAACGCGGCGCCGAGGGCGGTTACACCCTCGCCCGCCCACCCCGCGAGGTGACCGTCGGCGCGGTGCTGCGCGCCGTCGAGGGCCCACTGGCCGGGGTACGCGGGCTGCGCCCCGAGGAGACCCGGTACGAGGGCTCGGCGGAGAACCTGCCCGGCCTGTGGGTGGCGGTCCGCGCCGCCGTGCGGCGGGTCGTCGACGAGGTGAGCCTCGCCGAGATCGTCAGCGGTCGACTGCCCGCGCACGTCCGCAAGCTCACCGCGCTGCCCGACGCGTGGGAGCCCCGCTGACGCCAGCAGCGGGTGCTGTCCTCAGCGGCCGAAGAGCTTGCGCAGCCAGGCGAGTTGTTCGAGCTGCTGGTGCGCCTCGCCACCTTCGTGGTCGTTGAACTCGTACACGCGCACCTCCTTGTCGCCCCCGTAGCGGTGGTAGGCGGCGAAGCAGGTCGAGGGCGGGCAGATCCGGTCCATCATGGCGATGGAGAACAGCGCGGGCGCGGTGGCCCTGGCCCCCAGCACCGCGCCATCCACGTACGACAACGTCCGGAACACCTGATCGCTGCGGTCGCGGTACAGCGCGAGATACTCGGCGACCTCGGTGTACGGCCCCTCGGTGGCGACCCGGACGCCGCGCGGGAGGTCGCAGAGGAAGGGAACGTCGGGCATGACCGCCGCCACGCCCGGGAAGAGTGCGGCCACCGCCAGCGAGAGGCCGCCACCCTGACTGATGCCGGTGACGGCGACCCGGGCAGCGTCGACGGCGGGATGCTCAGCGGCGGCCTGGGCGAACCGGACCGCGTCGGTGATCAACCTGCGGTAGTAGAAGTCGTCCGGGCTGGTGACGCCGCGGGTGAGGAAGCCCGGAACGGTTCCCGCCGGATACCGGTCCGAGTCGGCGGTGGCGCCGGGCGCAGCGCTCCAGCCCTGACCCCGGGTGTCCATGATGAGATGCGCGAAGCCCGCCGAGGCCCAGAACAGCTTCTCGTGGGGTAGGCCACGACCACGGCCGTACCCGAGGTACTCAACGACGCAGGGCAACGGCCCGGTGGCGTCCGCCGGCAGGTGCAGCCAGCCGTGCACGGGCTCACCGCCGAAGCCGGCGACGGTGACGGCGTAGCTGCGGATCTGGGTCAAACCCGTGTCCACCGGCTCGTACGTCGCCGCCGCGGTGTCGTCGGAGCGCAGCGTCCGCTCCCAGAAGGCGTCCAGGTCCTCCGGAACAGTCGGGTCGGGTTGGTACGCCCAGCACTCGGCGAGGGTGATATCGGTCAACGCCACAGGATGGCCTCCGCGACAGCAGGATTGTCAGTTGGTGCGGGGTGTCGCCCGGCTGTCCGTGCCGGACCGACGGGCAGTGGAGTGCGCTACCGGGCGCCAGCCATTGCTGACGTGAACCAGCCGGTGATGGTGGTGGGGTGGGTGATCGCCGTACCCACGACCACCGACCACGCCCCGGCCCGCAGCGCCTGGGCCGCGTGGGCCGGTGTGTGGATCCGACCCTCCGCGACCACCGGTACGTCGATCGCGGTGGAGAGCCGGGCCACCAGGTCCAGGTCGGGTCCGGGCTGCTTGCTGGTGTACGCGGTGTAGCCGGAGAGGGTGGTGCCGACCAGGTCGGCACCCGCCGCGGCGGCGGCGATCCCCTCGGCGAGGGTGGAGCAGTCCGCCATCACCAGAGCCCCGGTCAGCTGGTGGACGGCGGCGATGGTCTCGCCGAGGCTGCGACCGTCCGGGCGGGGCCGCGCGGTGCCGTCGAGCGCGACGACGTGCGCGCCGGCGCGGGCCACCGACAGCGCGTGCTCCAGCGTGGGGGTGATGAAGACGTCGTCGTCCCCGTCCTTCCACAGCCCGATCAGCGGCAGGTCGACCGCCTGCCGGATGGCCGCGATGTCCGCCAGACCCTGGGCGCGGATGCCGGCGGCGCCGCCCTGGGCGGCTGCGAGGGCCACCCGGCGCATCGTGTCCGGGCTGCGCATCGGCTCACCGGGGTACGCCTGGCAGGAAACCACCAGGCGGTGGCGGATCCCTTCGATCAACGCGTTCATGACATGTCCTTCCAGGCGAGTGCTGCGGCGCCGAGAAGCGGGGCGTCCGCGCCGAGGGTCGAGGCCAGCACCGGCACGTCGTCCAGGCTGGGCAGTGTCTCCCGCCGCGCGGCGTCGCGAAGTGCCTGCCACCAGGTGTCGCCGAGGCCGGCGACACCGCCGCCGATGACGACGACAGCGGGGTCAAGCATGTTGACCAGCCCGCCGACCGCCGAGCCGACGGCGGCCCCGCCCAGCAGGACCACCTCCCGGGCTGTGGCGTCACCGTCCGCCGCGCGGGCGGCCACTGTGCGCAGATCGCCGACCGGCTGACCGGTACGCCGCACGTACTCCTCGGTGAGGGCGGGCCCGGAGGCGATCGCCTCCAGGTGCCCCCGTCCGCCGCAGGTGCAGGGCAACTGCCCGGCGTACGGCGAGGGCTGGTGGCCGGCATGGCCGGCCACGGAGTGGGCGCCGGTGAGCACGGTGCCGTCGACGACGAACGAGGCACCGATACCGGTGCCGACCGCGATGAAGAGCACCGTCTGGTGGCCGACCGCCACGCCGTGTCGGGCCTCACCGAGGGCGTGCGCGTGCACGTCGTTGATGGCTGAGACGGGCAGGTCCAGCAGTGCCCGCAGTCGGCCGCTCAGGTCCGTGCCGGCCCAACCGGCCAGGGCGTCGGTGGCCGAAAGCACCCGACCCGTCCGGTGGTCGATCACCCCGGCGCTACCGACGCCGAGGGCACGGATGCGGGTTCCCGTCGCCCTCGCCCGCAGCCGACCGACAAGGTCGGCTGCGGTGTCGATGATGGCGGTCGCCCCGGCCCGGCCGGGGGTGGGGACGGTGATCTGGTCGACGACCTCGCCGTCGCGGGTCACGATGCCAGCGGCCGTCTTGGTGCCCCCGATGTCGAGCGCGGCTACCGCCACGTCGACAACCGAGGGCTTGGGTGCCTCGGACATGGCTAGAGCAGTCCCGCCAACTCCAGCTGGGCACGCACCCGGCTCGCCTCATCGGCGTCGAGCGGTCGCAGCGGAAGCGACACGGCGTTGCTGTCGATGACGCCGAGCAGGGCCAGTGCGGTCTTGAACGCGCCCACGCCCCGGGTCGCCCCTGCCGCCGTCGCCGGGTCGGCCGCGTCGACGATCCGGAACAACCGGGTCAGTCGGTCCTGCTCCGCGCGGGCGGTGTCCCAGTCGCCGGTCACGCAGGCCCGGTGGAGTCGCACGTAGCCCTCCGGGTCCACGTTGCCCAGGCCGGGGACGGAACCGGAGGCACCGGCGAGCATCATCGCGTCGACCACCACCTCGTGGCCGGTCAACAGGCTGAAGCCGGCGTTCGGCGCGCGTTCCGCGATGGACAGCACCAGTTGGCGGAAGGAGACGTCGTCACCGCTGGAGTCCTTGACGCCGGCGAGGACGCCCTCCGCGGCGAGTCGGCTCAGCAGGCCCGGCGACAGCTTGGTGTGCACGCAGACCGGAATGTCGTACGCCAGCAGCGGAAGCTCGACCGAAGCGGCGAGGGCCCGGAAGTGCCGCTCGACCTCGTGGGGGCCGACGATGGCGTAGAAGGGGGCGGTGGCCACCAGGCCGTCGACGCCCAGGCGCGTCGACGCGTCGGCCCGGTCGAGAACCCGGCGGGTGGTCGGCTCGATGCAGCCCGCGATGACGGGTACGGCCCCGCCGACGGTCTTCACGACGGTTTCGAGAGCCTGGTCCCGCTGACTGTCGGTGAGGAACACCGTCTCGCCGGAGCTGCCGAGGGCGAAGATGCCGTCGACGCCGGCGGTGAGCATCCGTTCGACGAGTCGCTCAAGGGAGGCGACGTCGACAGCGCCCTCCTCGGTCAGGGGGGTGACGACCGGCGGCACGACTCCGGCGAACCGCGGGGTTGGGGTGGTCACGCTGACTCCTCGACGTGTAGGGGGGTGGTGCGGCCGGTCGCGGCTCGGGCGAGTTCGACCAGCTCTGTGTTGCTGGATCCAGCAGGAACGGGGTGGTAGCACCGGAACTCGTGGGAGCCGGCACCGCCGTCGCCCGACCGGACCGGCGGCATCTCGATAGCGCAGCCGTCGGTCGCCTTCCAGCAGCGGGTGCGGAACGGGCATCCGGTCGGCGGTTTCGTGGCGAGTGGAACGGGGCCGACGAGCGGGATCGGGTCGAGTGGCGAGAGCAGCCCCGGCGTGGCGGAGAAGAGCGCACGGGTGTACGGGTGCTGTGCGACCTCGGGGAGCCCGGCGGCGGGTGTCTGCTCAACGATCCGGCCGAGGTACATGGTGACCACGCGGTCACTGATCCTCTTGACCGTCTGGATGTCGTGCGAGACGAAGACCATGGCCAGGTTCAGACGCTCCTTGAGGTCCAGGAGCAGGTTGAGGATCTGCGCCCGGACCGACACGTCGAGTGCGCTGGTGGGCTCGTCGGCGATGACCAGGCCCGGTTCCAGGGCCAGGGCACGCGCGATGGACACCCGCTGGCGTTGGCCGCCGGAGAGCTGGCTCGGCAGCACGTCGGCGACCGACCGGGGCAGCCCGACCAGCGCCATCAGCTCTCTGACACGCTCCTCGCGCTCCTTGCGGGTGCCGCGACGGTGCACGTCGAGCGGGTCGCGCAGGATGTCGCGGACCGGCATGCGCCGGTTCAGCGAGGTGGCCGGATCCTGGAAGATCATGCCGACGCCGGCGCCGATGTGCAGTCGACGTTCCGCCGCGTTCATCGACCAGACGTCCTTGCCGGCGAAGGCGACAGTGCCGCTGGTCGGCCGTTGCAGGCCCACCAGCACCTTGGCCATGGTGGACTTGCCGCAGCCGGACTCACCGACGACCCCGATGGTCTCGCCGGCACGCACGGTCAGGTCCGCGCCGGTGAGGGCGTACACCCGCTCGCGGTTGAACATGCCGCCGCCGCGGGTGCGGTGAACCACGTGCACGTCGCGCAGTTCGACGATCGAGTCGCGTGGGACTGACGCACTCATCGGGCCAGCTCCTCTTCCCTGACATTGATGGCCGGGTGGTGACAGGCGTACCGGTGAGCGGCATCGCCCTCCAACCGGGGCGTCTCCTCCCGGCAGACCTCGGTCGCCATGGGGCAGCGGTCGGCGAACCGGCAACCCGGCGGGAAGTCGGCCGGCGACGGCACCACGCCGCGGATCTGGGTGAGCCGATCCGCGCCGGTCTCCAGGGAGAGCACGGAGCCGAGGAGGCCTCGGGCGTAGTGGTGCGCGGGCGCCCCGACCACGTCGGCGGTGACACCGCTCTCGACGATCTGACCGCCGTACATCACCACGACGCGGTCCGCGACGTCGCTGACCAGCGCCAGGTCGTGGCTGACCAGGATCAACGCGAAGCCCAACTGGCCGCGCAGCCGCAGCAGCAGCTCCATGACCTGCGCCTGGACCGTGACGTCGAGCGCCGTGGTCGGCTCGTCGGCGATGATCAGGCGCGGGTCCCGGGACAGCGCCATCGCGATGACCACGCGCTGCCGCTGACCGCCGGAGAGCTCATGCGGGTACGCGGACAGGGTGCGCTTCGCGTCCAGGCCCACCAGTTCCATCAGCTCCTCGGCGGACCGGGTGCCGCCACGGCTGATCATCTGGGCGAGCTGGGGGCCGATGCGCAGTGAGGGGTTCAGAGCCGAGAGGGCATCCTGGTAGACCATCGCGATCTCGCGCCCCATGAGGGCACGGCGTCGTTTGGTGCTCACCGTCAGCAGGTCGGTACCCGCGAAGCGGACCTCGCCGCGGACCCGGGCGCCCTGCGGCAGCAGGCCCATCACGGCGAGGGCGGTCAGCGACTTACCGGAGCCGGACTCCCCCACCAGGCCGAGGACCTCGCCGGGGCGGATGTCGAAGGTCAGGTCGTCGACGATGTCGACGCCGCTGTGGCGTCCCTCGAACCCGATCGACAGGTTCCGGACCTCCAGGACGGGCTCCCCGTCCGGAAGGGGGCGGGCGCGCCCGCGCAGCCGCTGCGCGGCCTCGGCCAGGCCGGGCAGTTGCACCACCTCACCGGAGCCGGGCTGCGCCTCCTCCTGCGCGTCCCCGATCTTCGTGGTGGTGGCACGCCGCGCCGCCGGGGCGGCCCAGGCGTCGGACATCCCCTCGGAGAGCACGTTCAGGGCGAGCACGGTCAGCAGGATCAGCAGGCCGGGGAAGAACGTGGCCCACCAGCCACCGATCTGGACCATCTCCTTGCCGAAGGCGATGACCGAGCCCCACGAGGACGCCGCCTCCTGGGGTGCCAACCCGCCACCGATGAAGGAGAGGGACGCCTCGAAGACGATCGCGTCGGCCACCATGACGGTGACGAAGACGAGGATCGGTGCGGCGCAGTTGCGCAGGACGTGCCGCCAGAGAATGTGCGGTCGTCGGGCGCCGATGATCCGTTCGGCCGCGACGTAGTCCTCCCGGTACTGCGAGAGCACGTTCGCGCGCACGATACGGGCGATCGAGGGGACGAAGACGAAGCCGATCGCGACCACGAGGACCAGGAGGCTGTTCTTGCCGAAGGAGATGATCAGCAGCGCGGAGAGCACGATGGTGGGGAAGGCCATGACGACGTCGAGGCACCGCATCACGATCTCGTCGACGGCGGGCCGGCTGGTTCCCGCCAGCGCGCCTAGAATCGCGCCGACCACCAGGGCGATACCGGCGCTGCCGAAGCCCACGATCAACGAGCGTCGGGTGCCGGCGACCAGCCGCGAGAACACGTCGCGTCCGAGCTTGTCCAGGCCGAACCAGTAGTCGCCGTTCGGGCCGGTCAGCGCGGGACCGAGCCCGGCCTGCGCGGGGTCGTGCCGCAGGATCAGCGGCGCGAAGATGCCCACCACGACGATGAGCAGGACGAAGCTCAGTGCGATCCGGGCGGTGACATTGAGCCGTTTGAAGGCGATGCCGGGAGCCGACAGCCGGGCGGTGAGTGTTCGACGCATCAGTGGGCTCCCCGCAGTCGAGGGTTGGCGAAGAGGTAGAGGATGTCGACCACCAGGTTCACGAAGACGAAGCAGATGGCGATCGTCAGCACGGTCCCCTGCGCGAGGGCGGTGTCGTTCTGCTGCACCGCGCTCATGATCTGGGTGCCCATACCGGGCAGCGAGAAGATGGCCTCGATGACGACAGTGCCGCCCAGCATGTAGCCGATCCGCAGGCCCAGCACGGTGAGCGGGTTGACGAGCGCGTTGCGCAGCACGTTGCGTCCGACCACCACGCGAGGCGGCAGCCCGGCGCCGATCGCCGTCCGCACGTAGTCCTTGTCGAGTTCCTCGACCATCGACGTCCGCACGATTCGGGCCAGCGAGCAGCCGACCGGCACGGCGAGAGCCAGCGCTGGCATGGCGAGGGACTGCAACCAGAGGGAGAACGAGTCACCGGGGTTGACGTACCCGCCGGTCGGGAAGACGGGGCGGCGGACCGAGAACTCCTGGATGAGCAGGAGGGCCAGCCAGAACGACGGCATGGCGATACCGGCCATCGAGACGAAGCGGATGACCTGGTCGGGCCAGCGGTCCCGGTACAACGCCGCGGTGATTCCGAGGACCAACGCGATGACCAGCGCGCCGACGACCCCGAGGGCCGTCAGCTGGATCGTCAGCGGCAGCGCGGTGGCGATCTTGTCGGCGACCGGGACGGACGGCGGGAAGGTCACGCCGAGATCGCCCCGGACCAGGTCACCCAGGAAGTGCAGGTACCGCAGGGGCAGCGGGTCGTCGAGGCCGTTGGCGGCCTTGAACGCCGCCACCTGCGCGGGGTTCGCCTGGTCACCGAGGACGGACAGAGCGGGGTCGATCGGGGAGAACTGCATGATCACGAAGACGAAGATCGTGATGCCCAGCACCAGGGGTATCAGGGTCAGGAGTCGTCGCGCGACCAGGCTCAGAACGCTCAGCATGGTGTCTTTCTCTCGTCGAGGGCCGCCGGGACGTCCCGCCCAGCCCCAGGAACTGAGGGCCGGGCGGGACGCGGAGGGGCCAGGGTGGGGCCCCCGAGGTGGAGCTCAGCCCTTTCGGCTGGCGTCCAGGAAGTACAGGCCGGTGGTCGACGCACCCGAGAAGTCGGAGAGCTTCGCGGGGTCGTACGCGGTGACGACCTTGGTGTGCAGGATCGGGTACAGGGGGGCCTCGTCGGCCACCTTGTCCAGGGCCTGCTTCCACAGCGCCTTGCGGGCCGCCTCGTCGGAGGTCTGCGCCGCCTTGTCGAGCAGATCGGCCATGGCCTTGCGGTCCGCGGCGCTCCACCGGTAGCGCTGCCCCGGCCAGGTCTCGCCGTAGTAGAACCAGCGCATCAGCAGGTCGGTGTCGACGCCGAAGACGCTGGGGTCACCGGTGGCCATCAGCACCCGGAAGGTGTCCTTCGGAACGATGTCGCCGTAGATGGCCGAGGACGGCACCGTGTTGAGGCTGGCGGTGACGCCGATCTTCTTCCACTGCTCGATGACCAGCGGCGCGACATCCTTGACGACCGAGTTGTCAGTGGTGTCGAGCTGGAACGACAGGTTCGCGACACCGGCCTCCTGAAGCAGGCTCTTGGCCTTTTCCAGGTTGTAGTCGTAGACGGTGGCGGCCTTCTGGTAGTCCTTGTTGCCCTCGTCCAGGTAGCTCGTCGCCGGGCTGCCGTAGCCGTTGAGGGCGGTCTTGATGACCTCGTCCTTGTTGATCGCGTAGTGCAGCGCCTGGCGCACCCGCTTGTCGTTGAACGGCGCCGCCGAGGAGTTGAACATGAGGAAGACCTGGTTGAAGGCCTGCTTCACATCGACGGTGTACTTGTCCTTGAGCGAGTCGACGTTCAGGTACGGCACCGACTCGATGGCCTGGACCCGGCCGCCCTGCAGGTCCGACACCCGGGCGGAAGCCTCCGAGGTGGTGTTCCAGGTCATCGTCTCGACCTTGGCCGGACGCGGGCCGTTGTAGTTCGGATTCTTGCTGAGCTTGACACCCGACTCCTTGGACGCGCTGTCCAACTTGAACGGGCCGGAGCCGATGGGCGCCGTGTCAAAAGCCTTCGACGCGGCCGCGTCCGCGGTCTTCGCCTTCGGCAGGATCTTGATGACGGCGATCCGCTCCGCGAACAGGGCGAACGGGTACTTGAGCTTGAACTCGGCCGTCGTCGCGTCCTTGGCCGTCACCGAGTCGATGAACGACACGAACCCCTGCATCAGCGGCGGGGCCTTGGGGTCGGCCGGCTTCAGTACGCGGGTGAAGGACCAGGCGACGTCCTCGGCGGTGACGGGGGTGCCGTCGGAGAACTTGGCTCCGTCACGCACCGCCACGGTGTAGGTGAGCCCGTCTGCGCTGGCCACCGGGTCTTCCTTGGCGAGTGCGCGGTATGGTTCCCGGGTAACCGGGTCAAGATCGATCAGACCCTCGAAGGTGTGCTGGTTGACCGCCGTCGCCACCGCCGACGAGGCGTTTGCCGGGTCGAACCCGCTGGAGAGGGTGAACGCGAGGGTGGTCTCGATCGACGTCTTCCCCCCGCTTCCCTCGACGGCGTTGGTCGAGGCCGGGCCGCCGCTGCAGGCGACCAGTCCGAGAGCGAGGGTTGCCGCGGTGGACGCGACGGCCAACGAACGGAACCGGCGCGGGGGGCGGCGCCGACTCTCCCTTGGCTCAACGGTGGTGCTCACGTAGCTGCCTCCATAGGCTCTTCATGCGCTCGCGTTACCGCTCGCGCTGAGGGATTCGAAGATAATGGGGTCTGACGTCAGACATCTGATGCCGATAGGGTGAGAGTGTCAGATCCGTGAACGAAGGGCAAGTGGCAGATGACGACCATTGACGCATCCCCGCTACGCGGTGCGGAGCGCCCAGGTCCCCGCCGGCAGGAGGTGGGGGCCAAGATCAAGGAGTACATCCTCCACAACCGCCTCAAGCCGGGAGACATTCTGCCCACCGAGGCGGAGCTGTGTGAGGCGGTGGGCGCGAGCCGATCAAGCGTCCGCGAGGCCGTCAAGATCCTCTCCGCCCTCGACATCGTCGAGGTGCGGCACGGCCACGGCACCTTCGTCGGCCGCATGTCCCTCGCCGCCCTCGTGGAGGGTCTGACCTTCCGCGGCCTCCTCAGCGGCGAGGAGGACCATCACGTGCTGGGACAGGTCGTCGACGTCCGGCAGACCCTCGAACAGGGGCTAGCGGCCCAGGTCATCGCCGTTCTCGGCAGCGAACACCAGGCCGCTCTCTCCGCGCTCGCCGACGAGATGGAGAGTCTGGCCGCCCAGGGCAAGGACTTCCTCGACGTCGACCGGACCTTCCACGTGAAGCTGCTGGAACCCCTCGGCAACGACCTGATTCTCCAACTGACCGAGGCGTTCTGGCAGGTGCAGGCCATCGTCGCTCCGACGCTGCGCACCGAGCCGGAGGACCGGGTGATCACCGCCCACCGTCATCGGGCAATCGTGGACGCGATCGCGGCCGGCAACGTGGCCGGCCTGCAAGCCGCCATCGCCGACCACTACGCGCCCATCCGGGCGAGCATCGCCCGCGTCGTGCAGGCCTGAATCGCCACCGACATCGCCGTACTTCCGCGCATCGCGTTGTGGGCCGCCACCCACCCTGCCGATACCCGGGCTTCCGTGGACGAGGACCGTCCACTGTGTCAATTGATAAGGGCAATCCACTACCGGGCGAGAACATGGGCGAGGACCGCCACGCCACCCATCACGACCAGCGCGCTGCCGGCGGCCAGCAATACGGCACCGTCCGACTGACCCAGGTGGGTGGGCAGTCGGACGGTCCGGTACCGACGCCGACCGGACTCATCGTCGACGGCCGGGTCGGTCGGTGATCAGGGTGTCGATGTTGCCCAGCGGACAAATCCGGTTGAAGCTCCGGCGGCCCAGCTTAGAGGCGTCCGCCACCACGATCGTTCGCGCGGCGCTGGTCACCATCACGTGGTTGACAGCCGCCTCGCCGTCGTTGTGCGCGCTGGCGCCGTGCTGGTGGTCGATCGCGTCCACCCCGAGCACGACGACGTCCAGCGCCACGGACGCGAGCATCGTCTCCGCGATACGGCCGACCAACTCGTACGACCGCGGGCGGGCCGTCCCACCGGTGAGCACCACCCGGATGTGCGGCCGCACGATGAGTTCGTGGGCAATGTTCAGCGCGTTGGTCACCACAGTGTTCGCCGTCGTCTGCCCGTTCGGTTCGGTGCGCAGCGCGAGAGCCCGGCCCACTTCGGTCGTCGTGGTGCCCCCGTTGAGTCCCACCGTGCTTCCCGGCGGAATCAGCGCGACGGCGGCCGCAGCGATTCGCTGCTTCTCCGGTGCCTGCCGGACCGCCTTGTAGCGCAGCGGCAGGTCGTAGGACACGTTCGTGACGACCACGCCGCCCCGGGTGCGCGTCACCAACTGCTGGGTGGCGAGCTCGTCGAAGTCACGTCGGACGGTCGCCGTGCTCACGCCCAGCTCGCCGGCGGTGGACTCGATGTCGAGCTGACCCTCGACCGCAACCAGTTCCAGGAGCCGGTGCCACCGCTCGCGCTGGTTCACGTATCACCCCGGTCGCTCGGCCCGCCCATGCGCCCATCCTTGATGCAACGTCCCTTACTGCCCCACGGCACCGCGTGCCCGGCCCCGGGGGGGGGGGGGGGGGGACACCTCGCGTTGGCGAGCCGTGCTGGCGCTGGCGCTGGCGCTGGCGCTGGCGCTGGCGCTGGCGCTGGCTGGAGCCTCACACAAAAGCCGAGCGTCGATCTATTGACGACCCACCCGGAGCCCCCTTAGCGTCTTGGACGTCAGATATCCGACGTCTTATGCCCGGGTTCTCGTTCCTCACTCCCGTCCCCGGAAGGACATCCCCCGTGACTCCTGTCCGTGCACTACCGCGCCGAGTGACAGCAGTCCTGGCCGCCGTCCTCGGCGTGCTGGCGATCCTGCCCGCCACACCAGCCCACGCCGCCGCCCCCGCCGGTGTGAGCGCGACCGCCAGCTCCGACTGCACGACCGGTCGCCTCAACTTGCGGCTCACCAACGGCAGCACCACCGCGCAGACCTTCACCGTCACCTGGCCGGGCCGCACCAACTCCCCCTGGACCCGGACCGTCGCCGCCGGCAGCAGCAGCAGCGAGCTGTACTGGACCCTCCCGGCCGGCACGGCGTACACCCTGCGCACGACCACCCCGACCGGCCTGGACGACACCTCGGCCGGCATCTTCCACTGTGGCACCGGCATGTCAGCGGTCGCCAGCTACGACTGCACGGCCGGCCGGCTCCAGCTCGCGCTGGAGAACCGCACCACGACCGCCCGGGACTTCACAGTCACCTGGCCCGGCCGCACCGGGTCCCCCTGGACCCGCACCATCGCTGCCGGAGGCAACTACCTGCACTACTGGACCGTGGGCGCTGGCACCGCGTACACCCTGCGGGTCACCGCTCCCGGTTTCGACAACACCCTGCGGGGCACCGCCGGATGCGGCCTGGCCGCCGGCACCCCACAGATGAACGCCACGACGGTCATCAGCACACAGTCCGTCATTCGTAACCTCAACGGGCCCAACGGCCGCTACGACGGCACCTCCGCCTCGGTCCGCATCCCGGGCATGGCCGTCACCAACAACGGCACGGTCATCGCCGTCGCCGACGCCCGGATCAACGGCTCGTACGACCTGGGTGGCGGCACCAACAACATCCAGATCGCGATGACCCGCAGCACCGACGGCGGCCGCACCTTCGACCAGCCGCGGATCATCCACGCCCCCGCCACCACCAGTGAGGGAGCGGGTGACCCCAGCCTGCTGGTGGACCGCAGGACCGGCACCGTCTACTGCTTCTACACCTACTCCCCCAAGCCGGGCATCAGCTTCTGGTCCGGCTCGTCCGGCCTCAACACGGCCAACGACCCGAACAGCCTGCACCTGCAATACATCACCAGCCGGGACAACGGCGCCACCTGGAGCGCCCCGGTGGAGCTGAACCCGACGATCAAGGTCGCGACCTGGCAGCAAACGTTCTTCTCCTCCGGGCACGGCATCCAGACCAGCACCGGACGCCTGATTCAGCCCTTCGTCTACCGGGACGGGGCGGGTCTCACCCAGACCGCCAACATCTACAGCGACGACAGCGGCGCGACGTGGAAGCGCGGCGGCCCCGCCGGCGGGAACATCAACGAGAGCAAGGCAATCGAACGCGGCACCGGGGCGATCGTGCAGAACATGCGGCACAACAGCACCCGTAGCCGGTTCTACTCCACGTCCACCGACGGCGCTGTCACGTTCGGCGCGGCCACGGCCAGCCCTCTGCTGACCGATCCGCTGTGCAACGCCGACGAGATCTCCTACCTGCGACCGTCGGAGGTGGGCACGAACGGCGCCCCGGTGCGCACCCGCACCGCCCTGTTCAGCAACAACGCGGCACCGTCCGCGCGTAACGACCTCACCGTCCGACTCTCCACCGACGACGGCGCCAGCTGGCCGGCGCGGGCACTGGTCAAGCCGGGCGCGGCGGGCTACTCCACGATGGCCGTCCTGAACGACGGCACGATCGGCAACCTGTACGAGGTCGGCAACACCGGAGGCATCTTCTTCTCCCGCTTCACCCTCGACTGGGTCAAGGGCGCCTGACCGGCAACCCCTCCGCCCCCGGTGCTGGCGCCACGCCGGCACCGGGGGCGGTCCCGTTCGGCACTCAGGCGTCGAGGGTGCGGATCACCTCCCCGGTGGCCAGCCGGGGCAGACGGGTCGGCCCGGTGTGCGGTCCCGGGTGCCCGAGGTTGAGCAGGAGCAGCACCTCGTGCCGACCGTCGGGGAAGAACGTCCGCTGGACGCCCGCGACGTCGAAGCCCGCCATCGGGCCGGCGGCGAGACCTGCCGCGCGGACACCGACGATCAGGTAGCCGATCTGCAGGGTGGCGCTGAAACGGGCCTGCTCGACCCGCGCCGCCCGGTCCGTCAGCCAGTCCCGGGCCTGCGGGCGGTGGGGGTACAGCTCGGGCAGCCGCTCGTGGAAGTCCACGTCGGCGGTGAGGATCGCGGTCAGCGGGGCCCTGGCCGTCTTGGCCCGGTTGCCGCTGGACAGGTACGGCAGCAGCAGGGCCCGGGACTCCGGCGAGCGCAGCAGCAGCACCCGCAGCGGCTGACCGTTGTACGCCGTCGGCCCGTACCGGATCAGGTCGTGGATAGCCGCGACCTGGGCGTCGGTGACCGGCTCGTCGGTGAACGTGTTGGCCGTGCGGGCCGCCCGGAACAGCAGGTCCTGGGCGGCCCGGTCCAACGCGAGCAGGTCGGCCGTGGTGGCTGCGCTCACGCTGGCGCAGCCGTGGTGTAGCCGCCCCGGTGGTGGACCAGTGGCGGGCCGTCACCGCCGTCGCCGAGCGCCAGCGGCTCGGCGATCACCAGCGTGTGGTCGCCGGCCGGGACCCGGTGCACCACCCGGCAGAGCAGCCGGGCCAGCACCCCGTCGAGCAGCGGCACCCCGAACGGCCCGGACGTCCAGTCCGGGTACGCGGCGAACCGGTCGATGCCGCTGGTCGCGAAGACAGTGGCCGCCTCCCGCTGCCCGGCGCCCAGCAGGTGCACGGCGACGTGCTCGGCGCGGGCGAGCACCGGCCAACTCGACGACGCCACCCCGAGGCAGAACGAGACCAGCGGTGGGTCCAACGACACCGACGTGAACGAGGTCGCTGTGAAGCCCGCTCGGATGGGCGCGCCGATCCCACCCAGGCAGGCGGGGTCGGTGCCGCGGGCGACAGCGGTGACCACCGTGACGCTGCTGGCCTGCCGCCGCAGCAGAGCGCGGAACAGGTCCGGGTTCACCGGTCGCAGCTCGGCGATGTCCGCCGAGGGGCGCTCCACGGTGGTCATGCCGGCACCAGGGTCGACGCGGCGTACGCGCTGGCCGGTCGGGGCAGGCCGTAGTGCTCGCGCAGCGTCCGACCGGTGTACTCGGTGCGGAACAGCCCACGGGAGCGCAACACCGGCACCACGTGGTCGACGAAGTCGGCGAGCCCGCCGGGCAGGTGCGGCGGCATGATGTTGAACCCGTCGGCGGCGCCCTGGGTGAACCACAGCTCGATCTGGTCGGCGATCTGCTCCGGCGTGCCGGCGACGACCCGGTGACCCCGACCGCCGCCGAGTCGGCCGATCAGCTGGCGGATGGTGAGCTGTTCCCGGCGGGCCAGCTCGGTGACGAGTTGGTAGCGGCTCTGGTGGGCCTGCACGGTGCCGGCGGCCGGCAGCTCCGGCAGCGGCCCGTCCAGCGGCAGGCCGGTCAGGTCGATGCCGAGCATCCCGGAGAGCTGGGCGAGGGCGTAGTCGGGGACGATCAGCTCCTCCAGCTCGGCGGCGAGCGCCAGCGCCTCGGCCTCGGTGCCGCCGAGCACCGGCGCGATGCCGGGCAGGACCTTGACCAGGTCCGGGTCCCGACCGGCGGCGGTGACCTGTCGGCGCAGCTCGGCGTAGAAGCTCTGCCCGTCGGCGAGGGTCTGCTGCGCGGTGAAGACCGCCTCGGCGTAGCGGGCGGCGAAGGCGATGCCGTCCGGCGACGAGCCGGCCTGCACCAGCAGCGGTCGGCCCTGCGGCCCCCGGGGGATGTTCAGCGGGCCGCGGACCTGGAACTCCGGCCCGCGGTGCGCCACCTCGTGCACCCGGTCGGTGTCGGCGAACACCCCGGCGTCGGTGTCGAAGACCAGCGCGTCGTCCTCCCAGCTGTCCCAGAGCTTGATCGCCACGTCGACGAACTCGGCGGCCCGCCGGTAACGGTCGGCGTGTTCGGGGTGGCTGTCCCGGTTGAAGTTGACCGCCTCCCGCTCCTGGGCGGAGGTGACGATGTTCCAGCCGGCGCGACCGCCGCTGAGGTGGTCCAGCGAGGCGAACTTGCGGGCCACGTGGAACGGCTCGTTGTAGGTGGTGGAGACCGTCGCGATGAGACCGATGTGTTCGGTCACCGCGGCGAGCGACGCGAGCAGGGTCAGCGGTTCGAAGACGGCCTGGATGTTGTGTCGGGGGTTCGGCCCGACCGAGAGACCGTCGGCGAGGAAGAGCGAGTCGAGGGTGCCGCGTTCGGCGATCCGGGCCAGCTCCTGGAAGTGGCGTACGTCGGTGACCCGACGCGGGTCGGTGCGGGGGTGCCGCCAGGCGGCCTCGTGGTGGCCGACGCCCATCAGGAACGCGTTGAGGTGCAGGGTGCGGGTCATTGGTGTCCGTCCTATCCGGCAGAGACGTCGACGCGCCAGGTGGAGAAGCGACGTTCGAGGGCGACGAGGAGCTGGTTGACGACCAGGCCGATGGCGGAGATCGTGATGATCCCGGAGTACATGTCGGCGATCGCGAAGTTGTACTGCGCGTAGTTGATGAGGTAGCCGAGCCCGGCCTTCGCGCCGACCATCTCGGCCGCGACAAGCACCAGGATCGAGTACGCCCCGGCCAGTCGGACGCCGGTGAAGATGGTCGGCACCGCGGCCGGCAGGATCACCTTCTGGAACAGCCGCAGGTGGTTGAGCCCCATCGAGCGCGCCGACCGGATCAGCAGCGGATCGACGCCCTTCACCCCGGCGATGGTGTTCAGCAGGATCGGCCAGGAGCACGCGTACAGCACCAGGGCGATCTTGGAGGTCTCCCCCAGGCCGAGGATGAGCACGAACACCGGCAGCAGGGCCAGCGCGGCGGTGTTGCGGAACACCTCCAGCAGCGGACTGAGCAGCTCGGCGAGCGGCCGGTACCAGCCGATCAGCAGCCCGAGCGGGATGGCGGTGAGCACCGCCAGGCCGAGCCCGGCCAACGACCGGGTGAGGCTCGCACCCACGTGCTCGGCGAGCTGCCCGCTGCGCAGCAACTCCCACCAGGCCACCAGCACCTCCGACAGCGGCGGCAGGAAGACCCGGTCCACCAGCCCGAGCCGCGGTGCGCCCTCCCAGATCGCGGCCAGCGCGAGAATCGCGACGCTGCGGTGCAGCGCCTTTCCACCCACGCCGAGCAGCCGACCGGCAAGGCCACCCGCACCGGGTCCGGCGGCGGCCACCGCGTCCGGCACAGCCGTCGGGGCCGCCAGCCGGGTGGGACGTTCGGCGATGTCAACCAACACGGGCCTCCTCGGTGTGGGCCGCCGCCGGCGCCGCGCGCCGCGCGTCCGCTCCGGCGACGACGGGAGTACGAGCACCAACTGTTCCGGTGTGGGCGGTGCGGCTGCCGGTGGCGCTCTCGGCTGCCTGGGCGGCCCGCACCTCGTCACGCAGCAGGGTCCAGATCTGGTGGCGGTGGTGGCGGAACGCGTCGGTGGAGCGCACGTCCTCGACCGCGTCCCGGTCGCCGAGGTCGATGTCGATGACCTGTTTGAGCCGCCCGGGCCGGGACGTCAGCACCGCCACCCGCTGACCCAGGTAGACGGCCTCGTCGATGCCGTGGGTGATGAACACGATGGTCTTGCCGGTGCGGGCCCAGATGCGCACCAGTTCGTCCTGCAACGAGTCGCGGGTCTGCGCGTCCAGGGCGGCGAACGGCTCGTCCATCAGCAGCACGTCCGGGTCGTACGCGAGGCTGCGGGCGATGGCCACCCGCTGCTTCATCCCGCCGGACAGCTCGTGCGGGTAGCGGTCGGCGAAGCCGCGCAGGCCCACCAGGTCGAGGTGGTGCTCGATCAGGGCGGCGCGATCGGCGCGGGGCACCCCCTTGGCCTCCAGGCCGAACGCGACGTTGCCGGCGGCGGTGCGCCAGGGCAGCAGCGCGTACTGCTGGAAGACGATGCCCCGGTCCAGGCCGGGACCGGTGACGGGCCGACCGTCGACGAGCACCCGTCCCGCGGTCGGCTCGGTGAGCCCGCCGAGCAGGTCGAGCAACGTGGACTTGCCGCAGCCGCTGGGGCCGACGACGACCAGGAACTCGCCGGGGCGTACCCCGAGGGTGACCTCGTCCAGCGCGGTGACCGCGCCGGCGCCACCACGCCGGCTGGCGCGGACCGGGAAGGTCTTGCTCACGCGATCAAAGAGGATCTTGTCGATGCTCACGCGTTCCCCCCGTCCACGAAGGGGTTGAACCGGTTGGTGTAGATGTCGCCGGGCTTCGGACGGTCGCCCTTGAGCTCGCCCTCGGCGGCGAGCCAGTCGATCCAGGTGCCGAACTCCTGCTCGC
The DNA here is from genome assembly GCF_042871765.1 of Micromonospora sp. NPDC005553. Classification (NCBI taxonomy): domain Bacteria; kingdom Bacillati; phylum Actinomycetota; class Actinomycetes; order Micromonosporales; family Micromonosporaceae; genus Micromonospora; species Micromonospora sp. NPDC005553. The sequence continues at coordinate 90,391 of NZ_JBIAJD010000004.1, read as the reverse complement.
CGATCACGCCGCCACGGCCGGCGACGCCACTGCTCTTCCAGTACGCGACCAGCGACGGGTTCTCGTTGCGGCCACGCTTGCCGATGATGTCCCGCATCCGGGCGACCACTGTCTCCCGGGGTTGGGTGCGGGCCCACTCGATGGCCTTGCCTACCCCGGTGACGAACGCCTTGACGGTCTCCGGGTTGCGCTTGATGAAGTCGTCGCGGAAGACGTAGGTGCCGCCGCTGAAGGCGCCGAGCAGCTCGTAGTCGGTGAAGATGGTGCGGATGCCGCCACCGGCGACCGCCTTGTCCCGGATCACCCCGCCGAGCACCGCGACGTCGATCTGCCGCTGCCGCAGCGACTGCTCGGTGTTGACAGGTGGCAGGGCGACCAGCTCGACCTGCTTGATCTCGGCGGGGGTGAGCCCGCCACGGGCGAGCCAGGTCTTGAGCACGGCCTCGGCGTGCGCGCCGAGGGTGTTCATGCCGACCTTCTTGCCGATCAGGTCACGGGGGCCGCGGACCGGGCTGTCGTCGAGCACGTAGTAGCCCTGGAAGGTTTGCGCGTCCGAGCCGTAGTAGCTGATTACGGCGGTGATCGGGGCGTTGGCGGCGGCGAGCTTGACGATGGCGCCGTTGAACGCGCCGCCGAAGTCGCTCTGCCCGGTGGCCGTGGCCTGGATGTCCTGCGGACCGCCTGTGACGTTGCCGATCCAATTGAGCTTGACGTCGCCGAGGTAGCCGAGGTCGGCGGCGAGTTCGGGGAGGGTGACCTGGCCGACCGAGCCCTGGTAGCGCAGCTCGCTGGCCTGGGCGCCGTCGGCTGCCGCGTCACCGCCGCAGCCGGCGGTGGCGGTGAGCACGACCAGCGCGGCAACGGCGGCGAGGGTACGCAGAATGGCACGACGGGGTGGGGACATGAGGAGTCTCCTGATCTGTCCACGATGGGAGCGGGGACGCCCGGATGAGGGCGTGCGGGCACGCTGCTCCGCGTTGAGCGGGCGGGCGGTGGGAGTGCGGCGCTGGAGCCGAGCCGGATGGACCGGTCAGCTCAACAGAGCGCGCTCGCGTGCCGGACCAGGTCGACGTGCACACGAGCGGTGAGGAGAAGCTCATCCCGCTGCGACATGACCCCATGCTGCCCGGGATCGGAACGAGCGGTCAACGGCCTTCCAGAAGATGAGACTTCTATCGCTGCCGATGTTACGAAGCACCCCGGCCAGCGTTTACCGTGCTGCAACACCTATCTGTTGGATAGAGATTGCGATGCCCGCTGGGCGACTGTCCAGGACGGACGGCGAGAGGGTTTCAAAAGTCGCCGGTTCGGGAATGTTCGATCTCGACACGGCAGGGAACGGTGACGAGGGGAGACCTCCGATGGGCCTCATGTTTCGCAAGCGCAAGAAGTACGGTCCGATCATCCTGAACTTCACCGAGAATGGCTTCTCCTCGTGGAGCATCAAGATCGGTCGCTGGTCCTGGAACTCCAAGGCCCGTGCGCACCGGGTCGACCTGCCGGGTCCGCTCTCCTGGAAGCAGGACAAGTCCCGGTCGTAATCATCCCGGGAGTCGAGCGGGGTGCCGGTGATTCACCGGCACCCCGCTCGGCGTCTGCGCACCCCACCCCAGTCCCGGGGTTAGGGGGTTGCTCTGAGGGTTTCGTCGCCGGCCAGGCGGCCCGTTTCGCGGTCGCGGCTCAGGACGCCGGCGTCGAGCAGGGTGGTGAGGGCGCGGTTGGCGTCGGCGGCACGGTAGACGGTCGCGGTGAGGGTGTGCCGGCGTAGCTCGGTGACCTGCTGTGGCCCGCCCGCCCGCAGCTCGGCCAGCAACTCGTGGGCCAGCGGTTCGAGGTCGGGGTCGTTAACCACGTCGACAGTCGTGCCGGTCGGGTCGAGTGGGTCGCGGAAGCGCAGGTCGAGCTGCGCGCCGACCGCCCAGAGCGCGTCGCGCACCGCCTCCAGACTCCGGTCGGAGCGGCTGCCGAACGCGACGACACCGGCAGCCTCGCCGTCGGGCAGCACCGGCGCCACCTCGGCGACCAGGGGAAAGCCGGCGGAGGCGAGCACGCCTCGGGCGCTGTCGCCGGTGTGCAGCAGCAGCTCACCGGTCCGGCCGTTGGCCGCGGCGGTGAGCACCTTCGGCGTCACCGCACCGGGCAGGTCCACGAAGGAGAACAGCGGCGCGCCGGCCGCCCCGGCGGCCTTCACCGCGACCGGCAGCCGGTAGGCGTCGCCGGGCAGCAGGTGCACGGTTACCTCGGCGGGCAGCTCCGCCTCGATCGGGCCGAGCCGGGTCGGCAGCTCCGGCGCGCCGTCGGCCAACACCAGCACCGTCACCTGCCGGCCGCGCACCTGGTCGCCGTGCCCGCCGACCAACCGGAGCGCGGCCTCGGCGGCTGCCGCGTCGACCCCGGCGAGCGCGACGGTGGCCCGCCGGGAGCGGTGCAGGGCTGCGGGCAGCCAGGTCGTCAACTGGCGAACCAGCAGCTCGCGGAGGAAATCAGTGGTCCGGTCGGTCGGCATCGGTCCGTTCTACCCTACGAGCGGTCAGACCGGGACGGAGATCCCCACCCCGCCCCGGGTCTGCCCGCCGTAACGCTGCCGCTCGGCGTTCAGGTCGAGCCGACCGATCTGCTTGCGGGCGGCCAGAGCGGTGTCGTCGAGCAGGTCGGCCGGGATCAGCCAGACCACCTCGAACTCCAGGCCGTCCGGGTCCTTGCCGTAGAGGCTCTTCGTCGTGCCGTGGTCGGAGGTGCCGGCCAGCGCGCCGGCTGCGGCGAGCCGCTCGGCGGTGGCGGCCAGCTCGTCGAGCGTGTCCACCTCCCAGGCGAGGTGGTAGAGGCCGACGGTGGACCGACCGGCGGTCGACCGACCGGCGCCCGCGCCGATCTCGAAGAGCCCGAGGTCGTGGTCGTTGGTGGAGTCGGGGGCCTGGAGGAAGGTGGCGCCCCGGAAGCCGTCCGGGGTCATCGCCACCGGGCGGAAGCCCAGCACGTCGCTGTAGAACGCGACGCTGCGGGCGAGGTCACTGACGTAGAGGACCGCGTGGTTGAGCCGGTGGATACCCATGACCCAAGACTAGCGCGGTTTAGTTGAACTTTCAACTACCGGGGGTATGATGGCGGTCATGACCCGCTGGTTGGACCCCGACGAGCAGAGCACCTGGCGCGCGTACCTCACCGCCTCCCGAGTGCTGATGGACACCCTCGACCGTGAGCTGCAACGCGACGCGGGCATGCCGCACGCGTACTACGAGATCCTGGTCCAGCTCTCCGAGGCCCCCGGTCGTCAACTGCGCATGAGCCAGTTGGCGCAGGCCGCGGGGTCGTCCCGCAGTCGGCTCTCGCACGCCGTGGCCCGACTCGAGGCCGCCGGCTGGGTGCGCCGCGAGGACTGCCCCACCGACCGGCGCGGGCAGATCGCGCTACTCACCGACGAGGGTTTCGCCACCCTCGCGGCCGCCGCACCCGGCCATGTCGAGGGGGTACGCCGACACCTGTTCGACGCGTTGAGCCCCGCCCAGGTCGATCAGCTCCGCCGGATCAGCGAGACCCTGGCCGAGCATATGACCGGATCCTGACCAATCGACACCGGCGCGGGTCTTGTACTTACCGTCGTCGAATGAGCACGATGGGGCGTGTCTTCCGGCTTCGGTGAACTGACTGATCAGGCGCACCACCTCGTGTCCTCCGGCGATCTTGCCGGCGCACAGCAACTGCTGTCCGACGCGCTCACCGACGCCGACCCCCGCCCGGCCAACGCCACGCCCGAGCTGGCCGAGGCGGCCAGCCTTCAGGCGCGGGTGCTGATCGCCCTCGGCGAGCCGCACTCGGCCCGGGGGTGGGCCGCCTTCGCGTACGCGGCCACCACCCGCCTGCACGGCCGCGCCGACCCGCGCACGGTGGCCGCGGCGGCGACTCTGGCCGCTGTGCTGCACCGGGTCGGCAGCCACTCCCGGGCAGCGCGGCTTTACCAGGAAGTCATCATCGAGCTGACCGCACAGGACGGCCCGGAGTCACTGCGGGTGCTCGCCGCGCACGCCGACCTGGCCACCGTCGAATACGCGCGGGGCCAGTGCGCTGTGGCCCGCGACCGCCTCCAGGACGCCTGGGAGCTGCACCGCGAGGTGTACGGCGACGGCCACCCCAGCGGCATCAAGATGCTGGCGCGGCTCGGGGCCATGCAGCGCGACTGCGGGCAGTTCGCCGAGGCACACGACAACCTGGCGCTCGCCCGCGAGCTGTGCCGGCAGCACCTGCACGCCGACGACCCGCTGGCCACCCAGGTGGCGGCCCTGGCCCGGGCGGCGGCCAATCCCGACCACGCCTGCGCCGACAACCCGCCCACAGCTCGGGACGCTCCGGTCGTGCCGGCCGCCCGCGTCCCACCGCACGACGACGGGCCAGCCGAATCCGGCTACCACCCGCAGGCAGCCGCGACCCACCACGCGGGGGCGGTGCCGAACCCCCGGCTGCCCTCCGACGAGGCGGTCGGATCGATGGGCAGCAGGTGGTCGCCCGAACCGGCGGACGACCCCTCACCCCACCCCACCGACCCTCCGGTGCCCCCGTCGGTGGTCGGGTTGGCCGGCGGCACGGAGGAGCAGCCCGGGGTGTACCGGCTGCACCGCACCGCCGACCCGTACGGGTCACACGACCCGAACCCGCCGTCCGACCAGCACCAACCGTCCGACCCGTACGCCCGGCCCGACCCGTACGCCCGGCCCGACCCGTACTCGCAGGTCGAGCCGTACACGCCGTCGCGGCTTCTGCCGGTGCCCGTGCACCGCGCGCCGCCGGAGCGGCGCAACCGGCTGGTACCGGTGCTGGTGGCCGGTGTGGTCGTGGTGCTCCTCGGCGCGGCAGCGGTGATCGCCGGGGTGGCCCGCGTCGACGGCGACGACGAACCGACCCCGCCGCCGGCCAGCGCCTCCCCCACCGCCAGCGCGCCGGCCAGCACCGTGCCCGCCCCGGGCGGCACGGCACCCACGTCGGCTGCCGCCGCGGCCCCGCCCGGCACCCCACCCAGCGCGGTGACCCTGCGCGACACCCGGGACAGCATCGCGCTGAACTGGACCTACCCGGCTGGCGGCGAGGGCCCGGTGGTCATCGCGGGCGGTCGCACCGGCCAGGCCCACAACATCTTCGCGACGCTGCCCGCCGGCACCACCAGCTTCGTCATCTACGCGCTCAACCGCACGAACGACTTCTGCTTCACCGTCGCGGTCGCCTGGTCCACCGACACCGTGGCCCGTTCCAAGCAGGTCTGCACCCGCCGCCGCTGACCCGCCAGCCGCTGACCCGCCAGCCTCTGCCCCGCAAGCCACGCCCCGCCCGCCACACCCGCCACACCCGCCACTGCCCTGCCCGCCACTGCCCCGCCGGCTATGCCCCGCAGACCTCACTCAGCGTGTTGGCTACCCGTTGGCGAACCCGCCGTGACACGAAGTCACACCCGACGCCCCGCCCACAACTCCGGCCCAGGCTTTGCTCTGCTTACCTATATGCACCACTTCGGATGAGCAGCTGAAACGTCGCGACTGCCGCTACAACACGCGTCGGCGATGATCACTTTGCGTAGCTGTCGCATCCGCGGGTGCAGAGCAAAGGGGCATCGGTGGGCGGTTGGGGGGAGGACGCCGTCACGGACCGTCTACCTGTGGCCGTCCTCGGCCGGCAACGCTGGCAGCAGCAGGCACACCCGTAGTCCTCGCTGCTCCGGCGCGTCGGTCAGGGTGATGCTGCCGCCCGCGCGTCGGACCAGCTCCCGGACGATGGCCAGCCCCAGGCCAGCGCCCCCGTCGTCGCGGGCCCGTCCGTCGTCCAGCCGGGTGAACCGGTCGAAGACCCGCTCCCGGTCCGCCACCGCGATCCCCGGGCCGTCGTCGGTCACCGTCACCAGGTGGTACGCCCCGACGCCGGGCCCGAGCCCCGCCCCCGCCGTCGACATCGCGCCGGTCAGCGACATCGCCTCGCCCAGCGACGTCGCCTCGGCCGCGAGCACGACGCTGCCGTGCGCGTGCCGTACCGCGTTGTCGACCAGGTTGGCCAGCACGCGACGCAACTCCTCGACGGTGCCGATCGTCCAGAGCGGGCCCGTCGGCGGCGTCACCCGCACCGGCGGCGACGGGTAGCGGGCGGCAACCTCGGTCAGCAACGCGCCCAGCTCCACCGGGCCGGTCCCCCGGGTCGGCGGAGTCTCGTCCAGGCGGGCCAGCAGCAGGAGATCGTCGACCAGGCGGCTCAACCGCTCGGTGTCGGCGAGCAGGTTGGCCGTCACCGCCGTCCAGTCCGTCCGGTCGGCGAGGTGCTGGGCCACCTCCAGCTCCGTCCGGATGTTGGTCAACGGGCTGCGCAGCTCGTGCGCGGCGTCGGAGACGAAGGCCCGCTGCCGGACGCGGGCGGACTCCAGCCGGCCCAGCATGCCGTTGAGGGTGACCGCCAGACGGTGGATCTCGTCGGCCGACGCCGGCACTGGCAGCCGGCCGGCGCCGGCCCTCCCGGTGATCTCCTCGGCACCTCGACGTAACGCCTCGACCGGCCGCAGGGTCGCCCCCACCACCCGCCACGCCACCCCGGCCAGCACGGCCACCAGCAGCGGGAACGCCACCAGCAGGATGGTCCGGACCACGTGGGTGCTGTGCCGCACATCGGCCATCGAGCGGGCGACCAGCACGGTGAGCGGGTCGGCCGCGGTGCCGGCGGGTACGGCGACCACCCGGACCGGGCCGACGAGCCCGACCCGCTCGGCCGGCACCTCAAGCCGCTGCCGACCGTCGCGGTCCAGCCGCTCCGGGCGGACCATCGGCACCAGACGGTCGGCGTCGATCGAGGCCGCTCGAATTCGTCCCTGCCCGTCGACGACCTGCACGCGGACCTGCCCGCCGGCCACCGGCAGCGGGTCGGGCAGCGCGTCCTCGGCGGCGAGCAGGGCGACCGCGTCGGCGGTGCGGAACGCCTCGGTGTCGACAGTGCGCTGGAGCACGAAGCCGAGCGCGCCGAGCAACACCACCCCGCCCACAGCCAGCCCGATGGTGAGACCGACCACACCGATCGCCATGAGTCGCCCGCGCAGCCCGAGGACCGGCATCCAGCCGGGCCTGGCCCGACGGGTGGTGGCCGGGCCGTCGGCGGTCACGTCGCCAGCCGGTACCCGGCACCCCGGACCGTCTCCAGCCGATCCCGGCCGAGCTTGCGGCGCAGGTAGCCGACGTACACCTCGACGGCGTTCGGCGCGGTCTCCAGGCTGGCGTCCCAGACGTGGTCCAACAACTCGACCTTGGAGACGACCTGACCCGGCCGGCGCATCAGGTAGTCCAGCAACGCGAACTCCCGCGCGGTCAGCGCCACCTCGGTGTCCGCCCGGGTCACCCGTCGGCGGGCCGGATCCAACCGCAGGTCACCGACGGCGAGGACGGTCGGGCGCTCCGGCGCGCCCCGACGCAGCAGGGCCCGAAGCCGGGCCAGCAGCACCACGTACGAGAAGGGTTTGGTCAGGTAGTCGTCGGCGCCGCAGTCGAGGCCGTCGGCCTGGTCGTACTCGCCGTCCTTGGCGGAGAGCATCAGCACCGGCAGCCAGTGCTGTTCCGCGCGCAGCCGCCGGACCAGCTCGTACCCGGACAGGCCGGGCAGCATCACGTCGAGGATCATGGCGTCGTACCCGCCGTGCCGGGCCGCGTCCAGGCCTGCCGGGCCGGTCGTCGCCACGTCCACCGCGAACCCCTCCGCCTGGAGACCCCGTTGCAGGGCAGCCGCCAACCGGGCCTCGTCCTCCACCACCAGCACCCGCACAGCTCAAGGGTGCCACCCGGGTCAATCGGCGCGGTTCGGTGTCCTCAGCGCGTTCACAGCACGGACGAGGCAAGATGGCCGCAGGAGGTGCCACCATGTCCGTCCTGAGAAGCCGTCCCGTCCTTCGCTGGCTGGTTCCGGCCACCGCGGCCGTCGCCGTCATCGGCGGTGGCGCGGCGATCGGCACGTTCGCCGCCGAGGCCGAGCCGAGCCTGCCGCCCCGAACCGCCGCTCAGCTCCTGGTCGACCTGCAGACATCCCGGCTGGAGGGGTTGTCCGGGACCGTCGTGCAACGCGCCGACCTCGGCCTGCCGTCCCTCGTCGGGCTGGTTCCCGGCAACGAGCTGACCACCCTGCTGACCGGCACCCACACCCTGCGGGTGTGGTATTCCGGGCCGGACAAGCAGCGGGTCGCGCTGATGGACACGCTGGGCGAGCAGGACATCATCCGCAACGGCCAGGACCTGTGGACGTGGCAGAGCCGCAGCAACACCGCCACCCACCACGCGCTGGGCGGCGACGCCGGAGCCTGGAAGCCCGCCCCGGAACCGGCAGCGAGCCTGCCGTCCACCCCGCAGCAGGCCGCCGACCTGGCGTTGAACGCGATCGACCCGAGCACCGAGGTCAGCGTGGGCCGGTCGGCGACCGTCGCCGGACAGGACGCGTACGAGTTGGTGCTCCAGCCGCGCGACCAGGCCTCCCTGGTGCACCAGCTGCGGATCGCCATCGACGCCAAGCAGCACGTGCCGCTGCGCTTCGAGGTGCTCGCGAAGGGCAGCGACCGGCCGGCGTTCGAGGTGGCCTTCACCCAGGTCGACTACCGCCGCCCGGACGCCGACCAGTTCCGCTTCAACCCGCCGCCCGGCGTGACTGTCGACGAGGAGAAGGCCGAGCGCCCGACGGGCAAGCCCGGTCAGGTCGAGCCGGCGGGTGACCCGCAGGTCCGCACTGTGGGTGACGGCTGGACGACAGTGCTGGTCGGCCGCCTCGACGGGGCCGATGCCGACCGGAAGCCCGCCCCGAAGCAGGCAACTCCCCCGGCCGGAGCCGGGCCGGACCTGGACGTGTCGAAGCTGCTCGGCGGGCTGCCGGCGGTCAGTGGTGACTGGGGCAGCGGTCGGCTCCTCACCAGCAAGCTGTTCAGCGTGCTGCTCACCGACGACGGCCGGGTGCTCGCCGGAGCGGTGACTCCGGAGCGGCTCTACGAGGCCGCGCGCGGCTGATCTCCGCGGTGTTCGCGCCGGGTCGACCTCACGGTCGGCCCGGCGCTTCGCTGTGGGTCAGCCCGGGTCAGGCGACGCCGAGGGCGCTGAGATACGCGTCGGCGAGGACCGCGTGGCCGGGCAGGTACGGGTGGACCCGGTCGTCGGCCCAACGCGTCGCCGGACTCACCGCCAGCACCCGGTCGAACGCCGCCTGGTTGGGCACGTGCACCGCGTCGAACTCGGTCGCCAACCCCGCCATGACCGCCGCGTACCGGTCGGTGTCGGCGCGTTGCGGGACGCTCCGGTCGGGCTCGATGAAGAACGGGTCACCGAGGATCAGTCGGCAGCCGGTGGCGTCGACCGCCCGACGTAGCAGGTCGCGCAGCGTGCGCTCGTACTCCTCGATGCCGACGGCCTCATCGGGCCGGTCACCGTAGTGCCGCCAGATGTCGTTGATGCCGATCAGCACCGCGAGCCAGTCGGGGCGCTCGGCGATGGCGTCGTCGTCCCAGCGGGCGGCCAGGTCCCGCACCGTGTCGCCGCCCACACCCCGGTTGACCCATTCCAGCTCCAACTCCGGGTGCCGAGCGTCGACCAGGGCCCGCACGAGACTCACATATCCGCTGCCGTAGGGCGCGGCGACGTCACGTCGACCACAATCGGTGATGCTGTCCCCGATGAAGACCACCCGTTGGCCGGTCCGCAGGATCATCTGCCGTCACCTCGCGATCACCGGCGCGCCGGACCGTCCGGCTTGGTGAGAACCGGCGGAACGCGCTATCTTCAACAGTTCGAAGGCACAAAAAAGAACGGCTAAAAGCCGTTCCTGCAAAGGATTCTAATCTTTAGGGAGACGGCTTGTCAAGGCACTCCGGCGGTTCCGGCGAATTGCCGCTCGACGACGAGATCGGTCGCGAGCAGGAGTACGTCTCGATGCTCTACAACCGGCTGGACCAACTGCGTCAGCAGGCCGCCCACCGGCTCACCGCCGAGCTGCACAACACCGGCGGCACCCTCCAGGACCGCTCGCAGCGCGACAGCTCGGTAGCGATGTACGCCGATCAGGTCGAGCAGTTCTCCGCCGTGGAGAACGGGCTCTGCTTCGGCCGTCTCGACGGCGACGACGAATCCCGCCGCTACATCGGCCGGATCGGCATCTTCGACACCAGTGGTGACTACGATCCGCTGCTGATGGACTGGCGGGCACCCGCCGCCCGGCCGTTCTACCTCGCCACCGCAGCGAACCCGCAGGGCGTACGCCGTCGCCGGCACCTGCGTACCCGGCAGCGCAAGGTGACCGGGTTCAACGACGAGGTGCTCGACATCGACACCGCCTCCCCCGGCGCCCACGAGGAGCTGACCGGTGAGGCATCGCTGCTCGCCGCGCTCAACGCGGGCCGTACCGGCCGGATGCGCGACATCGTCGAGACCATCCAGGCCGAGCAGGACGAGGTCATCCGCGCGGAACTGCCGGGCGTGATGGTGGTCCAGGGCGGCCCCGGCACCGGCAAGACCGCTGTCGCGCTGCACCGGGCGGCGTACCTGCTCTACACGCACCGGCGGGAACTCTCCAGCCGTGGCGTGCTGCTGGTCGGCCCGAACGCGACCTTCCTGCGCTACATCTCCCAGGTGCTGCCGACCCTGGCCGAGACCGGCGTGCTGCTGCGTACCCAGGGTGATCTCTTTCCCGGGGTGAGCGCCCAACGGACCGAGCCGGCCGAGACCGCGGCGCTCAAGGGCCGGGCGGTGCTGGCCGAGGTGTTGGCGCTGGCCGTACGGGATCGGCAGTGGGTGCCGGACGAGCCGTTGGAGATCGAGGTCGAGCGGGAGACGCTGACCCTCGACCCGGAGATCGTGCGCGCGGCCCGGGATCGGGTCCGCCGCGCCGACCGACCGCACAACCTGGCCCGCGCGCTGTTCGATGTGGAGATCGTGCACGCGCTCGCCGATGAGGTGGCCGAGCGGATCGGCGCCGACCCGCTCGGCGGGGACAACCTCCTCGACGAGGCGGACCGCGCCGAGATCCGTCGCGAGCTGCGCGAGGAGACGGAGATCCAGGCCGCCCTGGACCGGCTGTGGCCGGTGCTCACCCCGCAGCAACTGCTCGCCGATCTGTACGCCGACCCGGACCGGATCGCCGCCGCCGCGCCGATGCTCAGCGAGGACGAGCGGGCGCTGCTGCGCCGCGAGCGCGGTGGCTGGACGCCGGCCGACGTCCCGCTGCTGGACGAGGCCGCCGAACTGCTCGGCGAAGACGAACGCGCCGCCGCCGCCCGGCGGGACCGCATCCGGATGATGGAACGGGAGTACGCCGAGGGCGTGCTCGAAATCGCCAAGGGCTCCCGCTCGATCGACGTCGAGGACGAGGCCGAGGGCGGTGAGATCCTCGGCGTGACCGACCTGATCGACGCGGATCGACTGTTGGAGCGGCAGGAGGAGGCCGACCGGCTGACCACCGCGCAGCGGGCCGCCGCCGACCGCACCTGGGCGTTCGGCCACGTGATCGTGGACGAGGCGCAGGAGCTCTCGCCGATGGCCTGGCGGCTGCTGATGCGCCGCTGCCCGAGCCGGTCGATGACGATCGTCGGCGATGTGGCACAGACCGGCGCGCTGAGCGGCACGCCGTCGTGGGCGGACGCCCTCGCCCCGTACGTCGAGCAGCGGTGGCGGCTCACCGAGCTGACGGTCAGCTACCGCACGCCCGCCGAGATCATGGCGGTCGCCGCCGACGTACTGGCCGAGATCGACCCGGCACTGCGGCCGCCGCGCTCGGTGCGGGAGAGCGGCGTACCGCCGTGGGACCGGGCGGTCCCCGACGGTCGGTTGGCGGCGGAGCTGGTCGCCGAGGCCACCCGGGAGGCGGCCGGGCTGAGCGAGGGGCGGCTCGGGGTGCTCGTGCCGGCCGGCCTGGTGAGTGAGTTGGGAGCGGCGGTGACCGCTGCCCTGCCGGAGGCTGCCGTCGGCGAGCATCCGGAGCTGGAGAGCCGGGTGGTGGTGTTGACAGTCGCCCAGGCCAAGGGGTTGGAGTTCGACTCGGTGCTGGTGGTCGACCCGGACCGGATGGTGGCCGAGTCCCCCCGCGGACGCAGCGACCTCTACGTGGCCCTGACCCGCGCCACCCAACGCCTAGGCGTCCTCCGCCCCACCCCAACCCCCGCCCCCGCCCCCTGAGTCGATCATGAGGTTGACGTGGACTGTGATCTTCCACAGCCACGTCAACCTCATGATCACGCCGCCAAGGGGGGCGGTGGGTGGGTTAGTCGGTTGATTTGTCTCTGATGGACTTTGCTGGGGCGGTCGCCGACGTGGACTGGTCGCTGGTGCCGCCGCCCATCGGGGTGCTCAGGCCGCCGGTGGTGGCATCGCCGGTGGTCGTCGGTGCGACAGTGCCCGGATGTCGCTCCGGCTGCCGGGCCACCCGCCGTACGCTCGCCGGCCCGGCAGTGCCACCGGTGGTGGTCACCGCGCCCTGCCCGCCGACGGGGCCACCGTCGCGCAGCACCTGTGGGTCGATCCGTTCCTTCGCCGGGTCGAACGGGTCATCGCGCTGGATCTGACTCTCCACATCGGTGCGGGGCACCGTCACCTCGTCGAGGGCGCCCTTGCCGTACACACCGCCGGCGATCCGATCCTCGGCCTCGCGGGCGGCGTCCTGCCGCATGTCGTCCTCACGCACGTCCATCACCTCGCAGAAGCTGTGGAACTGACTGCGTGCCCGACCATCGGCCGACCAAACCCGGCGTGACCGGGAGGTCGTCCACGGCGGTTCACCGTCACGCCGTCCGCTGGCCGCCTGCCCGCAGCCCGAGATGTCCATGCTGTCCCGCGACCGGTGGGAGATGCCCGCCGGCAGGAGGGGATGACAGCGTGCGCACAGTACGCCGTACCGCCGTCGCGGCGCTGGTGGCCGCGACGGTGACGACCGGGCTCGCGGTGCCCGCTCAGGCGAAGCCACGACCGGACCGGACATTCGACGTGCAGGCCCACCGGGGCGGCCTCGGGCTACGGGTGGAGAACACCCTCGCCTCCTTCGGCAATGCCCTCCAGCTCGGGGTGAGCACCCTCGAACTGGACGTGCAGATCACCGAGGACGGTCAGGCCGTCGTCACCCACGACCGGAAGGTCACCGGCACCAAGTGCGTCGACACCGCTCCGGTGACGCCCGGCGACCCGGAGTTCCCGTACGTCGGGAAGTACATCAACACGCTCAGCCTGGCCCAGGTGCGTTCGCTCGACTGCGGGTCGAAGACGCTGTCGGACAAGCCCGGCCAGGTCGCCGTCCCCGGTGCCCGGATGCCGCTGCTGCGTGAGGTCTTCGCGCTGGTCAACCGCTACCGGGCCAAGGACGTGACGCTCAACGTCGAGACCAAGGTCGAGGCCGGCGCGCCGACCGAGACCGCCCCCCGCGAACAGTTCGTCCGGGTCACCGCGGGCGAGATCCGCGCCGCCGGGCTGCTCAAGCAGGTCACCATCCAGAGCTTCGACTGGGGTGCCCTGATGCGCATGCGTCAGGTCGAGCCGAAGCTGCCGCTGGTCGCGCTGACCAACTACGACTTCCTCCAGACCGGTCAGCCGGGCGCGTCGCCGTGGCTGGGCGGGCTGGACATCGACCACTTCGGCGGCGACCCGATCACGGCGATCCGCAGCTTCGGCGCCAGCGCCTTCTCGCCCGTGCACGGCATGCCGCAGAACGGCACTGTCACCGACCCGGGCTACAAGCCGTACGTCACGAAGGAGATGGTCGCCCAGGCGCACCGCTACGGGATCAAGGTGATCCCGTGGACGGTCGACGACGTGCCGACCATGACCAAGCTGATCGACGACGGTGTGGACGGCCTCATCACCGACTACCCGGACCGGTTGCGGGGCGTGCTGGCCCAGCGCGGCTACCGGCTGCCGAAGGCGTACGCCGCGCCGTTCGACATCCAGGCGCACCGGGGCGGTCGGGCCACCCGGCCGGAGAACACCCTGCCGGCGTTCGCGAACGCGCTGTCCAACCGGGCGATCTCCACGCTGGAGCTGGACACCAACGTGACGGCCGACGGCAAGCTCGTGGTGCTGCACGACCGCACCGTCAACGGGTCGCACTGCGTCGACACCAAGCCGGTGCGCCGCGGTGACCCGACGTTCCCGTACGTGGGCAAGCCGGTGCACGAGTTGACCCTGGCGCAGCTCAAGACAGTGGACTGTGGCACGAAGACGCTGCCCGAGCTGCCCGCCCAGGTGCCGGCTCCCGGTGCCCGGATCCCCACCCTCGACGAGGTTTTCGCCCTGGTGAAGGCGAGTGGCCGTACCGACATCGGCATGAACATCGAGACGAAGATCAGCCCGGTGGTGAACGACACCGAGCCGTACCGCAGCTTCACCCGCAAGCTCGTCGACGCGATCCAGCGGGCCGGCTTCACCAGCCGGGCCACCATCCAGTCGTTCGACTGGCGCACCATCACGTATGCCCGGCAGCTCGACCGGCGGATCGGCACCGTCGGCCTGGTCTGGCAGTACGGCCCGGCCGAGTGCGCGACCCTCGCCGACGAGTGCTCGCTGGAGGCGGTCTACGGCAACTCGTCGGTGAAGAGCCCCTGGACCGGTGGGCTGGACTGGTGGAAGTACCAGGACCTCGGCAAGCTGACCCGGGCCGCGGGCGCTGGCACGGTCTCCGCCAACTGGCAGGTGCACGACCCGAAGCAGGGCACTGTCGCCTCGGCCGACTGGTACCTGCGGGAGAACCCGGCATACTTCCACGGACCGGACGTCCGGACCCTTCAGACGCGCGACAAACTGAAGGTGATCCCGTACACCGTCGATGACGCCACCGTGATGCAGCGGGTCATCGACCTGGGCGTGGACGGCATCATCACCGACGACCCGGGCCTTCTGGTGAGCGTGGCGATGCGCAACGGCCTGCGCTGACCTGCCGACCATCCGATCGCCGGCCGGATTTTTCCGGCCGGCGATCGGTGTTACCTGCTCCGGGGCCTCGGGTAGTCGGGGGTTGTCCCCGCCACGAAAGCGAACCGTGCCGTGGCCGAAACGCGGTAGCGGGGCGAGGGAATGCAGGTACGACTCATCGCATCCTGAGGAGGACCAGATGAGCACGCAGGCTGCTTCCACCCGGCCGATGAACCGGCCCATGAACGACCCGCAGAACCCCGCTCAGATGCGGGACATGCAGACCCAGCAGATGCCGGTCATGCATGACGGGCGCCGCAACGACATGCAGGCACCCGGTACGGAGACCAAGCAGGCGTTCAAGACCACCGAGTTCTGGATCTACCTGATCGCGGTGGCCGCCGTACTGGGCGCGTCGCAGGTCGTCGGGCAGAACTCCGCTGGGGTGGACATCTTCCGGGCCGACAACGCCTGGTTCCTGATCACCCTGCTGACGCTTGGCTACCTCGGTAGCCGGGGCCTGGCCAAGGCCGGCAGCAACCACCGCAGTAGCGAGGAGCGCAAGGCCCGGCACTGACCGGCCTTAGCTCACAGTGGCCTCCGGGAGACTCTCCCGGAGGCCACTGTCGTCGTGTGTGGACCCGTTACTCGTCGCCGCCGAAGTCGCCGAAGTCGCCCTCGAACGCGTCCTCCATCATCTCGCCGGCGATCATGCCGCCGGCGACACCGAGCGCCGCGCCGGCCACCACGCCACCCACGCCCATCCCGCCGCGGCCGTGACCGCGCCCGTGGCCGTGGCCGTATCCGTGGCTCGGGCCGTACTGGGAGCGCAGGCTGCCGTAGCGGGACGTGGTCTCGCGCAGCCAACCGTCGACGACCTGCGCCCAGTCCACCCGGTCAGCGTCGGTGTGCGCCACCTGGTAGCGGCCGAACGCGTCGTGCCCGGCGCTGAGGAACCCACCGCGCTTGTCGCACTCCAGGATGACCTCCACACCGCGCTGGCTGGTCACGAAGGTCAGCTCGACCTCGTTGATGGTGCTCGCGTACTGCGGGGAGGCGAAGAACTCGATCTCCTGGTAGAACGGCAGCGTCTGCTGCACGCCCCGGATGTGCCCACGCTCCAGGTCGGCGTGCTTGAACCGGAAGCCGAGCCGCTGGAACGCCTCCAGGATCCGCTCGTGCACCGGCAGCGGATGCACCGCCACCTGGTCCAGGTCGCTCTTGTCCACGGCGCGGGCGATCGCCAACTCGGTGCGCAGACCCATCGTCATGCCGTGCAGGCGCTGGCCGTACACGTCGGTGATCGGGGTCTCCCACGGCACCGGCAGCTGGAACGGGATCGAGAGCTGCTGCTTCGGGGCGAGCTGGAGCGCACCGCTGACCGCCATGCGGTGGAACTCCATGGTGCCCGCGTACTCGGTGTCGTGTCCCTCGACCTCGACGCGGGTGACCAGGCCGATCACCACCTGCTCGATGGCTGCCTCAGCGTCGCCGCCGACGAGGTTGACCTGCCCGTCGAGGGTCAGGCCGGGCCGGGTGTTGGGGTTGGTCAGCACGGTGTCCACGCTGGGACCGCCCACACCGAACGCACTCAACATCTTCTTGAAGACCATCGGAACTCCTGTGCGACGCCGACCGCTCCAGGTTGGAGTCGGACGTTGACTCGAACGGCACCCTATCCGGCACCCCTGTGAGGTGGCTGTGAAGCGCCACGCGATGGGTCGCCCCGCTGGCGGCGCTTACTCGATGTCCGCCTTTTGTTCGGCGTCGGCGGGGAGCGGACGTCAGTTGGTGAGCCTTTGGAGCTGATGTCGCAGACGAATCAGGCGCTCGGCCACCCGCCTTGCCCCGCCAGCCACCCGCCGACCCCTGTCGATCAAGAGGTTTCCGTCAACAATCACGCGCAGAATGACGCAAACCTCTTGATCACCAAATAGATCGACTCGGCTTCCTGGGAAGCGGGGTGGCCTGGCGACCGGGTTACCCCGGTTTGCAGGAAGCCGAGTCGATCAGGGCTGGGTGCGGGCGAACGCGCCGTCCTTCACCTCGGCGACGAACGCGGTCCATCGGTCGGCGCTGTAGACGAGGGTTGCCGCCGCGCGATCCTTGCTGTCGCGCACCGCCACCCGACCAGACCCGTCCAGCACCGGCCCCGCCTCGACACAGCTCCCACCGTTGCTGTCACTCTTGCTGCTGATGTGCCAGGCGACATCGGGAATACTCTCGTTCATGACAATTCCTCCGCGATGCTCGTGATCAACTTCGTTGATTCGCTCTCGGTGAGCGATGAGTCCAGCAGACGACCATAGGCACGAACAAAGCGCTCAGCCTTCGGCCACTCCAGGTAGAGCCGCCCTCCCAGAGACTCCACGTAGGCCACCGCAGGATACGGCTCCGGCAGACGGAATATCCAGAACGTACCGTCGAGCCCCTGATGCAGGCCCACGTCGAACGGCATGACTCTGATTGCCACGTTGTTCATTCGCTGCGCCTGCGCCAGGTGGTGTAGCTGTCGCCCCCGCACCTCCGGCCCACCGACCATCCGACGCAGCGCACCCTCGTCGATCACCGCCGAGATCCTGAGTGGGCGCCGCCGCCTCAGGACCTCTTGACGGCTCATCCGAAGTTCCACCCAACGGTTGATCGTGCCTTCGGTAACTCCCGGCTCTGCTGCGTTACGAATCAAGGCCTCGGCGTACTCGCGGGTTTGAAGTAGCCCTGGAACCAGTGTGAGGTGGAAGCAGCAAACCTGCTCCGCGCGACCCTCCAACCAGGGATATTCGATGAAGGAGGCGTCCACGACGTCGCCGTAGTCCTCGTCCCACCGGTCGGTGCGCCATACCTCCTCGGCAAGTGCCAGGAGGCGGGCCCGCTCGGTTGCGTGGTGGAATCCGTAGAGATCCAGCAACGCGATCACATCACCCTTGCGAATCGGCCAGTCCGCGCGCTCGTACCGACCGAGCGCGGACATGTCTCGTTGCAGATGCTCGGCGACCAACTTGAGCGTCATCCCCCGCTCCTCCCGCAGGGTCCGCAATTGCTGACCCAGCCACTGCGCACGCAAGGTTCGGATGAACGGCTTGTGCGGCATGATCCACCTCTCAAATATGTTGGCGACGCCCACGCAGGAACCATTGCTCCAGTTCCGAGCCACTGGAAATGTGGCCTTCGGGTGAGGGTGATCACCGGCCCCCGGGGACGCCCGGTGCAAACACGGCAACCGCGGCTGTGCCAACAGCCGAGAAGGTAACGAGAGACGGCCTCGCGAGTGGCATCCGCATACCGGCTCTCGTCGGGTCTCAACTAGAGCGTCGGGATGTGCGAATCCCGGCTCCGAACCGACTTGAACGAATAACTACCACGGCAAAGGGCCCTTCGCGACCCTGACCCGCCCATTGGTCGACGACGCGCGAGGTGATGAATGACCCGAGGGACGATCTACGACGGCACGCTCCACGGCAGCGTCCGGCTGGCTCGGCTGCACCCGAGCCAGGTCCGCGACCGGCACTTCACCGTCGTCGGTTTCGGCCGGCGAGGCCTGGACCCCGGGGAGGTACGACGGTTCCTGCACCGCGTCGCGCTCGACCTTGCGACGTTGCACCACGATGTCGCTCGGCTCAGCGAGGAGAACGCCCGGGTGAAGCGGGCGCTGCGCGACTGGCAGAGCGCCTGGTCCGAGCGGGGTCAGCCGTGAGCCCGGGCTGGGAGCATCAGTACAGCGGGCTCTTCACGCCGTTGCCGCGGTTCGCCGTCGAGACGTACCCGCAGAGGCCTCGGCATGTGATCCACCTGCCGGTGGCGGTCACCGACCTGGCCGAGGCATTGGACCTGGCGCGGACGCTGGCCCGTTCGCTGGCCTCCACGCCGCAGGTCGACCTCGGCGGCACCACCGTCTCGGCCGAGGACGCGCAGCACGTACGACATTGGGTCTTCTGCGACCGGCTCATGCCCGGTCGCCGCCGCTGTGCTCGGCAGGCCGACCACGTCGGCGTCTGCCTGCCTGACGGCGGTTCACAGGTCGATCTACAGTCTGGGCGGTGAAGACGGGGAGACGGGCACGTCCAGCCGTGCTCGCTGCGGCACCCTGACCGTCGCGGCACCTTCACCGCGATCGAGGCTGTGCTCCCTTGTTCGGGTCCTGGGCTGGGGTGGGCGCCATGTAGTTGCTCTTCTCCGCCGAGGCGCATGGTCCGCGCTAGTCAGGTTCCACGATCACCAACTCGCCGACCTGTTCGCCGATCGTGGTGCGGGCCTCTGTGGGCAGCCCACGGTCGGTGATCAGCACGTCGGCGGCCTCCAGTGGGGCGATGGTGGCGATGCCGATCGTCTCCCACTTGGTGTGGTCGGCGAGCACCACGAGCCGGCGGGCCGCGCCGATGAGGCAGCGGTTGACCCCGGCCTCCAGCAGGTTGGGTGTGGTGAAGCCGGTCCGTGGGCTGAGGCCGTGCACACCGAGGAAGAGCAGGTCGACGTTGAGCGCGCTGATCGCCGCCTCGGCCACCGGCCCGGTCAGCGCGTCCGACGGGGTGCGGATGCCACCTGTCAGCACGACGGTCTGGTCGGCGCGCGGGTTCTGGTAGAGCGCGTCGGCCACCGGGATCGAGTTCGTCACCACTGTCAACCCGCGTACGTCGGAGAGGAGCGTGGCCAGCGCGGCGGTGGTGGTGCCCGCGGAGAGCGCGATGGCCATTCCCGGCTCCACCATTGTCGCCGCCCGCTCGGCGATGGCCCGCTTCTCCGCCTGCTGGCGGATCGACTTCGCGGCGAAGCCGGGTTCCTCGGCCGAGCCGGGTCCGGCGAGGGTCGCGCCGCCGTGAACCTTGTCCACCAGGCCCCGGTCGGCCAACACCTCCAGGTCGCGTCGGATCGTCATGTCGGAGACGCCGAACCGACTGACCAGGTGACTCACCCGTACCCCGCCACGTTGGCGGATCAGATCGAGGATGGCGGTCTGCCGTTGTTGGGCGAGCAACTCAGGGAACCTCCTTCACAGCGAGGGCATCCGCCCGATCCTCACGGACGACCGCCACCTCACCGGCCGGCAGTGCCAGCTCACCGGCGCAGTATCCCCCGGTCAACAGCTCGACGCCGCGCGCCGGTAGGCGTACCTCGGTGTCGGTGTGGTTGATCGCGAACAGCCAGGTCCGGTCGGCGTCGCGGCGGCGGACCACCTCGACGCCCGAGGGCGCCGACGCCGCCGGGCGGACGTCGGCCTCCGCGAGCAGCCGCGCCACCAACCGGTCGGTGGCCGGCTCGTCCAGCCGGGTGCCGACGTACCAGGCGGCGCCGTCGCCCACCCGGTGCCGGGTCAGCGCCGGCACGCCCGGCAAGGGCCCATCGGTGTACGAGGCGAGCACGTCGGCGCCGTCCGGGTGCACCCACTCGGTCCACACGTCGGCGGTGCTGCCGTCGTCGAGGTGGACCTGCTCACCCTCACGCAGCGGGAAGAACTCCTCGGTCCGGACGCCGAGCAACTCCCGGAACGCGCCCGGGTAGCCGCCCAGCCGGATGTGGTCGTCGACGTCGACGATGCCACTGAAGTAGGTGACGGCCGCCGTGCCACCGGCATCGACAAAGCGGTGCAGCGCGGCGACGTCGGCGTCCCGGACGAGGTAGAGGGTCGGTACCAGGACCAGCCGGTAGCCGTTGAGGTCGGTCGACGGGTGGACGATGTCGGCCGTCACACCGGCACGCCAGAGCGAGCCGTAGAGGGCGTTCAGCCGGTCGGCGTAGGTGACGTCGGCGCTGGGGTGCGAATCCAGCTCGACACCCCACCACGCCTCCCAGTCGAACAGGATCGCCACGTCGGCGTCCACCCGGCTGCCGCGCACCTCGGCGAGGGCCTTGAGGTCCGCGCCGAGCTGGCAGACCTCGCGGAACACCTTGGTGTCCGGCCCGGCGTGCGGGACCAGCGCGGAGTGGAACTTCTCCGCCCCGGCCCGGGAAGCGCGCCACTGGAAGAAGAGCACCCCGTCGGCACCGCGGGCGACGTGCGCGAGGCTGTTGCGGCGCATCTGCCCGGGCAGCTTGGCAACGTTGCGGGGCTGCCAGTTGACAGCGCTGGTGGAGTGCTCCATCAGCAGCCACGGGTCGCCGCCGGCGACGCCCCGGGTGTGGTCGGCGGCGAGCGCCAGCCCGAGGTGCGCCTGCGGGTCGGCGGCGGTCAGGTAGTGGTCGTTGGAGACGAGGTCCACGTCGGACGCCCAGGAGTGGTAGTCCATGTGTTTGACGCCGAGGCCGATCATGAAGTTGGTGGTGATCGGCTGTCGGACCAGCGTCTGCAACACCTCCCGCTCGGCGCGCAGCTGGGCGCGCTGCTCGTCGGAGGAGAACCGCAGGAAGTCCAGCTGCTGCGTCGGGTTCGCGAAGGTCAGCGCGGCACGCGGCGGGTTGATCTCTGCCCAGTCGCCGTAGCGCTGACTCCAGAACGCCGTGCCCCAGGCATCGTTGAGCCGGTCCAGGTCGCCGTAGCGCTCGCGCAGCCAGACACGGAACGCCTCGGCGCTCACATCGCAGTAGCAGTGCACGTTGTGGCAGCCCAGCTCGTTGGAGACGTGCCACATGACCACGGCGGGGTGCTCGGCGTACCGGCCGGCGACCGCGCGTACCAGCTCCAGCGACCGCTCGCGGAACACCGGTGAACTGGGGCAGTACGCCTGCCGTCCCCCCGGCCAGAGGATCGCGCCGTCGGCCCGGCGGGGCAGCGTCTCCGGGTGCGCGTGGGCCAACCACGGCGGCGGGCTGGCCGTGGCGGTGGCCAGGTCGACCTGGATGCCACCGTCGTGCAGCAGATCCAGCACCCGGTCCAGCCAGCCGAACTCGAACCGCCCCGGGGTGGGCTCCAGCAACGCCCAGGAGAAGATGCCGACGGAGACCAGGTTGACCCCGGCCCGGCGCATCAGGTCGACGTCCTCGGACCAGGTTTCCTCGGGCCACTGCTCGGGGTTGTAGTCGCCGCCGAAATAGATGCTGTCACCCTGCCATCGCCGCATGACAGCTGAGGGTGCACCCGCCAGACCACCGAAGTCAACAGATTCCAACATCGAGCTTCTTTCCAACGTTTACCAGGTAACGGCCGTGTCACGACTGGGTTATCAGAGGCGAACAGCCCTCTTGACAGCGCCCGACCGCAGGGTAACTTGAGGCCCCAATGGCCGATCGTGTTCGCCAATGTGGATTCTCGGTGGATCTCAGTCTGTGATCACGATGCTCGACCTGCCTTCACCACCCCTGAGGCCCTTGGGCGTAGCTCCTTCTCATCCGCAGGAGGCACAGATGTCCCGTCCCCAATCCCAAGCCGAGTACCTGGCTCGGCTCGTACCGCCCTCAGTCGCCGGCATCAACCGACGATCGTTGCTGGCCGGCGCTGCCGGTACGGGCGCGCTCCTCGGCACCGGCCTGCTCGCCGGCTGCGGCGACGACTCCGGCTCCGGGGGGTCCAGCAAGGACGTGTCGCTCGGCTCGAACCAGTCCGACCCGAAACCGAAGGACGTGATCGTCAAGGTCACCGACGGGTTCAAAACCTCGTCCGGGGTGCAGGTGGCGATCAATACGGTCGACCACAACACGTTCCAGGAGAACATCAACAATTACCTACAGGGCAAGCCGGACGACGTGTTCACCTGGTTCGCCGGCTACCGGATGCGCTTCTTCGCCCAGAAGGGCCTGGCCAGCGACATCAGTGACGTGTGGAGCAAGCTCTCCGGCTACTCCGACGCCTTCAAGAAGGCATCCACCGGCGACGACGGCAAACAGTACTTCGTACCCGGGACGTACTACCCGTGGGCGGTCTTCTACCGCAAGTCGGTGTGGCAGCAGCGCGGCTACCAGGTGCCCACCACCCTGGACCAGTTCACCGCGCTCGGCGCGCAGATGAAGAAGGACGGCCTCACCCCCATCGCCTTCGCCGACAAGGACGGTTGGCCGGCGATGGGCACCTTCGACATCCTCAACCTGCGCATCAACGGCTACCAGTTCCACATCGACCTGATGGCCGGCAAGGAGGCCTGGACGTCCGACAAGGTCAAGAAGGTCTTCGACACCTGGGCCGGCCTGCTTCCCCTGCACCAGCCGGACAGCCTCGGCCGCACCTGGCAGGAGGCGGCGCAGTCCCTGCAGCAGAAGAAGAGCGGCATGTACCTGCTCGGTCTCTTCGTCGGTCAGCAGTTCAGCAACGACGAGCAGGATGACCTCGACTTCTTCACCTTCCCCGAGATCGACCCGGCCATCGGCGCAAAGGCGCTGGACGCCCCGATCGACGGCTACATGATGGCCCGCAAGCCCAAGAACGAGGACAACGCGCGCAAGCTGCTGGAGTACCTGGGTGGCAAGGCCGCCGCGGACATCAACCTCAAGAACGACCCGGCCGTCCTCGTCGCCAACAGCGGCGCGGAGGTCGGCGGCTACACCGCGCTGCAGAAGAAGGCCGCCGAGCTGGTCGGCTCGGCCACCGAGATCGCCCAGTTCCTCGACCGGGACACCCGGCCGGACTTCGCCTCGACGGTGATCATCCCGGCGCTCCAGCAGTTCATCAAGAACCCCAAGGACATCGGCGGGCTCACCTCGTCCATCGAGAACCAGAAGAAGTCGATCTTCACTGACTGACGGCGGAAGGGGGAGGACATCGTGTCCGACCTGCCCCTGATCCAAGCGGATCACGCCGTGCCGCCGCCGGCCGCGACCACCTCCACGGGTGGTCGTCGCCGGCGGCTACGGCTCCTGTCCCGCACCGACCGCGTGGTCATCACGCTGATGGTGCTCGTCCCGCTGCTGATCGTCACCGGGTTCGTCTGGTTGCCGGCGGCAGCCACAGTGCTGCTCTCCGGCACCAACTGGGACGGCATCGGCCCACTCAACGAGATCGAGTTCGTCGGCGCCCGCAACTACAGCGACGTGGTGAACATCTACCCGCCGTTCGTGCCGGCGATCCAGCACAACCTGCTCTGGCTGGCGGCGCTGTTCGTGGTCGCCACCCCGTTCGGCATGTTCCTGGCCGTGCTGCTGGACAAGGAACTGCGCGGCAGCCGCTTCTACCAGACAGCGCTCTACCTGCCGGTGGTGCTCTCGCTGGCGCTGATCGGCTTCGTCTGGCAGCTGCTCTACTCCCGCGATCAGGGGCTGATCAACGCCGTCTTCGGCAGCAGCATCGACTGGTACGGCGACTCGAACGTCAACATCTGGGCGGTGATGGTCGCCTCCGGGTGGCGGCACG
The DNA here is from genome assembly GCF_042871765.1 of Micromonospora sp. NPDC005553. Taxonomy (NCBI): domain Bacteria; kingdom Bacillati; phylum Actinomycetota; class Actinomycetes; order Micromonosporales; family Micromonosporaceae; genus Micromonospora; species Micromonospora sp. NPDC005553. Next base: position 66,313 of record NZ_JBIAJD010000004.1, on the reverse strand, counting down.
TCGGGTACATCATGCTGCTCTACCTGGCCGGCCTGAAGGGCGTCGATCCGTCGTTGCGCGAGGCCGCGGCGGTCGACGGCGCCTCGGAGCGCAGAACGTTCTTCCGCGTCGTGTTCCCGGTCATGCGGCCCATCAACATCATCGTGCTGGTGGTGACCGTGATCGAGTCGCTGCGCGCGTTCGACCTGGTCTGGGTGGTCAACAAGGGCCGCAACGGGTTGGAGCTGATCTCCGCGCTGGTCACCCAGAACGTGGTGGGTGAGGCGAGCCGGATCGGCTTCGGCTCGGCACTGGCAACGATCATGCTGGTCGTCTCGCTGGTCTTCATCACCATCTACCTGGCGACCGTGATGAGGGAGAACCGGCAATGAGCACCGCGACCGTCACCCGGCGTACCGAGGGCGGGGCCGACGCGCCGCCGCCCCGCCGCAAGCTGACCCCGTTACGGATCCTGCTGCACGGTTTCCTCATCGTCGTCTCGCTGGCCTGGCTCTTCCCGATCGCCTGGGCGGTGCTGACCTCGCTGCGCTCGTACGACTACACCGCCGCGAACGGCTACGTCTCGTTCGGCGGCTGGACCTTCGACAACTACGTCACCGCCTGGCGGACGGCGGAGTTCGGACAGCACTTCCTCAACTCGGTCTACATCACCGTGCCGGCGGTACTGCTGACTCTCTTCCTCGCGTCCTGCGTGGCGTTCGTCATCGCCCGGTTCAGTTGGAAGCTCAACCTCGTCCTGCTCGGGGTCTTCACCGCGGCCAACCTGCTGCCCCAGCAGGCGCTGCTCATCCCGCTGTTCCGGCTGTTCACCGAGGTGCCGCTGCCGGAGTTCATGAGCGACTCGGAGCTGCTCTACGACAGCTACTGGGGCCTGATCCTGATCAACGTGGCCTTCCAGTGCGGTTTCTGTGTCTTCGTGCTCAGCAACTACATGAAGGCGCTGCCCCGTGACCTGTACGAGGCGGCGATGGTCGACGGGGCGAGCATCTGGCGACAGTACTGGCAGGTCACCATGCCGCTGTGTCGGCCGGCCCTGGCCGCGCTGGCGACGCTGGAGGTGACCTGGATCTACAACGAGTTCTTCTGGGCCACCGTCCTCATGCGCACCGGCGACAAGTTCCCGGTGACCAGCTCGCTCAACAACCTGCGCGGTGAGTTCTTCACCGACAACAACCTGGTCTCGGCCGGCAGCGTGCTCGTCGCGATCCCCACCCTGGTGATCTTCTTTATGCTCCAGCGGCACTTCGTTCGGGGCCTGACCTTGGGAGCCTCCAAAGGATGACGATCCTGCACCTGCGCCGCGCGCGGACCAGCCTGGTGCTCGACGCGCGCGGCCCGGGGCTGCCCCGGGTCGTGCACTGGGGCGGCGACGTTGGCGACCTCGACGACGACGGCCTGCGCCAGCTCACCGACGCGACCGTACCGCCGGTGGTGCCGAGCAGCTTCGACGAGCCGACAGTGCTGTCCCTGCTGCCGGAGGCGAGCGCCGGCTGGAGCGGCCGACCGGGTCTGGCCGGGCACCGCGACGGACGAGACTGGTCCACCGCGTTCCGACTGGACGAGTTGGACGTGCACGACACCGGGCCGGGCGGGGCGCTGCTGACCGTGCGGGCGTCGGACCCGGCCGCCGGGCTGAGCCTGACCATCGAGATCACGCTCGACCCGTACGGCCTGCTGACCGTTCGGCACCGGCTGCGCAACGACGGCGACAGCGCGTACGAGCTGCGGGAGCTGACGCCGGTGCTGCCGGTGCCGGCGGTCGCCACCGAGCTGCTCGACCTGACCGGCCGATGGTGTCGGGAACGGTCCCCGCAGCGGCACCCGTGGCAGCACGGCACCTGGGTCCGCGAGGGCCGGCGCGGCCGTACCGGGCACGACGCCACTCTGCTGCTGGTGGCCGGGACCGCCGGGTTCGGCTTCGGCCATGGGGAGGTCTGGGCGGTGCACACCGCCTGGAGCGGCGACCACGTCACGTTCGCCGAACGTCGGCCCACCGGCGAGTCCACAGTGGGTGGCGGCGAGCTGCTGGCCCCCGGCGAGGTCCGGCTCGGCCCTGGCGAGTCGTACGAGACTCCCCTGCTCTACGCGGTCTGGTCCGACGCCGGGCTGGACGGGCTCAGCGACGTGCTGCACACCCACCTCCGGGCCCGCCCCGGGCACCCGCGCTCCCCCCGCCCGGTGACCCTCAACGTCTGGGAGGCGGTCTACTTCGACCACGACCTGGACCGGCTGCGGGCGCTCGCCGACCGGGCCGCGCAGATCGGCGTGGAGCGGTTCGTACTCGACGACGGTTGGTTCCGCGGCCGGCGCGACGACACCGCCGGGCTCGGCGACTGGTACGTCGACGAGGGGGTCTGGCCGGACGGCCTGCAACCGCTGATCGAGCACGTCACCGGCCAGGGCCTCCAGTTCGGCCTCTGGGTCGAGCCGGAGATGGTCAACCCCGACTCGGACCTGTTCCGCGCGCACCCCGACTGGGTGCTCGCCGCGCCGGGGCGCCTGCCGCTGGCCTGGCGTCACCAGCAGGTGCTCGACCTGGGTCGCCCCGAGGCGTACGACTACGTGCTGGAACGTCTCGACACGCTGCTCACCGACCACCCCGGCATCCGGTACCTCAAGTGGGACCAGAACCGGGACTTCACCGAGGCCGGGCACCACGGCCTCCCCGGGGTGCACGGGCAGACCCTGGCGGTCTACCGGCTCTTCGACGAGTTGCGCGATCGGCACCCGGGCGTCGAGATCGAGAGCTGCTCGTCCGGCGGAGCCCGGGTGGACCTCGCCATCCTGGCGCGTACCGACCGGGTCTGGGCCAGCGACTGCAACGACGCCCTGGAACGGCTCAGCATCCAACGCTGGACGGGGCTGCTGCTGCCACCGGAGCTGATCGGCACCCACATCGGCCCGGAACGCTCACACACCACCAACCGCGTACACGACCTGGGTTTCCGGGCGGCGACCGCGCTCTTCGGCCACCAGGGCATCGAGTGGGACATCGCCTCGATCAGCGCTGCCGAGCAGACCGAGCTGGCCGCCTGGGTGGCGCTGCACAAACGGCTGCGCCCGCTGCTGCACGCTGGTCGGGTGGTCCGGGTCGACCACCCGGATCCGGCCGTCTGGGCGCACGGCGTGGTCGCCCACGACAACACCCGAGCGGTGTACGCGGTGGCCCGGCTGACCACATCGGTGACGCAGGTGCCCGGCGCCGTGCGGCTGCCCGGCCTCGACCCCGGCCGGCGGTACCGGGTGCGACAGGTGTCGGGCGTACCGGGCCCGGCGAGCATCCACCTGTCCCCGCCCACCTGGCTGGCGGGTGGCCTCACTCTCAGCGGGGCGGCGCTGGCCCGGGTGGGTGTGCAACTGCCCGCCCTGCACCCGGAGCAGAGCCTGGTGCTGGAGGTCGACGCCGTCGGCTAGAAATTTCTTTGCTCGGGGTGTCGAGAACGGCGGGGCCGGCTTCTACCTCAGGGTGAGAGCACCGACGACGGTGCCCAGGCGTGAGGAGCCAACAATGAAGTACATGCTGCTGATGCAGTTCAGCGCCGCCGGGACCGACTTCCCGAGCATCGACACCTGGACGCAGGACGAGGTCCGGGCGCACATCGCGTTCATGGGCGAGGTCAACGCCAAGCTCACCGCCGCCGGTGAGTGGGTCGACGGGCAGGGTCTCGGCGGCCCGCAGCAGGCCCGGATCGTCCGCGCCGGTGAGGGCGGGGCACCGGTGGTCACCGAGGGGCCGTTCGCCGAGACCAAGGAGTTCCTGGCCGGCTTCTGGATCGTCGACTGCGAGAGCCCGCAGCGGGCCGTGGAGTTGGCCGCGCACATCTCCACGGCGCCCGGCCCCGGTGGTCGTCCGCTGAACATGCCGATCGAGGTGCACCCGGTGATGTCCGCCCCGGCACAGGAGCTGTGAGGGCTGAACACCGATCCCCGCATCGAGGACCTGCTGCGCGAGTTGGCGCCGCAGGTCCTCGGCGTGCTCAGCCGCCGCTTCGGTGACTTCGCCACCGCTGAGGACGCGGTGCAGGAGGCGCTGCTGGCCGCCGCGACCCAGTGGCCGACCGAGGGACTGCCGGCGAACCCCCGCGGCTGGCTGATCCAGGTCGGCTACCGGCGGATGATCGAGCTGGTCCGCGGTGAGCAGGCCCGACGCCGCCGGGAGGACCTGGTCGCCCGCCGGGATCCGGACGACCAGCGGTACGCGCCAGCCCCGGACGAGGAATTGACCGCCGAGCGGGACGACACGCTGGTGCTGCTCTTCCTCTGCTGTCACCCGGCGCTCGCGCCGACGTCGGCGGTGGCGCTGACCCTGCGCGCCGTCGGTGGGTTGAGCACCGCCGAGATCGCCCGCGCGTTCCTGGTGCCCGAGGCGACGATGGCGCAGCGGATCAGCCGGGCCAAGCACCGCATCCGGGTATCCGGGCTACCGTTCCGGATGCCCGAGCCGGCCGAGCGGGCGGACCGGTTGGTCGCCGTACGGCAGGTGCTCTACCTGGTCTTCACCGAGGGCCACACCAGCACCACCGGCCCGGACCTGCGTCGCGTCGACCTCGCGGCGGAGGCGATCCGGCTGACCCGCGCGCTGCACGAGCTGCTGCCGAACGACAGCGAATCAGCCGGGCTGCTGGCGTTGATGCTGCTCACCGAGGCCCGCGGACCGGCGCGGACCGGGCCCTCCGGCGAGCTGATCTCACTGGCCGATCAGGACCGCAGCCGATGGGACGCGACGGCGATCGCCGAAGGCGTCGCACTCGTCACCCGGGCCCTACCGCGCGGGCCGGTCGGTCCGTACCAGGTGCAGGCCGCCATCGCCGCCCTGCATGACGAGGCGCCGAGCACCGAGCAGACCGACTGGCCGCAGATCCTGGCGCTGTACGAGGTGCTGGAACGCTTGGCCGCCAGCCCTGTGGTGGCCCTCAACCGGGCCGTGGCAACTGCCATGGTGCACGGACCAGCCGCTGGCCTGGCTGCCCTCGACGCATTGACAGACGACCCGCAGTTGGCCGGACACCACCGGCTGGCCGCCGCCCGCGCCCACCTGCACGAGATGGCCGGTGACCAGGCCCGGGCGGTCGCCGACTATCGGATCGCCGCCGCCCGCACGAGCAGCCGCCCCGAGCAGCTCTATCTGACCATGCGAGCAGCCCGACTGGCCGCCCAGCCCGGGGCCACCGGGCGGGGACCTCGCCGGCACTAGCCTGGGTGGCGATGGGCTCATCGATCACGAAGGACCGAGGGGACGCATGGCGTACGTGCTGCTGGGGATCGCCATTCTCGCCGAGGTGGTGGCGACCAGCCTGATCAAGAGCACCGCCGGGTTCAGTCGGCTCTGGCCGACGGTGGCGTGCCTCGGCGGCTACGCGCTGGCGTTCCTCCTGCTGGCCCAGGCCGTCAAGGAGATCCCCGTCGGGGTGGCGTACGCCCTCTGGTCGGGTCTGGGCACTGCGGCCATCGTGGCGATCGGGGCGGTTTTCCTGGGTGAGTCGGTGGGGCTCGCCAAGCTCACCGGCATCGCACTGATCATCGCCGGGGTGGTCATCGTGAACCTCGCCGGGGAGCACTGACCGGGACGGTTTCCGGTGGCCGGGCCCGGTGCGGACCCGGCCACCGGTCCGACGGTCAGCTCGCCGTGCAGCTCACCGCCGGCAGGCTGTTGGTGCCGGTCCAACTGCCGAGGAAGCCGAAGCTGGCGCTGGCCCCGGCGGCCAGTCGCCCGTTGTAGTCCGTGTTGCGGGCGGTCACCGTGGTTCCGCTGCTGGTGAGCGCCACATTCCAGGACTGGGTGACGCGCTGGCCGTTGGCGAAGGTCCACCCGGCGGTCCAGCCGGTGATCGCCCTCGCGCCGGCGGTCACCCGTACCTCACCCTGGAAGCCGCCCTGCCACTGGGTCGTCACCGTGTACGTCGCCGTGCAGCCACCGCTGGGGGGCGGCGTGGTCGGCGGGGGCGTCGTCGGGGGTGGGGTGGTCGGCGGGGGCGTCGTCGGCGGTGGGGTGCCGCCGAAGACGGTGGCCTCGCGGGCGGTCTGCCGGATGCCGTTGACCCCGTTGAAGAGGCGCTGACCCCAGTCGGTCAGGCTCGCCGGATTGAAGTTGGTGGCCAGGTCGAGATACTCGACGCCGCCGCCGTTGCCGCTCCACGACCAGCCCAGCCAGCCGACCCCGTTGGCCTGGCTGTACGCGAGGATGGCGTCCTCGTCCGGGTTGCCGTCGGAGTGGTTGAAGCCGAACTCACCGACCACGATGGGCAGCCCCGCGGTGCGGAAGCGGCCCAGGTAGTCGCTGATCTCCGCAGCGGTGTCGAAGACCCCGTACATGTGGATGGAGAACACGGTGTTGCGGGCCGGGTCGGCGGCGAAGACCGACGCGGCGTTGTCGCGCATGGTGAACGACCAGTCCTGCCCCCAGTTCGGCGCGTCCACCATGATCGTGTGGGTCAACCCGCCGGCCCGCAGGCGCTTGATCGCGTTGGCGTTGTCGGTGGCCCACGAGCCGTAGTTCTGGTTGCCGTACGGCTCATTGCCGATGTTGACGATGACGTACCTCTCCTGGCCGGCGAGGACGTCGGCGAGGCTGAGCCAGTAGTCGACGGCGCGGTCGAGGGTGATCGCGCCGCTCTGCTCGCCGTACCCGGTGGTGTCGTGCACCTCCAGCACGCAGATCAGCCGGTTGGCCTTGCAGAGCGAGATGACGTTTGCGACATCGGCGTTGGTGTTGCGGGTCCACCGGTCGCCGCTGGAGAGCACCACCCGCACGGTGTTCGCGCCGAGCGCCTTGACGTCGGCGAACGAACTGGTCTGCTGCGGGTACCAGGTGTGCGCGTGGTTGACGCCGCGCATGATGAATTCGGCGCCGTTGGCGTCGTACAACTTGCCGCCAGCGACGGAGAACCCAGCCGCGGCGTGTGCCGGCTGGCCGAACGCCAGCACTGTGACGAGCAACGCGAGCAGTGTCGCGCCGGCGGCGGAGAGTCGAGTCTTCATGGCCTTCCTCAGGGAGGACCCCCGGTGCCCGACAGGGGTGGGGACGTGACGGGGAAGGCGGCTGCAGCCCGGCAGCCGCGCCCGGCTCCCGGCGCAGGCATCAGCGTAGGACGATGGATTGGTCCTCGCAACCGGTTCAGTTGACGGGCCCGCAGCCCGGACAGCCGCAACGGCCCACGCGGACGCAGGCCGTCACGGGGCGGTCATCCCCACCACAGGATGTGCGCCACACCCGGGTCTTAACCGGTTAAGAGCGACGGTAGGCAGGCGGTCGGCTCCCGTCAAGCATCGCGGCAACCGAACCGGACGGGAGGGTTGACCGCCGTGCACCGGGGTATCCCGGGAACGATCCGTCAGTGAGAGGGGATACCAGGATGGTCAGCGTCGGCTACACCCTGATGAGCGAGCAGGCCGGGCCCAAGCAGCTGGTGGACCATGCGGTACGGGCCGAGGCGGCTGGCTTCGACCAACTGGTGGTGTCCGACCACTACTACCCGTGGCTGGACTCCCAGGGCCACTCCCCGTACGCCTGGTCGGTGCTCGGCGCTGTCGCCCACGCCACCTCCCGCGCGGAGCTGATGTCATTCGTGACCTGCCCGATCCGCCGCTACCACCCGGCCGTGGTGGCGCAGAAGGCCAGCACCATCGGCGCGCTCTCCGACGGCCGGTTCACCCTCGGCCTGGGTGCCGGGGAGAACCTGAACGAGCACGTGGTCGGCGGCTGGCCGCACGTGCAGCAGCGGCACGAGATGTTCGAGGAGGCGTTGCAGATCATCCGGCCGTTGCTCAACGGCGAGACGCTGACCTTCTCCGGCAACCACTTCGACGTGCCCGACGCCTACGTCTGGGACCGCCCGGAACGGCCGGTGCCGATGGCCGTCGCCGCGTCCGGTCGACAGTCCGCGACGTTGGCCGCCGAGTACGGCAACGGCCTCATCTCCACCGAACCCGACCGGCACATCATCGAGATGTACGACGACGCCGGGGGCGCCGGCCAGCCCCGCTACGGCCAGGTGGCCATCTGCTACGGCCCCGACGAGGCGGAGTGCCGCAAGATCGTGCACGACCAGTTCCGCTGGTTCGGAATGGGTTGGAAGGTCAACGCCGACCTGCCCGGCCCGGAGTCGTTCGCCGCCGCCACCCAGTTCGTCCGCGAGGAGGACGTCGCCGAGGGCATCTCCTGCGGCCCGGACGTGGACGCGCACGTCGAGGCGTTCCGCAAGTTCGTCGACGCCGGCTTCACGCACGTGGCGATCATCCAGGTGGGTGGGGAGACCCAGCCGATGTTCCTGGACTGGGCCCAGGAGCAGCTGCTGCCCCGGTTGCGCGAACTGTGAGCCAAGGCGCGGCACCCCGGCCGCCCGGGTCGACCCACCGCAGCGCCCTCGGCCGGTTCGGGCCGGCCGAGCTGCGGCTCGCCATGGCCGCGCCCCGGCCAGCCGCAGGACTCACCAGCGAGTGGCGACTCGTCGACGGACTGCGCACCCACACCCGCCGCAGCGCCGACCCGGGGACCGGCACGCCACCCGTGGTGCTGGTGCACGGCCTGGCCGTCTCGCACCGGTATCTCACCCCGCTGGCCGTCGCGCTCTCCACCACCCATCAGGTGTACGTGCCGGACCTGCCCGGCTTCGGGCTGACCGAACACCCCCGGGACGCGTACGACGTTCGCCGGCACGCGGAGCACCTGGCCGCCTGGCTGGCCGCGTACCAATTGCCTCCGGCCTGTCTGCTGGGGCACTCGTTCGGCGCGGAGGTGGTCGCCGCGGTCGCCGCGCGCCACCCCGACGCGGTACGCGCGCTGGCGTTGGCGGGACCGACGAGCGACCCGGCGGCCCGAACCCGACGGGGCCAGTTCGGTCGGTGGCTGGTGGACAGCCTCCGCGAAGCGCCACTCCAGGCCCCGATCCTGGTGCGGGACGTCTGGAACGCCCGGCCCTGGCGGGTCCTCGCCACGCTGTCGCACTCGGTGCACAACGCCGTCGAGGCGGACCTCGTCCGCGTCACCGCGCCGACCGTCGTCGTGGCCGGCGATCGCGACACGGTCGTACCGCAACGGTGGCGGGACGAGGCGACACGGCTGGTGCCGCAGGCGTCCCTGGTGGTCGTTCCCGGTGCCGCGCACAACGTGGTCACGACCGCTCCAACTGCCGTCGCTGACGCGATCCGGCACCTGCTCGCCCCTCATCCCGCACTCACGGACAGGTGACCATCATGCGCTTCGGCAACACGGAGATCCGCCCGCTCGGCGGTGGCCTCGGCTGCCTCCTGATGATCCTCTTCTCGATCGTGGCGTCGGTGGTGCTGACCGTCCTGTTGAATCTGGTGCTCTGAGCCCCGTACGTCTCAACGGCGCAGGCCCAGGGCGTTGAGCACCTCCCGGACGGCAAGCCGGGTCGGGTCGAGCACCGAACGGCGGGCCCAGCGGGCCGCGGGCGCGACGGTGGCCCGCCACACCGCCCTGATGCCCCGCGCCACCGGCACGACCGTCACCGACCAGACCCACCGGAATCCGGACAGCAGCGGGCGCAGCAGCAGTCGGTGGAGCAGTCGCAGCACCCGGCCGGCCGTCCGCCACGCACCGACCACTGCGGCGACGACCAGCCGACCGACGGGCGTGAGCACCGTGCCCAACCATCGCAGCGGCCACAGGACCAGGTACCTGGCGAGCCAGACCAGCACGCGCCCCAGGACCACGAGGGCCGGACGCAGCCCATGACGGGTCAACCAGACCAGCGCGGGCCAGATCACCGTGCGGACGACCCACACCAGCGGAAGCCACAGCAGGTGCCGGGCGCACCAGACCAGCGGAAGCCAGACCAGCCGGTGCAGCAGCCAGGCCAGGGGGGCCAGCAGCCAGCGGCGCAGGAACCGGCCGGCCGGGCGGAGCAGGTACCGGTGCAGCAGTCGGCCGGCAGCCACGATCAGCTCCCAGAGCAGGCGTACCGGCAGCACCACGACCAGCGCCACACCGCGCGCGACGGCCGCGACGAGCGGAGGCGCGACGGCGGCCGGCTGCGCCCTGCCCGAGACCGGCGGGTCGGCGGCCGGACGAGCCCTCGTCGGCGCGGCCCGGTGATCGTTCGGCGGACCTGGCAACGGCGAGCGGAGGGTGCGGCGGTCGGTCACGGTGGCACGGTAATCGGCCGACGCCACGCCCTGGGTGGCACCGGCCGCGCGAGCCGACGGCGGCGTCAGCCGGGAGACAGCTCCAGCGTGGCGAGCAGCGGAAAGTGGTCCGAGGCGGTGGCCGCCACCCCGTCGCGGATCACCCGACAATCGCGCACCCGCTGCGCCACCGCCGGACTGCCGAGCAGGTAGTCCAACCGCATCCCGGCGAACTCTGCCCCACCCAGCCCGGTGGGCACCGTGTAGCCGGCGGCCTCCGGCGCGTCGGCGTTGGCCGACGGCCAGAGGTCGACGAGACCGGCGGCGAGCAGCCGGGCGACCGCCCGGGTGTCCACCGTGTCGCCGGAGCGACGCAGGTGCCGCCGCCGGTAGAGGGTGGGCATACCGGCCAGCCGGTCGGTGTGGTCGACGGTCGGATCGAGCGAGTTGAGGTCACCGGTGATCAACGTCAACGGCCCCTGGTCGCGGCGCATCGCGGCGATCAACCAGTCCACCTCCATCCGCCGCCGACCCCCGGAGTACGGGTAGAGGTGGGTGCCCAGCACAGTGAACGGGCCGGCCGACGTGGCCACCACGACGCGGGCGGCGGCATGGTGGAACGGCCGACGCACCGGCCTCGCGTCGACGACCCGGTACGGCGGCCGGACCAGCACCGCCACCGGCTGCCCGAAGCAGGACCGGGCCAGGTGGGGAACCATCCCCACCCGGCCCGCCACGCCGGCCATCAACCCGTCCCTGTCGAAGCCTCGCAACTCCTGCAGGGCCAGCACGTCCGGTGCCTGCTCGTCGATGACCTGAACCACCTGATCCAGCCGGTCGAGGCCGCCGCGGTCCCGGCCGCCGGTGCGGATGTTCCAGGTCATCACCCGCAGCACGACGGCGCTCAGTCAGCTCTGCCGGCCCGCGCCAGCTCGTCGTCGAGGGTGTCCACGTCCTCCGACTCGATGGCCGGTTGGTTGCCTTCCTTCAGGTCCTCGTTCGGTCGGATCACCAGGTAGAGCAAGCCGATCCAGAGCGCGGAGAGCAGGATCGCGCCCATGAAGTCGGTGGGGTGGTGCATCCCCCGGTACATCCGGGAGGTGGCCACCCCGACCGGCATGATCACGGCCAGCGCCACGAAGATCCAACGCCACCACCGGTCGGTACGCGGGAACACGATGAGGGTGATCGCCAGCCAGACGCAGATCGTGGCCGCGATGTGCCCGGACGGGAACGACGAGGTGGGCATCTGCCCGTCCAGGTTCTCCACCGGCGGACGCGGCCGGTCCACCGCGCGGGCCGACGCGAGGAAGAGGGTCAACTCCCCCACCATCGCCAGCGCCACGAAGAGCACAGGGCGCCAGCGCCTCCACACCGCCAGCACCAGCGGGCAGAACACCAGCGAGATCAGCAGGATGGCATGGGTGTCACCGAACTTGCTCCACCACCAGCTGATGTCGGTCAGCACCTCGGTGTGCCGTTCGGCGAACCACTGCGGCACCTCCGTGTCGAGGGTGTCGAAGAAGGTGCCCTTGGCGTGGTAGCTGACGTACGTGCCGAAGCCGTACAGCGCGCCGAACACGATCACCCAGCCGACCAGCAGCTCGGCCACCGCCGAGCGGGGATGGGCCAGCACGTGTTCCTCGGCCGGGGCGGGGGCGATGTCGTGCCCCGCCTCCGGCTCCAGGCCCTCGGTCAGCGGCGGCACCGGCTTCCCCCGCTCCCGCCGCCACAGGCGGAAGGCGTACGCGGTGACGCCCAGCCAGGCGGCCCCGAGCAGCCAGGCGGCCAGCACGTCGGAGACGTAGTGCACGCCCAGCGCGATCCGGGTCAGCCCGACCAGCGCCACCAGCACACCGACGCCCACGATGGCCGGCTTGCGCCAGCGGGGTGCCATCGCCGGCAGGAACACCAGCAGCAGCGCTCCGTACGCGACGAACGAGCCGAGCGCGTGCCCGCTCGGGAAGCTGTTGCCGGGCGCGCTGGCGATCGGCACGTCCACCACCGGGCGGAGCCGGCCGACAAGCGTCTTCAGTGACGGGTCGAGGATCAGGCCACCGACCCCCGTGATGATCAGGTAAACGGCGAGTCGGGGCTGCCGCCGGATCAGCAGACCGACCACGGCGATGGTGACCAGCCAGATGAGGATCGGCCGGCCGCCCAGGTCCGTCACCGCCTGGAGCACGGTGACCAGCGCGTGGTGCGGGGCGACGAGCCCGTTGAACCACTCGGCGAGCCCGTGGTCGACGTCCTGCAACGGGCTCCACTGCACCCGGACGAGCAACAACAGCAGCCCGAAGGCCACCCCGGCACCGGTGACGGCCACCAGACCGGCAATGCTCCGTTCGGCGAAATGACCGACCGGACGGTGCGCCACCTCTTTGACCGCGGCCACCCCGCACCTCCCTTTCCTGTCTGGCGAGGCGCTTTACCCGATCTGCGTCCGTCGTACACGCAACAGCGCTAGAGCGCCGACATGTCCCCGGTGTCGTACAGCTCGGCGCGGTCCGGGTCGGGCTCCCACAGATCCGGTTGGGCGGGCTCCCGCACGCCAATGCGCAGCGCCTCCAGTTGCGCGGCGAAGGACAGCCCGCCGAAGAGCGCCATCCCGGTCAGGTTGGCCCAGAGCAGCAGCGCCATCATGCCGGTCAGGGCGCCGTAGGTCTGCCCGAAACCGTCACTGAACCGCACGTACGCGGCGAGCAGCAGACTGGCAAGCCACCACAGCGCGGTGGCGATGCCGGCTCCGAAGAACAGCCAGGACAGGCCGGGCTGGTTGCGGCGCGGCGCTTGTCGGAACAGCACTGCGACGGCGACGACGGTCAGCCCGAGGCTCAGCGGGAAGCGGATCACGTCCCAGATGCCGTTGGCGAGCGCGCCCCACTCGTAGTGTTCGCGCACCGAGTCGCCGATCGCGCCGCCGCCGACCAGGATCAGGAAGCCGGCGAGGGCGGGCAGGCCGGCGGTGACGGCCAGCACGGCGGCCCGCAGGTATTTGCGCAACGCCGGGCGGTCCCGCTCGACGCCGTAGATGCGGTTGGCGCCCCGCTCGATCTGGGCCATCGTGGTGGTGAGCGCGAACAGGCCGGTGAGCAGACCGAGGGTGAGCGCCAGCTCACCGGCGTCCTCGACGCGTTCGCCCTCACCGAGCAGCTCGGAGACCACCTGCTCGCTCTGGCCGGGGGTGAGCGCCAGGACGGTGTCGGCGACCACCTGGCCGCCCTCCCGGACGCCCAGCTCGCTGATCAGCCCGGTGAGGGCGATCAGGAACGGCACCACGGCGAGACAGAGTTGCAGCGCGAAGGCCCGGGAGTGGCTGAACCCGTCGCCGTAGCGGAACCGGATGAACGCGTCCCGCAGCAGGTGCCAGCCGCCCTGCCGGCGCAGTGTGTGCCAGGCGTCGTCGGCGGACAGCTCCTCGTCGGCCATCAGCCGGGTCTCCGGCACGATCCGGGTGCTACTCACGGCGCGCTTCCTCGATCAGCTGCTCGCCCCGCTCCCCGGCACCTTGTGCGTCGACGGCCAGGTCGGGGGCGTCCTCGGGCTGGGGGACGCAGAGCCAGAGCGCCTGCGGCCGGACCTCGGCCTCGAGTTGCCGGCCAGGGGCGATGAGGTCGCCGTCCAACTCCCGGGGGTGGGCCCGGTTGCTGGTGACCACCACGCGCTTGCCCCGGAACACCTCCAGTCGCGGCACCTGGCCGCTACGGCGGACGATCGCCCAGCCGAGCGCCAGCCAGTGCCGCAGATTGTTCGGAGTGAGCACGGCGACGTCGAGCCAACCGTCGTCCGGCTCGGCCTCGGTCAGCAGTGTCACGCCACCCTGCAGCCGGCCGACGTTGGCGATCAGGACCGAACGGGCCCGGCGGCGCACCGGGGGCCGGTCGTCGATGCGGATCTGCACCCGCATCGGCCGGTCCCGTAGGTGGCGGGCGGCACCCATCACGTACGCCGGCCAGCCGATGCGGGCCTTGGTGGTCTCGTTGGTGGCTTCGAGCATCTGGGCGTCGAAGCCCATGCCGGCCATCACTGTGAAGTACTTGTCCTCGACTGCGCCGACGTCGAGCAGCCGTCGACCGCGTTCGACGGCGACCTGCAACCCGGCGGCCAGGTCGGTGGAGAGCCCCAGGTTGGCGGCGAGCAGGTTGCCGGTGCCCTGCGGCAGCACGGCGAGGGCGACGTCGGTGCCGACCAACCCGCTGACGCAGGACATCACGGTGCCGTCGCCCCCGCAGGCGAAGACCAGGTCGACGCCGGCCTTGACGGCTTGCTCGGTCTGGCCGCGACCCGGGTCGTCAACCGTCGTCTCGTACCACTGCGGCGCGGGCCAGCCGGCCGCGGTCAGGGCGTCGTCGACGGTACGACGCAACTCGTCGAGATCGTCGACCTTGACCGGGTTGACCACCACCGCGGAGCGCAGCCCGCCGTCGCCGCCCGAGGGCCGCCTGTCCTGTCCAGCATCCACGGCGTCAGTGTGCAGCACCCGGACGGCTTCAGCGACCCGGCGACCAGCGCGCGTCGGAAGTGCCACAGACAGGTTTCAACCCGGCCCCACCCGTCAGGCCGCTGCCCGCAGTGCGAGCTCCACCCGCCGGCGCAGATCGTCGAGGTCCACCCCGGACTCGGTGAGCACCAACGCCCCCAGCCCGTTGCCCTCCCGGAGCACCCCGAGCAGGATGTGCTCGGTGCCGATGTGTTTGTGTCGCAGTCGCAGAGCCTCCCGCAGGGACAGCTCCAGCGCCTTCTTCGAGCGGGGCGAGAACGGGCCGCCGAGGTAGCGCCTACGCCCCCAGCGGCGGCGCGGCGCCGGCACCGCCTCCCGTAGCGCGTCCGGGCCGAAGGACTGCTCGATGCGGGCCACGATCGCGGCCAGGTCGATGCCGATCTCCCGCAGGGCCGCCGCGTCCGCGTCGCCGAGGCCGGCGCCGCCGCTGACTGTGTGCCGGCGGACGCGTTCGCGCAGGTCGTCGGCGCGTACCCCGGCGTCGGCGAGCACCCGGCTGGCCAGCCCGGCGTCGTCGGCGAGCAGGGCGAGCAGCAGGTGCTCGGTGCCGACCGGGCGTTGGCCCTCGACCCGCGCCTCCTCCAGCGCCCGTTGCACCACGTCGCGTGCCCGGTCGGTGAACCGTTCGAACATCACGCCTCCCAGGATGAGTTGACCGCCGGTCGCCCGGCGTGCTTCTTGTGCACTGCCTGCCGGCTGACCTCGAGCGTGTCGGCGATCTCCTGCCAGGACCAGCCCTGCCGTCGGGCGTTGTCGACCTGGACCACCTCGAGCCGCTCGAGGAGCCGGCGTAGCGCGCGGACGGCGCGCAGCCCGACCCGGGGGTCGGTGCTGCCGGCTGCCGCCGCTAGTTCTGTCGCCTGGCTCATGCCGTCAACATACGTTGACAACTCCCCGCCTGTCAACCCTGGTTGACATGATCCGTTCGCGGTGACAGCAGCCTCCGCGCACATCCCGTACCAGCAACTGCCGATGGACCAGGTCCGGCAGTGGGCCGGCGACGAGATCGCCGACATGTTCCAGCGCTTCGAGGACAACACCGACTTCGTCGACGTCGACGCGCTGCACGCCACGTACCCCGACGTCGCCTGGCACCGCTACGCCGACTGGGCCCGCACCGTCGACTGGGACCGGGTCCTCTCCGGTCGGGCGAGCGGGCGATAACGCAACGACGCTACGCTGCCGTGCTCATCCGACTACCCTCGGTCAGGGACAGCTTGGTCGTGCCGGGCGCGACGCCCGGGAGGTGATATCGGATGGCCGCACCCGCCGACGCAGCGGTGCTGGTCGGCCTCGGGTCGGAACTCGACCTCCCGGTCGTCGAACAGGCCGCGCAGGAGGCCGCCGGACACGGCCGGCCACTGCACCTGCTGCACACCTTCGACTGGCGCGCGGCCTTCGCCGCGGACACCGTCGCCGCACCCCGCGACCGGGCCGAAAAACTGATCACCAGCGCCGCCCAACTCGCCCACCGGACCGAGCCAGGGCTGACCGTACGCGGCGAGATCGTCGAGAGCTCCGTGCTACCCACCCTCATCCGCCGCTCGGAGGTCGCCTTCCTGCTGGCCGTCGGCGACAGCGGCATGGCGGGCAGCGGTCAGTGCGTTCCGGCCGAGACGACAGCCGTGCAGTTGGCCGCCCGGGCCGGCTGCCCCCTGTTGGTGGTCCGGCGTGAGCCGCCACCGCAGGGCCCGGTGCTGGTCGGCGTCGACGGCTCGCCCAGCTCACACCTCGCCCTGCAGTGGGCCCTGAAGTGCGCGGCCCGCCGCGACGCCCGACTGCTGGCCCTGCGGGTGGTGGAGTACGACGAGGACACCGACGCGGTCGCCGAGCAGCTCAACGAGGCAATGGCCCGGCACGCCGGCCGCGACAACACCGTGCCGACCGAGTGTCGCGTGGTACGCGGCGACCCCGCCGACGTGCTGATCGACACCTCCCGTAACGCGCAGGTGGCGCTGGTCGCCGCCCGCGGCGACGAGCCGGGGCGGGCCATGCTGGGCGCGGTCGCCCAGTCCCTGCTCTACCACTCCCCGGCCCCGGTGGTCGTCGTCCGCGGCCTGGCCGAGGCGCCGCTGACCGGGCCCGGTGCCCGCCCGGCGCGGGACCAACGGCCCTGACCCCGGGCGTCCGCACCGGCCAGGCTGGACGCCGGAGGCCCCACTCCTACCCGCGAGAGGCAGCATGATGGAGACCGCTCTCGACGTGCACCACGCCCTCACCGACGACGAGCTGCGCCGGCTGGACGCCTACTGGCGCGCCGCGAACTACCTCACCGTCGGGCAGATCTACCTGCTGGACAATCCGCTGCTGCGCGAGCCGCTGACCCCCGACGACATCAAACCCCGACTGCTCGGGCACTGGGGTACCAGCCCCGGCCTCAATCTGATCTACGCCCACCTCAACCGGGTGATCGTGGCGCGCGACCTCAACGCCATGCTGGTCACCGGCCCCGGCCACGGCGGCCCGGCCATCGTGGCCAACACCTGGCTGGAGGGCACCTGGTCGGAGCGCTACCACGACGTGGCGCGCGACGAGGCCGGGATGTCCCGGCTGTTCCGCCAGTTCTCCTTCCCGGGCGGCATCCCCAGCCATGTGGCGGCGGACGTGCCGGGTTCGATCCACGAGGGCGGCGAGCTGGGGTACGCGTTGAGCCACGCCTACGGCGCCGCGTTCGACCACCCGGACCTGCTGGTGGCCTGCGTGATCGGCGACGGCGAGGCGGAGACCGGGCCGCTGGCCGGCAGCTGGCTCTCCGACGTGTTCCTCAACCCGGCCCGTGACGGCGCGGTGCTGCCCATCCTGCACCTCAACGGTTACAAGATCGCCAACCCGACGGTGCTGTCCCGGATCCCCGAGGACGACCTGCTGGACCTCATGCGTGGATCGGGCTACCAGCCGTACGTGGTGGCCGGTGACGAACCCGCCCGGGTGCACCGGACCCTCGCCGCGACGTTGGACCGCGTGCTGAGCGAGATCGCCGAGATCCAGCGGAGGGCCCGCTCCGGAGGCGTCGTCGAACGCCCCCGCTGGCCGATGATCATTCTGCGGACGCCGAAGGGCTGGACCGGCCCGAGTGAGGTCGACGGCACCCAGGTGGAGGGCACCTACCGCGCCCACCAGGTGCCGCTGTCGGGCGTACGCGACAACCCGGCGCACCGGGCCGAGCTGGAGCGCTGGCTGCGCAGCTACCGGCCGGAGGAGCTGTTCGACGCGACCGGAGCGCCGGTGGAGGAGCTGCTGACGCTGCCGCCGCGCGGTGACCGGCGGATGAGCGCCAACCCGGTCACCAACGGCGGCGTGGTGCTGCGCGACCTGACCCTGCCCGACTTCCGCGACTACGGCGTGGAGGTTCCCGAACCGGGTACGCCGCTCGCCGGCGCGACCGGGGTGCTCGGCCCGTGGATCCGCGACGTCATCAGCGCCAACCCGGAGACGTTCCGGCTGTTCGGCCCGGACGAGGTCGCGTCCAACCGGCTGGGTGCGGCGTTCGAGGTGACCGACCGGGCCTGGGTGGCCGCCACCGTGCCCGGCGACGACCACCTCTCCCCCGACGGGCGGGTCATGGAGGTGCTCTCCGAGCACCTGTGCCAGGGCTGGCTGGAGGGCTACCTGCTGACCGGCCGGCACGGCGTGTTCACCAGCTACGAGGCGTTCATCCACATCGTCGACTCGATGCTCAACCAGCACGCCAAGTGGCTGAAGGTGACCCGGGCCATCCCCTGGCGGCAGCCGATCGCCTCGCTGAACTACCTGCTCTCCAGCCACGTCTGGCGGCAGGACCACAACGGCTTCTCCCACCAGGACCCGGGCTTCATCGACCACGTCGTCAACAAGAAGGCTGAGGTGGTGCGGGTCTATCTGCCGCCGGACGCCAACACGTTGCTCGCCACGATGGACCACTGCCTGCGCAGCCGGCACTACATCAACGTGGTGGTGGCCGGTAAGCAGGCCGCCCCGAACTGGTTGACGATGACCGAGGCGATCCAGCACACCCGGCGTGGCCTGGGCATCTGGGAGTGGGCCAGCAACGACGGCGACACCGAACCGGACGTGGTGCTCGCCTGCTGCGGAGACGTGCCCACCCTGGAGACGTTGGCCGCCGCCGAACTGCTGCGCCAGCACCTGCCGAAATTGAAGGTGCGCCTGGTCAACGTGGTCGACCTGATGCGCCTCCAGCCGGACACCGAGCATCCACACGGCCTGACCGACAACGAGTTCGACACCATCTTCACCCAGGACCGGCCGATCATCTTCGCGTACCACGGTTATCCATGGCTGATCCACCGACTCACCTACCGCCGCACGAACCACGAGAACCTGCACGTGCGCGGTTACAAGGAGGAGGGCACCACCACCACCCCGTTCGACATGGTGATGCTCAACGACCTGGACCGCTTCCACCTGGTCATCGACGTGATCGACCGGGTGCCCGGGCTGGCCGCCAGCGCCGCACACCTGCGCCAACGGATGGTCGACGCCCGGCAGGCGGCCCGCGACTACACCCGCCAGTACGGCGAGGACGACCCCCAGGTCGCCGAATGGCGCTGGGTCCGCGAAACCGACCCGACCACCCCCTGAAGGAGGACGACGTGCGCAACGCGGAGATCCTGGTCGGCTATGACGGCTCCACCGACGCTTCGATGGCCCTGAACTGGGCCATCGACGAGGCGCGGCACAGCGGCCAGCCGGTGCGGCTGGCGTACGTCTTCGAATGGCTGACGGTGGCCAGTTGGGTCGGCCCGGGCGTGGCCCCCGGCGTGTGGCCTGACGACACCGCCCGCCGACAGGTCGACGACCTGGTGCGCAAGGCCGCGGCGGACGCCACAGCGGCAAACCCCGGGCTGACCATCACCGGCGAGGTGTACGACGGGCCGCCCGCGCTGGTGTTGCAGGAACGCTCGGCGGAGGCCGGAATGCTGGTGCTCGGCAGCCGGGGGCACGGCGGATTCGGTGGCCTGCTGGCCGGGTCGACGGCGGTCTCGGTCGCCGCGCACGCTCACTGCCCGGTCGTGGTGGTCCGGGACGGAGCCGACAAAGCCCTGGCCGGCCCGGTGGCGGTCGGCGTGGACGGCTCGGAACCGTCGCTGGTGGCGCTCGGCTTCGCGGCCGAACGGGCGGCACAGCGTCAGGTGCCGTTGCGCGTCCTGCACGCCTGGACACCGGGCCCCAACGCCGAGGCCGGGGTGCCCGACGAGCGGGCCGCCGTGGAGCAGGCGCTGGAGCCGTGGCGGCGGACGTTCGCCGAGCTGACCATCGCCGTCGATCTGGTCCCGACCAGCCCGGCGGCCATGCTGATCGAGGCGAGCCGGGACGCGCAGCTGGTGGTGGTCGGCAGCCGCGGCCGGGGCGGGCTGGCCGGAATGCTGCTCGGCTCGGTCAGCCAACAGCTCATCCAGCACGCCCACTGCCCGGTCGCCGTGGTCCGCGAACGCTGACATCCACCGGGCGGGGCCGCACCGGGATGCGCGACCTGGCCCGGGGTCACCGCCGGGCGGTCGTCGGGTCGGACGGGTCGAGGGAGAAGAACTCCTCCTCTTCCTGAGCCAGGTGCAGGCGCAGCACCGCGTCCAACCCGTAGAGGGTGGCCAGCAGGTCGGGAACCTGATCGGGGCGCGGCCGGCCGTCGGCGGTCTGGGCGAGTTGGGCGCCGAGCAGGTCCACCTGGCGGCGGATCTCCACGTGTGCCCGACTCATCGTCGACGTCGCCTCCTCGCTGCCCAGCGGGGCGGCCAGCGCGGGGTAGAGCTGTCGCTCCTCGGCAGTCACGTGCGGCAGCACGCGTTCGGTCAACCGGCGGTGCGTCTCGCGTACCGCCGGCAGGCACCTCGGCGAGGCCGGGTCGGTGGCGACCAGGTCGGCGGTGTCCCGCAACCCGGCCAGCACGTCGCGGACCGCCTGATGTTCCGCCGCGTAGTGGGCGAGCAACTCCCGGGTGCGCGGCGGGACGTCGCGCCGGCGCAGCCCACCTCCCAGTGCCCGCAGCGCGTTGAGGATCACCAACACGTCGATGCCCTCCTGAAGGAACGCGCCAGCGACCGGGGGCAGCCGACCGGCCGCCGCCACGAGCATCGCCAGCACGGCCAACGCCATCCCGACGGTGGCGCTCTGCACGGCGATCCGCCGGGCGTACCGGGCGATCTCCACCGCGTCGGCGAGCCGGTCCAGCCGGTCCACGGTGAGCACCGCGTCGGCCACGTCCGCCGAGGCGCTCGCGCCGGTCGCACCCATCGCCATGCCGACGTGCGCCTCAGCCAGCGCAGGAGCGTCGTTGACCCCGTCGCCGACCATCACGGTGACCGCCCGGTCGGCTTCGGCCCGTACCCGGTTCACCTTCTCCTGCGGCGTGCAGTGGGCGAGAACGTCGTCCACGCCGACCGCCTCGGCGACCTGAGCGGCGGTGGCCGGCTGGTCACCGGTGACCATCACGATGCGCCGCAGCCCTGCCGCGCGCAGCCGGCGTACGGTTCGGCGGGCGTCGGGGCGCACCGGATCCTCCAGCAGGATCGCGCCGAGCACGCCACCCTCGTCGCTGACCCACACCGCGGACCAACCGGCCAGCTCGGTGCGGGCCCGCGCCCGGTCCGCCCAGTCGGGCAGCTCGCCGGTGAACTGGCCGACCTGGATCAGCCGCCCGTCGACCCGGCCGCTGACCCCCCGGCCCGGCTCCTCGGTGACCCCGGTCGGCTCGGTCAGCGCCAGCCCGCGCTCCCGGGCCTGCCGGACCAGCGCGGCGGCCAGCACGTGTGGGGAGAGCTGTTCGACCGAGGCGGCCAGCCGCAGCACCTCGTCCCGGTCTCCGCCCGGGGCGACCACCGTCTCGGCGGCGCGCGGGCGGCCGGCCGTCAGCGTGCCGGTCTTGTCCACCAGCAATGTCCGGGCCCGGCCGAGCAGTTCCAGCGCGCCACCGTCGCGGACCAGGACCCCGCGCCTTGCCACCCGGGACAGGCCGGACACGATCGCGATCGGGGTGGCCAGCAGCAGCGGGCAGGGGGTGGCGACCACCAGCACCGACACCGCCCGGACCACGTCGCCGGAGAGCAGCCACGCCAACCCGGCCAGAATCAGCGTGAACGGCACGAACGCGGCGGCGTACCGGTCCGCCAACCGGACCATCGGGGCCTTGTGGGCGGTGGCCTCCTCGGCCAGCCGGACGATTCCGGCGTAGGTGCTCTGTGCCGCGCTCTTCGTCGCCCGCATGCCGAACCCGGCTCCGGCGTTGACCACGCCGCTGGCCACCGCGTCACCGGCCGTCCGCTGGACCAGCCGCGACTCCCCGGTCACCACCGACTCGTCCAGGGTGGCCGCATCGTCGATGGTCCCGTCGACCGGCACCACGTCCCCCGGGCCGACCAGCAACCGGTCCTTCACCGCCACCTGGTCCAGCGGCACCACCTCGATCGCGCCGCCAGGCCCACGCCGACGTGCGGTACGCGGAGCGCGCTCCAGCAGGGCCCGCAGGTCGCGGGTGGCCCGGCGCTGCGCGTACGCCTCCAATGACCGTCCGGTCGCCACCATCACCGCGATCACCGCCCCGGCCAGGTACTCCCCGACCCCGAGCGCGCCGGCCAGGGCAAGCACGGCGATCACGTCCACGCCGAAGTGCCGGTGCCAGAACGCCCGCAACATCGACCAGACGGCGGGCAGCAGCGCGACCACCGTGACGGCCGCCCAGATCAGGTCGGCTGCGCCGGGCCGGCCGGCGATCCGCAGCACCGCACCCGCCAGCACTGCGGCGGTGAGCCCGACCAGCGGCGCCCACGCCCACCAGTGGCGGATACGGCGTCGGGCCGGCTGCTCCGGCACACACTCGGTCGCCTCCGTCCTCACCTGCGCATCGTCGCAGCACTGGGCCGCCACGGGCCGGACACGGGGCTTTTCGCCAGCCGAGCGGCAACCATCTGCGGCGGACCGCACGATGCCCGGACGGGCGGCGGGTCGGGGCGATGGGCGTAACGACCCGGCGGGGTCGGGACCTGCGACCCCTGCGCGGACGGCACCGGATGCCACAGGATGAGGCGGCAACCCGGTACAGCACCGCGTCGTGAGGCACGATGAGCAGAGACGGAAAGGTCGTGACCATGAGTCAGGAAAGTCAGCTGACCACCGCGCTGGCGGAGGCCGCCGCCACAGCCGGCCACGCCCCCTCGGTGCACAACACCCAGCCGTGGCGTTGGCGGGTGCTGCCCGACGCGCTGGAGCTGCGCTCGGTCGCCGACCGACAGCTCGCCGCCAGCGATCCCGAGGGTCGACTGCTCGCGATCAGTTGCGGCACCGCCCTGCACCACGCTCGACTGGCGCTGGCCGCCGAAGGGTGGCGCGCCGTGGTGGAACGGCTGCCCGACCCGGCCGACGGCGAGCTACTGGCCCGGCTGACCGACCTCAGCCACACCACGGCCGACCCGGACGCCATGCGCATGGTGCAGTGCATGCAGGTCCGGCACACCGACCGGCGGCCGGTCAGCGACGAGCCGGTGCCGCCCACCGCGATCGAGGAGATTACCCGGGCGGTCACCGCCGAGGGTTGTCGGTTGCAGATCCTCGACCGCGACGAGATGTTGGAGCTGGCCGCCACCGCCGGGCACGCCGACACGGTCGAGGCCGAGGATCCGGAGCTGCGCGCCGAGCTGGCGTACTGGACCAGCCGGGCCGGCGAGGGCACCGGCCTGCCCGCCGAGGTGCTGCCCGAGCAGCCTGCGCAGACCACCGTGCCGGGCCGCGACTTCGGCCGTCCCGGCAGCCTGCCGGTGGGCCCGGGCCACGACCGGATGGCGGTGTACGCGATGCTGCACGGCGACGAGGACGAGCGGGACAGTTGGCTGCGCGCCGGCGAGGCGCTCTCCGCCGGTTGGCTGACCGCCACCCGGCTTGGCGTGTCCGTGGTGCCGCTCAGCGCGGTGGTGGAGGTGCCGGGCACCCGGCAGACCTTGCGTCAGATGCTCTCCGGGATCGGCTTCCCGTACATCGCGTTGCGGTTGGGCATCGCGGACCCGACGCAGGCGGGTTCGCCGCACACGCCGCGGCTGGCCACCGCGCAGGTGGTCGACACCTCCGTGGTCCGGGGCGAGCACGGTTGACGGTCTCGGCCAGGAAAGTCACCGGCGCTACCATCGCCCGGTGACCAGCAGCGCGCCGCAACCCCCTCGGGAATCGCCAGCGACCCCGTCGCTCGGGCTGAGCCCGCTGTCGCGGGTCCGCCTCGACGAGCTGTTGCAGGAGATGCTGGTCCGGGTCGGTGAGGTGATGACCAGCCGGGAGCGCCTGCGGGCCCTGCTCGACGCGGTGGTCGGCATCGGCACCAACCTGGATCTGCGCACCACCCTGCAACGCATCGTTCAGGCGGCCTGCGAGTTGGTCGGCGCCCGGTACGGCGTGGTCGGCCCGGACCGACTGCTGCACGACTTCATCGTCCACGGCATCACGCCCGAGCAGCACGAGCAGATCGGCGACCTGCCGCACGGCCGCGGCGTGCTCGGCCTGCTCATCGACGATCCCCGGCCGCTGCGGATGCCCGACATCACCCAGCACCCCCGCTCCTACGGGTTCCCGGCCAACCACCCGCCCATGCACAGCTTCCTGGGCGTGCCGGTCCTCATCCGCGACCAGATCTTCGGCAACCTCTACCTGGCGGAGAAGCAGGGCGGTGCCCAGTTCACCGAGGACGACGAGGAGATCGTCGTCGCGCTCGCCGCCGCCGCCGGTGTGGCCATCGAGAACGCCCGCCTGTACGCCCTGGCGCATCGGCGGGAACGCTGGCTCGCCGCCACCGCCGAGATCACCACGGTGCTGCTGGGCGAGGTACGCCGTACCGACGCGTTGGCGTTGGTCGCCCGCCGAGCCCGCGAGGTCGCCGAGGCCGAGCTGGCGCTGGTGCTGCTCTACGACAGCGACACCGAGCAGTTCTCCGTGGAGGTGGTCGACGGCGCCGACGAGCAGGCCCACGCACTCGTCGGCGCGGTCCTGCCCGCCGCCGACACCAGCTTCGGCGCGGCGGTCGCCGAGGGCCGGCACGACCAGGTGGACGACCTGGCGCACGCCGCGCCGTGGCCGGCGCTGCTGCACACCGGCCCGGCGATGATCTCGCCACTCACCACCGCCGAGGCCCTGCATGGCGTGCTGATCGTGGCGCACCGGCCGGAGCGCGGCGGTGGCGCCAGCGAGGAGGACCTGACGCTGCTGGGCAGCTTCGCCGGGCAGGCCGCGCTGGCCATGGAACGGGCGCGCGCCCAGGAGGAACGGGAACTGCTGGTGGTTCTGGAGGACCGCGAGCGGATCGCCCGCGACCTGCACGACGTGGTGATCCAACGACTCTTCGCCACCGGCCTGCAACTCCAGAGCGCCGCCCCGATGGCCCGCCCGGAGGTGGCCAAGCGGATCAACGCGGCGGTCGACGATCTGGACGCCACCATCCGCGACATCCGCCGGACGATCTTCGAGCTGCGTACGCCGATGACCTCGGAGCTGCGCACCGAGATCCGGGCGGCGATCGAGGCTGCCGCGGAAGCGCTGGGCTTCAAGCCGCACCTGGAGCTTTCCGGGCCGGTGGACAGCGCCGTGCCGGACGCCATCCGCCCGGACCTCGCCGCTGTGCTGCGCGAGGCGCTGTCGAACGTGGTCCGCCACGCGCAGTGCACCCGCGTCGACGTCGCCGTACGCGTCGACTCCGGCCAGGTCACCGTGACGGTCACCGACAACGGGGTGGGCTGCGACCCGGCCGACGCCCGGGGTGGCCTGGTCAACCTGCGCGAACGTGCCAGCCGCCTCGACGGCACCTTCACGGTCACCGCGGCCGAGTCGCACGGCACCAAGGTGTGCTGGGCCGTGCCGCTGCGCGACTGAACTCCCGCGACCCGGGTCAGGGCGCCTTGCCGAGCAGACGCGTGGCCAGAACGGCGGCCTGCGTGCGGCGCTCCAGGCCCAGCTTGGCCAGCACGCTGGAGACGTAGTTCTTCACCGTCTTCTCCGCCAGGAACATCCGACCGGCGATCTCCCGGTTGGTCAGCCCCTCGGCCACGTACTCCAGGATCCGCCGCTCCTGCTCGGTGAGCGACTTCAGCTCGCGCGGCTGCTCGACGCCGTTGCGGATGCGCTCCAGCACCCGGGTGGTGATCGCCGGGTCGAGCAGCGACTGCCCAGCCGCGACGCGACGCACCGCGTCGACCAGGTCGGTGCCACGGATCTGCTTGAGCACATACCCGGCGGCACCGGCCATGATGGCCGCGAACAGCGCCTCGTCGTCCTCGTACGAGGTGAGGATCAGCCCCTTGATGGACGAGTCGACGGCGCGGACGTCGCGGCACACGTCGATGCCGTTGCCGTCCGGCAGCCGCGCGTCGAGGATCGCCACGTCGGGCCGCAGCGCCGGGATGCGGCGGGCCGCCTCCTGCGCCGAGCCGGACTCGCCGACCACCTCGATGTCGCCGCTGCTCTGCAACAGGTCGGCCAGGCCACGGCGGACGACCTCATGGTCGTCGAGGAGGAAAACCCGGATCATCCCTCGTTTCTACAGGTGCCGGGCGGCGGGTGCACGGGCCGAAGGTCCCGACCCGCCGGGCTCCGGGCCCTACGTCGTCCCGAATGGCGTCGGTGCGCGGCGGGCGGAACGGCACCACCTCGGCCCGCAGAGGGACTCGACGTGGTCCCGGCCCGGGCGGTCGGGCCCGGTGGATCGGGACGTCTGGCACTGCTCGGCGCGCTCCCGGTGGGCGGACTGTAGGAGTGCGCCGGCCGTCGCGGCTCGACGACCGGACCACCGGAAGGGATCACCGCCATGGACATCGGCTACACCACAGATCAACTGCGGGCCGCCGCCGCAGACGCGGTCCGCGCGCCGTCGCTGCACAACACCCAGCCGTGGCGGCTACGGCTGCGCGACGGCGGTATCGAGGTGCTGGCCGATCCGACCCGGCGCCTGCCGGCAACCGATCCGAGCGGTTGGGGCGTACGGATCGCCTGCGGTGCCGCGCTGTTCAACCTGCGGGTCGCGCTGGCCGTGGCCGGCGTCCCGGCCCAGTTACGGCTGCGCCCCGACCCGGCCGAACCGGATCTGCTGGCTCGGCTGGTGCCGGACATCCCGCGCCGGCCCACACCCGCCGAGCAGAGCCTGCACGCGGCCATCCCCCGCCGGTTCAGCAACCGGTTGCCGTTCTGGCCAGACCCGGTGCCGTCCGACGCGCGGTGGCGCCTCGGTGAGGCGGCCCGCGCCGAGGGGTGCTGGCTGGAGATGCTGATCGGGGTGAGCGCGGTGACGGCATTCGGTGAGATCGCCCGCAGTGCCCACCGGGTCCTGGAGCGCGACCCGGCGTACCGCGCCGAGCGGGAACAGTGGCTGCGTCACGAGCCCACGCCGGACGGCGTACCGGCCGCGGCCGGCGGCCCCCAGTACGAGCCGCAGGACGTGCTGCCGACGCGCGGCTTCGGTGGGCGCGAACGGGCGCCGGGACGAGACTTCGAACCGGAGCCGCTGGTGGGAGTGCTCGGCTCGATCGGCAACACCGCCATCGACCAGGTCGTCGCCGGGCAGGCCCTGCAACGGGTGCTGCTCACCGCCATCGACTCGGGGTTGAGCGTGTCGATGCTGTCCCAGCCGATCGAGGTGCCCACCGCCCGGGAGCAGCTACGGGTGTCGCTGGGGCGGTTCGGCGCGCCGCAGATGGTGCTGCGCATCGGGTACGGCCAACCGGGCCGGCCGACCCCACGCCGGAGCGTCGACGAGGTGCTGGACCTGCCGGTGGCGCGTTCCTGACGCCAAGCAGCCAGCGGCTAGCGGTCATCAAAGATCCCCCGTGACAATGAAAACTAGTCGGCCGAACTGTAGGGATGCCTCACAGATTTTGTCTATGCCGATGACCGTGCGTTATGGCAAATGGGACGAGAGACCTTAATGATCACTTAGTCTGCACCCGGGGTCACTGATTCCTGTACGGCGAGCACCGTCGCCTCCAGGGTCGGGTCCAACCCGATCGAGCTGCGGTGCGGTCGCCCGGCGCGCGGCGGAACCGCACCGACCTCGCGCAGCCACCGCCAGGTGTCGGCGACGGTCTCGGCCACCGGCCGGCAGGTCAATCCGGCAGCGAGGGCCCGGGTCACGTCCTGCTCCAGCAACCCCCGGTACGGGTGGCCACGCGGCAGCCAGATCGGCAGGTCGCTCCACGGCTGCACCCCGGCGGCGAGGATCGACGCCGGATCGGTCCACCGCAACCGGGCGTCGGCACCGGTGGCGGCCACGCACGCGTCGAGCAGCTCGCCCATCGTGGTCTGCGTCGGACGGCCGACCGCGTTGAACGTGCCGCCCACCTTCCGGGTGCCCGCGTCGAGCATCCACCCCGCCAGGTCGCGGACGTCGACGTACTGCACCGGCAGGTCGGCCGGGGCGGGGGCGAGCACGTCCCCGCCCCGCTCGATGCGCCGTAGCCACCAGGGCAGCCGGCCGATGTCCTCGCCCGGGCCCAGGATCAGGCCGGCCCGGGCGACCAGCGCACGCCCACCGAACACTTCCCGCACGGCGCGCTCGGCACCGGCCTTGAGCTGCGGGTAGTCGCCGTCGACGGAGCCCGGGTCGGCGTCCACCACCGGGGAGTCCTCGTGCAACCCCGCTGCGGCATGGTCGGTGTAGACCGAGCCGCTGGACACGTACACGTAGTGGCCGACCGTGTCGACCAGGGCGCGTGCGGCGTCGCCGGCGGCCCTCGGCGCACCGTCCCAGGTGTCCACAGCGACGTCCCACTCGCCGCCGGCGAGCGCGGCCAGACCGTCCGGCGCGGTGCGGTCACCCCGCAACCGGTGTACGCCGGACGGCACCGTGCCGTGCAGCCCTCGGTTGAACACCGTCACCGTCCAACCGCGGCGTACCGCCTCGGCGACGGTGGCCCCGCCCACGAATCCCGTACCACCCAGCACCAGCAGTCTCATGCGCTCCACCCTGCTGGCACCGGTCGGCGAAGGGCACCCCCGTTCGCCGGCAGCGGATCTGCCCGTGGCAGAACCGGACGGTGGTGCCGCCGTTCACCCGCTGCCGGTCGCCGGTCCGGCCAGCACGCTCCTGCGGCGCAGCAGCGCCGCACGTGCCCGACGGGCCGCCCGCAGGTTCAGGGCCGCCACCGCGCCGAGCAGGACCACAACGCCCAGCAGCGCCGGCTCCAGTTCGTGTCGCAGCAGGCTGATGATCAACGCGCCAACGCTGAATGCCAGCCAGGCTCCGACGCCGAGCCAGCCGGCGACCACCCGATCCCGGGCGAACAGCGGAGTCCGTCGAGTCACTGCCCAACCACCGAACACCGCCCAGCACAGGCCGATCGCCACCAGGACGGCGAAGGCCACGTTGGTGCGCGTCGGCAACCCGGGCTCGGTGGCCCAGAGCAGGCCGATCAGGGCGCTCGCGGTGAGACCGGTGAAGGCCAGGGCCAGGTAGCCGACCCGCCTGCGCAGCGACAACGGCGCGTCCAGTCGCGCCAGCACCTCTTCCGGAGTCATGCCTCGTACCCCTTCCGCACCAGCTCGTGACGTAACAACCTGCGGGCCCGGTTGAGCCGCGACTTGACAGTGCCGACGGGTACGCCGCAGATCAACGCGCAGGCGTCCAGCGGCTGGTCCTCCAGGTAGAACAGCAGAAGCACCTCCCGTTCCCGGGCGGGGAGCGCCGCCAGCGCCCCGGCCAGCGTCTCCCGGTCGACGACCTCCTGCGCCTCGTCGCCGCCGGGCAGGTCGTCGATCGGTTCGGGCTCCGGGCGGGCGTACGCGTCCCGCAGCCGGTTCATCACCGCCCGCCGGGCGATGATGAACAGCCACGGGGTGAACCGGTCCGGCTGCCGCAACTTTGGCAACCCCTTGAAGACCGCCAACCAGATTTCCTGCACCACATCGTCGTCGGACCCACCGAGCATCCGCCCGACGTACCGTTCGACCGCCGGATGCCAGCCCTGCACCAGCTCGGCGAACGCCTCCCGTTCACCCAACTGGCAGCGGACCACCAGCAACTCATCGCTCATCGGCCCTCCTTCGCCTGTTCAGTCGGCGTGGAAGCCCGGCAGGTTCACGACCCGCCACAGCGAGAACCGGCCTCGGCGGGTGGAGGGTCGCGACGGTAGACCCCCGCCCAGAATGCAGGAAAGCCACCCCGGGCATGGTCAACGAAGCCGCCGATTGCGAAACTGCTTCAATCTGCCTCAGCACAACCCGGACGGAGCAGGGAATGTCCAGCACCCCGCTGTCCCTGCCGCAGCCCTCCGCGCGGGCACCCGAGTTCGGCCACGACGCGCTCATCGTCTGCGAGAACCTGGTGCGGATCTACCAGACCGGTTCGATCGAGGTGCAGGCACTGCAGGGACTGGACCTGGCCGTGGAGAGCGGCGAGCTGGTCGCCGTCGTCGGTGCCTCCGGCTCGGGCAAGTCGACACTGCTGTCCATCCTGGCCGGCATCGACGCCCCCACCGCCGGGCGGGTCCGGGTCGAGGAGTGGAATCTGCTGACGATGTCCCGCGCGGACCGGGTGGACTACCGACGGCACACCGTCGGGTTCGTACGGCAGCAGACGGCGAGCAACCTGATCCCCTACCTGACCGCACGGGAGATGGTGGACCTGCCGATGACGGCGGCCCGTACCCCGAAGCAGGAACGCCGGGAGCGCGCGGCCGAGCTGCTGGACAGCCTCGGTGTCGCCGACTGCGCCGATCGCCGCCCCGGGCAACTCTCCGGAGGGCAGCAGATGCGGGTCGCGATCGCGGTGGCGCTGGCCAATCAGCCTCGGGTCCTGCTCGCCGACGAGCCGACCGGCGAGCTGGACGCGGCCACATCCGCCGAGGTCTTCGGTGTGCTGCGCGACGTCAACCGGCGCTACGGCGTCACCGTCGTCGTGGTCACCCACGACCCGGAGGTCAGCGGCCAGGTCGAACGGACCGTCGCGATCCGGGACGGGCGCACCAGCAGCGAGGTGCTGCGCCGCACCACCACCGACGCGGAGGGCGACACGCACATGATCGCCGAGGAGTACGCCGTGATGGACCGGGCCGGGCGGGTCCAGGTGCCCCGCGAGTTCCGCCAGGCGCTGGCGCTGACCCGACGGGTCCGGCTGGCCCTGGAACCCGACCACATCACGATCCATCCCGACTCGGGAAGCGGCGAATGAGTAGCGAGCCGCTGCTGAGCGTGCGCGGCGTACACCGGCGCTTTCGCACCGGGCCGACCGTCGTGCACGCCCTGAACGGCGTGTCGCTCGACGTGACCGCCGGTTCGATGGTGGCGCTGGTCGGCCGGTCCGGCTCGGGCAAGACCACCCTGCTCAACGTCATCGGTGGCCTGGACCGCCCGGACGCCGGCACCGTGCACGTCGACGGCACCGACGTGACAGCACTCGACGAGGACGGCCTGTCCCGGCTGCGACGCGACAAGGTGTCGTACGTCTTCCAGAGCTTCGGGTTGATCCCGGTGCTGTCGGCAGCGGAGAACGTCGCGGCCCCGCTGCGGATGGCCCGCGTCGCCCCAACCGAGCGCGAGCGGCGGGTCGAGTTGCTGCTGGAGCTGATCGGCCTGGCCGACCACGCCCGGCAGCGGCCGGCCGAGCTGTCCGGCGGCCAGCAGCAGCGGGTGGCGATCGCCCGCGCGCTGGCCGCCTCACCCAAGCTCCTGCTCGCCGACGAGCCCACCGGGCAACTGGACGCCGAGACCGGCCTGTCGGTGATGGCGCTGCTGCGCGGGATAGTGGAATCCGAGGGCGTCACGGTACTGGTGTCGACCCACGACGCGGTGATGATGGCCCTGGCCGACCGGGTGATCCGCATCCACGACGGTCAGCTCGACGAACAGGCGGCCGGGCAGCCGTACGTACCCGTGCCGGACGCCGGGTGACGCGACGATGAGGTTGGTCAGCCGGCGCGCCCGCGCGCAGTGGCCGTTGCTGGCAGCCCTCCTCGGGGTCGTCACGATCGGCGCGACCCTGCTGGGCACCTGCACCCTGCTCGTCACCCGCACCGCCGAGCGGGCGCTGGAGGTCGCCATGGCCCGCGCCGCCCCCGCGGACGTCGACGTGACCGTCTACACCGGCACCGTCGAGGGCCGCGACACGCAGTCCGTCGCCGCCGACACCCGTACCGTGGTGGCCTCCACGCTCGCACCGATCCCGGTGACGACAACCGCGCGGGCGTCGACGGTGCTGCGGGCGCTGCCGCCCACGCTCGCCACGGGCACCACAGTCCCGCCGCAGGCCTACCTGTCGGGGCTGGACGACCTACCGACCCGAGCCGAGCTGGTCACCGGGCGCTGGCCACAGCACCCGGGCGACGCGGTGCTGCTGGAGTCCACCGCACAACTGCTCGGCCTCACCCCCGGTCGCCGGGTACGCCTCGGCGCCGAACTGGCCCACGCGCCCGTCCCGGCCATCGACGTGACAGTCGTCGGTGTGGTGCGCCCCCTCGCGGGACGCGGCTGGGACCGTGACCCGCTGGCCGCGGCCGGCTCGGCCCTCGGCTACCGGGACGGCCGCTTCATGCAGCCGGTCAACGCCTACGGCCCGTTCCTCGTCGACCTCGCCGACCTGGTCACCACCGGCGCCACAGTCGACCGGATGGAGGTCACCGCCCATCCGGACCTGTCCCGCAACAACCGCAGCAACCTGGAGACCGTGGCCGGGGCCGTCGACAACGCCGACCGCCGGTTGGCCGGCACCCTCGGCGAGCGCGTCCAGCTCGCACGGGTCGCCTCCGACCTGCCGCTGACCCTGCGGACCGCCGACGACCAACGGCACGTCACCGCCGCCGTCGTGCTCGCCGTCGCCGTCCTCGGCGGTGTCCTGGCCGCGACAGCACTCGTCCTCGCGGGCCGGCTGACCGCGGGCATCCGCGCCGACGAGACTGCCCTGCGGGCCGCCCTGGGCGCCAGCCGTCGCCAACTCGCCGCCACCGCGACACTCGAGGCCGGGCTCGTCGCCGCCGTCGCCGTCGCCGTCGCGATACCTGCCTCGTCGGCCCTGCACGCCGGTCTGACCCACCTGCCACCGCTGGACGACGCCGGCCTGACCGTCCGGCCAGCCGTCTCCGGCGTCCAGGTCCTCGCGGTCGTCGGTGGCGCGCTGGTGCTCGCCGCCGTACTCACCGTCCTGGCGATCCGACCCGTCCCGGCGGCCGGCGAGCGACGTACCCGCCGCGAACTGCTGGCCCGATCCGGCGCCGACCTGCTGCTCGCGGTATTCGCCGCCGTCGGGTGGTGGCAGCTGTACGCGCAGCCCACCACCGCCAGCCCACGCGCCGACGCGGTCCGGGTGCTCGCGCCGGCACTGCTGCTCACCGCAGGTGCCGCCCTGGCTCTCCGGGTGGTACTCCCCGCCCTGCGCGGTGCCGACCGGCTGGCGTATCGCGCCCGCGGGCTGGCGCTTCCGCTGGCGGTCTCCGAGGCTGCCCGCCGGCCACAAGCGGTCGCCGCCGGTCTGCTCGTCGGGCTGGCCTGCGCGGCCGGCACCTTCGGCCTCGCCTTCGACAGCACGTGGCACCAGTCGCAACGCGACCAGGCCGCGCTCGCCGTCGGCACCGACCTGGCGCTCACCCTCAGCACGGCGCCGGTGGCCGGAGACGGCGCCGTCGTCAGCGCGGCCACCACGGGGGCGGTGAGCCCAGCCCTCGACCGTGGCACCACTGTCGGTCAGTGGCTCGGCACCGCCGGCGACGCGCCGCGTCTGGTCGCCGTCGACACCACCCGCGCCGACGCGCTGCTGCGCGGGCGGCTCGACAGCGAGCGCGGATGGGCGGACGTCGGCGCCGCGCTGGCACCACGCACCCGGGTCACCGGCCTCGCCGTCCCGGCCGGTGCCCCGCTCGTCCTGAGCGGAACCGCCTCCGGCGGCACCCCGCTCGCCGTGACGCCCCAACTGCTGCTGCAGGACGCCACCGGCCTGCGCACATCCTGCACCGGTCCCCCCGTACGGCTCGACGGTCGGGAGGTTCGGCTGCCCGACTGCGCGTCCGCCGACGGACTGCGCCTCGTCGCTGTCGCCCTGCCGATCGCCGCCGACCCGGTCGGCGGACGCGTCGCCGTGGCCGTCACGCTCACCGTGCCACCCGCCAGCTCGGCGGACAGGTCCACCGACGGGTCGGACTGGACCGCCACGTCCGCGCCGCCGGTCCCGGGCAGGTTGGTCGACCCGACGGTCATGATGTCCGCCACGCCGACGGGAACCGCGCTGCGGATGGCAACGACAGTCGACCTCGCCGGCGCCGACGACGCCGCCCGGACCCTCGTCGCCACCGCCTTCCCGGACCCCGGCCCGGTGCCCGTCGCCATCTCCGACCACTTCGCCAGCGAGGTCGGCGCCGATCGCGGCAGCAAACTCAGCGTCACGGTCGGCATCACGCCCGTCACGGTGGTCGTCACCGAGGTCATCCCGACCGTACCGTCCGCCCCCGGTGCCGCCGCCGTGCTGGCCGATCTGGACACGCTGTCCCGCGCACGCGTCGTCACCGGCGACCTGACGTTCCCGGTCGACGCCTGGTGGGTCGGCCGCCCGACCGAACCCGGTGCCGCCGAGCGAGCCACCGCCCTGCACCTGGGCACCGTCGCGACCCGCGAGGCGGAGACCGCCCGTCTCACCGACGGCCCGCTGAGCGCCGGGCTGCCGGCAGCTCTCCGGCTCATCGTCCCGGCCGCCGCACTGCTGCTGCTCGCCGGCGTCGTCCTGCACGTCACCTGCGATCTGCAGGTCCGCGCCGTCGAGGTGGCGCGGCTGCGCGGCCTGGGGATGTCCCGGCGCGACATTCGGGCCGTGCTGCTCGGCCAACATGCCGGCGTACTGCTGCCCCTGCTCGCGGCCGGGACGGCCGTCGGCGCGCTCGCCACCCGCGTCGTCGCTCCCCTGCTGGTGCGCTCCGACACCGGCGCGGCGCCCGTCCCGGTCGCCCAACCACACTGGCCGTGGCCGGCCGAGACCGCACTGCTCGCCGTCCTGCTGGCCGGATGCGTGCTGGCGGTCGCCGTCGTGGTCACCGTCCAGGTCCGCCGGGCTGACGCGGCGCACCTGCGGGTGGCACCGTGAACCCGTGGCTGACCCGCCGGTGGCCGACGCCGCACTGGCCCAGCGTCCGCAGCCGTGGCCGCACCGACGTCGGGCCGCTGCTGCTCACCGCCGCCGTCATCGCGACCGTCACGCTGCTCGCCGGGGCCGTACCGCCGCTGCTCCGCGCCGCCGCCGACAACGCCGTCCAGGGCACGGTCCGCGACGCCGGCACCGACTCGAACGTCCTGGCACACGCCGACTGGGAACGCGACGACGGACCCACCGGTGGTCGGGTCCGGATGCCCAACCTCGCCGAGGCGGTCGACGCCTTCCTCGCCCGAACGACGTCCGCGCTCGGGCCCGACCTGGACGCCGCGCTGCTCCCGCCCGTCGCCGTCGTCAACGGCCCGATCCTCAACATCACCGACGGCAGCTCCCCGCGTACCTTCCAGTTCACCTACCTGGCCGGTGACCTCGGCGGCCCGGACGTCACCTGGATCGCCGGCAGCCCGCCCGGTCCCGCCGTCTCCGACGAGTACGTCGAGGTCCCCTACGACGGACCCCCCTGGCCGGTGCAGATCGGCCTCTCCGAGGCGGACGCCGCCGCACTCGACCTCGACCCGGGCGACCGGATCACGGTCAAGGACGGCCAGGGTGGCGACAAGGACGTCCGGGTCAGCGGGATCTACCGACCCACGGACAGCGCCGACCCGGCCTGGCGACTCGCCCCGGCACTGCTGCGCCCCGTACCCGGCGTCGACGGCGTCGGGACCACCCGGTTCAACGGCCTGCTGTCGCGCGAGTCGTTACCGGACGCCCGGCTCGCCGTCGACGAGGACCAACTGCGACGCACCGTCCACTTCGCACCCGTTCCCGACGCGCTCACCTCGGACTCCACCACGGCGCTCGCCAGCCAGGTGGTCAAGCTCAAGGCGACCTCCGGCTCGTCGAGCGACCGCGACCAGTCCCTGAAGTGGGAATCGCAGCTCGACACCGTCCTGCGCGACGCCCGTACCCGCAACAACGCCGCTGCGGCACAGGCCGCCATCCTGCTCGCCGGGGTACTCACCGCCGCGGTGCTGGTCCTGCTGCTCGCCGCCGACCTGCTGGTCCGCCGCCGCACCCCGGTGCTCAGCATCGCCCGGCAGCGTGGGGCGGCGCTCCCCGACCTCGGCGCGGAACTGGTCATCGAGTCCGCAGTGGTGTCCCTGTCGGCCGCCGCCGTCGGGCTCGCACTCGCGCGCGCGGCCGCTCCGGGCGTCGCCTGGACCTGGGCCGTTCCCGTGGTCCTGGCCGGCGCCGTCGCCGGGCCGGCGTTCGGCACCCTCGCCGCCGCCCGCGCCAGCCGTGACCGACGCCAACCCGCCAACCCTGCCGCTCGGCGCTGGATCCGGGCCACCGGCCAGCTGCGCCGCGCCGCCGTGGAGGCCGCTGTCCTGATCGCCGCGATCGCCGCCTTCGTCACACTGCACCAGCGTGGGCTCGTGCCCGCCGCCTCCGACGGCGACACCGGTGAACTGACCGGCGACCTCATCCTGCCGGTCAGCGCCCTCTCCCTGGGCGCGCTCGTCGGCGCGCTCGTCCTGCTCCGGCTACTGCCCCTCGGGGCGCGGTTCGCGCTCCGACAGGCCCTGCGCTCACGCCGCCCCCTGGCCGTGTTCGGTGCCGCCCAGGCGACCACTACGGCCGGACGCGCGCTGCCCCTGCTGGTGCTGGTCAGCACCACGGCGCTCGCGTCGTTCGCGCTCATCCTCGGCGCCACCGTCACCCGGGGCCTGACCGACGGCGCGTGGAGCACCGTCGGCGCCGACGCCCGCCTCGACGTCGGCGCGGACGCCCAGACCGCCACGCCCGCACTCGCCGAGCGCATCGCCGCCGCACCCGGGGTGGGGCAGGTCGTCGTCGCGCAGGTGACCGACTCGGCACGCGTCTTCGCCGAATCGACGCTGCTCACCCCACGCCTGGTCATCGTGGACGCCGCCGCGTTCCAGCACCTGCTGGCCACCACTCCGCTGCCCGACGCGCCCGCGCTGGCCCGGCTCACGGCTCCCGGTCCGG
The DNA here is from genome assembly GCF_042871765.1 of Micromonospora sp. NPDC005553. Taxonomy (NCBI): domain Bacteria; kingdom Bacillati; phylum Actinomycetota; class Actinomycetes; order Micromonosporales; family Micromonosporaceae; genus Micromonospora; species Micromonospora sp. NPDC005553. Next base: position 29,696 of record NZ_JBIAJD010000004.1, on the reverse strand, counting down.
GCCCCGGGGAGGTCCCGGCGCTGGTCCGCTCGAAAGCCGGCGAACTGCGCACCGGCTCACGGCTGCAGCTCCCCCGCGAACGCGCCCCGGCGATCCGCCTCGCCGCCGTCGGTACCGCTCCCTCCGTCGGCGGCGTCGACGACGTCGTCATCGTGGACGCCACGGCCCTTGCCCACGCCGGGCTGCCCGCCGTTGCGAACACCGTCTGGGTGACCGGTCCCGGCGCGGGGCGGGCCGTGTCGAACACCGGAGTCGCCTCCGACGTCGTGCTGCGTACGGACGTCCTGCGGGCGCAGCGGGTGGCTCCTTTGACGGCAGGGCTGATACGGCTGGCGTGGACAGCTACCGCGGTGCTGCTGGCGCTGGGGTTGCTCGGCCTCACGCTCGCCGCCGCCGCCGGTGCGTCGCAGCGGTGGCAGACCCTGACCCGGCTGCGGACCCTCGGCCTGCGGCCACGCGACGTCCGCTGGGTCGCCGCCGGCGAGTTGCTTCCGCCGGTCGTGGTCACCGCGCTGTGCGGCCCGCTACTCGGGGCCGTGCTCGCCCGCCTGGCGCTCGGCCCGCTCGACCTGCGGCTGCTCACCGGCCAGGCCGCCGACCCGGCGGCGGTCCTGCCGTGGTGGCTGCTGGGCCTGGTGAGCGTGGCGCTGCTGGCGGTGGCGGCCACCGTCGTACCCGTCGAGTCGGCGCTGCGGCGACGTGACCGGCTGAGTGAGGTACTCCGCGCCGGCGAATGACCGATTGTCACCCATGAAGAAAGAGGCCCGTCACCGGATATCCGGCAACGGGCCAACTGATCGCTCTGTGTGGATGGTGGGCGATACTGGGTTTGAACCAGTGACCTCTTCCGTGTCAGGGAAGCGCGCTCCCACTGCGCCAATCGCCCGTGGCAGCCCCGTAGGGCACATCGCGAGCGGACGACGGGATTCGAACCCGCGACCCTCACCTTGGCAAGGTGATGCGCTACCAGCTGCGCTACGTCCGCACGTCCCCGGCAAGCGCCGGCGACAGGTGAACTCTACCCGATGCCAAGATCGCTTGGAACGGCACCCTGGCCGGTCGCGGTTGCGTTGGTTCCGGCTGGGGTACTGAACGATCCGACAGCGCACCACACCCCCTAAGGAGGCTGTCGTGGGTATCGGCACCAGCATCTTCCTGATCGCGCTCGGCGCGATCCTCACCTTCGCACTGGACGCGAGCGTCGGCGGCATCAACCTCGACGTGGTCGGCTGGATCCTGATGGGCGCCGGCGTGCTCGGCCTGATCATGACCACGCTGATCTGGGGTCGCCGCCGCCAGGTCGTCACCACCACCGAGCAGCCGGTGGAGTACCGCCAGGTCGAGGAGCGGCGGGACATCGCCCCGCCGCTGTGACCCGGCCGGGTCCACCGCTGGCGGGGCCGCCGGGTCCACCGCTGGCGGAGCCGCCGGGTCCACCGCTGGCGGAGCCGCCGGGTCCACCGCTGGCGGAGCCGCCAGACCACCGCTGGCGGAGCCGCCAGACCACTGCGTATCCGGGCCGGCCGCCGCACCGACGGCGGCCGGCCCGTCCGCAGACGGCCGTCCGCAGACGCCATCGCTGACGGGGCAGGAGAGACACGAGGCAGGCGAGGTGCCGGCCGCCGCCGGTGATGTCGTCCACAGTGCCTGTTTCCGCTGGCCGAGGGGGTTGCCGCCCCCGCGTTACGATCCAGATCATGGAGCCTCTCGACACGGTGTTGGCCGCGCACCGGGCGTACCTGCTCGGTTGGAACATCGGTGTCGCCGGCGGGCCGGACCTCCCGACCTACCGCAGTGACGTGCCGCACGCACCCCTCAACGGCGTCCTGCGGGTGGTCGGGCGCACACCGCAGGAAGCGCTCAGCGAGGCCCGGAGGCGCCTGCACGGCGTACCCCGGATCTGGTGGGTCGGTCCGGACAGCGACGCCGGCACCGCGGACGGCCTGGTCTCCCTCGGCGCGGCGCAGGTCGCCCGCATGCCGATCATGACCGTGGGGACCGGGGCGGTCGCGGAGGTGCCGACTCCGGCCGGTGTGCGGATCGCCGAGACCACCGACCTCGCCACGTTCGTCCCGGCCTATGCCCGGGTGTCCGGAATCCCAGCGGACGGTGTGGCGGCGACGATCGAACGGGAGAAGGCATTCACCGGAGAGGGCACAGTGCTGCGGCTGGCCGGCCGCCTCGATGACGGCCGGATCGTCGCGACGGCCGTCGCCTGGATCAGCCACGGTCTGGTCACCCTCTACTTCGTCGGCACCCAGCCGCAGCAGCGCCGCAGAGGCATGGCGCGGCCATGACCAGGGCCGCCCTCGAACTGGCTGCCGAGCGGGGCGCCTGCACCGCCGCACTCACCTCGTCGGCCGTCGGTGAGACGGTATACCGCGGCCTCGGCTTCCGGCCGGTGGGCGAGTTCCGCCTGTTGACCTTTTGAACCGGCCCGCGCCGGCCGCCCTCCGCACCGCCTGCCGCCTGCCACCTGCCTGCCTGCCGCCTGCCTGCCTGCCCGCCGCCCGCCGCCCGCCGCCCTGATCGTGCTGGATCCTGGATGTAGTGGCCTCATCGACGGTGCGATACCACTACATCCAGGATCCAGCACGATCTTGGGATGGTGCGGGCCGGTAGGCGATGGTTGCCGGCGAAACCATTGACTACGGCGGTCAGACAGCGTTGTCTTTCCTGTGGCACCTGGGGAAGGGGAACGATGGTCGACGATTTGTCCCTCGTATTCTGCGTGAGCGCTGACGTGTCGGTACGCGAGCGAATGGTGCGGCGACTCGACGGGCTCGGCACTCTGGTCATCTGCACCGACCTCGCCGAGTTGCAGGCGATGATCGGCCCGCCCATGGTCAACGGGCCGGCCTCACTGCTCAACCCTGCCGCGCCCGAAGCCACCGCCGCGCCCGCCCCCGCAGTCAAGGCCGCTGCCGCGCCGCGGGCCGCCGCCGCGCCCGCCCCTGCTGCGACCTCGGGACGAATCAGCCTGCGTGACCTTGAGATCTACCCGCTCGATCACCTGGTGACGTGGCGCGGAGAACGGCTGAGCCTGACCCGACTCGAGCGCAACCTGCTCACCCAACTCGCCACCGCACCGGTCGGGGTCTGGACGTACCAGCGGCTCTTCGAATCGGTCTGGGGCTGCGCGTTCCTCGGCGACACGTCGAGCCTGCACTCGGCCGTGAAGCGGTTACGTCGCAAACTGCACGCGGTCGACGACGGCCTGCGCGTGCACACCGTACGAGGCGTCGGCTACCGGCTCAGCGTCGACTGATGACGTGGCACCACAAGCGAAACGGCTCGTCACCGGAATTCCGGTAACGAGCCGTTCTCCTCTGGCGATGTCCATCAAGTGCTCGCCGAGGTCTTTCGTGATCGTCACCCGTAGGTGGATCCTGGGACCCTCGACCGAGGTGGGTCGAGGGTCCGCGACCGATTTGAATCACGAGCGAGCCGTGTGCATTTCAGGGCGAGCGTCGGTGGCGGCCCCGGGAGTCGTTCGGCTCAGCAGGTCCGTGATCCATGTGCGGACACGGGCCGTGCGAATCCGAACGTTTGCCCGGGTCGGGGGCGGATGGACGAATCAGGACGTGGGCGGGTTGATCCGCAAGCCGATGCCAGGTCGGAGCACCGGTTGGCGGTAGACGTACTGGAGTGCGCGGGTGCCTTCGGCGTTCTCGATGCCGATGACAGCGCCGCCGCCCCTTTCCTGGAACGTGCCGTCGAGATCGGCATAGACAAACGAGTATCCGCCGGTCTCGTGGATTATCAGTTGGAAGGAGACCCGGGTCAGATCGTCAACGTGGGACCGGACGTTGTGCCATTCGATCACGTACTGGCGGTTTGACCCGGTGCCGCGGATCTCCGCACGCACGGCAGCGTCGTCGTCCACTATCCAGTCGTGCCAGAACGGATAGATGGTCGCGTCGGGCCCGTAGTAGCCGTCCGGCTCCGCAAGACGGTCGGGGTACGAGTGGGACTCGCCCGGATCAACGAAGCTCAGATAGCCGTTGATGTCCAGCCAGCCATTGGCGTACTGCTTCCCGTACAGGGTGGTCGGGAATGGCAGGGTGATCGGGATATAGACGTCGTCGCCCGCCAGCGGTAGTGCCGGTCCGGTGACCGGGGTGAGCACCATCGGCTGCTCGGCGATGGTGTATCCGGCACCGGCCGGGGTCGTCGTGGTCGGGAAGTCCACCGTTCTCTGGGTGTTCGAGCCGACGTTGACAGACTCGACGGAGGAGCCTTTGCAGGCACCCGCGTGCAGCGTGGCGGTGATCGCGTGCGTGCCAGCTGGCACGTCCTCGATCTGGTATGTGCCGTTGGGTGCCGTGGTCGCAGTCAGGCCCGCCGTGGTGACGGTCGCGCCCGGTACCGCGGCGCCCTGGCAGCTGACGATGCCGGAGACGACACCGGTGCCCGGAGGGCTGGGCCGGAACACCACACCCTGACCGGATGTGAGCAGGGTGTCGTGGTGCAGGTACTGGAAGCCGATGGTGCCGGCACCGTTCTGGATCCCGACGGTGGCGCTGCCTCCCCGCTCAATGATGTTGGCTGGATCGATATCGGCGTAGGCGAAGGTCATGGTGCCGTCTTCGTCGAAGATCACTTCGAAGGACGCCCGCACCGTCGGGTCGCTGGAGTGGTGCACATTGCGCCACTCCACCACCCACTGCCGGTTCGGAGCCGTGCCCCGTGCGGCGGTGGCGACGGCGGCCGACTCGTCGACCACCCAGTCGTCCCATAGGACCGCTACCACCGGTTCCGGCTCATCATTTGGCCCCGGGGTCGGTATCGGTTGGCTTTGACGGAGGTCTCCGGGGTGCCGGAAGACGACGGCACCGCTCCAGGTGAGCCACACCGAGTTGTACGACTCACCGTAGATCTTGACGGGGAATGGGGCGTTCACCAGCCAGTGATCCTCATCCTCGGGCGCTACCTCGATCTGGGTGCCGGGGATGAACGTCTGCGGTCCGGTCTCGCAGGTGTAGCCGAACTCGTCCCCGTCGACCATCACCGAGAGGTCAACATCCGAAGTGCCACCAGCATGGTTGACCACCTGCCTGGCGGCCTGGCCGACGCAGCGGTTGTCGCTGGTCGAGGAGATCAGGACGTACTCGCCGACCGGCACGTTGGTGAACTGGTAGCCGCCGTCCGCGTCGGTGGTGACGGTCGTTCCGGTCGCACTCATGGTCACGGTCGCCCCGGCGACAGGCGTGGAGGTCACCGCTGTGGTCAACGTGCCGGTGATCGTCCCCGGCGCCGCAGGCACATATGTGATCGACGAGTGGGACGTCAGCGCCGGTTCATGGTCGGAGAAGACCGCCGCGACCGTGCCGGAACCGTTCTCGAGGCCGATCACGGCCGCATCGCCACGTTGTCTCGGGGATGTCACCTCGCCGTAGTGGAAAACGATCCGCCCGTCCTCATGGAGCACCAACTCGAATGTCGTCCGGTCAGATCCGTCGTAGAAGGCCATGTTGCGCCACTCCACGATGAACGACCTGTTCGGCGCGACACCCGTGAGTTGGCTACGGATACTGGAGGACTCGTCGGCTATCAGGTCCTCCCAGAATGGGGCCACCACGGCGTTCGGCGCGTCGTCGTCTGGCAGGAACCCGTACCAACCCAACGGATCGTCCTGTGGTTGGAAACTCAGCAGTCCGTTGGTGTACACGGCAGCCGTGGAGTAGGTGCCGCCGTGGTACCGCATCGGGAACGGCAGGGTGACCGAGGTGGACTCGTCGTCGCCGATCAGTGGGATGACCGTTGACGCCGCGACGTAGCCGGAGGCGCCGACCGTGCAGGCGTAGCCGAGGCCGCCGTAGTCGGGGCCGAGTTGCAGGTTGCGGACGAGGTTGGCGTTGAGCTCCACCTGGACCCGGGCCCTGCTCCCACATCGGCTGTCCGGCACCGTGGAGACGGCGTAGCTGTCAGCGACCACGTCGTCGAACGCCCACGCCCCACCCGCGCCGGTGACGGTCGACATACCGGACGGGTCCAGGGTCACCCTCGCCCCGACCACCGCGGTGCCGGCTGCGTTGACCAGCGTGCCGGACAGGTCGTGCAGCGCCAGCGGACTGGCGGTCTCCGGGTGGTCGAACACGATCGCCCGCCCGCTGGCCAGGACCGCCTCGGCTGTGGAGTAGCGCAGCCCGTCCGCGCCGGCCGGGGCCTCGATCCCGACCGCCGCCTGCGCTCCCTGCTCGACCGCGCCGTCAAGACTGTCGTAGTTGGTGGTCACCGTGCCGTCCGGCGCCAGGATCACCTCGAACGACACCCGCTGCGCGGTCGACGCTTTCCGGTGCACGTTGCGCCACTCGACCACGAACCGTTCGTTCGCTCCGGTACCGGTGGTCGCGGTCCGCACACTCGCCGAGGCGTCCACCACCAGGTCGTCCCAGAACGGTGCCACCACCGCGTTCGGCTCGGCAGGCGCCGGCAACGACCCACCTGTGTACGGATGCGAACCACCGGGGTCCGTGAAGGACAACAGCCCGTTCGTATCCACCCACGCCGACCGGTAAGCCTGACCGTAGAACGGGAACGCGAACGGCAACCCGACCGCGGTCACCGCGTTGTCCCCCGACAACCCGACCACAGTGTCATTCGCCGCTGTGAAACTGTTCGCCTGCTCCGCGCAGGTGTACCCCGAATCGTCCGAGTACGGGAACAGGTACAGGTCCAGCCACACACCCTGTCCATCGACCAGCAACTGCTGGCTGCCCGACAACCCACACCGGCCACCCTTGACACCCGACACCGTGTACGTGCCGGGGGCGAAGCCGGAGAACGAGTATCCGCCGTCGCTGCCGGTGACCACCTGGAGGCCACCGGGTTCGAGCCTGACCGTGGCTCCGACGACCGGCATGAACGTCATGACATCGATCGCCACGCCGGACAGGATCGTTGCGGGCTTCACGACGAAGCTTCCCTGCGTCCTGCCACTGACCCGGTTGCCGTCATCGACCGCGACCACGTACAACGGGCGTTCACCAGTGACCGCGCCTACCGGCACCGACACGGTCGCCGTTCCGCCGGGCGCCGACGCGATCACCTCGTTGGCCAGCGACGTGTTGTCGGCACTCCACCGGAATTTCGTCACGTTGGTGTCACCACCGGCGCTTAACGTCACTGGCATCTGCGCTCCAGCGGTGGCATTCGTGCCGTTCGGGAACGTCAGCACCGGTTGCAACGGCACCGCCAGCTCCGCGATCCTCGCCGCCGTCTCGACGAAGTTGTACATCCGCACGTCATCGATGTCACCGGGCCAGTTGTGCCCCAACATCCCCGCATACATCATCGCCCCGACGCGTAAGGGCCCCGTGGCATTGAAACCTGCGGTGACCGTCCCCGTGCCCGGCTGTAGCACACCATCAACGTAGAGACGGAAGGTCTTCGTACCTCCGTCGTACACACCGGCCAGGTGGGTCCATTTACCGATGACCGGAGCAGCGGTGGATGTGATGTTCTGCCCGCCCGACTGGTCCGCATCGGCCTCGTTCATCTGGAAGCCCCACCGGTTGGCCCCCATGATGTACCCCAACCAGAAAGGCGCGGTCCGCGCGCCATCAGCAGCGACCGCCGCCTTGTGCCAGTTCGGAATAGCAGGCAGTCGCACCCGGGCGGTCACCGTGAAGCTGCTGTCCGTACGAACCGGGGTGATCACCCCGGTATCCGGGTGCGGATACTGCACCGGCCCCCCGGTCGAGGCATTGCCCTGGGCGCCATCCAGCACCAACGCCTTGCCGACACCGGCCCGCCCGGTCACCCGGGCCGCCCCGGACCCGGACAGCGACACGGTGTTACCGTGCCCGGTCACGTCGGTGGCCGCACCAGTTGCCTCGTCGAACTCCCACTGCGCCGCAGGACCACTGCCCGCGCGCACCGAGAACGTGTACGTGGCCGGCGTCGCCGAGAATCGGCCAGCGTGATCCTTCGCCCACACCCACAACACGTTCACACCATCGTGACGCGGGAAAAGCGTCACCGACGCCCCGTAGTCCCCGGTTCGCGCCGGCACCGTTGCGGCCCCGGTCAACACACCCGAATCGAGTGTGTACGCGTACTCCTTCACCTCATAGGCACGCGTCGACGGCGGCGCGATGTTGAACGTCCCGGCGAACGAGACCCCACCCCGGGGCGCACCATCCGCCGGATACTGGGACGACGTCACCGGCCCCGGTGTCGGCGGCGGCGTCGCGTCGACAGTGAACTCACACGTCCCCGACCAGTCCCCATAATGCGATCCGTCATACGTACGCGACTGCCACACGTACGTCCCACCATCGGTCAGCTTTCCTGCCGGAATCGCCTTCGACACCGACGACGGGTTACCCGACGCCTGCGACACCTTGTCCGTGTCATTACGCGCCCCACCCAACGGCCACCAGTGAAACCAGGTCGTCAACGACTGCTGCGACGAATCCGGGTCCGAATGCCTGACTGCCAGGATCGGCGTCTGTGTCAACACATACGGCCGATTCGCACCGGTGCCACACGCCTTACCGTCCGACAACCGATCGGAGGGCGCGCCCGGCTTGGTGTTGTACGTGATCGCCAGCTTCGGCGACGAGTGGTTGAACCGCTTCCACTGGTTCAACGTCCCCTCGCTCACCGCACGCAACCCCATAGTCAAACGCGGCGAGTTGGCACCCGCCGCATGTGCCACCATCGCGGTGGCGTTGAACTCGACAGTGCCCGGCCCGGCGCAGCCGTGGACAGCGCCGTTCTTCCGGTTCGCTGCGGTCTGCGCGGTGTAGTTACCGTCCCAGACCGGCTGCTTGTCCCACGTCGTACCCGATGAGATCGGCCCCGTCATCCACAACTTGGCGTTGGATGCCGGGCTACACGTCCAGGAATGCCGCTGCTCGATCCGGAACTTCGCGTCGAGAATGTACTTCCCGCGCACCGCGCTGGTATCCATCTGGAAAATCGATCGGATGATGTGGTCGGCGCAGCCGGAGCAGTCCTCGGTCCGGCCCGCGCCCGCGGAACCGTTCGTCCCGCCGTTGGTCAGCGCAGTCGAGTTCTTCCAGAACGAGCTGGTCGGATGCTTGCTCCACACCGACGTCCACTCACCGCCGGCGATGCCGCCCGTCCAGGACGGGTCGATGAAAATTGGATACTTGGTGCCCGGATCGGTGAGCAGCTTCCGGTCCGGCACCACCGTCAACTCACCGCCGGTCACCTTCACCGGCATCACCGCCTGCCGCGCCCCCTGCGGCGCGGTTCCGGCCGGTGACGAGGGGGTCTTCGCCGCGGTGTCTGGCGCTGCGGACGGCTTGCCTGCCCCATCAGGGCCGACCCGCGCCGTGTCCGACTTCTTCTTCGGCGTCTGGTCCGGTCCCGGCGACTTGGCCGCCTCCGGCAGCGGCGTGGAATCCCACATCAACGGAGCCGGCGCCTCGAAGACCTTCTTACCGCTGCCATCCCGGGCGGCGAGCCCGCCACCCTCAGCCGCGGTGACCGTCACACCCCTCGTCGACAGACCGAAGCGCACCGCCGCCAACTTCGGATGCGCCGCCGCCGCCGGCGTACGCACCACCAACACCTCGGAGAAACCCGACACCAAGGCCGTCACCCGCAGGTCCACATCCGGCAGCACGTTTCGATACACCGCCGAATCGCCCTCCACGACCGGCGCCGGCAACTTCCCCGGCCAGGACATACCCAACTCACGCTCACCATCGCGAACCCGAGCCAGCACCCCGTCACCACCCGGCGAGAACACCACCGGCAACACCGTCGCCCGCGGCACCACACCCTCCGCGGTCACCTTCAACGCCGTGTCCACGGGCACCCACGACGAACCCTTCCGCACCCGAACCGGCTCGATCCCCTCCTCCAACGTCCGCGACCCGTCAACGTTCAAGAACGTCTGCGAGTACTCCGTACGCTCAGCGAGAATCTCCACTCGACGACCACAGGTATCGACCATCTTCCTGGCCGCTGACGCATCAACCGAAACATCCACACATGACGCGCGAGCTGGTGGGGCCGGTCGCGCAGACGCCGGGGACACCGGCAGCGCAACCGACGTGGCCACCACCACAAACGCGACCAGCGCACGTCCAGCGGCCCGAGGAGCCGTACGACGGGCACGCAGGAACCAGCGACCGCGACCGAACATTGAAGCCCCCGTGTGTCAGACCGCTACGGCTTGATCATCTTAAGCAGCACCGTTATCGCCGTCAATACCGAAGGTTGTCAATTATTCACAGTTAGTGCCGGCCTCTTCCGTTGGCCACCGGGTCCCATCTCAGTCGCCTTGAGAGCCATGGGCCTAAGCGCCTAATATGAGAGCATTTAACGCACTAACAAACTGTCTGCGGAAGCACACCGAGCAAGCGGGAGCATTTCCGACCGCGAAAGAGGGCCGGGCAACGACATGCGCCGAGCGGTGCCCACATCTACTTTCTGAGGGTCAGGGCTCCGCGTCACTCCCGCGCAAGGAGCACCACAAGCGAAACGGCTCGTCACCGGGTCTTCCGGTGACGAGCCGTTCTCCTCTGGTGGGCGATACTGGGTTTGAACCAGTGACCTCTTCCGTGTCAAGGAAGCGCGCTCCCACTGCGCCAATCGCCCGTGCTTGTTGCCGAGGTGGGGACGGGATTTGAACCCGCGTACACGGCTTTGCAGGCCGTTGCCTCGCCTCTCGGCCACCCCACCGAGGTTGCCCCCGTCATACGTGGCGGCAGCTCCGAGCGGACGACGGGATTCGAACCCGCGACCCTCACCTTGGCAAGGTGATGCGCTACCAGCTGCGCTACGTCCGCACGCCCCCGGACGTTCCCGGGTGACGGATGAGAACTTTAGCCGAGTAGGTGTTTGACTGCCAACTCGGGGTCGCCTCGGCGCGTCCGGGGTGGCCGGGGCTGGAGCGGAGTCACCCCCGGCCGGCATCCTAGGTGGCTGGCCTGGTGTCTGAATCCCTCGCTGACCGTCACACTCCGACACTCCCCGGCAATGATCGTCATCATCGCGTCGCATACCTGACCATCGACGTCTCGACGACCCGGCACCGGGCAGCGGACCTCGGTGAACACTCTCCGTGGAACGACCGACGACACGCGAAAGAAGTGTCCGGCTTCCGACTGCCACGGCGTGGATCGGCGCGTGGTGGTAACTGTTCGTGTTCAGTCGGATGGGTTACGGTAACGGTCGTGACGAGACGTGCGGCCGAGATCCGCCTGGATGCCCTGCTGCGCACCGCCTGCGACGTGATCGTGGAGCGCGGGCTGGCCAACACCCGGACAGCGGACGTGGCGAATGCCGCGGGCGTGAGTCAGGCGTTGGTCTTCTACCACTTCGCCACCAAGGAACGGCTGCTCGCGCAGGCCTTCGCGTACGCGGTCGAGCAGGATCTGGCCCGGCTCGACGCGGTGACCCGTTCCTCGGCCGCACCGCTGACCAAGCTCCGCCGGATCCTCAAGCTCTACACCCCGGCCGGGCGGGCGACCTCCTGGTCCATGTGGATCGACGGCTGGTCCGAGTCGCTGCGTACCCCGGAGTTGGAGAAGGTCTCCCGGCGGCTGGACCTGCGCTGGCGACAGGACCTGGCTGCGGTGATCACCGCCGGGGTGGCCGACGGCACCTTCCAGTGCGCCGACGCCGACGGGGCCGCGTGGCGGATCAGCGCGGTGATGGACGGCCTCGCCGTCCAACTCGCCGTGCACGACCGGGTGATCTCCCGCCGCCAGTTCGGCGAGTGGGTCCGGCTGGTCACCGCCCGAGAGCTCGGCCTGGACCCGGCCGACCTCGACTGAGCTGGGGTTGCCAGCACCGATCCCCGCACCGAGCCGGGCAAAACGGACTCAGTTCGCCCCGTCGACCGGAACAATCGGCGGCATGGACCTCTTGGAGGCGTACCGCCGGAGCCTGGCCGAATTCATCGACCGGGTGGATCAGATCGAGCCCGGCCAGTGGTCCGACCCGACACCCTGCTCGGACTGGGACCTCCGCACGCTCGTCAACCACGTGGTGACCGAGGACCGGTGGAGCGTTCCGCTGCTCGCCGGCCGGACCATCGACGAGGTCGGCGACCGGCTCGATGGTGACCAACTCGGCGCCGACCCGATCGCGACGGCCCGGGAGGCCGCCGCGCAGGCCGAGATCGCCGCCACCCACCCCGGCACGATCGATCGCACCGTGCACCTCTCCAGCGGCGACACCCCGGCCACCGAGTACCTCCGACAACTCCTCGCCGAGCACCTCGTGCACGGCTGGGACGTGGCGGTGGCGATCGGCGCGCAGCCACGGCTCGACCCGGACGCGGTGCACGCCGCCGCCCAGTGGTTCGCCGGCCAGATCGACGCCTACCGGCGCGACAACCTGGTCCACACCGGCGTACAGGTGCCCGACGACGCCGACGAGCAGGACCACCTGCTGGCCGCGTTCGGCCGCGACCCCGACTGGGCGCCGAGCGCCTGAACGAATCTCGATCTGTTGGTGCGACAGCGGCTCCGGACCTTGCCGTGACCTCGGGAGACTGATATCCACAGATGCGCATGCGTCACCGCGCATCTGTGGCCGGCGACTCGCCGGCCATCCCGCTCCCACGAGGAGGTCCCGTGCCACAACCGGAGTGGTCACCCCCGATGAGCCGGCGTCGACGCCGGCTCATCGCCATCCTGGCGACGACGGCGACGGTCGCCGCGCTGCTCCCCACCGGCGTGAGCACCGCAGCCCCCACCGGCGGCGCGACATCCGCCGAGCGCCGGTCCGGGCCGTTCGCCGAGGGGCACACCCCCGCCGACGCCGACAACCGCGCCGGTACGGCGGCACCCGACGCCCGCCAACGCGGCCTGGCCCGCGCGGTCGACCCCGACGTCCGGTGGAACCGGCTCGGCACCCCACAGGCGCTCGGCCCCGGCCGCACCCCGCTGGCCAGCGGGCTGCCCGCCGACCCGGAGGCCGCCGCCCGCGCCTACCTGGCCGCCAACCAGGACCTGTTCGGCATGGACGCCGCCACGGTGGCCAGCATGGAACGGGTGCTGGTCCGACCGATCGGCAGCGGCACCGTCGTCACCCTCCGGCAACGCTTCGGCGACTTGCCCGCGGGGCCGGACGGCCTCGTCACCCTCGCGGTCGCCGACGGCGCGGTGCTCTCGGTCAGCTCCTCGCTGGCCCGCGACACCGGCACGCCGGCGCCGGCCACCCGCACCGCGGAGCAGGCGTACGCCGCCGCGCTCGCCGACGCCAAGCTGACCGCCGACGCGGTGGCCAGCCACACCATCCGGTCGGTGGCCGTGCCCACCCCGCTGGACGGGCCACGGGCCGCCTACGAGGTGACCATGATCGGCGCGGACACCGAGCACCCGGCCGCGTTCACCAGCTACGTGGACGGCAGCACCGGGCAGGTGCTGGTCCGCGAGGACCTCGTCGACTTCGACTCCGACAACCCGAGCTGGGCGGTCTTCCCGGCCACCCCGCCTCGCGACCTCGGCCCCGGGCAGGACCCCCGGGTGCGCTGGTGCGGCGACCCGGCCCCCGGCTGCCAGGCCGCCTTCCGCGACCCGGCCACCGGCCAACCGTGGGACGTCGACGCGGCCACCGGTACGCCGACCCTCACCTCGCGCGGCAACTCGGCCAACACCGTGCTGTCCTGGGGTGCGAGCACCCCGGTCGTGCCGGCCCCCACCAGCCCGGAACGCCGTTACGAGTACCCCTTCACCGACCAGTGGCACCAGGCGAAGTGCAACCCGGGGGTGTTCACCTCCGCACAGCGCAACGACGCGGACGCGTCGATCGCCAACCTCTTCGCCATGCACAACCGGATGCACGACTGGTCGTACCAGTTGGGCTTCACCGAGTCGGCGTGGAACCTCCAGGCGGTCAACCTCACCCCGTCCGGCCTGGGCGGTGACGCCGAGCAGGGCCGCGCCCAGCAGGGCGCGCTGACCGGCAACCGGAACAACGCCAACCAGGGCACCCCGCGCGACGGGTTGCCGCCGACCACCAACATGTACCTCTGGCAGCCGCAGGCCGGCGGACCGTACCCGCCGTGCGTGGACGGCGACTACGACATGACGGTGATCGGCCACGAGTACACCCACGCGATCACCAACCGGATGATCGCCGGCCCGGACAGCGGGATCAGCGGCCACCAGGGCGGGTCGATGGGTGAGTCCTGGGGCGACCTGCTCGCCGCCGAGTACCTCTTCCAGCACGGGCTGCGCGCGCCCGGCGAGACGCCCTTCATCACGGGCGGCTACGTCACCGGCAACCTGGTCAGCGGCATCCGCAACTACGACCTGAGCCGCAGCCCGCTCAACTACTCCGACATCGGCTACAACACCGCCGGCCCGGCCGTGCACGCCGACGGGGAGATCTGGGGCGCCACCAACTTCCGGGTCCGCTCCGCCCTGGTGAAGCGGTACGGCCTCGGCACCCCGCAACGGCAGCTCGACTGCGCGTCGGGCAAGGTCGCGGCAGATCAGTGCCCGGGCAACCGGCGCTGGTCACAGTTGGTCTTCGACTCGTTCCTGCTCCAGGCCGCCAGCCAGGTCAGCATGCTCGACATGCGCGACAACATGCTCACCGCCGACCTGCTCCGCTTCGGCGGCGCGAATCAGGACCTCATCTGGGCCGAGTTCGCCCGCTCCGGAATGGGCCGGGACGCCGCCACGAACGGTGCCGGCGACACCGACCCGACGCCGAGTTTCGCCTCGCCGCGCGGCGGCAACGCGACGCTCACCCTGCGCCCGCGCGGAGACAGCGCCGAAGCGCCGATCCGGGTGTACGTGGGGGCGTACGAGGCGCGGGCCGTGCCGGTGGCCGACACCGACCCGGCGACGCCGATCCCGGACACCGTGGAGATGGTGGCCGGCACGTACGACCTGCTCGCCGTGGCTCCCGGGTTCGGGCACCAGCGGCTCAGCGTGGTCGCCAGAGCTGGTCAGGACGGGTACGTCGACCTGCGGATGAGCCGCAACCTCGCCTCCACCGCCTCCGGCGCCACCGTCACCGGCGACGGGGTCAACCTGGACCGGATCGTCGACGACACCGAGGCGACGAACTGGGCGTCCCTGGACGGGGTGGCCGGCCGGCAGCTCACAGTGGCGCTGGCGGGCGACGCCCCGCAGACGGTCAAGCGGGTGAACGTCAGCGCGATGCTGCGCCCGGCGATCACCGGCGACGCCGACACCGGCGCGCAGAACGCCCTCAGTGCCCTGCGCTCGTTCGCGGTGTCCGCCTGCAACGCGACGACCACCGACTGCGCGGATCCGGCACGTTGGCAGCGCATCTACACCAGCGCGGGGGACGCGTTCCCCGGCGGGGCGTACCGGGCGTACAGCCGCGACATCAACCTCCGGACGTTCGCGGTACCCACCACCCTCGCCACCCACCTGCGTCTCGAGGTGCTGGCGAGCCAGTGCACCGGCGGCCCGAACTACGCGGGCGAGCAGGACGACGATCCGGCCACGACGACGGACTGCGCGACCGCCAGCCCGGCCCGGAGCCAGGTCCGGATCGCCGAGTTCCAGGCGTTCTCGAAGTGACACGGTGGGGCCGGCGGATGTCCGCCGGCCCCACCAACCCCCGATCAGCGCGGGTCCGCGCTACCGCCGCACGGCTCCCGTCGCGGACCCTCGATCAGCGGTGCGCTCGACTCCACGGGTCGGCGACGGCCGGGCGCTCCCAGCGCCGGTCCACCGGGGGATCGTCGCCGCCGTCGGCGTCCCCGGGCGCGGCCCGGGTCAGGTGCCGCAGCCGCAGCAGCAACCCCACCCCGAGGAAGAGCAGCAGCCCGCCGAGGAGAAACGCGGCCTGCACCACGCCGAACGCGCCGGACTGCGAGACCGGGCGGTTGGCCGCCGGTGGCGCGGCGTCGGCGGGGTACTCCTCGACCGCCTCCTCCGTCGCCGTGCTCTCGTCCTCGGTCGGCGCGCTGGCGGATTCGGTGGGCTCGGGCGGGGTCTTCGTCGGCTTCGGGGTGCTGGTCGGCACGCCGCCCACCCCCACCACCGAACGGGTGGCGGTCTGCCGGGCCAGCAGGCGCAGGTTGGCGTCGTACGCCTCGGCGGCGAGGGTGACCCGCCCCTGGGTGACGTCCTCGGCGAAGGCCACCCGGTAGCGGGCCGTGACAGTGCGGCCCGGGCAGAGCGTGCCCGGGTCGAGTTGCCGGTCGGTCAGCCGGGCGGTGTCACCCTCGGTGCGGATCTGCAGCGGAAAGTCGCCGGTCTCCTCCACCCGGTCCATCTTCACCTGGTCGAGCCGCAGGCCGCCCTGCACGCTGAGCACCATCGACCAGCGCACCTTCGCGCACCTGGCGCGCCGGTCCGTCTGGGAGACCACCGCGGAGATCGTCCGCACCTGCTCACCGGCGGTGAACCGTCCCGGCAGGCCGCTCATCTCGGTGGTGAAGGCCGCCTGTGCCGGGGCAGCCGCCGCCAGCTCCACCCCGCTCAGACAGGCCAGCACCACCCCTGCCCTCAGCGCATACCGCCACACCGTCACCACCGCCGTCCTCCGTTCGGTCGCCTCCACCCCGCAACGCTAGAAGCGGGGGACGGCACCGACCAGACGGGTGTGTTCGCACCGGACGGCAAGGACGGGGTGGGTTTTCACCGACCGTGGTGAACCGGTCACCACTCCCCCGCGACACGCCGGGAGTCGGGCCGCTGGGACAATCACGCCGTGTCCGAGCTCTCCAGCACGTTCGTCCGGCTGCACGCCCGGCTGGCCCCGGTCCCCTTCGTACCTGAGGTGCGGCTGCACCAGGCGGACGAGCCGATCGGCCTGTGGGAGCTGACCGAGGGCGAGTTCTCCAGCGACCGGCCACCGCCGTTCTGGGCGTTCGCGTGGGCCGGCGGGCAGGCCCTCGCCCGTTACGTCACCGACCACCCGGAGCTGGTCGCCGGCCGGCGGGTGCTCGACCTCGCCTCCGGCTCCGGCCTGGTGGCCATCGCCGCGGCCCGCGCCGGCGCGGCGTCCGTGCGGGCCGTCGAGGTGGACGAGTTGGCGGTGGCGGCGGTCGCCCTCAATGCCGAGGCCAACGGGGTACGCGTCGACGCCGAGTTCGGCGACATCCTCGACGGCGACGCCGGGGACGCCGAGGTGGTGCTCGCCGGAGACGTCTTCTACAGCGAGGCGATGGCCCGCCGGGTCCTGCGGTTCCTGCTGCGTGCCGCCCGGGCCGGCGCGCCGGCGCTCGTCGGTGACCCCGGCCGGGCGTTCCTGCCCCGGGACCGCTTCGACGAGGTGGCCGGGTACGACGTGCCGGTGCCGGAGGCGTTGGAGAGTGTGCGGGTGAAGCGCACCACCGTCTGGCGGCTGCGCGCCGGGCTGCCGGGGGCCTCCAGCTAGCGTGTCCGGGTGCTGTTCCGCAGCTGGGCGCAGGTGGCCGACCCCGCATGGCCGGACGTGGCCCGGGTGCCGGACCACGTCGGCGGCACCCACCTGGTCGTGACCCGGCACGCGCTGGTCCGCGAGGTTCTCGCCGACCCGGTCACCTACCGACCGGACAACGCGCTGGACGCGGTGACTCCGATGCCGGTGACCGCGCTGCGGGTGCTCGCCGGGCACCGGTTCCGGCTGCCGCCGACCCTGGCGAACAACTCGGGCGCCAGCCATCCGCAGATCCGGGCCATCGTCGCGGAGGCGTTGCACCCGGCCCGGGTGGCCGCGCAACGGCAGTGGCTCACCGCGCTGGTCCGGGACCGGGTCGCCCGGATCGGCGCCGCGCTCGACGCCGGCTCGCCTGTCGACCTGTACGCGGACCTCGCCGCCGACCTGCCGCTGCTGGTGCTGGCCCGGCTGGTCGAGTTGCCGGACGCGCCGGTCGGCGCGGTCAAGGAGTTCGCCCGCGCCGCGCTGGAGTTGTTCTGGGCACCACTGGACGCCGACCGGCAGCTGGCGCTCGCCACCGAGGTGGGCCGGTTCCACAGCGTGCTGCGTGACTTCGCGGCCGTCGGTGGCGGTCTGGCCGCCGAGCTGCGAGCGGCCGGGCACCCGCCGGACGTGGTGGTCGGCGCGCTCTTCTTCCTGTTGGTCGCCGGGCAGGAGACCACCTCGCAGTTCCTCACCCTGCTCCTGCACCGGCTGGCCGACGAGCCGGCCGTCCGGGCCGGCCTGCGCAGCGGCGAGGTCGCGGTGGCCGACGTGGTGGAGGAGGGGTTGCGGCTGGAACCACCGATCGTCACCTGGCGACGGGTGGCGACGGCGGAGAGCACGCTGGGCGGCACGCGGGTGCCGGCGGGCAGCAGCCTCGTGCTGTGGCTGGGCCGCGCCGGTCGGGACCCGGCGGTCGTGGAGTCGCCCGACGAGTTCCGTCCGGGCCAGCGTGGATCACGCCGGCACCTGGCGTTCGGGGCGGGCGCGCACCGCTGCGTCGGGGACGTGCTGGCCCGGATGGAGGCGGCCGTGGTGGTGGCCGAGGCCGCGCCGCTGCTGGAGGGGGTGACAGTGCTCCGTCCGCCCTGGTGCCCGGACAATCTCACCTTCCGGATGCCTGACGCGTTCGTGGTCCGCCGCCGCACCGGGGACACCGGGCTGACCGGATCCTGACACCCGCTCGGTATGTTTCCGGGCGTGTCAGCCACCACCCGTCGGATCCCTGCCGTCGTAACGCTTCTGGCCCTGCTGGCGTTGACTGCCTGCACAGTCGGCCCGAACTACCCGGCGCACGCTCGGCAGGTCGCCGCGACCCAGCCGACTCCGTCCGCCCCGGCGGCGACCCCCTCGGCCTCGCCGTCCCCGAGCGCGAAGCCCGCGTTCAAGAGCCTGGCCTGGTACGTGTCCCAGGTGCCGACGTTTCCCGAGGCGCCACTGCCGCAACCGGTACCGCTGCCCACCACCGGTTCGGCCGCGTTCTGGCACCGCCTGCCGACCGACCAGAAGGTCGCCTTCATCACCATCGACGACGGTGGGCTGGCCCGCCCGTCGGAAGTGATCGACTTCATCTGGGAGGCGCGTATCCCGGTGACGATGTTCCTCAACTCGCCGGCGGCGGCGGAGCACACCGACTACTTCCGGCAGATCGAGGCGGTGGGCGGGGTCGTGGAGAACCACACCATCCACCACAACTCGCTGGCCGGCCGGTCGTACGACTACCAGAAGCAGGAGATCTGCGGTGCCGCCGACGCCCTCGAGGGGCTGTTCGGCAAGCGGCCCACCCTGTTCCGGCCACCGTTCGGTGAGCATGACAGCAGCACGCTGAAGGCCGCGCACGACTGCGGCGCGAAGGCGGTCTTCCACTGGACCGAGACCGTCCACGAGGGGAAGGTGCGCTACCAGACCCCGGAGAAGGTGGTCCAACCTGGCGACGTGCTGCTGATGCACTTCCGACCGGCGCTGATGGACGACCTGCTCGCGGCGTTGAAGGCGATCCACCGGGCCGGGCTCACCCCGGCACTGTTGGAGCAGTACGTACGGTGATCAGCCCGCCACCGACCTGACGAAAGTCAGGGGTGGGTGGTGCCGTTCGGGCGCGGCGGCGTGACAGCTCGCTCGCCTAGCGTCAGCGCATGATCACATTACGTGGGTTGACGAAACGGTTCGGGTCGACCGTCGCGGTCGACGCGTTGACAGTCGACATCGCGCCCGGCCGGGTCACCGGCTTTCTCGGCCCCAACGGCGCCGGCAAGTCCACCACCATGCGGATGATCCTCGGGCTGGACCGTCCGACCGCCGGGCAGGCCCTGGTGGGCGGGCGTGCGTACCGGGAGTTGCGCCGGCCGCTGCACGAGGTGGGCGCGCTGCTCGACGCCCGCGCCATCCACCCGGCCCGGTCCGGCCGGGCGCACCTGCGGGCCATGGCGCACAGCAACGGCATCCCGACCCGCCGGGTCGACGAGGTGTTGGACACCGTCGGGCTGGACGGGCGGGCCGCCGCCAAGCCGGGGCGGACGCTCTCGCTCGGCATGGGCCAACGGCTCGGCATCGCCGGCGCGCTGCTCGGCGACCCACCGGTGCTGATGTTCGACGAGCCGGTGAACGGACTCGACCCGGACGGGGTGCGCTGGGTGCGGCAGCTGATGCGCTCACTGGCCGACGAGGGGCGGACGATCTTCGTGTCCAGCCACCTGATGAGCGAGATGCAGCTCACCGCCGACCAGCTCGTGGTGATCGGCCGGGGGCGACTGCTCGCCGACGAGCCGATCGGCGAGGTGATCGCCCGCAGCACTGTCGCGGTCCGGGTCCGCAGCCCACACCCGGACGGGCTGGCCGCGCTCGCCGCGCGCCTCACGGCCGCCGGGGCGAGCGTCGAGGCGGCCGACCGGACCGAGCTGACCGTCACCGGCGCCACCGCCGACCAGGTCGGCGACCTGGCCCACGAACTGGGGGTACGACTGCACGAGCTGAGCGCACACGCCGCGTCGCTGGAGCAGGCGTTCATGGAGCTGACCGCCGACAGCGTCGAGTACGCGGGCGGCCCGATCGAAGGTGGGCACCGATGAGCACGCAGACCGACACGGGCACCCGCCCCGCCATCGCGCCGGCCGCCGGTGCGGGGGCCGCCTTCCGGAGTGCGGTGGCCGCCGAGTGGACCAAGCTCTCCTCGGTCCGGAGCACCTGGTGGACGGCGCTGGCCGGGCTGCTGGTGATGGCGGCGAGCGCCGGTCAACTGGCCATCTACGCCGCCAACGGCAACACCAACGACGACCCGGCCGACGACGCCGGCGTCGTCACCGTCGGCAGCGTGCTGATCGACTCGGTCGAGCTGACCCAGTACGTGGTGCTGGCGCTGGGCCTGCTCGCGATCACCGCCGAGTTCACCAGTGGCACCATCCGTACGACGCTGCAGTGCACCCCGTCCCGCGGTCGCGTACTGCTGGCCAAGGCCGCCGTCGCCGGGGCGGTCACCTTCGCGCTCGGGCTGCTGCTCGGCGGCGTCGGTGTCCTGGTCGCCCGGCCGGTGCTCGGTGAGTGGGGCAGCGCTCCGGTCATCGACACGATCGGCGACATCGTGGCGGTGGCGACCTACCTGGCGCTGATCGGCGTGCTCGCGCTGGGCCTCGGCGCCGCGCTCCGCAGCGCGGTGCTCACCATCGTCGTGCTCCTCGCCACCCTGATGATCGTGCCGCTGTCCCTACAGGAGCCGGACATCGAGGTGCTGAACCGGATCGCCGACGTGTTCCCCGGTGTGGCCGGCGGGCACTTCCTGGCCGGCGACACCGAGCCGTACCCGCCAGTGGTCGGGCTGCTCCTGCTCGCCGGATGGGCCGCCGCCGCACTGCTGCTGGGCCGGGCGGCGTTGCGCCGACGCGACGCGTAAGGCAGGCCGCGCTGAGCGGGGGCCGATCGGCCCCCGCTCAGCCGTCGACCAATCCCGCCTCGTACGCCAGGATCGCCGCCTGTACCCGGTTGCGGACGTCCAGCCGGGTGAAGATGCTGGTCAGGTAGCTCTTCACGGTGCCCTCCACGAGGTGCAGCCGGCGGGCGATCTCGGCGTTGGAAAGACCCGCCCCGACCAGGGCCAGCACCTCCCGTTCCCGCTCGGTCAGCCCCGCCGCACGCTCCCGGGCGGCGGGTCGACGGGCCAACCGGTCGGCCCCCAGCTCGATCACCCGGCGGGCCACCCTCGGCGACAGGTACGCCCCACCGTCGGCGACGGCGTGCACACCGGCGATCAGCTCACGCGGGTCCCCGGCCTTGAGCAGGAACCCGCTGGCACCGTGCCCGAGCGCCCGGGCCACGTGGTCGTCCTCGCCGAACGTTGTCAGCATGATGGTCGCGGTGTCCGGCACGATCCGGCGGATCTCGGCGGCGGCGGCCAACCCGTCCAGCCGCGGCATCCGGATGTCCAGCAGCGCGACCCGGGGTCGGTGGGCCCGGACCAGTTCCACCGCCGCGTGCCCGTCGCCGGCCTCGGCGACCACCTCGATGCCGGGATCGCTGGCGAGGATGGCCCGGACACCGGCCCGGATCATCGCCTCGTCGTCGGCCAGTACCACCCGGATCGGCGGTGCCTCCGTCGTGTCGGTGTCCACTACGCGATCCACTCCTTGCTGACCAGCCGGCCGTCGGTGAAGCAGAGCCGCCAGGTCGGCGCGGCGAGGGGAAAGTTGCCGTCGGTGTAGTACTCGCAGCCGGCCCGGTCGACCGGTGTTGGGCGTTCCAACTGCCGCCGGGGCAGCCCGACCAGCTCGGACCGGGCCGCGCCGACGCGCATCTGGTCGAAGGTGGCCCGGTCCAGCACCGTCCCGGCGGTCGCCACCGGGTAGTAGACGAACGAGAGCACCAGGGCGAAACCGACCGGGGCGACGAGCGCCACCAGCAGGCTGCGTCGTACCCGCCGCCGGGCGTCGTGCAGCCGCCGCTCGGCGTCCACCGGCCGCTCCGCCGGACCGGGTCGCTCGTCGGACCAGGACGTCGGCCCGGCCTCGGCCGCCGACCCGATCGGCTCCGGCGGTGCCGCGGTGGCCGGCAACACCGCCCGTACCGCGAACCCGCCGTCGGCCCGGTGGCCGGCGTCGAGCGTCCCGCCGGCGAGGCGGACCCGCTCGGCGAGGGCGAGCAGCCCACTGCCCTGCGACGGTGGGGCGGGCAGCGGCCCGGACGGCGGCGCGTCGTTGACCACTGTCACCTCGACCCGGTCACCGTCGCGGGTGAGGCGCACGTCGACCGGGGCGCCCGGCGCGTACCGGGCCGCGTTGGTCAGCGCCTCCCGGACGATCCGGTGCGCCGCGTGCCCGGTCATCGCCGGTAGGTCCGCGACCACCGGGGCAGTGTCCAGCCGTACCGCCATCCCGGCCTCCCGGGCGCCGTCGACCAGGTCGGCCACGGTCTCCCCGCTCGGACGCAGCGACGCGCCAGCCTCCTCGCGGAGCACCCCGATGATCTCGTGGAGTCGCTCGGTGGCGGCGGAGACGCTGGCCCGCAACTCCCCTGCCGCGGCCCGATGGCGGTCGTCCAGGTCGGCGGCGACCTCCAGGGCGGCGGCGCGCAACGCGATCAGGCTGAGGTCGTGACCGAGCGAGTCGTGCATCTCCCCGGCGATCCGGGCCCGCTCACGCAGCCGGATCCGCTCGGCGGCACCCCGTTGCTCGCGGGTCAGCGCGTCGACGTGCCGGCGACCGGCGTCGGTCAACTCCTGCTGCTGGCGGCGGTAGCGGCCGACCAACCAGGGGAACACGGCGGCGAAGAGCAGCACCGAGGCGAGCAGGAACCAGGTGGCCGCGCCGGCGCCGAGCAGCCCCAGGTTGAGCGCCGTGCCACCGGCCGTGATCAGCACGAAGACCATGATCGCCGGGCCCACTGTGACGCTGCGCCGCCCGGCGAGATAGCTGAAGACCGGAATCGCGAACACGAAGTTGCCATCGACCAACGATCCGAGCACCGCCAGCACCGGGGCGACCAACGGCTGACGCCGACTCGCCACCACCGCCACACCGAGCAGCAGCAGCTTGCCGACCAGCAGCGGCACCGTGTACCGCGTGTAGGGCGGGCTGGCCTCGGCGTAGCCGACCGGGGCGGCCACCACCGCCCAGAGCAGCACGTCCAGCAGCAGGCGACGCCGCCGGGTCAGCCAACCCGGCGGCGGGGAGTCGAGGGTCCGCACGGCGGTCAGGCTACCCACGCCCGACCTGCGCGGACACCGACGAAAGTCAGGTGTTCAGCCGCTCTCCTCGGCCCAGACCCGCCAGTCGTCGAGCACGCCGTGCAGGGCCGGGGTGAGCCAACCCGGCGCGGACCGCCGGAACACACCCGGGTCCATCGCGCCCGCGCCGTCGGGCAGCGCGCCGAGAAGGTTCGGCACCAGGTCGGTGAGGTTCGTCCAGTGCACCAACTCCGGCCGGGCCGGCCAGGCGCCGATCACCACACCGGCCGGCACCGCCCTACGGTCCAGTGCCTCCAGGGTCAACGCGGTGTGGTTGAGCGTGCCCAACCCGGCGCGGGCGACCACCACGGCGGGCGCGCCGAGCGACACCGCCAGGTCGGCCATCGTCCACGGCTCCCCCGACGGCCGCAGCCCCATCGGAACCAGCAACCCACCCGCGCCCTCGATCAGCACGAGGTCGTGCTTGTCTGCCTCCGCACGGACGGCGTCCACCGCCGCGTACAACTCCAACGGCGGCAGGTCGGCGACCCGCGCCGCGGCCAGCGGGGCGAGCGGATCGGGGTAGCTGGCCAGGGTCCGACCGGTCAGCGGCGCAGCCAGCCGGTTCACCGCGTCCACGTCGCCGGGCTCACCGCCGGCCGTACCGGTCTGGCCTGGTTTGATCACCGCCACCCGCAGCCCAGCGGCCTGCGCGGCGGCCGCGATCGCCGCCGTCACCACCGTCTTGCCGACCTCGGTGTCCGTCCCGGTGACCAGCACCGACCCCGCCCAGCCGGTCACGGTGCCCCCTCGGTTCGCGACTGCGGGGCTCGCAAACCCGGCTCACTCCTCGCGCTCACGGCGCGCACTCCACGATGACGTCCAGCGCCCGCTCGAACGCCGTCCGGGGCACCCCCGCGCTCACCGTGAGGCGCAGGCGGGAGCGGCTGTCCGGGGTGGATGGTGGCCGGAAACAGCCCACCGCGACGCCCCGGTCCCGGCAGTCCGCCGCCCACGCGGTCGCCGCCTCCGGCCCCGGGGCCGTCACCGAGATCACCGCCGCGTCCGGGGCGGAGACGGTCAGCCCGGCCGACCGCAGTCGACCCACCGCCAGTCCCACCCGGTCGGAGAGTTCGGCGCGCAGGTCGTCGCCGGCCCGGGCGAGCCGCAGCGCGGCGTGCACACCGGCGGCGACCGCCGGCGGCAGTGCCGTGTCGAAGATGAACGTGCGCCCGGTCTCGACCAGATGCCGGACGAACTCGGCCGGGCCGGCGACGGCGCCACCCGCGCCACCGAGCGCCTTGGACAGGGTGGCGGTGACCACCACGTCCGGCTCGCCGGCCAGCCCGGTGGCCGCCACCGCGCCCGCGCCGGCAGGACCGGTCAGGCCCAGCGCGTGCGCGTCGTCGACCAGCAGCAGCGCGCCGCGACGGCGGGCCACCGCGTGCAGCCGAGCCAGCGGGGCGAGATCACCGTCGACCGAGAACACCGACTCCGTCACCACCACCGCCGGGCGGCCGGGAGCGGCCGCGAGCGCGGCGGCCACCGCGTCGACGTCGGCGTGCGGGGTGACCACCGTCTCCGCACCGGAGATGCGGCAGCCGTCGATCAGCGACGCGTGGTTGTGCGCGTCGGAGACGAGCAGCGTCCGAGGTTGGACGAGCGCCCGCAGCGCGCCGAGGTTGGCGAGGTAGCCGGAGGAGAAGACCAGGGCGCCGTCGGTGCCCAACCAGCGGGCCAGGTCGTCCTCCAGCGCCCGGTGCGCGTCGGTGGAGCCCCGGACCAGGCGCGACCCGGTAGCGCCCAGCCCGTACGCCGAGAGGGCCGCCGTGGCCGCGGCGACGACCTCCGGGTGGGTGGCCAGGCCGAGGTAGTCGTTGCCGGCCAGATCGGTCATCTGATCGTCGGCCGGACGCGGATGCAGTCGCCTGGTGAGCCCGGCCTTCGCCCGCAGCTCCGCGCGGCGGTCGAGCGCCGCCAGCCAGTCCGCCACCGTCACCCTCCCCCGCTGTGTGCGCCGGTCAGCCCGACACCCGCCGGGCGAAATTACCACCCGCCGCCATCGGCCCGATGATTCCACTCGGTGCGAGGCACCGACGGGCCGCCAGGTCATTCAGGCTGATCGGAGAGCCTTGTAGGGTACGAGCCATGCCAGAGATCCTCGACCAGGCCCGGACCCAGGTCCTGGGTGACGGTGTCGGCCTCGATCAGGCCGGCATCCTCGCCGTGCTGAACCTGCCCGACGAGCACCTGCCCGCCGCCCTCCAGCTCGCCCACGACGTGCGGATGCGCTGGTGCGGCCCGGAGGTCGAGGTCGAGGGCATCGTCTCGCTCAAGACCGGCGGCTGCCCGGAAGACTGCCACTTCTGCTCGCAGTCGGGCCTGTTCACCTCGCCGGTGCGCTCGGTCTGGCTGGACATCCCGTCGCTGGTCGAGGCGGCGAAGCAGACCGCCGCGACCGGGGCGACCGAGTTCTGCATCGTCGCCGCGGTCCGCGGTCCGGACGCCCGGCTGATGAAGCAGATGCGCGAGGGCGTCGCCGCCATCAAGGCAGCTGTCGACATCCAGGTCGCCGCGTCGCTGGGCATGCTCACCAAGGAGCAGGTCGACGATCTGGTCGACATGGGCGTGCACCGCTACAACCACAACCTGGAGACCTGCAAGTCGTACTTCCCCAACGTGGTCACCACGCACTCGTGGGAGGAGCGCTGGGAGACGCTGCGGATGGTTCGCGACTCCGGCATGGAGGTGTGCTGCGGTGGCATCCTCGGCCTCGGTGAGACAGTCGAGCAGCGGGCCGAGTTCGCCGCGCAGCTCGCCGAGCTGAACCCGCACGAGGTGCCGCTCAACTTCCTCAACCCGCGTCCCGGCACTCCGCTGGGTGACCGTCCGGTGGTGGAGGGCAAGGACGCGCTGCGGGCCATCGCCGCGTTCCGGCTGGCCATGCCGCGCACCATCCTGCGGTACGCCGGTGGTCGCGAGATCACCCTCGGCGACCTCGGCACCCGCGACGGTCTGCTCGGCGGCATCAACGCGGTGATCGTCGGCAACTACCTGACCACGCTGGGTCGACCGGCGACGGCCGACCTGGAGCTGCTGGACGAGTTGAAGATGCCGGTCAAGGCGCTCTCCGCCACGCTGTGACGACAATGACGACGACGGAACTGTGGTGCGACAGGTGCGGTGAGTCGACGACGGCCGCCCACCCGGCCTGCGCGTCGGCCCGCCAGTTGGAGCCGCCCCGGTTCTGCCCCCGCTGCCGTCGCCGGATGAAGGTGCAGGTGCTGCCGGTGGGCTGGTCGGCGGTCTGCGTCGAGCACGGCGAGATGCGGGGCTGAGCCGGATGCTGCGAGGGCGGGCGGTGACCCTACGACCGGCGACGGTCGCTGACGTGCCTGCCCTCGCCGCGATCCGGGCCGACCCGGAGGTACGCCGGTGGTGGCGGGGCGGCGACGACCTGGCCGACTCCGTGCGTGCCGACCTCACCGACGACGACCTGCACGTGTACGCGATCGAACACGACGGCCGGGTGGTCGGCGCGATCCAGTGGTACGCCGAGGCGGACCCGGACTACCGGCACGCCAGCCTGGACGTCTTCCTCGACCCGGCGGAGCGCGGCGCCGGCCTCGGTGGTGACGCGATCCGCACCCTGGCCCGACACCTGATCGACGAGTACGGCCACCACCGTTTCACCATCGACCCTGCCGCGGCGAACAGCGCCGCCATCCGGGCGTACGCGAAGGTTGGTTTTCGACCGGTGGGGGTGCTGCGCCGCTACGAGCGCGGTGCGGACGGCCGCTGGCACGACGGTCTGTTGATGGACCTGCTCGCCGACGACCTGGTGGAGTGAGCGGGAGCCCTCGCTCCGTCATCCCATCTGGGGCATTCGTCCCCTAACGCCCGCATCGGGCTTATCGTGCCTAGAATGAGGGTGGAGACGAGGGGGTCCGACGCGAGCGCCGGCCCGATCCTCGCGGGCCGGTTCCGTGGCGACATCGAAGGGCTGCGAGGGCTCGCGCTGGTGCTCGTGCTGGTCGGGCATGCGGGCATCTCCGCGCTCCCCGCCGCGTTCGTCGCCGTTGATGTGTTCTTCGTGATCTCCGGGTTCCTGATCACCGGACTCCTCGTCGACGAGATCCGCCGGACCGGGGGTATCCGCATCGTCGACTTCTACGCCCGACGCGCCAAGCGGTTGCTGCCGGCCGCCAGCGTCGTCCTCGTGGCGAGCCTCCTGCTCACCTACCTCTTCCTGCCCCCGATCCGGTGGTCCGAGACCGCCCGGGACGCCCTGGCCAGCGCCGTCTACTCGATGAACTGGCGGCTGGTGGAGCAGTCGACCGACTATCTGCACTCCGAGGAGGCCCCCAGCATTCTTCAGCACTTCTGGTCGCTCGCCGTGGAGGAGCAGTTCTACCTGGTGTGGCCGCTGCTCCTGCTCGTCGTCGCCCTCCAGGTTTCGCGCCGCACGTCCCGGCACACCGACGCGCGGCGTCCGATCTCGGGCGGTCGGCCGGGCCGACACCGCAGGACGTTCCTCGGCGACCGGATGTCCCCGTGGCTGCTCGCCGCCTTCGCCCTGGTCGGCATCCCGTCGCTGGCCTGGTCGATTCATTTGAGCCAGACCGAACCGGCCCGGGCGTACCTCGTCACCACCACCCGGATGTGGGAACTGGCGTTGGGCGGCGGTCTGGCAATCCTCGGTGGACACCTGTCCCGGCTGCCGCGTCCCGCCGCGGTAGCGCTCGGCTGGGCCGGCATGGCCACCGTCGCCCTCGCCGCGACGCTGATCCGACCGGAGATCGCGGCCTATCCGGGATATCTGGCGTTGCTGCCCACCCTCGGCGCGGTCGCGATCATCGCGGCCGGGCCCGCCGCCGGACGGTACGGGCCGGCACTCCTGCTCAACAGGCGGCCGACGCGCGCGGTCGGCGCCGTGTCGTACTCGTGGTATCTGTGGCACTGGCCGCTGCTGGTGGTGGCGGAAGCCCGGTGGGGGCCGCTGGGCACCACTGCCGGCCTCGCGATGATCCTCTGTTCGGCCGTCCCGGCGGTGCTGACCTACCACCTGGTGGAGAATCCGTTCCGGTACGCACAGTTCTCCAAGGCCCGCGTGCTGCGAATGGGACTGGCCGCCACCAGCGTCACCGTCCTCACCGGAATCGGACTACAGCTCGCGGTCCGCCCACCGGTCTCGGCCCAGGCACCACTCGCCGGGGCCGCCTCGCCGGGCGCGTCACCCGGCGGCGGGCGGGCAGCGGCGCCGGTGGACCGGTTCGGCCGCATCACACCCGATCCGCTCGACGCCCGCGACGACCTGCCCGACGTCTACCGGGACGACTGCATCACCCAGGCACAGGACGCGAGCCTGCGCAGCTGCACCTACGGCGACCGGGACTCGGCGGTCGAGGTTGCAGTGGCTGGTGACTCACACGCGGCGCACTGGGTGCCGGCCCTCCAGGTCATCGCGGCGCAGCGCGGCTGGCGACTGGTCACCTACATCAAGACGACATGCTCCTTCCTGACCACGCCCATCAGCATCGCCGGGCGGCCGGACCACAGCTGCACGGAATGGAACCGCAATCTGCGAACCGCACTCACCGGCGAACGGCGGCCCCGGCTGCTCATCGTCTCCAGCGTGACCCAGATTCCGTTGGTGGACGGCAGCCCGCCGCCACCGGGCCCGGCGACGACGGACGCGCAGACGGCCGCGCTGTCGCAGACCTGGTCGGAGATGACCAGGGCCGGGCTGCCGCTGGTGGTCATCCGGGACACCCCGTCGTTCACAGTGGACATCGCCGAGTGCGTCTCGGCCCATCGCGAACGGCTCACCGCCTGCGCGCAGCCCCGGGAGCGCGCGCCCACCTGGGGCATCCCGCAGGAGCGCGCCGCGGCGGCGGTGCCCGACGTGCGCCTGGCCGACCTCAACGACGCCATCTGCCCCACCGAACGGTGCCCCGCGGTGATCGACGGGCTGCTCGTCTACCGGGACGCACATCACCTGACCGCCACGTACGCCCGCAGCCTCGCCCCGCGGCTGCACGACCGGCTGCGTCAACTCGTGCCACAACACCTGCCGTAGGCAGGCGTTGCCGCAGATCTTGGACAGTTTCCGTTACGGCGTAACTATTCAGTCCCATGACATCTGTCAGTGGTGAAGTCCCGATACATGTGTCAGTTGGTAGGGATCTTGGGTCTGCCGGTGGATGGTGCCTGGCAT
>NZ_JBIAJD010000003.1:790412-979855 GCF_042871765.1 Micromonospora sp. NPDC005553 | reverse complement strand
GCCAGGCACCATCCACCGGCAGACCCAAGATCCCTACCAACTGACACATGTATCGGGACTTCACCACTGACAGATGTCATGGGACTGAATAGTCAGCCGCTGACGGAAAGTGTCCAAGATTCATTTCTGCGCCGGACGGCGCAGGGTCGGGGTGGGGTCCAGCCGGCTGCGATGAGGGCACGGCGGACGGTCACGGCGACCTCGTCCGGGCGGGCGCGGACCAGCCAGGCCGGGAAGCGCAGAATCCGGTCGCCGCTGGTCCAGACGTCGTTCTGCCGACGCATGTCGGCCGCCCACTGCTTGGCGTCCATGTGGTGTGCGCCGTCAATCTCCACCTGCACCCGCCACTCCCGCCAGTACGCGTCCAGCCAGCGGTTCCGGCCGTCCGCGTCGACCCGGTGTTCCTGAAGGTCGGGGGCGGGCAGCCGGCGCTGGCGGCACAACCGCAGAAAGTCGATCTCGGAGAGCGCCTGCGCGCCGCCAGCGATGTCGCTGATGGTCTGCCCGATCAGCCGCCGACGGGGAGCCCGAGGGAGAACGTCGAGCACCGCCTGCAATTCCTCGGGCAGCACGCGGCGTTGCTGGCAACCGGCGGCCAACACCGACTGCGCCTCGTCCACGCCGGTCGCCCAGCCGGCCGCGTCCACCAGGGCCCGTGCCGTCGTGGTACGCGGTGGGCGGGCACGTTGGAGATGGGCCTCGGGCAGGACCGTCGTGCGGTGGACCAGGACGGCGGGTATGTCGATCGGAAGTCGACGCAGGCTGGCCCGCGCGGCGCGGCGGGCTGCCGGCACCAGCACGTGCAGCGGCTCGCGTCGCAGTCCTCGTACCCCGGCTTCGGCGGCGGCGGACACCCCGGCCAGCACCGCCCCGGGCCCGGCCGCCAGCACCGCCACCCAGAGTTGCTGGTCGCGGGTGAGTCGACCGTTGCCGGCCAGCAGGATCCCTCGGCAGATCCACCGCCACCGACCGGAGCGGATCCGGCCCCGCACCCGCGCTTCGCTGAGCAACCCGGCGACCTGCGCGGTCGTCAGCACGCCCGCCTGTTCGAAGGCGAGCCAGTCGAGTGCGTCGGCGTCGTCGGCGGGCAGCATCCGGACAGCTTTCGCCCCTCAGCTCCGCCCCACCACCAGATCTTGGACAGTTTCCGTCATGGCGTGACGAAAAGTGTCCAAGATCTGCGGGTCGGCGGGGTGCGGCCGAGACCGGGCTGCACGTCGGCCTTTCCGGACCGTTCAATCTGGCCCGAGGCGCCGACGGTGGTTGGGTGGGGCACATGGAGTCATCAGATTGACGGTCTCGTGGTCGATGGCGACCATGAGGTGGCTACGCTGCTGGCGCGTTGGGAGATGATCAGAAACGCTGCGTTGTCTCGCCGCCAGTCGATCGAACTGATGAAGGAAGTTGTGACCTCATGGACCTGATCGGCGCGCTCTGGCGCACGTCCAGCCGTAGCGGCAACGGAGAGTGCGTCGAGGTGGCGGACAATCTGCCGGGGGTCGTGGGGGTGCGGGACAGCAAGGACCCGGCCGGTCCGGTGCTGGTGTTCGCGCCCGCCGCGTGGCGGGCGTTCGTGGCCGTCGCCCGTCAGCCGACGGCCTGAGCCGGGAGGTCCCTGGTGCCACAGCACGACCAGTCCGGCGACGAGCCGGACGTGACCCCCGGTCCCCCACCGGCGGAGACGCCACCGCCAGCGGAGACCCCACAGCCAGCCGAGACGCCACCGCCGGTGCCGGTTCCCGTCCCGGGGGTCGACCTGGACGAGCCGCCGGCGGTCCCGTCCGGGAAGTTCGGCACACCCGGGCGGCCACTGCGCCGCAGCAGCTTCCTGCTCGGCTTCACCGGTGCGCTGGGCGTGCTGCTGGCGTACACCCTCTATCTGGGGATTCGCAATGCCGGCGGCATCCTCGTGCTGGTGGTGATCGCGCTCTTCCTCGCGGTCGGCCTCAACCCGGCGGTGGTCCGACTGCGCCGCTGGGGTGTGCCGCACGGCCTGGCGGTGGCGGCGGTCGCCCTGACGGTGGTGCTGCTGCTCTGCGGCGGCATCGTGGCGCTGGTCCCACCGATCATCACGCAGTCGGGGCAGTTCATCGACCAGATCCCGAGCCTGCTCGACGAGTTGCGCCGCAACCCGACGGTCAATGACCTGGTGGAGCGGTACGACGTGGTGGAGCGGGTGCAGGGCGCGGCCAACGCGGAGACGGTCGGACGGGCGCTCGGCGGGGTGCTGGGCGGCGCTCAACTGATCTTCGGCACGGTGTTCCGGACGCTGACCGTGCTGGTGCTGACCATCTACTTCCTGGCGTACTTCGACAAGCTGCGCTCGCTGGGCTACTCGTTGGTGCCCCGGTCGCGGCGGCAGCGGGTGCAGCTGATCGGCGACGAGATCCTGGCCAAGGTGGGCTCGTACATGGTCGGCGCGCTGAGCATCGCGGTGCTGGCCGGCGCTACCACCTTCGTCTTCGCACTGATCGTCGACCTGCCGTACCCGTTCGCGCTGGCCGTGGTGGTCGCGGTGACCGACCTGATCCCGCAGATCGGCGCCACCCTGGGCGCGGTGATCGTGAGCCTGGTCGGCTTCGCCGCCGACCTGCCCACCGGCATCGCCTGCGCGGTCTTCTTCCTCATCTACCAGCAGGTGGAGAACTACCTCGTCTACCCGAAGGTGATGCGGCGTTCGGTGGAGGTCAACGAGGTGGCCGCCCTGCTGGCCGCGCTGCTCGGAGTGGCGCTGCTGGGTGTGGTGGGCGCGCTGATCGCCATCCCCACGGTGGCCGCGCTGCAACTGATCCTGCGCGAGGTGGTGCTGCCCCGCCAGGAGCGCCGCTGAGCGTCAGCCCGCCTGACCGGCGGCCGGGCCCTCGGGCCCTCTGGTCAGTCCGCCTTGGTGGAGGCCGGGCCGGGCACGGGGGTGTCGGCGAAGGCGGCCACCGTCCGGTCGGCGTACGCGCTGACGTCGCCGGACTCCATCGGGCCGTCCCAGGTTGTCGGAAGCGGCACCTCGACGGCCGGGTTGACCCGCCGCACGATCTCGTCGAGCACCGTCTCCGCGTCGCCCACCCACAGGTGCTTGGCGCCCGGCACCCCGACCACCTCGGCCTGGGGCACGGCGGCGAACCGCTCCCGCGCCTCGGTGGGGCGCAGGTAGTCGTCGAACTCGGGCACCAAGGCCACCAACGGCCGACCTGAGTTGGCCCAGGTGGTCAGGTCCTCGGGGGCGGAGAAGCGCAGGGGCGGGGAGAGCAGGATCGCCCCGGCGATCGCCGGGTCGCAGCCGTACTTCAGCGCCAGGTCGGTGCCGAACGACCAACCGACGAGCCAGATGTTGGGCAGCTCGGCGAACTCCGCGTACTCGATGGCGGCGGCCACGTCGTACCGCTCGCCCACCGCGCCGTCGAAGGCTCCCTCGCTGGTGCCGCGCACGCTGCTGGTGCCCCGGGTGTTGAACCGCAGCACCGCCAGGTCGGCCAGCGCGGGCAACCGCCAGGCCGCCTTGCGGAACACGTGGCTGTCCATCATTCCGCCGTGGGTCGGTAGCGGGTGCAGGCAGACCAGGGTGGCCACCGGCGGCCGGTCGGCCGGCAGGGCCAGCTCACCGACCAGCCGAAGACCGTCGGCGGTGTGCAGCTCGATGTCCTCCCGGCGGCCGGGGAGGATCGACGACGCGCGGATCGCTGTGCTCACCGCCCAAGTCTGTCGCGAAGTCGCCGCCGCCGCCCGCCCAGGCACGAACAGGGTGACCCAGGTCGCTATCGGGCAGGCTCCCGAGCCCTTACCCGGGCGGTCGGCTCACCCCGGGCACGGCAGCGCCCCGGGGCAGTCGGCTCGGTCCAGCGTGGCAGCGCCCCGGGCCCGGTCGTTCAGTAGCGCGGGGAGCTCCGGCCCCGCTGCACCGCCGGGCCGCGCCGCTCCCGGGCCCGCCAGCAACCGCTGTGCCAGTGCCGCCGGTCGGTCAGGTCACCCAGGCCGTCCGCCGGCCAGGCGACCAGGTGCGCCACCCCCGGTGGGATCTCCTGGTTGCAACCGGGGCAGCGGTACGTCTTGACCGACGCCCCGGCGCCGATGCCGCGTACCTGCCAGGCACCGTCGGTCCACTGCTGGACCGAGGCGACGCCCTGCCGGACGCGGTCGGCGTCCAGGTTGGCGTTGTCGTCCCGGCGAGGGCGATTGCGACGGGGGCTCACAGTCACCAAGGTTACGGTCACTCCCAGCTGGCCGGCTCGCCAAGGTCGTCGGCGACCCGGAGCCCACCGATGACCGTGCTGACCTCGGCGTCCGTGGGCGACCGTTCCCAGCGGTTCTCGTACCCCAGAGACAGCAGGGTGTTCGGAATTCCGAGCACGTGCCAGAAGTCGCCCATGTCGAATACCGGCCTGCCGGCGATCTCGCGATTGGCTTTGGCCGCGGCCCGGCCGGGCGAGGACGGACGGGGTGAGTGGTCGAGCCGCACCGGCAAGGTCGCCGCGCCCTGGAGAGCGACTGTCAGCGCCGCCTCGGTGAGGTCCGAGGCCACGACAGGCATCTGCGTCGGCGTCGTGGTCCCCGCCACGTTCACGATGCGGGGCCAGAACAGCTGCCGTACCGCCACCTCGCACGCGCTGATCCGGGCACCCGGGGGCAGAGCGGTCAAGCGAAACGGCGCGACGCAACGGCGAGCTTCGTCAAACCGGAGCGCCGCCGCCGCCCGGCGGACCTCGGCGCTGGTCTCCCCGAGAGCCGCGACCCGGACGTACAGGCCCGGAACGGGCTGCCAGCGCAGCACCCAACCCTTCGCGACCCTGTCGAGCTGACGTATCACCCCGTTGTACCTCGATGCGGCATCGACGTCCCGGCGGGGCGGGGCGAGATCCCTGTCGCCGGTGACGGTGGCCTTGTCGGGGCCGATGTCACGAAGCTGGCTCGGGTCACCGGTCTCGACCGTCCGTGGGTCAGCGGCAACGATCACCATCGCCTGCACGCCGCCACCCAGGTCCACTCGCATGCTCTCGACCTGGCCTGCGGAGCGCCAGGCGACCGGCTCCGCCGCTGTCGGATCGACCCCGAAGTGCAGCACCTGTGGGTCCGTGCCGATCAGGGCGGGGCGCTCCGCTGCCCCCGGCACCCCCGGTGCCCGGGGCGGCGTGACCACGACCGGGCTGGGTGTCACGGCCGGCTGGGGAGGCGCAGCCGACGGCGTACGCACTGCCACACCGGCCCCGAGCAGCACCGCGACGCCGAGCGCCGCCCCGATGACGGCGCGCCGTCGCCGCCGACGGGCCCGTCCCCCGTTCACCGCCGCCGTCAAGAGGCTGTCGGTGTCCACGGGCCCGTCGGCCTGCTCACGGAGTGCCCGTGCGATCCGCTCGTCGAGGTCGGTCACGGCCGGCTCCCGTTCGTCGTGGGAACGCCGTGGCGCTCCCGCAGCTGGCTGAGCGCCCGCATCGCGTGGGTGCAAGACGGTGACCGGGGAACAGCCGAGAATCTGGGCGATGCTCGAGTCGTCGAGGTCCTCGTAGTAGCGCAGCACGAGCACCGCGCGCTGCCGGTCGGGCAGGCCGAGGATCAGCCGCCACATCTCGTCCCGGTCGGCCGCATCGCCACCCAGGTCCCCGCGCCCCGGCCGGTCGGAGAACTCGGCCGTGGCCAACTCCCGGCTGGACCGGCGGCGCCACCAGGAGGTGTTGGCGTTGACCATCATCCGGCGCACGTAGACGTCCGGGTGGTCGGCTCGGGAGATTTTCCGCCAGTGCACGTACGCGCGCGCCAACACGTCCTGGGTGAGGTCCTCGGCCCGGTGTTCGTCACCGGTCAGCAGTCGGGCCAGCCGGACGAGCGCCGGCCCGCGACTGCTGACGTATTCCT
The DNA here is from genome assembly GCF_042871765.1 of Micromonospora sp. NPDC005553. Classification (NCBI taxonomy): domain Bacteria; kingdom Bacillati; phylum Actinomycetota; class Actinomycetes; order Micromonosporales; family Micromonosporaceae; genus Micromonospora; species Micromonospora sp. NPDC005553. Next base: position 974,014 of record NZ_JBIAJD010000003.1, on the reverse strand, counting down.
CGAAGGTCACACCACTCAGACGCCGTCACCGGCGCGCACTGTTGACACCGCTCAGCGGTGCGAGTGGTCGCGGAAGCCGCGGCGGGTCTTGCGGCCCAGGTAGCCGGCGGTGACCAGGTGCTCCAGCAGCGGCGCGGGCGCGAAACCCGGCTCACGCAGTTCCAGGTACAGCTCGCGCTGGATGGCCAGGGAGACGTCCAGCCCGACCACGTCGAGCAGCTCGAACGGGCCCATCGGGTAGCCGCAGCCCAACTTCATGGCGTGGTCGATGTCGTCGGCCGTCGAGTAGCTGGCCTCCAGCATCTTCACCGCGTCGTTCAGGTACGGGAAGAGCAGCGCGTTGACGATGAAGCCGGACCGGTCGCCGCAGAGCACGCCGGTCTTGCCGAGCGCGGCGCAGACGGCGCGGGCGGTGGCGGTGGCCTCCGGGGAGGTGCGGATGGTGCGGACGACCTCGACCAACGGCATGACCGGGGCCGGGTTGAAGAAGTGCAGCCCCACCACGTCGGCCGGACGCTGGGTGGCCATCGCCACGTCGATCACCGGCAGCGACGAGGTGGTGGTGGCCAGCACCACACCCGGCTTGCAGATCTCGTCGAGGCTGGCGAAGAGGGCCTTCTTGACGCTCAACTCCTCGACGACCGCCTCGACCACCAGGTCGACGTCGGCGAGATGGTCGAGCGTGGCGGACCAGCTGATCCGGCCCAGCGCGGCGTCCCGGTCGGCCTCGGTGAGCTTGCCGCGCACCACGCCCTTGTTGAGCGAGGTCTTCACCGCCTCGCAGACCTTCGCGGACTTCTCCATGCCGCGGGTGACCGAGACGACCTCGTAGCCGGCCTTCGCGAAGACCTCGATGATCCCGGTGGCCATCGTTCCGGAGCCGACCACGCCGACCTTCGCGATGGCGCGCGCGCCGTCGGCGAGCGCGGCGTCGGTGGCCGGCGGCGTCGCCTCATCCGGTACGACCACCGGGGAGCCGGGCCGCTCGTAGGTGTAGAAGCCCCGGCCGGACTTTCGGCCGAGCAGCCCCGCCGTCACCATCTGCTTGAGCAGCGGCACCGGGGCGTGGCGGCGGTCCCGCCCGCCGCGCCGGTACATGGTGTCAAGGATCTCGTACGCGGTGTCCAGGCCGATCAGGTCCATCAACGCCAGCGGGCCCATCGGCAGGCCGCAGCCGAGCTTCATGGCGGCGTCGATGTCCTCCCGGGTCGCGTAGTGCGACTCGAACATGCTGACCGCGTGGTTGAGATAGCCGAAGAGCAGCGCGTTGGCGATGAAGCCGGCCCGGTCGTTGATGGTGACGTCGACCTTGCCGAGCCGGGCGCAGAGCGCCTCGACGTCGGCGACCACCTCGGGTGCGGTGACGACGGTGCGGACCACCTCGACCAGCTTCATCACCGGGGCCGGGTTGAAGAAGTGGATGCCGATCACCTGGTTGGGTCGGCTGGTGGCGACCGAGATCTCGGTGACGCTCAACGACGAGGTGTTGGTGGCGAGGATCGTCTCCGGTCGGCAGACCCGGTCCAGCTCCGCGAAGATCCGCTGCTTGAGGTCGAGGTGCTCGGGCACCGCCTCGATGACCAGGTCGACGGAGTGCAGCGCGTCCAGCCCGACAGCGAAGTGCACCCGCTCGTGCAGGGCGTCGCGGTCCGCCTCGGCGAGCTTGCCCTTGGCGACCGCCCGGTCGGTGGAGCCCTTCAGGGTGGCCCGGCCGCGCTCCAGCGCCGGTGCCGAGATTTCCACTGCCACCACGTCGATGCCGTTGCGGGCGAAGACCTCGACGATGCCGGCACCCATGGTGCCCAGCCCCACCACACCAACGGTGCTGAACTCGCGCGCCACGACCGGCCTCCCCAGGACTCCGCACGGCCACTGAACGGCCGCTAAGGTTATGCGCGCGAGTCTGCCACGTGACGGTGAGTTGTCGAGACGCCGTGGCCTATGTCACCCACGACCCAGCGGTGCCGCTACCCGGCCGCCACGCTGGTCAGGGCCAACAACTCCGCGACGAACTCCGCGGGGCGCTCCAGGTGCGGGCTGTGCCCGCAGCCAGGCAGCACCACCTCGTGGTACGCGCCGCCGGCCGCCGCGTACCGGTCGAGCACCGCCCGGGTCTGGCCGACCATCGGCTGCGGTGGGCAGGCGTCCGCGCCGGGCCAGCCGGGCACGAGATCCAGCGAACCCAGGTACGCCAGGTCGAAGAGCGAGGTGTCCGAGACGATGACGTCGACGTCTCCGCGTACCCAGGTGACCGGCGGTTTCTCGGCGACGGCCACCAGTTCGTCGGCGAGCCGGAACCAGGTCGGCGCCAGCGCGTTGAGCACCCCGCGCTCCCCCGGCGCGGTGCCCGGCCAGTTCTCCGACGGCACTGCCGTGCCCGGGTAATTGTCGTCGCCGGTGGCGGTGGAGAGCACTGTGTCCAGCAGCAGTTCCTCATCGGTGCCCAGCGAGGCGGGATCGGCCACGTAGGTGGCTCGCAGCACGGCGCGCGGGCTGGCCGGCGCGTCAGTGGTCCGGTCACCGGCCGCCAGGCGGGCGACGAAGTCCCGGTTCGCCGTGCCGGCGCCGGTGCCGGCGAAGTCGGGGGTGGTCGGCGTGCCGGTCAGGTCCCGGGTGCCGCCGAAACCGTACGGGGAGACCGGCGCGGCGAGCAGCAACGCCCCCACCCGGTGCGGATGGTCGACCAGCAGGCGCATCGCCACCCCGCCGCCGAGGGAGTGCCCGACCACCACCGGTCGCGCGTCGGTGTCGAAGAGCGTCGGGTCGTCCAGCAGTGCGGCCACGTCGTCGGCGAAGTCCCGCAGGCCCCGGGTGGCGTCGACCGGGGCGGTCGCGGTGTCGCCGTACCCCCGCAGGTCGGGGGCGACCACCCGCAGCGTCGGCGGCAGACGGCGGACCAGCGGCTCCCAGAACAGCGCGGACGAGCAGTTGCCGTGGATGAGCAGCACCGGCGTGCCGTCCGGCGGGCCGGCCACCCGTACCGCCTGAGTGATGCCGTTCGCCGTCACGGTCCGCTGCTCGGTCTCCATCCGCGGCATGGTGCCACGGGTGTCCCCGTCGGTCCAGGTGTCGGACCGCCACCCAACGGGCCTACCCGGTGTGGCAGGACGCCAGGCGATCAGCGACGCGAGCCCGGCGGCGCGGCCAGCGGCAGCGGCAGCGTCGGTCGGACGTCGCGTCGGGACGGGCCGAAGCTGAGCCCCACCGGGTCGGTGAGCGCCACCCCTGGGTCGAACAGGCGCAGTTCGGTACGGCCCAGCCGGATCACGTCACCGTCGGAGAGTCGTTCCACCTCGGTGATCCGCCGGTCGTTGAGCCAGGTGCCGTTGGTGGAGCCCAGGTCCCGCAGGGACGGGCCCTCCGGTGCCAGCCACACCTCGGCGTGGCGACGGCTCAGGTGTGGGTCGTTGATGACAACCTGACCGGTCGGCGCTCGGCCGATCACCTGTATCTCGGCTCGCATGCGAAAGCTCGCGCCGCGCATCGGTCCACCCGCGACCGTCAACAGCGGCATCAGTTCCGGATGTTCCTCCATGGACAGTCAGCCCTCCACCCCACACCGTCACTCCGCGCGTCAGCTTGCCATCAGACGGTAGTCGTCAATACCGACCGGCCGGTCAGCCTCTCGTCACCTCCCGGCCACCTGCCGTTCGACGATTCGGGCGGGCCATTTCCGATACCAACGCCCTGACCTGCACTGATCAACGATCGGTCGGGTTGGTGCGACGCCGCTCCCCCAGCCTCGAATCGGGCACCCTACCGGTGAGTAATCCTCGGGTCTAGACTTCCGCCATGACGGCAGTGCATACCCCGGGCGTTCCGGTCATCGATGCGGGTCAGTTGGTCTCCACCAGCCCGGCGACCGGCGCTGAGGCCGGACGCCTCACGGTCGCCACCGACGCCGACGTGCGGCAGGCCGTCGACCGCGCCCGCGCCGCCGGCGAATGGTGGGCCGGCCTCGGCTTCACCGGCCGCCGCCAGCGGATGCTGCGCTGGCGCGCCCTGCTCGCCAAGCGGATCGAGCAGCTGGCCGAGTTGGTGCACGTCGAGGGCGGAAAGCCGATCGCCGACGCCATCGTCGAGATCGTCACCGCGATCGAGCACATCGACTGGGCCGCCCGCAACGCCGGCAGCGTGCTCGGTCCACGTCGGGTGCGGTCCCGGCTCATCCTGGCCGAGTTCTCCGGGCATCTCGAATATCAGCCCTACGGCGTGGTCGGCGTGATCGGGCCGTGGAACTATCCGGTCTTCACGCCGATCGGCTCCGCCGCGTACGCCCTCGCCGCCGGTAACGCCGTGGTGCTCAAGCCGAGCGAGTACACGCCCGCCGTCGGCCAGTGGCTGGTGGACAGCTTCGCCGAGGTGGTGCCCGAGCAGCCGGTCTTCACCGCCGTGCACGGGCTGGGCGACGTGGGCGCGGCGCTGTGCCGCTCCGGCGTCAACAAGCTGGCCTTCACCGGCTCCACCGCCACCGCCCGCAAGGTGATGGCCGCCTGCGCCGAGACGCTGACCCCGGTGCTCATCGAGGGCGGCGGCAAGGACGCCATGATCGTGGACAGCGACGCCGACCTCGACGCGGCCGCCGAGGCGTGCGTCTGGGGCGCCATGACCAACGCCGGCCAGACCTGCATCGGCATCGAGCGGGTGTACGCGGTCGACGCCGTCTTCGACGCCTTCGTCGACAAGGTGGTGAGCCGCGCCGGTCGGCTGACGGTCGGGCCGGAGGGCACCGACATCGGCCCGATCACCATGCCCAAGCAGATCGACGTGATCCGTCGGCACATCGACGCCGCGATCACGTCCGGCGGACGCGCCGTGCTCGGCGGCCCGAGCGCCGTACAGCCGCCGTACGTCCACCCCACCGTGCTGGTGGACGTTCCGGAGGAGTCGGCCGCCGTCCGCGAGGAGACTTTCGGTCCCACGTTGACCATCAGCCGGGTCCGCGACGCCGACGAGGCCCTCACCCGCGCCAACGCCCTGTCGTACGGCCTCGGGGGTTCGGTCTTCGGCCGGCGGCGCGCGGTGGCCATCGCCCGGCGACTGCGCTCCGGGATGGCGTCGATCAACTCCACGCTGACCTTCGCCGGCATGTCCACCCTGCCGTTCGGCGGTGTCGGCGACTCCGGCTTCGGGCGGATCCACGGGGAGGACGGCCTGCGTGAGTTCGGTCGGGCCAAGGCGATCACCAGGCGTCGGGCCCGGTCGCTGCTGCCGTCGATGACCTTCGAGCGCACCCCGGCCGACGTGGCCCGACTCGTCAAGGCCATCAAGGTCATGTACGGCAGGTGAGTGTCAGATAACCGATCATCAACAAAGATCGTTGCATCCACATGTTTGGTCACTGTGGCCACGGCGGTACATTGCGTTAGATGGGCCCCAATCGATTGCGCTACCGCCTTGTCGACAGTGACCAGTCGTGGAGCGCCCGACGGCGTCGGCACCGCTCGGACTGGCTGGCGCGCACCTTTCCCGAGATCGGCGACATGCACGTGGTCGACCTCGGTGGTCGGCTCGGCACCTGGCACCGCGCCACCGTCCGACCGGCCCGGGTGACAGTCGTCAACCTGGAGCAGCCGCCCGCTGTCGTCCCGGATTGGGCCCACGTCGAGCAGGCCGATGCCTGCGACCTGCCTTCGCACCTCACCAAGGGCGGCTACGACCTGGTCTTCTCGAACTCCGTGCTGGAGCATGTGGGCGGGCACGAACGCCGGATCCGCTTCGCCGCCGCCGTCCGCTCACTGGCTGACCGACACTGGGTGCAGACGCCCTACCGCTACTTCCCCATCGAGCCACACTGGATCGCGCCCGGCATGCAGTTCCTGCCGGTACGACTGCGCACCGCGTTCGCCCGACGCTGGCCGTTGGGGCACAAGCCGACCCGCAGCCACGACGCCGCCATCCACCAGGTGCTCTGGACCGAGCTGTTGGACCGCTCGCAGATGCGTCACTACTTCCCCGACTCGACAATGCTTGTGGAGCGAGTGTTCGGTCTGCCGAAGTCGCTGATCGCGGTGCGCACCGGGTAGTACGCCGGTCAGAAGAGGGTCAGCTCGTCCTTCACGATGCCGCGCAGCTTGTCGTAGTCCACGACCACACACCTGATGCCCCGGTCGGTGGCGAGCACCCGGGCCTGCGGCTTGATCTCCTGGGCGGCGAAGACCCCGACGACCGGGCTGAGCAGCGGGTCACGGTTCATCAGCTCGAGATAGCGGGTCAACTGCTCCACGCCGTCGATGTCGCCACGTCGCTTGACCTCGACGGCCACCGAGCCCGAGTTGGCGTCGCGGCACAGCAGGTCGACCGGGCCGATGGCCGTCATGTACTCACGGCGGACCAGCGTGAACCCCTCGCCCAGGGTGCCCGGGTTGGCGGCCAGCAACTCCTGTAGGTGCGCCTCCACCCCGTCCTTGCGCAGGCCCGGATCCACACCCAACTCGTACGAGGTGTCCTGGAAGATCTCCTCCAGGGTGATCCGCAGCTCCTCGCCAGCCTTGTTGACGACCCGCCACACACCGGGGGCCTCCTCCAACCGACACGGCGGGCTCATCCAGTTCAACGGCTTGTACGCCCGGTCGTCGGCGTGAATGGACACCGACCCGTCCGCCTTCACCATCAGCAACCGGGTGGCCAGCGGCAGGTGAGCCGAGAGCCGTCCGACGTAATCAACCGAGCACTTCGCAATGACCAACCGCACCCGACGAGGGTAGCCGAGCACCCACCGGTCGCCAGCGAGCGGCACTGGCGCGTCGATGCGATGCTGAGACCGTGTTCGAAGTCCTCACCGGCACCGGTCTCGCCGCATCGGCGGGGCTCAACGCCTACATACCCCTGCTCATCCTCGGCCTACTCGGCCGTTACACCGACCTGATCGACCTGCCCAGCGGCTGGACCTGGCTCGGCAACGGCTGGGTCATCGCCATCATGGCCGTGCTGCTCGCCGTGGAGATGGTGGCGGACAAGGTGCCAGTGGTCGACCACATCAACGACGTGGTGCAGACCGTGGTCCGACCCACCGCCGGTGGCCTGGCCTTCGGTGCCGGCTCCTCGTCGGAGACGGTGACGGTCAGCGACCCGGGGAGCTTCTTCTCGTCGCACCAGTGGGTGCCGGTCGTCACCGGCGTGCTGCTGGCGTTGGGCGTGCATCTGCTCAAGTCCGCGGCCCGGCCCGTGATCAACGCGACCACCGCCGGAATCGGCGCTCCGGTCGCCAGCACCGCCGAGGACGCCACCAGCGTGGTGGTCTCCCTGGTGGCGATCATCCTGCCGGTGCTGGTGCTCGTCGCCCTGGTCGGCCTGGCGTTCTTCGCCTTCTGGTTCTTCCGTCGTCGGTCTGATCGACGCCGCGAACGGGAGGCCGCCCGCGCCGCCGGCTTCCGCGTCTGACGTGTGATCGGCGGCCCGCTATACCAGGGCTGCACGGGGCGACAAAAGCCTAGTATCGGGGCAAGAGCCTAGAGGAGGTCGGCATGACCGCAGCGTTGGAGATGCCCCGAGTCCAGGAATGCGTGGTCGCCGCATGCGCGTACAACCAGTCGGGTGACTGCCACGCCTTCGCGATCACCATCGGCAGCATGGATCACGCCCACTGCCACACCTTCGTCGAGTCGCCCGTCCGGGGTGGCGTGGAGAGCCTGATCGCGCAGGTGGGGGCCTGCCAGCGCGCCGACTGCCGGCACAACGAGCAGTTGGAGTGCCACGCGTCGTCGATCAGGGTCGGCCCGGACAACGACATGGCGGACTGCATGACCTACACCGGCCGCTGACCCACGCCGGGCCGACGACCTGCCCGAGACGGCCCTTCGTTCAGGGCAGGTCGTTGGCGCGACGGATGACGGTCACCAGGTCGTCGATGATGCCGGTGAGGGCGAAGTCCTTCGGGGTGAAGACCCGGGCGACCCCGGCCGCGCGGAGGGTTTCCGCGTCACCGGCCGGGATGATGCCGCCCACCACCACCGGCAGGTCGGCCCGGCCGGCGGCGCGCAGCCCGTCGAGCACCGCCGGCACGGCGGCCAGGTGCGACCCGGAGAGCACGGAGAGCCCGACCAGATCGACGTCCTCCTCGACAGCGGCGGCGACGATCTGCCCCGGGGTCAACCGGATGCCCTGGTAGACGACCTCGAAGCCGGCGTCACGGGCGCGTACCGCGATCTGCTCCGCGCCGTTGGAGTGCCCGTCCAGGCCGGGTTTGCCGACCAGCAGCCGCAGCCGGCCGCTGCCCAGCTCCCGCGCCGTCGCGGCGACCCGCTCGCGGACCGCCGCGAGGCCCGGCTCCCCGCCGCCGCCGGTAGCTCCGGCCAGCCCGGTCGGCGCCCGGTACTCGCCGAAGACCTGGCGCAGCGCGCCGGCCCACTCGCCGGTGGTCACCCCGGCCCGCACGCACTCCACTGTGGCCGGCATCAGGTTGGCGGTGGTCGCGGCGTCCGCGCGCAGCCGGGCCAGCGCCGCGTCGACGACGGCCGCGTCCCGGTCGGACCGCCACCGGCGTACGCCGTCCACGGCGGCCGCCTCGACCGCGGGGTCGACCTGCTCGACGGAGCCCGCGCCGGCAGCGGTCAGCGGGGAGGGTTCGGTCTCGGTGTACCGGTTGACCCCGACCACCACGTCGGCACCGGACTCCATCCGCCGACGCCGCTCGGCGAGTGACGCGACCAGCGCGCTCTTGAGGTAGCCGGTCTCCACCGCGGCGACGACGCCGCCCAGCTTGAGCACCGCGCCCAGCTCGGCCCGTGCCCCGGTGACGATCTCGTCGACGAGTGCGGTCATCACGTGCGAGCCGGCGAAGAGGTCGGGATATTCGAGCAGGTCCGACTCGTACGCCAGGACCTGCTGCATCCGCAGCGACCACTGCTGGTCCCACGGTCGGGGCAGGCCGAGCGCCTCGTTCCAGGCGGGCAGTTGGACGGCGCGGGCCCGGGCGTCGCGGGACATCGTCACGCCGAGCATCTCCAGCACGATGCGCTGGATGTTGTTCTCCGGCTGCGCCTCGGTCAGGCCGAGCGAGTTGACCTGCACGCCGTAGCGGAACCGCCGAAGTCTTGCGTCGGTGACCCCGTACCGGTCCCGGGTGATCTCGTCCCAGAGCACGCCGAACGCGCGCATCTTGGCGATCTCCTCGACGAAGCGCACCCCGGCGTTGACGAAGAACGAGATCCGCTGGACCACGTCACCCATCCGCTCGGCCGGCACCTGACCGGAGTCCCGGACCGCGTCGAGCACGGCGACGGCGGTGGCCAGCGCGAAGCCGACCTCCTGCACGGGCGTGGCGCCGGCCTCCTGGAGGTGGTACGAGCAGATGTTCACCGGGTTCCACCGGGGCATCTCGCGCAGCGTGTACGCCACCACGTCGGCGGTGAGCCGCAGCGAGGCCGCCGGCGGGAAGATGTAGGTGCCCCGGGACAGGTACTCCTTGATGATGTCGTTCTGGGTGGTGCCGGCGCAGCGGGCCAGGTCGGCGCCCTGCTCCAGCCCGACGGTGCCGTACAGGGCGAGCAGCCACATCGCCGGGGCGTTGATGGTCATCGAGGTGTTCGTCTCGGCGAGCGGGAGACCGTCGAAGAGCGCCCGCATGTCGCCGAGGTGAGCCACCGGCACGCCGACCCGTCCGACCTCGCCGGCGGCGAGTTCGTGGTCCGGGTCGTACCCGGTCTGGGTGGGCAGGTCGAAGGCGACCGAGAGGCCGGTCTGCCCCTTCGCCAGGTTGCGGCGGAAGAGCGCGTTCGTCGCCGCGGCCGACGAGTGGCCGGCGTAGGTGCGCATCACCCACGGGCGGTCCCGCTCGGGCAGTCGCCCCGGGAATGGCGTCTCATCCATGGCCGGAGTCTAAGTTACCGTTCAGTAAAAGGAGCTGTGGAAAACCACACAGGTCCATGTCGGGGACGTCCGGGTGCCAAGCCCCCGCTGTGGCGCGGACCGCCACCCCCGGGCACCCACCCGTTGCTGCCAGGACGCACACTTGACGGCATGGATGACGAGCTGGCCATCTCCGTCCGAGGGCTGCGCAAGGCGTACGGCGACAACGTGGCCGTGGCGAGCGTGGATCTCGACGTGCGCCGTGGCGAGGTGTTCGCGTTGCTCGGCCCGAACGGCGCCGGCAAGACCACCACGGTGGAGATCCTGGAGGGCTACCGGCACCGGGATGCCGGAGAGGTCTCCGTGCTCGGCGCGGACCCGGCCAACCCCGACGCCGACTGGCGTTCCCGGGTCGGCATCGTGCTCCAGGGCACCGGCGAGTTCGACGAGCTGACAGTGGCCGAGGTGATCCGACACTTCTCCGGCTTCTACCCCGGCGCCGACGACCCGGCAAAGGTGATCGAGCGGGTCGGGCTGGCCGACAAGGCGAAAGCCCGCACGCACACCCTCTCCGGCGGCCAGAAGCGCCGCCTGGACGTGGCCCTGGGCATCATCGGCCGCCCCGAGCTGCTCTTCCTCGACGAACCGACCACCGGCTTCGACCCGGAGGCCCGCCGTGAGTTCTGGGAGCTGATCCGCGATCTCGCCGCGGCCGGCACCACGATCGTGCTCACCACCCACTACCTGGACGAGGCCGAGGCTCTCGCCGACCGGGTCGGCGTGATCGCCGGTGGCCGACTTGTCGAGGTCGCCGCGCCCAATCGGCTGGGCAATCGGCAGGAGGCCCTCGCCACGGTCTCCTGGCGTACCCCGGACGGGACGCTGGAACTTGCGCAGACCGCGACGCCGACGGCCCTCGTGGCCGACCTCGCCGCGCGTCACGGCGGCGAGGTCCCCGGCCTCACGGTGACCCGGCCGACCCTGGAGGACGTCTACCTCACCATGATCGGACACGCGCGATGACGACCACGACGAAGCCGGCGACGCCGGTCACCGCGACCCGCGGCCGGCGGCCGGGTGCCGGCGCGCTCGCCCTGCGCCAGGGTCGACTGGAGATCACCCAGTTCCTGCGCAGCCGGGAGTCGGTGGTCTTCACGATGGGCTTCCCGATCATCATGATCCTGATCTTCGCGTCGATCTTCGACGGCACGATCGGCGGCGGGGTCAAGTTCACCCAGTACTTCATCACCGGCATGATCGCGACCGGCCTGATGACGGTGAGCTTCCAGAACCTGGGCATCTGGATCCCGATCGAGCGGGACCGGGGTGTGCTCAAGCGCTACCGGGGCACGCCGATGCCGAAGTGGGTCTGGTTCGCCGGCAAAGTGATCATGGTGGTGGCGATCGGGATCGCCGAGACGGCGCTGCTGCTGGCGTTCGCGGTGGCGCTGTTCGACCTCGACCTGCCCGGTACCGCCGCGAAGTGGCTCACCTTCGGCTGGGTCTCCGTGCTCGGCGTGACCGCGTGCACCCTGTGCGGCATTGCCATCTCGTCGCTGGCCCGCACCGCCCGCAGCGGCTCGGCGGTGGTCACCCCGGTGGCCCTGGTGCTCCAGTTCATCTCCGGGGTGTTCTTCGTCTTCACCGACCTGCCCACCTGGATGCAGCAGGTGGCGGCACTGTTCCCGCTCAAGTGGATGTGCCAGGGGCTGCGGTCGGTGTTCCTGCCGGAGAGCTTCGGCACCCAGGAGCCGGGCGGCTCGTTCGAGCTGGGCCGGGTGGCAGTGGTGCTGGCCCTGTGGTGCGTGATCGGCGTGGTGCTCTGCCTGACCACCTTCCGCTGGACCACCAAGCGCGACGGCTGAGCGGCCGACCGGGGCGGGTGCCCGCCCCGGTCGCCACAACTCAGTAGGTGTAGAAGCCCTTGCCGGTCTTGCGACCCAGGTCGCCGGCGGTGACCATCCGCTGGAGCAGCTCCGGCGGGAAGAACTTCTCGTCGGCGGTGTCGGTGTAGATGTTCTTCGAGGCGTGCAGCAGCACGTCCACGCCGGTCAGGTCGGTGGTGGCCAGCGGGCCCATCGCGTGGCCGAAGCCCAGCCGGCAGGCGGTGTCCAGGTCCTCGGCGGACACCACGCCGGACTCGACCAGCTTGACCGCCTCCATCACCAGGGCGGAGATCAACCGGGTGGTGACGAAGCCGGCGATGTCCCGGTTGACCACGACGACCGTCTTGCCGATCTCCTCGGCGAAGGCCCGCGCGGTGTCCAGCGCGGCGTCGCTGGTCTTGTAACCGCGCACCAGCTCGCAGAGCTGCATCATCGGCACCGGGGAGAAGAAGTGGGTGCCGACCACCGCCTCGGGCCGCTCGGTCACCGCGGCGATCTGGGTGACCGGGATCGCCGAGGTGTTGGTGGCCAGCACCGCGTCCGACTTGCAGATCTTGTCCAGAGCGCGGAACACCTCGTGCTTGATCTCCAACCGCTCGAAGACCGCCTCGACCACGATGTCCGCGTCCGCCGCCGCCTCCAGGTCGGTGGTCGGCGTGATCCGAGCCAGCGTCGCCTCGACCTCGGACGCCTCGATCTTGCCCTTCTCGGCGAACTTCTCCAGTGACTTCCGAATACCGCCCAGACCCCGGGTGGTGGCCGCCTCGTCCAGGTCGCGCAGCGTCACCTGCCAGCCCGCCTGCGCCGCCACCTGGGCGATGCCGGAACCCATCAACCCGGCCCCGACGACCGCGAGTCGACCCGCCATCTGCTTCTCCCTCGCTGCGATTGAGTGCCTGCCTGCACCCTAGTCGGCGAGCCTGAACGATGGCTAAGTGGCGGTCGGGCCGGGTCTTGGAGGGCCTCAGATCTCCAGTGACGGTTCCTCCGGGGTGGTGCCCCGCTCGACCGCCACCCCGAGCGCACGCAGGTCGGCCACGAAGTCGGGGTAACCCCGGTCCACGTGGTGCACGTGGGACACCTCGGTGACCCCCTGCGCGCACAGCCCGGCGATGATCAGCCCGGCGCCGGCGCGGATGTCGGTCGCCTGCACCGGTGCGCCGGAGAGCCGGCCCCGTCCACGGACCACCGCGTGGTGCCCGTCGGTCTTGATGTCCGCGCCGAGCCGCATCATCTCGTTGGCGAACATGAACCGGCCGTCGAAGATGTTCTCGGTGATCAGGGAGGCGCCGTCGCTGACGGCCGCCAGCCCGATCGCCATCGGCAGCAGGTCGGTGGCGAAACCGGGGTACGGCAGCGTCACCACGTCCACCGCCCGGGGCCGCTCGTCCATCCGTACGCGGAAGCCGTCCCCCCGGGTCTCCACCAGCGCGCCGGCGGCCACCACCTTGTCCAGGGCGACCTCCAGGAAGGCCGGGTCGAGCCCGGTCACCGTCACGTCGCCGCGGGTCATCGCCGCGCCGAACGCCCAGGTACCGGCGACGATCCGGTCCCCCACCGTGGCGTGGCGCACCGGACGCAGACCGGGCACACCGGTGATGCGCAACGTCGACGTGCCCGCGCCGACGATGCGCGCGCCCATCTGGTTGAGCATCGTGCAGATGTCGACGATCTCCGGCTCCCGGGCCGCGTTGTCGATCATCGTGGTGCCCTGGGCCAGCACCGCCGCCATCACCAGGTTCTCGGTCGCGCCGACGCTGGGGAAATCCAGCACGATGTCCGCGCCGCGCAGCCCGTGCGGGGCGGAGGCGATGACGAACCCGTGCTCACCGGAGATCTCCGCGCCCATCCGGGTCAGCCCGGAGATGTGCATGTCCAACCCCCGCGACCCGATCGCGTCACCGCCGGGATGGGCCACCCGCACGTACCCCCGGCGGGCCAGCAGCGGGCCCAGCACGCAGATCGACGCGCGCAACCGTCGGACCAGGTCGTAGTCGGCCTCCGCGCCCGGCTGCTCGGGTACGTCGATCGTCACCGACCGGGACCGGGCCACACCGCCACGGGCGACCATCGGGTCGACCGGGTCGTCCGCGTAGAACTGGACGTCGCAGCCCAGCCGACGTAGCACCTCCCCCATGATCGCGATGTCGGTGATCCGGGGGACGTTGGTGATCACACTGCGGCCCGGGGCGAGCAGCGCGGCGGCCATCAGCTTCAACGCCGAGTTCTTGGCACCGACCACGTGCACGGTGCCGGACAGTCGGGCGTCACCGCGTACCCGGATGACGTCGACATCGTTGACCGTCGAATCGCCGGCGTCGCCGGGGCCCACCACCACCGGCCAGCCGGCGGTGCTGTCCGGCCGCGCCGGGATCGTCAGGTCGGGAATCCGTAGGCTGTGCGTCATGGCCGTCCACCTCACGCGCATCTACACCAAGGCCGGCGACGCCGGCATGACCAGGCTGAGCAACAACGAGCAGGTGCCGAAGACCGATCCGCGGATCGCCGCGTACGCGGATGTCGACGAGTGCAACGCGGCGATCGGCGTCGCGCTCGCGCTGGGAAACCTCGACGAGGAGCTTCGCGGCGTGCTGGGGTCGGTGCAGAACGACCTGTTCGACGTCGGCGCCGACCTGTCCACCCCGGTCGAGCCGGAGCCGAAGTACCCGCCGCTGCGGGTCACCGAGGAGTACGTCGAGCGCCTGGAGGGCTGGTGCGACGAGTACAACGCACGCCTGAGCAAGCTCGACTCCTTCATCCTCCCCGGCGGCACCGCAGGTGCGGCGCTGCTGCACGTGGCGCGGACCGTCGCCCGGCGTGCCGAACGGGCAGCGTGGGCGCTGGTCAGCCACGATCCGGACCGAACCAGCACGCTCCCGGCAAAGTATCTCAACCGGCTCTCCGATCTGCTCTTTATCCTGTCAAGAACGGCAAATCCGGCAGGAGACGTGCTATGGGTGCCGGGCGGCAAGCGCTGAACGTCGGGCGCTCCGCACCACGTCGAGGTCTGAGTTCCCACTCTGCCCGCCACCACGCGTAGCCAGGGCCGGCTCCTCAGCCCGGACCGGCCGCACGGCCAGGGCGGGCCCGCACAGCCAGGGCAACCAGCGTCTAGATCAACTCGGCTTCCGTGAAGTCGGGCCATCCCAGCCACCGAAACACCACGGTTTCCAGGAAGCCGAGTCGATCACGCTGCCACGTCCGCCGAAAAGGCGAGACCCCGCTGTACGGGTAACGGCAGGTGAGAAAACCGCGCCGGACCAGCGGACAGGGACCGACGAAGGGTTTCCGGGGGAGCCCGCCCGGCGCAGGGATCAAGCCTGACCGCCCGGAGCCGGGCGGGCTCCCCCGGAAACCCAGAAGAGCAACCACAGAAGAGCAGATCAGGCAGCCGGCCAGTCCTGGGAGGCCATACGCGGCGAGACCGCCCCCGGAGGGGCGGCCTCGAGCCAGGAGAGAAAACCGGTCACTGTCGATCGCGCCATGGCGATCTCCACCGGTGCGTGGTGACTGGTACAGCGCAGGATCACCCAGTCGGCCGGCATGGAGAACCGTTCCTGACCTTCGGGCAACCGGCGGCGCTCCACGGCCAGCCCCTTGCGAGAGAGGACCCGCTTGGGCCGGATCGCGAAGCTGAACATCCGGTACCAGCGCAGCTCGTCACCGGCGAACCGGCCGAAGCCGGGCGACCAGCCGCGGCCGTCGAGCATGGTGGAGACTCGGACGCTGAGCCGGATGATGCCGCCGCTGCGGGTGACCAGAGCTCGCCGGACGAAGAGGGTCAGAAGCGCGCCGAGGATGACGACAACGCCGATTCCGAATCCTTCGACGATCTCCATCCCCGGTGTGGCTCAGCGGCTCTGCGCGGAGACCGGGGTTGCGCTCTCGGCCAGCACTGTGACACCTTCGGCGCTCACCGAGAGGAAGCCGCCGGCCACCTCGTAGGCGACCTGCTCGCCGCCGGCGAGCTTGATGCGCACCTGACCAGGCTCGGCGAGTTGGCCGAGCAGCGGCGCGTGCCCCGGCAGGACACCGAGCTCGCCTTCGGTCGTCCGGGCGACGACCATCTCGGCGTCACCGGACCAGACCTTCTCCTCGACGGCGACGAGCTCGACGTGAAGCTGCTGTGCCACGCTGTCTCCTTGCTGCGGCTACGGATTGCCGAAAGTCTAGCCTGACGATGCGGCGCGCCCAACGCGGGTGGGGACAACGCCGACCTGACTACTTGGCCTTGTTGACGAATTCCGGGTGCTCCAGCAGGAACGGGTCGAGTTGCTCGTTGTGCAGGGCGGTGAAGAAGTCCGGCACACCTTCCTGGAACTGCTCGCCCAGGTACTTCTGCCCCTCGAAGACTCCGCCACCGGGCAGCTTGATCATCTCGATGGTGTTCGGGCGGATGTCCTTCAGGGCGAGCCCGAAGTCGACAACGCTGTTGCCTCGACCGTTGAAGATCAACGACTGGCCGGCGGCGCGGAGCACCTTGTCCAGCTTGATCGGGTTGGACACCACGTCGGCGCTGAACGCCTGGCCGACCATCGCCTTGACGAACTGCTGCTGGTGGCGCTGACGACCGTAGTCGGAATCCGGAACGCCGTTCTTCGGGTAGCGCTGCCGGACGTAGTCCAGCGCCTGCCACCCACTCAGGTGCCGGTTGCCCTTCTTGTAGATCGCCTGCGGGCCGACGTAGCCCTCACCACGGGTGTTGCCCGGCCGCGGCTTGCCGTCCGGCTGCTTGTGCTCGGACTTCACGTCGCGCTCGATGTACATGTCGACACCGCCCATGGCGTCGACGATCTTCTGGAAACCGGTGAAGTTGATGATCGCGCCGGCATCGAAGCGCTTGATGCCGGTGACGTTCTGCACGGTGGTGGCCAGCAACTCGAAGCCCCGCGCCGCGTCCGGGTTGGCCCCCGGCACCCTGCTGCCGAACGACATCGCCGCGTTGATCTTCGTGGTCTCGCCCGGGAACTCGGCCTTCTTGAACGCGGGAATCCGCACGTAGAGGTCACGAGGCAGCGAGAACAGGTAGGCCCGGTCCATCGAGGCCGGCACGTGCAGCACCATGATCGAGTCGGCCAGCGGCGCGGCCGTCGGCGTACGCGGGTCGATGCCGACGAGCAGGATGTTGAGCGGCCCCTTGATGTCACTCTTCTTCGCCTGGGCGCCCGCCGCCTGGTCGCCGAAGAGGTCGGCCTTGCCGACGGACCCCTCGTAGCGGGCCATCAGCACCTCGGTGCCGACCAGCACGGCGCCGCTGAGCACTGTCAGCACGGTGCCGAACACCGTGCAGAGCCTGGCCCACCGCGGCACACCTCGCCAGAGGGACGCCTTGCGGCCACTCTTGCCGGCCTTACCCACGAGCAGCTCCGTTCGTTACGCCCACGACGAGGAAGACGGGCGCACGTCGTCGAAAGGTTGCAAAGATCAACGCTCGTTCAGGTGAGCGCGGAACGAACCGTAGCTCGGGAGCCGTGGAAGTGACGACCACGAGTAACGGACCGCGACGATGCTAAGGCGCGAACATGAACAAAAGACTGCCCCGGCATTGCCGGGGCAGTCTTTTTGCTACGGGGATCGACGAGGGCTGGTCAGGCCTTCATCAGCTCCTCAGCCTTCTTCTCCAGGTCCTCGAGACCGCCGCACATGAAGAACGCCTGCTCGGGGAAGTGATCGTACTCACCCTCGCTGATCTTGCGGAACGCCTCGATGGTCTCCTTGATCGGGACCGTCGAGCCCGGCACGCCGGTGAACTGCTCCGCCGCGTAGGTGTTCTGCGACAGGAAGCGCTCGATCCGCCGGGCCCGGGCCACGGTGATCTTGTCTTCCTCGGAGAGCTCCTCGATGCCGAGGATGGCGATGATGTCCTGCAGGTCCTTGTAGCGCTGCAGGATCCGCTTCACCTCGGTGGCGACCTGGAAGTGCTCGGCGCCGACGAACTCCGGGGCGAGGATCCGGGACGAGGACGCCAGCGGGTCCACGGCCGGGTAGATGCCCTTGTCGGAGATCGACCGCTCCAGGTTGGTGGTCGCGTCCAGGTGGGCGAACGTGGTGGCCGGGGCGGGGTCGGTGTAGTCGTCCGCCGGCACGTAGATCGCCTGCATGGAGGTGAT
This sequence comes from Micromonospora sp. NPDC005553, assembly GCF_042871765.1. Taxonomy (NCBI): domain Bacteria; kingdom Bacillati; phylum Actinomycetota; class Actinomycetes; order Micromonosporales; family Micromonosporaceae; genus Micromonospora; species Micromonospora sp. NPDC005553. The sequence goes on along the minus strand of NZ_JBIAJD010000003.1, from coordinate 956,229 downwards.
GGCCTGGCCCCGGACGGAGGTGATCCGCTCCTGGAGCTCGCCCATCTCGTCCGCCAGGGTCGGCTGGTAACCCACAGCGCTCGGCATACGCCCGAGCAGGGTGGAGACCTCGGAGCCGGCCTGGGTGAAGCGGAAGATGTTGTCGATGAAGAGCAGCACCTCCTGCTTCTTCACGTCGCGGAAGTACTCCGCCATGGTCAGCGCGGAGAGCGCCACCCGCAGCCGGGTGCCCGGCGGCTCGTCCATCTGGCCGTAGACCAGCGCGGTCTTGTCGATGACGCCGGACTCGGTCATCTCGGCGATGAGGTCGTTGCCCTCACGGGTGCGCTCACCCACGCCGGCGAAGACCGAGGTACCACCGAAGTTACGGGCAACACGGGTGATCATCTCCTGGATGAGCACCGTCTTGCCCACGCCCGCGCCGCCGAACAGACCGATCTTGCCGCCCTTGACATACGGGGCGAGCAGGTCGATCACCTTGATGCCGGTCTCCAGCATCTCGGTCTTCGGCTCCAGGTCCGCGAAGGCCGGGGCCTTGCGGTGGATACCCCACCGGTCGTCGGCCTCGAACGTCTCGCCCTCTTTGAGGTTGAGCACCTCGCCGATCGCGTTGAACACGTGGCCCTTGACCGCGTCGCCCACCGGCACACTGATCGGCTCGCCGAGGTCACGCACCTCCGCGCCGCGAACCAGACCGTCGGTCGGCTGCATCGAGATGGCGCGGACCAGGTTGTCACCCAGGTGCTGGGCGACCTCCAGGGTCAGCGTCTTCTCACCGCCGGACAGGCTCACGGTGACGTTCAGGGCGTTGAACAGGGCCGGCATGCCGTCGCGCGGGAACTCGGCGTCGACGACCGGGCCGATGACCCGGACCACGCGACCCGTGGCCGTCTTGGTCTCTACTGGTGCAGTCATCACACTTCACTTCCCGACGCGGCAAGCGCGTTGGCGCCGCCGACGATCTCGCTGATCTCCTGGGTGATCCCGGCCTGACGGGCCGAGTTCATCTCACGCGTGTACTTCTCGATCATCTCTTCGGCGTTGTCGGTGGCGCTCTTCATCGCCCGCCGCCGTGCCGCCGACTCACTCGCCGCCGACTCGAGCAACGCCGCGTAGATCCGCGTGTTGATGTACCTCGGCAGCAGCGCGTCGAGCAGCGCCTCCGCCTCGGGCTCGAACTCGTACGCCGGCAGCAGTCCTTCGGAGCGCGGCCGGTCCTCGACCTGCATCGGGCCGATGATCTTCGTGACCGGGTTCTGCGTCATCAGCGAGTGGAACTCGGTGTAGACGATGTGCAACTCGTCGACGCCGAGCACCCCGTCCGCGCCAGCGCCACCGTCGACGTCGTCCGCACCGGCGGTGAACGCCTTGATCAGCGTCTCACCCACGGTACGGGCATCCTCGAACGACGGCTGCTCGCTGAACCCGGTCCAGTTCGCCTCGATCGGCCGGTCGCGGAACCGGTAGAACCCGACGCCCTTACGCCCGATGACGTAGAGCACCGGCTCCTTGCCGTCCGCCTTGAGCCGCGCGACCAGCGACTCGGCCATCCTGATCGCGTTGGAGCTGTAACCGCCGGCCAGGCCACGGTCGCTGGTGACCAACAGGACACCCGCCCGCCGCACCCGCTCGCGCGGGGTGAGCAGCGGGTGGTCGATCCGCGCGTTGGACGCCAGCGCCGTGAGCACACCGGTGATGGCCTGGGCGTACGGCAGGGACGCCTGCACCCGGGCCTGGGCCTTGGCGATCCGGCTCGTCGCCACGAGCTCCATCGCCTTGGTGATCTTCTTCATCGACTTCGCCGAGCGGATTCGTTGACGAAGAACGCGAACCTGGGCCGCCATGGGATCAGCTCTCGGCCGGGCGGTCGGTCGCGCTGTCGCGGAAGCGGGTCACCGTCTCGCGGTTCTCGTCGCCCTCAAGTGGGGTGGCCGGCGCGTCGTTGACCTTGCGCTCGTCCTCCTTGTTGAGGAAGACCTGCTTGAACTCCGCGATCGCGGTGTCCAGGGAGCCGGTGATGTCGTCGTTCCACTGGTTGTCGGCGATCGACGCGAGGACACCCTCGTGCTTGTGCCGCAGGTACTGGAGGAACTCCGACTCGAAGCGCCGCACCTCGCCGACCGGGATGTCGTCGAGCTTGCCCTCGACGCCGGACCAGACCGAGACGACCTCTTCCTGCACCGGGTACGGCGAGTAGTTCGACTGCTTGAGCAGCTCCACCAGACGCGAACCACGGTTCAGCTGGTTCTGCGACGCGCGGTCCAGGTCCGAGGCGAAGGCGGCGAACGCCTCCAGCTCGCGGTACTGGGCCAGGTTGAGCCGCAGCGAACCAGAGACCTTCTTCATCGGCTTCACCTGCGCGGCGCCACCGACCCGGGAGACCGAGGTGCCGACGTTGATCGCCGGACGAACGCCCTGGTTGAACAGGTCGGTCTCCAGGAAGATCTGGCCGTCGGTGATCGAGATGACGTTGGTCGGGATGAAGGCCGAGATGTCGTTGGCCTTCGTCTCGATGATCGGCAGACCGGTCATCGAGCCGCCACCCAGCTCGTCGGAGAGCTTCGCGCAGCGCTCCAGCAGGCGGGAGTGCAGGTAGAAGACGTCACCCGGGTACGCCTCACGGCCCGGCGGGCGACGCAGCAGCAGCGACACGGCCCGGTACGCCTCGGCCTGCTTGCTCAGGTCGTCGAAGACGATCAGAACGTGCTTGCCGCCGTACATCCAGTGCTGCCCGATGGACGAGCCGGTGTACGGGGCGAGGTACTTGAAGCCGGCCGGGTCGGAGGCCGGCGAGGCGACGATAGTGGTGTATTCCAGCGCGCCCGCCTCCTCCAGCTGCCCCTTGATCGAGGCGATGGTGGAGGCCTTCTGGCCGATGGCGACGTAGATGCAGCGGACCTGCTTCTTCGGGTCGCCGGTGCGCCAGTTGTCTCGCTGGTTGAGGATGGCGTCCAGCGCGACGGTGGTCTTGCCGGTCTTCCGGTCACCGATGATCAGCTGCCGCTGGCCCCGGCCGATCGGCGTCATCGCGTCGATGGCCTTGATGCCGGTCTGCAGCGGCTCGAACACCGACTGCCGGGCCATCACGTTCGGAGCCTGCAGCTCCAGCTCGCGGTAGCCCTCCTCGGCGATGTCGCCGAGGCCGTCGATCGGCTGGCCGAGGGCGTTGACCACGCGGCCGAGGAAGGCGTCGCCGACCGGGACCGAGAGGACCCGGTCGGTGCGCTTGACCCGCTGGCCCTCCGCGAGCTTGGCGGAGTCACCGAGGACGACGACGCCGATCTCCCGCACGTCGAGGTTCAACGCCACGCCGAGCGTGCCGTCCTCGAACTCCAGGAGCTCGTTGGTCTTGGTCGAGGGCAGGCCCTCGACGTGGGCGATGCCGTCGCCGGTGTCGGCGACGGTGCCGACCTCCTCGCGGGAGACGTCGGACGAGTAAGAGGAGACGTAGCGCTCCAGGGCGCCGCGGATCTCCTCCGTCGAGATGGTCAGCTCGGCCATCCTCTGCTTCCTTAAAATTCAGGGGCCCGGGATACCTAGTACCAACCGGTCCGAATGGCGTCTGTCAATCCGGGCGCTGCGGCGGCGGAGCCGCCCCAGCGGTGAGGCGGCGGAACCACCGCATTGCTGGGCGGCGGAGCCGTTCAGCGCTTCGCGAGCGCGTTGCGGGTCTCGTTGAGGCGGCGCAGGATGGTGCCGTCGTACAGGTCGGAACCGACCCGGACGCTCACGCCACCGAGAACGGCGGGGTCGACCGTCTGCTTGACGGAGACCTCTCGACCGTATATCGCGGTGAGGCTCGCACCCAGCCGACGCTCGTCCTCGTCACTCAACGGGGCCGCGACCGTCACGTACGCCACCTGCCGGTCACGCCGGTCGGCGGCCAGCTCGACCAGCCGGGTGAGCGCCCCGCTGAAGGAGCGTCCCCCGAACCCGCCGAGCGCCGCCTCGACGAGGCGGACGGTGACCGGGCGGGCCTTGTCGGCCAGCAGCTCGCGGGCCAGGGTGGCCCGCTGCTCGACCGGGGCGACCGGGTCGGCGAGCGCGTTGCTCAGCGCCGACTGCCCGGAGACGACCTGGCCGAAGCGGAACAGCTCGTCCTCGACCTCGCCCAACTCGCCGGCCTTGTCGGCGCTGGCCAGCAGCGCCTCCACGCCCAGCCGCTCGGTGCCGTCGAGCAGCTCCGACGGTGCCGACCACCGGCCGGCGACCAGCGACACGAGCAGGTCGAGCGCGTCCGCGCCGATCCGCCCGCCCAGCATGTCGCCGAGCAGCGCCCCGCGATCCTCGCCGGAGCGGGCCGGCTCGGAGAGCGCCCGGCGCAGCCGCGGCTCACGCCGCAGCAGGGTCGCCACGGAGAGGATGGCGTCGGCGGTGGAAGCCACCGCCGACGGCTCCGCGCCGCGGACGTACGCGTCGAGGCGCTCGGCCGCGACCTTGTACGACTCCCGGCTGGCGGCCTGCATCAGCGGGCCCCCGTGCTCTCGAGGCCGCTCAGGAACCGGTCGACGGTGCCCTTACGCCGCGCCTCGTCGGCCAGCGACTCGCCAACGATCTTGCTGGCCAGGTCCACCGCGATGGTGCCGACCTCCGCGCGCAGCTCGCGCACGATGGTGGCCCGCTCGGCGGCGAGCGCGTCCTTGCCCGCCTGGATGACCCGGTCGGACTCTTCCCGCGCCTTGACGAGGATGTCCTGGCGGATGCCCTCGGCGTCGGCCCGCGCGTCGTCACGGATCTTGGCGGCGTCGGTCCGAGCCTCAGCGAGCTGGGCACGGTACTGCTCGAGCAGCTGGTTCGCCTCGGCCTGGGCGGCCTCGGCGCGCTTGATGCCGCCCTCGATCGCGTCGACCCGAGCCTGGAACGTCTGCTCCATGCGCGGGAAGACGAACTTCATCAGCACGAAGCAGAGCACGGCGAAGGCGACCGTGCCGACCACGATCTCCTGCCAGATCGGAATGATCGGGTTGTGGTCTGACTCACCACCCTCGGCGGCGAGGAGGAACAACATGGGTGACCTCCCGGTCGGAAGGGGCGGAATCAGCCGGCCCAGATGAAGCCGAAGGCGATGCCGAACAGCGCGAGCGCCTCGATGACGGCGAAGCCGATCCAGACGTACGGCAGGGTCATGCGCGACGACTCGGGCTGCCGGGCGGTCGACTGGATGTAGGCGGCGAAGACCAGGCCAACGCCGATGCCCGGGCCGATGGCCGCGAGGCCGTAGCCGATGGCGGCGGTGCTGCCCTCTACCGCGGCGACGTAATCCATTAGTGGTTCCTCCTGGTTATCACGCGTGACTCTCACGCGGGACGACAACGGTTGGTGCGTGGATCAGTGCTCTTCGGCGAGCGCGCCCTGGATGTAGCTGGCGCTCAGCACGGTGAAGACGTATGCCTGCAGGACGATGACCAGCGCCTCGAGGAGGGTCAGCGCCACTGTCATCACCCAGGAGACCACCGAGATCGGCGCCAGCCAGGCGTTGGCGTTGAGCATCGCGAAGCCGCCGAGCGTGAAGACCAGCAGGAGCATGTGGCCGGCGAACATGTTCGCGAAGAGACGAACGGCCAGCGAGAACGGCCGGATGATGAAGGTCGAGAACGCCTCGATCGGGATCAGCAGCGGCAGGATGTACCACGGTGCCGGCGGGATCAGGGCGTGCTTGAAGTATTTACCGAAGCCGTGGTGCCGGATGCCGATGTAGTTGAACAGCACGTAGCTGATCACCGCGAGGATCGCCGGGAAGGCGATGTGCGAGTTCGGCGAGATCTGGAAGAACGGAATGATCGCGAACGAGTTCGTCAACAGCACGAAGCAGAACAGCGTCGTGAAGTACGGAGCGAACCGCACGCCCTGGTGACCGATCATGTCGACCGAGATGTTGTTGCGCACGAAGCCGTAGATCGACTCGGCGAACCACTGCTTCTTGGTCGGCACCAACTGCGGGTTCCGATAGGTCGCCAGGAAGAAGATGATCAGAACGCCGACCGCGATCCAGATCATCAGCGTGAACTTGGTGAACCACGGGGCGTTCTCCACGCCCCAGGGCACGATCGCGGGCAGGTAGAAGTCGTCCACACTGGGTGGGAATGCCGCCTGGCCCGCTGCCAGAACGTTCGCCTGTCCGAACACCGTGTCCCTTCCTAAGTAGGCGTGCCGAGCCGGCGGACGACGAGGATGATCCCCCCGGTCACGCCGAGCACGACGCCGATCCCGGTGGCGACGCCACCTGTATCGAGCCACTGGTCGACCAGCCAGCCGATGAAACCCCACACGAGCATTCCTCCGATGAGGTAGCTGAGCGCGGTCCAACCCTGACCGGCGCCGGACGGATAATCGTCCGAATCACCGGCGGGACGGGGGGTTTGGTCACCAGCCATGACGGGGCGAACGATATCAGCCGGGAAGACGAGGCTGTGCCTCACCCCCCGCACAACCGTCGTTGTGTGGGCTTCTCGTGGGCGCCGTCGTCTGTGGGCACGCTACTCCCCTTCCGCCCGTCGGAAAATGACCGGAGGCCGACACATTGCGGCGCGTCCGCTGGTTGGGACGACCGCCGGGTCAGCCGTGCGGCCGGTGAGCGTGCACCGTGGTCAGCCACCAGAGGTGCACCGCTGTCCACACTGCCACCCCGGCGACGATGCCAAGGCAAAGAGGGATCAAACCGGGCCAACCAGTCGACGCCACCGCCACCAGCACCGCACCCAACAGGCTGAACTTCAGCACGTACAGGCCCACCCCGAGTGGCAGCAGCAACTGCGGGTTGACCTGGTCGGCCCGCGCCAGCACCACGGTGGTGAGGGTGTAGCTGAGCACTGTGACGCCCACGCCGGCCGCCGCGCCGACCGCTGCCGTCACACCGCCGGTCACCCCGCCCACCACCGCGGCGACCACGGCGAGCGCCGCCGACGCGGCCAGCAACACCGGCAGGTGCCGCAGCCGCCACCGCCGGTCGGTGCCCGGCTCGACCACCCCAGGCTCAGCCACGGGGGTACGCCGGGAACGCCGCGACCAGCTCGGCCACCTCGGCACCGAGCCGGGTCAACTCGTCGACCCCGCCCGCAGCACCGGGATCGGTGCGCACGGCACGGGCGATCAGGGTCGCCACCTGACGCAGCTCCCCCTCGCGCATTCCCTGCGTGGTGACACTCGGTGTGCCCACCCGGATGCCGGAGGCCACCATCGGCGGCTGCGGGTCGTACGGGATGGCGTTCTTGTTCAGGGTGATCGACGCGGCGTCGCAGCGGCGCTCGGCCTCGGTGCCGGTCACCCCCAGCTCCCGCAGGTCGATCAGGGCGAGGTGGGTGTCGGTGCCACCGGACACCGGGCGCATCCCCTCGTCGGCCAGCCCGGCGGCGAGAGCCTGGGCGTTGCTGACCACCTGCCGGGCGTACGTCTGGAACTCCGGCTGGGCGGCCTCGTGCAGCGCGACCGCCTTGGCCGCGACCGCGTGCATCAGCGGGCCCCCCTGGGTGAACGGGAAGACCGCCTTGTCGATCCGCTGGGCCAGCGACTCGCGGCACAGGATCATGCCGCCGCGCGGCCCGCGCAGCACCTTGTGGGTGGTGGCGCAGACGACATCGGCGTACGGCACCGGGGACGGGATCGCCCGACCGGCGACCAGGCCGATGAAGTGCGCCGCGTCCACCATCAGGTACGCGCCGACCTCGTCGGCGATCTCCCGGAACCGCGCGAAGTCGATCAGGCGTGGGTACGCGGTGGCCCCACAGATGATCAGCTTGGGTCGGTGCGCCCGCGCCAGGTCCCGTACCTCGTCGTAGTCGATCTGCTCGGTGTCCGGCCGGACCGGGTAGCCGACCGGGTGGAACCACTTGCCGGAGAAGTTCACGCGGCTGCCGTGGGTGAGGTGCCCGCCGTGCGGTAGGTCCATCGCCAGCACCGTGTCCCCCGGCTGCACCAACGCGGCGTACGCGGCCAGGTTGGCGCTCGCCCCGGAGTGCGGCTGGAGGTTCGCGTGCTCAGCCCCGAAGAGTTCCTTGGCTCGGGCGATGCCGATCTCCTCGGCCCGGTCCACCTCGGCACAACCGCCGTAGTAGCGCCGGCCCGGGTAACCCTCGGCGTACTTGTTCGTCAGCGTCGAACCGAGCGCGGCCAGCACCGCCGGCGAGGTCAGGTTCTCGCTGGCGATGAGCTGCAGGCCACCCCGCAACCGGTCCAACTCGCCGAGGACCACCCCGGCGATCTCCGGGTCGGTGGCCCTGAGCTGCGCGAAATCCGGCCCCCAGAAGGTGCTCGTCTCGGTCTCCACAGCGAACGAGTCTAGGGGGCCGCACACTGGAACCCGTGAGATGCCTCGTCACCGGCGCTACCGGCTACATCGGCGGGCGGCTGACGCCGCTGCTGCTCGCCGACGGGCACACAGTGCGCTGCCTCGCCCGCAAGGCGGTACGGCTGCGCGACGTGCCCTGGGCCTCGGCGGCCGAAATCGTCGAAGGAGACCTGAGTCGGCCGGAGACGCTGCCCGCCGCGTTCGCCGACGTGGACGTCGCGTACTTCCTGGTGCACTCGCTGGGCCGGTCCGACTTCGAAGCGGCCGACCGGGCGGCGGCGACCAACTTCGCGGCCGCCGCGCGCGCGGCCGGCGTACGGCGGATCGTCTACCTGGGCGGCCCCGAGCCGGCGTCCGACGCGGAGGTGCCCTCCCCGCACCTGCGGTCCCGTGCCGAGGTCGGCCGGATCCTGCTGGGCAGCGGAGTGCCTACTGCGGTGCTCCGCGCCGCGGTGATCATCGGGTCCGGCTCGGCGTCGTTCGAGATGCTGCGTTACCTGACCGAGCGGCTGCCCGCCATGATCACCCCACGCTGGGTCCGCAACCGGATCCAACCGATAGCGGTCCGCGACGTGCTGCACTACCTGGCCGGCTGCGCCGAACTGCCGACCGAGGTCAACCGGGGCTTCGACGTCGGCGGTCCGGACGTGCTGACCTTCCGCGAGATGATGCAGCGTTACGCCCGGGTGGCCGGGCTGCGCCGGCGGATCATCGTGCCGGTCCGCCCGCTCACCCCGTCCCTCTCCTCGCACTGGGTCGGGCTGATCACCCCGGTGCCGAACAAGATTGCCCGCCCCCTGGTGGAGAGCCTGATCCACGAAGCGGTCGCCCACGAACACGACATCGCCCGCTACATCCCGGACCCGCCCGGCGGGCTGACCGGCTTCGACGAGGCGGTGGCGCTGGCGCTGGCCAAGGTGCGCGACGCCCAGGTGGAGACCCGCTGGTCCACAGCGAGCGGCCCGGACGCGCCCGCCGAGCCACTGCCCACCGACCCGGTGTGGTCCGGTGGCACCGCCTACACCGACGTCCGGGAGCGAGCGGTTGACGCACCACCCACTGCGCTCTGGCGGGTCGTCGAGGGCGTCGGTGGCGAACACGGCTGGTACTCGTTCCCCCTCGCCTGGTCGATCCGCGGCTGGCTGGACCGGCTGGTCGGCGGGGTCGGGCTGCGGCGAGGTCGACGCGACCCGCACCGCCTCCAGGTCGGCGAGGCGCTGGACTTCTGGCGGGTCGAGGAGATCATCCCGGGCGAGCTGCTGCGACTGCGCGCCGAAATGCGCCTACCTGGCCGGGCCTGGCTGGAGATGCGGGTCCTGCCGGCCGACGACGGCCGCAGCCGCTACCAGCAACGCGCCGTCTTCCTGCCGCGCGGCCTGCCGGGGCACGCCTACTGGAAGTCGGTGGCCCCGTTCCACGCGGTGGTCTTCGGCGGAATGGCCCGCAACATAGCCCGCAACGCCGAACAACCCCGCTAACCACCCCGCGCCTCTCGCGCCTCTCTTGCCTCCCCGCGCGGCGGCATCGCTCACGTCGCCCGCGCCGCCGCACCCCGCCCCGCCGCACTCCCGCCAGCCCCACTCCGCGATCTTGCACTTTGTGTTGTCGATTTGAGAGCTGGTGCGCCCTTTGTCGCGACAGAAACTGCAAGATCGCGGGAGTGAGGCGGCGCGGGGCCTCACCCGCGTCGATCATGGAGTTGTGGTGCCCCACAAAAAGGGCTCTTGTGGATTCAATGCCCACCACAAGTCCATGATCGACCGGGCTGGGGTGGGGTGGGGTGGGCTTGGGGGTGGGGAGGGGTGGGGTGGGGTGGGTTAGTTGCCGGCTTGGGGTTGGGTTTGGAAGGCGGTGCGTTCGCTCGGCGGGACGAAGTCGCGGATTGGTTGGTCGCGCAGGGCGAAGGCGAGCACTTCGCCGACGGCGTTCACCATCTGGGCCTGCACCGCCTGACCGACCGCGTCCCGGGGATCGTCCGGGTTCGCGGCCATCGAGGCGACCGCGAGTTGCGGTGTGAACGCCACCACCGTCTCCGTCTCGTACCGCTCGGAGCTGCCGGTCTTGCCCGCCACCGGGCGGCCGAGCTTCGCCCGCAGCCCGGGTGCGGTGGCGCCGTCGCAGCGCCCGTACATCGACTGGTCGCCGACCGGGCAGCGGGCCGCGTCGGTGGCCGCCCGTGCCACGTCGGGGTCGAGCACCTGTCGGCAGTCCGGCTTGGCGGCGTCGACCGGTCGGCCGCCCGAGTCGGTGATCGAGACCACCGGCAGCGGCGCGCACCAGGTTCCTTCGGCCGCCACTGTGGCGTACGCGCTGGCCAGGTCCAACGGGGTGGTCGCGGCCACGCCCAGGGTGAACGGACCCCAGTCCTTCGCGCCGTAGCGGGCCAGCTTGGCGTCGGACTCGGCCCGCAGCACGATGCCGAGCCGCTCGGCCATCTCCACCACCCGGTCGGCACCGACCTTCTCGGTGAGCCAGGCGAAGTACGTGTTCACCGAGCGGCCGAACGCGCTCCACATGGTGCGGGGGCCGTCCATCGACGACGGGCTGGCGTTCGCCGGGCACCACCGTCCGTCGCAGCTCGCTGCACCGGTCACCGGGAAGCGGGTGAGCAACTGGGTCGGCGCCACGAAGTCTGTCGACAGCGGCAGGCCGGACTCCAGCGCGGCGAGCAGGGTGAAGAGCTTGAACGTCGAGCCGCCCTGGTACCCCTCGATCGCGCCGCCGCCGGCGACCAACTGGTTGACGGTGTTCGGTCGGTTCTTCTGCCCGACCGGGTTGTCCGCCACGCTGTAGGAGCGGTTCACCGACATGGCCAGCACCCGCCCGGTGCCCGGTTGCACCACCGCGGTGGGCACCGCCTCGGCCCTGGTCGGCGCGTAGATCTTCAGCACCTGCTCGGTGGTGGCCCGCTGCACCCCCGGGTCCAGCGACGACACGATGGAGAAACCGCCCCGGCGCAGCGTGCGCTGCCGTTCGTCGGCGGTCGCCCCGAACGCGGACTGGCTGCTCCACCAGCGGGTGAACCAGTCGCAGAAGAAGCCCCAGTCGCGGTGCGCGTCGGGCACACCCGTGCAGTCGTTCGGGGTCTCGCTGGGCCGCAGTTGCAGCGGTTCGGCGCGGGCCGCCGCCGCCGCGTCCGCCGGCACCTGCCCCGTCTCCACCAGCCGCTCCAACACGTACGAGCGTCGGGCCACCGCGCTGTCGGCGTCGCCGTTGATCGGGTCGTCGCTGTCCGGCGAGCGCACCAGACCGGCGAGCAGTGCCGCCTGGGCCAGGGTCAGCTCGGCCGGGGAGCGGGAGAAGTACCGCTTGCTGGCCGCCGCGATGCCGTACGCCCCGGCACCGAAGTAGGCGATGTTGAGGTAACGGGTCAGGATCTCGTCCTTGTCGAGTTCCCGCTCCAACGCGAGCGCGTACCGCATCTCCTGGAGCTTGCGGACGGTGGTGAGTTCGGTGGCGGCGTCCCGCTGCGCCTCGGTCAGCCGAGGGTCGTTGCTGAGCACGTTGCGGACGTACTGCATGGTCAGCGTGGAGGCGCCCTGCCGGGTCTGGCCGTCGCGCTTGTTCACTGTGAACGCGCGCACGACGCCCCGCAGGTCGACCCCGCTGTGCTGGTAGAACCGGACGTCCTCGGCGGCCACGATCGCCCGGCGCATGACCGGCGCCACCTCGTGCAGCGGCACGTCCACCCGGTCCTCCTGGTAGAAGGAGGTGATCACTGTGGTGCCGTCGTTGGCGTACAGGTTGGAGCGCTGCGCGGTGGGCGGCGTCCGGAGTGTGTTCGGCAGCTCCGAGTACGGCGTCGACAGGGCGCTGAAGCCGATCCCGAAGACCAGGGCCGCGGGCAGTGCGGCGGCGGCCAGCACCAACCCGGCCAGCACTCCGGCGATCACCACGGTCAGCAGTTTGTCGAGTTGGGCCCGGATCATCAGCTCTCCCCGCAGGAGCCGGTCACGCTAGGACCCGTTCAGAATGACCCGGAACGCCCCTTTGGCCCTGGGTTTTCCCCAAACCCGGAGGAAACTCGCACCACGCTCAGGGCAGCAGCGCGCCGGCCAGCGGGTGGACCGTCTCCTCGATCTCGTCGGCGACCCGGCTGAAGCACTGGTCGCCACGACCCCACGGGTCATCCAGATCATCGGTGGTCAGCGCCGAGGCGCCGAGCCGCGCGTCGTGCGCCGCCGCCACCAGGGCCATCCCCCGGGCGTACACGGCCTCCGGGGTGGCGTCACCAGGCGGCAGCGCGGCGGTGTCCACGGCGGCCAGCAGCCGGCCGAACTCACCCAGCACGAACGTGCGGGCCGCCGCGTCCGGACGAAGCGCCACCACGTACTCCTGCTGGTCGGCGGTGGCGGTCAGGACCAGGTCGGCGGCGTCGATGTGGTCCGAGCGCAGCTTGCGCGCGGCGAACCCCGCCACGTCCCCACCACGGCCGGTGACCTGCCGTGCCGCCGGCGGGTTCATCTCCTCACCCGCGTGCCAGCCACCCGTGCCGGCGCTGTGGCTGTGCACCAGCTCCTCGGCCTGGGCCGGGTCCTGCGAACGCCGGGTCAGCCGCTCCCGCACCGCCAGGGCCAGCAGCCGCTCCGCCATCGGCGAGCGGCAGATGTTGCCCATGCAGACGTGCAGAACAGTGAACGGGGGCACTCAGACCGCCCGACCGTCGACGAGATCCGGAACCACGTCGCGCAGCTTCTCCAACGGGATCGCCCCGGCCCGCAACAGCTGCGGCACCTCACCGGTCAGATCGACGATCGTGCTGGGCACCGGATCCGGGCAGGGGCCGGCCTCCAGGTAGGCCCGCACCGAGTAGCTGAGCTGGTCACGTGCCTCGTCGGCGGTGACCGCGGCCGGCTGGCCGGTCTTGTTGGCCGACGAGACCGCCATCGGGCCGGTCTCGCGCAGCACCTCCAACGCCACCGGGTGCAGCGGCATCCGCACCGCCACCGTGCCAGTCTTGTCGCCCAGGTCCCACTGCAGGCTCGGCGAGTGCTCGACCACGATCGTCAGGGCACCCGGCCAGAACGCCTCCACGAGGTCCCGGGCGGCCGTGGGCAGCGAGAAGACCAACCCGTCCAGGGTGTGCCGCGAGCCGATCAGCACCGGCGGCGGCATCTGCCGACCCCGGCCCTTGGCATCGAGCAGCGCCTTCACCGCGTACGGGGTGAACGCGTCCGCGCCGATCCCGTACACGGTGTCCGTCGGGAGAACGACCAGCTCGCCGTTCTTGACCGCCTCGATCGCCGCGGCGATGCCGCGGTCCCGATCGGCGGGCGATCGGCAGTCGTAGAGCATCACGAGGAGTCAGTCTGCCACGCCGCCCCGATCGGGGCGTGCTGGCCGTCCGCCCGTCGGGACGCGGTCGCGTAGCGGAGACGCCCGGTGAGGTCCAGATGCTCCGCGACAGCGGTGAAGCCGCCGTCCTGGGCGAGCAGCTCGGGCACCGCCGCGCCGTGGGTGTCGTCGTGCTCGACGCCGAACGCACCCCCCGGGCGCAACAGCACCGCCGCCCGGGCGACGACCGGCCGGATCACCACCAGACCGTCCGCGCCGCCGAAGACCGCCTCCGCCGGGTCGTGCCCGGCCACCTCCGGCGGGACCACCACGTCGTCCGGCACGTACGGCGGGTTGCAGAGCAGGACGTCCACTCGGCCCACCAGTTCGGCCAGCAGGTCCGGCGCTGTCACATCGGCCTCGACCACCTCGATCGGCCGGTCCCCCGCCGCGGCGCGCTCCGCCGCGTTGCGCCGTAGCCACACCAGCGCCCCCGCAGACCGCTCCACAGCGATCACCCGCGCCCCCGGCAGCTCCTGAGCCACCGCGAGGGCGATCGCGCCCGAGCCGCTGCACAGGTCCACCACCACCGGGTCGGGCCGCCCCTGGGCCTGCTCGACGCCCCAGCCGGCCAACAGCTCGGTCTCCGGGCGGGGCACGAAGACACCCGGGCCGACCGACAGCTCCAGGTGCCGGAACCCGGCCCGCCCGGTCAGGTGCTGCAACGGCTCACGTGCGGCGCGGCGGCGCGTCAACTCGTCGAGCCGCGCCACCTGGTCGTCGCTCAGGCCGTCGGCGATGGCCAACCGACCCCGGGAAACCCCGAGCACGTACGCCGCCAGCAACTCGGCCTCCACCCGGGCGGAGCCGACCCCGGCGGCGGCGAGGGCGCGGGCCGCTCGGGCCACCGCGGCGGACGGCCGGATGGGGCCTGTCCCTTCGGGGGGGTGTTGCGGCAAAGTACTCACGACATAATCATGAAGCGTCGCGGGCGACGTGACGAACAGGTGCGCCCAGGCGCGCACGACAGGAGGTTGACGGGTGGGCTGGCTCGACCGGGTCGATGACCAGGTTGACGCCCTGACGCACGCCCGGGCGTTGCAGGAGGCCAGCCGCTCCGCGGAGGCGTACGTCCTGCTGGAGCGTGTGATCCGCACCACCGACGACCCGGCGGCGCGAGCGGACGCCATGGTGCAGCGCCTCTCCGCGCTGATCAATCTCGGTCGGACGGCGGAGTTCACCCGGGCCATCGAAGAGGCGTCGGCGGCGGTCCGCGACCTCGCCGAGCCCTATCTGCACGGTCACCTCAACGCCCTTGCGGCGCTCGCCGCGCACCACCAGGGCGCACTGGACCGCTGCGTCATGCACCTCGTCCGGGCGGCCCGGGCTCTGGGTGCCGTCGCCGACCCGGACCGGGACACCGCCTGGGGCTGGCACGACCTGGCCATGGCCTACAGCTACCTCAGCTTCCACGGGTACGCCCTGGGGGCCATCGAGCGGGCCCGGCAGCTCGGGCTGACCGCCGGGATCCCGGAGGAGACGTTCGCCGCGCCGGGCATCCGGCTGCGCAACGCGGTGGCCCTCGACCACAACGGCGACAGCGACGGTTGCCTGCGGGTGCTCCGGGACGTGGCCTCCGACCTGACCCGCTTCGTCCGCGCCGGGCGGGCGGCCCAGCTACGCCCGAGCAGCCTCGCCGCATACGGCTACGCGGCGGCTCGACAGGCCGCGCTCGGCGATCAGGTGGCGACCGAAGGCCCCGAGCCGGCCCGGTTGATGACACATGGCGGGGACAGCGCCCGCGCCCGCGACCTGCGTCAGCTCGGGCAGGTGTGCCTCGCCGTCGCCGATGGTCGGCCGATCGAGGCGGTCGCCCGACTGGACACCGTCCAGGTCTCCAACGAGACGCTCGGGGCGGCCGAGCCGGCCAGGCTGCGCAGCATCGCGTTGACCCGCGCCGGGGACCACCTGGCGGCGCACCGGGCCGACCGGCTGGCGTTCCGGCTCGCCGCGCAGCGCAACGACCGGCTGCGCGACGTCTACATCGACGGCATCGCCGCCCGCATCGACCACGAGGAGATGCGCCGTGAGGCGGCACGCTTCGAGGGCGAGGCGTTGACCGACCCGCTCACCGGGCTGCCCAACCGCCGCCGGTTGGAGCGCTACATCACGGCAGTGGTCACCCGCGGCGATCGAGTGGTGATCGGCGTCTGCGACCTGGACGGTTTCAAAGCGGTCAACACCCGGCACGGGCACCACTCGGGCGACCTGGTGCTGCAACGCATCGCCGGCGTGATCAACCGGGTGATGCGCCGGGGCGACTTCGTGGCCCGCTACGGCGGTGACGAATTCGTGGTGGTGCTGCCGGACACCGGCATGATCGAGGCCGCCGAGGTGGCCCGCCGGATCGAGGCAGCGGTCCGCCTGGAGGACTGGGAGTCGTTGGTCCCGGGCACCCCGGTCGGGGTCAGCATCGGCTTCGCCGAGGTCTCCGGTGGCGGCGGGCTGCGCGACGCGCTCAGCGTCGCGTTCGAGCAGGCCGACCGCGAGATGCTCCGCGCCAAGACCCGTCCGCGCGCAAGCTGATCACCCCCTGCGGGGTCGATCATGGAGTTGTGGTGCCCCACAAAAGGCCCACGACGCCACAATCAACCCACCACAATCCCATGATCGAACCTGACAGCAAGGGCCGGGGGTTGGGGTCGGGTCAGCGGCGGGTCAGCTCGGTGTCGCCGGCCAGTCGGGCGGCCCGGTCGGCCTCGGTGAGGGCGTCCAGCACCCCGTCCAGCTCGCCGCCGAGCGCCAGATCCAGGTTGTACGCGGTGTAGCCGATCCGGTGATCGGTGATCCGGTTCTGCGGGAAGTTGTAGGTGCGGATCCGCTCCGAGCGGTCCACGGTGCGCACCTGGGCCTTGCGCGCGTCCGAGGCGGCGGCGTCGGCCTGCTCCTGGGCGGCGGCGAGCAGCCGGGCCCGCAGGATCCGCATCGCCTGCTCCCGGTTCTGCAACTGGGACTTCTCGTTCTGGCAGGAGACGACGATGCCGGTCGGCAGGTGGGTGATCCGCACCGCCGAGTCGGTGGTGTTCACCGACTGGCCACCCGGGCCGGACGAGCGGAACACGTCGATGCGCAGCTCGTTCTGGTCGATCGTGACGTCGACGTCCTCAGCCTCCGGAAGCACCAGCACCCCGGCGGCGCTGGTGTGGATCCGGCCCTGCGACTCCGTCACCGGGACCCGCTGCACCCGGTGCACGCCGCCCTCCCACTTGAGCCGCGACCAGACGCCGTTGCCACCGTCCGGCACACCCTTGGTCTTGATCGCCAGGGAGACGTCCTTGACCCCGCCGAGGTCGGAATCCTGTGCGTCGATCACCTCGGTGACCCAGCCGTGCCGCTCGGCGTACCGGGTGTACATCCGCAGCAGGTCACCCGCGAACAGCGCTGACTCCTCGCCACCCTCACCGGCCTTGATCTCGACGATCACGTCCTTGGCGTCGTGCGGGTCGCGCGGAATGAGCAGCTCGGCGAGCCGTTCCTCCAACACCGGCAGGGACCCGGCGATGCCGTCCGCCTCAGCCGCGAAGGACGGGTCCTCGGCGGCCAGCTCGCGAGCCGCGGCCAGATCGGCGCGGGCCTGCTCCAACTCGTCGGCGGCCTTGTGCAGCGGCACCAGCTCGGCGTACCGGCGGCCGACCCTGCGCGCGGTGGCCTGGTCGGCGTGGATGGCCGGATCGGCCAACCGCTTCTCCAGCTCCGCGTACTCGTCGAGAAGGCCGGCCAGACGCTCGCTGCTCATGCTGCGGATGCTCCTTCGACGGTGCGCGACGACCGGGCCGGGGCCGGGAGGCCAGCGGCCGGGCGGAAATGGAGGAAAACGCGGACGGCGCCCGCGTCCGGTGAAAAACCGGACGCGGGCGCCGAACGAGGAGTTACTTGGCCTTCTTGGCCTGAACCTTGGCGTACTTCTGCTGGAACTTCGCGACCCGGCCGGCGGTGTCGAGAACGCGCTGCTTACCGGTGTAGAACGGGTGGCAGGCGCTGCAGGTCTCGGCGTGGATCGTGCCGCCCTTGGCGGTGCTGCGGGTCGTGAACGTGTTGCCACAGGAGCAGCTGACCTCGGTGGTCACGTACTCCGGGTGGATGTTTGCCTTCATGTCGCCTCGGTCCTCTCGTTGGTGGTCGCCGGGTCGCCGTCATCGCTCGTCGCGCCGTACGCGACGGGCTCGGGCGTGAACCGGAACCGGTGGCCGATTGACCAGTGTGCCATGGGCCTGAGCCGACCCGGTAATCGGGCCGCACACCTCTTCCGGCATCGTCAACACGTGCCTACCCGTCCGCATTCCCGCCGCTTGGCGGGGCATTCGCGCACCCGGCGGACCGCCGCCAGGTACCCCGACCGGGGTACGCCCGTCGAGCCGGAGGTGGGTCGATGACCCGTCTGATCGCCACCCGGGGACTGCCCGCCTCAGGCAAGACGACGTTCGCCCGTACGCTCCAGCCGTCCGTGTCGCGGGTGAACCGGGACGATCTGCGTCGGATGCTGCACGGCGAACGGCTGTTCACCCAGTGGGCCGAGGCACAGGTGACGGCCGTACAGCAGGCTCAGGTCGAGGCGCTGCTGCGGGCCCGAGCGGACGTCTGCGTGGACGACACCAACCTACGCGCGCGGACCCTGCGCGGCTGGGCCGAGCTGGCCGCCCGCCACGGCGCGGACTTCGAGGTGCACGACTTCACCGACGTGCCGCTGGACGAGTGCCTGCGCCGCGACGCCGCCCGACCGGCCACCGACCAGGTCGGCGCGGACGCGATCCGCCGGCTGCACGAGCGCTACCTTCAGGGCCGGGAGTTGCCGTTGCCGGTGCCGCAGGCTCGCACCGGACGACCCGCCGTGGTGCACCCGCCGTCGACCGAGCCACCGGAAATCGTCCTGGTGGACATCGACGGCACAGTCGCGCTGGCCGTCTCCCGCAGCCCGTACGACATGACCCGGGTGGGTCAGGACCAGCCGAACACGGCGGTCATCGCGGCGGTCCGGGCGATGCACGCCGCCGGCTACGGGGTGGTCTTCTGCTCCGGGCGGGACGCCTCCGCCCGCGCGGCCACCGAGGCGTGGCTGGCCCGGCACGTACGAGTGCCGTACCTGGACCTGCACCTGCGCGCCGTCGGAGACTCCCGGAAGGACTCGATCGTCAAGCGGGAGATCTACGACCGGGAGATCCGGAACCGCTACCGGGTGGCCGGAGTCTTCGACGACCGCGTCCAGGTGGTCCAGATGTGGCGATCCCTGGGCCTCACCGTCTTCCAGGTGGCCGACGGCGACTTCTGAGGTGTCCGGACGGGCCCCGCTCGTGGGGCCCGTCCGGACGGTTTCACCCGGTGACGGTGATGGTGGCCTCGGCGCGCACGCCGTTCACCTCGACCGTCAGGCGTATCGGCGCGCCGGGCCGCAGTGCCGTCAGGGTGCCGGTGGCCGGGTCGAACCGGGCGGTGTGCCAGGGGCGCACCCCGGCCGCCGAGCCGACGTGCACTCCCGGCGACGCCGACCAGTCGGCGCTGACCGGTGCGGCCACCCGGACCGTACGCCCGCCGGGCTGGGTCAGCGTGGCGGTGACCGCCACGGGGGTGCCGACCGCGACGCTGGCCGGGGCGGCCACGGTGAGGCGGTCGGCGTGCGCGTGGAACTCCGCGTCCACCCAACGCGGGCCCTCGGCGAGAGGGTCACGACGGGCCCGGTCGGCCTCGGCGGGGGTCACCGGATCCACGCCGAACTCCGTCCAACCGGTGAAGCCGCCCTGGTCGGCAGGGGTGGACGGCGTCTTGCCGGCGTTGCCGTTGATCACGTACGGCACCCCGTCGACCCGGTCGGCGTGGAAGGTGCCGACGTGCCCACCCACGAACAGCGCGCCCTTGCCGGTGCGGTGCTGGAAGTCGGCCAGCCACTGTTCCAGCAGCGCCGCCTCCTTGCGGTCGCCGAGCTGGCTGGCCTGCGCCGGGCTGGGGTCACGCGTCGGGTGGTGGTGCAGGACGACGACCGAACCCACGCGCCGGTCGGTGGCCGCGGCGTCCAGCGTCTCGCGGAGCATCCGTACCTGGTCGAAGCCTCCGCCGCGCAGCGTCCCCGTGGACGAGTTCAGCGTGACGAACCGGGTGCCGTTGTGGTCGAACACCCGGGAGGTGGCACCGAACACGGCAGCGAAGTTGCTGATCGGAGCGCCCATGATCTCGTGGTTGCCGGGCACGTAGTACCAGGGCAGCGCGTCGCCCAACTCCTCGTCGAGGATCCGCCGGGCCAGCGCGAAGTCGGCCGGGTAGGCGGTGTCCACGAAGTCGCCGTTGATCAGGAGGAAATCCGGCCGGGCCGCCAGCACCTCGCGCAACGTCCGCCGGGCCTGGGCGACCAGGTCGCTGTCCGGGTCGGCGGCGACGAACTGGGCGTCGGAGAGCACAGCGAACCGCCACGGCGCGCCGTCCACAGTGCCGTCGCGGACCACCACCCGATCGGTACGCGGGGCCACCTGCGGCACGTCGACAGTCGGGGGCACCTTCGCCACCAGGTCATCGATGATCACCTCGCTGGTGTACTGCGCCGCCGCGTTCGTCTCGGCCACGTAGAAGCGGCGTACCCGCACCGGGTACTGCACCCCGGCCGGCACCGCGAACTCCACGTACCGCCAACCGGTCCAGGTGATCAGTGGGCCACGCAGCACGTGTTGCGTGTCCTGGGCGTCGTGCAGGTGCAGGCTGGGCCACTCCCCGGTGCCGTTGCCGTGGATCCACATCCCGAAGGCCTGCGGTTGACCGGGCACCTCGATCCAGGCGGGCGGGTCGGCGTACGCGGCCCGCGTGCCGGTGGACTGGCTGAAGTCGTACGACATTCGCAGGCCGGTGCCGGTGTGCCCGGGCGCCGGCGCCACCGAGCCGCTGGCACGGGCCTGACTGAACCGCCAGGACGCGGCATCGTCGAAACCGGCTACCGGCACGTCGGTCAGCCCGACGGTGACCGGCAGGACCGCGCTCGAGCGTCCGACGTGAACGGTCACCAGGCCGGAGCCGGCGTCCCGTAACGCGGCGATGGACAGGTTGCCGTCCCCGGTGGGGGTGATCCGCAGCAGGTCCCGGTCGTAGTCGAGGGTGAGGTCGTCCGGCTCGATCGGCGCGGTGTTGCCTTCGGCGTCGTACCCGACGACGCCGACCAGGGCGTCGCTGTCCCGGCCGGTCAGCCCGACCCGCGGCGCGGTGGTGCCGATCCGGGCCAGCGGGCCGAGCACCGTGAGGTTCAGCGAGCCGGTGACCCGCCCCCGTCCGGCGGTGACCGTGCTGGCCCCCGGCGCGGCGGCGTGGAACACGCCGCCACTGTCCACCCGGCCGCGTACCGCCGGGGTCGCCCGCCAGGTGGGGGCGCCGGACGCCGGGCCGTACGTCTCGTCGTAGCCGGATGCGGTGAGAGTACGGGTCAGCCCCGGGAAGACCCGGTCGGGCCGCCCACCTCGCACCGGTGAGACACCCGGGGCGGTGGTGGGGTCGCTGGCCGTCTCGACCCAGTAGCCGGTGAGTCGCCCGCTGCCCTTCGGCGCGAAGATGGCCAGGCCGTTGGGCACGGCCCGCTCGCTGCCGTCGGAGGGGCCGTTCTCCACCTGCACGGTGGGCGAGCCCGGCTCCCGGGCCAGCAGCGTGGACGATCCGCCGCCATCCAGGTTGAGCGCGTGGTGGGCGCCCAGCTCGGCCATCATCCGGCCCATCTCGGTCTGCGTCACGCCGCGGCTGTCGACCTGACGACCGTCCACCGTCAGCATGATCATCTTTCGACCGTCGGCACTGAACCCGACGGCGGTGCGGGGTGCGAGGGTCGGGTCGGCGATGGCCTGCACGACACCGTCGCGGACCAGGACGTTGCCGCCCCCGACCGCCGCGTGCAGGGTGCTGCCATCGGACGGCTTCGGCCGCCAGGCGACCGCCACCGGGTCACCGGGGCGCAGACCGGCAAGCGCGTCCGCGCCAAGGTCGCGGCCGAGCAGCACGGTGCTGCCCGCGACGATCGGGCCGCTACCGGCCACGCCTCCCACCGCGGCCACCCGACCGCCGGTCACGGTGACCTCGACCACGCGGGCCGCGCCCTCCACGGCACGCTGCCGGGAGTACGTCCCCCACAGCTCGGTGAAGGCGCCGATGCCGTCGGCCTGCACCATGTTGTTGAACTGGGTCAGCGGGACCGGCCCGGTGGGCAGGGTGGCGCTGCCGTCGAAGTTCACCTCGATCACCCGCCCGACCCCGTTGGTGGTGACCGCCACCGCGTTGCGATGACCGCTGACCCCCGACTGGATCAGCTCGCCGTCACGGACGCCGACGCCCTGGGCGGCACCGGAGTTGTTGATGTCGAAGAAGTCGCCATTGACCGCGGCGACAGCGCGCGACTGGTCCACCGCCTTTCGCAGCGGCTCGGCCCGGCTGACCGCGCCGGAGTTGACGTAGTCGACGGTGGAGCCGCCGG
Organism: Micromonospora sp. NPDC005553; assembly: GCF_042871765.1. NCBI lineage: Bacteria > Bacillati > Actinomycetota > Actinomycetes > Micromonosporales > Micromonosporaceae > Micromonospora > Micromonospora sp. NPDC005553. Next base: position 934,183 of record NZ_JBIAJD010000003.1, on the reverse strand, counting down.
TCAGGTCGGTGGTGAGCGCGTCGGCGCGCAGCCAACCCTCGGCGTCGTACCGGTCGAAGGACGTCAGTCGCACGCCCGGCGCGACCGGCCGGGTGGCCTTCGTGGTCTCCAGCCCGCCGGCCGGCTCCAGACCACCAGCGCCGGTGGTCGGGGCGGTCGCGACCGTCGGCGCGGCGGACAGGCTGACCGAGCCGGCCGGGCGGGAGGACGCGGGCGGCGCGTCCTCGGCGATGGTGGGTGAGGCCACGGACGGTGAGGCCAGTGTGGGCGGGTCGATGGTGGGTGCGGCGGTGGCCGGCGGGGACAGGGCCAGGGCGAGCAGCGGCGTCAGCAGCAGGACGCCGGTGCGGCGGGCGGATCGTCTGCGGGTACGCATGGACGACAGTCAACCCGGCGATGAATAGAAGTTTCAATACCTGTCGACTGAACCGAAGGAAAATTCCATCATCTGACGGCGTGGAGGTCATCGCCCGCCGGCTGCGGCTCCCGCTCCCGCCGGCTGTGGATGTCGGGCCCGGGAACATGACGAAGGGGCACGGCCGCGATGGCCGTGCCCCTTCGTCGTCACCCAGGGATGGTTACTCCCCCGGCGTCGACTTCGCGATCTGCATCAGGAACTCGATGTTCGTGCGGGACTGCTTGAGCCGGTCCAGCAGGAGATCCATCGCGGCCTGCGAGTCCAGCGAGTGCAGCACCTTCCGGAGCTTGTGGATGATGGCCAGCTCTTCCGGTGCGAGCAGGACCTCTTCCTTACGCGTACCGGACGGGTTGATGTCGATGGCCGGGAAGGTCCGCTTGTCGGCGATCTTCCGGTCCAGCTTCAACTCGGCGTTGCCGGTGCCCTTGAACTCCTCGAAGATGACCGTGTCCGCCATGGACCCGGTCTCCACCAGCGCCGTGGCGATGATGGTCAGCGACCCGCCGTTCTCGATGTTGCGGGCCGCGCCGAGGAAGCGCTTCGGCGGGTACAGCGCCGTGGAGTCGATACCACCCGACATGATCCGGCCGCTGGCCGGTGCCGCCAGGTTGTACGACCGACCGAGCCGGGTCACCGAGTCGAGCAGCACGACGACGTCGTGCCCAAGCTCGACGAGGCGCTTGGCCCGCTCGATGGCCAGCTCCGCGACTGTGGTGTGGTCCTGCGGCGGACGGTCGAACGTGGCCGCGATGACCTCGCCCTTGATCGACCGCTGCATGTCGGTGACCTCTTCAGGCCGCTCGTCCACCAGCACCACCATCAGGTGGCACTCCGGGTTGTTGCGGGTGATCGCGTTCGCGATCGCCTGCAGCACCATCGTCTTACCCGCCTTGGGCGGAGACTGGATGAGTGCCCGCTGGCCCTTGCCGATCGGCATGACCAGGTCGATGACCCGGGTGGTGAGGATGTGCGGCTCGGTCTCCAGCCGCAGGCGCTCCTGCGGGTAGAGCGGGGTGAGCTTGTAGAACTCCGGACGACGCCGGGCCTCTTCGGGCTCCATCCCGTTGATCGTGTCCAGCCGCATCAGCGGGTTGTACTTGTCGCGCCGCTGGTCGCCGCTGTTGCCGCCCTCGCGGGCCGCCCGCACCGCACCGGTGATCGCGTCACCGCGGCGCAGGCCGTACTTCTTGATCTGGGACATCGAGACGTACACGTCGTTCGGGCCGGCCAGGTAACCGGTCGTCCGCACGAAGGCGTAGTTGTCGAGCACGTCGATGATGCCGGCCACCGGGACGAGTACGTCATCCTCGTTGACCTGCGGCTCACGCCCGCCGGTGTCGGTACCGGTCTCGGTACGCTCGCCGCGCCCACGGCGACGGTCCCGGAAACGGCTACGCCGGCCGCGCCGGCCGCCATTCTCGTCGTCGTCGTCGCTGTCCCGCTCGACACGCTCGACACGCTGACCACGGTCGTTGCGGTCGTTGCGGTCACCGCGGTCGGGTCGGTCGTTGCGCTCGGCCCGCTCGCCCCGGTCGGAACGCTCGCCCCGGTCGTTGCGCTCGCCCCGGTCGTTGCGCTCGCCACGCTCGGCACGATCGCCCCGGTCGGCACGGTCGCCCCGGTCGTTGCGCTCGCCACGCTCGGTCCGCTCACCCCGGTCGGCACGCTCACCGCGGTCGGCCCGCTCGGTCCGCTCGCCACGCTCGGTCCGCTCGCCACGCTCGGTCCGCTCACCCCGGTCGGCACGCTCGGTCCGCTCACCCCGGTCGGCACGCTCGGCCCGGTCGGCACGCTCGGCGCGCTCCGGACGCTCGGCCCGGTCGCGGCGGTTCTCGCCACGCTCGGCCCGCTCGCCGGCTTCCGCCTCGTCGCTACGCGGCTCGGTCGTCCGCGCCTCGGTTGCCCGCGCCTCGGTCGTCCGCGCCTCGGTCGTCCGCGGCTCGGTCGTCCGCGGCTCGGTCGCCCGCGCCTCGGTCGCCCGCGCCTCAGCGGGGCGAGCCTCGGTGGTACGGGCCTCCGCCGTTGCGGTCCGGCTCCGCCGGGTGCGGCTACGGCCCTCGGTCTCGGCGGCCGGCTCGGCCGGCGCCTGCTCGGCACCGCGTCCTTCGGCTGCCGGCCGGTCGGCGGTCTCCCGCACCTCGGCGCGCACTCCCTCACGGGCCGGGGCTGCGGCCGCCGCGACCTCGGCCCGTGGTCGAGGGGTCCCGGCGGCGTTGCCGCCCTGCCGCTCGGAAATCGCGGCGATCAGCTCGCCCTTGCGCATGCGAGCCGTGCCGGAGATGCCGAGCGACGCAGCCAGGCTCTGCAGCTCTGGCAGCAGCATCGCCGACAGACCGGTGCCGCTACGCCGACGACGGGCGGGAGCGGCTGCGGTGGCATCGCCAGCGACGTTGGAAACATCCGACGTCACGTCGGTGGTGTCGCTCAATGGATTCCTTCCCTCGATAGGCCGGGACTGCCCGGAGTCGGAGCTCAGGTGGCCGGGCGGCCTCGGTGCACCCGCCTCGCAAGGACGCGTCGCGGGAGTCTGTGACACAGCAGCCGGTCGGTATCCCGACTCACCAACGTCGGTGAGCAGGTCTCGCCGTCTGCGGCGACCTGTGGAAACTGCGGTGCGGCGTGGGCCTTTGGCAGGGGTAGACGGGCTGACCGCCGAGAGCTTCGGGGGTGCGCCGCCCCGCAGGAGATCGCGTGCTTCGCGGCTGTGCTAGGTCTAGAGCGTAATCAACTCTTCCGACCTGCGGCAACAGGGTCCCGCTCGGCGTGTCCAAGTCTACCCCGTGCGACCCGCGCGCCGCTGACGTCTATCGGTAACTGCCAGATCTCCCAGTCCGTTCCCACTGGGAAGCCCGCCGGAGGCTGACTGAGCGCCAGAACAGTCGGCCCCGCCCCACTGACCACAGCTGCCACATCGGCCGCACGCAACGCGCTGACCAGGGCAGACGTGCCTGGCATCCCGGCTGCGCGGTAATCCTGATGGAGTCGGTCGACGGTCGCCGGCAGCAGCAGGGCCGGGTCCGCGGTGAGCGCGTGCACCAGCAGCGCTGCCCGCCCGGCGGTCAACGCGGCGTCACCGTGCGGCACGGTTGCCGGCAGAGCCGCCCGCGCGGTCGCGGTCAAACCGCGTTCCGCCGGAACGAAAACAGTGGGCCGCACCGCTGCGGCGACAGGCAGCGAAACCGCCCGGGCGCCGCCCGGCTCGGACCAGGCCACAGTGAAACCGCCGAGCAGGCACGGTGCCACATTGTCGGGGTGGCCCTCGATCTCGGCGGCCAGTCGCAGCGCGCCGGCGTCGTCGAGGCGCTGCTCCCCATCGACGACCAGGGCACGGGCCAGCAGCACCCCGGCGACGATCGCGGCGGACGAGGAGCCCAGCCCACGTGCCTGCGGGATCCGGTTGACGCACTCCACGCTCAGCCCCGCAGGGTGGGCCCCGAGCACGTCGAACGCGGCGCGCATGGCCCGCACCACCAGGTGCCGGTCGTCGTCGGGCAGCTCACCGGCGCCCTGCCCGGTCACTGTCACCCGGACACCGCCCGAGGCGACCTCGGCGGCCACGTCGTCGTAGAGCCCGAGGGCGAGACCCAGCGCGTCGAAGCCCGGGCCCAGGTTGGCGCTGGTCGCCGGGACGCGGACCCGGACCGGCTCGGCGGTGAAGTTCGTCGGCACGCGCCCATGCTAGGGCTCGGGACCGACGAACCGGTCCCGCGCCCGCTGCCTGGGACCGTCGAGTTCAGCCGGCCGGGTCCGGGACCGGCTCGACGGCCGGATCGGTGAGCGACAGCCGGCGGGTGGCGATCCGCCAGCCGACCGCGTAGACGAGGGTGATCAGACCGCAGCCGGCGAGCACCACCCGTTCGTCGACCGAGTCCACCACCAGGGCCACCGCCAGTTGACTCACCGAGATCGCCAGCGTCGCCAGCATCATGTCGGTGGCGAAGACGCGGCCCCGCAACCGGTCCGGAACTTCACCCTGAAGGGCGAAGTTCGACATCACCCAGTTGCTGCCACCCGCGAAGTGCGCCACGAAGACCAGCAGCAGCACCAGCGGAAACCATCGCACCACCGAAGTGCCCAGGTAGGACAGGCCGTAGAGCGACATGGACAGCGCGAGCCCGGGCAGCAGCCAGGCCCGGTTGGTCAGGACCCGGCGCATCAGGATCGGCCCCACCAACGCTCCCGCGCCACGTACGGCGAAGAGCAGGCCGGCGCCGAGCGGGCCGACACCGTACACGCCGGCCAGCAGCGGAAACACCGTCAGCACGCCATTGCCGAGGCCCACCGCGGACTTGACGGTGACCAGCGCGAGCACCCGGGGGCGGTGACCGATGTAGCCGAGCGCCTCGCGGACCGCCGACCAGGTCCGCTGGGCCGGTTGGTCGGCGTCCCGGGGCGCCTGCAACGGTCGACGGATCCGGGTGGCGAGGGCCGCGGCCGCCGCCAGGCCCACCGCCGCGACCCAGAAGCAGACGTACGGGCCGGCAGCGGTGCTGAGCACGCCGCCAAGCGACGCACCGACCACGGTCATGGTGCCCCAGGCCGAGCCGGCGACGGCGTTGCCAGCGGCGAGTTCGTGGGGCTCCAGCACGTTGGGCAGCGCGGCCTGGGCGGCCGGCGAGTAGAACGCCTTGGCGACCGCCACCACTCCGATGGCGACCAGCGCCAGCCACGCGGTTCCGGCGTTCCGCACGCCGAGCAGCAGCAACACGCCCGCCAGCGCGGCCACGTTCGCGGCGATCATGATCTTTCGGCGGTCGAAGCGGTCGGCGATCGTGCCGGTGTACGGCAGCAGCAACGCCACGATGCCGGTGTCCACGGCCAACACCAGCGCGCCCCAGACGCCGCTGCCGGTCAGGTGCGGCAGCAGCACCAGCAGCGGCACCATGACGAACCAGTCGGCGCCGAAGACCACCAGCTCGGCGAGGAAGAGGTTGCGGAAGCTCCGATTGCCGGTCAGAACCGAGAGGGTGGACGCCACGGAGCGCGACCCTACCTGGTCGGTGTCGTACTCACACCCGCTCCCAGCAGCGCCGAAACCGTGACGAAGGTGTAACCGCGCGACCGTAGCCCGTTGATCATGTCGGTCAGGCCCCGCAGTGCGACCAGCCGCCGGCGCGCTCCCACATCGTGGCCGAGCACGATCGTTCCCGGTCGAACCTCGGCCACGATCCGTTGGGCGTGACCAGCCGGATCGTCGGGGAACTGGCGCTCCACCATCTGCAACGACCAGAGCACCAGCCGATAGTCCAGCCGGGCCGCCGCGTGCAGCACCGCCCCGCCCAGGTGGCCGTACGGCGGGCGGAGGAGCGCCGGCGGCACCCCGGTCAGGTCGGCGATCACGTCGTGGCTGCGGCGCAGGTCGTCGTACGCCTCGGCGGCGTCCAGTTCGGCCAGGTCCCGGTGTTCCCAGCTGTGGTTGCCCACCTCGTGCCCGGCGAGCCGGTCGCGGACGACGTCGGCATGTCGACGGACCTGCGCCCCGACCATGAAGAAGGTGGCCGGCACCCGGTGCTGGGCCAGTGTGTCGAGCACCATGGGAGTCCACTGTGGTGCCGGCCCGTCGTCGAAGGTGAGGGCCACCAGGCGCTGGTTGGTCCGCCCGGACCAGACGACGTCCACAGCGCCGGAGCCGACATCCTGCTGGCCGTTGCCGAGGGTGGCGCTGGCGGGGCCGCCGGCGATCGGCATTCGGCGATGGGTGATCCACCACGCCTCGGACGTCCCCGCGCCGAGGGCCACACCGCCCACCACCAGCAGGCCACGGCGCAGCAGGTCGCGTCGGCCCCACCCACGCGCGCCCTCGGCCATCTGCCCGCCCCGCTTCACCCACACCCCCCACCCGTCTACGAGGAGTATGCAAGAAGTTACACAAAGTGTGGGGTGGTCGAGGCGGAGTGTTTTCGGTCGAATGAACCGGGAACGCCCCCGGCGACAATCCGCCGGGGGCGTTCCGAACTGCTCTGCTACCTACTCGGTCGGCTCCGCCGGAGGCAGCGGGGAGGTGCGGCTACGCGGCAACCGCAGCACCTCGAACTGGTCCGTGCCCTCCACCAGCGCGGCCGACGGCGCGGGTCGCGCAGCCGGCTGCACACCCTCGGTCGCGACCGGGGCGGGTGCACCACTCGGCACCGCGACCTGGTTCGGCGCTGGCGCCTCGTCGGTCTCCGTCGTCGTGGTCACCGCCGACCCGCCGGAACGCCGTCGTGCGCGCCGAGCCCGCAGCGACTCCTTGGTGTGCTCCACCATCGTGTAGAGCGTCGGCACCAGGATCAGCGTGAGCAGCGTCGAGCTGAGCAGACCACCGATCACCACGACCGCCAGCGGCTGAGAGATGAAGCCGCCCTCACCGGTCAACCCGAACGCCATCGGCAGCAGCGCGAAGATCGTCGCTACCGCCGTCATCAGGATCGGGCGCAGCCGGCGACGGCCACCCTCGACCACCGCTTCCCGGACCCCCATGCCCTGCGCCCGGTACTGGTTGATCAGGTCGAGCAACACGATCGCGTTGGTCACCACGATGCCGACCAGCATCAGCACACCGATCAGCGCCGGCACACCGAGCGCCGTCCCGGTGATCAACAGCAGACCGATGGCACCGGTCGACGCGAACGGGATGGAGATCAGCAGGATCAGCGCCTGAGTGAGGCTACGGAACGTGGCCACCATGATCAGGAAGACGATGGCGATCGCGGCCAGCACCGCCAGGCCCAGGTCCGCGAAGGCGTCCGCCTGGTCCGCGCTGACACCACCGATGGTGAAGCTCGCACCCGGCACGTTGAGGCCGTCCAGCCGCTTCTGCAACTCCTTGCTGGTCGCGCCCAGGTTCGAGCCGGTCGCCGCACCGGTCACCGACACGCTGCGCTCACCGTCGATGCGGGTGACCTGCTGCGGGCCCTCACCCTGGGTGACCTGCGCGATGTCGCCCAGCTTGACCGGACCAACCGGCAGTGCCCGCAGCTCCTCCACCGTCATCGGCGGCTGCGTGCCCAACCGCAGCACCACGTTCTGCTGCTGGCCGTCGAGCGCGACCTGACCCAGCGGCGCTCCCCGGAACGCCTGCGACACGAGCTGCCCCACGGCGGCCTCGGTGAGCCCGACCCGACCGGCGGCGACCCGGTCCACCACCACGTCGACCCGCGGCACCCGCGCGGCCAGGCTGGTGGAGACGTCCTCGACGTCCGGCAGGCCGGCCATCGCGGCCCGCGCCTCCTCAGCGGCCCGGGTCAGCGCCTCCGGGTCGCTGGCCTGGACGATCACCTCCAGCTGGCTGGTCGACGCCTCCTGCCCGCCACCGAAGCTGATCTCACCCACACCGGCGCCGAGCTTGTCGAACTCCTTGCGCAGCACCTCACGCATCTGCTTCGCGTCGGTGTCACCGTCGAGCGCCAGCGACCAGCTGGCGACGTTGTTGCCGCCGCCGCCCGCCCACGGGTTGTCCCCACCGCCGGCGGTCACCTGGTACGTCTCGACGCCGTCGGTGTTCGACAGCACCGACTCGACCTGCTTGGCCGCCGCGTCGGTGGCTGCCAGGCCACTGCCGGCCGGCAGCTCCTGGCTCATGTTGAGGGTGTCCTGGCCGGAGTCGTCCAGGAAGTTGGTCTCCAACTTCTGCGCCAGACCGAAGGTGCCGAAGAGCACCAGCAGGCCGAGCCCGACGGTGATCCAACGGGTCGACCGCTTGCCGGTGGCGAACCCGATCACGGGCAGGTACGCCCGCTGCAACGGGCTGCGCAGCTCCTTCTCCTCCGCCGCGTGCCGTACCGCCTCGTCGTCAGCGGTGCCGCCGCGCGGCTTGAGGAACCAGTACGCGAGGACCGGGATCACTGTCAGCGACACCAGCAGCGAGGCGAGCAGGGCCACCGTCACGGTGATCGCGAACGGCGCGAAGAGCTGGCCCACGAACCCGCCGACCAGCGCGATCGGCGCGAACACCGCCACCGTGGTGAGGGTCGACGCGGTCACCGCACCGGCGACCTCCCGGACGCCGGTGATGATGGCGTGCCGTTTCTCCTCGCCGTACTCAAGGTGGCGTTTGATGTTCTCCAACACCACGATCGAGTCGTCGACCACCCGACCGACCGCGATGGTCAACGCGCCGAGGGTGAGCAGGTTGAGCGAGTAGTCACCGATCCACAGGGCGATCAACGCCACCAGCACGGAGAGCGGGATGGAGACCGCGGTGACCACCGTCGAGCGCACCGACAGCAGGAACACCAGGATGACGATGACCGCCATCACCAGGCCCAGCAGGCCCTCCGTGGTCAGCGACTCGATCGACTTCTCGACGAACGGCGCCTGGTCGAAGACCACTGTCAGCTCCGCGCCGGAGGCGTCCTTCAGGTCGTCGAGCCGGTCCCGGATCTCGTGCGAGATCTCCACGGCGTTGCCGTCCGGTGCCGCGGTGACCGCGATACCGAGGCTGTCCTTGCCGTTGGTCCGGGTGATCGCCGTGGCCGGGGCGAGCTGCTGCTCGACCGTCGCCACGTCACCGAGGCGAACGGGTGCCGCGGCTGGGACGACCACGATGCCGCGCAGGTCCTCCAGGGTGGCGATCGGCGTGCCGACCTGCACCGGGAGGGCCAACGCTCCGTCGGTCACCGCGCCGGCCGGAACCGCCACGCCGTTGGTCTTCAGCGCCGCGCCGATCGCCGTCGGCTGGATCTTCGCTGCGGCCAACTTCGCCGGGTCCGGGGTGACCACCACGACGTCGTCGCGGGTGCCGGTCACCTCGACAGTGCGTACCCCGTCGATGCCCTCCAGCTCCGGCACCACCGTCGTGCGCAGCTTCTCGGCCAGCGCCCGCTCGTCTCCAGCGCCGGCCGCGGCCAGCACCACCGCCGGCAGGTCGTCGGTGCTACCCGCGATGACCTGCGGGTCGACGCCCTCCGGCAGTTGGGAGTCGATCCGACTCAACGCGGTCTGCATCTTGTTGACGACGTCGTCGAGGTCGGTGCCGAACTCGTACGTCACCTGGACGGTGGCCGCCCCCTCGCGGGAGGTGGAGGTGACCTGGTCCAGCCCCGGGATGCCCTGGAGGGCGTTCTCGATCGGCTCGGTCACCTGCGACTCGACGATCTCGGGGCCGGCGCCGGGGAAGGGAGCCACGATGAACGCGGCCGGGAACTCGAGCGACGGCAGCAGTTGCTGCTTCAGCGACGGCACGGCGAACACTCCGAACACCGTGGTCACCACCGCGATGAGGGCAATCAGCCCTCGGTTGGCGAGGCTGAATCTGGCGAGCAGCGACATCGGCCTGGCTCACTCCTGAACGAGAATGCGGGCGGGGATACCCGAAAGTGTGCCGGACTCGCATACCTCGGCCCCCGCCGCCCCCGGACCGTCGCGCCGTTCAGCTGCCCGCCGTCGAACACCGCCCGGACGGCGGCGCGCTCAGGCCAGGTCGAGGGCGCGCGCCGCGGCCAGCGGGTCGTTCGCGATGGTGACCGGTGCCGGCGCGGTGGAAATCGCCCATTCCGGGTCCTTCAGCCCGTGGCCGGTCACCGTGCAGACCACCGTGGAGCCGGGCGGCACCGCGCCCGCCGCGGCCTGCTGCAACAGGCCGGCCACGCTGGCCGCGCTGCCCAGCTCGACGAAGACCCCCACCTCACGGGCGAGCAGACGGTACGCGGAGAGGATCTCCCGGTCGGTCACCGACGCGATCAGGCCACCGGAGGCGTCTCGGGCATCCAGTGCCTTGGTCCAGCTCGCCGGGTTGCCGATCCGGATCGCGGTGGCGATGGTGGACGGCTCCGGCACCACCTGGCCGGTCACGATCGGGGCCGCGCCGGCCGCCTGGAAGCCGTACATCTTCGGGGTACGGGTGGTGGCACCGGCGGCCCGATCCTCCGCGTATCCCATCCAGTACGCGGAGATGTTGCCGGCGTTGCCGACCGGCAGGCAGTGGATGTCGGGCGCGTCGCCGAGCGCCTCGACGATCTCGAAGGCTGCGGTCTTCTGGCCGTGCAGCCGGTCGATGTTGACCGAGTTGACCAACGCGACCGGGTAGTCCTGGGCGAGCTTGGCGGCCGTCGCGAGGCAGTCGTCGAAGTTGCCGTTCACCTGGAGCAGCTTCGCGCCGTGCACCAGCGCCTGGGCCAACTTGCCCAACGCGATCTTGCCCTGCGGCACCAGCACGGCGCAGGTCAACCCGGCCCGGGCCGCGTACGCCGCGGCGGAGGCGCTGGTGTTGCCGGTGGAGGCGCAGATGATGGCCTTGTTGCCGGCCTCGACCGCCTTGGACACCGCGAGGGTCATCCCCCGGTCCTTGAAGGAGCCGGTCGGGTTCGCGCCCTCCACCTTGAGGTGCACGTCGCAACCGAGCCGGGCGGACAGCACCGGCGCCGGCAACAACGGGGTGTTGCCCTCGTGCAGCGTGACGACCGGCGTGGCCGCGGTGACCGGCAGCCGATCCCGGTACGCCTCGATCAGACCCCGCCACATGTCGCTCTCCTCGCCTCTACCGCCGTGCCCACCCGATTGTCAGGGCCACCTTGGACCAGCCTGCTGGAGTGGTCAATGGCACACCCCCGCCTACCCACCTGGCGGGACGCGCGCGCCGCCCCGTCGATGATGCAACGACTCAGGCGCCGCCCTCGACCCGCAGCACACTGGTGACCGACCGGACGATGTCCAGACCGCGCAGCTCGCCGACGGTCGCGGCGAGCGCGGCGTCCGGTGCCACATGCGTGACGATGACCAGCTCGGCGTCGCCGTCGCGACCCGCCGGCCCGCCCGCCGAGCCCTGCCGCACAGTCGCGATCGACACGTCGTGCCGGGCGAACACGCTCGCCACCGACGCCAGCACACCCGGGCGGTCGGCCACGTCGAGGCTCACGTGGTAGCGGGTCAACGCCTCACCCATCGGCCGGACCGCGAGGTCCGCGTACGCGCTCTCGCTGGCCGCGCGAACCCCGGCGAGCCGGTTGCGGGACACCGCGACCACGTCACCGAGCACCGCGCTGGCGGTGGGCGCGCCACCGGCGCCCCGGCCGTAGAACATCAACTGCCCGGCCGCGTCCGCTTCCACGAAGACCGCGTTGAACGCGTCCCCGACGCTGGCCAGCGGGTGGCTGCGCGGGATCATCGCCGGGTGCACCCGGACGCTGACCGTCTCCTGGCCGGTGGAGTCGACACCCCGGGCCGCGATGCAGAGCAGTTTGATCGTGCAGCCCATCGCCTGGGCGCTGGCCATGTCCGCGGCGGTCACCTCGGTGATGCCCTCGCGGTGCACGTCGGCGGCGCCGACCCGGGTGTGGAACGCCAGCGAGGCGAGGATCGCCGCCTTCGCCGCCGCGTCGAAGCCCTCCACGTCGGCGGTCGGGTCGGCCTCCGCATACCCCAGGGCGGTGGCCTCTTCAAGGGCCTCGGCGAAGCCGGCGCCGGTCGCGTCCATCGCGGAGAGGATGAAGTTGGTGGTGCCGTTGACGATGCCGGTGACCCGGTTGATCCGATCGCCGTGCAGCGACTCGCGTAGCGGGCGCAGCAGCGGGATGGCCCCGGCCACGGACGCCTCGTAGTAGAGGTCGCCGCCGCCCTCGGCCGCCGCCTCGTGCAGGGTCACGCCGTCCTCGGCCAGCAGCGCCTTGTTGGCGGTGACCACGCTCTTGCCGGCGCGCAACGCCTCGACCAGCCAACTCCGGGCCGGTTCGATGCCACCGACCACCTCGATGACCACGTCCACGTCGTCGCGCTTGATCAGGCCGAGCGCGTCGGTGGTGAACAGGTCCTCGTCGACCGGCAGGTCACCCCGGTCGCGGCCGAGCCGACGGACGGCGATGCCGGCGATCTCCAGCGGGGCGCCGATCCGCGCGGTGAGGTCGGCCGACTGCTCGTGCAGCAGCCGGACCACCTCCTGGCCGACAGTGCCACAGCCGAGCAGCGCCAAGCGCACAGGTGACGTCATCCAACATCCAATGCGAGCAGGTCGTCTTCGGTTTCCCGCCGGACGATCAGACGCGCCTGGCCGTCGCGCACGGCGACCACCGGTGGCCGGGGCACATGGTTGTAGTTGCTGGCCATGCTTCGGCAGTACGCACCGGTGCCGGGCACTGCGACAAGATCTCCGGGCTGCACGTCGGCGGGCAGGAATTCATCCTTCACCACGATGTCCCCGGACTCACAGTGCTTTCCCACCACGCGGGCGAGCAACGGCTGCGCTGTCGAGGCCCGCGAGGCCAGCGTCGCCGAGTAGGACGCGTCGTAGAGGGCGGTGCGGATGTTGTCGCTCATCCCGCCGTCGACGCTGACGTACGTCCGGAGGCCGTCGAGGTCCTTGACCGTGCCGACCTCGTAGAGGGTGAACACGGACGGGCCGACGATGGCCCGGCCCGGCTCGATCGACAGGTGCGGCACCGCCAGATTTTCCGCCGCGCACTCCGAATCGACGATCTTGCGGAGCCGCTTGGCCAGATCCTGCGGGGTCGCCGGGTCGTCCTGGGTGGTGTACGCGATACCGAAGCCGCCGCCCAGGTCCAGCTCGGGCAGCTCCACCCCGCGCGCGTCGCGGATCTGCGCCTGCAGGGCGAGCACCCGACGGGCCGAGACCTCGAAGCCGCTGGCGTCGAAGATCTGCGACCCGATGTGCGAGTGCAGGCCGCGCAGCTCCAGCACGCCCTCGTCGAGGATCTTGAACGCAGCGGTCGCCGCGGCACCGCCAGCGAGGGAGAAGCCGAACTTCTGGTCCTCGTGGGCGGTGGCGATGAACTCGTGGGTGTGCGCCTCGACGCCCACGGTGACCCGGACCAGCACCCGGGGCCGGACCCCGCGCTCGCGGGCCAGCGTGGTGAGCCGGTCGATCTCGGTGAACGAGTCGACGATGATGCGGCCCACCCCGGCGTCCAGCGCGCGACCCAGCTCGGCGACCGACTTGTTGTTGCCGTGGAAGCCGATCCGCTCCGGCGGCATTCCCGCCGACAGGGCGGTGGCCAGCTCGCCGCCGGTGCAGACGTCGAGGAACAGCCCCTCCTCGGCGATCATCCGGACCACCGCCCGGCAGAGGAACGCCTTGCCCGCGTAGAAGATGTCCTCGGTCGGGAAGGCCGCCCGGAAGTCGCGGCAGCGCGAGCGCAGGTCGGCCTCGTCGAGGACGTACACCGGGGTGCCGAACTCGGCCGCGATGTCACGGACGCTGAGGCCCGCGACGGCGACCGCGCCGTCCGCGCCGCGCGTCACGCTGCGCGGCCACAGCGTGGGCAGCAGGGCGTTCACGTCCTCCGGGGTACGCAGCCAGGCCGGCCCCCGGTTGCTGATGTCCGCGTGCAGCGCACCAGCCTCATGAGCCCTCATGTCACATCCTCTCGGGTGCGGAGACGCCGAGAAGGTGCAGGCCGTTGGCGATCACCGTGCGGGTGGCGTTGTTGAGCCAGAGCCGTGCGCGGTGCAGGTCGGTGATCTCCTCGTCGCCCAGCGGCAGCACCCGGCAGTTGTCGTAGAACCGGTGGTAGGAGGCGGCGACGCTCTCCTCCAGGTAGCGGGCCACCCGGTGCGGTTCCCGCAGCTCGGCGGCGGTCGCCACCACCGCGGGGAACTGGGCGAGCGCCTTGAGCAGCTCGTTCTCCTTCTCGTGGGCGAGCAGCTCGGGGCGGAACGCGTCGGCGTCGCCCGGAACCAGCCCCACCTCGGCGGCGTTGCGGGCCACGCCTGCCGTCCGGGCTGCCACGTACTGCACGTAGTAGACCGGGTTGTCGCGGGTCGCCCGGGTCCACAGCTCGATGTCGATGTCGATCGGGGAGTCGCTGGAGTAGCGGGCCAACGCGTACCGGGAGGCGTCCACGCCGATCGCGTCGACCAGGTCCTCCAGGGTGATCACGGTGCCGGCCCGCTTGCTCATCCGCATCGGGGCGCCGTCGCGCAGCAGGTTGACCAGCTGCCCGATGAGGATCTCCAGGTTGCGCTCCGGGTCGTCGCCGAAGCAGGCGGACATCGCCTTCATCCGGCCGATGTAGCCGTGGTGGTCGGCACCCAGCATGATCACGACCCGCTCGAAGCCGCGCTCGCGCTTGTCCAGGTAGTAGGCGCAGTCCGCGGCGAAGTACGTCCACTCGCCGTTGGACTTGCGCAGCACCCGGTCCTTGTCGTCGCCGAAGTCGGTGGTGCGCAGCCAGGTGGCACCCTCGGACTCGTAGAGGTGCCCCTGCTCGCGCAGCCGGTTCAGCGCCAGGTCGAGCTCACCCCGGTCGTGCAGGTCCTTCTCGTTGAAGTAGGTGTCGAACTCCACCCCGAAGTCGCGCAGCGAGGAGCGGATCTCGTCGAACATCAGCGCGACGCCCTCGACCCGGAAGACCTCCTGGGCGGCGTCGTCGTCGAGCGAGGACACCTCCGGCCGGCGGGCCTGCACCTCGGCGGCGATCTCGGCGATGTACGCCCCGCCGTAGCCGTCCTCCGGCGCCGGCTCGCCCTTGGCGGCGGCGAGCAGCGACCGGGCGAACCTGTCGATCTGCGAACCGGCGTCGTTGAAGTAGTACTCAGTGCCGACGTTGGCGCCGGTGGCCCGCAGCAGCCGGCTCAGCGCGTCACCGACGGCAGCCCACCGCACCCCGCCGATGTGCACCGGCCCGGTCGGGTTGGCTGAGACGAACTCCAGGTTGATCTTTTCGCCGGCGAGCCGGTCGCTGCGGCCGTACTCCGCGCCGGTCTCCACGATGACCCGGGCGAGCTGACCGGCGGCCGCCGCGTCGAGCCGGATGTTCAGGAAGCCCGGCCCGGCGATCTCAACCGATTTGACACCTTCTGCCCGGCCCAGCTCGTCCGCCAGGGCACCCGCCAGATCCCGGGGCGGGACGCCGACCTTCTTGCTCAACTGCAGCGCGAGCGTCGAGGCGTAGTCGCCGTGCTCGGGGTTGCGCGGTCGCTCCACCACAGTGCTCGCCGGCAGCGCGGCGCGGTCGAGCCCACGCTGCTCGAAGACGGCGTGGGCGGCGGCAAGGACGACCGAGGCTAGTTCTGCAGGAGTCACCCAACCATGTTATCGGGGGTAGACTCGGGCACTCGGCGGCTCCCCTGCGCGTCTACCGGCCCGCCACTCCCCTGACCGACCGACTTGACGAGGCACGATGAGCATCAGCACCCCGGGTGGCCCTGAGCGCCGCCCGACCGTGGTCAGCACCGGCAAGAAGCCGGCCGCGGGCCGGCCGGCGTCCGGCGCCAAGGCCAGTTCCGGCAAGCCGGCGGGCTCCCCCCGGGCCGGGGGCAAGGGCCCACGCAAGCCGGTCACACCGGTCAAGGTGAGCCAGGGCCGCGCCTGGGGCCCCATCGCGCTCTTCGTCGCGGTGGGCGTGCTCGCGGCCGGCATCATCGGCTACGGCGCCTGGGCGTCGTTCCAGGGCTCCAAGCCGTGGGACAAGCGGGCCAACGCCATCGACGGCATCACGAACATCCGCAAGTCCGACCCGGAGAGCCTGAAGTACGAGTCGCACAAGTCGGGCCCGCTGACGTGGAAGTACGCGCCGCCGGTGGGTGGCGTGCACAACGCCGCCTGGCAGAACTGCATGGGCGACGTGTACGACGCCCCGATCGCCAACGAGCACGCGGTGCACAGCCTGGAGCACGGCGCGGTATGGATCACCTACCGCCCCGACCTCCCCAAGGACCAGGTCGACAAGCTCGCCGGCAAGGTACGCGGCGTCGAGAAGACCTTCATGAGCCCGTACGAGGGTCTGGACAAGCCGATCTCCCTGCAGGCCTGGGGCTACCAGCTCAAGGTCGACAACGCCGACGACTCGCGGATCGACGAGTTCATCAAGGACCTGCGGGTCAACGCCTCCGTCGAGGGCCCGACGGCGCTCTGCAACACCGGCATCACCGCCACCGGCACCACGCCGCGTGAGCTCCAGCAGCAGCCCCAGCAGTAAGGACGGCAATGACCGCTCCGGCGACCACCGACAGCGAGTACGACGAGATCCCGGCCGACCCGGACGAGGGCGGCCGGGCACCGGCGTCGCGCTACGGCGTGCTGGCGCTCGCCATCATGCTGGTGGTGGGGCTTCTCCTCGGCTACGCGGGTGGTCTGCTGACGCCGCGGCTCACCCGACCAGGTGACGCCTCGGTCGAGGCGGGCTTCGCCCGGGACATGACGACCCACCACGCGCAGGCGGTGGAGATGAGCCTGATCGCGTACCGGTCGGCGACCCTCCCCGAGGTGCGGCAGATCGCCGTCGACATCGCCACCGGGCAGCAGGGCGAGATCGGCGCGATGCAGACCTGGCTGCGCGAGTGGGGCCTCAGCCCTACCGCGTCGAACCCGCCGATGTCGTGGATGTCCGACGGGGCCACCGTCAAGGACGGTCTGATGCCGGGCATGGCCACGCCGCAGCAGATGACCGCCCTGCGCAACGCTCAGGGCATCGAGGTCGACAGGCAGTTCCTGACCCTGATGTACGACCACCACCTGGGCGGCATCCACATGATCGACGCGGCGCTCGGCGGGACCGACAACGCCGAGGTCGTGCGGGTGGCCCAGACCATGAAGAACACCCAGCAGAGCGAGCTGAACAACCTCCGGCAACTCCAGGCGCAGGCCAAGGGCTGACCGACCGGACGGGCGCAACGGCCCGCGTCCCCGCCGATCCGTGGCGGTGACGCGGGCCGCACCATGTGTCCCGTCCGCACCGACCTCCGCCGCACGGCCTTGATCGACTCGGGTTGCAGGAAACCGCGCCGTCCACGCGACCGGGACGCCCCGAGTTCCACGAACCCGAGTCGATCAAGGAGGCCAGACCCGCCGCGTATGACCTGAACACCCCTCTCGTCCCTTCTGGGCGTTTTGCGTGGCACAGGCGATTACGTTGCTTAGAGAGTTTTCTCCCCACATATCGTGACCAGTTGCGATTCGGGCTCGTTGCCCAAGACGTGGGGGTTGCACTCAGAGACGCACGGCGCTCGGTCACCAGTTGGTGCCGACGCCACACCATCGGTGGTGACGGGGCGGTGGCAGCCGTCCGTCGCGGACAGCGGCAGGGCGAGCCGGGAATGCTCAGCCGCGAACAGGAACTCGAGTTGATCGACATACTGCGGGGCGTCCATCCCGACGAGTTCGGCCTGGACGAGGAGCTGTGGACGCGGCAGAGCCTCACCACGCTCATCCAGCGGCGCTTCGAGCTGCCGCTGGACACCGGCGCGGTCGGGGCGTACCTGCGGGCCTGGGGGTTGGGTCCGCGGGAACCGCGCGAGCGCGCCTGCGGGCTCTGCGTCAGCGCTGTGGAGCGCTGGGTGCGCAGCGAGTACCCGGCGATCACCCGGGCCGCCCAGGAGCACCTCGCGGAGGTCTACTGGATCGGCCGGGTCCGGCTGCGCGGCACCATGCCGGCGGCGGACGTGATCTCGGCGGTCTCGTCCCGTGGCCGGGTGCGCTTCATGATCACCACACCGACGGTGGACCCGCCGCTCCCCCGCGACTTCGTGCTGCGACTCAGCGGCGAGGAGGAGCGCACCGTCCACCTGATCGTGGACGGCTCCTGGCCACGCAACGAGTGGCCGCGCCGGCTCCCCCGGCGAATCGTCCTGCACCCGCTGCCCAGTTGCGGGCGGGCGGTAGCTGCGGCCTGAGCACCGGGTGAGCCGGTTGCCGACACGATCGGCTCACCCGATACCGATTCGGCGTACACGGAGGAGGTTTGCTAGTCTTCTCCAGTCGCTGAGCCCCCGTAGCTCAGGGGATAGAGCACCGCCCTCCGGAGGCGGGGGCGCAGGTTCGAATCCTGCCGGGGGCACCACCGCTTGAGCAACACAGAAAGGCCTCTGACCAGGAAACCAGGTCAGAGGATTTCTTCGTGTCTCCGACCGTCCCGGCCCGCCGGAGACCCGACCGTCGCCGGGTGTCAGGCCGGCACGGTCCCGTTCAGGTACGCGTTGATGATGTCGATCTCGGCCAGGTTGAAGGTGTCCGGCTGGGCGGCGGCCTGGTTGGAGTTGATGATGCGCTTGAACAGGTTGTAGTGGGCAATTGTCCGGAACCCGATGACGCGGTTGGGGGTGACCAGGAAACCGGTGCCGGAGGTGCTCCAGATGAGATACATCAATCCGTCCTTCGTGAGAACTTCGGGGGGAGATCCGGGCGCCCCGGCGTAGGGCGCGCCGGCGAGGACCGACTCCGGGTCGACGAGTGAGCCGCCGGGGCGGAACACCTCGAGGTGCAGGTGCGGCCCGGTCGAGCGGCCGGTGGTGCCGACCACACCGACCTGCTGCCCGGCGGCGACCTGCGCGCCCGTCCGGACCACGGGAGTGTCCCGCATGTGCCCGTAGAGACTCTGCCAACCATCGGCGTGGGTGATGACCGCGTAGTTGCCATAGCCGCTCGCGTTGTAGCCGACGCTGACCGTGCCGGCGGCGATCGACCGGACCGGATAGCCGAGGATCCCGGAGTAGCTGTAGTCGGTGCCGGCGTGATACTTCGTCTCGCCCGTGATCGGGTCGACCCGCGACCCGAACGACGACGTGATCGGGACCCACTTGTCGAACGGGCGGTTCCACCGGGGTGTGGCGCCGTACGCCGCTTCCGCGAGCCACGCCTCCGGGATGACGCCGGCGGCGAGCGCGGCCGTGATCACGCCGAGCAGATGACGACGGTTGATGTGCTGCGGCGAGTGCCCAATGTCCACCGCTGCTCCTTCGGTTTGCCGCACAGACGTCCTCGCTCCCATCGGAACGCGGGTGCTCAACGCTCAACATGAA
The DNA here is from genome assembly GCF_042871765.1 of Micromonospora sp. NPDC005553. Lineage (NCBI taxonomy): Bacteria > Bacillati > Actinomycetota > Actinomycetes > Micromonosporales > Micromonosporaceae > Micromonospora > Micromonospora sp. NPDC005553. The sequence continues at coordinate 915,099 of NZ_JBIAJD010000003.1, read as the reverse complement.
GCGGTAGCGATGAGCCCGTTCGCGGTGATGTGGATCTTAAGACAATCAATGTGTGGCCTGTCAAGACTGTTGCTCCGGGCATCCTTTGCTCTACCGCAAGATGGGTGTCGGCAACCTGCCGTCATCCTGCTGCTTCGGCGTAGCGGCGGGCGAGTCCCCCGAAGGCGGCCTTGAGCTCGGCCGGCCCGATCACCTCGATGTCCGCGCCGAACCTGCCGAGCGCGGCTGCGAGGCCGACCCAGGACCAGGAGCCCTGTGCGAGCCTGCAGCGGTCGGGGCCGAGTTCTTCGACAAGCCCGTCGCGGGTGTACGCGGCGACGACGGCGGCGGGAAGGTCGATGATGACCTCACCCACGCAGGGCCACGCCGAGCCGTCGGTGGAACCTCGGAAGCGGCCCGTGACGTACGTGGCCACGTCTCCCATGGGTAGTTGTCGTGGGGTGAAGCGTGGTCCGGTCGGTGTACGCGGGCTCACCCGGTCACAGCGGAAGGTTCGCCAGTCGTCCCGGTCGAGGTCCCAGGCGACGAGATACCAGCGCCCATTCCAGGTGACGAGGTGGTGGGGCTCCACGCGGCGAGGCGTCGCGTCGGTGGCGGCGCTCGTCGAGGCGTAGTCGAAGCGCAGAACCTCGCGGGCGTTGACGGCCGCGCCGATGGCTGTCAGCACGGTGCGGTCGACCGGGGAGTCCGGCTCGGTGGTGGGTTGTCCGACGGCGGTGACCTGGAGAGCGTCGATGCGGTGCCGCAGTCGGCTGGGCATGACCTGCCGCATGGTGTTCAGCGCTCGCGCCGCGCCCTCCTGGATGTCCGCCCCGGAGAGGGCTGCCACCTGGAGTGCGACGGCGATGGCCACGGCTTGATCGTCGTCGAACAGCAGCGGTGGCAGTTGGGCACCGGCGTCGAGCCGGTACCCGCCGTCCGGCCCCTTGAAGGCGCTGATCGGGTAGCCGAGCTCGCGCAGCCGGTCGACGTCGCGTCGCACCGTTCGCGGGCTCACGTCCAGCCTCTCGGCCAGGAGGCCACCCGGCCAGTCACGTCGGGCCTGGAGGAGCGAGAGCAGCGACAGCAGTCTCGCGGAGGTCGTGGCCATGCATCCGAGTCTGCCCCAGGTAGCGGACACAATCTGACCGCTACCCCTGCCATCGTCGGCGTTGCACCCGGGGCACCAGCCGCGGGTCACGTCACACGAGGAGCAGCAATGAGCATCAACACCGTCGCGCACATCAACCTTCGGGGCAACGCGCGGGCCGCCCTCGATTTCTACCGGTCCGTCTTCGGCGGGGACCTCGCCGCGGTGACCTACGCCGACGCCCACAACGTGCAGAGCCCGGACGAGGCCGACCAGGTCATGTGGGGTCAGGTCACGTCCGCCGAGGGCTTCCAGATCATGGCGTACGACGTGCCGTCGGCGCGGCCGTGGAGCCAGGGCGAGAGGCCGTTCTTCGTCTCGGTCCGGGGCAGCGACGCAGACGAGATCACCGGCTACTGGAAGAAGCTGAGCGAGGGCTCGACCGTCCTGGTCGACCTGGCGCCCGCCGGCTGGGCTCCCCTCTACGGCATGCTCACCGACCCGTTCGGCGTCACCTGGGTGCTCGACGTCGCCGTCGGGTACAAGCCTGCCTGACCAGAAGGAGCAGCCCACCGCCGATCACGAGGGATCGGCGGTGGGCTGCGGTGCCGCTCAGTGCGCCTCGGCCGGCACCAACCTCAGGTGCGGCCCGGATGCCGTACCCGCGTCCGGGCCGCCGGAGTCCGAGCGGCGCTCGCGGCGTTTGAGCCACTGGTCGACCACGAGGTTTCCGACGAGCCCGACGGCGCCCCAGATGGCGATGACCAGCAGATTCTGCCCGACGCCGACGCCGCCGAAGTACCGCAAGGATCGGGCGATGTCGACCGCCGCGGGCAACGGCAGCACGTCCTGAAGGGGGCGGAACACCTCGGGGACCAGGTACACCGACATGCCACCGCCTGAGGCGGGTACGCCGGCCATCATCAGCACCACCATCATCGGGATGATGCCCGCCAGGCCGACGGTACGGGTGAGCACTCCGGTGGCCAGGGAGACCGAGAAGATGGTCAGAGCGCCGTAGGCGATCGTCTCCAGGGCGTTGCCGCTGATCGCGCCGATGAGGACGTCGAAGAGGAACCACAGCCAGACGGACATGCCGATCGCCCAGCCGCCCAGCAGCGGCAGGAACTGGCGCAGGCGGCGCACGTGCGGGGCACCGCCGCGCAGGACGGCCAGGAACAGGAACCCGGCCATGATCCAGGACATGCCGACGTACATGCTGTTGCTGCCGCCGGTGTCGGTCTCGCTCAGGGGTTGCACGTCGGTGAGCATCAGCGGGAGGCCCTGGGCCGCGGTGATCGGCTGGAAGATCGCGCGGATCGCGGACTGCTGGCTGGCGTTGGCGGCGGACGCCGAGTACAGCGTCGCCGGAGTGTCCGGTGCCGACGGCAGGACGAAGGCGGCCACCACGTCGCGGGACTGGATCTGCTCGGTGGCTTCGGCGACCGTGTCGGCGACGGTGACGTCGAGGATGCCGTCGAGCTGCGCGTTGAGACCGGCAGCGGTCTGCTGAGCCTGCCCAGGGGCAGCGGCGACCACGACGACCGGGATGTCGTGCGGTTGCGGTTTGTGCATGGAGAACCCCATGGCACCCACGACGACCACGAGGATGGCCAGCGGGAAGCCCGCTGCGGCCACGTACCGGAATCGCTTGGAGCGCGGCGGCCCGCCGGCCAGAGCGGGGGCCTTCGCGTCGGGGTCGGTGATCGGCGGGACGCCGGGGATCATGTTCCCGCTCGCGCTGCGCTCCTTGAGCAGGCAGAGCGCGAGGGCGGCCACGATCCACACAGCCAGGACGATCAGGTGGGTGCCCAGACCGTTGCCGTCGAAGTACAGGACCGAGCGCAGCGCCTCACCGGCCGCCGGAAGCGGCAGCACACCATGGAGGAACTGGAAGAACCCGGGCATGTTGTGCACGGACAGGGCCAGGTTCGATGCGGGCATGCCGAACACGACCCAGAGCAGCATGCCGGGCAGCACCGCGAGGGGCCCGATCAGCTTGGAGAGCAGCAGCTGGGCCAGGCCGACGGCTGCGGTGGCGAGCATGCCGACGCCGAGGAAGGTGGGGTAGTGGCCGTCGACGGCACCCACGACGGGCCCGAGGATGAGCCAGATGATCGAGCTGGTGAGCGCGGACCAGCCGGCCAGCACGGGCAGGAACCGTCGCAGCCGCAGCAGGTGGGGGACGCCCATCACCATGATGCTCAACGGCACGTAACCGGCCAGCATCATGCCCATCGCCGCGAACAGGACCGCGATGCCGGCCGAGTCACCCGCGGGTAGCGGTGCGACGTCCTCGGTGGTGGCCTGCAAGCTGTTCTGGAAGACCACGGGCGCGAGCAACTGCTGAACGGTGGCGTTCTGCGAGGCTCCGGCCGCCGAGGCGGTGAGGATTGTCGCGTTGGCGCTGCCGTCGGTGGGCAGGACGAGCGCGCCGGCGACTTCCTGGTCGTGCAGCAGGTCGACGGCGTCGTCGCGGGTGGTCACCAGCGTGGCCTCGGTGCTGTCGCCCGAGTCGAGCCGGTCGACGAGGGCCTGCGCCGTGGCGCCGCTGCCGACGACCGCCACCGGCATGTCCCGGGGGTGCGGTGAGTGCATGGTCGACATGTAGGTCGCGAACATCATCGTGACCATGAGGAACGGCATCACGAACAGGGCGACCATTCGGATGATCTGTTCCTTGCGGTCCGCGCCGGGCGGGCGGCCGTCCACCACGTCGGCAGCCTCGATCACGGCTTCGGTATCCATGCACGCTCCAGCTCATATTTGTACGCCAAGTGACTTACAAACTGTAGGCGGCGGATGCCGGGAGCGGGAATCCGGCTAGGTTGACCTGAGTCACAGCCGGGCGAGGACACGAGGGGGCCGGTCATGAGGCGGTCCGAGGCGGCCCGCACCGCGCTGCTCGACGCGGCGGAGCGGCTGTTCGCCGAGTCGGGAGTCGCCGAGGTCTCCGACCGCAGGGTGGCTGAAGCGGCCGGCAACACCAACCATTCAGCAGTGCGCTACTACTTCGGCGGGCGCGAGGGCCTGCTCAAGGCACTGATGGCCCGCCACGTGCACGACGTGGCGCAGGTGCGCGCCGGCATGCCCCCAACCGAGGACTCCGTCCTCGGCGACATACGCGGTCTCGTGGCACCGAGCATGCGCGTCCTCGACCAGCTACCGCGCCCGAGCTGGCGGGCCCGGTTCCTCGATCACATGCTGCACAACCCCGCCACTGAGCCGTTCATGCGGGAAGCCCAGGACACCACGCCACAGGCACTACAGCTGCGGGCCTCACTGGCCGCGCGACTACGGCACCTCGACCCGGACGTGGTCGCCGGTCGGGCGCGCCTGATCACCCGCATCGTCAGCACCGCGACAGCCGAGGTCGAGGCACTCGCCGAACGCAACGGAGAAGACCCCCGATGGCCCGAGGTCGGCGACTTCCTCGTCGACGCCATCACCGGAATGCTCAGCGCCCCCATCAGCCGGCCACGCCGAGCGGAGCGCTGATCGCCGTCCACGGGCTCACCTGCCGACGTACGCCGCCAGGTGCTCGCCGGTGAGGGTGGAGCGGGCGGCGACGAGGTCCGTGGGTGTGCCCTCGAAGACGATCCGGCCGCCGTCGTGGCCGGCGCCGGGACCGATATCGATGATCCAGTCGGCGTGCGCCATGACCGCCTGGTGGTGCTCGATGACGATCACCGACTTGCCGGCGTCGACCAGGCGGTCGAGCAGGCCGAGCAGTTGCTCGACGTCGGCCAGGTGCAGACCGGTGGTCGGCTCGTCGAGGACGTAGACGCCGCCCTTCTCGGCCATGTGGGTGGCCAGCTTGAGCCGTTGCCGCTCGCCGCCGGAGAGGGTAGTGAGCGGCTGCCCCAGGCTCAGGTAGCCGAGCCCGACGTCGGCGAGCCGCTCGAGGATGGCGTGCGCTGCCGGCGTACGCGCCTCGCCGGCGCCGAAGAACTTCTCGGCCTCCGTCACCGACATCGCGAGCACCTCGCTGATGTCCCGACCGCCGAAACGGTATTCCAGCACCGATGCCTGGAACCGCTTGCCCTCGCAGTCCTCGCAGGGGGCGGCGACGCCCGCCATCATTCCCAGGTCGGTGTAGATGACGCCAGCGCCGTTGCAGCTCGGGCAGGCACCCTCGGAGTTGGCGCTGAACAGCGCCGGCTTCACCCCGTTGGCCTTCGCGAACGCCTTGCGGATCGGGTCGAGCAACCCGGTGTAGGTGGCCGGGTTGCTGCGCCGTGATCCGCGGATCGCCCCCTGGTCGATCGAGACCACGCCCGCGCCGGCCGGAATCGAGGAGTGCACCAGCGAACTCTTGCCGGAGCCGGCGACGCCGGTCACGACGACGAGCACCCCGAGGGGTACGTCGACGTCCACGTCCTGGAGGTTGTTGGCGGTGGCGCCGCGGATCTCCAGCTTGCCGGTGGGCGTCCGCACCGCCTCCTTGAGGGCCGCCCGGTCGTCGAGGTGCCGGCCGGTGATGGTGCCGCTGGCCCGCAGACCTTCCACCGTGCCCTCGTAGCAGACGGTCCCGCCCTCCGTGCCCGCGCCGGGCCCAAGATCGACGACGTGGTCGGCGATGGCGATGGCCTCCGGCTTGTGCTCCACGACCAGCACTGTGTTGCCCTTGTCGCGCAGCTGGAGCAGCAGCTCGTTCATCCGCTGGATGTCGTGCGGGTGCAGCCCGATCGTCGGCTCGTCGAAGACGTAGGTGACGTCGGTGAGCGAGGAGCCGAGGTGCCGGATCATCTTGGTGCGCTGCGCCTCACCGCCGGAGAGGGTGCCCGACGGTCGATCGAGGGACAGGTAGCCCAGCCCGATCTCCTCGAACGAGTCGAGGAGGTGTTGCAGGCCGGCCAGCAACGGGGCCACCGACGGCTCGTCGATCCCGCGGACCCAGGCGGCCAGGTCGCTGATCTGCATCGCGCACGCGTCGGCGATGTTCCTGCCCTTGATCTTCGACGACCGGGCCTCCTTGCTGAGCCGGGTGCCGGCACACTCGGGGCAGGTCGTGAAGGTCACCGCGCGCTCCACGAAGGCGCGGATGTGCGGCTGCAAGGCGTCGATGTCCTTGGCGAGGAAGGACTTCTGGATCGACGGGATGAGGCCCGCGTACGTCAGGTTGATCCCGTCAATTTTGATCTTGGTCGGCTCCCGGTGGAGCAGGTCGTGCAGCTCCCGCTTGGAGAACTTGGCGATCGGCTTGTCCGGGTCGAAGTAGCCGCAGCCCCGGAAGATCCGGCCGTACCAGCCCTCCATGCTGTAACCCGGGATGGTGATCGCGCCCTCGTTGAGCGAGAGGTTGTCGTCGTAGAGCGCCGACAGGTCGATGTCGGTCACCGCACCCATGCCCTCGCACCGTGGGCACATGCCACCGAGACGGTTGAAGGTCGCCTTCTCGGTCTTCGTCTTGCCGGCACCGCGATCGACGGTGATCGCCCCGGTCGCCTTCACCGAGGGAACATTGAAGGAGTACGCGTTGGGCGAGCCGATGTGCGGCTGCCCGAGCCGGCTGAACAGGATGCGCAGCATCGCGTTGGCGTCGGTGGCGGTGCCGACGGTGGAGCGGGAGTTGGCGCCCATCCGCTCCTGGTCCACGATGATCGCCGTGGTCAGGCCATCCAGCAGGTCGACCTCGGGCCGCGCCAACGTCGGCATGAAGCCCTGCACGAAGGCGCTGTAGGTCTCGTTGATCATCCTCTGCGACTCGGCCGCGATGGTGCCGAACACCAGCGAACTCTTGCCGGAGCCGGAGACACCGGTGAACACCGTCAGCCGCCGCTTCGGGATCTCGACGCTGACGTCCTTGAGGTTGTTCACCCGCGCGCCCTGCACCCGGATCAGGTCGTGGCTGTCGGCGACGTGCGGCGCGGACCGCTGGATGGCCGTGCTCATCGTGTCTCCATCTGTCGGGCGCGCAGGACTCAGCGCACTTCCTGGATGCGGATCATGTTGCCGGCGGGGTCCCTGAAGGCACAGTCGCGCACGCCGTACGGCTGATCGGTCGGCTCCTGGACGACCTCGGCGTCGCTGGCCTCCAGCTTGGCGAAGGTGGCGTCGAGGTCGGTGGTGGCCAGGTTGACGCCGAAGTAGCTGCCCTTGGCCATCAGCTCGAGGATGGTCTGCCGCTCGTCGTCGGTGATGCCGGGGTTGGCGGCCGGCGGGTGCAGGACGATGGCGGTGCTGGGCTGGCCGACCGGCCCGACCGTGATCCACCGCATCCCCTCATACCCGACGTCGAGGCGGACCTCGAAGCCGAGGATGTCGCGGTAGAAGGCCAGCGAGGCCTCCGGGTCGGTGTGCGGCAGGAAACTCGAATGAATGGTGATGTCCATGCTGGTCACGCTAGTTGCGGCTCGGCGACCCGCGCTTCTCGATTCCTGACCGGTCTGGTCACCTGTTTCGCCACGCAGGACGGCATCCCGGCCGTCGCCTGCGCCGCCTGCCGCCGGTAGACGCTGGGCGGCACGCCCACCAGCTCGGTGAAGCGGGTGCTGAAGGTGCCCAATGACGAGCAACCGACAGCGAAACAGACGTCGGTGACGCTCAGGTCGCCACGGCGCAACAGGGCCATCGCCCGCTCGATCCGACGGGTCATGAGGTAGCTGTAGGGAGATTCGCCATAGGCGAGCCGGAACTCACGGCTGAGGTGCCCGGCCGACATGTGCGCGCCACGGGCGAGCGCCTCGACGTCCAACGGAGACGCGTACTCCCGGTCGATCCGGTCGCGGACCCGGCGCAGCCGCGCCAGGTCGGCCAGTCGCTGGGTCGCGTCGGATTTGCTGCTCACCTGCGAAATCGTGCCACAACCCACCGACAATCCGCCGCTCGCCGGGCGGGGCCGGCAGGCCGGTCAGCCGGCCTCGCGGCGGGCGCGGGCCCGGCGCTTCCCCTCGTGCATGGCCTGCACCCGGGCGACAGGGATGGTCCGGCCCTCGGCGACCAGGTCGGCGGGGAGCGGTTGCGGGGCCGGCATCAGCGCGGCCCACGGGTCGCCGTCGGCGAGCAGTGCGGGCGCGGTCCGGATGGTGAAGTCGGCGGGGGTCACCTCGGTCAGGTCCGCCCAGTCGACCGGGAACGAGACCGGCATTCCGGGGCGCAGCCGGGGGCTGTACGCGGCGGCCACCGTCGCCCCGCCCGCCCGGGTGGCGTCCACGAAGACCCTGCCTCCCCGGTCCTCCTTGATGTACGCGGTGGTGGCCAGCGCCGGGTCGAGCCGCTCGGCGCGGACGGCGAGCGCCCGGGTCGCGGCGGCCAACTCCTCGGCCGTTGGTTCGTCGGTCACCGGAACGAAGACGTGCACGCCCTTGGCGCCGCTGGTCTTGACCGCACCGGCCAGGCCGGCGTCGGCGAGCGCCTGCCGGACCAGCAGGGCGGCGTCGACCGCCGCGCGGAACCCGTCGCCGTCCGGCGGGTCCAGGTCGAGGATCAGGTGGGTCGGGCGGTGCAGATCCGCCACGGTGGCCAGCGTCGGGTGGTACTCCACCGCCCGCTGGTTGGCGAACCAGAGCAGGGTGCGGCGGTCGTCGCAGAGGGCGTACGAGATCTCCCGGTGCGATGCCTCCGCCCAGACCGGCGCCCGGCGGACCCAGTCCGGGGTGTAGCGGGGCAGGTTCTTCTGCATGAACGGCGGCTGGCCGGGGCGGACCCTGATCACCGACAGCGGCCGGCCCCGCAGCTGCGGGAGGATCCGGTCGGAGACCGCGTCGAGGTAGTCGACCAGGTCACGCTTCGTCGCGTCGTCCCGGTCGGACAGCGGCTGGTCCAGGTTGGTCAGGGCCACGCCGTCCCGGGTCTCGTCAGCCTTGCTCACCCGACCACCCTCCCGGCCGCACCGCCGTCGGTCAACTGGACGCGGCGCTTCGGTACGGATCGATTCCGGCACCCACCCCGGCCGGCTCCGACGGGTCGGCCGCCGACGACGGCCGGGCCGGGCGTCGGGGCAGTGTGGTCAGCGCCACCAGCCATGCGGCGACCACGAGACCCACGGCCACGGCGAACGCCGTCCGGTAGCCGCCGGCGAGCGCGGCGGTCTCGGCCCAGCCGGCGGCCCGCAGCCCGTCGGTGCGGGTGGCGGCAATTGTGGCCAGCGCGGCCAGGCCGACCGCTCCGCCTACCTGTTGGGTGGTGTTGACCAGGCCGGAGGCGAGCCCGGCGTCGGTGTCGGTCGCGCCGGCCATGGCCACCGTGGTGACCGCCGGCAGGGTCAGGCCGCCGGCCACCCCAAAGATCAACATCGCGGGGAGTACGTCAGCGACGTAGGCGCCGTCGGCGGGCAGCCGGGCGAGCAGGAGGAAGCCGACGCTCGCCAGACCGAGCCCGACCAGCAGGACCATCCGGGCACCGAAGCGGGCGATCAGCCGACCGGCCAGGCCGAGCGAGACCACGGCGATCACGACCGGGGTGGGCAGGAAGGCCCAGCCGGTCGCGGCGGCATCCAACCCCAGCACCAGTTGCAGCTCCACGGCGAGCAGGAACTGGAACCCGAAGTACGCGCAGACCATGAGGAACTGCACGGCGTTCGCCGCCACCAGGCCCGGGACGCGCAGCACCCGGGACGGCACGAGCGGGGCCGTGGCCACCCGCTGGCGCAGCGCGAACCCGCCGAGCAGCAGCACCGCGAGGGCCACTGCGCCGAGTGTCCGGGGGCTGGTCCAGCCGTGCTCGCCCGTTCCGACGATGCCCAACACGGCGGCCATCAGACCGGCGGTGGCGAGCAGCGCGCCGGGCAGGTCCAGGCCGGCGCGCAGGCCGATCCCTCGTTCGGCCGGCAGCCGGCGGAGGGACGCGATGAGGATGACCGCCCCGATCGGCACGTTGACAAGGAAGATGGTCCGCCATCCGGCGGCCTCGGTGAGCACCCCTCCGGCGACCGTGCCGACCGACGCGCCGGCCGCGCCGGTGAAGCTGAAGACGGCGATGGCGCGGGCCCGCTCGGCCGTTTCGGGGTAGAGCCGGACGATCATGCCGAGGCTGACCGCCATGGCCAGAGCGCCGCCGATGCCCTGCCCGAACCGCGCGCCCACCAGCAGGGCCGGCCCGGTGGCGACCGCGCAGGCCAGCGAGGCGACTGTGAACATCGCGACGCCGGCCAGGAAGACCCTGCGCCGGCCCAGCAGATCTCCGAGCCGGCCGGCGAGCAGCAGCAGCCCGCCGAACGCGACCAGGTAGGCGTTCACCACCCAGGCCAGGTCGGTGGCGCTGAAGCCCAGGTCGCGCTGGATGGCGGGCAGCGCCACCGCGACGACGGTGCCATCCAGGATGATCATCAGGCTGCCGGCGCAGAGCACCAGCAGCGCCGGCCAGCGGGATGGGACGACACGTTCCACGGAACCCCTCCTTGGTGCACGGTTTGTTACCGAGGTCATCGTCTGTGACCATTAACCGCGGCGGAAGGAGGCACTTTGATGTCCCAGAGGAACAGCGATGTGTCCGCGCTGGTCAAGGCCGAGCTGACCTGCTCGGCCGAGAACGTGCCGTTCACCCCGGGCCAGGCTCGCGCGTGCACAGTCCGCGAGGTGCTCGACCGGGTCGGCGGCAAGTGGAGCATCGGCATCCTGGTGGCCGCCTCGCACGGCCCGGTGCGCTTCACCGAACTGGAGCGGCACATCGAGGGGATCAGCCGGCGGATGCTCACGCTGACGCTGCGCAACCTGGAGCGGGACGGCCTGCTGCACCGCACCGTCTACCCGACCGTCCCACCCAAGGTCGAGTACACGGCCACCCCGATGGCGCTGGAGCTCTACGAGTCGCTGGTCGCGCTCACCAGTTGGGCCGAGCGGCATCGGCGGGCCATCGCCGAGGCCCGGACCAGGTACGACGCCCAGCACGCCTGATGAAACCGGCCAGGGGTGTGGTGAACGCCACCGCTTCCATCTGACCGATCGGTCAGGGTCTGACCGATCGGTCAGGCATGCTGGTCTGCGGGAGGTGGACCGGGCATGGGCAGAGCGGTACCCGACACGCACGGCGAGATTCTCGCTGCGGCGGCGCGGCAGTTCACGGTGACCGGCTACCGGGGCACCTCCCTGCAGGACATCGCCCGGGAGGTCGGTTGCTCCAAGGCCACCGTGCTCTACCACTTCGCCAACAAGGAAGCCCTGCTCGCCGAACTGATGGCACCCGCGATCGAGGTGCTTCGCAGCCTCGACGACCAGCTCAACGGCCTGACCGGAGCTGCCGCCCAGGAGGTCGCCGCGCGGGGCTTCGTCGACCTCGCGGTGCGGTTCCGACAGGAGATCGCCGTACTGCGCGGCGAGTTCCCGGAGCTGCTGTGCCAGCCCGCCTTCGCGCACATCCAGGAGATCTCCGACCGGCTGCGGGACGCCCTTGCCGGGCACTCCGACCGGCCAGGCGCCCGGATCGCCGCGCTGGTGCTGCTCGCCGGCATCTCCGAGGCATGCGCCGAGTTCGCCGACATCCCCGACGACGAACTGCGCCTCGCCCTGCTCACCCTCGCCCGGCGGGCCGTCGAGCCCGTCGACGCACCAGTGCCCCATCCACCCACGACCGAGGACAAGGACTCCTGATGGCCACCCTGCTCTACCGGCTCGGCCGGGGCGCGCTGCGCCGGCGACGGCTCGTCGTCGCGCTCTGGCTCGTCGTACTCGTCGTCGCCGGCCTGGCCGCGGCGACCCTGCGCGGCCCGACGGCGAGCAACTTCACCATGCCCGGCACCGAGAGCCAGCGCGCGCTCGACCTGCTGGCCGACCAGTTCCCTGCGGCCAGTGGTGCCACCGGCACCATCGCGCTCAAGGCACCCGCCGACGGCCAACTGGCCACCCCCGACGGCCAGGCCGTGGTGCAGGAGCTGGTCCAGGAGGCCTCGACACTGCCCGGCGTGGTCGGCGCGGTCAACCCGTTCCAGGTCGGCGCGGTCTCGCCCAACGGCCGGTACGCGCTGGTCCAGGTTCAGTTCGCCACTGGCGGCGACGAGGTGACCGACGAGCAGCGCACCGCGTACGAGGAGGTCGGCGCGGCCGTCGAGGCGAAGGGTTGGCAGGTCGCCCCGGGTGGCGAGGTGCTGGGCGGTGAGCCGGAGATCGGCTCCACCGAGGCGCTCGGCGTACTGGTCGCCGCGATCGTCCTGATCATCACGTTCGGTTCACTGGTCGCCGCCGGAATGACCATGCTCAACGCGCTGATCGGCGTGGGTGTCGGCATGGCAGGTCTGTTCGCGCTGAGCGGTGTCATCGAGTTGACCAGCACCGCGCCGATCCTGGCGCTGATGCTCGGCCTCGCCGTCGGCATCGACTACTCGTTGTTCATCACCTCCCGGCACCGACAGAACCTGCTCGAAGGCCTGTCCCCGGAGGAGGCGGTCGGCCGCGCGGTGGGCACCGCCGGTTCCGCCGTGGTCTTCGCGGGCGCCACAGTGGTCATCGCCCTCGCCGGCCTGGCCGTGGTGAACATCCCGTTCCTCACCGTGATGGGTCTCGCCGCCGCCGGTACGGTCACCATCGCCGTGCTCGTGGCGATCACCCTCCAGCCCGCGCTGCTCGGCTTCGCCGGCAACCGGGTGCTCCCGCGCCGGCTGCGCTCCACGGTCGACTCCGCCGCGCCAGGTGAGCCGGTGGGCGAAGAGACGCTGCCGGTCGAGGACCGCTCCGGGTTCGGCTTCCGCTGGGCGCGGTTCGTCACCCGCTTCCGGGTGCCGGTCATCCTGGTCGCGCTGCTCGGCCTGGGGCTGCTCGCGCTGCCCACGCCGGACATGCGACTGGCTCTGCCGGACGCCAGCACGGCGACCGAGGGCTCACCGGCCCGGGTGGCGAGCGACCTGACCACCGAGGGCTTCGGTCCGGGCTTCACCGGCCGGCTCGCGGTGGTCGTGGCGGGCGACGACGCGCAGGCGACCGCAGCCGCGGTGCCGCAGGTCACCGCGATGATCCAGCGCACCGAGAACGTCCTCGCCGTGGCACCGCCGCAGCTGAGCCCGGACGGTCGGACCGCGCTGCTCGGCGTGGTGCCGAAGACCGGCCCGACCGACGAGGCCACCGAAACCCTGGTGCACAACGTCCGCGACGCAGTCGGCGGGGTGCAGGGCGCCGAGGTGCTGCTCACCGGCGCCACCGCGATCGGGATCGACGTCTCGGAGAAGCTCTCCGACGCGCTGCCGATCTACCTGCTGCTGGTCGTCGGGCTCTCGGTGCTGCTGCTGATGCTGGTGTTCCGGTCGCTGCTGGTGCCGCTCAAGGCGGCGCTGGGCTTCCTGCTCACCGTGGCCGCCACGTTCGGCATCACGGTGGCGATCTTCCAGCAGGGCCACCTTGCCGACCTGGTCGGCCTGGACACCCCGGCCCCGCTGGTCAGCTTCCTGCCCATCCTGCTGATCGGCATCCTGTTCGGGCTGGCCATGGACTACGAGGTATTCCTGGTCTCCCGGATGCGGGAGGACTTCGTGCACGGCGACACCGCGCGTGAGGCCACGATCAGCGGCATGGGCCACGGTGCCCGGGTGGTCACCGCCGCCGCGCTGATCATGATGTCCGTCTTCGGCGGCTTCGTGTTCCTCGAAGACCCGATCATCAAGTCGATGGGCTTCGCGCTCGCCATCGGCGTCGCCATCGACGCGTTCGTGGTCCGGATGACCATCGTCCCGGCGGTCATGTCGCTCCTCGGCGACCGCGCCTGGTGGCTGCCCCGCTGGCTCAACCGCGCCCTGCCCAACGTGGACATCGAAGGCGAGGGCCTGCGCGAGCACCTGGAAGACCGCACCCCCACGCGCGTCTGATCGCACCACCCCGGTCGATCATGGAGTTGTGGTGCCCGTCGTGCCCCGATCAGAGGCCTTCGTCCAGCACCACAACTCCATGATCGACGCCAACGGGCCCGGGTCAGACTCCTGCTGGGTAGGTTTCCATCTCGCCGGGGGCCGCTGGCACCGGTAGCGGGTGCAGGGCCGTGGTGTCGTCGCACCAGATGAAGGCGTCATAGCGGTCGCCCAGCCGAGTGGGCACGTAGTTGCCCCAGGACTCGAACGACGGGTCGTAGACGACCCCGATCGCCCGGTGGTCAACGGTCTCGGTGACCCAGCCCGGCTGATCGTCGCCGCCGAAGATCAGCACCGCCCGCTCCGGCATCAGCTCGTGCAACCGCCGCTCGATCGAGCCCTCCCGAGCCGGGGGCACCACCATCGCCTCGGGCGGCGAACCCCAGCGGGGCGCGGCGATCACTGTGCCCCGGTAGCTGCCGAAGCCGACCAGGGCCACCGCGTCCTCGCCATGCCGCTCCCGGGCCAACTGGCCAATGTTGATCATCCCGTCGGCGGCCATGTCGGTGGCCCGCGCATCCCCGACGTGCGTGTTGTGCGCCCAGACGACGCCCCGTGCGTCCGGGCCGTACCGGTCCAACAGCCGATCCAGGGTGTCCTGCATGTGGGTGTCGCGGATGTTCCACGAGTCCGGTCCGCCGGCCACCATCGCCCGGTAGTACCGCTCGGCGCCGGCCACCACCTCCGCGTTCTGCCAGGCCGAGAAGCGGTCCGGGCCGTCGGAGAGGGCGTGTTCACGGGTCCGGGCGAGCAACCGGACGACCTCCTCCTCGCACCGGGCGGAGACGAAGCGGCTGGCCGCGCCGTACTCCTCGACCCTCTTGCCGTACGGCTCGAAACACCGGTAGGCGTCCTGCGCCGCCTCCAGCGACTTCGGGTCCTCCTCCCCCAGGTAGTCGAAGATCGCCTGCATCGACTCCCAGAGGCTGTACACGTCGAGGCCGTGGAACCCGGCCCGTTCCTCCTCCGGCAGCTCCAGGTTCCAGGCCCGCAGCCAGCTGGCGAACCGGGCCACCTCGGCATTGGCCCACATCCAGGTCGGCCATCGCTCAAACTGGTCGAGTGCGAGCTGCGGTTCGAGCGCGCCACCCGGCGCGGCCGTCACCGAACGGTGCACCCGATCGCAGTCGGGCCAGTCACCCTCCACCGCGACGAAGGAGAAACCACACTCCGCGATCAAGCGGCGGGTGAGCTGCTCGCGCAACCGGTAGTAGTCGTAACTGCCGTGGGTGGACTCGCCGATCATCACCACCCTGGCGTTGCGAACGCGCTCCAGCAACGGGTCGAAATCGCTCGGCGCGCCGAGCCGCTGAACCAGCATGCCAGCGGCTACCCGACCGCCGCTGCGGCAAACCGTGGGCGCGTCGCGGGCCGACACGCCGGCCGCCGGGCCGTCGTGGGCTCCAACCAAGCCGGTGTACGACCACCGCGAGCGGGTAGCCGGCCGACATGACCGTCACCGGGGTTCAGTTGCAGGAGTACCTGGCCGGGCTCGACTACCCGGTCTCCCGGGAGGACCTGATCCGCTGGGGTCAGGAGAACGGGGCCAGCACGGCAATGTTGCAGATGCTCCAGGCCCTGCCACCCGAGCAGTTCAACAACCCGGACGAGCTGAACGCCGCCCTAACCACCCCCACCTAAACCCAACCAACCCCGCCCAACCCAACCCCGCCCAACCCCGCCCCGCCCCGCCCCGCCCCGCCCCGGTGATCATGAGGTTATTGCCATCCGCCACGGCGTGTCGCGCCGCTAACTTCATGATCACCGGGGCGACGGGCGGTGGGGTTGGGGGTGGGGGGTTAGGGGGGTTAGGGGAGTTAGGGGAGGGGGATGGTGCGGGATTCGGTTCGGGCGGTTTCGGCGGCGGCGAGGATGGCGACGACCTCGCGGCCGAAGCGGACGTCGCAGCGGTGGTCCCGGGTACCCGCCCGCACCTGCTCGACGAGTTGGTCGATGGCGACGCCGAACGCGGTGGCCGCGTCGTTCTCGCCGAACGGGACGTTCTCGATGCCGTTCTCGCCGTAGAACACGAACTCCCGGGCCATCGACTCGGTCGGGGCGTCCAGGGAGAGCGAGGCGCTGCTCGTGGCGCCGCCCTCGTGGGTGAGCAGCAGATGCACCATCCCGCTCGGTCCGTCCATCGCCGCCACCTGCGTCACCCGGCCCAGCACCGGCAGGAGGATCGAGAGCGCGTGCGGGGCGATGTCCCAGAGCGCACCGTGCTCCCGACGCCACAACGAGCCGCCGTACGGGCTGCCGTCCTGAAAGATCGAGGCGAACGCTGTGGTCCGGCCGTGCTGCCAGCCCCCGGCGGCGGCGGTGGCGGCGAGGAACGCTGTCACGTTCGGCTGGAACCGCTGGGTGAAGAAGACGACCGAGGCGACCCCGGACTCCTCGGCGGCGGCCACGACCCGGTCGGCGTCGTCCACGCTGAGCGCCAGCGGCTTGTCCAGCAGCAGGTGCCGACCGGCGCGGGCCGCCCGGACCGCGATGTCGGCCTGGATGTCCGGCGGCAGGGCGACGGCGACCGCCTCGCACTGCTCGATCAGCGCGTCGACGTCGGCGTAGGCGGGCACCCCGTACCGCTCGGCCAGTGCGGAGGCCCGCTCCGGGTTGCGACCCCACACACCGACCAGCTCCGCGTCGGGATGGGCGTGCAGCGCCTTCCCGTGCGTCTCGATCGCCCAGTGACCGGTGCCGAACAAGCCGAACCGCAGCACGTGTACCTCCGCTGTTTCCCCGCACCGCGACAACGCCACGGACGTGATCCACGCTAGTCGCCCGGGCGGCCGGAACGGCGGCGGGTTCGACCAATCGAAGCAGCTCACCTTTCATTTCCGGGTCGGTGGTCGAGCTACCCGCCCGGCTGTCGGTGAGCAGCGGTCCGCCGGCACCGCTCTCGGCAACGTCAGGTCCGATCACCGCCAGACACACCAGGTACGGCGGGGCAGTCTCGACGGCATGCGGAGCTCGGATTCAGCGATCACCAGCGGTGTCGTGGCGTTTGAACACTGGTACGACTTCACCGAGGGCGGCCCGGTGCACCGCGCGCTGCTGCCGTTCCCGTCGACGGCGCCCGCCCCGTTCGAGGTCGCGCGCTGGTCGGTGGCCCCGAACACCTCCAACGACCTGGATGTCCATCGCTCCCGTGAGGTGTGGATCGTCGTGTCCGGGACCGGAACCCTGACGTTCGCCGACCAGGCGCGTGTCCTGCGGGCCGGCGACGTCGCGGCGTTCGACAGCAGGGTTCCGCATCAGATTCGGAACGACGGACCGGACCCACTCCTCGCCGTCTCCGTCTACTGGCTGCAAGCAGGCGACTGACGCCCGGGGTGGCACCGGGGCCGCGGGCCCCTCGACGGGCGCGCGTCACACGCGGAGAGGCAGGGCACCCCTTTACTACGACGGTTAGTAGGCTGTGCCGGTGACCGAGGCAACGACCGGGTGGTGCCGGTGACCAGCGCGGGCGTCGATTCGCCGGTGGACGGGATCGTCGCGGCAGTGCCGATCGTGCTGTCGCTGCTCGTGGCGGTGTGGGCGCTGGTGGCTGCGGTACGCCACCGGCCGCCGGACCGGGTGCAGTTCGTCGGTCTGGCCGTACTCGAAGTGGCGTTGCTGGTGTTGAGCGTGCTGGCGCTCGTCGCGGTCGGCGGCGGGGATCGGCCCGGCGAGCCCGGCGCCTTCTTCGGCTACCTGGTCACGCTGGTGTGTCTGCCGCCACTGGCCTGGGTGCTGGCCCGGATGGAACCGACCCGCTGGGGCTCGGCGATCGTGTGCGCGGTCTGCCTGGTGGCCCCGGTGGTGGTGGTCCGGTTGCAGCAGACCTGGGAGGTGCTCGGTGGTTGAGACAGGATCGGCTCGACAGCGCACGAACTCCGGACCGGGTCGGCTGCTGATCGCCGTCTACCTGCTCTTCGCAATCGCGGCGACGAGTCGGGCGGGTTTGCAGATCGCCACCAAGTTCGACGAGGCGCCGGTGGCGTACCTGCTCTCCGGGGTGGCCGCGCTCATCTACATCGTTGCGGCGGTGGGGTTGGCCCGCGCCGGGCACACCGGCCGTCGGGTCGCGCTGGCGTGCTGCTCGGTGGAGCTGGTCGGGGTGGTCGCGGTCGGCATCCTGAGCCTGGTCGACAAGGATCTCTTCCCGGACGAGACGGTCTGGTCTCAGTTCGGCAGCGGGTACGGCTACATCCCGCTGGTGCTGCCGGTGCTCGGCCTGATCTGGCTCTGGCGCACCCGCCGCGCACCCGCCTGACCCACCGCGCCGCACCCGCCCGACGCGCTCTCGGCTGACCCGGCGCCAGGCCCGGCGACGAGGGCGCCGGCTTGTCTGCCGGAGCGCCCTCGTCGGGAGTACGGGTCAGTCCCGTGGGCCGCCCGCGACGTAGATGACCTGACCGGACACGAAGCCGGCGCCCTCGCTCGCCAGGAACGAGATGGTGTGCGCGACGTCCTCCGGGCGGCCCGGGCGGCGGACCGGGATCTCGGCGGCGGCGTGCTTCTGGAAGTCGTCGAAGTCGACCTTCATCCGGGCGGCGGTGGCCGCTGTCATGTCGGTGACGATGAAGCCGGGTGCGACGGCGTTCACCGTCACCCCGAACGGACCCAGCTCGATGGCGAGCGTCTTGGTGAAGCCCTGCAGACCGGCCTTGGCGGCGGCGTAGTTCGCCTGGCCCCGGTTGCCCAGCGCCGAGGTGCTGGAGAGGTTGACGATCCGCCCCCACTTCTGGTCCACCATGTGCTTCTGGGCGGCCTGGCTGAAAAGGAACGCGCCGCGCAGGTGCACCCCCATCACCGTGTCCCAGTCGGCACTGGTCATCTTGAACAGCAGGTTGTCGCGGAGCACACCGGCGTTGTTGACCAGCACCGTGGGCGCGCCCAGCTCGGCGGCGACGCGGCTCACCGCCGCCTCGACCTGGTCGCGGTCGGACACGTCGGCGCCCACCCCGAGCGCCCGACCACCGGCCCCGGCGATGGCGTCCACCGTCTCCTTGGTGGCCGCTTCCTCGATGTCGACCACGGCGACGGCCATTCCGTCGGCGGCCAGCCGTCGGGCGGTGGCCGCGCCGATGCCGCGTGCGGCTCCGGTGACGATGGCGACGCGGGACTCCTCCGACATGATTACCTCCCGGTAACTTGGGGTCGATCGGAGGAGCTTAACCTCAACAGGCCGACCCTCGGCATAGGCGAATCCACCGGTATCCGTGGCCGGAGACCTTGACCGCGCCGAGCTTGCCCAACTCTCCGTAACCACGGTCGGCGAGCACGTCGATGGGCAGGTCGGCCTCCGCTTCGAGGCTGCTGAGGTCCACCTCGACGTCGTCTTTGCCGAGGTTGTGCACGAAGACCATCGTTCCGGTCGGCCCGTCGGCCCTGTGCGCGAGCACTCCGGCCGGCATCGCCACGTCGATGTGGGTCGTCGAGCCGGACCCGATCTCCGGGGCCTCCCGCAGCGTACGGATCATGCGCTCGAACCAGGCGAGCAGCGACTTGGCGTCGCCGCGCTGGGCCGTGACGTTGACGCTCTGGTACCCGAACTCACCCTTGTCGATCACCGGACGGACCAGCTTCTCCGGGTCCGCCGTGGAGAAGCCGGCATTCGGCTGGTACGACCACTGCATCGGCGTACGGATCGCCTCGCGACCGGGCAGCGACAGGTCCTCACCCATCCCGATCTCCTCGCCGTACCGCAGCACCGGAGTGCCGCGCATCGAGAACTGGAGGGCGTACGCCAGTTCGATGTGCCGCCGGTCGTTGCCGAGCATCGGGGCGAGCCGGCGACGGATGCCCCGGTCGTAGATGCGCATGTTCTCGTCCGGACCGAACTTCGCGTACACCTGGTTGCGTTGTTCGGTGGTCAGCCGGGACAGGTCGATCTCGTCGTGGTTACGCAGGAAGGTGGCCCACTGCCCGCCGACCGGCAGCTTCGGGGTGTCGCGTAGCGCCTCGATCAGCGACTCCGGGTCCTCACGGGCGAGGGCGAGCATGAGTCGCCCGTTGAGCATGAAGTCGAAGAGCATGTGGATCCGGTTGCCGGAACCGCTGGCGTCGCCGAAGAACGTCGGCAGCTGGTCCGGCTCGACGTTCGCCTCGGCCAGCAGGACGGCGTCGCCGCGGCGCCACTGGACGTGTTGGCGCATCTCGGTGAGGAACTCGAAGTCCTTCGGGGAGTTCGGGTTGCCCGGCTCGGTCAGCTCGATGATGAACGGCACCGCGTCCATCCGGAAGCCGGAGACGCCGAGCTGGAGCCAGAACGACATGATCTTCTTGACTTCGGCCCGGACCTCCGGGTTGGCGAAGTTGAGGTCCGGCTGGAACTTGTAGAACCGGTGGTAGAACCACGCCTTGGCGGTCCGGTCGTAGCTCCAGGTCTCGTCCTGCTCGCCGGGGAAGACCATGCCCTGGTGCCGGTCGGCCGGCTCGGTGTCGGACCAGAGGTACCAGTCCCGGTAGGGCGAGTCCGGCGAGGAGCGGGCGGACTGGAACCACGGGTGCTCGTCGGAGGTGTGGTTGACCACCAGGTCGATGATCACGCGGATGCCCCGGTTCTGCGCCTGGTGCAGCAGCTCGGCGAAGTCGCCGAGAGTGCCGAAGCGCGGGTCCACGTTGTAGAAGTCGGTGGCGTCGTAGCCGTCGTCGCGGTTGGGTGACGGGTGGATCGGGTGCAGCCACAGACAGGTCACGCCGAGGCGGGCCAGGTAGTCCAGCCTCCCGATCAGGCCACGGATGTCACCGACCCCGTCGCCGTCGGAGTCGGCGTACGTGTCGATGTCGAGGCAGTAGACGACGGCTTCGGAATACCAACGGTCACCCATGCCGAAGAAATCTCTCCAGTTGATCATCGCGGCAAACCAGCCGGGCCGACCGGCGACCGGCGACCGGTTACCGTGCCCGTCATGGAGAACGACCTCGTGCCGCCGAGCGAGTTGTTGGACTGGTCCCGGGGCAGCTGGCTGCACCCGCCGGTACGCGTCGAGGAGGGCCCGGCCGGCGAACTGGTCGTCGAGCCGGCCGCGGAGAGCGACTTCTGGCGGCGGACCAGTTACGGCTTCGTGCACGACGACGGCCCGGCCCTGCTGGCGCCGCTGCCGGTGGGCACCGCCATGGAGGTGAGCTTCCGGCTCGACTTCTCGGCGCAGTTCGACCAGGCCGGCGCGTTCGTCCGCGTCGACGAGCGGACCTGGACCAAGGCCGGTGTCGAGGTGAGCGACGGCGAGGCCCAGCTCGGCGCTGTGGTGACCCGGGAGTTCTCCGACTGGTCGGTGGCGCCGGTGCCGGAGTGGGCGGGCCGGGAGGTGACGGTCCGGGTCAGCCGGGCGGGTGACGCGGTGACCGTTCGCGCCCGGGTCGACGACGAACCGTGGAGACTGGTCCGGCTCGCTCCGCTGGACCCGACGGCGGAGGCCCTGGCCGGCCCGTTCTGCTGCGCGCCGTCCCGCGCCGGTCTGACAGTGGTGTTCACCGGTTGGCGGCAGGGTCCGGCGGACACCGCGCTGCACCCGGAGGTGTGAATCGGGCCCGGCTGGGTATGACCCTCCGATCCCCGACAGCCGACCGGAAGGACCACCATGGCGTACGCCCAGACTGGCGATCCGTCCGAATTCACTGGGTTGACCGGTTGGGTGGCCTCGGTGATCGAGGCGATGGGCCCGGTCGGGGTGGCGCTGCTGGTGGCGCTGGAGAGCATCGTCCCGCCGATCCCCAGTGAGGTCGTGCTGGCGCTCGCCGGCTTCCTCGCGCACGAGGGCAAGTTCAACGTCTTCGTCGTGGTGCTGGCCGCGACAGTCGGTTCGCTTGTCGGCGCGCTGGTGCTCTACTGGCTCGGCGCGGCGCTGGGCGAGGAACGACTCAAGCGCTGGTTGGACCACATTCCCCTGGTGGACAGCGACGACCTGGAACGGGCCGACAAGTGGTTCGAGCGGCACGGCCGGTGGGCGGTGCTGATCGGCCGGGTGGTGCCGGTGGTCCGCAGCCTGGTCTCCGTGCCGGCCGGGGCCAACCGGATGCCGATGGGTGAGTTCATCCTGCTCACCACGATCGGCAGCGGGGTGTGGAACGGTCTCATCGTGGGGGCCGGCTATGCGCTGGGCAGCCGTTGGCAGGACGTCGCACGTTACAGCGACTGGTTCAACTACGCGATCGTCGCGGTCTTCGTCGTGATGGTGGCCAGTTGGGCGATCCGCAAGGTCCGCAAGCGTCGGGACCGCGACGACCGGCGGTCGGTGACCGCCGGTCGCTGATCCGCTGTGCCGCTGGCGTTTCGGAAGGCCAGCGGGGGTGGTCAGGGCAGGGTGTCGAGGTGCGGTCCCACCGTGTTGGCGAAGCCGTTGCCGTTGCTGACGTCCCAGTTCACCGACCAGGTCATCGCGCCCCGGATGCCCGGGTAGGTACGCGGCGGGCGGAAGCTGCCGCAGTTGGTGCCCCGGGCCAGGCAGTCCAGGGCGGCGTTGACCACGCTGGGCGCGACGATGCCGCCGCCGGCCGCCCCAGCTCCGGCGGGCAGACCGAGGCCGACCTGGTCGGGGCGGAGCCCGGCCTCCAACTGGATGCAGGCCAACGCGACGATGAAGTTCACGGTGCCCTGGCCGTACGCGGCGTTCTGGTCGCAGCCGAGCATCGCGCCGGAGTTGTAGTACTGCGTGTTGACGACGGTGAGGATGTCCTTGATGTCGAGCGCCAGCTTGAAGTAGCCGCCGGCCGGGTTCTGCATGTCGATGGTCTGCGGCGCCATCGCGATGATCAGGCCCGATCCGATCTTGGCCCGCAGGGCGCGCAGCGCCTGCGCCATGTACGTCGGGTTCAGTCCGTTCTCCAGGTCGATGTCGATCCCGTCGAAGCCGTACCTGGCGATCAGCGCGGCGGCCGTGTCGGCGAACGCGGTGGCCGAGGCGGCGTTGTTCACCGTGACCCGGCCGGTCTCGCCGCCGACGGAGAGGATCACCCGCTTGCCCCGGCTGTGCAGGGTGCGGACGTCGGCGGTGAAGTCCGCGTCGGTGTAGCCGCCGAGCGAGGCGGCCAGTCCGGGGTCGACGCCGAAGGTGAGCGCGCCGGGCGTCGAGGTGGCCTCGGCGAAGGCGACCGCCACCAGGTCGTACTCGGTGGGAACGTCGCGCAGCCGCAGCTCGACTGCGGGGTTGTCGAAGTTGTGCCAGTAACCGGTGAGCAGGTGCTTCGGCAACCCACCGGTGGGTGGGTCGGTCGGCGGTGGTGTGGTCGGCGGAGGCGTCGTCGGCGGCGGCGTGGTGGGTGGTGGCGTGGTGGGTGGTGGCGTGGTGGGTGGAGTGCCGCCGCCGCAGGACACGCCGTTGAGCTGGCAGCCACTCGGCGAACCGGAGCCGCTGGCCAGGAAGCCGAAGGAGACCGACGCACCCGGGGCGACGGCGCCGTTCCAGGACCTGTTGGTGAAGGTGTGCCGCTGGCCGGTGGAGCTGAGCAACGCGTCCCAGTAGCTGCCGAGGGTGGTGCCGGACGGCAGGTCGAAGGTCAGGTTCCAGCCGCTGATGGTCGAGCTGCCGCCGTTGGTGATCGTGTACTTCCCCTCCCAGCCTGAGCCCCAGTCGGCGGTCTTGACGAAGCTGGCGGTGGCGCCGGCGGCGTACGCGGGCAGCGCCACCCAGGCCGCGCCGAGGGTGGCCGCGAGGGCGGCGACGAGGGACAGGACAAGGGATCTGGAGCGTTTCATGCGACCCTCCGGGCCCGGACGGGCATTTATGGACGTCAACGTTGCCGCTAATTATTAAGACAGTTAACTGTTTCTGTCCAGAGCACCCGTCGGGGAGGCCTGCGGGCGGCGGAGCACCGCCTGCTCACCTGCCGACCACACGCTCGTGGTGACCAGGTAGATCACCGCGGCGAGCGGCAGCACCAGCGCCACCAGCACCGTCGTGAACGGCAGCAGGGGCAGCAGCCGGCCGAGCGTGGCCGCCCCCGGCCCCTCGGTCGGCGTACCGGCCACCGTGCCCACCGCCGCCGCCGCCCGCCGGGCCCGCCGCGACGACCACCAGGCCACCGCCAGCAACACCACCAGCAGTACGCCGAACAGCGGTCCGGCAGCACCGGCCAGCCCGTCGCTGAGATGGTGACCCAGCGGCACGCCGGCCAACCGCTCGTCCAGCAGCCCGGTGCCGCCCTCGCTGGTGCTGAACAACCGGTACAGCACCAGCAGGAACGGCGCCTGGATGAGCAGCGGCAGGCAGCCGGCGACCGGGTTCGCGCCGGCCTCGCGGTACAACGTGAAAACCTCGCGCTGAAGAGTCGCCGGGTCGTCCGCGTACCGCTGCTGAAGCTCACGCACCTGCGGGGCGAGCGCCGCACGGCGCCGCTCACCGCGGACCTGCGCGACGGTCAGCGGCGAGATCAGCAGCCGCACGGCGATGGTGAGGAGCACGATGGCGGCGGCTGTCGCTCCGCCGCCGGCCAGTGGTTCGAGCAGTTCGGTGAGCCAGTTCAGCGCGCTGCCGGCAGCGGCGACAGCGTCGTGCAGTGGTGCGAAGGCAAGCATGGGAAACCCCTCGGTCCGATTCCGGTGAGGCCCTCCCCCGGGCGGCGTCCGCCCAGCGAGGGGGGCCGGTGACGGCGGGATCGGCCGCGCGGCGGCGAGGCGCTACGCGGCCGAGGGGTGCCCCGGAGCACGGGGACGAGGTCGACCCGCCGCATCCGGGTCGATCTGGCGGGGCATTCGGCGACTGCGGGAGCGGGCCCGCAGGCCGGCCGACCGCGGCCCGGCACCGGGCGCGCCCGCCCGGTCGCGCACCCGGGCCGCGAGCACCACCGCGAGCAGCACCAGGGCGGTCATCGCGGCGCCCGCCAGCAGGTCGACAGGGCGGCCCGCGAGCAGGGTGAGCTGGGCGAACGCGGACATCCACGCGACCCCGACATAGCCCAGCAGCACCGGCACGGGCTCAGCATAGGACCCGCTGTCTCGTCACCCGGCCGAATCGGCGGCCCGCCTTCGAGGACGACGTACCGCCGCCACGTTTCCCGGCATCGCCACGTTGGGTAACCAAGCGAAGGACCGACGCGGACGGACCGCGAACGGTAGAAACGGACGGGTGATGTCGATGACCGGTCAGGTGGCGGACGCGCTCAGCGACAGGACTGCGGCCACCGGGTTGCTCACCGTGGGTGTCGAGGAGGAGTTCCTGCTCGTCGACCCGCACACCGGGGCCGCGGTTCCGGCCGTGGACCTCGTCATGGAGCAGGTGCCGGCCGAACTTCGCGGGCAGGTGGAACGGGAGTTCCAGACCAGTCAGATCGAGATCGGCAGCCCGCCCGGCCTGGAGCTCTCGTCGATCCGACACTCCCTCGGCGTACTGCGTAAGGCGCTCTCCGACGCTGCCGAGCGGGCCGGCGTACGCCTGCTCGCCATCGGTACCGGCCCGGTCGACGGCCCGGTGCCACCGGTGGTCGACAAGCCACGCTTCGACCGCATGATCGAGCGCTTCCGGCTGCTCGTCCCCGGCCCCGGCAACAACGGCATGCACGTCCACGTCGGGGTGCCCGACCCGGACACCGGCGTGCAGGTGCTCAACCACGTACGGCCGTGGCTGCCGATGCTGCACGCGGTGACCACCAACTCGCCGTTCTCCCGGGGCGAGGACACCGGCTACGCCAGTTGGCGCTCCGTCGAGTGGGAGCGCTGGCCGTCGGTGGCGCCGACCCCGTTCCTGGAGTCGCACGAGCACTACCAGCGGCTGATCCGTCAGTTGATCTCCAGCGGGGTGATGCTCGACGAGGGGATGCTCTACTGGTACGCCCGCCTGTCGGCGAAGTACCCGACCGTCGAGCTGCGGATCGGCGACGTCTGCCCGTCGGTGGACGACGCGGTCCTTGTCGCCGCGCTGGTCCGGGCGCTCGTCGCCACCGCCATGGCGGATGTCGAGGCCGGCCGGCCGGCGTTGCAGACCGACCACCACCTGCTGGTCGGGGCGCACTGGCGGGCCGCCCATGACGGCCTGGAAGGCGAAGCCGTCGACGTCACGAACGGTGAGCTGCGCCCGGCCTGGGAGCTGTTGGACCGGTTCGTGGAGCGGATGCGGCCGGCGCTGGAGCAGCACGGCGACTGGGCCGAGGTGAACGACCTGCTGGGCGGCTTGCGCCGGCACGGCAGCGGCGCGGCGCGGCAGCGTGCGGTGTTCGAACGCACCGGCCGACTCACCGACGTGGTGCAGGACGTCGCACGGCAGACCCGCGGCTGATCACCGCGTGACAAGATGAGCCCGTGGCGCAACGGCTGATCGTCATCGGCGGGGACGCCGCCGGAATGTCGGCGGCGTCCCAGGCCCGCCGCCGCCGTGACCGTGGCGACCTGGAGATCGTGGTCTTCGAGCGGGGCAACTTCACCTCCTACTCGGCGTGCGGCATCCCGTACTGGATCAGCGGCCTGGTGCCCGGCCCCGAGGCGCTGATCGCCCGCGACCCGGAGACGTTCCGCACCGAGTACGCGATGGACGTCCGGATGCGCCACGAGGTCACGGCCATCGACCTGGAACGCCGCGAGGTCGTGGCCCGGGATCTGACGGGCGGCGGCGAGGTCCGCGAACGCTTCGACGACCTGGTGTACGCCACCGGCGCGGTGCCGGTGAAGCCGCAGTGGGCGGTCACCGACGCGGACGGCGTGTTCGGCATGCAGACCCTCGACGACGGTGCGGCGCTGCGGCACTGGTTGGACGCCGAGCCGCAGCCGCGCCGGGCCGTGGTGGTCGGCGGCGGTTACATCGGCGTCGAGATCGCCGAGGCGCTGATCCAACGCGGCCTCACGGTGACCCTGGTGGAGGCGGGCGAGCAGCCCATGGCGACCGTCGACGCCGAGATGGCCGAGCTGGTCAGCGAGGCCATGCGCGGCCTCGGCGTCACCATCCGCACCAGCCTGCCGGTGACTGGCCTGGAACAGCGGGACGGCCGGGTCTCCGCGGTGGTCACCGCCGAGGGGCCGATCCCGACCGACGTCGTGGTCCTGGGCCTCGGCGTACGCCCCAACACGGCGCTCGCCAAGGCCGCCGGGCTGCCCCTCGGACCGACCGGCGCGATCCGGGTGGACCGGCGGATGCGGGTGCCCGAGCACCCCGGCGTCTGGGCGGCCGGTGACTGCGTGGAGACCCTGCACCGGGTCAGCGGGTTGCCGGTGCACGTGCCGCTCGGTACGCACGCCAACAAGCAGGGCCGGGTCGCCGGGATCAACATCGGCGGCGGGTACGCCACCTTCACCGGCGTGATCGGCACGGCTGTCACGAAGGTCTGCGACCTGGAGGTGGGCCGGACCGGCCTGCGCGAACGGGAGGCCACCGCCGCCGGCTTCGAGTTCGTCTCGGTGATCGCCGAGTCGACCAACCGGGCCGGCTACTACCCAGGCGCCCGGCCGATGACGGTCAAGCTGATCGCCGAGCGCCCCAGCGGTCGGTTGCTCGGCGCGCAGATCGTCGGTTGGTCCGAGGCGGCCAAACGGATCGACACGCTGGCCGTGGCGTTGTGGAACGGCATGACGGTGGACGATATGACGCAGCTGGACCTGGGCTACGCTCCGCCGTACGCGCCGGTCTGGGATCCGGTGCTCATCGCCGCCCGAAAAGCGGTCGACGCGCTCGCCGCCCTCGACCGTTGACCCGCGCCCGCCGTGGAGGACCACCCCGTGACCCAGACCCCGACCCGACCGACCGTGCGTCGGCGTCCCACGATGGTGGACGTGGCCCGGCGGGCCGACGTCAGCCTGAAGACGGTCTCCCGGGTCGTGAACGACGAGCCGGTGGGGCAGGAACTGGTCGGCCGGGTGCTGGCCGCCATCGCCGAGCTGGGCTTCCGACGCAACGACATCGCCCGTAACCTGCGCTCCCGGCAGCTCAACGCCACCGTCGGGCTGCTGATCGAGGAGATCGCCAACCCGTTCTACGCGACCATCGCCAGCGTCGCCGCCGAGATCGCCGCCGCGCACGGCACCATGCTGATCACCGCGTCGTCGGAGGAGGACCCGGAGCGGGAACGCGCCCTGCTCCAGGACTTCACCCAACGCCGCGTCGACGGTCTGCTGGTGGTGCCGGCGGGCCTGGACCACTCGTTCCTGCGTCGCGAGGTCGAGCTGGGCATGCCTGTGGTGTTCCTGGACCGCCCGCCGCAGGGGCTGCACGCCGACGCCGTGCTGTTGGACAACCGGGGTGGCAGCCACGCCGGGGTGAGCGCGCTGCTCGACGAGGGGCACCGACGGGTGGGTCTGCTGCTCGGCGCGCCGAGCGTGCCCACCATGCGGGAGCGGCTGGCCGGGGCGCGGTCGGCGCTGGACGCTGCCGGCGTCGAGCCGGACGAGTCGCTGATCCGCGAGCGGCTCATCGCGCCAGAGGAGGCCGGCCGAGCGGTCGCCGCACTGCTCGACCTCCCGGAACCACCCACCGCGTTCTTCTGCGCCAACAACCGGCTCACCGTCGGCGCGCTCCAGGAGCTGCACCGGCGGGGCAGTGACGCCGCGCTTGTCGGTTTCGACGACTTCGAGCTGGCCCACCTGATGCCCCGACCGCTGACCGTCGTCGCCTACGACACGAGAGAGCTGGCCAAGGTGGCCACCGAGCGCCTCTTCCAGAGAATCGCCGGAGACGACACCCCACCCGACACGACGGTCCTCCCCACCAGGCTCCTAAAACGCGGCCTGACCTGACCCCGCACCCGCCCGGGTCGCCCTGCCCACGTTCCTGCCCCGCCCCTGCCCGCCCCGCCCCTGCCCGCCCTGCCCCTGCCCGCCCTGCCCCTCGTCGATCATGGACTTGTGGTGCCTCACATATGCCGCAAAGCGGTGCTGAACGCCCACCACAAGTCCATGATCGACCGGGGCCGGGAGGGCCGGGCCGGGCCGGGCCGGGCGGTAGCGCGGGTCAGGTTGCGGGAGTCAGGAGGGCTTCGACCTCTGCTTTTGTCGGGGGGTTGGCGCCTCGGCGGGCGCAGGTCAGGGCGGCCACCGTGGCGGCCTGTCGGAGCACCGCACCCCACTGCTGCGGAGTCACCGCGGCGAGCCGGTCGGCCGGGCGGTCGCCGAGCGCGTCGAGGTCGGCCAGCGCGGCCAGCAGGCCACCGGTGAACGAGTCGCCGGCGCCGACGGTGTCGACCACCGTGGTGCGGACCGCCGGCTCCTCGTGCAGCGAGCCGTCGGGCGCGAGCAGCAAGGCGCCGTCCCCGCCCCGGGTCACCACGGCGCAGGACACACCGGCGGTACGCCATTCGGTCATCACGTCGGCCACCGAACGGTCCGGGTAGAGCCAGGCGAGGTCCTCGTCGCTGGCCTTGACCAGGTGCGCGATGCGAACCTGCCGGCGTACCCGCTCCTGCTCCGCCGCGCGGTCGGTGACGATGCTCGGGCGCAGGTTGAGGTCGATGGAGACGGTGAGCCCGTCCCGCTGGTGTTCCCGGGCGAGCAGGCCCTCCAGCGCCTCCGCGCCGGGCGCCAACGCGAGCGCGAGGGAACCACTGTGCAGCGCGATCGCCGGTGACCCCGCCAGCTCGGGCAACTCCTGCGGCGTCCACTGCCAGTCGGCCGCACCGGCCAGCCGGAACTCGTAGCTGGCCTGCCCGGCGGCGTTCAGAGTGGCCACCGCCACCGACGTGGGCTCCGCGGCGCGTACCGCCCACTCCAGGTCCACCCGGTTGGCGCTCAGATGCTCGACGAGTTGCCGACCGTAGTCGTCGTCGGCGAGTCGGGCCAGCAGTCGTACCGGCTGGTCGAGCCGGGCCAGGGTGACGGCGACGTTCGCCGGCGAACCACCCGGGACGGCACGCTGCCCCTCGGCCGTGACGACCAGGTCGATCAGCGCCTCACCCGCGACGACGATCACGCGGTCACCTCCCCCGGTGCGAGCGGGCCGGTGCCGCCGAGGCCGTCGGCCGCGCGGGACAGCAGTACCGCCTGGTAGGCGTGGTAGACGTCCGGCCGGCCGTGCCAGACCGTGTCGGCGGGCAGGTTCTGCGCGTCCAACTCGTGCCGCCATCCGGTCTGGTCGATGAGATTACGGCGGGCGTACGCCCAGAAGACCCGGTACCAGTCGAGGTAGACCGCGTCCCCGGTACGGCGACGCAGGGTGATCGCCGCGCCGATGGCCTCGGCGAGAACCCAGTGCATCCGGGAGCGCACCACCGGCTGGTCGTCCCAGTCGATGGTGTAGACGAAGCCGTCCGCGCCGTCGACAGCCCAGCCGCGACGCACGGCGGCGGCGAACAGGGCACGGGCGTCGGCGAGCAGCCAGCGGGGTGGCTGCGGCAGCACCGCCTCCAACTCCAGCAACAGTCGGGCCCACTCCAGCCAGTGCCCGATCGTGGAGCCGTACGGCCGGAACGGGTCGGCGGGCTGGTCCCGGTTGTAGTCGGGCAGCGGCGTCCAGTCGGTGGTGAAGTGCTCGGGCAGCCGCCAGTCGTGTCGGGCTGCCTCACCGTGCACGAGGTGGGTGGCGATCCGCAGGGCCCGGTCTGCCCAACTCGCGTCACTGGTGGCGGCGGCAGCGGCGAGGAACGCCTCGACCATGTGCATGCTGCTGTTGGCGCCCCGGTAGTCCTCGGTGACCGTCCAGTCCCGGTTCCACGATTCGCGGACAGCGCCGGCGTCGTCGTCCCAGAACCGGTCCCTTACGACGGCCAGCACGTCGGCGAGCAGCCGGTCCGCGCCGGGGCGTCCGGCGCGCGCGGCGCTGGAGGCGGCGAGCAGCACGAACGCGTGGTCGTAGCCGGCCTTGCGGTCGTTGACGGGTACTCCCTGCTGGTCCACCGCACCGAACCAGCCGCCGTACCGGTCGTCACGCAGCAGCGTGCTGAGCGCGGCGATCCCGTGGTCGACCAGGGCGGCGGCGTCCGGGTCGCCGTTGCGGTGGGCGAGGGCGGCCACGTGGGTCATCCGGCAGGTGATCCAGGTGTGGATTGGTTCTCCGCGATCCGGGGTGCGGTCGTCGGTGAGCCACCAGAAGCCGCCCTCGGGCCGGACCGAGCGGCGGGCGGTGTCGAGCAGCGTCCGGGTCTGGTCGACGAGGAACTCGTCCAGCTCGGGCAGGTCTGGTGACCCCGGCGGAGCAGGGGTCGTTGCGGCGTCGGATCGGGGCACGTCGGTCATCTCAGCTGGTCACCGTGGGGTAGGAAAGGGACATACGGCCAGGATCGGCGAACGGACCGGGTCCGCGCCGCAAAACTGCCAACGGTACGCCACGAATCGACTGGCAGGGGTCGGCGCGCAGCTAGAGGGTTTTCCTCCTATTTGACCGTTGACATCGTTGTCACCGCTCAACCCTGCTCCGGCAGCCGGCCGACTGTCAATTCCGGCTGCGTCACACCGACCCGGAGCGGCTCCGCTCAGTAGTAGTCGTCGATCGGCTGGCGTGCCTCGTCGAACAGCGCCGGCCCCTCGTAGCGGACCGGGGGCAGCGGCGGGGTGGCCGGCTTGACCTCCTCGAACTGCTCGGTGGACAGCGCG
Organism: Micromonospora sp. NPDC005553; assembly: GCF_042871765.1. Taxonomy (NCBI): domain Bacteria; kingdom Bacillati; phylum Actinomycetota; class Actinomycetes; order Micromonosporales; family Micromonosporaceae; genus Micromonospora; species Micromonospora sp. NPDC005553. Next base: position 883,833 of record NZ_JBIAJD010000003.1, on the reverse strand, counting down.
TACACCACCCGCCCGAGGCCGGACCGGTCGATCGCCGTCGCGCACATCGCGCAGGGCTGACAACTGGTGAACATGGTGGTGCCGGCGGCCACCTCGGGAGTGAGTTCCCGAGCCGCCCAGCGGGCCAGCTTCAACTCCGGGTGGGCGCTGATGTCCGCGTCGGAGACCACAGTGTTGTGGTCCTCGATCAGGACGACGCCGGCCGCGTCGACAAGCAACGAGCCGAACGGCCGTTCGCCGGAAGCCCCCGCCCGCCTGGCGATTTCGACGGCATGGCGGAGAAACTTCTCGTCGTCGGGGGTCATCGGTCCTCCTGGGTTCTGCGATGTGCGGCCACTGCCGCAAGGGTCCGCCAGGCGCGTTCGGGCTGGCGGATCTCGGTCGGGTCGCCGTTGAACGGGTCCAGCACCACCGTCTCCGCGCCGAGCACACGAAGCTGGTCCAGGTCGGCGACGATCTGGTCGATGGTGCCGACACCGGCGAGCCGGTCCGGGCCGGTGATCGGTTCCCGGGTCTCCTGGAGCGCGATCCGCGGCACCAGCGCGGGCACCGGGCGACCCAGCTCGCCGGCGATGTCCTTCAGTCGTCCGACCGCGTCGGCCAGCCGCCCCGGTGTGACCCGCAGCGGGTGCCAGGCGTCACCGAGCAGTACCGCGCGGCGCATGCCGGCCTCGCTGTTTCCACCGACCCAGATCGGGATCGCTGCCGTGTCGTAGTCGTCGGCGTCCTGCCAGGCCGCGCGCATCGTCCGCAGGTACTCGTCGGTCAGCGCACCGCGCTGCCGGAACGGCACGCCGAGCGCCTCGAACTCCTGCCGGGCCCAGCCAATGCCGACACCGAGGACGAGCCGGCCGCCGCTGAGCCGGTTGAGGTTCGCCGCCATCCGGGCGGTGAGCAGCGGGTGCCGGTACGGGACGATGAGCACCGTGGTGCCCAGCCGAACCCGGCTGGTCACCCCCGCCAGCCAGGACAGCGTGGTGAACGGCTCGTAGAACGGCGCCGGATACTGCTCGGCCACGTCCGGGGTCACCGCGATGTGATCGGAGACCATCAACAGGTCGAAGCCGAGACCCTCCACCGTCTGCGCCCACCGACGCAGCACGTCGGGGTCGGTGCCCGGGGCGAAGTTCGGTACGTTCACACCAATCTGCACCCGTCCACGCTAGCCACTGTGGACCGGTGTGTGAACGCCGCAGCCCGGCTGAGTCACCTGGTAGCCGCCGCGGATCGCCGCACAACTCAGGAGCGCCGGATGGATCTGCCCGAGGGACTCGACTGGGTACGAGGATCACCGGCCGGTCGCGCCTGGCTGACCGCACTCCCGACGTGGCTGAACGAGTGCGCCGAGCGCTGGTCGCTGCGGGTCGGGCCGCCCTTCCGGCAGGCGTACGCGTCACTGGCGCTCCCCGCCCACCTGCCCGATGGCACCGCTGTGGTGCTGAAGCTCCAGTATCCCGACGAGGAGAGCCGGCACGAGGCCGACGCGTTGGCGCTCTGGGACGGCGTCGCGGCGGTCCGCCTGCTCGCCCACGACCCCGGGCGGCGTGCCCTGCTGCTCGAACGCTGCCAGCCCGGCACTCCCCTGCACGACCTTGCGCCGGACCGAGCGCTGGACGTGGTGGTCGGACTGCTCCCCCGGCTCTGGCGACCGGCCGGCACGCCGTTCACCCCGCTGGCACGCGAGGCCGCCGGCTGGATCGACCGGATGCCCCGGGCCTGGGAACGGGCCGGCCGACCGTACGAGCGACGACTGCTGGATGCGGCGCTCGACCTGCTCACCGGCCTGGCGTCGAGCCAGGGCGAGCAGGTGCTGGTCAACCAGGACCTGCACGCCGGCAACATCCTCGCCGCCAACGCGCTCGGCGGCGACGGGCTCGGCGGCGACCGAGGGCCGTGGCTGGCGATCGACCCGAAGCCGCTGACCGGGGAACGGGAATTCTCGGTCGTGCCGATGGTGCGCGGTCCGGAGTTGGGCCACTCACCGGCCGCCGTCCGGCATCGACTGGACCGGCTCAGCACCGACCTGGGACTGGACCGGGAACGGGTCCGAGGCTGGACGATCGGACACACCCTGTCCTGGGGCCTCTCCGACGAAACGGTCTTCCCCGAGAAGATGGAGGTGGTCCGCTGGCTGCTCGACGGCGACTGAAGTCCAGCAGCGCGCGGGTTCCCGCACCCGCCCCAACTCCGCGATCTTGCACTTTCTGTCCCGACACAGCGCGCCTATCCACCCATGCCGACAACAGAAACCGCAAGATCGGCGGCGCGGGGCGCGCGGGCGCGGGGCGCGGGGTGCGGGGTGGCCCGGGTGGGTGGGTCAGCTGGTCTGGCAGGTGCGGCACCAGTACAGGTTTCGGCCGGCCAGTTCGCCGCGACTGACCTCGGTGCCGCAGACGTGGCAGGGTGCTCCCGGGCGGCGGTAGACGTACACCTCGCCGCCGTGCCGGTCCACGCGCGCCGGCCGGCCCATTGCCTCTGGCAGGTGCGCGTCGCGGACCGTGTCGATCCGACCGTGCTCGACAGCGAGCCGCATCAAGCCGACCAGGTCGGCCCAGAGCGCGTCCCAGCCGGTCCTGGTCAACTGTCGGCCCGGCATCGTGGGCGGCAGTTCCGCCCGGAACAGCGCCTCGGTCACGAAGATCAGACCGGTGCCGGCCACCACCGACTGGTCCAGCAGCAGAGCGGCGAGAGGGGTGGGGCTGCGGGCGATCCGGGCGTACGCCCGCTCCGGGTCGGCGTCGGCGCGCAACGGATCCGGCCCGAGACGGTCCCGCAGCGCGGCCACCTCGGGTGGGGTGAGCAGCTCACAGGCCGTTGGCCCGCGCAGGTCGAGCCAGTGCCGGTCGCTGGCCAGCCGGAGTCGCACCTGCCCGACCGGCTCCGGCGGCTCCCCCGGCCCGTCGGTGAACTTGCCATACAACCCGAGGTGTACGTGCAACGTCAGCTCGCCGGCGTAGTGGTGCAGCAGGTGTTTCCCGTACGCTTCGGTGCCCTCCAGCACTGTCCCGGAGAGCCGGGCGGCACCCTCGGCGAAGCGGCCCTGCGGGCTGGCGGCGAGCAGCTTGTCCCCGGCGAACAGCTCGGCGTGCCGGGCTGCCAGGCGATGGATCGAGTGTCCCTCTGGCACAGGTGCCAAGGATAGCCAGCCCCGTCCGCCCGGCCCGCGCGCTGATCCGCACCGGGCCCGCCGCCGCCCCGATGGACAGAGCCCCCGCGCGCTGATCCGCACCGGGCCCGCCGCCGCCTCGATCGACCCGGTCCCCGTCGCGTTGATCGACTCGGGTTTCAGGAAATCGGGGTGTCCGCGGAGACGGGAAACCGCGACTTCCGGGAAACCCGAGTCGATCAAGGCCGAGCCGAGGCTGGTCCGGGCCAGGCGGGGCGGCCGGCGAGGCCGGTCTTGGCGGCCGTACCCAGGATTGGTGTCAGGAAACGCCCAGGTGGGTAGTTGAGGGCCGACACCGCGTGGGTGCCACCCTTTCCGTCGGCCACCACGCATTCATCAGGAGGTGTGTAGTGGTCAGGATTCCTTCGCTGTCCCGCCGGTCCGAGCCGGCACCGACGCGGGACGAGAACCTCGACGGCCGCGTGGACGGCCGCGACACCCCGGTCACCGAGACCGCCCAGTCCGACGACAGCGTCGGCCGCCCGGTGGTCACCGACCGGGACGCCGACCAGACGACGTACCGCAGCGCCGGCACGACCGACGGCCAGACCAGTGAGGCCGAGCGGCGGGCCAACGAGCGTGCGGCGGTGGCCCGAGCCGCCACCGGTCGACCGGCGGAGGTCGACTCCCGGGGCACCGCCCACCCGGTCGCGCCCGAGCCCTCGAACGGCACGACCCGCCCGGTCGCACCCGAGCCCGTGAACGGCACGACCCGCCCGGTCACGCCGGAGCCCCGCACCGGCACCACCAGCAAGGTGGAGACCGAGGCCCGGCCCGCCGTCGCCCCGACCACGGCACGCACCGCCGAGCGGGACGCCGACCTCGAAAGCACCACACGTCGGCCCGACACCACCGACCGGACCAACACGGACCGCACTGTCGACCCGACCCCGGGCACGACCACGCCTGAGCCGCCGGTGACGCGTGGCCCGAAGCCGCGGGCCAGTCTGCTCGCCACCCTCGGCCTGATCGTCTCGGTCGTCGGTGCGACGTTCGTACTGACCGGAACCTTGGCCGGGTACGGCATCGGGCTCGGCGCGTTCGGCGCGGTGCTGTCGGTGCTCGGCCTGATGGCAACCCGCCGCCGGCACGTCGCCGGCAAGACCGACGCGCTCTTCGGTGTGCTGATCGGTCTGGCCGCAGTCGTGATCGGGGTGCTCGCGATGACCGGCCAGTTCGACTGGCCGACCACCGACGGCGACTGGGTGCAGCGCTTCCGGGAGTGGCTTGACTCACAGTTTGTCGATCGTTTCTAGCGGGCACTGTTCCGCTCGCCGGTGATGCACCGGCGAACAGCCGGCGGTTCGCCGGCAACCCGATCAGTCCGGTGGTTCACCGGCCGGGGAGACACCCTTTCAGGGGCGGCGGTTCGCCGCCCCTGAAGTGTTTCCAGGGTCGGACGGCTCCGGTCCGGGTCACTGCGGCGATCTCGTCCGTCACCCGGAGATCCGCGCCTCTCGACTGCCGGACGAACCACGTACGCCAGCCTTTGCTCTGCTGCCCTATGTGCGCCAGCGAGGTCGGGGCCAGGCGTTCGACGAGCGGCGCCAGGAGTGGCCGGCAGATTCCGCTACTGGTCAGCGAGGGTGGCGCCGTCTGGTGGCGCACATAAGGCAGCAGAGCAAAGGCTGCGAACGAGCCTCCCGGCCCTGCATCCCGGCTCTCGGCTCCCGGATCTCGGCTCCAACGCAACGAATCGCCTCAGAGGTCTCGCCACACGCAACGGATCTACGCTCTGCGCAACTCCTGGTGGTGGATCCTGCCGCTCACGCCGCATACCGTTGAGCAACGGCGCCAGCCCGTGGGCCACGGTGGCCGGGCGCGCCCGACCCCTGGGAGCAGGACAATGACGATGGACGCCACCAGCCAGCGCCTGTTGATGTGCCGGCCGACGTACTTCGCCGTCGACTACGCGATCAACCCCTGGATGGACCCGAACGCGCCGGTCGACGCCGCGCTGGCCGTCCGGCAGTGGGAGCAGCTGCGCCAGACGTACCTTGACCTGGGCCACACCGTCGAGGAGATCACTCCGGTGCCCGGCCTGCCCGACATGGTCTTCGCCGCCAACGGCGGCACCGTGATCGACGGCAAGGCGATGGCCGTGCAGTTCCGGGACCCGCAGCGCGCCGACGAGGCGCCAGCGTTTCGGGCCTGGTTCGAGGCCGCCGGCTTCGAGATGTACGACCCGAAGCACGTCAACGAGGGCGAGGGTGACGTCCTGCTGGCCGGTGACCACCTGCTGGCCGGCACCGGCTTCCGTACGGCGCACGCCGCGCACGCCCAGTTGCAGGAGGTCTTCGGCTACCCGGTGATCACCATGCAACTGGTCGACCCGCGCTTCTACCACCTGGACACCGCGTTGACAGTGCTCGACGAGCGGACCGTGGCGTACCTGCCGGAGGCGTTCTCCGCGGGCAGCCAGGCTGTGCTGCGCCGGCTCTTCCCCGACGCGGTGCACGCCACCATGGCCGACGCCGAGGTGCTGGGGTTGAACGCGGTCAGCGACGGGCGGCACGTTGTGCTGCCCGCGCAGGCCACCGACCTGGCCGCCAAGCTGCGCGACCGGGGCTACGAAACCATCGGGGTCGACCTGTCCGAGCTACGTAAGGCCGGCGGCGGACCGAAGTGCTGCACGCTGCGACTCCGTCAGGGAAAGGCAAGCAAGTGATCGTGGATGACAAGCTGCGTACGCCGGGAGCGGTCCGGGACGCCGAGCGCTGGACCGCGCACAACTACCACCCCCTGCCGGTGGTGATCTCGTCCGCCGAGGGCGCCTGGCTCACCGACGTCGACGGCCGCCGCTACCTGGACTGCCTGGCCGGCTACTCGGCGCTGAACTTCGGTCACCGGCACCCGCAGTTGATCGCCGCCGCGCACGCCCAACTGGACCGGCTGACGCTGACCAGTCGCGCGTTCATCCACGACCAGTTCGCCGACTTCTGCCGGGAGCTGGCCGAGCTGTGCGGCAAGGACCTGGTGCTGCCGATGAACACCGGCGCCGAGGCGGTGGAGACCGGGATCAAGGTGGCCCGCAAGTGGGGCTACCAGGTCAAGGGCGTGCCCGCCGGGCAGGCCAACATCGTGGTCGCCGAGGGCAACTTCCACGGCCGGACCACCACCATCGTGAGCTTCTCCACCGACGAGGACGCCCGCGCCGACTTCGGGCCGTACACCCCGGGGTTCACTGTCGTGCCGTACGGCGACCTGGAGGCGCTGACCGCCGCGATCGACGAGAACACAGTGGCCGTGCTGCTGGAGCCGATCCAGGGTGAGCAGGGTGTGGTGGTGCCGCCGGAGGGCTACCTGCCGGGCGTACGCCAGGTCTGCACCGACCGCAACGTGCTGTTCATCGCCGACGAGATCCAGTCGGGTCTGGGGCGTACCGGCGCGACCTTCGCCTGTGACCACGAGGGCGTCGTGCCGGACATGTACCTGCTCGGCAAGGCGCTCGGCGGCGGCATCGTGCCGGTCTCCGCGGTGGCTGCGAACGCCGACGTGCTCGGGGTGCTCAAGCCCGGCCAGCACGGCTCCACGTTCGGTGGCAACCCGCTCGCCTGCGCGGTGGCGATCGAGGTGGTCCGGCTGCTGGCCACCGGCGAGTTCCAGCGCCGCTCGGCCGAGCTGGGTGAGCGGCTGCGGGCCGGCCTGGAAGGGTTGGTCGGCAAGGGTCTGGTCGGGGTACGCGTCCGCGGCCTGTGGGCCGGGCTGGACATCGACCCGGCGCTGATGAGCGGTCGCGAGGCGTGTGAGCGGCTCGCCGAGCGCGGAGTCCTCGCCAAGGACACCCACGGCTCCACCATCCGGCTCGCCCCACCCCTGGTCATCACCGAGGAGGAGATCGACCTGGCGGTGACCCAGCTGGCCGAGGTCCTGGCCGGCTGACCAGGGAACGTGCTGAAGGGCGGGCGTCGGACTTCCGACGCCCGCCCTTCGCGTCAGGGGCGGGGCAGGCGCATCGCCATCGTGGGTGCCTCGGCCATCACCGAGGTGGGAGTGAACGGAGCGCCGGTGGGCAGCTCCTCGGCCCGACCGATCTGCACCCCCGGGTACAGCTCGATCATGTCGTTCTCGCCCAGCACCCGGGACTGCTGCGGCGCCAGCGGGATCCGGTCCGACTCGGTCATCGAACCGCCCGGCCGGATGCCCGAGCCGTTGGTGCTGACGTCGGTCACGATGACCTCGCCGACCCGCAGCTCGAAGCGGACGTGACCACGGCTGATCCAGCGCCGGGCCTCGTCGTTGAGCCACTGCCCGAGCATGATCCCGCCGTCCTGCTCGGGAGCCCGACCGGCAACGATCGGCTGTTCCTCGCTGAGCACGAACCGCCGTCGGACCAGGCCGCCGACGCGCACTGCGAGCACCTCGGTACGCGGACGCGGGCCGCCGTCACCGAGCCGTGCGCCGTGTCGGGGGCAGGTCGGCACGCCGTTGCGCAGCGCGGGCGGCGGCTGCGCTGCGGGGCTGCGGTCGGCACCCCCGGCCAGGTCGGCGAACGCGCCACCCCCACCACCGCCGCCGAACAGCGCGCAGCCCGACTCCGGGCAGCGCCACTGGCGGGCCAGCAGCTTGACGCCGGTCGGCGACCGTTTGCCGGCCACCGGCGAGTGGCCACCACCGACGTGCGCGATGAACACCGGCCCGCCGGCGCCGGGCACCGGCGCGACCACCCGACCGGGCTGCTCGACCAGCCACGGGAAACGCCCGCGCAGCCCGTCGAAGCGGACCCGGCTGAGCACCGGCAACCCGAGCAGGTCGGCGACCTCCAACATCCGGTCACCCGGGTTGTCCAGCACCTCGACGAGCCCGTCGTCGGCCCAGCGGCGAACGACCATCCGCTCGTTGGAGGTGAGGTCGGCGTCGGAGAGCAACGCCCGGTGCACCACCGCGTAGACCTGGACGCTGTCCTCCTCCAGCTCGCGGGAGAGCGCGTCGATGACCATGCCGAGGCGCAGCAGGCTGGCCGGCCGACCACCGTCGATGTCCTGGTAGCGGATCACCTCGGCCAGGTCGATCACGGCTCGGGCCAGTGACGGGTCCGTGCAGACCCGGCCCTCGATGGCATCCAGAACCTTGCTGATCTCGAATCTCATGCCGCACTCCGGACGATGTCGTCAATTCGCCGGGCCAGCTCGATGTCCCGGTGGGTGACCCCACCGGCCGAGTACGTGACACAGCGGAAGGTCAGGGTCCGCCATCGGATGTCGATGTCGGGATGGTGGTCGAACTCCTCGGCCACCGTCGCCACCCGGTCCACCACCGCGATGGCCGCCGGGAAACTGCCGAGCTGGACGGTACGACCGATGCCGGTCGGGTCACCCGACCAGTCGGGCAACCGGCTCAGCTCTTCTCGCACCGCGTCCGCGGTGAGCAGGTCTGCCATGACCAGACCCTACCGGTGGCGCGTCCGGCGAGCCGGATCCGCTCCCTCGAGCCCAGGGTTTCCGCCAAGCGGTGCCGGCCAGGAACACGACGGCGGGGCGGCATCATCAGATGCCGCCCCGCCGATCGATGTCGTGACGGCCGCGTAACGGCCGGTCTGGTCAGCCGCGCAGCGGCGCGCCCACCTCGTGCAGGTGACCAAGTGCCTGCCGGTACGACTCGACAAGCCCGGTCTCGGCGTACGGGATCCCCTGCTCGATGCAGTAGGCCCTGACGATGGGCTGCGCCCGGCGCAGGTTGGCGCGGGGCATGTTCGGGAAGAGGTGGTGCTCGATCTGGTAGTTGAGACCGCCGAGGGCGGTGTCCACGAGCCGGCTGCCGCGTACGTTGCGGGAGGTCAGCACCTGCTTACGCAGGAAGTCCAACTCGTCCTCGGCGGTCGGCATCGGCATGCCCTTGTGGTTCGGCGCGAACGCGCACCCCATGTAGAGGCCCCACAGGGCCTGGTGCACGACGGCGAAGAGCAGCGCCTTGACCGGGGACATGACCGCCAGCAGCAGCGCGACATAGCCGACGGTGTGCGCAAGGAGCAGCGCCGCCTCGGCCGCCCGGTACCGCATCGGCACGGTGTACCCGCCGTTCGGCTCCCGGCCGACGATGGCCCGGATGCTCGCCACGTGCAGGTTCAGGCCCTCCAGCAGGAGCATCGGGAAGAAGAGGTACGCCTGCCGCTTGGCCATCCAGCGACCGATCCCACGGGTCTCCAGCGCCTGTTCGTGCGTCCACACCAGGGCGCCCGCGCCGACGTCCGGGTCCTCGTCCTCGTGGTTCGGGTTGGCGTGGTGCCGGTTGTGCTTGTCGACCCACCAGCCGTAGCTGAGCCCGACCGCCGCGTTGCCGGCGAACAGGCCCACCAGCTCGCTGGGGCGACGCCGACGGAACATCTGGCGGTGCCCGGCGTCGTGGCCGAGGAACGCGACCTGCGTGGTGGCCACCGCCATCAGGGCCGCGAGGGGAAGCTGCCACCAGGAGTCGCCGAGCAGGAACACGGCCACCCAGCCGGCCACGAAGGCACCGAGGGTGAGCACGATGCGGGTGACGTACCAGCCGGGGCGCCGCTCCAGCAGGCCCGCCTGGCTGATCAGTCGGGACAACTGTGCGTAGTCACTGCCTCGCCGTCGTACCGGCGGTTCCGCCACCGCTCCGAGCGCCATCGCTGCTCCCGTTCCACTTGCGCCCGCGCCAGGATGGTTCGGGCTTGCTGTCAAGTCTCCCGATCGCGGTAGCGGTGAGTAACCCCGACAGCCCCCGAATGGGGGGTAGGGCAGGCCCTACCCCTACGGGTTCGGCTCAGCTCAGCCGGCCCACCGCGGCGCGCAGTCGAGCCAGGTCACGTCGACGCCGCTCGTAGGTGGCGGCGAGCCCGACCAGTGCCAGCCCGCCGATTCCCAGGTAGATCCACCGGGGCAGCAGATCCCACCCCCGGGCCAGCTCGTGCAGCGCCAGCAGCGTCAGCGCTCCGCCGCCGAGCAGCACCGGCGCCTGCCACCGGCGGGTCGCGCCGGCAAGCACCGCGCCGGTCGCCGCCGCGCCGAGCAGCAGTCGCCGCCAGGGCTGTGGGTCCGCCCCGGCCAGCACCGACACGAGGCTGGGCAGCAACGCCGCGACCAACCCCGGGCCGAGGGCCGGCCAGCTGGTCAGCCCCGGCCGGGTGCGCAGCGCCAGCAGACCCGCTCCGATGGCGAGCGCCGCGGCCGGCAGCGTGTACGCCTCCAGCACTGTCACCCCTCCGGCGGCCAGCAGCACCCAGGCCCCGAGCAACTCACTGCCGGCGGCGATCCCGGCGAACGCCCACCGCCGGCCGGCCGGTTCACCCCGGCGCAGCAGCCGCAACGCGACGGCGGCACCCCAGAGCACGCAGATGGTGGCGAGGTGCCGCGCCGCCTCGACGGCGAGCACCGCCGCCACCAGCGCGACGGCCTGCGCGGCGGCGTCCAGCACCCGTCCCAGCCGGACCCGCGTCGGGGTGACCGCGGCGGCGACCAGCACCAACGCGGCCACCCCCAGCAGTGGATACGAGGCAGCCCGCAGGGGCAGCCCACCGGCGAGGGGCGCGGTCACCGCCAACGCGGACGCCGCGCCCACGGCGGCGAGACAGCCGGCGACCCGTACCTCGAACCGGCGCGCGCCGGCGGCGACCGCGACCGCCGCCACCAGCAGCGCCGCCTCGGCGGCAAGCGTCCCGGCCCGGGTGGCCAGCAGACCGAGCACACCGGAGGCCACCAGCACCACGCCCACCGGCACGGCGACCGGTGTGAGCGCCGGGCGCGCGGCGGCCAGCGCGGTGAACAGCAGCGCCGCCAGGCCGGCGAGCAGAACGGCGGCCGGTAGCACCGGCCACGGCGCGCCGATCGCGATGAGCAGCACCGGCAGCGCCGCCGCGAGGAACGGCAGCGCGGCCGGCACCGGCAGACCGACCCGCCGACCGGCCAGCGCACCGGCCACCGCCAGCACGACCAGCGCGAACCCGACCGGGAGCACCGTCGGGTCGGCGACGACGGTGGGCGCCCCCGACCACACCCGGTTCCAGCCGCCGTAGGGCGACCCGAGCGCGGTCAGCACTGTCGGCAGGGCCGCCAGGACGGCGACCACCGCCAGCGTTCCGCCGGCCGCCAGCAACAACGCCGACTGGGCCGACTCGCGCCCGTCAACCGCCGGCTGCTCCCCGAGGGCCGCCTGGCCGGAGGCGCTCGCCGACGGCAGCCAGCCGGCGACGAACGCCACACCCAACGCGGCCAGCGCCGCGTACGGCGCGAGCGGCTCGTCACCCGCCGCGACCAGCGGCGCGAGGCCGGGCACGGTCACCGCGGCGACGGCGCCGGTCACCGCGTACCCGATCAGCTCCACCCGGTGGCGACGGACCGCGAGGGCCGCGACCAGCGACAACCCGGCGGCGGCCAGCGCGAGCCGGGCCTGCCACCAGGGCGGCCCGCCCACGGCGAACGCCGCCACCGCCGCGATCGCGGGCAGCGCGAGCTGCCCGACCAGCAGACCCGTACCGGCCACCTCCCGGTACGCGCCGGCCCCCTGTCGGACGGCCAACGCCAGCCCGACCACGGCGAGCACGCCGAGCGTCACCAGGGCACCGGCCGGGGCGGCCAGGGCGACCAGCAGCCCGTGCCCGAGCAGGACTGCACCGCCGAGCGCACGCGAGCGCAGGGCGACGGGCGGGGTGGTCGGACGGGCCAGTACGGCGAGCAGCAACGCGACCCCGCCGACCAGGTCGATGGCCACCACCTGAGGCCAGGAGGCCGTCCAGCCGGCGGGCACGGCGAACAGCACCGCCACCGCGCCGGCCGTGGCGAGCACCGCCCGCATGCTGGCAGGGAGCAGCAGCACCGTGGCGCCGATCGTCAGTGCCACCGCCGGTGCCAGCTGCCAACCCCAGCTCAGGTCCGGCCCCGTCCCAGCCCCGCCCCAGAGCGGCAACGACCGGCCGACTGCGGCGACCGCCAGCCCGACGGTGATCAACACGGTGACCTGCGCCGTGCCGGCCGCGACGAAAAGTGCGCCGGCTCGCGGACCGGTCCGCCAACCGCCGCCACCGTCCACCGCCGCCAACGCCGGCAGGAACCGCACGGCGGCGGCCATCCCCAGCGCCACAGTCGCCGCCGCGAGCAGCAGCACTGACGGCCGCAGCTCCGCCACCGGACGCAGCAGGGCGGCGGCGAGCACCGGCACCAGCAGCCCTGCCGCCACCGCCCGCAGCGCCCGCCCCCCGACGAGCCAGGCCGCGCCGAACCCGGTCAGCGCGACCAGCAACAGCGGCACCCCGGCCAGCAGCGGCGAGCCCCCCGCCCGCCCACCGACCAGCGGCACCACCGCGCACGCCGAAGCGCCCACCAGCGCGGCGACGTGACCGGTGCCGGCCAACACCCGGCCGACGAGCTGCGCCGCCCCTCCCCGACCACGCAGCGCGGCCAGCACGGCCAGGTTCAGCGACGCCACCCCGAGCAGGACCAACGCCCACCCCGCCGCACCCAGCCCCGCCTCGGCGGCGAGCAGCGGCAACGCCGGCTGGGCGGCCACCAGGGCGGCGAACCAGGGCCCCGTCAACCCGCTCCACCGGCCGTACGCCACGGCGACCGCCGCGCTGGCCCCCCCGACCAGCGCGGCGTACCGGCTGCCCGGCCAGCCGGTCACGCCCGCCAGGTTCACCGACCAGGCCGCGTAACCGTCCAGCACCACCAGCAGCAACCCCACCGCGGCGAACGTCTCCGCCGTGCCGCGCAGCCCTCGGCGGACCGCCAGCAGCGGTACGCCCAGCGCGAGCGCGGTGAACGCCACCAGAATCAACGCCCGGCCGGCGACCCCCACCGCCGCCCAGGCGACCGCGGTGAACACCACCGCCGCGGTGCCCAGCAGGAGTCCACCGAGGACGAAGAGCAGACCCTGGACCGTCCGGGTCGAGGTTTCCGCCGCACCCGGCCGCGAACCCGTCGCGACGCCGGGGCCCGGGCCGATGAACGGCGCCGATCCGGCAGCAGGCACCGGGCGCGCCACGACCGAGGCCGCCAGCCCGGCGCGGACGACCGCGGCCAGTTCGGCTCGCCGCCCGGACACTGTCGACAGCCGTCCGGCCAGCTCGGTGTACGTGCGACGAGCCCGCTCCACCTGCGGCTCAAGCTCGGCGACCTCCCGGCTCAGCCGAACCACCTCGGCGGCGATCGGGTCGGGTGCGCGCCGGCAGCCGGAGCATCCGGCGCTCAGATCGGCCGGTGCGCCGCAGGCGGGGCAGGGGTAACGGGTGTCGTCCACCGGGTCATCATCGACAACCGACCGGGGTGCGACCCAGAGTGCGCGTACTCAGGATCGGGTGTGCTCGTACACCCAGGTGGCGTAGTCGGGGTTACCGCTCTCCACCCTGGACACCAGGATCTCCGGCACCTCGTACGGGTGGCTGACCCGGATCTGATCCAGCAACGCGGTGAGCCGATCCGGTGCGGTCTTGAACTGCACCGACCACTCGGTGCTCGTCTCCATCCCGGACCGCCACCAGTAGGTACTGTCCACCTGACCACCCACCTGGGCGCAGGCGGCGAGCCTGCCGGCGACGGCCGCAGCCGCCAGCACGTCGGCGACCGAACGCGCGTCCACCACCGTTGTCACCACGCAGATCTCGTCCACGCCCGCACCCTACGCGGACATTTACCGATTAGCGGCGATCCAGGCATCAATCTGCGCCCACCAGTCGAAGAGCCAGTCGATGCGTTGCTGCCGTCCGGTCGGTACGTCCTCCGGCGGCACGGACCAGAACCGCATCACGATCCGCTTGTCCATCGGCAGTTCCCGCCACACGTCGGCGACGGTGAGCATCCGGTCCAGACCGGTGTGGGCGACGAAGATGACCCCGGCGTCGGGTGCGGCGTCCAGCGCGGCGAGCATCCCACCGGGCTGCGGGGCGAGCACGTGGCGCATCCGCTCGGCGCGCAGGGCCATCCGTTCCAGGCCGAGGGAGCGCAACCGGGCGATGGCGCGCAGCCGTCGCCGGGGGGTGAAGTTGCCGCCCTCGGGGAAGATCACGAACGCGTCGTTGTCGTCCAGGCCGGTGGCGAGGTGCCCGACCTGGCGTACCGTCTCCTCGCCGCGCTCCGGAGTCGGCGCGATGAACCGGTTGGGCAGCCGGTTGAGCAGCACGTCGATCGCCGGATCCCACTGGAGGCTGTCCTTGAGGACGATCCGAGGCTCCCGGTTGAACCAGTTGACCAGCCCGTGGATCAGGATGAACGAGTCGCCCGGCCCGGCGTGCCGACAGAGCACCAGCTCGGGCCGGCCGGGCAGCGCAGTGTCCGGGTCGGTGCCCACCACGTCGATGCTCAACCGCAGTGTCCAACGCGCCTGCCAGAACAGCACCCGCAGGAACCAGCCGGCCAGCACGTAGTGCGCGCGTTGGAAGGCCGGCGACCGGGTCCGCCAGCCGAAACCGGAGACGACCCAGAGCACGAAGAGCGCGAGCAGCGCGGCAGCGTCCCAGACCAGGTAGAAACAGCCGATCCAGAGCAGTCGCAGTGGACGCAACCGGCCCGGGACCAGCGGCGACGCGGCTGCGGCCAGCAGCGCCCAGATCGGCAACGTGGTGACCACGACGAAGGCGAGCAGCACGACGGAGGGCGCGAACAGCAACCGACGCAGCCACCGCGGAGGTAACGGCATCAACGCTCCTGGTGGGCCGCGAGGTAGCGCCGGGAGGCCGTGTACGCGCGACTGATCCGCCGTCCCACCGCCGCCATGTCCCGGTACGCCCACGGCGTGTCGTCGCGGGGGTTGACCCCGCCGGTCGGCAGGACGTGCACCTCCACGCCCTCCGGCAGAGCCGCCAACTCCCGGAAGAAGCGGTGCCGGCGGGATATCTCGAACGCGACCTGCGCGATCTCCCACGGCCGACGGGGTGGAGTCAGCTCCCGTTCGATCCGACCGACCTGGAGGACGTAGATCCGGCGGGCGCCGACGGCCACCGCCTCGCCGATGGGGATGGAGTTGACGATCCCGCCGTCCACGTAGTGCGCGCCGTCGATCTCCATCGGCGGAAGCAGACCCGGCACCGAGGCCGACGCCATCACCGCCGGCACCACCGGACCACTGTCGAACCAGTGCTCGGCGGCCCGCTCGATGTGGGCGGCGCAGCACCGGAACGGCACCCGCAGATCGGCGAAGGTGGTGTCCACCCCCAGCTCGGTCTCCAACAGGCGGCGCAGCGGCCGGGGCGAGTGCAGGTGGGTGCGGGCGGCGAAACGGCGCAGCTGCCGGGCGACCGAGTCGCCGTACACCTCGCTCGCCTCGGGTGAGGCCCAGAGCCGGACCAGCCGGTCGGTCACCGCCTCGGACGGGTCGGCGGCGACCAGCGCGCCGTTGACCGCGCCGATCGAGGTGCCGAGGACCATGTCGGGTTGGATGCCGGCCCGGAACAGGGCACGCAACATGCCGACCTCGACCGCGCCGAGCACTCCCCCGCCGCCGAGCACGAACGCCACCGGTCCCCCCGCCATGTCGTCCATCCTGGCACGGGCCCGCCGCCGACCGGTGGGCCGCTGTCGGCCGGCGGTCGGCGCACGGCAGGCACCGTCCGTCGACGGCCGGCGGCGACGGCGTTGACAGGCAGGACACATTCGCGCAACCTGATACCGCTCCCACCCCTGAGGCAGGTGCGATCCGTGAAGGCAGCGCTGCATCCGGGCCGATTGCTGGCTCGCAGATACCGACTTCTGGACCAGATCGGCGCCGGTGGCATGTCGGTCATCTGGCGTGCCCGGGACGAGGTACTGGACCGGGTGGTCGCGCTCAAGGTGCTCGCCCCGTCACTCGCCGCGGACGCGCGGTTCCGGGGAATGGTGCGCGAGGAGGCACGGGCCGCCGCCCAGTTGGTGCACCCGCACCTGACCTCCGTGCACGACTACGGCGAGACGGTCGACCCGGACGGCTCGATCACCTCGTTCGTGGTGATGGAGCTGCTCAACGGCGAGGAGTTGAAGCTTCGGCTCACCGAGGGGCCGCTGCCGTGGACCGAGGCGGTCCAGGTGGGCGCGCAGGTGGCGGACGCGCTGGCGGCCGCGCACCGGCTCGGCATCGTGCACCGGGACATCACCCCGGCCAACGTGATGATGACCGGGACGGGCGTCAAGGTGCTCGACTTCGGCATCGCCACCCGGATCGGCGCGCCCGACGAGGACGAGGACGGCGAGACCTTCGGCACCCCGGCGTACGTCGCCCCGGAACGTCTCGACGGCGCGCCGGCCCAGCCGTCCACCGACGTGTACTCGCTCGGCGTGCTGCTGCACGAGGCGCTCACCGGTCGGGTCCCGTATCCGGCGGACACCTGGGAGCAGCTCAGCGCCGCGCTGGCCAGTGGTCCACCGCCGACGCTGGCCGATCTACCGGACCTGCCCGCGCCGGTGGTCGAGATCTGCCTGCGCAGCCTCGCTCGGAATCCGGCCGACCGGCCCACCGCCCGGCAGGTCGCGACCGCGCTCCGCGACCATTCGCTGCCCGCCGAGCCCCCGACGGCGACCATCCGGGTGCCCACCCAGCCCCTGCCACCGCAGTCGCCCGCCGTCGCGACGGCCAGCGTCCCGGCGGCGGCGCGACTGGATGGAGCCGCCTCGGACGGCGGAGCCTCCTCCAGCGCGGGCGAGCCGCCGACCGGGTCCGGCTGGTCGCGGCGTCGACTGGTGGTGCTGCTGGCGGTGCTGGCCGTCGGGGTGACAGTGGCCGGGGTGGCGCTGTTGCCCGAACAGCAGCCGACCCGCCGGGCACAGCCCTCCGCCGGGCCGGTGACGACCCCGTCGACCGACCCGCCGACCCCCCAGCCGTCCACGCCGATCACGTCCACCCCGCCGACCCCGACGCCCTCGACGAAGCCGACCGCCGTGGCGCCCACCTCGAACCCGGGCACTCTCACCGAGGTCGCGAGCCGGGTCGACGGGTTGATCGGCACCGGGCTGAGCGCTGGCGAGATCCGCGACGACGTGGCCCTCGACCTGCGCAACGAACTGCGCAACCTGACCGTCGCGGTCAGCTCCGGCCGCGAAGAGCTGGCACCGCCGGTGGCCCGGCTGCGCGCCAAGGTCGCCGTCCGTCTCGGTGAGGGCGGCATAAGCCCGGCGTACGCCTCCCGGCTCGACGCCGCCATCGCCGAGCTGGGCGCGACCGGGGCCTGACCCGGCGACACCGGTGGGTCAGCGCACCGGCACCCGGGCCGGCTCACGGACGTCGTGCCGGCCGAGAGCGAAGCGCCGATAGACCTCTGCGTAGCCGCTCGCCATCCGCTCGACCGAGAAGTTCCGGGCCACGTGCGCCACGCAGTCCTCCGGGTCGAGTCGCTCCGCCGCGAGCAACGCCGCGGACAGCTCCTCCGACCGCTCGACGACGAGCCCGGTCAGCCCTGGTCGCACCAGCTCCGGCACCGCACCCCGGTTGAGCGCCACCACCGGCGTGCCGGTGGCCATCGCCTCCAGCATCACCATGCCGAACGGCTCGTCCCACTGGATCGGCATGATCAGGCAGCGCGCGTCGACGAGCATCCGCAGCGTCGTCGCGCGGTCCGCGTTGAGCACCACTGTCACGTCCTCGTCGACCATCGGCGCGACGACCTGCTCGTAGTAGCGGCGCTCGGCCGGCTCGTTGCACTTGCCGGCCAACACCAGGCGCAATCCGGCCGCCCGGCACGCCCGGATGGCGGTGTCCGGGCCCTTGTCCGGGCTGAACCGGGCCAGCCACAGCACCGGCCCCTTGCCGGGCGTGTGCTTGCGCGGGAAACCGCGGATGTCGAGCGCGTTGTGCACGGTGCCGGCCCAGGGCAGGTTCGGGTTCAGCCGACGCTGGGCGTGCGAGATGGCCACCAGTGCCACGCCCGCGTCGATGTCGCTCAGCACGTCGCCGTACTCCCCCACGGGGTTGCCGTGCACTGTCGCGACCGTCGGCACGGCCCGACGGCCGGCGACCAGCGGACCGATAGTGGTGTGGTCGTGGATCACGTCGAAGTCGGCCGGGCTGATCAGCCGCTTCACCCGGGCCAGGTGTGCCAGCTCGGGCAGTGACTCGCCGAGCCGTTCGTACTGGACCTCGGCCACGGTGGAGACGAAGCCGTCGGCCGCCGTGCCGTGGTCACCTCCGGCGCCGAACAGGGTCACCGAGTGCCCCTGCCCGCAGAGCGCGTCCACCAGGGCGGCGACGACCTGCTCAAGACCGCCGTAGCCGGGCGGCGGCACTGACAACCACGGCGGAACCACCATCGCGATGCGCAACGACCGTTCCTCGGGGCGGCCCGCAGGCGAGTGGTTCACGGCCACGAGTCCTCCCCGTTGCTCCCCGGTACGGCGGCACCGCTGGTCGGCGGCGGTTTCCCGGTGGCGTCCCAGGTAAACCGGACATGGCGGACGACGATCACCCGCCCACCAGGAGCTGGTCGTGGACCACCCGCACCCCGGGCGCGGACCAGGCCACCCGCTCGACCTGGTCACGTTCCCACCAGGAACGGACCACCCCGGCGAGGACCAGCGTGTCGCCGTCCACCTCGACGGTCACCCGCTCGCCGCCGAGCGTGCGCAGCAGCGCCCGCTGGACGTCCCGCCGCAGCCGCTCGGCGTCCGGTGGCGCCGCGGGTCGTACCTCGATCAGGTTGGTGATCCCCCGTACGCCGTCGAGCCGGCGCACCTCGCCCTCGGCGGCCCGCCGCTGCCACCCGAACTCGACCTCGCCGCGCAGCATCAGCCAGCCGTTGGCCACTGTCACGTCCAGCCGTTCGGCGGGCACGAAGCTGTCCCACTCCAGGGCGCGGGTGGCGGCGTCGGCGACCTCGGCGTCGGTACGCCCCGGGGTGCCGGGCAGCCGCACCTCCATCTCGTCGGCCACCGCCCGTACGCCGCGAACCCGCTGTGCGCACCGCGTCGCGGCCCAGCCGCGAGCGACACCGTCCACGAACCCGGTCAGGGTGACCACGCCCTGGTCGACTGTCACCCCGATCTCGTTCGGTTGCAGTTGGGGGTCCCAGGCCAGTTCGGCCAGGACGTCGCGTTGGATCCGCTGGTCCTCGCGGACACCCACCACCTCGGTCATGGCACTCCACCCCCGGTTCCGGTCGTCGCCCTCCGAACCTGCCGGGCGGACGGGTGACGGCGGCTCACCCGATCAGGGTGAACCGCCGTCCGGGCGTAAAGAAGCGGCGGGTGACGGAGCCGACCCCCTCGGCCCCGCCACCCGCCGCCGGAGGGAGGAAGCAGGTTCAGTAACTGATCAGGACGTCTCGGCGAGCGTCACGGTCACCGACTTCTCGACACCGTTGCGCTTGAACTGCACCTCGACCCGGTCGCCGACCTTGCCGGCCTGCACCGCGCCGACCAGGTCGTCCGAGTCGTTGACGGGCTTGTCGCCGAACCGGGTGACGACGTCGCCGCGCTGGAGGCCGGCCTTCTCCGCCGGGCTGCCCGGGGTGACCGACGCGACGAGGGCGCCGCCACCCTCGGCCGGGTTGACGCCGACTCCGAGCGACGGGTGGCTGACCTTCTCGCCACGCTGGAGCTTGCCCGCGACGTCCTTGGCCTTGTTGCTGGGGATGGCGAACCCGACACCGATGTTGCCGGTGCTCTGCCCGGAGGTCGCGATGGCGGTGTTGACGCCGATCACCTCGCCCCGGGTGTTGACCAGCGCGCCGCCGGAGTTGCCGGGGTTGATCGGGGCGTCCGTCTGGAGCAGGCCGGAGATCGAGGAGACCGTCTGGCTCTGCTGCTGGGTCGGGTCCTGCGGCTGACCCTCACCGGCCCGGATGGTGCGGTCCCGGGCGCTGAGGATGCCGGAGGTCACCGAGCCCTGCAGACCGAGCGGGCTGCCCAGGGCGAGCACCTGGTCGCCGACCTGCATGGCGTCGCTGTCGCCGAACTTGGCCGGCTTGAGGTCGCTCACCCCGTTGGCCTTCACCACGGCCAGGTCGGTCTTCGGGTCGGTGCCGATGATCTTCGCGTCGGCGGTCTTGCCGTCGGCGAAGACCACCCGCACGGCGTCGCCGGAGGCGGACGCGACCACGTGGTTGTTTGTCAGCACGTACCCGTCGGCGCTGAGCACCACCCCGGAGCCCTCACCGCTGCCGGTGGTGATCGAGACGACGCTGTCCTGCACCGACGCGGCGATCTTCGGCAGGTCCGCGCCATTGATCACGGGAGCCGCGGAGTAGGTGCGGGTGATGCCGCCGCCGTCGCCGTCGAGGGCGAGCGCGAGCGCACCACCGGCGACACCGGAACCGAGCATCAGGGCGAACACCGCGACGCCGGCACCGGCGAACTTGGCGATTCGACCCGGCCGGGGGCCGCTGCCGGGCGGCGCGACCTGCGGGCCCCACGGCGGGACCGGCTGGCCCGGGTGCTGTCCGAGGTGCTGCTGGTGCTGCCCGGGGTGCTGCTGGTGCTGCCCCGGGTGCTGCTGGTGCTGGGCGTACGGCATGCCCGGCTGGCCCCCGCCGGCCCAGCCGGACTGCTGGCCCTGGTACCAGGGGGCACCGGGGTAGTGGCCGGCCGGCTGCGGGTAGCCGGGCTGGCCGGGCGCCGGGTGACCGGAGACCGGGTACGGCGGTGCGGACGGCGTGGCGGCCGGGCGCTCGTAGCCGGTCGACGGCTCGTACCCGGTCGGCTGGCCGGCGGGCGCGGAGTACCCGGCCGGCGCGGCGGCCGGGGTGGCGGCGGTGGTCTCCGCGTCACCGGTGGTGGAGGCGACCGTCGGGTCGCCGCCGGTCGAGACGACCGGTACGGGAGTGGTCGGGGAGTCGGACTGCACACGCTCGTCGCGCGGCAGCTCGGCGGTGGGGTGCGACGGCTCGGCGTCGGTGGGGGCCGGCCGGCGCTGCGGGTCGGACTCGAACTCGGTCATGCCACTACCTTCTCCCCCGGCACTGCAATCAACCTGGAACCGTCCTGGAAGTTGGCTGAAAGTCACTCGCCCGCTCCGTCGACCTGTGGCAGCAGCGGCAGCCGAACCCGGAAGGTGGCCCCGCCGCCGGGTGTCTGGGCCACCTCGACCGAGCCGTGGTGGGCGGCGACCAGCGCCGCCACGATGGCCAGGCCCAGGCCGGTGCCGGTGTTGCCGTCGGCCCGCCGGGTCCGGGCCGCGTCGGCCCGGTAGAACCGCTCGAAGACCCGTTCCGCCTGCTCCGCCGAGAGGCCGGGGCCGGTGTCGGCCACCTCCACGACGGCGAAACCACCCGGCTCGGCGTGCAGCCCTATTCGGATCTCGGCCTCTGGCGGGGTGTGGGTGAGCGCGTTGGTGACCAGGTTGCCGATCACCTGCCGCAGCCGCGCGTCGTCGGCGGAGACGACGAGTGGGCCCGACTCGGGCGCGATCTCCAGCTCGATCTGCCGTTCCGGTGCCATCGCCCGCGCGGCCTGCACCGCGTCGGAGGCGAGCACCGGCAGCTCGACCGGGGTCAGCGAGAGCGGTCGTTCCATGTCCAACCGGGCGAGCAGCAGCAGGTCCTCCACCAGCAGTCCCATCCGGGCGGCCTCGTCCTCGATCCGGCGCAGCAGGCCGGCGGTCTGCTCCGGTTCGCGGGCCGCGCCCTGCCGGTACAGCTCGGCGAAGCCACGAATGGTGGTGAGCGGAGTCCGCAGCTCGTGCGAGGCGTCGGCGACGAACTGCCGCATCCGCTCTTCGGAGCGGATGGCCCGCGCCTCGGACGCCTGAGCTGCTGCGGCGGCATCCCGGGCGGCGCTCTCCGCCCATCGGGCCGAGGTCTCCGACGCGGCTCGGGCGGTGAACGCCGCCTCGATCTGGGTGAGCATCGCGTTCAGCGCGCGCGACAGCCGGCCCAGTTCCGAGGTTGGCTCGGCCTGGCCCTCCTCCGGGTCGGGCACCCGGCGGGTCAGGTCACCGCCGGCGATCGCGGCGGCGGTCTGTTCGATCTCGACGAGGGGCTTGAGGCTGGTCCGGACGATCGCGGCGCCGACCGAGGCCAGCATGATCAGCACTGCGCCACCGACCAGGAGGTCTATCCAGACGAGCTGCTTCACCGCCCGGTCCACCTCGGTCAGCGGCTGACCCACGGCCAGCACCGAGCCGTCCGGTTGGGGGGCGTAGTACACCCGCCAGCGGGTGAGGCGATCGTGTGAGATGACGGTGCGCGGCTCGCCCTCCGCCGCCTCGAAGTCCTTGCGGGTGGCGGGAAACGTGGGCAGCTGTTCGGGGTCGAAGCTGCGCGTGTCGTACTGCGGGTCGTACACCTGCCGCTCGTCGGCCACGATCACGACGTAGTCGCTGGGCAGCATCGCGCCGACCTCACCGGTGCGCAGCTTCAGAAGAAACTGGCCGAG
Source organism: Micromonospora sp. NPDC005553 (assembly GCF_042871765.1). Taxonomy (NCBI): domain Bacteria; kingdom Bacillati; phylum Actinomycetota; class Actinomycetes; order Micromonosporales; family Micromonosporaceae; genus Micromonospora; species Micromonospora sp. NPDC005553. The sequence goes on along the minus strand of NZ_JBIAJD010000003.1, from coordinate 861,441 downwards.
GCCCTGGGCGGTCGACCGGACCTGCCCGTCGACCTGGCCCTCCAGGTAGTTGCGGAGGAAGTACGCGGTCAACGAGCTGATCACCAGAAGTGCGACGGCGACCAGCGCGAGCACCGAGGCGACCAGCTTCACCCGCAGCGGAACGCTGCGCACCCGCCCCTTCGCCTGCTGGACAGCGTTCACGCCGCCGGCTTGCGCAGGACGTACCCCACCCCGCGAAGAGTGTGGATCAGCCGGGGTTGGGTCGTGTCGACCTTGCGCCGCAGGTACGAGATGTAGGACTCGACGATGTTGTCGTCGCCACGGAAGTCGTAGTTCCAGACGTGGTCGAGAATCTGCGCCTTGGACAGCACCCGGTTGGCGTTGAGCATCAGGTACCGCAGCAGCTTGAACTCGGTCGGCGAGAGCTGCACCCGCTGGCCCGCCCGGTGCACCTCGTGGGTCTCCTCGTCCAGCTCCAGGTCGGCGAAGGTGAGCCGGGACGGGGCCTGCTCGCCGGTGGTGGTGCGACGCAGCACGGCACGGATCCGGGCGGTCAGCTCCTCCAGGCTGAACGGCTTCGTGACGTAGTCGTCGCCGCCCAGGGTCAGCCCACGGATCTTGTCGTCGGTGGCGTCCCGGGCGGTCAGGAACACCACTGGGGTACGCGTGCCGCCCTCGCGGAGCATCCGGATGACCTCGAAACCGTCGAGGTCGGGGAGCATCACGTCGAGTACCACCAGGTCGGGCCGGTGGTCCTTGGCTGCGTTGAGCGCCGCGCTTCCACTTGTCGCGGTGGCCACGTCGAAGCCCGCGAACCGCAGGCTCGCGGAGAGCAGTTCGAGGATGTTGGGGTCGTCCTCGACGACAAGCAGTCGCGCCTCGGTCTGGGTAGCGGGCATGCGCCCATCATCGGTGACGTCACTGCGCCACCGCTGGACGCTTCCTGCAAAAAGGCTGTGAGTCGCCGACCGGCGACGCCGGTCAACGCAGCAGGCGACGCAACCCGTCCAGGGCGCCGTCGAGCAGCCGGATCGCGGTGCGCAGCTGGGTGTCGCTGAACTGTCGGGCCCGCATCAGCCGGCCCACCTCGGCGGTGAACGCGGCCAGCCGCTGATCGAGTTCGTCGAACAGCTCGGCCTGCGGCCCGGCGGTCGACGCCGGCCTGGGCGGCGGTGCGGGTGCCTCCCACCGGGCCCGCCGGGTCTGCCGGGTGGCCTCGCTCAACTCCCGCTTGAGGTCGCGTGCCGATCCGCGTACCTCGCTGCGGATCTCGCCGGCCAGGCTGGAGAGGTCCGCCACGGAGGCCGCGATGTCCGTTTCCAGCGCTGTCAACTCACCGGCCCGCTGGCGCAGCTCCGCCCGGCCAGCGTCGGTGATGTCGTACGTCTTGCGGCCGCCGGCCGCCGTGTGGCTGACCAGACCCTCGACCTCCAGCCGTTGCAGGCGGGGGTAGATGGTGCCGGCGCTGGGCGCGTACAGACCGAGGAAGCGGTCCTCCAGCAGGCGGATCAGCTCGTAGCCGTGTTTCGGGCCGTCGTCGAGGAGCTTGAGCAGGTAGAGCCGGAGCCGCCCGTGGCTGAACACGGCGGTCACGGCAGCTCCCCTCCATCGTCGTCGACGGCTCGGGCGAGCAGGGCGATGCTCCCCGAGGTCGCGGAAGCCCAGAGCTTACCGTCGCCCGCGCCGAGCACCCCCTCGCTGCTGGGCAGCGGGAACGTCGAGCTGCGCAGCTGGGGAAAGCCGCTGGTGATCCGGCCGGAGGCGGTGTTCAACTGGACGGCGAGGTCGCTGTCCGCGCGGACCCGGACGGTGATGCTGCCCGAGATGGTGGTCAACCGGATCTCACTGCCCCGGGGGTTGTCCAGATCGCAGGTGATGGCGCCGGAGACGGTCTGGGCCCGCACCCGGTCGGCGGCGCTGTCGGCGAGGATCACCTCCCCGGAGATCGTCTCCACTGTGAGATCACCGCGGACGCCGAGCGCCTCCACCGGGCCCGAGGTGAGCTTCGCCGAGGTGCTGCCGCGCAACCCCATCAGGGTGATCTGGCCGGCGACGACGTGGGCGGTGGTCTGCCGACGCAGGCCGGAGGCGACCAGCGAACCCGCGACCAGGCCCAGATCGGCGAGGACATCGGCGGGCACGGCGATGGAGACGTCCACCCGGGGATAGCGGTGGATCATCCGGAACCAGCGCAGGACGTCGGGCCAGCCCCGACCACGCTCCTGGCGGACGCTGAGCCGACCGTCGGTGTGGTCGATCAGGACCGGCCGACGGCCGACCTGGGTCACGTCGATCCGGGTCGGCCCGTCGGTGGCGACCACGTTGAGCCGCCCACTGATCAGTCGAACGTCCAGCCGGACGACCGGAGCGTCCAGTGTGAGCCGTTGCGGGCTCTCGACCGTCCAACCGGCCATGGCGTCCCCCTCTCGACGACGCGCGGAAGGCACGCCGAACAGAAGGAGACTGTAACGCGATACATCGCGACATCACAAGACTGTCGCGACTCTCGCGCCGCCAGGGCGGTAGGGACGGGGCGGCGGGCGTACCTCCCCTAGGCAGCCAGGTCCAGGTCGCTGCCCGTGGCGGGCGGTGGCACGGAAACGGCCGGGGTCGCCCTCGGGACCGGCCGCAGCCGGGGCCGCGCCACGGCACCCGCCGTGGGCACCAGGTGTACGGCCGACTCGGCGGCCCGGGCCAGCAACCGCCGGTCGGCGTCACGGGCCGGGTGCAGCGCGGCGGCGATCGTCACCGAGACCACCAGCTCCCGCGCCGCCACCACCCGTGCCACCGATCGCAGCAGGGTGTCCGCGCCGAGGAAGGCCGCTGCCGTGGTGGTCGACCCGGTGGCCGCACAGCTGTAGGTGAGCCGCAGCGGGACCACCGGGCTTCCCGTGTCGATGGCCGCCTGGAACGTCGCGGGCCGGAACCCACCGCCGGGGCGGCAGTCGGTGGCACCGTTCCCGGCACACCACGTCGTACCCTCCGGGAAGACCGCCACCGACCGCCCTGCGCGCAGCGCGTCGGCGACCCGGGCGACGGTCCTCGGCAGCGCCAACGGCCGGGCGCGGTCCACGAAGACCGTGCCCGCCGCCGCGGCCAGCAGACCAACCACCGGCCAGGAGCGGATCTCCCGTTTCGCCACCATCCGGGTGGGCGCGACCGCCAGCACTGCCAGGATGTCCAGCCAGGAGGCATGGTTCGCGACCAGCAGCGCGCGCCGCCGGGGCAACCGACCCCGGACCACGAGGCGGACGCCGAAGGCGCGCACAGTGGTCCGCGCCCAGCCACTGACCAGCGCCTGCCGTTCCGGAGTGGGGAGCACCGGCAGCAGCGCCACCACCGGAATCCCGGCCAGCAGCATGCCGAGCACGGCGACCAGCCGGAGCACCCGGCGGGCCAGCGGCACCGTGGGCACCTCGCCGGCCGCTGGCAGGCAGTCGTCGTCGCAGCCCGAGGAGGGCCGCCACAGGTCGAGCGGCACGGCGCTCACCGCTGCTCACCGCCCAGGAAGTGCCGCAGGTAGCGAGGGTTCATCCGGTCGAGGGAGAAGAGGACGTAGAAGTCCGCGCACCCGAAGTCGCTGTCGTAGGACGGCTCGCCGCAGATCCACGCGCCGAGCCGGAGGTAGCCACGCAGCAGCGGCGGAACCGCCACCCGCCCGGCCGGGGCACCGGCGACCGGGACGGCGGCAGCCGGCTCGGTGAACCAGGGCCGCAACGGGCGGACCCGCAGCGGCGGCGGCGACAGGTGCCGGGCCCGGGCCTGGGTCCACACCTCGGCCACCGTCCGCCCGCCGTCAGCCACCGGCACCGACGCGCAGCCGCCGAGCCAGTGGGAGCCGCGTAGGTGCAGGTACCGGATGATGCCGGCCCACATCAGGTTGATCACCGCGCCGGAGCGGTGGTCCGGGTGCACGCAGGACCGGCCCGCCTCGACCAGGTCGTCGCGGAGCGGGTCGAGCGGCCTCAGGTCGAACTCGTCCTCGGCGTAGCGCCGGCTGGTGCGCCCCGGCGGCAGCAGCCGGTACGTGCCGACCACCGCGCCGGTGCTGTCCTCGCGGACGATCAGGTGGTCGCAGTACGCGTCGAAGGGGTCCACGTCCAACCCGGCCTCGCCGGGAAGGAGGGTGGCGCCGAGCTCGGTGGCGAACACCTCGTGGCGCAGGCGTTGCGCGGCCGCGACCTGGGTGGGGTCGTCGGCGATCAGCAGGGTGTATCCGCTGGTCTTCAGGGGTGCGCCAGCGGCATGCAGAACGGCCATGGGATCTGTGTAAGGGCCCGGGTTGCCATTCACGGGGACCACTGGTGTCGGCAGGATGAACGCCGGCCGGCAGATGGCTCTCACCGCGATCGTGCGAGGCTGCGGTACGGCCCGGCGACGACGCCGGCACGTTCCACCGGAGGCCGACAGTGCGCATCGAAACCCGCTACAACGGGCCCGCCGGTTCCGGCAACGGCGGCTGGAGCGCGGGGATCTTCGCCGCCGAGGCGGGCGGCGGCGGGCCGGTCGAGGTGACGCTGCGCCGGCCACCACCGCTGGAGACCGAGCTGACCCTTGTCGACGGCGAGGTTCGGGACCCGGCCGGCGAACTGGTGGCCGAGGTACGCCCGGCCGGGGTGATCGACGCCGTCGTACCCCCTGTCGACCTGGAGACGGCGGTCGCCGCCGCGGCCCGATACCCCGGCCTGGTCGAGCATCCGTTCCCCACCTGTTACGTCTGCGGGCCGCAGCGGGCCGACGGGCTGCGGATCTTCCCCGGCCGACTGCCGGACGGGCGGACCGCCGCCCCGTTCCGCGCGCCCGCCCAGGTCGGCGCGGCAACGGTCTGGGCTGCGCTGGACTGTCCCGGTGGTTGGGCGGTGCTCGCGCCGGGCCGCCCGTACCTGCTGGGCCGGATCGCCGCCGTGGTCGCGGCGCTGCCCGGGCCGGGCGACGAGTGTGTGGTGACCGGGGCGTTGCTGCGCGTCGATGGGCGCAAGGCGCTCGTGCACACCAGCCTGTACGGCCCGGACGGGTCATTGCTCGGCGCGGCGCGGGCAACCTGGATCGCCCGCTGAACCCGGGCCGTAGTCCGCAGGGATGAGTCGCCTCCGCCCCGCGACGGAGGCAGACGTACCGACCGCGCCTGATTGACCTTGTTGCCACGGGCCGTCACGCTGTGCCACGGCGTACCTCTACGCCACACACGGGAGGAGAACGATGACTGACGGGCAGCGAAGCCCCACCAGCGACGGTCAGATCGTGGTGTCCGGTCTGACGAAGCAGTACAAGAACGTCCGGGCGGTGAACAACCTGTCCTTCACAGTGGCGCCGGGACGGGTGACCGGCTTCCTCGGCCCGAACGGCGCAGGCAAGACCACCACGCTGCGCATGCTGCTCAACCTGGTCACGCCGACCGCCGGCACGGCCACCATCAGCGGCCAGCGGTACACCGACCTCGCCACCCCGCTGCGGCAGGTCGGGGCGGTGCTGGAGGCTTCCAGCGCGCACAAGGGCCGCACCGGCATCAACCACCTGCGGGTCATCTGCGCGGCGGCCGGGCTGCCCAAGCAGCGGGCCGACGAGGCGTTGGCCCTGGTCGGGCTGACCCCGGCGGCGAAGCGCAAGTTCAAGGGTTACTCGCTGGGCATGAAGCAGCGGCTCGGCATCGCCGCCGCGATGCTCGGTGACCCCCGCGTGCTGATCCTCGATGAGCCGGCCAACGGGCTGGACCCGGAGGGCATCCGGTGGATGCGTGGGTTCCTCAAGAACCTCGCCCACGAGGGTCGTACGGTGCTGGTCTCCAGCCACCTGCTGTCGGAGATGCAGTTGCTCGCCGACGACGTGGTGATCATCGCGGCCGGGCAGTTGGTCCGGCAGGGTCCGGTCGACCAGGTGCTCGGGTCGATGGCCCAGGGCGCCCGGGTCCGGGTCCGCACCCCGCAGGCCGAGGTGTTGACCGCCGCCCTGAAGGCGCAGTCGGCGACCGTCGAGACCGACGAGCAGGGGGTGCTGCTGGTCGGCGGGGTGGACGCCCCGACGATCGGCCGATCCGCTCTCGCCGCCGGGGTCGAGCTGCACGAACTGACCACCGAACGGCCCGATCTGGAACGGGTCTTCCTGGAGCTGACGGCCGGAAAGGCGGGCATCCGATGAACCTGGTCCGATCGGAGCTACTCAAGATCCGTACCACCAGCACCTGGTGGTGGCTGGCTATCGGCGCGCTCCTCTCGATCGCCCTGGCGTTCGCGATCAACGCGTGGTTGGCCGTCACGGCGCTCGGCGGTGACGCCGAGAACATCGGCGTCAGCCCCGAGCAGGCGACCGCGCCGGCGCAGGCGGCGAACCTCTACACGTCGGGCCAGTACCTCGGGCTGATGTTCGTGATGCTCATCGGCATCCTGATGGTCACCAACGAGTTCTTCCACCAGACCGCGACCACGACGTTCCTGACGACCCCCCGGCGAACGTCGGTCATCGTCAGCAAGCTCGTCGCCGCCAGCCTGCTCGGCTTCATGTTCTGGCTGGCCACCACGCTGATCGACCTGGCCGCTGGCGCGATCTTCCTGTCCGCGAACGACTACGGCACTCAGCTCGGTGAGTGGCCGGTGCAGCGGGCGCTGCTGTTCAACCTGCTGGCCTACGCCATCTGGACGATCCTCGGGGTGGGCATCGGCACGCTGATCACCAACCAGCTCGGAGCGGTGATCACGGCGGCGGTGCTCTACCTGATCGGCACCCAGGTGGTGGGTCTGCTCTTCCTGCTCCTGTCGAACCTCCTCGACAGCGAGGCGGTGCTCAAATGGCAGGTGGTCTGGCCCGCTGTGGCATCTCAGGTCATGATCACGGAGGGCACCTCGGAGTTCACCCCGTCCTGGTGGGTCGGGGCCCTGGTGCTGATCGGCTACGCGCTGGTCAGCGGAGTCGTCGGAATCCTGCTCACCCGACGGCGCGACATCGCCTGACGGCGTCTGCGACCCCGGGGCGGCAGCGAGCTGGCCGTTCCGGGGTCGGGCGTCCGCTCGGCCTCCAGCCCCTGGTGTTACCAGTTCGACACGGTGTGCGCAGGCGTTGCTGAACTTCTGGCATCTTCTGTGAAACCGGCCACGGGACCGAGGCGGAAATGCCTGCGGGATCGGTACGGCGTAGCCTGGGATACGTCTAGTCCGTGCTCCTCATCGGGCGCGGCGGACCCACCGCGTGCCACACAAACCCGCGTGAAAGAGGCGATTACCGGCCGTGTCGACCCAGCAGACTTCGCAGGAGAACCCACTGGCGGGTTTCGGCCCGAATGAGTGGATCGTCGAGGAGATGTACCAGCGTTACCTCGCCGACCCATCGAGCGTTGATTCGGCCTGGCACGACTTCTTCGCCGACTACCGACCGGCACCGGGAGCGGGCACCCCGCGCGGCGCCGAGTCGTCGGACAAGCCGGCCGCCGCCCCGGAGCCGGACGGTCAGCCGGAGGCAGCCGCCACGGTCGCCCAGCCGAGCGCCCCGGCCAAGCCGGCGACCACGAGCAAGTCGGCCGCCGCCCAGCCGGCGCCGGCCAAGCCCTCCGCCCCGGCCACGCCGAAGGCCGCGCCGGACAAGGCGCCGGAGAAGGCCGCTGCGGCCAAGCCGGCCGCCAAGGCCGCCGCGCCGACCGCCGACGGCCCGCAGACCACGCCGCTGCGGGGCGTCGCCGCGAAGATCGTCCAGAACATGGACGCCTCGCTGAGCGTGCCCACCGCGACCAGCGTTCGCGCGGTCCCGGCGAAGCTGCTGGTGGACAACCGCATCGTGATCAACAACCACCTCGCCCGTGGGCGGGGCGGCAAGGTCAGCTTCACCCACCTGGTCGGCTACGCGATGGTGCGCGCGCTGGTCCAGCACCCCGAGATGAACAACTCCTTCACCGAGGCCAACGGCAAGCCCGCGGTGCTCCGCCCGGCACACGTCAACCTCGGCATCGCGATCGACCTCGCCAAGCCGGACGGCAGCCGCAACCTGGTGGTCCCCTCCATCAAGGGCTGCGAGCAGATGGACTTCCGGCAGTTCTGGCAGGCGTACGAGGACGTGGTCCGACGGGCGCGGCGCAACGAGCTGACCATGGAGGACTACTCCGGCACCACCATCTCGCTGACCAACCCGGGTGGCATCGGCACCGTGCACTCGATGCCGCGGCTCATGCAGGGGCAGAGCGCGATCATCGGCGTCGGCGCGATGGAGTACCCGGCCCCCTACCAGGGGATGTCCGAGGCCACCCTCGCCGAGCTGGCGGTCAGCAAGATCATCACGCTGACCAGCACGTACGACCACCGGATCATCCAGGGCGCGCAGTCTGGCGAGTTCCTCAAGGTGATGCACGAGCTGATCCTGGGCGAGCACGGCTTCTACGACCAGATCTTCACCGCGCTGCGCATCCCGTACGAGCCGGTGCGCTGGATGCGCGATGTCGCTGTCAACTCCGAGGGTCAGATCAACAAGACCGCCCGGGTGCACGAGCTGATCCACGCCTACCGGGTGCGCGGTCACCTGATGGCCGACACCGACCCGCTGGAATTCAAGATCCGCAAGCACCCCGACCTGGACGTCCTCCAGCACGGGCTCACCCTGTGGGACCTGGACCGCGAGTTCCCGGTCAACGGCTTCGCCGGCCGGCAGCGGATGAAGCTGCGCGAGATCCTCGGTGTGCTGCGCGACTCGTACTGCCGCCGCGTCGGCATCGAGTACATGCACATCCAGGACCCGGAGGAGCGTCGCTGGGTCCAGGAACGGATCGAGCGCAAGTACGAGAAGCCGTCCGCCGACGAGCAGAAGCACGTGCTCAACCGGCTCAACGCCGCCGAGGCGTTCGAGACCTTCCTGCAGACGAAGTACGTCGGCCAGAAGCGCTTCTCGCTGGAGGGCGGCGAGTCGCTGATCCCGCTGCTCGGCGAGGTGCTGGAATCCTCCGCCGAGAACGGGCTGGACGAGGTCGTCATCGGCATGGCCCACCGGGGTCGGCTCAACGTGCTGGCCAACATCGTCGGCAAGCCGTACGAGAAGATCTTCTCGGAGTTCGAGGGTCACCTGGACCCGCGCTCGACGCAGGGCTCCGGCGACGTGAAGTACCACCTGGGTCAGAACGGCAAGTTCACCACCCCGGGCGGCGAGCACGCGGTCAAGGTGTCGGTGGTGGCCAACCCGTCGCACCTGGAGGCCGTCGACCCGGTGCTGGAGGGCATCGTCCGGGCCAAGCAGGACCGGATCGACCTCAAGCTGGAGGGCTACACAGTGCTGCCGCTGGCGGTGCACGGTGACGCCGCCTTCGCCGGGCAGGGCGTGGTCGCCGAAACGCTCAACCTGTCCCAGCTGCGCGGCTACCGCACCGGCGGCACCGTGCACGTCGTGGTGAACAACCAGGTCGGCTTCACCACCGCACCGGAGTACAGCCGGTCCAGCCTCTACAGCACCGACGTGGCCCGGATGATCCAGGCGCCGATCTTCCACGTCAACGGCGACGACCCGGAGGCAGTGGTCCGGGTGGCCCGGCTGGCATTCGAATACCGGCAGACGTTCAACAAGGACGTCGTGATCGACATGGTCTGCTACCGCCGGCGCGGGCACAACGAGGGCGACGACCCGTCGATGTCCAACCCACAGATGTACAAGATCATTGATTCGAAGCGCTCGGTCCGCAAGCTCTACACCGAGGAGCTCATCGGTCGCGGTGACATCACCGTGGAGGACGCGGAGGAGCTGCTGCGCGACTACCAGGCGCAGCTGGAGAAGGTCTTCAAGGCCACCCGGGACGCCGCCTCGGCACCGCGCCAGCTCAACCGGCCGCGCCGCGAGGAGGAGCCGGAGCCGCAGGTCGACACCGCCACCGACGCGTCAGTGGTCAAGGCCGTCGGCGAGGCGCACATCAACCTGCCGGAGGGCTTCACCCCGCACAAGCGGATCCAGCAGCTGCTGGACCGGCGGGCCAAGATGTCCGTCGAGGGCAACATCGACTGGGGCTTCGGCGAGATCATCGCGCTCGGGGCGCTGCTGCACGACGGGGTCACCGTCCGGCTCGCCGGGCAGGACTCCCGCCGCGGCACGTTCGTCCAGCGGCACGCCTCCGTGGTCGACTCCCGCACCGGCGACGACTACCTGCCGCTGAAGTCGCTCACCGGCGATGGCGACCGCTCCCGGTTCTTCGTGCACGACTCGCTGCTCAGCGAGTACGCGGCGATGGGCTTCGAGTACGGCTACTCGGTGGAGAACATCAACGCCCTCGTCGCCTGGGAGGCTCAGTTCGGCGACTTCGTCAACGGCGCCCAGTCGGTGATCGACGAGTTCATCTCGTCCGGTGAGGTGAAGTGGGGTCAGCGCTCCGCCATCACCCTGCTGCTGCCGCACGGCCACGAGGGTCAGGGCCCGGACCACACCTCCGGCCGGCCCGAGCGGTTCCTGCAGATGTGCGCCGAGGACAACATGCGGGTGTCCATCCCGACGACCCCGGCGAACTACTTCCACCTGCTGCGCCGCCAGGCCCTGTCGCCCAAGCGCAAGCCGCTGGTGGTGTTCACGCCGAAGTCGCTGCTGCGGCACAAGCTCTGCGTCTCGTCGGTGGAGGACTTCACCACCGGCACCTTCCAGCCGGTGCTGCGCGACACGGCCGCCCCGGCACCGGAGGCGGTGAAGCGGGTGCTGCTCTGCTCCGGCAAGGTCTACTACGACCTGTTCCAGGCCCGGCAGGAGCGCGGCGTCACCGACACAGCGATCCTCCGGCTGGAGCAGCTGTACCCGCTGCCGGTGGAGGAGATCCGGGCCGCCCTCGCGCAGTTCCCGAACGCCGAGGACTTCGCCTGGGTGCAGGAGGAGCCGGCCAACCAGGGTGGCTGGTCGTTCGTCGCGCTCAACCTGCTGGAGCACCTCACGGACGTTCGGCTGCGGCGGATCTCCCGTCCGGCCGCCGCTGCTCCGGCGGTCGGCTCGGCCAAGACCCACGAGGTCGAGCAGAACGCGCTGATCGAGGCGGCTCTCCCCCGCCCGTGACCTGACCTGAGCACGGAAGCCGGGGTAGGGCCGTTTCACCACGGTCTTACCCCGGCTCTCGTAGGTCCCGCCAGCCGGTTGACCATTCACCCACCACCCGCCCGGCCCGCGCCGGGCCGAGCACGAGGACGTACCCATGTACTTCACCGACCGTGGCATTGAGGAGCTGGTCGAGCGCCGGGGCGAGGAGCAGGTGACCCTGGAGTGGCTCGGCGAGCGGCTGCGCGACTTCGTCGACCTCAACCCCGACTTCGAAACTCCCATCGAACGCCTGGCCACCTACCTCGCCCGCCTGGAGGACCCCGACGACGAAGACGCCTGACCCCGTTCCGCACCCGGTGATCAAGAAATTTCGGTCACGATGGGGGCCGGGGCTGACGCAAACTTCTTGATCAACGGGCAGGGGGTGGGAACGTGGCTCGGAGTGTTTACCTGACCAGCGTGGGGTCCGGCGGGGGTAAGTCGACGATCGCCCTCGGGTTGGCGGAGTTACTGTCCCGCCAGGTCGGGCGGATCGGCGTGTTCCGACCGTTGGTGGCCGACAGCGGCAAGGACCCGATCCTCGCCCTGCTGAGCGAGCGCTACCGGGTCGAGGTGCCGCTGTCCGAACTGGCCGGGGCGAGCTACGCCGAGGCTTCGGCACTGGTCGCAAACGGCCGACGGGAGCAGCTCATCTCCGCCATCGTCGAGCGCTACCGGGCGGTGGAGCGGCAGTGCCCGGCGGTGGTCGTGGTGGGCAGTGACTTCGACGAGCCGGGCGACCCGGCCCACCCCCGGGAGCTGGCCTTCAACGCCCGGCTGGCCACCGAGTTCGGCAGCGTGGTGGTGCCGGTCGTGGACGGCTTCGGGCAGGAGCCGGCGGCTGTCGCGTCGGCGATGCGGGGGGCGTACCACGATCTGGCCGACCTCGGCGCGACGGTGCTCGCGGTGATCGCCAACCGGGTCACCGAGCCGATGACGCTGCCCGAGCTGCCGGTCCCCGCGTACGCCATCCCCGAGGTGCCGAGCGTGTCCGCGCCGACGGTTGCCGAAGTGGCGACGGCCCTCGGCGCCACCCTGCTGGCCGGGGACGACGCCGCGCTCGGTCGCGACGTGCTGGACTTCGTGGTCGGCGCGGCACACGTGCCGACCCTACTGGGCCACCTCACCGAGGGCGCCCTGGTGATCACCCCCGGGGACCGGGCCGACCTGCTCGTCGCCGCGAGCGCCGCGCACGTGGCCGGACAGGTGTCGGTGGCCGGCCTGGTGCTCACCCTCGGCGAGCAGCCCGACCCCAGGGTCATGCGGCTGGTGGAGGGGCTCAACACCGGCTTGGCGGTGCTCTCCGTGCGCAGCGACAGTTACGACACGGTGGCCGCGTCCAGTCGCATCGAGGGCCGGCCCAGCGCTACCAATCCCCGCAAGGTGGAGGCCGCGCTCGGCGCGTTCGAGCGCTGTGTGGACACCGACGACCTGGCCCGTCGGCTGCGGGTCAGCCGGTCGGCGCGGGTCACCCCACTGATGTTCGAGAACGAGCTGATCGACCGTGCCCGCTCGAAGCCCCGGCACCTGGTGCTGCCGGAGGGCACCGACGAGCGGGTCCTGCGCGCGGCGGAGATCCTGCTACGGCGTGGAGTGGCCGAGCTGACGGTGCTCGGCCGGCCGGACGACATCGCCCGACGCACCCGGGAGTTGGGCATCGACCTCGGCGCCGTGCGGGTCGTCGACCCGGGGGCCAGCGAGTGGCGCGACGACTTCGCCGCCGAGTACGCCCGGCTGCGCGCCCACCGCGGCGTCACCGCCGAGTTGGCGCACGACATCGTCGCGCAGCCGAACTACTTCGGCACGCTCATGGTGGCCACCGGCCGAGCCGACGGCATGGTCTCCGGCGCCACCCACACCACCGCCGCGACCATCCGGCCGGCGTTCGAGATCATCCGTACGCTGCCGGACGTCTCGGTGGCCTCCAGCGTCTTCTTCATGCTGCTCGCCGACCGGGTGCTGGTCTACGGGGACTGCGCGGTCAACCGCGACCCGGACGCGGCCCAGCTCGCCGACATCGCGATCTCGTCGGCCGACACCGCCGCCCGGTTCGGCATCGAACCCCGGGTGGCCATGCTGTCGTACTCGACCGGCAGCTCCGGCGCGGGCGCCGACGTGGAGAAGGTCGCCGCGGCAACCGCGCTGGTCCGGCAGCGCCGGCCCGACCTGCTGGTCGAGGGGCCCATCCAGTACGACGCGGCGATCGACCCGGCGGTGGCGGCCACGAAGCTGCCCGACAGCCCCGTCGCGGGGCACGCCACGGTCTTCATCTTCCCGGACCTGAACACCGGCAACAACACGTACAAGGCGGTGCAGCGCTCGGCCGGGGCGGTCGCCGTCGGACCGGTCATGCAGGGCCTGCGGCGGCCGGTGAACGACCTGTCGCGGGGTGCCACGGTTCCGGACATCGTCAACACCGTGGCGATCACCGCCATCCAGGCGGCCACCGAGGAGGCGTCGTGAGTCGGGTGCTGGTGCTCAACTGCGGGTCGTCGTCGGTGAAGTGGCGCCGCTACGACGGGGACCAGGCAATCGACCACGGCACCGTCGAGCGGATCGGTGAGCCCGGTGGCGGCCCGGCGGACCACGCCGAGGCGGTCCGGCAGATCCTGGACGGGCTGGACCTGACCGGGCTGACGGCGGTCGGACACCGGGTGGTGCACGGTGGCCGGAGGTTCAGCGCGCCGGTGCTCGTCGACGACGCGGTGCTGGCCGCGATCAAGGATCTGGTGCCGCTCGCCCCGCTGCACAACCCGGCCAACCTGGCCGGCATCGAGGTGGCCCGCGCGGCGCTGCCGGACGTCGGGCAGGTCGCCGTCTTCGACACCGCGTTCCACCACACCCTGCCGGAGGCCGCCGCGACGTACGCGATCGACCGGGACACCGCCGAGCGGTACGACATCCGCCGGTACGGCTTCCACGGCACCTCACACGCGTACGTGTCCCGGCGCACCGCCGAGCTGCTGGGCCGCCCGTACGAGCAGGTCAACACGATCACCCTGCACCTGGGCAACGGGGCCAGCGCCTGCGCGGTGGCGAACGGCCGCAGCGTCGCCACCTCGATGGGCATGTCCCCGTTGCAGGGGCTGGTGATGGGCACCCGCAGCGGCGACGTGGACCCGACCGTGATCTTCCATCTGCGCCGGGAGGGCGGGCTGTCGGTGGACGACATCGACGACCTGCTCAACCACCGCAGCGGCCTGCTCGGGCTGACCGGCGTCAACGACATGCGCGAGGTGCTCGAACGCCGGGCCGCCGGTGACCGGGCGGCGGCGCTGGCCTTCGACGTGTACTGCCGGCGCATCACCGAGTACGTCGGGGCGTACTACGCGCTGCTCGGCCGGGTCGACGCGATCACCTTCACCGCCGGGGTCGGCGAGCACGCCGCGCCGGTGCGGGCCGCCGCGCTGGCCGGCCTGGGCCGGCTCGGCATCACTGTGGACGACGCCCGCAACGACGGCGAGGGCGACCGGTTCATCTCGCCCGACGGCGCCGAGGTGAGCGTCTGCGTCATCCGCACCGACGAGGAGCGGGAAATCGCCCGGCAGACCCGGGACGTGGTCGGGGCAGCCTGACACCACTGAGGCGCGCACCCCCGGGAGGCCCGAGGGTGCGCGCGAGTCGGTGAAGCCCATTCAGTGCCGGGGCCAGCCAGGCGGCTCGATCAGCCGGTCGCCAGCCAGGCGGTTCGGTCAGCCGGTCGCCAGCCAGGCGACGAGTGCCACCAGCACCACGACGACCACTGCCGCGCCGATGATGAGCGGCAGGCGGGACGGAGCCTCCGTCGGCGTCGCAGTCTCCGGCGTCTGGTTGAAGGCGCGGAACGCCTCGGTGTTGCCGCTGGGGTCCGTGTAGTTCTCAGGCATGTCGGTGACCCTAGCGAAGCTGGTCACGCCGCACCGTCCCCGGCCCGCTGCGTCCCAGGGGTGGACCCGGCCGGCGGAGGCGACCCGACCGGGTGGCGGGTGCACCCGAGCCGGACGGCGGGGACGCTACGCCCACCCAGGCACCTACCGTGGAACGATGGGGGCGGGCCGGCTGATGGCCGCACTGGTGACAGCGCTGCTGACCGGTTGTGCGCCGGCCACCGCCGTGGCTGGCGGGGCCACCGGGCCGGCGTCGGCGCGTCGGGCGCCCGAGGGGTCGTACGCCGTCGGCGTGCATACGCTCACCCTCGATCCGCGCTCGGCGCGCCCTCTGCCGGTGACGATCTGGTACCCGGCGTCGACCGGTCAGGTGGCGGCCGGACGGTTCCCGGTGGTGATCTACAGCCACGGGCTGGGCAGCCGACCCGAGCTGCACGCCGGCCTGACCACCCGCTGGGCGGCGGCCGGTTTCGTGGTGGCCGCACCCGCGTATCCGCACACCCGACAGGGTGCCGCCCACTTCACCCGGGCCGACGTACGCCACCAGCCGGCCGACGCCTGGCGACTGATCCGGTATCTGGGCGACCTCGACCGGAGCCCTGTCGATCCCCTCGCCGGGCACCTCGACCTGACCTCGGTCGCCGCCGCCGGGCACTCGGCGGGCGGCTTCACCACCTCCGGCATGTTCAGCGAGGGCCACCCGGCCCGGCTACGCGCCGGGATCGTGATCGCCGGCGGTGGGCTGCCGGGCAGCTTCGCCGGACCGGCAGCGCCGGTGCTCTTCGTGCACGGCACCGCCGACCCGGTGGTGCCGGTGACGGTCGGCCGGGCCGCGTACGCGCGCACCCCCGGGCCGGCCGCGTTCCTCAGCCTGCTCGGCGGGGACCACGGCGCGTACCTCGCGCCGGACCACCCGGGCTTCGCCCCGGTCCTCGCCACCACCACCGACTTCCTGCGCTGGACCCTCTACGGCGACCGGGCCGCCGCTGCCCGCCTCCCCGCCGACGCCCACTCCCCCACCCTGACCCGTTACGAGTCCCGCCCGGCCCACTGACCCCGACCGACACCGGTACGGTCGTCCGGTGGACGAGCTTGCGCGCCGGCAGTTGGCGAGCATCGCCGAGGTCATCGAGGTGACCGGTGCGGACGGCATCCCGGTGTGGCTGCGCGGCGGCTGGGCGATGGACTTCCAGCTCGGCGCGGTGACCCGCCCGCACGTCGACGTCGACTGGTACTGCTGGCGCGGCGACGCCGACCGGCTGGCCGGCCTGCTGCTGGCCCGGGGCTGGCTTCCCGACCCGAGGATGCCCGTGGAGTCGCAGCTCGACCTGTTCGCCGCCGACGTGGAGGTCAGCTTCGCGTACCTGGGTCGCGACGCCGCCGGCCGACCGACGGTGGGCGCCGGGTCCTGGACCGGCACTCCGCTGCCGGCCGGGATGCTGGACGCCCCACCCGGCCGGATCGGCCCGCTGTGCGCGCCGACCATCTCGGTGGCGGCCCAGATCGAGTTCAAGCAGATGTACCCGGTCTGGATGCCGGAACGTCCCCGCCGCCCGAAGGACGCCGACGACCTGGCCCGGCTGCGCCAACTCGCCTCGGCTCCGTGACGCTTCCCCGGAAACGGTGGGTGAGTCGACGGGCACACCGCGTCGAAGTCCACCGGGCACGTCAGCGGGGCGAGGCACAATCGGATTCATGCCACGTCGCGTCACCCCCGCCCTGCTGGCCAGCGCCGTGCTCATGGCCGGTCTGGTCGGCTGCTCGGCGGACGCCAGGAAGACCGAGAGCCAGCAGGCGCCCGTCGAACCACCGCCCGCCGCCACGCCCACACCGCAGGTTCCCGCCGGCAAGGCCCCGCAGCGCGCCTTCGCGGTCGGCGTACGCCAGCTCAAGCTGAACCGGGACGGCCGCGCGCTGCCGACGACGCTCTGGTACCCGGCGGCCGGGCAGTCCGGTGGCGCGGCCAAGCGGTCGGCGACGGCGGCGGAGGGCCGATTCCCGGTGGTGATGTTCAGTCACGGCCTGGGTGGGCGACCGGACGACTACGCCACGCTGCTGACCCGCTGGGCGGCGGCGGGTTTCGTGGTGGCCGCGCCCACGTTCCCGCACACCTCGCGGGGCGCGGACAACAACGTCCTCGACGTGCTCAACCAACCCGCCGACGTGTCGTACGCGCTGGACCAGGTGCTGGCGCTGGACGGCAAGACCGGCGACGCGTTGCGCGGGCGGCTGGACGGCGAGCGGGTGGCCGCAGCCGGGCACTCGGCGGGCGGGGTGACCACCATCGGCCTGTTCACCGCGAGCCGGGACAAGCGGCTGGACGCGGGTGTGGTGTTCGCGGGCACGGCGCTGGGCGTGGGCACCGCGTTCGCCGGTGCCGCCGCACCGCAACTGTTCGTGCACGGCGAGTTGGACGAGGTGGTCGAGTACGCGGCGGGCCGGGCCGCGTACGACAAGGTGCCCTGGCCGAAGGCGATGCTGAGCCTGCCCAAGGGCGACCATGGGCGGGCACTGCTCAGCGACGGCGCGACGCTGCGGGTCGTCTCGGACACGTCCGTCGAGTTCCTGCGCTGGTCGCTCTACGGCGACGCGGACGCCAAGAAGCGCATCCCCACCGACGCGACGCGCGGCGACATCGCCACCTTCGACGACCACCTCTGACCGCGCCGCGCCCTCGCCCAAGATCTGCGCAACATCGGGGATGTTGCTGCCTCGGGACACCCGGGAGACAGCAGTTTCCCCGATGTTGCGCGGATCTTGACGCGCACGCCCGAGGACCGGGCGCGTCAGGCGGTGTGGTCGATGACGACCTTGCCGAAGGCGTCGCCGGAGTGCAGTCGGGCGAAGGCGTCCTCGACCCGGCTGAACGGGATGACGCTGTCCACCACCGGGCGCACCTCGTTGTCCGAGCAGAACGCCAGCAGCTCGTACAGCTCGCCGGGCGTGCCCATCGAGGTGCCCAGGATCTCCAGCTGCATGGCGAAGACCCGGCGCAGGTTGACCGACGGTTCGTGCCCGGCTGTCGCGCCGGAGACCACGATCCGGGCCATCGGCGCGGCCGACTTCAGCGAATGGTCGAAGGTGGCCGCGCCGACCGTCTCGATCACCACGTCGACCCGCTCCGGCAGCCGGGCACCCGGCTCGAAGGCGGTGGCGCCGAGGGCCGAGATCCGGTCCCGCTTGACGGCGTCGCGGCTGGTCGCGTACACCCGCTTGCCCATCGCGACGGCGAGTGCGACGGCCGCGGTGGCCACGCCGCCGCCCGCGCCCTGGACCAGCACGCTGTCGGCGTCCGCGACGCGTCCCTTGGTGGTCAGCATCCGCCACGCGGTCAGCCAGGCCGTGGGCAGGCACGCCGCGTCGGTCGCCGCCATGCCGTCGGGCAGCGGGATCAGATTCGACCGGGGTACGACCACCCGCTCGGCGAGCGTCCCGGCAAAGTGCTCGGAGAGGATGGAGACCCCGCGCGGGTCACCCGGCGTGACGACCACCGGGTACACGACCACCGGGCGTCCCTCCGGGTCCAGCCCGACCGCGTCGCAGCCGAGGATCATCGGTAGCTGAGCCTCGGTGAGACCGACCCCGCGCAGCGACCAGAGGTCGTGGTGGTTGAGCGAGGTGGCCCGCAACTGCACGGTCACCCAGTCGTCGGCCGGCGGGGTCGGCTCGGGCCGCTCGCCGACGGTGAGCGCGGCGAGCGGGTCGGCGTCGTCGAAACGGGAGGCAAAGGCAGCACGCATGATCGGCACGGTAACAAGCTGAGCGCTCGTTAAGAAGCCGTGCGCGTGGGCCAGCGGCGCCTGCGGGGCCGGAGCGCCCCGGGCCCACGCGTGCGGTTACCGGGCGGCGCCGAGGCGCCCCGGGCCTACGCGTGCGGTTTACCGGCGGGCGACGCCGTCGCGGCGGGCGGCTTCGGCGACCGCCTCGGCCACTGCCGGCGCGACACGCGGGTCGAGCGGGGACGGAACGATGGCGTCGGCGGTCAGGGACTCCGCCACCACACCGGCGATGGCGTCCGCGGCGGCGACCTTCATGGCCTCGGTGATCCGGGTGGCACCGGCATCCAGCGCGCCGCGGAACACCCCGGGGAAGGCCAGCACGTTGTTGATCTGGTTGGGGTAGTCGCTGCGCCCGGTGGCGACCACCGCGACGTGCCGGGCGGCCACCTCGGGGTGCACCTCGGGAGTCGGGTTCGCCAGCGCGAACACGATCCCGCCGGGCGCCATCTGAGCCACCGCGGCCTCGGGGATCTGCCCGCCGGAGACCCCGATCAGCACGTCCGCGCCGCGTAGCGCCTCGGTGATGTCGCCGTGGCGGCCGTCGGCGTTGGTGCTCGCCGCCAGCTCGGCCTTGGTGCCGGTCAGTTCAGTGCGGTGCCGGCCGATGATTCCCTTGGAGTCGCAGACCACCACCTGGTCGGGGTTGACGCCCCCGGCGATCAGCATCTTCGTCACGGCCACGCCGGCCGCGCCCGCGCCGCTCACTGCCACCCGCAGGTCACCGAGCTTGCGGTCGAGCAACATCGCGGCGTTGCGCAGCGCGGCCAGCACCACGATGGCGGTGCCGTGCTGGTCGTCGTGGAAGACCGGGATGTCCAACGCCTCGTCGAGCCGACGCTCGATCTCGAAGCAGCGGGGCGCGCTGATGTCCTCCAGATTGATCCCACCGAACGAGGGCGCCAGTGCCCGCACCACCGCGACGATCTCGTCCACGTCCTGGGTGTCCAGGCACACCGGCACCGCGTCCACCCCGGCGAACTGCTTGAACAGCACCGCCTTGCCCTCCATCACCGGCAGCGCGGCCCGGGGGCCGATGTTGCCCAGCCCGAGCACCGCCGAGCCGTCGGTGACCACCGCTACCGTGTGCGACACCCAGGTGTAGTCGTCCACCAGGGCGGGGTCGGCGGCGATCGCCTCACACACCCGGGCCACCCCCGGGGTGTACGCCAGGGAGAGGTCCTCCCGGCTGGTGAGCGGCACGGTCGAGGTGACGGCCATCTTGCCGCCCCGGTGCAGCAGGAAGACGGGATCAGCGGGGTCCACGGTGGACGAAGACATGGTGGTGACTCCAGGATCTGTCGAGCAGATGTGAGGCGGCCTGCCCCGCCGCGAGGTGGGCGGCGAGCGGTGGCACGCGGTGCGGGGGGTCACCCGGGCACTTTCCGAGCATAGTGTCGACACCACCCCCCGGATGTGAGCAGGGTCATAACTGACGACGAGGCACCCGTCCGGGGCGCGGCCAGTAGCGGGCCACCACCCGTCCACGTACGTCGGCCACCCCGTACGCCCGGGAGTCATCGGTGATCAGGTCGTTGTCGCCGCGTAGCCACCAGCCGCCGTCCTGCGGTCGGACCGCACGCTTCACCACCAGCAGATCGGGCCGGGTCCGGAAGACCGCGACCACCACGTCGCCGGCTCGGATCGGGCGGCCACCGGGACGAACCAGCACCGCGTCACCGTGGCGCAGAGTCGGGGCCATGGACGGGCCGGTCACCAGGACGGCGGTCAGCGGCCTCCGCAACCGGGGAACCTCAGCCGGGTGATCGGCGGCCACTGGTTTCACCTCCACCCGGTTCGGGGAGCATTCCCAGGAGTAATGTCGCCTTTGATCATCGCAAACTTCCCATGGAGGATCCTGATGCGACTTCCGCGCATCCTTGCGCCCCGCGTCACCGCGAGCGCTCACTGCGACCTGCCGTGCGGTGTCTACGACCCGGCACAGGCCCGGATCGAGGCCGAGTCGGTCAAAATGATCTGCGAGAAGTACCAGTCGAACACCGACCCGGAGTTCCGCACCCGCGCCGTCATCATCAAGGAGCAGCGCGCCGAGCTGGTCAAGCACCACCTCTGGGTGCTGTGGACCGACTACTTCAAGCCGCCGCACTTCGAGAAGTACCCGAACCTGCACAGCCTGTTCAACGAGGCCACCAAGCTCGCCGGCGCCGGCGGCGTCAAGGGCAGCCTCGACCCGGCCACCGCCGACAAGCTGCTCGCGAAGATCGACGAGATCTCGAAGATCTTCTGGGAGACCAAGAAGGCGTGACCTCCCCGGTCATTCCGACGATCCGGCCGGTACGTCCCGAGGACGTGCCGGCCGTCGTCGTCATGGTGCACGAGTTGGCCGAGTACGAGCGTGCCCCGGAGCAGTGCCACCTCACCAACGAGCAGCTGACCTCGGCGCTCTTCGCGGCTGTTCCGGGTAGCGGCGCGCCGAGCCGCAGCGGTGGTACGACCGCTGCGGCGCTCTTCGGTCACGTCGCGGTCGACGAGCACGACGAGCCGGTCGGCTTCGCGCTGTGGTTCCTCAACTTCTCCACCTGGGCCGGCGTGCACGGCATCCACCTGGAGGACCTCTACGTCCGGCCGTCCGCCCGGGGCACCGGAGCGGGTCGACTGCTGCTCGCCGCGCTGGCCGACATCTGCGTACGGCGGGGCTACCAGCGGCTGGAGTGGCAGATGATCGATTGGAATCCGGCTGCCGGCTTCTACGCTTCGATCGGCGCCGAACAGATGAGCGAGTGGGTTGCCTACCGGCTCAGCGGCACCGCGCTCCGCGAGCTGGCCGAGCAAGCCACCACCGCCGGCACGCGTAATGGGCGACCGACCGGGTAGAGTCCCCGACCGGGGGGATGAGGCGTGACTCAACTGACTGGCCAACCAGCGACCGACGACGACGTGGTGCACCTCACGGTGCCTGCCGACGGCGGTTACCTCGGCGTGCTCCGCACCGCCACCGCGGGTCTCGCGGCCCGGTTGCAGTTCGCGCTCGACGAGATCGAGGATCTGCGGATCGCTGTCGACGAGGCGTGCGCCATGCTGCTCGCCATCGCCACCCGCGACGCCGAGTTGGAGTGCCGCTTCGCGGTCACCGACGACGCGCTGACGGTCGAGGTGACGGTGCCGACGGTGCGCGGTGCCACCCTGCCCGCCGAGTCGTCCTTCGCCTGGAAGGTGCTCACCGCGCTGACCACCTCGGCGTCCGCCACCTCCGCCGGCGATCGGGCCACTATCGCGCTGCTCACCCGTCGCTCCGGCGGCTACTGACCGGTCCGACGCACCGGCGCGGTCACTCGAAGCCGAGGGCGCGGGTCGTCGGTGGGCAGATCAACAGCCAGGCCACGCCCAGGCCGAACACCATCAGCGGCACGCCCAGCCAGCCCAGGCCGGCCTGGATCATGAACCACCCGATCGGCAGCAGCATCAGCTGAAGCACGATCGCGGGGGCTCGTGCGCCCGCCTGACGCCGTAGCAGCGCCCGACCCAGGGCCCAGAGCGCGACGGCCGCCCCGACGGCGAACACGGTCACCAGCAGTGCCGCCAGCAGGTCGGTGCGGGTGGCGGTGAGGTCGGCCCAGACCAGCCAGACGGCGATCAGCCCGACGACGGCGGCCTCCACCCACAGCAGCCGGACCGCCCAGCGGAGCGTGACGGGGATCGGGGCCGAGTCGATGGTCACGCGCGCCACGATACCCGGGCTGCCGGGAGGTACAGTGCCGCCCATGCGGGCCGTCCTGGTGGTCAATCCAAAGGCCACCACCACCAGCGAACGCAGCCGGGACGTGCTCGTCCGGGCGCTGCGCAGCGAAGTCGATCTCAGCGTGCGCTACACCCGTCGGCGTGGGCACGCCGTGGCGCTGGCCCGGGAGGCAGCCGCCGAGGGCGTCGACCTGGTCGTCACCCTGGGTGGCGACGGCACAGTGAACGAGGTGGTGAACGGCCTGATGACGGCCGAACCGCCGACTCGCGCCGACGACGCGCCGATGGCCGAGCGGCTGCCCGCGCTGGCGACCGTCCCCGGTGGCTCGACCAACGTGTTCGCCCGCGCGGTGGGTCTGCCCCGGGAATGGCCGGAGGCGACCAGCATGATCCTGGAAGGGCTGCGGCTGGGCCGGAGCCGGACGGTGGGGCTGGGCCTCGCCGACGACCGCTACTTCACCTTCTGCGCCGGCTTCGGCCTGGACGCCGCGGTGATCCACCGGGTGGAGCAGGCCCGGCGGAAGGGGCGGGTGTCGACGCCGTCGCTCTATCTGCGTTCGATCATGAATCAGTACTTCTTCGCCTCGGACCGCCGGCACCCGGCGATCGTCCTGGAGCGTCCGGGCGAGCCGGCGGAGGCCGAGCTGGCCACCGTCATCATCCAGAACACGGCACCGTGGACGTACCTGGGCGACCGGGAGGTCAACCCGAACCCGGCGGCGTCGTTCGATCTCGGGCTCGATGTGCTGGCGTTGCGTCAGCTCCGGGTGGCTAGCACAACACGGACAGTGACGCAGTTCCTGTCCCGGCAACCGGATCCACGCGGTCGGCAGGTGTTACGACTCCATGACACGCCGGAGTTCACGCTGGTCTCAGCCCGTCCGCAGGCATTCCAGCTGGACGGGGACTATCTCGGCGAGCGGGAGAAAGTCAGATTCACCTCCGTTCCCGCCGCACTGAGAGTAATCTGCTAGGTCTCGGGTACTGCCCTTGGTCGACACGGTGGCCACAACCGATCGACTTGGTCGCCGCCACACCGAGGAGCAGGTGCCGGAAATGTCAGCAATGTCACGCGGACTGTACTATATTGATCCTCGACTGTGGCACGGCGGGTAACCAGGAAAGCGCTGGAACCCGGACAAATAGGTTGTGGGCTTGCTCACCGCCCGGAGTTTTTCCGAGCGTCACCCTTGACATCGCGACTGTTCGTGAAAGTATTCACAAGCGAACTTGAGTTACCGGGACATTGCCTGGATATGCTCGTCAGGTTGAGCTGTTCCAGCAGGTCCCCGGCGCTGAACGCCTGCTCACGCACTGCCGAATGGACAGACGCTAACTGTCACCATCGGCACTGCGGATGCATATAGGAAAAGCACGACAAGCAATTGTTCGCCACCCATCCAGAATGAGGAGTGTTGCCGCCATGGACTGGCGTCACCATAGTGTCTGCCGCGACGAGGACCCCGAGCTGTTCTTCCCGATCGGGACGTCCGGTCCGGCTCTCCTGCAGGTCGAGCAGGCCAAGGCCGTCTGCAGGCGCTGCTCCGTGACCGACCAGTGCCTTCAGTGGGCACTCGAGTCTGGTCAGGACGCCGGCGTCTGGGGCGGAATGAGCGAGGAAGAGCGGCGCGCCGTCAAGCGGCGCGGCGGTCTCCGGGTGCTGCGCGCTCACTCCGCCTGATCCCCAACGACACAGCTGTACGCCCCGGTGGGTTCGCCCGCCGGGGCGTTCTGCCGTCCGGCACCCGGATCACACAGTGTCGGCACCGTGGATCCCACAGTGCCGGCCGGCACGGGTCAGCCCGTGGACGGCCGGCCGGCACGGGTCAGCCCGTGGACGCCAGCGCGGGCCGGTCGTCGACCCGACGCAGCACCAACTCGACCAGCTCCGGCGCGTCGGTCAACGGCGCGGCGACCGCCACCGCACCCGCCGCCCCGGCCGCCTCGGTCACCGCGTCATGGAACAGCCCCGGCGCCAGGAAGTACGCGGACACCGCGACGCGGCGCGCGCCGGACGCCCGCAACCGGGACACCGCCACACCGGCAGCCGGTGGAGCCGCCGAGGCGTACGCCACCCGGCAGGGCACCCCGAACTCCACACCGAGCGCATCAGCGACCCGGCCCACCGACCGTCGCGCCCGCGCGTCCCGGGTGCCCGCCGCGGCCAGCACCAACGCGTCGAAGCGGCCCTCACGCGTCTCGCCCAGCCGTCGACACAGCCCGGCCAGCAGCCCAGGATCGGGCGTGTCGTCCGCCGGCCCGAGCACATCGGTGACCCGTACCGACAGCGGTGGCCCGGACCGCGCCGCCGCGGCGACCGCCGCCGGGATGTCCACCCGATGGTGGTACGCGGCGGTCAGCAGCAGCGGCACCAGCACCGCCCGGCGGTGACCGGCCACGGCCAGGTCGCGCAGCACCTCGGTCGGCCCCGGCTCGGTGTGGTCCAGCCAACTCGCCAACACCGGTGTGCCCGGCCGGGCCGCCGACACCGCCCGAGCCAGCGCCCGGGTGGCATCGGCCGCCCGTGGATCACGGCTGCCGTGCGCGACCAACACCACCGGATCCGCCCCGCCGGCCGCACCGAGGCCGGTCGGGGTCGTCGCCGGGGAGGTCAGACGTGCAGCCCGCACTCGGTCTTCTCGAACATGGCCCACCGGCCGGCCCGCGCGTCCTCGCCGGCCTTCGTAAGGCGGGTGCACGGCCAGCAGCCGATCGACCCGTAACCCTGCTTGAACAGCTCGTTGACCGGCACGTTGTAACGGGCGATGTAGGAGTCCACATCCTTCTGCGACCAGGCCGCGATCGGGTTGACCTTGACCTTGCCCCGACGCGCGTCGAAGGTCACCACCGGTGTGTTGGCCCGGCTCGGCGACTCGTCCCGGCGCAGCCCGGCAGCCCAGGCGTCGTACCCGGTCAGCGCCCGTTCCAGCGGCTCCACCTTGCGCAACTGGCAGCAGTCGTCCGGCGACTTGTTGAACAGCCGGGGGCCGTACTGGCCGTCCTGCTGGCCGACGGTGAGCCGGGGCCGGATCGACCGGACGTTCACCGGCAGCGTCCGGGCGACCTCGTCGCGTACCCGCAGCGTCTCGGGGAAGTGCAGGCCGGTGTCGAGGAAGACCACGTCCACCCCGGGGGCCACCCGGGAGACCAGGTGCGCCAGCACGGCGTCGGCCATCGAGCTGGTCACGCAGAACCGCTCACCGAAGGTCTGCGCCGCCCAGCGGGCGATCTCCAGCGCCGGGGCGCCCTCCAGGTCCCGAGCGGCCTGCTCGGCCAGGGCCCGCAGCTCGTCCGGGTCGCGCCGGGCCGGGTCGGCCGACGTCGAGCCGCCCGGACCCACCAGGCGCAGGTTCGCAGCCGAGACGAGACTCATGAGGTCACCGCCCGACTCAGTAGCCCGGTGAACTTCACCGAGAAGACCCGGGTGCAGGCGTGGCACTCCCAGGCGCCGTGACCCGCCTCGTGCGGCCGCAGGTCCTCCTCGCCGCAGTACGGGCAGTACAGGGGTGCCGCTCGGTTCTCGCTGCTCACCGCAGTTCCTCCTCGTCGACTCTGATCACCCAGTTGGCGAACGTCTCGCCCTCGCTCCGACCGGCCAGGTAGCGAAGGGCCAGCCGTTCCACGTACTCCGGAAGTTCGTCGGCGGTGGTCTTCAGGCCGCGAAGCTTGCGGCCGAAACCGGCGGTCTGCCCCTGGGCCATGCCCAGCCCGCCGCCCAGGTGCACCTGGAAGCCCTCGACGTGTCGGCCGTCCGGGCCGACCACCAGTTGACCCTTGAGCCCGATGTCGGCCACCTGGGTACGCGCGCACGCGTTCGGGCACCCGTTGATGTGGATCGAGATGTCCGCGTCGAAGTCGCGCAGCCGCTGCTCCAGCCGGGCCACCAACTCCTCGCCGCGGGCCTTCGTCTCGACGATGGCGAGCTTGCAGTACTCGATGCCGGTGCACGCCATCGTGCCGCGCCGCCAGGCCGACGGCCGGGCCTCCAGGCCGATAGCGCGCAGCCCGTCGATCAGCGACTCCGTCCGCTCCGACGGCACGTCGAGCACCAGCAGTTTCTGGTACGGGGTGAGCCGCACCCGGTCGCTGCCGTGTGCCTCGACCACGTCGGCCAGTTGGCTGAGCTGCGCGCCGGAGACCCGCCCGACCACCGGAGCGGCGCCCACGTAGTGCCGCCCGTCGGCCTGCTCGTGCACGCCCACGTGGTCGACCGGCTTCGACGGCAGGACCGGTGCCGGGCCGTCGAGCAGCGTACGACCGAGGTAGTCCTTCTCCAGGACCTCACGGAAGCGCTCCACGCCCCAGTCGGCCACCAGGAACTTCAACCGGGCCCGGTTGCGCAGCCGGCGGTAGCCGTAGTCGCGGAAGATCCCGACCACCCCGGCCCACACGTCCGGTACCTCGGCCAGCGGCACCCAGACGCCGAGGCGCTTGGCGAGCATCGGGTTGGTGGAGAGGCCCCCGCCGACCCAGACGTCGAAACCGGGCCCGTGCTCCGGGTGGTCGACGCCGAGGAAGGCGATGTCGTTCGACTCGTACGGGGTGTCCACCAGCCAGGAGATCGACGTCTTGAACTTGCGGGGCAGGTTGGAGAACTGCTTGTCGCCGACGTACCGGGAGACGATCTCGTCGATCGCGGGGGTCGGGTCGAGCAGCTCGT
The DNA here is from genome assembly GCF_042871765.1 of Micromonospora sp. NPDC005553. NCBI lineage: Bacteria > Bacillati > Actinomycetota > Actinomycetes > Micromonosporales > Micromonosporaceae > Micromonospora > Micromonospora sp. NPDC005553. The sequence continues at coordinate 834,451 of NZ_JBIAJD010000003.1, read as the reverse complement.
CGCGGGCCACCCCGGCGACCGGGCTGCCCAGCACGATGCGCGGGCAGTCGCCGCACGCCTCGGTGGTCTGCAGACCGACCGACTCCAGCCGACGCCAGATCTCCGGCATGTCCTCGACCCGGATCCAGTGGTACTGGATGTTCTGCCGGTCGGTGATGTCGGCGGTGTCCCGCGCGAACTCCCGGGAGATGTCCGCGATCACCCGCAGCTGGGCGAGGCTGAGCTGCCCGCCGTCGATGCGGACTCGGAGCATGAAGAACTCGTCCTCCAGCTCGTGCGGCTCCAGCACTGCGGTACGCCCACCGTCGATGCCCGCCTTGCGCTGGGTGTAGAGGCCCCACCAGCGGAACCGGCCCCGCAGGTCCTGCGGGTCGATCGAGGCGAAGCCCCGGTGCGCGTAGATGGTCTCGATGCGGGCCCGGACGTTGAGCGGGTCGTCGTCCTTCTTGATCCGCTCGTTGGGGTTGAGCGGCTCGCGGTGGCCGAGCGCCCACTGACCCTCACCCCGTGGCCGGCGCGGCGCTCGGGTCGGACGAGCCGTCGGGTCCTCGGAACGGGCCGGGATGCTGCTGACCGCCATCGCGGCGTCCTCCGTTGTCTGCTGTGCCTCGGGATACGCGGGGCGCGGCGGCCGGCCCGGCGAAGCGGGCGGGACAACGGTGTCTTCAGACAGCCGGCGCGGAGCGCGCCCGAGACAGAATGGTCGGGCGTCGTCAGTAGGCCGGACAGATCGCGCTGCGCACGCGGCCGTAATCGACGTGGCGACGTGCCACGAAGCGGCGGACGACTGCGGCGGTCATGGGCCCATGCTGCCACACCCCATGGGGGCCGGCCAATGTCCGCGTGCTGGATCCCACATCACGGGCCGAGTTCTCGCGACGAGCGTGGCAGGCTCGAACCGTGGGGCAATTGTCCGAGAGGTCGGCCGGGACGGCGTGGGAGCACCTGCGCCGCGTACCGGTCTGGCTTGCCCCGGCGCTGGTGACACTGGCGGTGACGGTGACCGGGCTGGGCTCCGCCCAGCTCTGGCGCGACGAGTTGGCGACGTGGAGCGCGGCCACCCGGTCGCCCGGCGACCTGGCCCGACTGGCCGGCACCATCGACGCCGCCACCGGGCCGTACTACCTGCTGATGCACCTCTGGACGGGGGTCTTCGGCGACTCCACCATCGCCCTGCGCGTACCGGCGGTGTTGGCGATGACGGTGGCCGCCGGGCTGCTCGCCGTGCTCGGCGCGCGGCTCGTCGACCGGCGCGGCGGCCTCTTCGCCGGGCTGTTGTTCGCGGTGCTCCCCGGCACCTCCCGCTACGGGCAGGAGGCTCGCCCGTACGCGCTGGCCACCATGCTCGCCGTGCTCGCCACACTGCTGCTGGTGAGCGCGCTGCGCCGACCGAGCTGGGCCCGTTGGGCCGGTTACGCGGCCGCCGTCGCCGCTCTCGGGCTCATCCACCTGATCGCGCTCACAGTGCTGGCCGCCCATGCGCTGGTCGTCCTCGTCGCCTGGTGGCGCGGCCCGACCCCGGCCGGCATCGTCACCCCTGCCCAGCCCGACGCCACGCGGGACCGGCGGGTGTGGCGGTGGCTGGTCGCCGTGCTGCCGGTCGCGCTACTGGCCGGTCCGCTGCTGGTGAAGGCGCGGACCCAGCAGTCCCGGCAGTTGAACTGGGTCCACCTGGCCCGGCTGGACGACCTGACCGCGCTGCCCGGCGGCGTGGCACAGAGCAGCGTGGTGGGTGGCCTGCTGCTCGGGGTCGCCGCGCTGGGCGCGGCCCGGCTCGGGCGGCGCGCCCTGCTGCCGGTCAGCGCGGTGCTGCTGCCCGTACTGCTGCTCTTCGCCGCCGGCACTGTCGTACCGCTGTGGGTGCCTCGGTATCTGGTCTTCGTGGTGCCCTTCGCGTGCCTGCTGGCGGGCGCGGCGCTGGCCGCCGTGGCCGCTCCGGCGGCGCTCGTCGTGGTGGTGCTGGCCGGGCTGCTCGGCCTGCCCGACCAGGCCGCGCTGCGACGGACCCACGAGTGGCCGCGCAGCGCACCGGTGGACTACGCGGGGGCGGCCCGGGTGATCGCCGACGGTCAACGCCCCGGTGACGCGGTGGTCTACTCACCCCGGCACAGCTGGCTCTTTCTCGATCTCGGCATCGAGTACCACCTCAGCGACCCACCACGCGACGTGCTGGTCACCGAGGACGAGGTCCGCCGCGGCGATCTGTGGGCCGCCGAGTGCCCCCAGCCGGCACCGTGCCTGGCCGGTACGACACGGGTGTGGCTCGTCGTCTCCGGCCGGCACGCCGAGCCGCTGGCCGCCGTGCCCGACGCCAAGGGCGACGCGCTCCGCAGGGACTTCACCGTCGCCCAGGTCTGGCAGCGCCCCGGCCTCACCGTCGCCCTGCTGACCAGCCGCCCCGACCGCTGACCCGACCCCCAGGTGCCGGCGGGGTCTGCGGCGGGAGCGGACATCAGGATGGGCGTGATGCCCTGTCAGTCATCAGGATGACTCACCGTCATCAGGCGCATCGAGGTGGACGGGCCCGGTCGCCCGCCCCACCGGAGGCGGCAGAGCGGGTCAGGTCTGCGAGCGGCCGTCGTGGGTGGTGGTGCGGGCCAGCGGGATTACCAGCATGGCCTCGGTGCCACCGTTGGCGCCGGCGCGCAGTTCGATGGTGCCGCGCAGCTCCCCGGTGATCAGGGCCCGGACGATCTGGAGGCCGAGCCGGCTGCCGCGTTCGGCGTCGAAGTCCGGGGGTAGGCCGCGCCCGTTGTCGGTCACCGAGACGTGCAGCATCTTGCGGAACCGGTGCGCGGAGACCACGACCTCGGGCCGCAGCGACGGGTCCACCTCGGCAGGGGCGACCGGCACCATGCCGGAGGCGGAGGCCACCAGGGTCTCCTCCTCCGCCTCGTCGGCCGGCGGGAAGCCGTGCTCGACGGCGTTGAGCAGCAACTCGTTGAGGACCATCACCAGCGAGGTGGCGATCTCCGCCGGCAGCACCCCGAAGCTGCCCCGCCGCCGCATGCCGACGCTCACCTCGGTCGCCGCGACCTCGGTCGCCGCGCTGGCCACCCGGTCGACGATGCCGTCGAACTCCACCGCCTCGTCGCTGGACATGGAGAGCGTCTCGTGTACAAGGGCGATCGACGCGACCCGGCGTACCGATTCCTCCAGCGCGACCCGCGCCTCCGGCATGGCCACCCGGCGGGCCTGCAACCGCAGCAGCGCGGCCACCGTCTGGAGGTTGTTCTTCACCCGGTGGTGGATCTCCCGGATGGTGGCGTCCTTGGTGATGAGTGCCCGGTCCCGGCGGCGGACCTCGGTGATGTCCCGGACCAGCACCAACGCTCCGATCGGCACCCCGGCCGGCATCAGCGGCAGCGCCCGGGTGAGCATCGTGGCACCCCGTGCGTCGATCTCCCGGCGGGGTGGCGCCTCACCACGCAGCGCGGCCAGGATGCCGTTCGAGGCCTCGGTGCCGTCCAGCGGGTCACCGGCCAGCCGACGGTGCAACGCGGCCAGGTCCTCCCCCACCAGGTGCGAGGCATAGCCCAGTCGGCGGTACGCGGACTGCGCGTTGGGGCTGGCGTAGGTGACCTTGCCGCCGGCGTCGAGCCGGACCAGGCCGTCGCCGACCCGGGGCGCCGAGGTGGTCTCGCCCGGATGCCGTGGCGGCGGGAAGGTGCCGTCCGCGATCATCTGCGCCAGGTCGTCGGCGGTGGTGAGGTAGTTGAGCTCCAGCTGGCTGGGCGTACGCGCGGTGGAGAGGTTGGTGTCCCGCCCCACCACGGCGATCACCTCGCCGGCCTCCCCCTCGGCGGTACGCAGCCGGACCGGGATCGCCTCGTGCCGGGCCGGCACGTCGCCGTACCAGACCGGGTCGCCCTCACGCCAGATCCGAGCCTGGGAGTACGCCACCCCCAGGTGGGCCACCTCCGGCCCGCCGACGATCCGACCCACCTGGTCGTCCTGGTAGGCGGTAGGTGCGGTGGTCGGGCGCACCTGGGCGACGCAGAGGAATGTGCCCTCGGCGTCGACCGGCACCCAGAGCAGCAGGTCAGCGAAGGACAGATCGGAGAGCAGTTGCCAGTCGCCCGCGATCCGGTGCAGGTGGTCGATGTCGGCCGGACGGAGATGGGTGTGCTCCTCGGCGAGGTCGCGCAGCGTGGACACGGTGACCAGGGTGCCACGCCACGCCTCACATCGTCGCGGTGACCTTCTTCAACCCGCGCGGCGCGTCCGGGTCTTCGCCCCGCGTGAGCGCCAGGGCCAGCGCCAACCGCTGCATCGGCAGGATGTCCAGCAGCGGGGCGTACCGCTCGTCGACCTCGGGGACGGCCAGCCGGGTGGCGCCCGGAACGTCAGCGGAGCCGACCACCACGACGTCGGCGCGGCGTTCCCCGAGGCGGGGCAGCACCTCACCCATCGACCGGCCGCCGGGGCCGGAGCCCACCACGGCGAGCACCGGAACCTCCGGGTCGGTCATGGCGAGCGGGCCGTGCAGCAGGTCGGCGCCGGAGAAGGCGAGCGCCGGCAGGTACGAGGTCTCCATCAGCTTCAGCGCCGCCTCCCGGGCGGTGGGGTAGGCGTACCCCCGGCCGGTGGTGACCAGCTGACGGGCGAACCGGTAGCGCGGGGCGAGCTGGGCCGGGGTGCCGTCGGCAAGGGTGCGGGCGGCCAGCTCGGGCAGTGCGTCGAGCGCCTCCCGTTCGGCGTTCGGGAGCACGCCGTCGCCGGCCCGGATCCCCTCCACCAGCATCAGCAGGGCGAGCAGCTCCGCGGTGTACGTCTTGGTGGCGGCGACCGCCCGCTCGTGCCCGGCGGCGATGTCGACGCTCAGCTCGGCCACGTCGACCAGCGGCGAGTCGGGGGCGTTCGTCACCGCGAGGGTGAGCGCACCGGATGCTCGGGCGGCGCGCAGCACCTCGGCCAGGTCGGGCGAACCGCCGCTCTGGCTGACCCCGACGACCAGCGCGTCGGAGAGGTCGGGGCGGGCCCCGAAGAGGGTCACGACGCTGGGCGAGGCCAGCCCGGCGGGCAGGCCGAGCCGGATCTCGGTCAGGTAGGCCCCGTAGAGCGCCGCGTGGTCGGAGGTGCCCCGCGCGGTGAAGACCACGTGCCGTGGCCGACGTTCCGCGATGACCGCCGCCACCCGGGCGATCTCGGCGGCGTTGGCGGCGGAGAGCAGGCGCGCGTAGCCAGCCGGCTGCTCGTCGATGTCGGCGGCCATTCCAGCCCCTGCACGTGTCACGGAAACCCCTCCCCCTGCGCGGTTGCCGCGCGATTCTTGCTCAGTCTTGCACTTTTAAGCGTATCTCAGCAATCGAACGAGCAGGACTGCGCAGCTGATCACCAGTTGATCTCAATATCAACTACGCTTTACCCGTTGCATCCGGTCTAACTGCCACGAGAGGACGACGTGCCCGAGGGAACGGACGATCCCGCGCTCTCCGCGACGGAGGAGCTGGCGCTGGCCCGCCTGGCACTCGACGAGGGCGACCTGCACCACGCCGCCGGCCACCTCGCCGGCGCGTTGGCACGGGCCCCCACCCTGCCGGAGGTGCACGAGACCCTCGCCCGGCTCGCCGTGTCGAGCGGCGGCGGCCTCGACCTCTTCCCGATCAACCACCACACCTTCGTCGGTGCGGTGGTCGCCCGCGCCCACCTCCTCGCCACCGCCGGGCGTCCCGCCGAAGGGCTGGAACTGCTGGCCGCGGCGACGTCGTACGCGCCCGGCACCGAGTGGGCCGGCGTGCCCTGGGTCACCGCGCCCGAGCTGACCGAACGACTGGAACCGGAGCACATCGCCCGCGTCCTCATGCAGGTCTGCGCCGCACTGCCCGACCCGGTGCCACGGATCGGCCGGGCCCCGCTGACCCCGTACCTCACGCTCGCCCGCAACGCGGCGACGGTGCACCCCGAACACGGCCTGCTGCTGGGCGCGGCGTCCGCGCTGGCCCGGCGCCTCGGCGAGGTCGAGCTGGCGGTCCGCTGGGCCACCCGAGGGGTACGCGCACAGCCCTCGAAGATGGGCGAGGTGTGGCTCGGGTACGCGTACCGCAGCTCGGGCCGGACCCGCGACGGCCTCGCGGCCCTCGGTCGGGCCGTCGAGCTGGACCCCGACGACCTGGCGATCTACGCGGACATCGCCGGCACCCTGGCCGAGATCGGCCGGCTGGACGAGGCGTTGGAGTGGACCGAGCGGGCACTGGCGCGCGATCCGTCGTTCGACTGCGCGGTGCACACCGCTCACCGCCTGCGGCACCTGCGCGACGGCGACCTCGCCCACCTGGTCGCGCTCGCCGACTTCGTACGCGACCACCCGGACGACAGCCACGAGCACGGCGACCTGGCCCAGTGCTGCCGAGGTCGGCCCTGGCTCGGCCAACTCACGCCGGCCGGCGGGCCCCTGGTCGACGCGATGCGCCAGGCGGTGGCCGATGACGACAACGGTCTCGGCGGTGCCGTACGCCTGTCCGCCGCCGCCCCGCCGAGCGCGGTCGGGACGGCGATCTCCACAGCCCCCGGGCTGCGGATCGAGGTCGTCGGCGCGCCGGAGCCCGACCCGCGCGAGCCCCGGCGGGAGTCAGCTCAGCGGTTGTGGCACTACGCGGACACGGTGCCCACACCCGCGCTGGCGGCGCCCTCGGCGACGGCTGTCGAACGGATCGGGCAGATCGCCCATCCGGCGTGGGCACATCCGCCGGCGGCGTACGACGCCGCGGTGGGTCTGGCCGGCCTCGACGTGGACGACCTGCTCGGTCTGTTGGTGCACCCGCCGGCGGCACCGGCGAACGCGGTGGGTCGGCTGCTGGCGGCCCACGACCCGTCGGTCTGGGTGCGTGGAGTCCAGGTGTGGGCCTGTCTGGGGCTGCTGCACCACCGCACCGACGAGCCGTGGGAGGGCTCGACCCGACGCCGGGTGCTGCTCGATCTGATCTGGGGCGTCGAGGACTGGGTCACCGAGGCGGCCCTGTTCGCCCTGGTCACCGCCGCCTGGGTGGACCCTTCGGTGCGACCGGACGTGGCCCGGGTGGTGGCGGAGCGGCTGGCCGACGCGGCTGACGTGGCGCGCAGCCGACCGGTCCCGATCGCCGCCTCGCTGGCTCACCTGGCACTCGCCGCCCCGCAGTTGGATCCGGCGACGGCGGCACTGGCCACCGAGCTGCTGAGAGCCAACTCCCCCCGGCTCCCCCGCCCTCGCAACCCCCTGCGCCGCCTCTGGCAACGCCTGCTCCGCCGCTGATTCCCCGCAACCCCGCGATCTTGCACTTACTGTCGCCGTTTTGTCGGAAACAGTGCTTGTGCACGCGCACAAAGTGCAAGATCGCGGGGTTTGGGCGTCAGGCGACCGGGGCCTTGCCGAGTGCGACCTCGGCGTCCTCCTCCGGAGTGGCCTGCGGCGGCGCCTCGTTCGCGGTGCGCAGCGGGATCTCCTTGATGAACCAGGCGAGCACCGGGATCGCGACGGTGAACAGCACCGCCCAGAGGAAGACGTGCGAGATCGAGTCGGCGAGACCGCCGAGCACCGCCTCGCGCGCCTGGGCGGGCAGTTCCCTGAGCTTCGCCAGGTCCATCCCGCCTCCCCCGCCTCCGCCATCGAAGGCCGCGCCGGCGGCGGAGTCGGCGAGCCGGTTGGCGAAGATCGCGCCGAACAGCGAGATGCCGAACGATCCGCCGATCGACCGGAAGAACGTCGCCGCGCCACTGGCCGCGCCGAGGTCCTTCTGCTCCACGCTGTTCTGCGCGATCAGCATCGACGTCTGCATCAGGAAGCCCATACCGGCGCCGAGCACGACCATGTACAGCGAGGACACCAGCTTGCTGGTGTTGACATCGAGCATCGACAGCAGCGCCATGCCCGTGGTCATCACCACGCCACCGATGATCGGGTACGCCCGGTACCGACCGGTCTTCGTGATTGCCCGGCCGACGACAAGCGAGACGACAAGCATGCCGAACATCAGTGGCAGCAGCAGCAGGCCACTGTTCGTCGCCGACGCCCCCTGCACCGTCTGCTGGTAGAGCGGCAGGAAGTTCATCGCGCCGAACATCGCGAAGCCGAGCAGGAAACCGATCAGCGAGATCAGCGCGAAGTTGCGGTTGGCGAAGAGCTTCAGCGACAGGATCGGCTCCGTCACCCGGCGCTCGACCAGGCCGAACGCCACCAACGCGACGACGGCCAGCACGGCCAGGCCGAGGATCTGCGGCGACGTCCAGTCGTACTCGTTGCCACCCCAGGTGGTGATCAACACGATCCCGGTGATGCCGACCGAGAGCAGCCCGGCGCCGAGCCAGTCGATCCGGTGCTCGGTGCGGTACTTCGGCAGGTGCATGGTGCTGATCAGCACGAGCAGCGCGATACCACCCAGCGGCAGGTTCACGTAGAACGCCCAGCGCCAGGAGAGGTGGTCGGTGATGAATCCGCCGGCCAGCGGGCCGGCGACCATGGCGATGGCCATGATGCCGGCGATCATGCCCTGGTAGCGCCCGCGCTCGCGGGGCGGGACCAGGTCACCGATGATCGCCATCACGCCGACCATGAGGCCGCCGGCGCCGAGGCCCTGCACGGCCCGGAAGGCGATGAGCTGGACCATGCCGTCCTCTGGACCGCCGAGCATCCCGGAGCCGGCCATGCCACAGAGGGCGGAGCCGACCAGGAAGACGACGACCGAGGTCAGGAAGACCGACTTGCGGCCGTAGAGGTCACCGAGCTTGCCCCAGATCGGGGTGGAGACGGTGGTGCCCAGGACGTACGCGGTAACCACCCAGGTGAAGTGGTTGAGCCCGCCGAACTCGCCGACGATCCGCGGTAACGCGGTGCTGACGATCATGTTGTCGAGCATCGCGAGCATCATCGCGATCATCAGCCCGAACAGCACGACCCGGATGTTGTTGGGTCGCGTGCCGGCCTGGGTTGCCTGAGTCATGGGTAAGCTCCCCCCGAAGATTGCCGTACTTACTTGCCGCCCGGCTAGTCACCTTACTAGCCGCACGGTAAGTTGGGTACGAGGAACGGTCAAGCCATTTGGAGGGCGTGGGTGAGCGAGAGCACAGGCGGCGGGACGCGGGAACGGATCAAGGCCGTCGCGCTCGAACTCTTCACCGAGCAGGGGTACGAGAAGACCTCGCTCCGGGAGATCGCCGAGCGCCTCAACGTCACCAAGGCCGCGCTCTACTACCACTTCAAGAGCAAGGACGACATCGTCGCCAGCTTCGTCGAGGACCGGCTGGAGCGGATGGACGCGCTGACCGCCTGGGCCGCCACCCAGCCCGCGACCCTGGCCACCCGGCGCGAACTGATCTCCCGCTACGCCGACACGATGTTCGACGGCACTCAGCCGTCGGTGATGCGCTTCTTCGAGCAGAACCAGACCGCGCTCAAGAGCCTCTCCTCCGGCCAGAAGATGCGCGGCCGGATGATGGAGCTGGCCGAAGCGCTCTGCCGGGGCGACGACTCCCCCGCCGCCCAGCTACGCGCCGCGCTGTCCCTGTTCGCGGTGCACACCAGCTGGTTCGCGGTCCGCGCGCCGCACATCAGCGACGACGAACGCCGCAAGCTCGCCCTGGAGGTGGCCGACGAACTGCTGGCCGCCATCGGCACGCAGCCCGACGCCTGACCATCTCGTGATCGATGTGGCCGGTCCGGCCTGTCGGTGGTCCGCCGGCCGGCCGACCTGAGCCCGCCGGTCGCCGGCTCAGCCGCGCGTCAGCTCCAGCCGGAGGCCGAGCAGGTCCACACCCGGCAAAGGTGACCAGTCCTTCTCCGGCGAACGGACGAAACCGCGCCGCGAGTAGAGCCGGTGCGCCGAATCGGCCATCCCCGCCCGGACGCAGATCGCCACCGCCGTGCAACCCAACTCGGTCGCCCGGTCGACACACGCCTCGACCAGTGCGGCACCCACACCCCGCCCCTGAGCGCCCGGGTCGACGGCGAGCATCCGGAACTCGGCCTCGCCCGGCCCGGCCAGCTCGGCGAACGGGCTGCCCGGCAGCACGAACGTGACCGAGCCGAGCACCGCCCCGGTCACCTCGTCGACAGCGACCAGCACCTCGCCGCTGGCCGCCCGGGTCGACACGTCGGCCAGCACCTCGCCGTACCCGTGTTCGCCCTTGAGCTGGCCGTCCGCCTCGTACGCGGCGACTGTCAGCCGGGCCACGCCGGGGAAGTCGACCGACTCGGCCGAACGGACCCGCAGCCCGGTCAAGCGATCACGGCGATCAGGTCACCGTCCTGCACGACGTCGCCCTCGTTGACGACGAGCTGCTGGAGCACACCATCGGACTCGGCGACGACCGGGATCTCCATCTTCATCGACTCGAGGATCACCAGGGTGTCGCCCTCGGTCACCGTGTCACCCGCCGTGGCGACGATCTTCCAGACGTTGGCCACCATCTCGGCGCGGATCTCCTCGGCCATGTCCAGGCCCTCCCTCTTCGCGACGTGCCTGCCGATGTATCCAATCATGCGTCGACCGGCGGTGGGCGGGCAGCGGCGCAGCCGGGATGACAGGCCCGCCCTGGGGAAGGCGGCGGGTGTCGACCGCACTACCATCAGCGGGTCGGACCCGACGCCGGACCGCCGGTGGCCGCATCCGCGCCGAGGTCGTGCGCAGGACGGATCCGACCCATCACGAGGAGGTCAGCATGGCGAAGAAGTCCAGGAAGAAGAAGGCTCGTAAGAAGAGCGCCGCGAACCACGGCAAGCGTCCCAACTCCTGAACGGGTCGGCGGGCCGACTGCCCGTCGTCGCTCAGCCGGCCGAGGCCGGGTACACCGGTGGCCCGGGTCGACATCGACCCGGGCCACCGGTCTTGCCAGCTGGTGCCGACGCTCGGTCGGCGGGCTCAGACGATCAGTCGGCCAGCTCACGGGAGTCGCTGGTCTCGAAGACCACCAGCTCGGTGAGCTTGACCCGCAGCCGCTCACGCAGCTCATCCGGCGCGGTCTCGTTGCCGCAGCAACGCGCCACCAACGCCCGCACCTCCTGCTCCAGCCCGTACTCGCGCAGGCAGGGCCCGCACTCGTCCAGGTGGTGCCGGATCAGCGAGCGACGTTCGTCGGCGCACTCCAGATCCAGGTAGAGATACACCTCCGCGAGCACTTCGCGGCAGTCCGTCTCGTGCGGCTCCCCACAGCTCACGTCACACCTCCCGGCCGGCAGCGGCAGTCGAGCCCTTCGCCGAGCGGGCCGCACTGAAGCCCCGCTCCCCGGCGTAACGCTCGAGCAGCTTGCGCAGATTACGACGGCCCCGGTGCAGACGCGACATCACGGTACCGATCGGCGTGCCCATGATGTCCGCGACCTCCTTGTAGGAGAAGCCCTCGACATCGGTGAGATAGACGGCCAGGCGGAACTCCTCCGGCAACTGCTGGAGGGCCTCCTTGACGTCACTGTCCGGCAGCCGGTCCAGTGCCTCGGTCTCGGCCGAGCGCAACCCGCTGGAGGTGTGCGACTCGGCCTCGGCGAGCTGCCAGTCGGTGATCTCCTCGGTGGGCGCCTGGATCGGCTGGCGCTGCCGCTTGCGGTAGGAGTTGATGTAGGTGTTGGTCAGGATCCGGTAGAGCCAGGCCTTGAGGTTCGTGCCCTGCTCGAACTGGTGGAAGGCCGCGTACGCCTTCAGGTACGTCTCCTGGACCAGGTCCTCGGCATCCGCCGGGTTGCGTGTCATCCGCAGCCCAGCAGCGTAGAGCTGATCGACGAATGGCATCGCGTCCCGCTCGAATCGGGCCCTGCGCTCGTCCGTCTTCTCGGTGGTCAACCGCACATCCCCTCGCGTCGGATGCTTTCCCGCCGAGGATACGCGCACGGACCTGCCCGCAGATTCACTTCCGGCCGGTGTGCCCGTGCTCACCGCACCCACCCCGCCCGGTCCCGCTGTCGCGGGCCATTCCGGGCCGTCCAGCAGCCGCTTCAGCTGCCGGGCGTCCCGCTCGTCCCGTTCCAGGCTTCGTGTCTCGGTTGGCACCGGTCACCCCCTCGCAGAAAAGTCGTCCCGGGGGTAGTAACGCGAGATGACCACTGGGGCATTCCGGCCGCCCCTCCCCGTTCCTGGTCCCGGCCCCGACGGCGGCCGGCGCTGGGACCAGGAAGGGCCTGGGAGGACTGGTATCACCGGCCCTGCTCGGGCCGGCGGCACCAACGGATGCAACGACCCGTGCCCGCGCCGGAAACGGTCGACCCGGCGAGCCGGGCGCGACGGGTCAGCCGGCCGCCCAGCCCTGGGCGGACAGCCAGTCGCGCACGACGGCGGCGGTGCCAGCCGGATCGCGGCGCAGGTCGTGCGTCTCACCGGGACGACTCACCACCCGCACGGTCGGTCCCGGCTCCGGCGTCCCGAACGGATCCCGGTCGCCGTTGACGACCAACGTCGGCAGGCCGGTGCCCAGTTCGGCGGCGCGGGAGCGTTCCGGCCGGCCAGGCGGGTGCAGTGGAAAGGCCAGTGCGACCACACCCACCGCGCCCACCGCACGGGCCGTCCGACAGGCCACCCGTGCGCCGCTGGAACGCCCACCGACCACCACCGTCGGCACGTCGGCGTGCCGGGCGCGCAGCTCGGCGAGCACCGCCGTCCAGGCCTCGTCGAGGTGACCTGCCGGTGCCGGCGCACGTCGACCGGCGACCCGGTACGGCTGCGTCACCCGGACCACGGCCAGGCCGGCCGCCACCGACGCGTCCCGGACCGCGAGCAGGTCGGGTGCGTCGACGCTGCCGCCCGCGCCGTGCCCGAGGACGAGCAGGGCGGTGGCCGGGCGGACCGGCAGGTCGGTGTCGATCCACGCCGGGCCGCGCGGGGTGTCGATCTCGTTGCTGGCTGGCACCGGCCTATTCTGCGCCGCCGGACGGGTATCGCGTGCGAACCGGGCCGCCGATCAGCTCAGCGGGACCAGGGCGAGCAGGCGATCGCGCACCGGCGGGCCGGCGTCGTCGATGGCGTCCGGATCGGGTTCGACCTCCCCGCGCCAGGCGACCAGCATCGCCCGTCGTTCCCGCGGCGTGGTGCCGCCCCACACGCCGTGGCAGTCACCGACGTCGAGGGCCCACGCCAGGCAGGACCCCTGCACGTCACAACTGCGACACAGCGCGACGGCGGCGTCCGCCGGCTCGTTCGGTGCCGGAAAGAATGTCTCTGGATCGACGCTCTGGCAGGTTCCTCTGGTGCGCCACGCGTCGTCCTGGCGCCGTTCTCGCACGGCCCGCAGCAGTCGCGGATCTCGCCGCGCCGCTGCCACCTCGTGCGGGCGCGGCATACGTGCCCGTGTCATCCGCCCACCTCCCCCGTGGGACCGGCAAAAGCTGTGGACGTCGTCCGCCCCGTGCGGACCGACAGCCACTACCGGCGCTGTGTTCTATCGCACTTCGCAACCTCGGGACAAGGGTCTGCCGGGAACATGACTGAACAGCCAGGAGACGAATCGCGCGAACCCTGGCAAATCGGCGGCCGACTATGCGCCGCAGCGTCAGAACAGGGTCAGCTCCTGCGGTGACACCGTCGGCGCCACCGCCACCCGCGCGGTCAGCTGCGGCCCGTCGTTACGAACGTCCCCCACCGCCGCACCCACCGGCCGGATCTCCAACCCCGCCAACTGCTCCGCCGACGCCTCGGTGAGCAGCCGCCCCGGCTCGTCGGTCGGCGCGAGCCACGACGACCACCGCTCAGGTGGCAGCAGCACCGGCATCCGGTCGTGCACCTCGGCCAGGTCGCCGAGCGCCGTGGTGGTCAGCACGCTGAAGGTGAGCCGGGTCTCGGCGTCGGACTCCCAGACCGACCAGATGCCGGCCAGCGCGAGCACCGAGCCGTCCCGGGGGGTCATGAAGTACGCCTGTCGCCCGCCGTCGGGCAGCCGGACCCACTCGTACCAGCCGTCGGCCGGGACCAGGCAACGGCGACGGGAGAAGGAACCGGCGTACGCCCGGCTGGTGGCCACCGTTTCCGCCCGCGCGTTGATCATCCGGGCGGCTCCCGACGCGGACCGCGACCAGTGCGGCAGCAGACCCCAGCGGCCGACGCAGAGGCTGCGGTGCCCCTCCGGGCTGACCCGGACCAGCGGCACCCTGTCGGTCGGCGCGACGTTGTGGTCCGCCCGAACCAGGCCGTCGGAGTCGTCGGACGACTCGAACAGCGCGCTCAGCTCGCCGGAGCTCCGGGTCGTCGCGTACCTGCCGCACATGGGGCACACGCTAACGCGTCGGAGGCCCCGTCGGCTGTCCCGCCAACCGGGAGTACGAACGCCGGGTACCGCCGCCCGCCCGCCGACACGGCAGAATGTAACGGTGGGCAACCTGACCGCGACCCGGCCGCCGCAGCCGTGGACCGCACCGACCGCATCCGACCCGGTGGCGGCGACGCTGCGCCTGCCCGGTTCCAAATCGATGACCGCCCGGGCCCTGGTGCTCAGCGCGCTGGCCGCCGGCCCGTCGACGCTGGCCCGGCCACTGCGCGCCCGTGACACCGAGTTGATGGCCGCCGGCCTGCGGGCGATGGGCGCCCACGTCTCGATCAGCGACGACGAGCGCTGGCTGGTCCGACCGCACCCGCTGGCCGGCCCCGCCCACGTCGACGTCGGGCTGGCCGGCACCGTGATGCGGTTCGTGCCACCGGTGGCGGGCCTTGCCGACGGCCAGGTCACCTTCGACGGTGACCCGTACGTGCGCACCCGCCCACTCGGCCCGCTGGTCGACGCGCTGCGCTCGCTGGGCGTCCGGATCGACGTCACCGGCGCCGGCAGCCTGCCGCTGACAGTGCTCGGCACCGGCCGGGTCACCGGCGGCGAGGTCGTGATCGACGCGTCCGCATCCAGCCAACTCGTCTCCGGGCTGTTGCTGGCCGCCCCGCGCTTCGACCGGGGCGTCGTGGTCCGCCACGTCGGGCGGCCGGTGCCCTCCGCGCCGCATCTTCGGATGACGGTGCAGATGCTGCGGGCCGCCGGCGCGGCGGTCGACGACAGCACCCCCGACGTCTGGGCCGTCGAGCCCGGCCCACTCACCGGGCGCGGCTGGGACATCGAACCGGACCTCTCCGGCGCCGTGCCGTTCTTCGCCGCCGCACTGGTCACCGGCGGTGAAGTCACCTTGCAGGGCTGGCCGCACAGCAGCGCGCAGCCGGTCGAGAAACTCCGCTCGCTGCTGCAGCGGATGGGCGGCGAGGTCACCCTCTCCACCAACGGGCTGACCGTCCGTGGCACCGGCGTGGTGCACGGTCTGACCGCCGACCTCTCCGACGTCGGCGAGCTGACCCTCGTGCTGACCGCGCTGGCCATGCTGGCCGACTCGCCGTCGGTCTTCACCGGCGTCGGGCACATCCGCGGCCACGAGACCGACCGGCTCGCCGCGCTCGCGCGCGAGTTCGGCGGGCTCGGAGCGGACATCACCGAAACACCTGACGGGTTGGAGATCCGGCCCCGACCGCTGCGCGGCGGCGTCTTCCGCACCTACCACGATCACCGCATGGCGCACGCCGCCGCGGTGGCCGGGCTCGCCGTTCCGGGCATCGAGGTGGACGACGTGGGGTGTACCTCCAAGACAATGCCCGAGTTCCCGGCACTATGGTCAGCGATGGTGACCGGCAAGTGAGCGTCCGGACGCTCACCAAGAGCTGACGCGAGAAGAGGACAGGTCCTGGCGACCAAACGGCGGGAGTACGACGAGGACGACGTGCGGGTCCGGCCCGGAAAGTCGTCGCGCCCACGTACGCGCACCCGCCCGCAGCACGCCGACGCGGTGGACGGGTTCGTCATCGCCGTCGACAGAGGGCGCTACACCTGTGTGCTCTCCGGGGCCGAACGCGGCGTGGTCGGCGCCGAGCTGCCCACTGTCACCGCGATGCGGGCCCGCGAGTTGGGCCGCAAGTCGGTGGTGGTCGGTGACCGGGTCAGCCTGGTCGGCGACACGTCCGGCGCGGAGGGCGCGCTCGCCCGCATCGTCCGGATCGCCGAACGTCGCTCGGTGCTGCGCCGCACCGCCGACGACGACGAGACCACCGCCGAGGGTCGGCTGGAACGGGTCGTGGTGGCCAACGCGGACCAGTTGGTGATCGTGAGCGCGTTGGCCGACCCACCGCCGCGCACCGGGTTCATCGACCGCTGCCTGGTAGCCGCGTACGACGCGGACGTCGAGCCGCTGCTCTGCCTCACGAAGGCCGACCTGGCCGGGCCGGAGGAGGTGCTCGGCTACTACACCGAGCTGGAGCTGCCGTACGTGCTCAACCGCCCCGACTCCGACCTCGACGCGCTCCGCGCGCTGCTCAGCGGCAAGGTGTCGGTGCTGGTCGGGCACTCCGGCGTGGGCAAGTCGACGCTGGTCAACCGCCTCGTTCCGGACGCGCTGCGCGCGGTCGGCGTGGTCAGCGCGATCGGCCGGGGCCGGCACACCTCGACCAGCGCGGTGGCGCTGCGGTTGCCACCGGTGCCCGGGATCGACACCGACCCGGGTTGGATCATCGACACCCCCGGGATCCGCAGCTTCGGGTTGGCGCACGTCTCGGCCGACAGCCTGCTGCACGGCTTTCCGGACCTGGTCGAGGGCACCGTCGACTGCCCACCGAACTGTCCCCACACGGCCGACGAGGCCGAGTGTGGGCTGGACGCCTGGGTGGCCGCCGGTAAGGCCGACCCGCGCCGGCTGGCCTCGTACCGTCGGTTGCTCGCCTCCCGGGCCGGCGAGGGCGACTCGCGCGGCGACAGCGACCAGCGCGGCCCCGGCGAGGATGACCGGCGCGGCCCCGACGAGTGACGCGACGGGCGTGGGCTAGGTTGCCGGCATGACCGGGTACGCCGACGACCTCGCCCTCGCCCACCTGCTCGCCGACCGGGCCGACGCCATCGCCACGGCCCGGTTTCGCGCGCTCGACCTGCGCGTCGAGGCGAAGCCCGACCTGACCCCGGTCTCCGACGCGGACACCGCTGTGGAGCGGGAGATCCGCGCCCTGCTGGCCGAGCATCGGCCGGCCGACGGGCTGCTCGGTGAGGAGTTCGGCGCGCAGCCGTCCGCCGACCCGAACGGCCGCCGGTGGATCATCGACCCGATCGACGGCACCAAGAACTTCGTCCGTGGCGTGCCGATCTGGGCCACCCTGATCGCGCTCTACGACGGCGACCGGCCGGCTGTCGGCGTGGTGTCCGCACCAGCGCTCGGACGACGTTGGTGGGCCAGCGCGGGCGCGGGCGCGTACGCCGGGCCGGGCCCCGCGGCCGGTGAGCGGATCGGCGTGTCCGCGGTGCGCGGGGTGGCGGATGCCAGCTTCTGCTACTCCTCGTTGAACGGGTGGGAGGAAGCCGGGCGGCTCGACGCGGTGCTCGACCTGATGCGGAACAGCTGGCGCAACCGGGCGTACGGCGACTTCTACGGCTACATGCTGTTGGCCGAGGGGGCACTGGACGTGATGGTCGAGCCGGAGTTGTCACTGTGGGACGTGGCGGCGCTGGTGCCGATCGTCACGGAGGCGGGTGGCTCGGTCACGGATCTGGCCGGACAACCGGCTCCCGCCGGTGCTCCGGGCACCGACAGCAGCGTGGTCGCCACCAACGGTGTGCTGCACGCCGACATCCTCGTGCGCCTCAACCGACCAGCCGAGCGCTGACCCCCGGCAACCTCTATCCTCGCCAGGTGGTCTCCTCCGGTTGGTGCTTCCTCGCGGTGATGATCGTCGCGTACGGCTTCGCCAATCTGCTCCAGTCGGTGGCGGCGGCCCGCACCACCGTCCACCACACCTTCGATCCGGGCCTGCTGCTGCGCCTCGCTGGGCACCGGACGTACCTGGTCGGTCTCGGCTGTCAGATCGCCGGTTTCGTGCTCGCCTTCCTGGCCCGGCGGGACCTGCCGCTGTTCCTCGTGCAGGCCAGCGTGGCCGCCGGGCTCGGGGTGACCGCCATCCTCGGGGTGCTGGTGTTGAAGTGGCGGCTGCCGGCGGCGGAGGTGGTGCTGCTGGCGCTGCTCTTCGCGGGGATCACCGCACTGGTGTTGTCCGCCAGGCCGGCGCCGTCGAAGCAACTCGGCACCGCCGGCTCGATCGCCCTGCTGGTGGCACTGGGCGTGATAGCGGTGCTCGGCTTCTTCGCCGTCCGGCTGCACGGGGCGCCGGGCTCGGTGGCCCTCGGCTCACTGGCCGGGCTGGCGTTCAGCTCGGCCGCTGTCGCCGCCCGGCCACTGGCATCCGCGCCGTCCGCCGAGGCGTTCCTCGCCGACCCGCTGTTCTACCTGCTGATCGCCCACTCGATAGTGGGTCAGCTGCTGCTCGGTCTGGCCATGCAGCGCGGCTCGACGACCGCCGCGGTCGCCGCGATGGACGCCGCCGGCGCGGTGCCGGCCGCGATCGTCGGCCTGCTGCTGCTCAACGACAAGATCTGGCCGGGGCGGGAGTGGCTGGCCGCGGTCGGCTTCCTGGTGACCCTGGCCGCGGTCATCGGCCTGACCCGGTACGCCGAACCGCAGCAGCACCGTTCGGTGACACGCCGTCGGGACCCCGCCATGGTCGGTGCCGGCCAGCCGGGCTGACCGTCCGGCACCGCACCACGGTTGAAGGTCCCGCAGCACCGCCGACTCACGCCTCGACGGGCTTGCGGCGGCTCACCACCCGTTCGTAGAGGCGTTCCAGCGCACCGGCGGTCCGCTCCCAGGTGTAACTGCTGCGCACCCGGTCCACAGCGGCGTGCCCGTACGCGAACCGACCGGCGTTGTCGCCGAGCAGCCGGCGCAGCGACACTCCGAGTGCCCGTACGTCACCGGGGGGCACCAGGCGGCCGGTGACCTCGTCGACGACGGCGTCCGCCAGACCGCCCATCGCGTAGCCGATCACCGGCACACCGCAGGCCATCGCCTCCAGCGAGACCCGTCCGGCCGAGGAGTAGTGCGGCGTGCAGGCGACCACGTCCGCCGACCGGTACCAGGTGGCCATCTGGTCGTGCGGCACCGCCCCGACGAGCCGTACCTGGTCGACGACGCCGAGCTGTTCGGCCAACTCGCGCAGCCGTCGCGCCTCGGCGTGGTTGACCAACTGGTCGGCCGGCGGCCCGCCGGCGATCACCAGCTCGGCGTCACCGACCAGCCGCATGGCCCGGATCAGGTCCTCCTGGCCGTGCCCGGCGGCCAGCGAGCCCACCGAGAGGATCCGGGACCGCTGTTCGCGCGGTGCCGCCTCGCCGTCGGGATGGAACAGGTCGATGTCGACGCCGGCCGGCACCAACGCGACCGAGCTGCGTTGCAGACCCATCCGGGTCAGCTCGTCGACCTCGTCGTTGGACTGGGCCACGGCGATGTCGACGGCCCGGGTCAACGCGCGCTCCAGCGTGATCCGCTGGCCCGGCCCGTCGTAGTGACCACCCAGGTGACGCAGCTGTTCGATGCCGAGCGAGTGGAACGTCTGCACCACCGGAATGTCGGTCTCCCGGACGGCGTGCGCGGCGGCCAGGCCACCGACCCAGTAGTGCCCGTGCACCACCTCGGGCCGCCAGGACCCCGACCACTCGTCGGCCAGCCAGCGGCCGACCTCCGTCACGTACGGGATCAGCTCGGCGGTGGGCAGTGGGGTGGGCGGGCCGGCGGGCACCTGGTGCACCTGGTAGCCGTCGACGTTCATCGTCGCCGGCAGCGTCGGGTCGTCCCGGCGCACGTAGAGCCGGACGTCATGGCCTCGCTCGGCCAGCTCGGCGGCGACCCTCGCGGTGTGCTGTCGGGTGCCTACCGGCGGGCCGTCGGCGTGGCGGTAGGAACTGGCGTGCGCGCAGACGAGGCCGACGCGCATGGGTCACCTCCCTGCGATCTTTCCTCGGCGGTGGTCCTCCCGGTCAGAGCGTCCCATTAACCCCGCGACGCTGAGCCGAAACCTGGCAGATCAGGAAGAGTCCCCGCGAGTGCCACCGACACTTGCGCCACGGCAAGCACACGCGACACGCGACAGCACTTCGACGATGATCGACAAGCCGTCGTCGGTGTGACCAGGCCCGGCCGGGGGTACCGCTCAGAAATGCCGCTGACCCGCAGTCTCGACGATTCGACAGTGGTGATCACCGGTGCGTCCAGCGGGATCGGCACGGCGACCGCGTACGCGCTGGCCCGCCGTGGTGCCGCCGTCGTGCTGGCCGCCCGCAGCGAGCCGGCCCTGCTACAGGTCGCACAGCGCTGCCGGGAGTTGGGCGGCCGGGCGCTGGTCGTACCGACCGACGTCACCGAGTTGGAGTCGGTGCGGCGGCTGGCCGACCAGGCGGCGGCCGAGTTCGGCCGGATCGACGCCTGGGTGAACAACGCCGCGGTGAGCGCGGTGGGACTGTTCGACGAGATCCCGGTCGCCGAGTTCCGCCGGGTGCTGGAGGTCAACCTGCTAGGAACGGTGCACGGCATCAAGGCGGCCCTGCCCTACCTGGGTGCCGCCGGCGGCGGTGTACTGGTCAACAACGCCTCGGTGCTGGCCGAGGTGGCAATGCCGTACCAGTCGGCGTACAACGCCACCAAGCACGGCATCCGTGGGCTGGCCGACACCGTCCGACAGGAGCTGCGGGTCACCGGTCGCGGTCACATCTCCGTCTGCACCGTGCTGCCCGCCACGATCGACACCCCGTTCTTCCGGCACACCGGCAACCACAGCGGCCGGGAGCTGGTGCCACCCCCTCCGATCTACCCGCCGGAGGTGGTGGCCGAGACCATCGTCCGGCTGCTGCGCCGGCCTCGCCGCGAGGCGTACGCCGGCGGCGCCGCCCGGCTGATCGGCCTGCAGTGGCGGCTGGCGCCCGCGCTGGTCGAGCGCACCCTCGGCTGGTACGCCCACCGGACCCAGTTCGGCCCGGGTGCCCGGGTGGACAGCAGCGGCAACGTGTTCCACAGCGATGCTCAGGCGCGCCAGGACGGTGGCTGGCACGGTCGGCGGCGACAGTTGGCGCGGATGACCGCCGCGTTCGGTCTGGCCGCCGCCGGCACCGCTGTCGGCACCCTGGCGGCCATCAACCGCCGTTCCCGGTCGGACCGCTGATGGCCGATGTCGAGCGCCCGAATGCGCTGACCGTCACCGGCGCGCACAATGGGGCGATCATGTCGAGCTGTCTCGTGGAAATCGACGAGTCGTCAGCGGTGGTCCGACTGACCGGCGTGCTCGATGCCGCCGGTGCCGAGGCGGTACGCGGCGCGCTGCTCGCCCGTCTGCTGGCCCGGCCCGGCCCGGTGGTGGCCGACGTGACCGGCCTGCGGGTCGTCGACGCGGCCGGACGCGGCGTCTTCGCCGACGTACGCCGGGAGGTCGCCGACTGGCCCGCCGCGGACCTGCTGCTGTGTGACCCGGCGGTCGACGGGCCCGCCCAGCCGGACGCCGCGCTCGCCGGGGTGCCGGCCTGGCCGACGCTCGACGGGGCGCTGGCCGCTGTGGCGGCGACACCACTGGCGGCGGTCCTCACCGCCGAGCTGGCTCCGACGGTGGGCGCCGCCAGGCAGGCTCGCGAACTGGTCAACACCGGTTGCGAGCGCTGGGGTATGCCGACGCTCACCGACCCGGCGTGCATCGCGATCACCGAGATGGTCAACAACGTGGTGGCGCACGCCCGGACCCCGATGACGGTTCGGCTGGCGCCCCGGGAGACCACCCTGCACCTGGCGGTTCGCGACCACTCCCCGCGTCAGCCGACGTTCGCCGGGATCTCCCCACCAGACCGGGCCGGCGGTCGGGGACTGCTGCTGATCGACACGGTGGCCCGCCGCTGGGGCAGCACTGCCGTACCGGACGGCAAGGTCGTCTGGTGTGTGCTGCACCCCGACGACGAGGCCGCCTGACGGGGCTTTCGCCGTCGGCGCCCGATTCGGCGCCGTACCGTCGACTGCCGCCCGGTTACGGCGGCGGGGCAGCGGGTAGTGATCAGACATGCGCGACAACGAGTACCCGACCCCCGTGTCCGACACCGAGGCGCAAGGGCTGCCCGACACCGCCGATGACGACTCGACCGCCAACGACGACGTCCTCACCGGGCGCGAGGCGGACGGCCCGGACCCGGCCCAACTGCCCGGCGACCGGACGCCGGTGGCGGTGGACCGGTTCGGCACGACCGCCGAGGAGCAGCTCGACGGTGAGTCGTTGGACTACAAGCTCGGCCGCGAGGTCTACGAGCGCCCGGCGGACGACCCGCTGGCCGGCACCATCGACCCGAAGATCGCCTTCGAGGCGGACAACCTGGAAGCCGCGGCGGAGGCTCAGCTGGACGCCGACGTGATGGATCCCGGGCCGACCTCGGACCCGAACTCACCGGTCTCCCTCTACGACCACGGTCAGCTTGGCACGGTGGCCGACGCCACAGTGGGCCGGCTGGTGGAACCCGACGAGGGGGCGCACACCGACCAGGAGACCGACTCGGTGGCGTACGACGCCGGATCGGCCGGGGGCGGAGCCACCGCCGAGGAGCTGGCCATCCACGAGACGGAGCCGCCGCGCTCGGTCTGACGTCGCTCAGTCGTCCAGACCGCGTTCGATGGCGTACCGGGTCAGCTCGACCCGGTTGTGCAGTTGCAGCTTGCCCAGGGTGTTCTGCACGTGGTTCTGCACAGTGCGGTGCGACAGGCCGAGGCGCTGGGCGATCTGCTTGTACGACATCCCCTTCGCCACCAGCCGCAGCACCTCCGTCTCCCGTTCGGTGAGCTGGGGCGTCGCGGGTTCGGCAGCGCCGGCCGGGCCGGTCCCCCGCCCCGGTCCGGCGGCCAGCCGGCGGTACTCGCCGAGCACCAGCCCGGCCAGGCCGGGAGTGAAGACCGTGTCGCCGGCCGCGGTGCGGTGCACCGCCTCCAGGAACTCGGCGGGCGCTGTCGACTTCACCAGATAACCGGTGGCCCCGGCCTTCACCGCGTCCAGCACGCTCTGCTGTTCGCCGCTGGCGCTGAGCATCAGCACCCGTACGGCGGGCAGCGCCGCGCGCAACCCCAGGATCACCTCGACGCCGGAGATGTCGGGTAGTTGCAGGTCGAGGACGACGACGTCGGGCTGGGCCGCGGCGGCCACCCGGATGGCCTGTCGTCCCTCGCCGCTGGTCGCCACCACCAGGAAACCAGCCTCGGTCAGGTCGCGGGCCACGCCCTCCCGCCACATCGGATGGTCGTCCACCACCATCACTCGGACCGGGTTCGCCGCCGTCACCTCGGCACGCTCAGCTCGATCTCGGTGCCCGCCTCGGGGGCGGACACGATCCGCACGGTGCCGCCCACGTCGACCACCCGTCCCCGAATCGACTGGGTCACGCCGAGCCGACCCTGGGCGGCCGCCTCGTCCAGCCGGCCATCCGGAATGCCCGGCCCCTCGTCGCGGATCGACACGGTCACCGTCGCCCCCTCGTCCTCGATCAACACCCAGGCCCGCCCGCCGGCGTGCCGCCCCACGTTGTCCAGGGCCGCGCCGGTCGCGGCGGCCAACTCAGCGGCCACCCGTCGGGGCAGCGGCACCGGGCTGGCCGGGGCGGACAGCGCCACCGCCGCCGAGGCGTACCGGCTGAGCAGGGTCCGCAGGTCCACCGCCTCGCCGCCGTCCGGGAGGCTCGCGGCGGCCGGGCCGGCCCCGGCGATCAGCGCCCGCAGAGCAACCTCCTGCTCGCCGGCCAGTCGGGCCAGCTCGCCGGCCTCCCCGGGCAGGTCGGCGCCGCGCCGCTGCACCAGCGCCAGCACCTGGAGCACCGAGTCGTGAATGTCCCGGGCCAGCCGCTCCCGCTCCCGGGTGGCGGCCTCCAGCTCCACCGCGCGCTGCAACCGCTCCTCGGCGCTCACCGCGAGCCGGGCCACATGCCCGACCACCACCCCGGCGAGCAGCATCAGGATCACCCCGGTGAACGAGGACTGACCGATCCGCTCCCTGGTGGCCAGGTCCGCGCCGGCGACCAGCAGCGCGGCGACAGTGCCCCGCCGCCGGCCACCGGAGACGGCCCAGGCCAGCACCGGGCCGGCCATCCAGGCCACCCCCAGGGTGGGTACGCCGTGGGCGAGCGCCGTCCGGCCGACCACCCACGGGGTGGCCAGCACGATGGCCACCACCACCCCGAGGTCGGCCAGCAGCAGCGGCCAGCGCCGCCAGGCCGGCCGGGCGTACCCGACCGCTGTCGCGCCCGTCCAGGCGATCATCAGAAGGATCAGGGCACCGACGGCGTACGGGTGGGCGTACCGGTCGGCGTCGCGCACCGCGAGCACGCAGACGTACGCCAGGGAGGCCAGTCTGAACACGGTGAGCGCACGCCACAGCGGCACCTCGAACCCACCCGGCGGCGACGGCATGGCGGTCAGGATGCCACAACCGGGCCGGCACACGGCGAGCAGCGAGTGCGGTTCAGGAAACCCTGACGTACGGTGGAAAAGCCGCGAATTACTCCGAGATGTGCCGCCGGGACGGGCCCATGACAAACGCAGATCCGCACGCACCGCGTACGGTTGTGCCCATCGAACCTGCCCTCCTGATCGCCGAAGCCTTTGACCAGGCCCAGGTGACCGAGATTCGACACTCGGTCACCTCCTGCGCGCATGCCTCCGGCCTCAGCGGCCAACGGCTGGACGACTTCGTGCTCGCGATCAACGAGTTGATCACCAACGCGGTGCGGCACGGCGGCGGGCGCGGCTGGCTGCGACTCTGGCACGAGTCGGGTGCGCTGGTCTGCGAGGTCGCCGATCACGGGCACGGGATCAGCCCGCAACGACTGGGCGACCGCAGTCGGCCCGCCCCGGACACCGCCGGCGGCTGGGGCCTCTGGCTGGCCCGCGAGCTGAGCGACGCGATGGAAGTGGTCACCGGCACCGCCGGCACCACCGTCCGCATAACCACCGGCCTGACCAGCCACAACCACACCCCGCACTAACCCACCCCCGGCCTGACCGCCCCACCCCGCCTCAGTCCGCCACGCCACGCCCCGTTTCGCCACGCCCCGGCCCGCTCCGTCGATCATGGAGGTGTGGTGGGTGACAAAGTCCTCGAATGACACCAAAACGGGCACCATAACTCCATGATCCACCGGGCGTGGCCGCGATCTTGCACTTACTGTCCCGACATTGGTGGCACTCCACACTTTTCGACAACCGAAACTGCAAGATCGGCGGAGGCAGGTACGGCGCGGGGCAGGGCGCAAGGCCCGCGGGGCAGGGGCGCAAGATGCGCGGGTCGGTCAGGCGAAGAGGGCTGAGACGGATTCTCCGTTGTGGATTCGGCGCGTCGCCTCGGCCAGGGCGGGGGCCACCGACAGGACCTGCAGCTTGGGGACCCGCTTGGCGGCCGGGATGGGCACCGTGTTGGTGCAGACGATCTCCAGGACGCCGTCCTGGTCGCTGAGCCGCTGCAACGCGTCGCCGGAGAAGAGGCCGTGCGTGCAGGCGAGCCGGATCGACCGGACCTTCAGACCGCGCAGATGCTCCATCAGCTCGACCACCGTGCTGCCCTTGGCGATCTCGTCGTCCAGCACGATGACGTCCCGGTCGGTCACGTCGCCGATCACCGCGCTGATCTTGACCAGGTCGTCGCTGAACCTCTGCTTCGCCCCGGCCGCGACCGGAGTGCCGAGCAGCCGGGCGAAGGCTGCGGCCTCCTTGGCGTTGCCCAGGTCGGGCGAGACCACCACGGTGTTGCTGAGGTCGTAGCGCCGGAAGTGGGTGGCCAGCTCCCGCAGCGCGTGCAGGTGATCCACCGGCACGCTGAAGAAGCCGTGCACCTGCGGCGAGTGCAGGGTCATCGCGAGCACCCGGTCCGCCCCGGCCGAGGTGAGCAGGTCGGCGACGAGCCGCGCGCCGATCGAGATCCGTGGGGCGTCCTTCTTGTCCGAGCGGGCGTACGCGTAGTGCGGCAGCACCACGGTGATCCGACCGGCGGAGGCGCCCCGGGCGGCGTCGATCATCAGCAGCAGCTCGACCAGGTGCTCCTGCACCGGCGGCACCAACGGCTGGATCAGGAAGACGTCCCGCTCCCGGCAGTTGGCCTGCAACTGGACTTCCAGACAGTCGTTCGCGAACCGGGAGACCCGCACCGGGTGCAGCGGCACCCCCAGGTGGGCGCAGATCTCGGCAGCCAGGTCGGGATGGGCGGTTCCACTGAAAACTGCTATGTCGCGCACGTTCGCACATCGTAGGGGAAGCCGACGGCCGCCGACGGCGGCGGGCCGGAACCCGCCGTGACGCCTGTCGCGCCGCGCCGCCGTCCGGGTACGGTGCTGCGGTGACCCCCCAGTACGTCGCCGCCATCGACCAGGGCACCACTTCCTCGCGGTGCATCGTCTTCGACCGGGCCGGGGACATCGTCGCCGTGGCCCAGCGCGAGCACCGGCAGATCTTCCCCCGACCGGGGTGGGTGGAGCACGACGCCGAGGAGATCTGGGACAACGTCGAGCAGGTGGTCGCCGAGGCGCTGCGGGCCGCCGGCACCGACGCGTCCGGGCTGGCCGCTGTCGGCATCACCAACCAGCGGGAGACCACCGTCGTCTGGGACCGGGCCACCGGCCGCCCGGTGGCCAACGCCATCGTCTGGCAGGACACCCGGACGGGGCCGCTGCTGCGCGAGCTTGCGTCGGCGTACGGCGAGGAGCGGTTCCGGACCCGCACGGGCCTGCCGCTGGCCACCTATTTCGCCGGGCCGAAGCTGCGCTGGCTGCTCGACGAGGTCGAGGGCCTGCGCGAGCGCGCCGACCGCGGCGAGGTGCTCTTCGGCACCATGGACAGCTGGCTGATCTGGAAGCTGACCGGCGAGCACGTCACCGACGTGACAAACGCCAGCCGGACCATGCTGATGGACCTCACGACCCTCGACTGGGCCCCGGATCTGCTGGACGCGATGGGTGTTCCGGCGGCGATGCTGCCGGAGATCCGCTGCTCCGCCGAGGTGTACGGCACGGCGAGGGGGGTTCTCGCCGGGGTGCCGGTGGCCAGTGCGCTCGGCGACCAGCAGGCCGCCCTGTTCGGGCAGACCTGCTTTCAGCCGGGTGAGGCGAAGTGCACCTACGGCACCGGCAGCTTCCTGCTGCTCAACACCGGCGCCACCCCGGTCCCGTCGACGCACGGTCTGCTCACCACCGTCGCCTACCGGATCAAGGACCAACCACCGGCGTACGCCCTAGAAGGCGCCATCGCGGTCACCGGCTCGCTGGTGCAGTGGCTGCGGGACAACCTCGGGCTGATTTCCACGGCCGCCGAGGTGGAGGAGTTGGCCAGCACCGTGAACGACAACGGCGGCTGCTACGTGGTGCCGGCGTTCTCGGGACTGTTCGCCCCGCACTGGCGCAGCGACGCCCGGGGGGTCATCGCGGGCCTGACCGGTTACATCACCAAGGGACACCTGGCGCGTGCGGCGCTGGAGGCGTCGGCGTGGCAGACCCGCGAGGTGGTCGACGCGATGAACGCCGACTCTGACGTGGCGCTGCGTCGTCTCCGGGTGGACGGCGGGATGACCGCGAACGGCCTGCTCATGCAGTTCCTCGCCGATGTGCTCGACGTGCCGGTGGTCCGTTCCCGGATCACCGAGACCACCTGCCTGGGTGCCGCGTACGCGGCCGGTCTGGCGGTCGGCTTCTGGCCGGACCTGGCCACACTGCGGGCGCAGTGGCGCTCCGACGCGCAGTGGGAGCCGGCCATGGCTCCGGACCTGCGCGAGAAAGAGCTGCGCCAGTGGCGCAAGGCAGTGCAGCGCACCCTCGACTGGGTGGAGTGAGCCGGTCACTCCCAGCGGTTGCCGGTGAGCTTCTCGTAGACGTCGATGTAGCGGGCCCGGGTCGCCTCGACCACCTCGGCCGGCATGTCCGGGGCGGGGGCCTGCTTGTTCCAGCCGCTGCCGGTGGCCCAGTCCCGCACGTACTGCTTGTCGTAGGAGAACTGCACCCGGCCCGGCTGGTACGACTCGGCCGGCCAGAACCGCGACGAGTCGGAGGTGAGCAGTTCGTCGGCGAGGACCAGGGTGCCGCCCGGCGCCCAACCCAGCTCAATCTTGGTATCGGCGACCAGGATGCCCCGGTCGGCGGCCAGCTCGGCGCCGCGCCGGTAGATGTCGATCGTGATCTGCCGGAGCCGCTCGGCGGTGGCCTGACCCACCTTGTCCACCACGTCGTCGTACGTGATGGGCTCGTCGTGCTCGCCGGCCGGGGCTTTGCTCGACGGCGTGAAGATCGGCTCGGGCAGGATCGACGCTTCGCCGAGCCCTCGCGGCAGCTCCACGCCGGAGACCGCGCCGGTCTTCTCGTACTCCCGCAGGCCGCCGCCGGTCAGGTAACCGCGGGCGACGCATTCGACCGGGAGCATGTCCAGCCGCTGGCAGCGGATGGCCCGCCCGGCGAACTCGGCGGGCACGTCGGTGGCCGAGATGACGTGGTTCGGCACGAGGTCGGCGAGCTGCTCGAACCACCAGAGCGAGAGCGCGGTGAGCAGACGACCCTTGTCCGGGATCGGCGTCGGCAGCGCCACGTCGTAGATCGAGATGCGATCCGAGGCCACCAGGATCAGGTCGTCGCCGTCGGCGTAGACGTCCCGGACCTTGCCCGAGTGCAGAAGTTCCACGCGCCCTAGTACACCACGCGAGATCGCGGGGCCTGATTCGACCACCCGGCCGAGGGTGACCGGACGGACGTTGACACCTTCGTGTGCTGCCTGCGTGAATGGTCCGACCGCCACCCCCGTAGGTCCAGGAGAGCCCCGTGCCCGTTGTTCGCCCCTCGCTCGACCGCCTCGGCGCGGACCCGGGTCGGCGCCGACTGCTCAGCGCGCTGCTCGGCGCACCTCTGCTCGCGTCCGGTGGGCTGGCGGGGTGCAGTGACGACGCCGCCACCTCGACCCAGGACGGGCCCGTCGAGCTGTCGGTCTTCTGGTGGGGTGGCACCAAACGGGCCGAGCTCACCGAGAAGGCGCTGCGGCTCTACTCGGATCGCAACCCCCGGGTCACCTTCCGGGTCACCTGGCAGGGCGCCGACGGCTACTACGACCGGCTGGCCACCCAGGCGGGCGGCGGGAACGTACCGGACCTGATCCAGATCGACGACGCCATGCTGACCGAGTACACCCAGCGTCAGGTCATTCTCGACCTCACCGACCACCGCCTTGATCTTCGGGGCCTGCCGGAGGGTCTGATCCGCTACGGCACGGTGGAGGGGCGGACGATGGCGGTGGCCGCCGGGCAGACCCATGCCGTGGTGGTGTTCAACCGGGACCTGCTGCGGGAGCTGGAGATGCCGGAGCCCCGCGCCGGGATGACCTGGCCCGACTACATCTCCTGGGCCACGCAGGTCACCGAGGCCAGCGACCGCCGGGTGGCCGGCACGATGGACGGTTCGGGCGACTACCGGGCACTCTGGCTCTGGTTGCGGTCGCAGGGCGGCGAGTTCTACCGGGGCAACCAGCTCGGCTTCGGCGCGGACGAGCTGATCGCGTGGTTCGAGTTGTGGCAGCGGGCCCGTCGGAGCCGAGCCACGCCGAGTGCGGCCCTGGTCGAGCAGGCCGACAGCGGCGAGCCGGCCCGGCAACTGGTGGTGAGCGGGGCGACGGCGGCGTCCTTCGCCTGGTCGCACCAGCTACCGGAGCTGCAACGACTCACCGAGTCCGAGTTGGGCATCGTCGGCTTCCCCGGCCCGCCGGGGGCTCAGTGGGCGCGGGCGTCGATGTACTGGGCGGGGTTCCGGGGCACCCGCCACCCGGACACGGTCGCCGACGTGATCAACTTTCTGACCACCAATGGTGAGGTCGGCGCCGTTCTCGGCCACGAACGTGGGCTGAATGCCAGTGCCCAGGTCCGCCGCTACGCCGAGGGCAGCATCACCGACCCGGCCCAGCGACGTGCCGCCGAGTTCGGTGCCAGCATCGCCGACCTGCTCGGGCCGGCGCCGGCGCCGCCACCCCAGGGGCACGCCAAGGTGCGCACCCTGCTGGTCGCCGCCGCCGAGCGGATCCGCGTCAAGCGTGACGGCACCCGCGAGGCCACCGCGCGTTTCCTGTCCCAGGCCATCGCGGCCCTGGCGGCGGTGAGCACCAGCGGCCAGACCGGAACCGGCCGCTGGTGACCCTCCGGCGTCGCAGGCGCGGCCAGCGCAGCGAGCGCGGTCAGCGCGGCGGGCCACCCCGGCGGTTGCGCATCAGACGCAACACCAGGAACACGACGATCGCGACCACCACCAGGCAGCAGAGCAGCGGGAGCACCCCGAAGCCACTGCGGCCTCGCCGCCGGGCGGCCTCCACCACGAGTTCGCCAGTGCCCGTCGACGCCCAGGCTGCGACCGGCACGAAGACCGCCAGTACGACCGCACCGAAGACCGCGCTCAGGCGGCCCCACCACTTACCGAATGAAGACATGTGCCCATCCTCGCCGAAGGGCGCAACCTCGGCACGTCGGTCCACGCCGAATCATGGGACCGGATGGTGCGGAAGCTCCCCGGCTGGTGCGCAACGCGCTCGCAACGTCCCGGCAAAGATGATGATCTTTACATGAATCTCTCGAGGTGATCGGATTCGCCTCATGCTCACCTCTTTAGGCAGTGCGCGGATCTCTCGCACCCGAAGATCTGCGGCGGCAGCGGTCGGCGTCACAGTCGTCGCCGCTCTCCTCACCCCCACGGCGGCGCACGGCGCCCCACCACCCCCACCGCCGCCGACGAGACCCGCTCCGAGCGGCGACGCGGACCGCACCCCCGTCACGGTCACTCTGATCACCGGCGACCGGGTGACGGTGACCCCGGGGGTCCACGGCGCAACCGAATCGGTGGACGTCAAGCGCGCCCCGGGCGCCACCGGCTCCGTACGCATCTCCACTGAGGGCCGGGACACCTACGTGTACCCGGACGAGGCGTTGCCGTACCTCGCCACCGGTCGACTCGACAAGCAGCTGTTCGACGTCACCCAGCTCATCGCCCAGGGCTACGACGACGCGCGGACCGCCGACCTTCCCCTGATCGTCACTCGCACGACGGGTGCGGCGAAGCTCAGGACCGGCACCACGCTGCCGGGCGCGCAGACCACGCTGGAGCTGCCCTCCGTCCGTGGTGAGGCGATCCGCACCCGCCGATCGCAGGCGGCGGACTTCTGGTCGGCCCTCACCAGTGGACAGTCGCCGACCGGCCGCAGCGCTGCCACCCCGGCGCCCTC
Organism: Micromonospora sp. NPDC005553; assembly: GCF_042871765.1. NCBI lineage: Bacteria > Bacillati > Actinomycetota > Actinomycetes > Micromonosporales > Micromonosporaceae > Micromonospora > Micromonospora sp. NPDC005553. The sequence continues at coordinate 803,433 of NZ_JBIAJD010000003.1, read as the reverse complement.
CTTCGCGGCCGGCGTCGACAAGGTGTGGCTCGACGGCAAGGCGAAGGCCACCCTGGCCGACACCACCGCCCAGATCGGCGCGCCCGCGGCGTGGGCCGCGGGTGGCACCGGCAGCGGCGTCCGGGTCGCCGTCCTGGACAGCGGAGTGGACACCACCCACCCGGATCTCGCCGACCAGGTGGTGGCCTCCCGAAGCTTCATCGCCGGCCAGGACGTGATCGACCGGAACGGGCACGGCACCCACACCGCGTCCACCGTCGCCGGGACGGGCGCCGCCTCCGGCGGCAAGGAACGGGGCGTGGCCCCCGACGCCGACCTGGTGATCGGCAAGGTCCTCGACGAGTACGGCAGCGGGTCCATCTCGGGGATCATCGCGGGCATGGAGTGGGCGGCGCGGGCCGAGCACGCCAAAGTGATCAACATGAGCCTCGGCGTGAGCGCCTGGCACACCCAGGACGACCCGCTGAGCCAGGCCGTCAACCAGCTGACCGCCGAGACGGGTGCGCTCTTCGTCGTGGCCGCCGGCAACAGCGGGCCAGACCCGTACACCCTCGGTGCGCCAGGCACCGCGGACGCCGCGCTGACCATCGGCGCGGTGGACACCTCCGACCACCTGGCGGGCTTCTCCAGCGTCGGGCCCCGGATGAACGACGAGGCCCTCAAGCCCGACATGACCGCACCCGGGGTGGACGTGCTGGCGGCACGCTCGCAGCACATCCCCTGGGGCGAGGGCTACTACTACACCGACAGTGGCACCTCGATGGCAGCGCCGCACGTCGCCGGGGCGGCCGCCCTGCTGGTGCAGAAGCACCCGACCTGGAGCGCGCGGCAGCTCAAGGACGCGCTGATGGGCACCAGCGTCCGCACGCCCGACTACGACGCCTACCAGGCCGGTAGCGGTCGGTTGAACGTCGCTGCCGCCTACCACCAGGACCAGATCGTCGCGTCCGGGTCGGTGGACGCCGGACTCGTCGGTTGGGGCAGCGCGCCACAGCCGATCAAGCGGACGATCACCTACACCAACACGACGGACAGCCCGATCGCGTTGGAGCTCTCCGTCGATCACGGCACCGCCCCCGCGCAGACGTTCACGGCAACCGCCGACCGCGTCACGGTGCCCGCTCGGGCCAGCGCGACTGTCGACGTCGTGGTGGCCCCGGCCGGCCTCTCCCCCGGCAGGTACTCCGCCCAGGTCACCGCCCGCTTCGCCGCCGGCGAGGTGCACACGGCCGTCGGGGTCGCCGTCGAGTCCAAGAAGTACGACCTCACCATCCACCTGAAGGACCGCGCTGGCCAGCCCATGAGCGGCGAGGTCGAGGTCGTCAACGCCGAGACCGGCTCCGCCTTCATGTGGGTGCCGGACGGAAAGCTCACCGCCCGCCTGGCGCCCGGCTCCTACACCGTCGTCGCGGCGGCGGACGTGGAGGGTCTGCACGGGCCCCGCTCTCTCGGGCTCGCGATGCTGACCGCTCCCGAGGTCGACCTGACGACCAACCGGGTAGTGGAACTCGACGCCGCGCAGGCCCGCCAGGTGAAGGTGGCGACGCCCCAGCCGACCGCCGTCGTCAACAGTCGAATCGATGTCTACCGCTCCTTCACCTCGAGCGAGCCGACGCCCACCGACTGGAGCGCCCTGCGCGAGACGTTCTGGCCGGGTGCCGCCTACGACAGCCTGTGGGCCCTGCCGACCAGGGACAAGGTGCGCAAGGGCAGCTTCGTCTTCACCACCCGGATCCGCGCCGAGCAGACGCCACTGGCGATCAGCTACCAGGGCCGGCAGCTCAGCGACCCGCTCGCCCAGCCCGGTTCCCCGCCCCTGCCCGACGGCACCTCGCGCCTGGACGCCGTCTTCGCGGGTGCCGGCGGCACCGCCGACTACGCCGGCCTGGCCGCCCGCGGCAAGGCCGTGGTGGTCCGCGGCAACGAATCGGTGACCCCCACGGACCAGGCAGCGGCGGCGCACACCGCCGGCGCGACGATGCTCGTCGTGGTCAACGACCGCGCGGGTCGCCGGAGCGGGTGGTACGGCAACTCCGACGCCGTGACGACCGGACCGATCCCGGTGGCCTCGGTGACAATGGACGAGGGCGAGGCGTTGATCCAGAAGATCACCGCCGCCGGCCGCAACCCGGTCCGACTGGTAGTGGTCGCCCACCCCCGGGCGAAGTACCTGTACGACCTTGTGGACTACCACAGGGGCGGGGTGCCGAAGGACCCGTCCGCCAGGACCGACCCGCGCAACCTCGCCCGGATCGATCTCACCTTCTCCCCGCCGCCGGGGAAGCAGTCCAGCGAGACCCGGATGGACTTCCCGCCGTACGAGTACGCGGCGGCACGGCCGTTCCCGTTCGAGCCGGTCGCGCCGGGGCCGCGTACCGACTGGGTCTCCGCGGGTGGCGGCATCAAGTGGATGCAGTACGCCGACGTCGCCGACTGGGCGCGGTCCAACACGGAGGCCATCGCCTACCGGCCGGGCAGTGTCCAGAAGGACCGCTGGTTCGGGCCCATCACCCGGCCACGGATGCTCAGCACCGAGATCCCGTTCCGTGGTGAGACCGCCATGAGCGCCTACATCCAGGGCTTCGGCGACGCGGGCGCCGCCCACAGCGGCGGGGCCAGCATGTCGCAGATCGCCACGTTCTATCAGGGCGACAAGCAGCTGACCCAGTTCGACGGCTGGCCGGAGATCGGCGCGGGTGAGCTGTCGCCGGAGAAGCTGCCGTACCGACTGGTCGTCGAGACCAAGGGCAAGCCCGAGTTCAGCCCGTACTCGACCGCCACGAACACCGAGTGGAGCTTCATCTCCGGCGGCACCACCGAGGTGCAGGCCATCCCGTTGGTCCAGCTGGACTACGGGACGGACGTGGACTTCGCGGGTCGGACGAAGCGCCGAACCGACTTCTCGATCACGCCAGTGGTGGTGGGCAGCACCAAGGCTCGGGATGCCGTGTCGTCACTTGAGTTGGAAATCTCCTACGACGACGGAGTGACCTGGCAGCGGCAGGACCTGCGGGAGAAGAAGGGGACCTGGCAGGCGTCGTTGAACGCGCCGCCCCGGGCCGACTTCGTGTCTATCCGGGTCACCGCCAAGCAGCGCAACGGTGGCGGCGTCACCCAGAGCGTCACCCGAGCCTTCGGCCTGCGGTAGAACCCGCCGGGGGTCGGTGCCGACGAGGTACCGGCCCCTGCGGGGCCCTCGCTTCTGACAGCGGCACCAAACAAGTCCGGCCCCCACACTGTGGGGGCCGGACTTGTATCACTTTCAGTGGTAGCGGGGACAGGATTTGAACCTGCGACCTCTGGGTTATGAGCCCAGCGAGCTACCGAGCTGCTCCACCCCGCGTCGACTTGTTAAGACTAACTCACCCGTTCCGGGCGATGATCAGTGGGGTCGCCATCCGCTGTTGCCGGCACCCCGGGATGTCGAAAGCCCGTCTCCGGTGAACCGGAGACGGGCTTCGAACTGGTGTTTCTCTCGTAGCGGGGACAGGATTTGAACCTGCGACCTCTGGGTTATGAGCCCAGCGAGCTACCGAGCTGCTCCACCCCGCGTCGGTTCACTAACCGTAGCGCACCAACCCGGGACACCGCAAAGCGACTCCGATACCGCCGACACAGACAGCTCTGACCTGGGCGTTGTCAGTCGAGCCAGTTCTCGATCGCCGCGACCGCCCGTCGACTGTCAACATCGACCTGGGACCGAACGGCGACCGTGTGCTCCCAACCCTGCTCCCAGAGCACCGTCACCACGTCGCCGACCCGGACCGCCCGGACCAGCCGAACCTCCTCCGTACCCGGCTCACCCATCCCGTCCGGCATCGGAGCCCGCATCTCGAACAGCACCGACCCGTCCCCGTACGCCCCCGAGGCCAGCAGCCGCTGTCGCCACGTCCTGTTGTCGTCGGGCAGCTTCTGGTCGGGGCAGCCGTGCACCGCCTGCCGCAGCTCCCGCAACGCGTCGTCGGCGCGACCTGCCCGGTAGATGGTGATGGTGTGCCGGTAACTACCGTCCGGCACGTGCCCAGTCGGCGTCTCCGGCATCTTGTAGGCCAGGTAGCGACCACGGCGTTGGACCATGGCCGAGTCGCTGGGCAGGCGCACACCGCACAGCGTCGGCAGTGCCGGACCCTCCCCCGAGGATTCCAGTCCGGTCCGGTTCGGGGCCGCCAGCAGGAAAAAGGCGCGGTCCGGGATCGAGGTGGGCGGCCGAGGTGCCGCCGGTCCGGTGGTGACCGGCTGCGACGGCGTACCGCTCGCTGTGGTCCGCGACGGTAGCGGTGCCGAGGGAGTGGGCGTGGGTGACGGCAGGGAGGTCGCCGTCGCCCCGGTCGGCGACGGGCCAGGGATGTCGGCGGGCGGCGGTGCGGAACCGTCCGCCGGGTACGCCAGTCGGCCACCGACGACAACCCCGCCCACGAGCAGCGCCACCGCGAGCGTCGAACCGGCTACCCGTGCTCGGGCCCGCCGGTCGGCGAACCGCCGAAGCGACTCGGGGCGGGTCAGCTCGTGCCCGTCCGCGACGGTGCCGAGCGACCGGTACAGGTCAGAGAGTTCAGCTGACATCGTTCGCCTCCAACTCCACGACGCTGAGGTCGGGCAGCAGCGCGGCCAGCCGGGACCGGCCCCGGGACAGCCAGGACTTCACGGTGCCCACCGGCACGTCGGTTTCCCGGGCGATCTCCTCGACGGACATGTCGAAGAGGTAGTGCAGGGCCAGTGCCTGCCGGTGCGTGGCGGGCAACTGCCGGAGCGCTCGGACCAGGAGCACCCCGTCCTCGCTGGGTGGAGGTGTGACCGCCGGCGGTCCGCTACGACTCAGCACCACCCGCCGACGGTGCAGGCGCCGCCAGCGGTCGGTCGCCAGCCTGGCCACCACGAGCCGCAGCCACGCCTCCGGTGCTGGATGCGACGACAGTCGCCCCCACTGCCGCCAGGCCCGGGTGTACGCCTCCTGCACCAGGTCCTGCGCCTCACCGTGGTCGCCAGCGACCGCGTAGCCGTACCGCAGCGTCCGGCGGGCGGTGCTGCGGTAGAAGTCATCGAAGCTCTGCGCGTCCCGCACGACTGATCCCCCTCGTCCCCACCCCGTTGCAGTGAGGACGGCGGACCGGCACCGCAGGTTGCGGGCCTGGGCGGTGCTGTCGGTGACGTGACAGATACGCACAGATCAGGCCAACGGCCGAGCCCCCGCCCCTCGGACCTGATGCGGTCCGAGGGACGGGGGCTCGGGGAGGAACTCGTGCGGTGGCGGGTCAGCCTCCAGCACTCGGGCTGGCACCCGGCGCACCAGCGGCCTGCTGCGCCTGCTGGAACGCGGTGAGCGCCTCGTCGAGGGCCTTCAGCGCACGCCCGTACCGCTCGAAGTCGCCCGACGTCTGCGCGGCCCGGACCTCGGTGATCGCGGTCTGCACCCGGTCCGCAGCGGCAGCCAGGTCACCGGTAGGCGGTGGGGTGCCGGCGCTCGGAGTCGGCGATGGCGCCGCCGTCCCCGAAGGCGTCGGAGTCGGGGTCGTCGGGTTGCCCCCGGTCGTCGGTGGCGGCGACGTGCCCTGCCCAGCCTTCTTGCCCTGCTCGACCAACTGCTTGATGCCGTCGTTGATGTTGTCGGCGAGAGCCACGAAGGAGCCGCCGTCACCGTACGAGAGCAGCACCTTCTGCAACAGCGGGTACGCGTCCTGCTGGTTGCTCTTCACGTAGACCGGCTCGACGTAGAGCATCCCGTCGGCGAAGGGCAACGAGAGCAGGTTGCCGTACTGCACCTGCGCCTGGTTGCTGGAGAGCAGGTTGAGCTGCTGACGGATGTTCGCGTTGTTGGTCATCTGCTGGTGCACCTGCACCGGGCCGGAGATCCGGGTCTGATCCGGCAACTCCAGCACCTCCAACCGGGGCTTCCCGTCGACGTACGACCCGGAGATCAGTGCGGCGAGGTTCTGCCGGCCGTTCGGGGTGACCGCCGAGGTGAGCTGGAACCGCGGGCTCTCCTGCCCCGGGAACTGGGTGAACAGGTAGTACGGAGGCTGCTTCTGGCCGCTGTCCGGGGCGTCCGGCACGTTGGGCACCTGCCAGAAGTCCTGCGCCGAGTAGAAGTCACCCGGGTTGGTCACGTGGAACTTGGTGAGCAGGTTGCGCTGCACCTTGAACATGTCCGCCGGGTAGCGCAGGTGCTCGGTCAGCTCGACCGGGATCTCGGCCTTCGGCAGCACCAGGTCACCACCGAAAGCCTTGTTCCACGCCTTGAGCACCGGGTCGGTGTCGTCGTACTCGTAGAGCTTCACGGTGCCGTCGTACGCGTCGACTGTGGCCTTGACCGAGTTGCGCATGTAGTTGACGTCTTCGCGGGCCAGCTGGAAGGTGCCCCGGTTGGTCAACTCGTCGGTGGTCTCGGTCTGCAGGTTGACCTTCTCCGCGTACGGATAGGAGGCCGCCGTGGTGTAGCCGTCCACGATCCACTGCACCCGACCGTCGACCACTGCCGGGTACGGGTCGCCGTCCAGGGTGAGGAACGGCGCGACCTTCTCCACCCGGTCGCGCGGGTTGCGTACGTAGAGCAGCTTGGAGTCCTTGTTCACCGCCTCGGAGAGCAGGAAGTTCGACTCCTGCTCCTTGATGGCGTACAGCAGTCGCCGGGTGAAGGAGCCGATCTCCACACCGCCCTCACCGGTGTAGGTGTAGGACTCGCCGCCGCCCTCACCGACCGGCCTGTCGAACTCGGCCTTCTTGCTCGGGTCGGACTGCCCGACGATGGCGTAGTCGTCGGCCGCCATCCGCTCGCCGTAGTAGATGCGCGGCTGCTTGGCCGGAATCTGCTCGGTCTGCGAGGAGCACGCCTCCTGGGTCTTCTCGCCGAGGAACCCGGAGACGAAGAACGGCTGCCCGCCGCAGACCACCTGGTTGGCCGGGGCGGCCACCAGCCCGTACCCGTGGGTGTAGACGGTGTGCCGGTTGATCCAGGTGTTCTGCTGGTCGGTCAGCTCGCCGTAGTTGATCTCCCGGACGCCGACCACGTAGTCGGAGACCTTCCCGTTCACCCCGTACCTGTCGATGTCCAGCTTCGGGCCGAAGTCGTAGAAGCCACGCACCTGCTGGAGCTGGGTGTACGTCTCGCTGACCAACTGCGGGTCGAGCAGCCGCACGTTCGACACCACCGAGGTGTCGGTGGCCAGGTTCGCCGGTGGGGTGAGGTTGTTCGCCGCGTACGGGGTCGTCTCGGTGGCCCCCAACCCGAACGCCGCGCGCGTCGCGTCGATGCTGCGCTGGATGTAAGGCGCTTCCTTGTCCTTGGCGCTCGGCTTGACCTCGAAGGTCTGCACCGCCCAGGGGTAGATGCCGCCGATGGCCACCGCGGACACGCCGAGCAGCGCCAGCGAGATCCCCGGCCAGACCAGGTTCCGCATCCAGGCGTTGGAGAACACGAGGATCGCGATGGCCACCACGATCGAGATGTAGGCGAGGATCTCCTTCGCCGGCAGCAACGCGTTGACGTCGGCGTAGCCGGCGCCGTACAACTTGGCGCCCTCGTTGTACTCCAGCAGCATGGCCCGCCGGTCCAACACGTACGCGACCGCCTTCAACAGCACGAAGACCGCGACCAGCGTGCTCAGGTGCGCGCGGGCCGCGTTGCTCATCCGGTCGCCGACGCCCTGCAGGCGGACCCCGCCGAAGAGGTAGTGCACCGCCAGCGCGCCGATCACGGCCAGCACCACAGCGGTGAAGGCGACCCCGAGCAGGTAGCGCCAGAACGGCAGTTGGAAGACGTAGAAGCCGATGTCGACCCCGAACTCCGGGTCCTTGATGCCGAAGTCACCGCCGTTGCGGAACAGCAGCCACTGGTTCCACCGGTTCTGCGCGGAGAGACCGGCGAAGAGCCCGACCACCGCGGCGGTCAGCGAGATCCAGGTGCCGAGACGCGGGCTGAGCAGCATCCGGTAGCGCTCGAGGGTCGCCTGCTCGACCGAGTGCGGACGCAGTCGCGGGCGCAACCGGTAGGCCAGCCACAGGTTGCCACCGACGATCACCGCCATGCCGAGGCCGATGGCGAGGAAGAGCACCAGCCGGGTGAGCAGGACGCCGGTGAAGACCTCGGTGTAGCGGACCTCGTCGAACCAGAGCCAGTCGGTCCACGCCTGGACACCCCAGCCGAGCAGGGTGAAGAGCACGAACACCCCGACCAGGACAGCGATGGTGACGCGCCCGCGCCGGCTCATCCTCGGGAGGGGGCTGCTGCTACGCATGACCACTGTTGGCTCCGCACGCTCGATATGATCGGCTCCGACCAGGCACCCAGAGTACGGGGTGTTCCTGAGCGTGTCGGGGCACGGTCACACCGGTCAGCAACGCGTCGGCTGACCGCCCGCGCGCAACGTCTCCAGAGCGGTCATCGCCTCGTCCAACGAGCCCACCCGCAACAGCGGCAGATCGGGCTGCGGATTGCGGACCGCCTCCGCGCAGTTGTCCGCCGGCACCAGGAAGACCTTCGCCCCGGCGCGCTTGGCACCGACCAGCTTCTGGGCGATCCCACCGATCGGCCCGACGGCGCCCTCGTCGTCGATGGTGCCGGTGCCGGCGATGATCTTACCGCCGGTGAGATCGGCCGGGGTCAACTTGTCCACGATCCCCAGGGCGAACATCAGACCGGCGCTCGGCCCACCGATGTCCCCCAGGTCGATGCCGAGCGTGAACGGGTGCGGCTGCTGCTGATCGATCTCGACACCGATCCGCGGTCGGCCGTCCTGCTCCTGACTGGTCACCGTCGCGGTGGCCGGCGTGCCGTCACGGGTGTAGCCGATGGTCAACGCCGTGCCCGCCGGCTTGGCCCGGACCAGCTCGGTGACCTTCGCCGCCACCGGCACCGGCTGGCCGTCGACCGAGGTGATCAGATCGCCGACCTTCAGCGCGCCGGCCGCAGGGCCGTCCCCGGCCACCGTCTTGATCACTACCTGCACCGGAAAGCCCAGCTCCCGCAGCGCTGCGGTCTCCGCACTGGTCTGCGACGCCTTGAAGTCCTCGGCGTTGCGCTGCTCGACCTGCTCCGTCGACTCCCCCGGCGGGTAGACCAGCTCACGCGGCACCACCGCCTCGTCGTCGGAGAACCAGCCCGCGATGGCCCCCCGCAACCGCACGGAGGGTTGCACCCCCACCGTGGTGAGCCGCAACTGGCCGGCCGAGGTCGAGGTCTCCCGACCGGTGACCTGGATGACCTCCTTGCCGTCGGTCGTACCGAGGGTGTTGACGGTCGGCCCCGGGCCCAGCACCACGTACGGAATCGGCACCCGGAGCACCCCCATGCTCAGCAGGGCGGTGAACAGGGCACCGAGCAGGACCGTCAGGCCACGACGTCTCATGCCGCAGAGCGTACCGACCGGTTGCGGCCCGCCCGCCGGATGCGCCACGCGACTTCGCCCTCAGCGCAACGCCAGCGACGGCTACCTGGGGCGCGGTCCGCGTACCGTAGATGTCGTGCCTGATATTCCGTTCGGTTTCGCGCTCCCGGGTGGGCAACCACCAGACCCCAACGATCCCGCGCAGATGCAGCAGTTCATGTCGCAGTTGCAGCACCTGCTCTCCGCGCCGGGCAGCGGGCCGGTCAACTGGGACCTGGCCCGGCAGGTAGCAGCCAGTCAGCTCGCGGCCGCCGGTGACCCGGCGGTGTCGATGTACGAGCGCAACGCGGTCGAGGAGGCGCTACGCCTCGCCGACCTGTGGTTGGAGCCCGCCTCGGCGTGGCCCAGCGGCATCCAGAACCCCGTTGCGTGGAACCGCAACGAGTGGATCTTCAAGACGCTGGACGTGTGGCGCAAGCTGTGCGACCCCGTCGCCAGCCGGATGGTCGGCGCGATGGGCGACCTGGTGCCACCGGAGGCGCGCGCCCAGCTCGGCCCGATGCAGTCGATGGTGGCCTCCCTCGGTGGCGCGCTCTTCGGCGGTCAGCTGGGCCAGGCCCTCGGCTCGCTCGCCGCGGAGGTGCTCTCCGCCGGCGACATCGGGCTGCCGCTCGGCCCGGCCGGCACGGCCGCGCTGATTCCGGCCAACATCCGGGCGTACGGCGAGGGCCTGGAGCTGCCCGAGGACGAGGTCCGCCTCTACGTGGCGCTGCGCGAGGCCGCCCACCAGCGGCTGTTCCAGCACGTCCCGTGGCTGCGTGGGCATGTGCTCAGCGCTGTCGAGATGTACGCCTCGGGCATCCGGGTCAACCGGGAGGCGATCGAGGAGGCGATGGGTCGGGTCGATCCGACCGACCCCGAGTCGATGCAGGCGATCGCCCTGGAGGGCATCTTCACCCCGGAGGACACCCCGGCGCAGAAGGCCTCACTGGCCCGCCTGGAGACCGCACTCGCCCTGGTCGAGGGCTGGGTGTGCCACGTCGTCGACAGCGCCGCCAGCGACCGGCTGCCGAACGTCGTCCGGCTGGGCGAGGCGTTCCGCCGTCGCCGGGCCGCCGGCGGTCCCGCCGAGCAGACCTTCGCCGCGCTGGTCGGTCTGGAACTGCGGCCCCGCCGACTGCGGGAGGCCGCGGCGCTCTGGGCCGCGCTCACCGAGCACCGTGGCATCGAGGGCCGCGATGCCGTCTGGGGCCACCCGGACCTGCTCCCGTCGGACGACGACTTCGCCGATCCGGTCGCCTTCGCGATGAACGACATGGATCTCAGCGAGCTGGACAGCTTCGACTTCACCGCCCCCGGCGGGGTGGAGGAGAAGGCCCCCGGCCAGTCGGATCAGTCGGGGCGGCCCGGTCCGTCCGACGAGACCGACGGCGAGGGCGACGCCAGGTCCTGACCCCCGCCCGTCGACGGCCTGCGCCGCGGGTGCCCGCAGATCCACAGCGGGCACCCGCAGCATGTTCGGCGGTGCCGACGGTTCAGGTGGGTCAGCCTGCCCCGGAGAGGTTCAGGTGGGTCGGCCCGCCCCGGACAGCAGGGCGCGGGTCGCTTCCCAACCCTCGAAGGCCGGGTCGAGCGTGGCCAGGTCAGCCGGGCCGCGCAGTCGTCGCCAGCCGGTGGTGACCGCCACGTCACCCGGGCGCGGGGCGTTGGCGCGCGCCTCAGCCGGCGTCGCCGTGTCCAACTCCAGCGTCGGCAGCCAGTCGGGCGCGGGTAGTCGTACCGCGACCCCGAGCAGACCCGGGCCACCGCCCTCGACCGGAGCCACAGCGACCGGCCGGCTGGTGAGCGGGCGAAGCAGCTTGCCGACGGTCAGGGCGGGCAGGTCGGGCACGTCACTGACCAGCACGGCCGCCTGGTCGTACCCCTCCAGCGCGGCGAAGACGGCGTTCGGCGTCGGCTCGGCCACCTCGTACACCGCCGTTCCGGGCCACACCAGCGCATCGGCCAGGGCCCGGTCGGCCGGGGTCACCGCGACCGCGACCTCCACCTCGTTGAGCGTGGCGAACAGGTCGATGACGTCTTCTGCCAGCGCCGCTCGCCACTGCGCCAGGTCGACGCCGGGCGGCGACCAGTGCACCGGCCCGAGCAACGCCACCACCACCCGTCGCGCCATCCCCCGACCCTAGCGCCCCACCTGACACAGCCACCCGACCCGCCCGACCCAGGTAGCTGAGCGGGACCCACGGCATGATCGACTCGGTTTCACTGGAGTCGCGGTGTCCCGGAGCTCCCCACAGCGCGGTATTCAGGAACGCGAGTGGATCTTCGGGGCGGCTGTGTGCGGTCAGGTGGGGAGCGGCGCGCAGGAGGAGACGGCGGCGACCCCTTCGAGGTAGCCGCGGGCGCGTTCCGACTTCGGGTAGCGACCGACAAGCGCCCAGAACCGGGCGTTGTGGCTGGGCACGATGAGGTGCGCCAACTCGTGCAGCAACACGTAGTCGATCACCCAATCGGGCATCTCCTGGACGCGGTGGGAGATGCGGATGCTGCGGTCCGCCGGCGTGCAGGAGCCCCAGCGACCGTTCTGGTTGGTGACCCATCTGACGCTGGCCGGCACCGCCTTCGAGGCGTACCCGGTGAGGTAGAGATCGATGAGCCGGTTGGCGCGGGCCAGCAACTCGTCGTCGGACCGGGCAAGGCGCCCCTCCCGGGCGGCGAGCCGGGCGAGCATCCGGTCGACCCACTCGCTCTCCTCGGCGCGGGAGAACTGGTCGGGGATGAGGACGACCACTCGCTCACCGTCACGGTACGCGGACACCGTGCGTCGTCGACGCTGACTGCGTCGCACCTCGACGACCGGCTTGCGCGTCCCCGCCATCACTGGGCCGCGCAGCCTCGACTACGTGTCACGAAGGAAAGCTAATGCCCACTGACCAGGGGACCGCAAGGGTCAACCACCCGACACGCGCCCAGAAAATGGTGATTGGTCGCCAGGCGTCCCGAAAATTTCTTGACCGCAGCGCCAGCACGCCATCTCGTCACCCTTGGTGAACGTCGACGGCGCCGGTTCGCAGCACATCTCCTACCGTAGGTGATCACCGCTCCGGATGCGCTTCGGAGGTACTCGCACGGGTGGCTGTCAGGGTTTGGTCGGCGTGTCCCCGCCAAACTGACTTATCCGACCTATTTCGCCATGCACACTCTCGACGTCGACTTGCTCACAGTGTCGATGCACAGCTGACATGGAACTGCCCAGACCTGGGTAGGGTCCGCGGACCAGCGGTCACGAAGGTGGCCGCGGAGTGAGACCCAGCGCCGGCGCCCCGTGTGGCCCGCCGCCGGGCACCCCGCCGGGACGGTTATGACCGGCGGACGAGACGAGGAGGGCACCGTGGCCGACCAGGCCCAGACGACCTACAACGGTTACTGCGTGAAGTGCAAGGAGAAGCGGGACTTCGAGGGGCACGTCGAGGTCTCGAAGACCGGAATGAACATGGCCAAGGGCAAGTGTCCGGTATGCGGTACAACAGTGAACCGCATCCTGGGCAAGGCCAAGGTCTGACCCGAACGGGTGGACGGGGGTGGGGGGGGGGCGGGGGCCCCCCCCCCCCCCCGCCCGGGGGGGGGGGGGGCCCCCCCGCGGGGCGGGCGGCGGGGGGGGGGGCCACCACGGGGGCGGGGGGTGGGGAAAACCTGTAAAA